>NZ_GG774949.1:1724090-1727607 GCF_000162555.1 Bacteroides sp. 3_1_23
TACATAACACAATACATACAGAAGAAAGTCCATCTACTGTTCATAATTTTCNCCATTACCATATGAATCTGATTCACAATAAAGAGTATCATTAAATAAGCCATTACTTTATTACCATGACGTGGATATGTCTGTTTCTCCTTAGGTCCCCAAACAGTAACACCATTCCATGTTTTCATTGGTATCCAGCTAGAATCTAACAATACGATTCCTAGACTATCTCTAACTGAGTTATATTCAACACCATAACATGCAGGATAGATTGCCTTAGGTGTACGACATAAACAACTAGAAAATAATAGTAAGAATAAAATGAGACAAACTAAAATCCTCATTCTTAATTAATTGTAATAGTTTCAGACCATGTCCACTTTTCACTTATAGTACCTTTCATATTATTCTCTGTTTATAATCATTTCTATATTTTTCCAATACTGAATCTATTTAACCCCTTGTCGTAAAAAGAAAATAGGAGCCAATTCGAACATCTAAAGTTTATTATTCTCGCAATTACCCATAATACCTCTTTCATCTCTCACTTTTCTATAGGAAGAACAACTGTATATTCTATTTACTCTATCGCTTTTATGGACCAAATACTTATAGGACCATACAAACGCTTTCCTTCTGCAACTCCCTCACGCACAACAGTGTCTATTTGGGTAGGTTCAAAAGAAACTTCCTGAGTCAGACGACTATTATAAGATACATCTAGATAGCGTAAATTTTTATGATTCAAAAGAATGACTCCGAAATCATTATGAGATAAAATAAGTCTATATAGTGGTTTTCCGACTTCTATTGTACGCAATTTATTATAAGAAATATCCAATTCTTGCAAATCTGGAATGAATTCTTCTATATTCAATATCCCCCTATAACGATTATGGGAAAGATTAAGCTTTTCCAATTCTTTTGGAAGGTAAGCAGCAATGAACGTATCTAATAAATTGTTGGATAAATTAAGGGTTTTAATTGTATATGATGATAAATCAGGAAAAGAAACTATACAATCATTGGACAAATCATACTCTACCATTATCGAATCTTGAGGTAATAAAAAGAGTTGCTCCAATTTAGTCAATTCCTTTATCGAAACACATTCTACTGTTTTTTTCTTACTTCCTGATTGACAAGATAATAAGAAAAGGAAAACAATGAATATACAACATCTATTTTTCATATTATTCTCTGTTTATAATCATTTCTATATTCTTCCAATACTGAATCTATTTAACCCCTTGTCGTAAAAAAGAAAATAGGAGCCAATTCGAACATCTAAAGTTTATTATTTTCGCAATTACCCATAATACCTCTTTCATCTCTCACTTTTCTATAGGAAGAACAACTGTATATTCTATTTACTCTATCGCTTTTATGGACCAAATACTTATAGGACCATACAAACGCTTTCCTTCTGCAACTCCCTCACGCACAACAGTGTCTATTTGGGTGGGTTCAAAAGAAACTTCCTGAGTCAGACGACTATTATAAGATACATCTAGGTAATGCAAATACTCATGATTCAAGCTAATAAGACCAAAATTATTATAAGACAATATTATTTTCTGTAATGGTTCAAAAATAACTATTGCCTCTAATTCATTATGAGATATATCTAATTCCTTTAAATCTGGAAGAGTATTTTTATAAATTTTCACCTTACCTTTATAATAATTATATGATAAATTTAGTCTTTCTAAATTCTTAGGTAAAAAATCAATTATTAGCGTATCCAACAAATTACCAGATAAATCTAGATTATTTATTGTATATTTTGATAAGTTCGGAAAATGAGTTATACTATCGTTTGATAAATCATACGATTGTAATATAGAATCATGAGATAACAAATAGAGACGCTCCAATTTAGTCATTTTCCCAGAAACTGAAACATCCACAACTTTACTCTTTTTATCTACTTGACAAGACAATAATAGAAAACAAGCTAATACATAAAACAACATTCTCATACAGTCATTTATTAATAGTTATAATCTTCTCTATACTCCTCTAAAGCTTTATCAAATACTGATTGATTATATTTCTTCATATATTCATGCATATTATCAACCTGCTGGTCACTTGGTACATTACTCCATTCACCATTGTCACTATGAAAGAAAACATCAATGAAGTCTTGACTATATCCCCATTCATATAGCAATAGAGCTGCTCCACCCGGATTATTTTTTGCCTCTGTCATTGCATCATAATATCTCGCCACATGATTTGCATGTTGTGCCTCATGAGCCAACACTATAACTAATGCTTCATCAGGAGTATTTACTTTACTCCAATCATAACCAACATTGTCTTGTTCCAAAATTTTATTCCAGCCATTTTCATCAATAAACTTACTATTAAAAATAATCTTAAATGATTCATGAGACGGATAAGTAGTTTGGGCGATACTATTTACATCATCTATCTCAAATGTCATATGTATAATACCTTTATTAAAATAACTAAGTAACGACTTAAGCACAGAGTTACTTTTTAGAATATTTGTTAGCTGTTGATGAAAAACAGCTTGAGATTCTGTTTCAAAAGTAAAATGACTACTATCATTGATATTTACGCCATCGGTCAACGAGCTACTGTTATCAGAGCCTCCCCATCCACCTCCACCACCTCCATAAAAATGATAACCATAAAATCCCGGATAACCATAATGATTGGAATAGCCATTATGCCCCCAGTAACCATTATGTCCATGATAGTAGCTATTATGATTAGGATTGTAACCACCTGCATTGCCTCCACTACCAGGCCAACCACCACCGGGCCAAAAGGAGCCACCTCCACCACCTCCGGAAGGACGATAACCACCCGCATATTTATAACGATTCGAATATATATAAACTTGAGGTATTACCCACCCCATACCATATACAAAGCCACCATTCCAATGACCGGAGTACATCATAGAGTCAAACTCATCCTGTGTATAAGGATCCGATGAAGATCCTGAACCGCCACCAATAAATGTCTTTTGAGACGCTTTGTCTATTACAGAACTAGCATCCTGCAATTCAAACAAACTAAATCGACCTACTTTTTTCATTATATTTCTATTTTAACTGATCAATCTTAATCCATAATAAAAAACATATCGTTTGCAACCCAAGTTCACAAAAGTTAGTTTCTATTATAATATGCATATACTAACTTTCATCCATGATCAAGGATCATTCTTCAATCCCCCATGCTTTAATTATCGAGTCTGCTTGAGCTTTACTTATATCAGTACTACTAGGAGAATCATATAATTGGCATATCCAACCTACAGAATCTTTATAAAATGTAGCTCCTGCCCATGGCCCAGAACGAGGCAATCGGTAAAAATACATAACAATAATACATACAGAAGAAAGTCCATCTACTGTTTCATAATTTTCTCCATTACCATATGAATCTGATTCACAATAAAGAGTATCATTAAAATAAGCCATTACTTTATTACCATGACGTGGATATGTCTGTTTCTTCCTTAGGTCCCAACAGTAACACCATT
>NZ_GG774949.1:1727747-1853135 GCF_000162555.1 Bacteroides sp. 3_1_23
CAGAAGAAAGTCCATCTACTGTTTCATAATTTTCTCCATTACCATATGAATCTGATTCACAATAAAGAGTATCATTAAAATAAGCCATTACTTTATTACCATGACGTGGATATGTCTGTTTCTCCTTAGGTCCCCAAACAGTAACACCATTCCATGTTTTCATTGGTATCCAGCTAGAATCTAACAATACGATTCCTAGACTATCTCTAACTGAGTTATATTCAACACCATAACATGCAGGATAGATTGCCTTAGGTGTACGACGTAAACAACTAGAAAACAGTGATAATAACAAAAAGAAACAAACCAGATTTTTCATATTCAATCAATCATAATAGTTTCAGCCCACTGCCATTTCTCACTTATAGTACCTCCTAAGCTAATGCCTTCTCCCGCCCACACAGAAATCATTTTTCAATTCCCCACGCTTTAATTATTGAATCCGCTTGTGCTTTACTTATATTAGTACTACCAGGAGAATTATTAAATAGACAATACCATCCCACTGTATCAGCATTAAAGGCCATTCCTCCTAACGGACCAGAACAAGCTGGACGATAAAAATATGCAATCTCTAAATAAACTCTATTGTATCCATCCACTGTTTCGTATTTTTCACCATTGCTATACGAATCTATTTCACAATAAAGAGTACCATTATTATAATTTACTTGTTTGGCAGTATGATATGGATAGGGCTGCTTTTCTGTAGCACCATCCCATGTATCAAATGCCACCCAGCTAGAATCCAATAATACTATTCCTAAACTATCTCTTACTAGATTATGTTCAACGCCATAACATGCAGGATAGATTGTCTTAGGTGCACGACGTAAACAACTAGAAAATAATGATAATAACAAGAAAAAATAAATTATACGTTTCATATTCAATTAATTGTAATAGTTTCAGACCATTTCCATTTCTCTGTTATAGTACCTCCTAGTTCAATTCCTTCACCTCGGTTACAAAGAAATCAATCTTTAATCCCCCATGCTTTAATGATAGAGTCTGCTTGAGCTTTAGATACACTTTGTCCTCCATGCGAATCATAAAATCGACAAACCCATCCTATAGTATCTGCATTGAAAGCAATTCCACCTAATGGACCGGAGCGAGCCGAACGATAAAAATACACAACCTGTAAACGTACTTTATTATATCCATCTACTGTTTCAAATTCTTCTCCATTACAATATGAATCTCTTTCACAATAAAGAGTATCATTATTATAATTCACTTGTTTAACAGTGTGAGATGGATAGGATTGCTTTTCTTTAGGTCCCCAAGCTGTAGCACCATCCCACGTATCCGGTACCCAACTAGAATCCAGTAATACTAGTCCCAAACTATCTCTTACTGGATTATGTTCAACACCATAACAGGCAGGATAGATTGTCTTGGGTGCACGATGTAAACAGCCAGAAAATAATGATAATAACAAGAAAAAATAAATTATACGTTTCATATTCAATCAATTAAAATAGTTTCAGACCACTGCCATTTCTCACTTATAGTACCTCCCAATCCAATACCTTCATCCCGCTCATACAGAAATCATTTTTCAATTCCCCACACCTTAATGATTGAGTCCGCTTGTTGCTTTGAAATGAATTCAGTTTGCACACTTTCATGTCCGTCATCACGTGTATAACGAAAATCCCACCCCAAAATATCATTTTCTTTTCGATGAAAGATATTCTTTTCATCATATCTACTAGAGCGATAATAAAACATAATAGCAAGCCGTTCAGATGTTAATATCCCAGTATTTACATTTTCATACACATCCATCTCCATCGAAAGAATATTATCAAAATAGCAAACTTGCTTCATTATATACTGTACTTTAGTCTTATCAATACTAGGATTTATCCATCTTGTATAATATGGTTCCGTATGTCCTATTCTCCATCCTGAATCCAACAAATTAATACCTAATGTTTCACGTGTAAAATTAAAGTCAACTCCATAACATACCGGTGATTCTCTAAACAGACATCCCTGCAATAAAAGGGATTGAACAAAAAGCAAACAAATACAAGTCTTTCTCATTACACCTTAATATTACAACAATGAATTAGTTAATTGAAACCACTTCAGACCATTGCCATTCTTCACTTATAGTACCTCCCAATCCAATACCTTCACCTCGATTACTATCAGGAATTATAGCATCATGAATTCCATCACCATTGTGGTCTACGCGTAAACGCGTAGCAGACTCCCAGCCTGTTGTATTTGAAACCGTATACTGCAAGCTATAAGTTCCATTATGATTATTTATAATTTCAACAACTGTATTATAAGAACCTAGAAAAGAAGTTGCCGTATTCATATTTGTCACTCCATCAATAAATTCATTAACATCATATCTCCAAGAATGATGTACATCTGAAAAATCTCCTCCATTTATTTGTTCCATAACTTTATCACGTGCTTGTTGGACTCCTTCCTGAGTCTGAAGGTCTTTTGTTGTTAAAGCATCATCTGTAAATATGAATTTCCCACTTTGAGGATTTATATTTGATGTTTCCAACTCAAACATCCAAATATTAAACAAATCCTCCCAATCCATCTTATCAGGATCATCTTCTACTATTGGCTTTACATAATCTCCCAATTCACTCATATACGATCTCACAGTATCTATAGAACCAGGATGTTGCTGCATGAAAGAGCTCATTTTTTCATAAAGCTCATGTGCTGTTTCTGCTGACCCTGCAATAAGACTTGAAAGAGACTTCTTCAGATAACTTTTTAAGTCATCTAAAAAAGAGGTAGTACTATCTACTACATCACCTCCACCTCCTCCGCCACCTGAAAAATGATAACCATAGGAACCCTGATAACTATAATGATTGGAATAGCCATTATGCCCCCAATTATTATTATGATTCGAATTATAATTAGTATGATTATAATAGCTATTATGACCTGGATACCCATCTGTATTACCACCACCATTGTGCCAGCCACCACCAGGCCAAAATGGAACACTACCACCACCATTATGACCAGATGGATAATAACCACCTGAATAATTATAACTATTCGGATATATAGTAACTTCCGGTGTTACCCATCCCATGCCATATACCCAACCACCATGCCATTGACCGCTATTAATTAAATAACCAAACTCTTGTGGTGTATAAGAACGACCACCTATTAAGGTCTTTTGATATTCTTTATCTATAACTGAAGTATCATCTTGCAGTTCAGACAAACTAAATCTACCAACTTTTTTCATTCTATTTTTATTTTATTATTAAATTCAGTCCCAAAACAGAAAACTGGCTATTGATATCATCCAAATCAAACGAATAGTCCAGCATTTTTTGATCAACATATTTTTCTATAGCCTCTATAGAATATTCCAAAGAAGTTATGTCATATACAAAGCACCACCACAAACCATTATTCCATTCCTCTATGTTAAAATCATCCATATTTATTCCGGATAATAATGAACGCAAGCGAGACTGGTCATCAATACTAATTTCTTTTGGAACTAAAGGTAGAATGTACTTCAACAATAGGATATCAGAAAATTGATAATATCTCTTTTCTAGTGCATTGACAGAAAGGCGCAACAAATCTTTTTGTAATTGCAATACATTTTCTTTATCAATATTATATTTCATCAATTGATTATAAACTAAAAACATGGAATTCAAAAGTGAAAGCTTTGGCTCAAACTTTTTCCTTATTATTATTTTCCACATAAAAGAGATACCCGTATCTATAATATTCGTAATCCACTTCTCCTTCTGCTCTACACTGCATAATGGCAGACGTGAAAGTAAATATGCACCGGAAGAGAAAACAGGAATTGTAGATGTCGTTTCCTTAAATAAAACGTCTTCAGAACTATCCAATAACTTTCTGTCTAAATCCTGCAAAATATTATCAATATTACCCTCTATAAAATGATTCCGTAATAGATAACTCAACCCAATGCCTATGCTTGCACTCCCATCAATCATACTAAATGAAATTCCCGGCTTAAATTGAGTATATATTCTATCTATCAATGTATCTGCCATCTTTTCATATACAGAGTTACCGGAATATCTGGCATACTCGTATAGAAAAATAGTAAGTCCCATTCTACCTTTAAACAAACCTATTTCTGTTGTATTATCTAAATTGGCAATTACTGTATTTGCGATTTTCCGTAATAACTCATTCATATTTCTTTTTATTTATAGCTTTTCTAAATAATGAAATTAACTCTGGCACATAATAATCAAAACAGAATTTCTTTCTATTCGCAAGAACATTATTTCTTAGAATTTCTATCGCATCTGTATTCTTCAACTTATTTGATAAATCATAAAAGTCACTGAAAAACAAACCTATATCCAGCTTTCTCAAATATTCTTCAGCTGCTACTATATTTCCGGAATTATCAATTTGTATAATGGGTAAACCTGCCGAGGCATAAGTACTGATTCTTGCAGGCATATTCAAATCATCCCAAGTTGCTTTTAACAAATCCCCTCCATTACTACTACGCACGCAATGCATCCAGCCTGCATCATATTGAGAAAGTTCTTTTGTCCAGTTGGCAGGAGAACAGTGTGAATGAAGATGGAAATAATTCGGATATTTTATTTGAAAACATTTTAGTTGTTTAGCTCGCGAAGCATGATAATTCTCGGTATAGAGATGAATATGAATCTTATTATCTGCTAGAATTTTCAGTTCTCTATCAGAAATACCAATCATTCTCCCTGTAACGACCGTGTGTACCTCTCCATCCTTGGCAGACAATTTCGAAGAAAAATTATCTTTAAAATATTCTTCTTTGGGTAAATCCCCATCCATCACAAATGATAGTCCCATCGTAGGAATAAACTGTTCAAACCATTGTTTCACAACATCATTCAAGAATATTTTTACAGTAGAATGTACATATAAGTAAATCAATTTATTCCAATTTCCTCCACGCAAAGAAACAAAAGGACCTTCTTTAAAATGCCAGACAAAAGGTATATCCGGGAAAGCTCTTAAAACCTTATATGCCCATGAAACAGCCTCCCAATTTAATAGAGCATAAATTACATCCGGTTGTACTCTTTCTATTTCTTCCTGCCAGTTATTATTAGACAAGTCTTCTATATGTCCAAAAGGTAAATGCCCTACAGTAGCAAAGCTACAATTAGGATGAGGAATCCATAATCCATATAATTTATGTCCAGCCTGTTCTAATGCAAAAATTCGTTCGGGATTATAGGCTAATTCTCCTACAATTAATATCTTTAATGAATCTTGGGCTACAGGAACCAGCTCTCTAAAATTACTATATAATTCTTCTTCGTCAAGATATTTTTCCTTTGCAATTCTAAGCTTTACTGGAGACTGAATCTTATAGAAACTTCTAGCCTTATTCAGACCTCCACTATACTTCTCACTTATAATAGAGTGACGTTGAAATGGATGGGAAGTCCAAAAACAAGAAATTTTGTCAGTTCTTACAAATGCTCCGTAAGGTGTAAGCTTTCTCCAATACATAGCAAATAAATCATCACTAAGCCATTCATTACGTTCAACCCAGCGTTCCTTTACCTTTTTATGTGCTGTTTGAACAAGTTGCATTGCAAAGCCTCTGCGAGTGCCACTACTTTCTGTATCATGAGCACCAAATAAAGTGTCCCTTACATCATATCGTACACCTGTATATACAAGTTCTACGTCATCATCACCATCAAAAGACGATTTAATAGTTTCTAAGTGATTCTCGAAATAATAATCATCAGAAGGCAAATAAGCTATTAAATCGTACTTAGCAATTTCGAGTCCCTGATTCAAAGCATAGCCTAATCCTTGGTTAGTCTCATTTTTTATATATACGACTCTTTCATCAACTAAAAAATCAGAAATAAATATTTCCGTCTCATCTGTGCAACCATCATTAATTATAATCAGTTCCCAATTCGGATAAGTCTGTTTGTGCAGGCTAAGAATTGCTCGCCTAATAAAAGATGCCTGATTGTAGGTAGGCATTATTACCGAAAAGAATGTATTCATAATATATTGTGTGTTTTAGTACTCGCAAAGGTCACTTAAAGTTGCTGGAAATAAGGAAAATATATATCCAAAAAAGGACAAAATCAGCCCATTATGATATAAATATGCCCGAAAAGAGCAGTGCAAAAAAAAATAATGAACTTATGAGCAGTATTTTTCCTTTATTGAACAATACTTTTCCCTTTTTCATATCGAAATACTCTTCCTTTGTAACAGTCAAATACAAGACTGTATTTATAATGGAAACACACGAAGAAAAAAAAGAAGAAGCTATACAACGTAGCGAAGAAGTACAAACAATAATAGATAGAATGCCTACGAGAGGAGCAACTTACGCAATAGGGCTTACATCATTATTAGTTACTATAATTATCTCATTAGGATTTATTATAAAGTATCCGGACACTGTAGATGGACAGATTTCCATCACAGCTCATTTAGCACCAATTAAGCTGGTTGCCAATGCTTCCGGCAAATTACATCTTATATGTAAAGATAGAAATTCTATCAATGAAGGACAGATAATAGCTTACATAGAAAATGAGGCAAATTATAGGGATGTTTTATTACTAGATTCTCTATTAATGATTCATAATAATAACCTTGAAGACTTTCCTTCTGTGCCTGAATTGATTTTAGGAAGCATTAGCTCTGCTTTCAATTCTTTCAGTATTGCCCATTCGCAATATTACCGGGCATTGCATTCCGATATTTACAAAATAATGTGTAATAGCCTCCAACAACAAAATATGATTAATGCTGACATTATAAAAAATTTAGATAAAGAACTTCTTTTAAAAGAGAAAAACTAAAAATTGAAGGGGAACTACTAAATAGAGACAGTACATTAAATCAAGTAAAAGCTATTAGCACACAAGAGTATAATCGTCAACAAGGTTCCTACTATGACCTGCAAAGTGTATACAAAGAGCTACAGAGCAGTAGACTATCCCATATGGCTCAAATAAGAAGAAACGAACAACAAATACAACAGTATATATTAGAAGAACAAGAAAAACTGGAAAAATTAAAAGAAGACTTATCTGCCTGTAAATTTCAATTAACAAATATAATATATACCTGGAAAAAGCAATATCTTCAAATAAGCCCATTAGATGGACAATTAGAATACTTAGGATTTTGGAGAGAAAATTACTTCGTACAAAATAGACAAGAAATCTTTTCCATACTTCCCAATCAAAATGAGATCGTAGGGGAAGTAATTGTACCCTCATTCGGCATTGGTAAAGTAAAAATAGGACAAACAGCCAATATAAAGGTCAGTAATTATCCATATATGGAGTATGGATTAATTAAAGGAAAAGTCAGTTCTATATCACGTATATCCAATAAAATAGAACAATCATCCACTGACGCCACTAAAGAAGGCAATGTTTATCGGGTTCTCATTTCCTTTCCTGATGGTTTGAAAACAAACTTCGATCAAACTCTTGATCTTGATTTTGAGTCACATGGGACAGTCGAAATTATAACAAGGCCCAAACGGCTTATAGAAAGACTTTTTGATAATCTAAGAGCTAATATTGAACAATAATCATTCTAAATAATACTATATAATGATATTACACAGATTTCCCGTCGATTATCAGATGGACTCACAAGATTGCGGCCCGGCTTGCTTAAAAATCATAGCCAAATATTTCGGACGATTCTATTCATTACAATACCTAAGAGACAGATGTGGTATTACTAAACAAGGGGTTTCACTGGAGAATCTTAGCACCGGTGCCGAAAGTCTCGGATTACGCACATTAGCCATTAAATGTACATTAGATGATATCATCAATAAAATCCCTTTTCCTGCTATCCTCTTTTGGAGAGATTCACATTTCATTGTAGTTTATCATGCCAATAAAAAATACATTTGGGTTTCTGACCCTGCCAAAGGACGTATCAAATATACACATGAGGACTTCAAAGCCGGATGGTATAAAAAAGGAGAAACTCTAGGCGTTCTTTTAGCAATAGAACCCACAATTGATTTCAAGAGGAGCAAAGTTGAAAAAGAAATAGAGAAAAATAGTTTTATTAGTATCCTACGTTACTTCATCCCATACAAAAACAGCTTCGCAACTATATTTTTCATTATGCTCGTAGTTACCCTTTTACAAGGGATGTTACCTTTCATATCCAAAGCAGTTATAGATGTAGGTATCAAGTCGTCAGATATAAATTTCATAAATATGGTATTAATTGGAAATATTAGTATACTTGTAAGTATTACCATATTTAATGTCATACGTGATTGGATTCTGATGCATATCACTTCACGAGTGAACATTGCCCTGATATCCGATTATTTAATAAAGCTCATGAAACTTCCGGTTACATTTTTCGAGAATAAACTTTTAGGAGATATTTTGCAACGAGCACGAGACCATGAACGTATTCGGAATTTCATAATGAATAATTCACTATCTTTGATATTCTCGATTCTGACATTTATCATATTCGGAATTATATTGTTAACCTACAATCCGATTATCTTTTATATATTCTTAGGAGGTTCTATTCTATACGTCGCTTGGGTATTATTATTTCTTCGTATCAGAAAAAGACTGGATTGGGAATATTTCGAACTAGTATCTCAAGATCAAAGCTATTGGGTTGAAACGGTGTCTGCCATCCAAGACATCAAAATTTATAATTACGAAAGATACCGGAGATGGAAATGGGAAGAGATACAAGCCCGACTTTACAAAGTGAACAAGAGAGTCTTAAATATCACCAATATGCAGAAACTGGGAGCACAGTTTATTGCGAATATAAAAAACATGGCAATTGTATTTTTTTGTGCAAGCGCAGTAATTAAGGGTGATATTACATTCGGCATAATGATATCCACACAATTCATTATTGGTATGTTGAATGGTCCGTTAACTCAATTCATAAGTTTCATTGTTTCTGCCCAATATGCCAAAATCAGTTTTTTACGTATGAATGAAATAAAACAACTAAAAGATGAAGAAGAGTTACTTTCAATAGGAACTACTTCTATTTTACCAGAAAAAAGGGATATTACATTATCAAATATCATTTTTCAATATAGTCCAAACTCACCGGTAGTACTAAAAAATATTTTTCTAACTATCCCACAGAACAAGATTACAGCCATTGTCGGAGGAAGTGGAAGTGGCAAATCAACTCTACTTAAATTGTTAGTCAGACTCTATAAGCCAACCGCTGGGGAAATCAAAATGGGAAATATGAATATAGCAAGTATCAATCTACATACTTGGCGTAACATGTGTGGAGTAGTTATGCAAGACGGAAAATTGTTTAATGACACCATTTTAGCCAATATAGTGTTGGATGACGAGCATATTGATTATGAACGTTTACACAAAGTGTGTAGAATGGCTCAAATTGCAAAAGAAATAAATGGTATGCCCAAAGGATACGAAACTATGATAGGCGAAAGAGGAAGAGGAATAAGCGGAGGACAAAAGCAACGGTTACTAATAGCACGTGCTTTATATAAAGAACCTGATTTCTTATTTTTAGATGAAGCTACCAACTCATTAGACGTCATTAATGAAAAAAAAATTGTAGAAGCTCTGAATGCTGCATTTAAAGATAGGACTGTTATTGTTGTAGCGCACAGACTTAGTACAATACGAAATGCAGATCAAATAATAGTGCTACACCAAGGAAGAATAGCTGAAATAGGTAATCATGAAAATCTGATGACAAAAAAAGGAGAATATTTTAAGTTGGTTTCTTCACAGTCATAATAATAGAACTCATTCAAACTAAAAATACACTTATATGATTCGCAAATGGATAACATTGCTGATAACATGTGTTCCAATATTATTACATGGACAAACCTATCAAATATCATTGGAGCAAGTGCTGAATGAATGGTGTCTATCCTCACCATCCGCTCATAAAGTCGAATTATCTTACAAAAACACCATACTAAGATTTGAAAACTACAAGAAAGGATTTTTGCCATCTCTCTCATTCTCGTTGAGTCCTATAAACTTTAACCGTTCACAAAAACTCATGCAAAACTCAACAAATGGAAACTATTCTTATGTAGAAGATTACTCAAATAGTAGCAATACAGGAGTGACTATCCAGCAAAAAGTTGGTATTACAGGAGGTGAATTTAGTATTAGTTCGAGATTAAATTATCTCCGCGAATTCTCCGGAAACAAAGAACGTTTCGGTACAACCCCACTTATTATTAACTACTCTCAATCTTTTATTGGAGGTCTTCACAATTACAAGAAACAGCGCAATATAGAGTATGCACAATATAATAACTCATTAAAACAATATTGTTCAGAAATAGCAGATATCCAGACACAAGCAGTAAATTTGTTCATGAATTTATTTTCAAGCAAGCTCGCAACAGATTTATCACATAAAAATCTCCTTATCTCGGATTCACTACTTATTATCAGCAAAGCCCTACTTGACAATGGGCATTTCACAGAATACGAATACCATCAAATGGAATTACAGCAGCTCAATAATAAGTATACATTTGAAAATTCTTCTAAGAATTTTCAAAAAGCATTGAGAAAACTCACTGCTTTTTTAGGCAAACCTGAATGGGTTAATCAAAATATTGAAGTTTTGACTCCACTGTTTAATCTCCCTATTAAAATAGATGAAAGACTTGCGTCATTATACGCTCACCGAAACAGCCCATTTGCTTTAGCACAAGAACAAAAAAGATTAAAAGCAGAACAAACATTGTTTACAGCAAAGCTAGATAATCGTTTTAATGGAAATATTAATATAAGTTATGGATTAAATCAGCATGCCGACCATTTCATAGATGCTTACAGAAAAGCAGACCATACACAAAATATTATGATAGGAGTCCAAATTCCAATCTTCCAATGGGGAATCAATCGGAATAAGATTCAAATAGCCAAAAATAACTATCAAAACAGTATAATAGAAATTGAACAAGCAGAAGTTGAATTTGATAATAATATAAAAGATATGGTAGAGAGCTATAATTACAATATAAATTTGTGGTTTGTTGCAACGAAAAGCTACCAACTCTCACAAGAGCAGTTTATACTTTTAAGTCACAAGTTTAATTCCGGAAAAGTTTCTGCTTACGAACTGGCATCGGCTCAACAAGAACAATACAATGCCATGCAAAAATATTATAATTCTATACAGAATGTTTGGAATACCTTTTGTATTCTACGAAAGACTACTTTATATGATTTTATTAAACAGATAGAACTTAAAGAGTTGTTCTTTCAAACATACTGATAACTATTTTTATTAAAACTACAAACTTAAAAAATCATGAGACTTACTTCTGTTAACTACTCAACCCCTTACTTAGGGAACTTTTTTTGTGAAATAGATAACTATAATCTTGCATTTGTCGCAATTTCTAAAAATGCAATCACCTATTTACAAAGTATAGCTATTTATGCTAAAACCGGCTATATTATGCATAGTGAAGACAGAACACACGATTGGTTCGGTGGCTGTCCACAAAGCGGTTTCTTGTCTCCTTATGATACTTACAAACAAACACGAGGCAAAGAAGTTATCAAGTTCGCAGTTTGGAGAGATCCAGTAGAGCGCCTAGTATCATGCTACAAATACTTTTGTTTAGAGAAATGGTATCGACATTATTTCCATTTCTTAGACTTATATAGAGAACCCACTTTTGATCATTTTATGATGTTCGTCAGATTTGAATTAGACAAGAAATGCATTATTCTTCAAGATGAACATATACGTAGACAATCTGATTTTTACTCCCCAGACGATGTTGACTTTATTGTACCAATAAAAAAACTGGATACATTTCTGCAGAAATACAATGTCCCTATACAATATGGACTCAAAAACTCAACACATGTTGACTTTAAGCTAGATAACGAAGAATATATTAATGAGATCCGTGAACTATATAGGGCTGATTATGAGATACTAAATTCAACAAAATACATCTAATATCTTGTACCACATTAACTGCCACGAATAATATTCTAAGTAGTTAATGTGGTATTAATAAAATTTCGTTTGGTTTATCCATTTCGCAACATATTCAAATACCTCTAACTCATATTTAGGATTCGGTTCACTAGGTTTATGATGTGATAATCGCTTTATAAAGAACGGAATCTTACGCTTTACTTTAAAAAAGTCATGGTCCACACTGTCAACTGCCATTATTTCACAACTTTCTTTTTGGTACTTTTTAATAATACTTTCTAAACCCATCAAATTTTTCGCATAATCTAAATTGCCATCCATTTTCCCATAAATAACTAAAATCGGACAAGATAGCTTTGAATAATATAGTTCCGGATTATATTTAATAAATGATACAATCCGAGGTCTTGTATACCATTGAGTTATCAATTGACAATATTCCTCTAACGATTGTCTCCCAAACATTCGTTCCTTGTCTTTAATTGAAGTATAATATTTCTGGGCCTTTTTTCTTATTTGTGTAGACATTGAATCCAAAGAACTACATTCATTTACAATATATGGATATTCTTTCAAAGCAAATAACATATTTTGTTTTACATCATCTGGTATTTTGTCATTCAGATTTAGTGGCATACTCGTTTGGTCATAAACGATATCTGCTCCCATCATCCCAAGCGCAGATAAACAAACAATAAAACGAATCTCCTTATTTCTAGATGCTTCAATAGATACTACAGCAGTTCCTTCACTATGGCCCAACAAACCAATATCACTATTTTTAAAACGTACATCCTTTCTTATAGCCTGCACAGCTTTACACACATCATCAGCCTGATCAAACATAGTAATAGTCTCTTCTTTCGAAGAATATGATTTATCCATATATGCTCTATTATCAAAACGAAGGGTCACAATTCCATTCTTACTTAGCACATCAGCTATAGTAGAAAATAGACCATAGTAATCATGTGGTATAGGCAAAGGAGGAGCTACGAGTACAACAACACTTGTAGATGAACTCAAGTTTTTAGGAACAGTAAGTATTCCTTTTAAAACACTCTTGCCTTGCGCATCAAAAAACGAAAAGTCTTCTGATACATAAAGCAAAGAATCAGAAACAATATCCAAAGGTAATTTGGCGTACAAACATTGAGCACTCCAAAAGCAAAATAATAATAATAATAAAACTTTCATCTTTAAATAATAACAAATTTCAGGAATTACGGAAGGAAATTCAGAAACTTATTGATTCCAAACAGTTTAGTAATAATATCCTTGATCATATAATACATGTTCCCCTCTTTGAGTAGCATCTTGCTCATACCAATATGTCGAATTGTAACCCAATCTGAACTAACGCTGATTCCCGGAAACCATACAAATTTACCATTATCACCACAAAATAAGGTACCACCTTCTACTTCATACAGATATCCTCCATAAATTCTCCATGTATTGTTTCCACCTAAATATTCGTGTTGTTCTGCTTTTGTTAAAGTATCCATTCTTCCTTCTAATTCGCTCAATCTAAGTCTTCCTACTTTTTTCATAATAAATATATTTAAAGTTTACAATTGTGTTTCATATAAATAACGGCAATTTACAAAAAAAATAGATATCCAATTAAATATAAACAAAATAATTAATTTTAATCGGATGTTGTTACATAACAATACGTGTTTTATAAAAGACCGGCTAAAGCAGCTAATTATGATTATATCGAACTGACGTTAAAAATAGGTCGTTTTTATACGGAAATAACCAAAAATACTATCGCTGACAATAACTCGTCAGTATGCAGCTTTTATCTCTTTCTCTTGCTTATATTATTTTTTCAATTGCCTAACGAGTTATCGTTTGACAGTTGTTGAACGAACGCTTGACAGATGTTGAACTATCGCTTAACAATTGTCAAACGAAAACTCCTTAGGCAATGAAATAACTATTAATAGGTAAACGATTGCTTAAAAATAACTAATAAAATCATTAGTGGTAATTGATTCCAAACTATACAGTTATAAATTTATTCCATATCATTATATCTTAGACATGATAAGAATATCATTGAAATATATTTCAACATATACATTCCTACGATAGAAGCGTCAAAAATAAAAGAGACGAACAATTTTCTTAATTTAAGTCTAGGACTTTATCAGTCGATTCGTTTCTCGGTGAGAAACACTTCGTTTCTCCGTGTCGAACAGGTTGTTTCTCGGTGAGAAACGGGTCGTTGGTTTTAAAGGAAGAATTCGAATAGTAATCACCTGGTTAACAGAGTTTTACAAAACAGGGTTATCTATCAGGAATACATAAGAGTTTTATTGACATTTTTTGGCAACACCGTTTATTTCTATTGCACCTATTACTATAACAATATTTACATTAGAACTAAAATACGGAATTTATAAAAGAATCCGTATCATTCCTTTCCATACGGTTACGAACCTATTCTTAGGAGATAGAGTTCCCCTGAACCAAATTCCCTGATTTACAACTGTTCCCCAAAGCTTCAAATAAAAACAATTATGACACCATACCATTTGGTACGATGTCATAATCTTAGTAGAACCATGCCAAGAAACCGAAGTCATAATGGCATGATGAAATTACACTAACCTAATTTATTTATTTTTCTTCCAAAGTTTGCTCATATCTTCCAGTGTCTTACCTTTCGTTTCGGGTACCCAACGCCAAACAAAGATAGCAGCAGCCACACAGATTATGCCATATAAACTATATGCAAACATCGGGCTGAAGTCGTACAGTGCCGGGAAAGTAGAAGATACAATGTAATTGAATATCCATTGGAATGCTACGGCGATTGCTACCGCTTTACCACGGATCGTGTTCGGGAATATTTCCGAGATCAACACCCAGCAAATCGGTCCCCAAGACATCATAAAGAATGCTGCATACACAATCACTGAAAGTACCGGAAGAACACCCTTTATTGCCATGCTATCACACATTGCTACCGCAAATGCACCTACAGCCATACCAATAGAACCGATTATCAATAGTGGTTTACGTCCGAAGCGGTCTACTGTGAAGATTGCAACCAAGGTAAAGACAATGTTTACAATACCCATAATAACTGTCTGCATCATGCCACCTCCTTCTGCACCTGCATTTTCGAAAATACGAGGAGCATAATAAAGTACCGCATTAATACCGATAGCCTGTTGGAATACAGAAAGCAAAATACCGATCACAATTACTGCCACTCCATAAGTAAAGATTTTCTCTGTCTTTTCATGAGCAGTAGCTTTAATATCATTAAGAATTTCCTGTGCTTTTGTCTTACCATTGATCTTTTCAAGGATCGAATAAGCCTTTTCATCCTGCTGTATCAATACAAGATAACGAGGAGTCTTGGGAACAAAGAACAACAACAGACCGAAGAAAGCTGCAGGGAAAGCTTCCGAACCGAACATGTAACGCCATCCTTCATAAACAGTCCACATATCAGATTCAGCACTAACAGACAATACACCTGCTGCATCTTTCAAAATAATAGGATTTTGATGGTCGCCCATAATCAGGAAATTCACGAAGTATACTACCAACATACCGAAGATGATAGCAAACTGGTTACACGATACAAGCGTTCCACGAATATTAGAAGGAGCTATTTCAGCAATATACATCGGACAGACTGCAGAAGCCAGTCCAACACCGATACCGCCCAAAACACGATACAAATTAAAAGCAATCAGCAAATCCATGTTCGGCTTTCCGTATTCGAAAAACAAGACTTCCGGATAATAGGAACCTAATGCTGAAAGGAAAAAGAGTACGGCAGCAAGCCTTAGAGAATTACGACGTCCCAAACGGGAAGCAAATATACCGGAGATCGCACCACCCAGTACACAGCCAATCAATGCACTGGAAGATGTGATTCCATGCATTACTTTATTGTATTGAAAATCAGAGGCCGAAAGGAAAAAAGCCTCCAAGCCTTTCTCCGCACCGGAAATAACTGCTGTATCGTATCCGAAAAGCAGTCCTCCCAAAATGGCGACAGAGGTTATCGAATATAGGTAGAGTTTACTACCCTCGTTCGTTGTATTAATCATGGTTATAAGTAGATAAAGTAGTGTTGTAGTAGTTGGATTTATATCACCACAGATTTCACAGATTAACACAGATAAAATTCAAAATAAGAGAGAAGAAAATCAATCTGTGATAATCCGTGTAATCTGTGGTGGGGTTAATTAGCAATACATATTCAGAATTGCTTCATAAAGTTCTTGTTTACCGCTAGTCTGCTTCGGTTCACCGTTTGCTTTTGCATAAGCAACTACATCTTCCAAAGTCAACTTGCCATCTTCAAACTCCTTACCTTTACCGCCATCAAATGAAGCGTAACGGTCAGCCAACATTTTCTTATAGGGAGATTCGTTCAGCAGAGCAGCTGCGCTTTCCAATGCACGAGCCATAGCGTCCATACCTGCGATGTGAGCGATGAAGATATCTTCCAGGTCAGTAGAGTTACGACGAGTCTTAGCGTCGAAGTTTGTTCCACCGTTACCCAAACCGCCGTTGCGGATAATTTGCATCATAGCTTGTGTCAGTTCGTAGTTGTCAATCGGGAATTGGTCTGTATCCCAACCATTCTGATAATCACCACGGTTAGCATCGATAGAACCCAACATGCCGTTGTCTACTGCTACTGCCAATTCGTGTTCGAAAGTGTGACCAGCCAAAGTTGCGTGGTTTACTTCAATGTTCACTTTGAAATCTTTATCCAAGCCATGAGCTTTCAGAAATCCGATTACTGTTTCTGTATCTACATCATACTGATGTTTTGTCGGTTCCATCGGTTTCGGTTCGATCAGGAAAGTACCTTTGAAACCACGGGCACGAGCATAATCACGAGCGATGGTCAGCATTTTTGCCAAGTGTTCTTTTTCACGTTTCTGATCTGTATTCAGAAGAGACATATAGCCTTCACGGCCACCCCAGAATACATAGTTCTGACCACCCAGTTCGATAGTTGCATCGATTGCATTCTTGATCTGAACAGCAGCACGAGCTACTACGTCAAAATCAGGGTTAGTAGCAGCACCGTTCATATAACGTGCATGGCCAAATACGTTGGCAGTACCCCACAACAGTTTGATGCCTGTTTCAGCTTGTTTCTGTTTTGCGTATGCTACGATTGCTTTCAAGTTAGCTTCGTATTCTTCGATGCTTGCACCTTCAGAAACCAAGTCTACATCGTGGAAACAGTAGTATTCGATACCCATTTTCTGCATGAATTCGAAACCTGCGTCCATTTTATCTTTTGCAGCTTGTATAGCGTCAGCATTACTATTCCAAGGGAATTGTTTTGTTCCGCCACCGAATTGGTCGCCACCTTCAGCACACAAAGTATGCCACCATGCCATAGCAAATCTCAACCAATCTTTCATCTTCTTACCGTTGATAACCTTTTCAGCATCGTAGTAACGGAATGCCATCGGATTTTTACTATCTTTACCTTCGAACTTAATCTTTTCAATTCCCGGGAAAAATTCTTTTGTTGCCATAATTCTTTTATTTTTAAAATGGTTATTATTTAAATTGTTAATTATTTATCTGAAGAAAGAACCGGAGCCGGTATGTTACCGGTCATCGACTTTTCAAGACGGTATTTCCATTTTGCGTACGCGTCAGCATATTCCTGTCGTTTTGCCACATTAGGCTCAATCACATCCAGTTTGTCAAGCGTAGCAAATGCTTCATTGTTATCCTTGTAGATACCTGCACCGATGCCCGCACCTTTCGCAGCGCCTACGGAACCATCTGTATCGTAAAGCTCGATAGTAGCTCCTGTGACTCCCGCCAAAGTATCGCGGAAGATAGAACTCAAGAACATATTAGCGTGTCCGGCATGGATCATCTTCACGGGAATTCCCATCTGCTCCATGATATCAATGCCATATTTAAAAGAGAATACGATACCTTCTTGAGCGGCACGGATGATGTGGTGTTTACCATGTGCATTGAAGTCCAATCCACGGATGCTGCAACCGATTTCTTTATTGTTCAGCATACGTTCGGCACCGTTACCAAAGGGCAGAATACTGATTCCCGCACTGCCGATAGGAGCTTTGGAAGCCAATACATTCATTTCATTATAAGATATTCCTTCGGGAGCAATGTTGCGTTTTACCCATGAATTGAGAATACCCGTTCCGTTGATGCAAAGCAATACTCCCAAACGTGTCTGATCTATGGTATGATTGACATGCGCAAAGGTATTGACGCGTGACTGCGGATCATAGTTCACTTCACCGTTCACACCATAAACCACCCCTGATGTTCCTGCCGTAGAAGCAATTTCGCCCGGATTAAACACGTTCAAAGAAAGGGCATTGTTAGGCTGGTCGCCTGCACGATAAGTAATCGGTGTCCCTTCTTTCAGTCCAAGCTCTTTGGCAGCTATTGCATTTACACGTCCCTGTTCCGCGAAGGTCGGCTTAATATCTGCAATCAAGGAAGAATCAAATCCGTAATAATCCATTAAGAAATCAGCCACCCGGTTGTTCTTGAAATCCCAGAACATACCTTCCGAAAGCCCGGAAACAGTTGTACAGATTTCTCCACTCAACTTCATGGCAATATAATCGCCCGGCAGCATTATCTTATCAATCTGCTCATAGATGGCAGGTTCGTTTTCTTTAATCCACGCCAACTTGGAAGCGGTAAAATTTCCCGGCGAATTCAACAAATGAGAAAGACATCTCTCCTCCCCGATTGTCTCAAACGCTCTCTGACCGTATGGCACCGCACGAGAGTCACACCAGATGATAGCAGGACGCAATACATGCTGATTCTTATCAACACAAACCAATCCGTGCATCTGATAAGAGATACCGATGGCTTTAATTTCAGCGGCACTCACTCCGGATTCGGTCATAATAGCCTGCGTGGACAACTTTAAGTTTTCCCACCAACTTTCAGGATCTTGTTCCGCCCATCCGGGATTCACTGCAATAATATTCGCTTCTGTTTTCGGAAAAAATGCCGAGGATACACATTTACCTGTCTCCGCATTTACCAAACTCGCTTTTACAGACGAGCTACCTATGTCATAACCTAATAGAAACATAATTTTATTTACGATTTAACGATTTACTATTTACGATTTAACGCTCAATGTCCGACAATTAATACTTTAACATTCAACGCCTAATACATAATACTTGATACTTAATACTTGAACAGGGGCTACCTTCTTACCTTATTATATATCTTCTTATCAAATTTATAATAACGGGCAGCACGGTGAGCCACTCCTTGTTGTTTTTCTTCCAAAGGAACTACATATTCCATCATTGCTATTTTTTTATGGAAGTTACGCACGTCCACGGCTTTGTCGTATACTAATTCAAAAAGAGTCCTTAATTGTGCGGCTGTAAATTTACGCGGAAGTAGTTCGAACAACATGGAAGGATTAAATTCTACGAACTGACGAATATAAGTCATTGCCTCCTTTATAATCAGATTATGGTCGAAAGCCAGTGTTTTCACGTCTTTCAAAGCGACCCAGCAAGCCTGGTGATCGTCCAGATTCTTATCCAACGTACGATCTATCTTCACCATCGACAAATATGCAATGGTAACAATACGCTCCACTTTTGACTGCATAGCTCTTTCCAACCAGCGTACATCTTTCGGATTACTCGTTCTGTTTTTAGAACCAAATGCTTTAAACTGCATCAGATTCACATTTTTAAGTCCTGTCAGTTCATACAAAACTCGTTGTGCAGCTTCATCCAGGGCTTCATCCATATAGATAAGACTTCCGGGAAGTTTCATATCATGATATACTTCTCCATTATCCTCACCTGCACGTTTTACAAGCAACACTTTCAGTTGTTCTCCGTCAAAACCAATCACTACACAGTCTACTGATATATGATTGTTTGCTAGAGGTGTATTTTTCTGTAAATTTTGCATATACATTTCTTTAAGACGATGCAAATATAGAGGCTACAAACCATCAAAACAAAATAAGAAACATGCTATAAAACATTGTTTTTCATATAAATACATATCATACATTCTACAATATGAATAGTTAGTGTTATCTTACGAATTACAATATGTATTTTAGTATTTCCACGGGTGAGTAATTGTATAAAGTACAAAAACTAGATGGACGCTTTATTATCAGTACTTTTCATATCTTTTCCAACAGACGCCAGTAAAGGTACTTATTGTATTTTAAACGATATGTCATTTTGTACCTTATCGTTTTTTATTCTATCTTTGTCGGGTAAATATTAAAAAATCTAAAATGGAACGTCACCCAGTCATTTTATCCATTGCCGGCTCCGATTGTTCGGGAGGCGCAGGAATTCAGGCAGACATAAAAACAATCTCGGCTTTAGGAGGCTATGCAGCATCGGCCATCACTGCCATCACCGTACAAAACACACTGGGGGTACGTGCCGTACAGTCCATTTCTCCGGATATGGTTCGTGGGCAAATAGAAGCCGTGATGGACGACCTGCAACCGGTTGCCATCAAAATAGGAATGATAAATGACATTCAGATCGTTCGTGTAATTTCCGACTGTCTACAAAAATATTCGCCTGCATACGTCGTTTACGATCCGGTAATGGTGTCTACCAGCGGAAAGAAACTTATGACAGATGAAGCGATAGAAGAAATCAAAAAAGAACTTTTACCGCTTGTCACATTAATCACCCCTAATATTGATGAAGCAAAAGTACTTACAGGTAAAAGTATTCACAACATTCAGGATATGCAGACCGCTGCCAAAATGCTGACGGATGATTATCAGACTAATATCTTACTAAAAGGCGGACATCTGGAAGGAGACAATATGTGCGACCTTTTGCATACGTCCGAATTTATCTACCATATATATGAGGAGAAAAAAATAGAAAGCCATAATCTGCATGGAACGGGATGTACCCTCTCTTCCGCTATTGCCACCTATCTTGCCAAAGGCTACCCCATGCGAGAATCCATCCAGCATGCGAAAACATATATCACTCAAGCCATTATCGCAGGAAAAGAATTGAATATCGGTCATGGCAACGGCCCCTTATGGCATTTTCCGGACACCGTTGCACAAATGTGTACTTTTTGTGCGGTTGTATCATAAAAATACGTAACTTTGCACCCGCAATTAAAAATCAATTAAATAATAAAAATATGAAAGCATTTGTATTTCCCGGTCAAGGCGCTCAATTTGTAGGAATGGGTAAAGACCTGTATGAAAACTCAGCTTTAGCAAAAGAATTGTTTGAAAAAGCAAATGATATCCTCGGATATCGCATTACAGATATCATGTTCGACGGCACAGACGAAGATCTTCGTCAGACAAAGGTTACTCAACCTGCCGTTTTCCTTCACTCTGTTATTTCTGCTCTTTGCATGGGCGACGACTTCAAACCGGAAATGACTGCCGGCCACTCACTTGGTGAGTTCTCTGCATTGGTTGCTGCCGGTGCATTGAGTTTTGAAGATGGTTTGAAACTTGTTTATGCACGTGCAATGGCTATGCAGAAAGCTTGTGAAGCTACTCCTTCTACTATGGCTGCCATTATCGCATTGCCGGATGAGAAAGTAGAAGAAATCTGCGCAACAGTAAATGCAGAAGGTGAAGTTTGCGTACCGGCCAACTACAACTGCCCAGGACAAATCGTTATCTCCGGCTCTGTACCGGGTATCGAAAAGGCTTGCGAACTGATGAAAGCTGCCGGAGCAAAACGTGCTCTTCCGCTGAAAGTGGGTGGTGCTTTCCATTCTCCATTGATGGATCCTGCTAAAATAGAACTGGAAGCTGCTATCAAAGCTACAGAAATACATACTCCTAAATGTCCGGTATATCAGAATGTGGATGCACTTCCTCACACTGACCCTGCAGAAATCAAAAAGAACCTGGTTGCTCAATTGACTGCTTCTGTACGTTGGACACAATCAGTAAAGAATATGGTTGCTGACGGTGCTACTGATTTTACAGAATGTGGCCCGGGTGCAGTACTTCAAGGATTGATTAAGAAGATTGACGGTACTGTCAATGCTCACGGTATTGCATAAATATCCGTAAGACAGACTTCATCTTTAAATGATATAGAGCGTGTTGGTAACTATTGCCAACACGCTTTTTTTATATGAAAACCATAGATGAAATACAAACGAACATGTTGTAAAACACCCTGATACTTTTCTTTTCCGGCAAACTTTCCGAATCTTTCTTTTGTTTTTATTACAGGAATCATTTACTCAAATTTATGAGCCATGAAAATACATGAATATCAAGCGAAAGAGATTTTCTCCAAGTACGGAATACCTGTCGAGAGGCACACTTTATGCCGTACTGCCGCAGGCGTCCTGGCTGCATACCGGAGGATGGGAACAGACAGAGTGGTTATAAAAGCACAAGTATTAACCGGAGGCCGGGGAAAAGCCGGAGGAGTGAAACTGGTAAACAATACGGAAGATGCTTATCAGGAAGCCAAGAACATTCTTGGAATGAGCATTAAAGGTCTTCCAGTCAATCAAGTTCTGGTCAGCGAAGCGGTTGATATTGCTGCAGAATATTATGTCAGTTACACCATCGACCGGAATACACGTTCTGTCGTTCTGATGATGAGTGCGTCCGGCGGTATGGATATCGAAGAGGTAGCCCGTCAAACACCGGAGAAAATCATCCGATATTCAATCAATCCATTTATTGGTCTTCCCGATTATCTGGCAAGGCGTTTTGCTTTCTCTCTTTTTCCCCAAATGGAACAGGCGGGTAAAATGGCAGCCATCCTTCAGGAACTTTATAAAATCTTTGTGGAGAATGACGCGTCGTTAGTGGAAGTAAATCCGCTGGCACTTACAAAGAAAGGTACGTTAATGGCTATTGACGCAAAGATTGTTTTTGATGACAATGCGCTCTATCGCCATCCGGAGGTACATGCTTTATTTGATCCGACGGAAGAAGAAAAAGTGGAAGCAGATGCCAAAGATAAAGGATTCAGTTATGTCCACATGGACGGCAATATCGGTTGTATGGTAAATGGCGCCGGACTTGCCATGGCTACTATGGACATGATTAAACTTTATGGAGGTCAGTCAGCTAATTTTCTCGACATCGGTGGCAGCTCCAATCCTGTCAAGGTTATTGAAGCTATGAAACTCTTATTGCAGGATGAGAAAGTAAAAGTGGTCCTGATTAATATTTTCGGTGGGATCACTCGTTGCGATGATGTGGCAATGGGGCTCCTTCAGGCATTCGAGCAGATAAACAGCAATGTCCCCGTCATCGTCCGGCTTACAGGCACCAATGAACATATCGGACGGGAACTGTTACGGAATTACAGCCGTTTCCAAATAGCCACAACGATGAAAGAGGCTGCTCTTATGGCTCTGAAAGCATAATACGTACCAAATCACTAAAAAATAAAGCAATTATGAGCATACTAATAGATAAATCCACCCGTTTAATTGTGCAAGGAATCACTGGCAGAGACGGGCTTTTCCATGCCAAGAAGATGAAAGAATATGGAACCAATGTGGTCGGAGGTACTTCTCCGGGCAAAGGAGGAACAGATGTGGACGGAATCCCCGTATTCAACACCATGTATGATGCTGTCGAGCAGACAAAGGCTAATACCTCCATCATTTTCGTTCCGGCACGTTTTGCGGCAGATGCTATTATGGAGGCAGCGGACGCAGGCATCCGTATCATAGTCTGCATTGCAGAAGGAATCCCCACACTGGACGTGATTAAGGCACATCAGTTTGCCGAACAAAAAGGCGCCATGTTGATCGGGCCTAACTGTCCGGGACTGATCTCTCCGGGAAAAAGTATGGTTGGTATTTTACCGGGACAGGTCTTTTTAGAAGGGAATGTCGGAGTTATCAGTCGTAGCGGAACACTTACTTACGAGATTGTGTATCACTTAACGGCGAATGGCATGGGACAATCCACTGCTATCGGCATCGGGGGTGACCCTGTTGTAGGTCTTCATTTCCGTCAACTGCTGGAGATGTTTCAAAATGATCCGGAAACAGAAGCAATCGTTCTGATTGGAGAGATTGGAGGAAATGCGGAAGAGCAAGCGGCCGAATATATCCGCAATAATGTAACCAAACCTGTGGTAGCATTTATTGCCGGGCAATCAGCTCCTCCGGGAAAGCAGATGGGACATGCAGGAGCTATCATTTCGGGAAGTTCCGGTTCGGCAAAAGAGAAGATTAAATCTTTAGAAGCTGCCGGTATCCGGGTAGCACAAGAACCTTCGGATATACCGAAATTATTGAAAAGATAAACTCCCAAAGAGAAAGAAAAGACAAAAGTAGTCATATCATAACAGATGCAGATTCACTCCCTCAAATAAGTAATTACATACTTATCGTTTAGAGTAAATCTGCATTTATTTTACATACCTTTCTTTATACCTAATTTTATAAGAAGAGCATTCATAGGATATGCACAGAAGAAGCCGAAAAGCATAGCCAACTGCATCATAAACCAGAATATCCATGTGTCTTTGGGTAACGGTTCATTGATGAACAATACAAAATAGACAATCGCCATCCAGCCATACATTCCTACCTGCCAGGACAAAAGAGAAAAGAAATCCGCTTTGAAAGCACGAGCCAAGGCATTACCTACCGATATTTTTTCCATCTCCCGAATAGCATAGAATTGGAAATAAACACCAATCATCAAAGCCAGAATAAAGTCAAGTACCCAATTACCAAAGAGCTGACTTCCTGCCACAGTTACAGGAACATAGTTTGTAAACCACTCTCCTATGATATCTGCCAATGTACATCCTGCACCACAATGAAGCGCCGACAAAGCTACCGATTGCCAATAAGGACGTTGCATTCCTTGCATCGACATTTCTCCCTGCATGGCCATATCCATCTCCATATTATCTTTCATACCGGACATATCCATTCCCTTCATATCAGACATATCTTTCATGCCAGACATATCCATTTTCATCCCATCATCCTCAGCTTTCATCGGACTACTCCGTCCAAACTTATTATACGCCCATAAAGCTAAATAACTTCCCCATAATGCAGATAATATCCAGACTGCATTCATTATCTTCATTGATTGCGGACGATGTGTCAGGTCTATGGCAATATGTACTGCAATTCCGATACCTGAACATACTAAGAAAACGGCTATTAAATTGAGCATGGCTGTATGTTTTTTAAAGATTCAGATTACAAAACATCCTTTATTTGTGAATAGTTCACCCCATTACTTTTAATTTTATCCCGTCGAACTATTCCCCACACGAGTTGTTATCATTTTATAATCAGAACAATAGAATTATGAGCAGACGTAGACAATTAGAGCATGAAGTATCTGTTGCTCAAGAAAGAATAAAGAAAGCTGCAAAAGATACACCGAAGGATATCCTGAAATTATGGGAACAAGAGCTGGTAGACCTGGAATTGGAACTCAATAATATGGTGGATGATGAAGAAGATAACAATGAGGATTAACAGAAGAAAGGCGCGCTAGTTACCTAGTGCGCCTTTCTCTATTACTGTATATGTATTCAGTATTAATTCTTTGGCAATGCTTCTTTTACTACCATTGAACGACCTACATATTCTGCACCGTTCAATTGTTCGATAGCTTTAGCAGCTTCTGCATCATCCGGCATTTCGATAAACGCAAAACCTTTTGATCTTCTAGTTTCACGATCTGTGATTAACTTTACTGAAGCAACTGTTCCATACTCTTCCATTACATGTCTCAAATCTGATTCCTTAACATTATAGCTAAGATTTCCAATGTACAAATTCATAAAATACAAATATAAAAAATTAATAATTCAATAAGAAAGTTTTAGGAAGATCTTAATTAGAGATGGATATGCTCAAATAAATGAGAAGATTCATGTAAAAAAATCAAATCGTAATAAACCTCTTTATTGTTGTTGGTACAAAGGAAAGCATTATTTGGGGATATTGCACTATATTCTCTCCTTTTTCTTTCTGCAAAACATCTTTTTTATGAAAATAGGCCAATACTTAACGTTCTTATTCTTTTTATACCAAGCCATTCCATGTAAACTACCGGATTAGTCTTTCTGCAAATTCTTCGCTACAAATTCCTCAAAAAACGTTTTCTTATAGTTTCCACCTCCTATTCCTATCTCATAAGACTTAATAAAAATATCATTGGTATCAAAAGAGTCAATCCGTGAAGTATTGACAATATAGGACTTGTTTATCCGGAGAAACTGTTTAGCGGGCAGTTGCTCATGAATATTTTTCAGATTCATCTTAGTAATCACCCGCTGACCTTCCAATTGGAGAATGGAATAATCCTTTAGTCCTTCAATAAAAAGAATATCACTGAAGTTTATCTTGATATAGCGTCGTTCCGATTTGATGAAGATATATTCTTCCTGTATCTCCTCCACTCTTTCGGCTGTTTCCGACAATAACAGTTTATGATATACTATTGCCTTATTGACTGCTTTCAGAAAACGGTTCATTTCAATGGGCTTCACCAGATAATCAATGGCACTTACTTCATAACTATCGAGTGCATATTCCGCATACGCCGTTGTAAAGACAATCAACGTATTCACGGGAATGCTTTGCGCAAATTCTATTCCGGTAATTCCCGGCATCTGAATATCAAGGAAAATCAGATCAACCGTATATTCATTTATATAAGCAGACGCTGCGATAGCATTATTAAAGCTACCCACCAATGTCAGTTGTGGAATCTGCTCCACCAATGACTTCATACCTTTGCGAGCTACCGGCTCGTCATCAACAATAATACAATTCATAAGTTTAGATGTAAGTTGACATTATAAGTTGTTTCTTTATCTTCTATCTGTAGCGTATACCGTGATTCATAAAGTAAATCCAGTCTGCGTTTCACATTGGCCAACCCTATTCCCCCTTCCCGCTTAACAGGAACACGGGGCTTAGAATTTTCGCAACGAAACGTCAACTGTTTATTATGCACAGAAAAATACAAGTGAACATAAGATAAATTGTCGCTATCCAAATTATGTTTCACCGCATTCTCTACAAAAGGGATAAACAATAACGGAGGAATACAGATATTCTCCATATTTCCCTCTTGAAAGATTGTATATTCAAAATGATCCCTTCTCACCTTCTCCAATTCAAGAAAGCTGGTGAGAAACTGTATATCTGCAGTAAGAAATACTTCTCTTCTTGTACTGTCATTCAACTGGTAGCGAAGTAGATTGTCCAGTTTCTCCAATATCTGTGAAGCCTCATCCGGAGCATCCTTTACCAAAATATTGGCATTATTCAGCATATTAAAAAGAAAATGCGGATTGATCTGTTTCTTTAATTGTTGCAATTCTGTCTGTTTAGTCGCCTTCTCCAATTCAAGAATCTTTTTATCGGAGACAACCCAACGGCGGAATAGTTCAAAGCTCGTACAGCCACCTGCACTTAATAGCAGTACTAATACTCCATAAGCAATACTATCAAAAGAAACAGCGTGGTTATCCTGTATACAAAACCCACGAATACCGTATCGTTGATATAATGGAGACAGAAATATAAATCCTAATAATACACTCACTAAATTGACTCCGAGAAACGAAATCCAATAACACCATAACTTGCGCTTGGCCTTATACAGGAAACGGGGCACTAACCAATATATATTCAGATAGATAGGAAATGCAAAAACCAATATACTAACCGGATATGCATATAGGAAACCTTCTCTAGTAAAATCTCCATATACATTCTGAAAGCCCAAAAAGAGTATAATAAATAGCAATAGTAAATTACTGATAAGCCTGAAACGGTCATTTACCAGATTCTTCCCCCAATCGTATACATTCCAGGTATCTTTCATAATTCCAACATTAAACCAATGGTACACAGTGCCTCATCATTATAGCCACTTTTTAATTGATAACCTCCCGGATATAACAAGTCCAATCGTTGCCGTAACTTGTCAAAAGCAGGTGCTACTTGCAGACTTTCCTTTTTTCGCAGACAGTATGTACAAATAAATCGAAGCTGATTCTCTTCCATTTGAAAATCGATCCTTATATTTTCTCCCTTTCCATTCTCTCCACATACAGTTGTCTGAATCACATATTCTATCACAGGCATAAACAATAAAGGAGGAACTTGTATATAACGCACTTCATTCAGGATGTTGACTTCAAAATTAAACTCCGGATTACATAGTTTCTCCAACTTCATATAATCAGTCATAAAATCGATATCATCTCCCAACAATACCTGTTGCCGTTCACTTTCATAAAGTTGGTATCTAAGCAACCGACTTAATTTAAAGATAAGCAATGACGCCTTTTCTCCATCTTCTCCCAGCAAGGTTCGTACCTTATTCAATATTCTCGAAAAAAACTCCGGTTGGAGTTGATCTTTCAAATGATTTAGATCAGTCTGTATGCTAATATTCTCCAATTCATTTAATCGTTGTTGATAGGCCACCCAACGATGCAGAAAAATAGTAAAAGAAAAAGCCAGGAAATAGAGTATCAGTGCCAATGCATTTATCAACAGAAAGAAAGGGAGATCACTGTTTAGTCTTTGCATCTGTTCGGGTATAACATAATATTGCCCTAGAAAACAAATAGCACCAACCATGGCGGTCAGCATAAATCCAACAAGGCAACTCAAATATATGATATACTTTTTATATCTACGCTGAAACAGATAACCGGGAATTAACCAGTAAGTATGCAGATTTATGATTCCCCATAGAATGACAGAAAGTAAAAGACTAACTCCCGTAGAAAGATTTAGCCCTAAACTATCGCTTTCGACAAAAGTGCCTCTGAACACTAAAAAGGAGACTACAAGAAATATCCCAATTTGCTTCAGTAACGTATATAATAGTATCTTAACTGACATCAGGCGATAAAGTTACCATTTTTTTAGAACTTATACTTCATTCCCACCGAAACATACATTGCCGGTTTAAAATATGGATCAGTATCTTTAGACATATCTTCGAAGAAAGCCTTTAAAGTGCGGGTAGTGTAATAAGCTATTCTGCTACACGACACACCGGCAGTAGCAGTGATTGAAAAAGAATTCCCCATACTTACTTCCGGTTGTAAACCTACAATAATGAATTGCTGGGAAAACATAGTATCTTTTCCTTCTCTTTCCAACAATGCCAATGACCCGTTCATCTCTGCCACGATCCTTAGATTCAGATATTTATTCATTTTCATTCCTGCCGATACTTCCATGGCATTCAGCATCGAAACTTTAATTTGATAACGTCCTTCAGTGCTCCAATCAAAATAAATAGCAGGAAATACCATCGGATAACCAAATGTGTTGTTCACAGCCAATCCGGCTCCAAGAGATAAATTGGACTTGAACTGCCGGATGAAAATAACTCCTCCCTGTCCCAGAACATTCTTCAGTTTTACATCAGAAGAGGTATAGACGCCTGCACCGACAGTCGTCAACAAAAGCCATTTTTTGCTGATAGGGCGAATATTGGTTACGCTCAACTGCATATTTATAATTTGATCTATGTCTATGTAAGATTGAAGATTCTTATTATTCATTGCCGTATAGCTTCCTCCTGCCGAAATCATCCAAAGAGTTGGCTGATTTCTTTCATTCATTTTCTGTGATACGGGAATATTGACGTTCCCTTCCACAAAGCACATATCCCCTTTCCCGGGATACTGTCCGTTTTCATCTTTATATCGGGAAGAAGATATATACCCGGTTTTCACAGTAACCTGTGCCTGTATATTTTCAGGAAGTAATAGAAACAAGGCGAACGCACTTAACAAAATAATCCTCATTCTTTTATCAGTTTTAGGGTTTGAATGAGACAAAAGTAGAGTTTTACCGATCTGCGTAGAGAGTTTGTAGACCAAACCCGGCATTAAGTAGACCAAACCTGTAAATTTGTAGCCTGTTTGGTCTGAATGTATTATATAAAAAAATAAAAGACTACCTTTCAACCGAAGATAGTCTTTTATTCATATATCATTTTTTAATTATCCACAATGGAAATACTTATGTACGAGATCTAACATCTCCATCGGCTTTCCTTCCAAATCCGCACGCAATGTTTTATCTTCATAACCACGAAGTCTGCGGATGATACCGTCAATCATTGCCGGGCTGAATACATTATATTGTTCAAAGATTGCCCGTTGTTGTTGCAGACAATCGGCAGAAGCTTCACAGCTATCCGGCAGTTGCGCCAGTGATTTCAGCTTATCTTCGTTTTCTTTCTGATGGATATTCACATTTACATAAGTTTTTTCAGCAATGTCCAGCGCATTTTCAATCTCAAAACCATGACGGCAGGCAACAGCCAAACCAGCCAACAGTTGATACAAATCTGCCGAACCATCCGGAGAGCGCATTTCTACAGTCTGCTTCTGACTGGTGTCAAAATGACTTTCAACTTCCAACGGATTTGCCAATGTACACATATCTGTTTTTGCAGCCCATCCCAGAGGTACACGCACCAATACGGAACGGTTGCGATCTCCCCAGCAAACGTTGGTAGGTGCTTCCTGATGAGGAACGAGACGGAAATAAGAAGTAGGATTGGTATTTCCGAAGGCAGTAATTGACGGAGCAAGCACCATCATTCCGGCAATTGCCTTGCGTGCTGTTTCCGACAAAACACCGTCTTTCAGCATCTGGTTCTTTCCGTCTTTCATGATACGCATGTGGACATGCAAGCCCGAACCTGCTTTACCTGCCGTAATCTTTGGAGCAAAGGTTACATTGTATCCATATCTAAATCCCAGGTTACGAATCACCCATTTGGCAATCATTAATTGATCTGCTGCCTGCGATACGGGAACCGGCAGGAATTCTATTTCATTCTGCTCATAGATATAACCATCCAGCGTAAAATTACCCACTTCGGAGTGTCCATACTTTATTTGCCCGCCTGTCTGTGCGATGTAAGACATACATTGAGTACGGAACTCATTGAATTTAGCATAAGGGCCCGATTCGTGATAACCACGTTGGTCGGTTGCCTGAAACATACCAGTATCCGGAGCTATTACATAATATTCCAATTCGCCCATTGCCTGAAATTCCATTCCGGTAACTTCTGTAAAAGTTTTGCTTGCTTTGTAAAGAGTGTGTTCTGGTGCACTTTCGAGGGGTTCGCCGTCTTTATTGAAGAAAGAGCACAGCATAGACAGCGTCGGAATCTCGGCAAACGGATCAACGAATGCTGTGCAAAAACGGGGAATTACATAAAGGTCACTACTGCCCGCTTCTATAAATGAGAAAAGACTGGAACCGTCTACCCGTTCTCCACATGTGAGAATAGCTTCCAGATAAGCTTGATTGTTGATGACAAAGTTCAGAGTTTTCAGACGCCCGTCTCCCGCCGGATACATAAAATTAACCATGCGGATATCTTTTTGCTGGATAAATGAGATAATGTCAGCTTTTGTAAACTCTGAAGTTGGTTTTTGAAGGAATGCCACCAACTGGTTAGCATTCATTGATAAATCATAATTCATAATCGGTTGTTTTTCGTTGTTGTATGATTAAAACGGTTTGTTGAATGCCAAAGATAAGGAAAAGATGGAAAATCAAGTAAGAAAAGATTTAATTATTTCTTTGTTATGTTGCATTTATATCTATTCTCCTATTTAAAACGCTTCAGGTCTTTCTTCTCAAAAATCCATTCCGGAGTGTATAGTTTCCCAGTATCCGTTTCGGTCAGCTCGTACCAGGGAGAAAGGTTCCGGCTGGTTGGATTGACCAGGATATGAATCTGTTGGGCAGGCATATAGCTTTGCGCCAGAAGGAATACTTTCTTTCCGGTATTCGGATGAATGGCAATATCCATAACAATCACAGCATGACCGGGTGAACCGCCTTTAATAAAGACATCCCCGGGTTGCAAGGAAGTATAAAGCACAGCTGGGAGCTCACGAGATAAAGAGGCAGTTCCGGCATACATAAAAACCATATCGAGATAGTTACGGAAAGTTTTATAGGAATAATCCACTCCTTTTCCCGAAGCATACCATTGAACCTGATTACCGCTGACTTTTATTCGATTTCCCTCCGCCCATTTCTTGTATTCGGCAGTAAATCCACTTGTGAAGTTGAATTTTATATCTGTATACCGTTTATGTTTCCACAGATATTCCGCCCGCAGGCGTATCACTGCATCGGCACACTGCTGCAAATCACGATTGCCTATCTCCATATCTACGACTGCAAATGCGGCTGCCTGATTGGCTTTTTCTTTTCCATTGTAAAGTAACACTTTACTGCCTTTAGGCAATAATGACAAATTGCGCAAATAAGTTGTAAACGAATTATCGGAGCAGGTCTCTCTAACATATCCTGACGGAGGAGCGATTCTATCTGCAAGCCTCTCCTGTCCCCATGACTGAAAGACTGTGAAAAGTAAGCCTGCACACATTAACAAATACTTCATATCGGTTTTTCTTATTCCATATCCGGACAAATATAAGTAATTATTATGGAAAACGAAGTTGAATGTCTGTTTTTCTCCCGATTGAAGACGCTATCGTCTTAAAAATATGTAATATCGGATTCTGACTAAAACAAAGTGGCCTATACTCTCTTTTTTCTGTAAGAATAGTACGAACTTTGTTTTCCACAAATTATAATAGTGTTTTTATGGAACAGGTGGTAGATTTAGCTTTGCCCGAATACTTTGAAAGAATATCCGCAGAAGCTACCTTTCAGGAGCAATTGTCCGTCATAGATATGGATAACTCCCGTCGTTCACCGGTTCAAGTCAAAAACTATCCGATACGTTTGAAAGGCTATTCCCTCATCTTTGTTCTTTCCGGAGAAATTACAATAGGAATAAACTATTTATCGCATACACTGAAAAAGAACACGGTGATGCAGGTGTATCCGGATGATATTATAGAGCACACAGCTTATTCAGCCGATTTCAAGGGCTATCTCATCATTCATTCTGCTGAATTGAAAAAGGAAATAATGGCTATGACATCCGGCATCCGTCTGCAACAGGCGGGTCAGTTGAAGAAATTACATACCAGGCAAGAGTTGAGTGAGGAAGAAAGCCTGCGTTTGAGAAAACAGGTTGAACTCATTAAAAGTTATATTCCTGATAAAGAACACGTCTACCACTCTTACGTCATCAAGAATCAGATTATAAATCTATTCTTTGACCTTGACAACTGCCGCTGGCATAGGTATGGCGACGGAGAGCTGGGACTATCCCGCAGTGAAACCCTCCGTCAACGGTTCAGGGAATTACTTATGGAAGAATGCCGGATGCACAGAGAAGTCACTTTTTATGCAGACAAACTTTGTGTTACTTCTGATTATTTATCGAAAGTGGTCAGAGAATATGATGGGCAGTCAGCAGCAAAGTGGATTATCAATGCAGTGATTACAGAAGCTAAAATTCTACTTCGTGAACCGGACAAGACGATCAACCAAATCGCAATAGAATTGAACTTCCCGGATCAGTCTACATTCGTGAAGTTCTTTAAAAGGAATACAGGTCTCTCACCATTGGAGTACAAGAAAGGTGAAAAGACAACGAATGGCGTTAGAATTTAAACAGCCCGTTCTCGTCCAGATTAATCGGTAACATTGCCGAATTGGAAGCATATTCTTTAGGGATTATCTGCTCGATACGTTGCAAATCCTCCGGACTAAGGTGAATATCAATCGCTTTCACGGTATCGTGAAGCTGATCGACAGTACGCGAGCCTACCAAAGCCAATATGTCATCCCCCTGCGCCAATACCCATGCAATGGCGAGTTGCGATACAGATACGTTCTTCTCATCGGCCATTTCTTTCAACAGTTCGAGCCGTGAAACGGCTTGCTTTAATTTCTCGGCAGCTTGCGGTGGCATCCGTTGACTCAATCCCGCAACTTTTCCGGCAGGATTGCTACCTCCAATTACTCCATGAAAGAGGTTGGCGAATGTAACCACATCAATACCCAATTCTCGTGCAGTGGGTAGAATCCCCTCTTCAATGTCACGATCCAGCAAGGAATATCGTACTTCAACCAAACTGATAGGATGAACGGCATGCGCCCGACGCAACGTTTCAGCATCTATCTCGGTGATCCCGACACTACGCACATAACCAGCTTTTACAAGATCGGCAACGGCACCAATAGTATCTTCCACCGGGATGTGCGGATTGATACGTGCTGGCTGATAGAGGTCAACATAATCTGTGCCTAATCGTTTCAAGGTGTAAGCCAGATAATTTTGTACGTTCTGCGGACGGACGTCAATACCATAGAACCGATCATCTGGAGTGAGCATTCCACCAAACTTGACGGCGATAAAAATGTCTTCGCGCTTCCGGGTTTTCAAAGCCTCGCGGATCACCAGTTCACTTTCTCCGTGACCATAAAAGTCCCCTGTGTTCAGATACGTAATTCCACTGTCCAGCGCGGCATGTATCGTGTCGACTCCCTGCTGAACGTCAGCCATTCTCATGGCACCCAGTCCGATACGTGAAAGGGTGATACCATTGGTTTCTTTATTCAAATACTTCATTGTTTCTTTTATTATATAGTACTAATTCGATTGCAAATTTCGGATAAATTCCTTCATGATACCAGAGCAATATCCGTTCATTTTTGGTCATTATCCGTCAAGAAGCCTCTTTCTCATGAAATGTCTCAAACATACTGATTATAAAAACCAATTGACTGCCTCAACTGTTTTATTTGAATAGAACTATTAAAACTACCGTCACATGAAAAAGGATATTCTAAAAGACCTGCTGGCAAAGCCCGGAAAGAAACATTTGGTATCGGATTTTGACTCGTCATTCACTGGCGATTTATCCAAACAAGACGCTAAAGAGCAACTGGCAAAGGATATTGAGAAGCTTTCGGAGCTGCAAAGTATGCTTTATGCACAAGACCGGTATTCAATCCTGATTATCTTTCAGGCGATGGATGCTGCAGGAAAAGACGGGACTATCAAGCATGTGATGTCCGGCATTAACCCACAGGGATGCCAGGTGTATTCGTTCAAACAACCGTCTGCTGAAGAACTGGACCATGATTATCTCTGGCGTATCAATCGCTCTCTCCCGGAAAGAGGACGAATCGGCATTTTCAACCGTTCGCACTACGAAGATGTGCTGATTGCCAAAGTGCATCCGGAAATTATTCTATCCAACAAGTTACCAGGTGTCGAAACCATAAATGACATTGATCCCGACTTCTGGAAGCGTCGTTATCGACAGATCAACGATTTTGAACGCTATCTGACGGAGAATGGAACGATTGTCCTGAAATTCTTTCTCAATGTATCGAAAGCCGAACAGAAAAATCGATTCATGGAGCGACTGGACGATGCATCTAAAAACTGGAAATTCTCTTCGGCGGACATCAAAGAGCGTCAATTCTGGGAGGACTATATGAATGCTTATGCCGATGTACTGACGGAGACATCAACGGAACTGGCTCCATGGTATATAATCCCTGCCGATAATAAATGGTTCATGCGTTACGCAGTAGGACGAATTATTTGTGACCGGATGCAGCAATTGGATTTACATTACCCCAAACTGTCGAAAGAGGGATTGGAGAAGCTGGAAGAGTGTAAGAAAAGTGTATCAAACATTAACTTTTAAATCACTTGCGCTTATCCTTTTTTATTCTAACTTTGTAGAAAGACCTACATAAAGAACCAAAATTGATAAGCTTATGGACATCCAAACTTTTATTCAAAATTTCAGAGAGGCATTCGGAAAAAATGCTGAATTGCCTCTTGTTTTCTGGTACTCGGACGAGCAAAAAGGAGAAACAGAAAAGATAAACGGTTGCTTCTTCAAAGGTATGAAGACGGTAAGAGATGGTGGTATTATCAGCCTGAATGCTGAAAACATCGGTTGTGGCGGCGGTAAATTCTATACTGGCTTCACCGAAATGCCAGAACGTGTACCGACTTTCGTTTCGCTCAAAGAGAAATACAAACAGACTCCTGAAATGGTCATCGACTTTATACAGCAAATCGGAGTTCCCCGAACAGAAAACAAGTATCTTCATTTTGCACGTATAGATAAGGTAGAAAGCCTTGAAGAAATAGAAGGTGTCGTATTTCTGGCAAATCCGGATATGCTTTCGGGCTTGACCACTTGGGCTTTTTATGATAATAACGCAGCAGATTGCGTCGTTTCTACCTTTGGTTCCGGCTGTAGTGCTGTAGTGACGCAAGCCACGATAGAAAATCGTAAAGGAGGCAAACGCACTTTCCTCGGTTTCTTCGACCCATCGGTTCGCCCTCATTTCGAAGCTGACAAACTAAGCTATACCATACCTATGTCCAGATTTAAAGAGATGTATGAGACGATGCGCCAAAGTTGTCTATTCGATACGCATGCATGGGGAAAGATTAAAGAAAGAATGAACGGATAATCTCCCATAACGAAATTGCATATCATTATACAATTATCGGGACATTAGGTTTTAGCTGGGATTGATATTTAGCCCTATCTGCAACAAGCATACTGCGTTCTGTTGATAAGTTTTTGAGTTTTTGTATTATAAGCTCTGATGCGGTATACGGTTGTAGGCAATCATTATATCTTTCTGCATACATTGCTATTCGGCAGGCATCTATTTTATCATTTTTGCCACGAGGTATTCCATGACAATATTTTATTTTAGCTGCATCTTCCAAACATAAGTAGACTCCTATACTTTTTGTTGCACAGACCAAAGGATAGGTATATTGCCCTGTATGTTCCGCACAGACAACCAAACTGTCCTCAGAGAGGAAAAATTTCTCAAACGTTCTTGTTAACCAAGATTTAATAGAGGATAGATCATTAGGAATAACATCATAAAGGATGTCCTTACCGTTACTCCTTAAACATAAATCCAATTTTTTCTTACTCACATCAACTCCTAAATAAAAAACTTTCATACTTTTGTTTTTGAACATTAAACAAAAAAGAAAGGACCTGAACTTGACCTAATAACCTTAAACAGGTTTACTGAAATTCTTATATGGGTTTGAGTTCAAGGAAGGAGCAAAAGGACCGAATAGGGACTTAGACTTGACTTCTATTGCCGCTGATGGTTTTCCTTTTGCTTTCCTTTCAATATCAATTCAAAGATAAATATTTTGATGCTGCAAATCTAAGGTTGCCGCTAGGGCGATCCCCGAGCGAAGAGTTTTTGTTATTTAATGAAAGTTTACAGCCCGAAGTCTTGCACTTATAAGAGAAGATACATAATTTTGCAAAATATCTAAAATGACAACTTATACAGGAATTACAAAGGGACAAGTAAACTTATTTAGGTTTTAAAAAATATTGAGTAAACGAACTTAGGTATAACAAGCGAAGTTGTCAACTAAATCCAGTACAGTACAATCCTGCCTGTCCTATTTTGTTTCCCAGTGTGGAACTTATAGTTTCACGCTTTGAAACCATCAGTTTCACACCGAGAAACCATTAGTTTCATGCCGGGAAACTAAAAGTTTCAAGCGCCTGAAACTTTCTTTTCCTACAGGATTAAAATAATATATCAGTCGGATTAAACCTTTTATCTGGAGAAAAGTCTTATTATTAATATATTATCGTTCTATTCAACATTAAAGTATCAACGAAAATGGAAACATCCGTCAAACTCTATTCGCTGAAACACAGCAATGTGAAAACCTACCTGTTCGCCTTACTATTTGTAGCGGGTAACATTGCACTTCCACAATTATGCCATCTTGTACCTTATGGTGGTCCTACCCTGTTACCTATTTATTTTTTCACGCTGATTGCGGCTTATAAATATGGTTTTCTTGTAGGATTATTGACTGCTATTCTTTCACCAGTCATCAATCATTTATTGTTTGCCATGCCCTCGGAAGCGGTACTTCCCATCCTATTAATCAAATCGTCCTTACTCGCCGGAGCTTCAGCTCTTGCAGCACGTACTATAAAATCGGTTTCATTACTGGCCATTCTTGGTGTCGTACTCACTTATCAGGTCATAGGCACTGCATTTGAATGGGCCATCGTCGGAAGTTTCTACGAAGCAGTACAGGACTTCCGTATCGGTATTCCGGGAATGTTACTGCAATGGTTCGGCGGATACGCCCTCCTGAAAGCAATTGCAAAACTCTAAACTAATATAGAAAGATGGACAGAAGGGACTTTTTAAAAACAGTAGCTATCACCGGAGCCGCCCTGACTATACAGCGTTCAGAGGCTATGGAGGTGTTAACTCAAACAATCAATAAAGCAAACGGAAGCAATCCTGATCTGGTGGCCGTTATGGGTGGAGAACCCGAAGAGATGTTCCGCCGTGCCATAAGCGAACTGGGGGGTATGAAGCAATTCGTCAAACCGGGACAGAAAGTGGTTGTAAAACCTAATATCGGTTGGGATAAAGTGCCGGAACTGGCGGGAAATACGAATCCGAAACTGATTGAAGAAATCGTCAGACAATGTTTTGCCGCCGGAGCTAAAGAAGTGGTCGTGTTCGACCATACTTGTGACGATTGGCAGAAATGCTACAAAAACAGTGGTATTGAAGCTGCTGCCAAAAAAGCCGGAGCCAAAGTAATGCCTGCACATCTGGAGTCGTATTACAAACCAATTGATCTGCCAAAAGGCAAAAAGATGAAGAAAGCCAAAGTGCACGAAGCGATTCTGGATTGTGATGTATGGATCAATGTTCCTATTCTGAAGAATCACGGAGGTGCCAATCTGACTATCTCCATGAAAAATCACATGGGGATTGTGTGGGATCGCGGATTCTTCCACCAGAACGATTTGCAACAATGCATCGCAGATATCTGTACATTACAGAAGAAAGCTGTACTCAACGTAGTAGACGCCTACCGGATCATGAAAACAAACGGTCCCCGGGGACGCTCTGCATCCGATGTTGTATTGGCAAAAGGATTGTTTATCTCACCGGATATTGTAGCCGTGGATACGGCTGCTGCCAAGTTCTTCAATCAAGTACGTGAGATGCCACTGGATACAGTAGGACATCTCGCCAATGGGGAAGCATTGAAAATAGGAACCATGAACATTGACAAATTGAATGTCAAGCGAATTAAGATGTAAAACAACCATGTTAAGAAGGCTACGTATTGGAATATCAGCACTTTTATTTGTGCTGATTTCTTTCTTTTTTCTCGATTTCGCAGAAATATTACCGAACAGTTTCCATCGGCTGGCACATTTGCAATTTGTTCCAGCTTTGCTTTCACTAAGTATAGGTATCTTATTATTTCTTATTGCGTTAACGCTTTTATTCGGGCGTGTATATTGTTCTACAATCTGCCCTATGGGTATCTTGCAGGATGTGATTGCACGCATTTCCAAAGCAACGGGAAAAAAGAAAAAAAGATATAGTTACAGTCCTGCAAAAAACAAATTGCGCTGGGGTGTGCTCGGACTGACAGTGATCGGGTTTCTATGCGGATTTACATTTATTGTTGGTTTGCTCGATCCGTACAGTGCGTATGGACGTGTAGTAGTGCACATATTCAAACCTATCTATATGCTGGGGAATAATCTGCTGGAATCACTCTTTGCCAGATTTGACAATTATACATTTTATCAGGTAGACACCTCCATCTTGAGCATTTCTTCCCTTCTCATCGCTATTATTACTCTTGCAATCATCTTTGTAATGGCATGGAAACATGGACGGACATGGTGCAATACGATTTGTCCCGTAGGAACAATATTGGGGTTATTGAGCCGATTTTCATTATTCAAAGTCCGTATTGATACTGCCAAATGTAATGGATGCGGGCTTTGTGCCACCAAATGCAAAGCAGCTTGCATCAATAGTAAAGAACACGCTATTGATTATAGTCGTTGTGTAGATTGTTTCAACTGTTTGGGAGTATGCAAACAAAAAGCATTAGTTTACGCCCCTTCTTTAAAAAAACAGTCTGATGTAGAAACTCCTGCACCATCATCACCGGATTTGGATTCATCCAAACGCCGTTTTTTGGTTGCCGGTCTTGTTACTGCCGGAGCAACCCCCAAACTCATCTCCCAAGCCAAGGAATCTGTAGCAAGCTTGGAAGGTAAGAAGGCATACAAAAAGGAAAATCCGATCACTCCTCCGGGGTCTATCAGTCGGGAACACTTCCAACAGCAATGCACATCCTGTCATCTTTGTGTCAGCAAATGCCCTTCTCATATCTTGAAACCGGCTTTTATGGAATATGGCTTGGCAGGCATGATGCAACCTACTGTTAGCTTTGAGAAAGGATTTTGTAACTTTGACTGTACTGTCTGTGGAGATGTCTGTCCCAATGGAGCAATTCTTCCCATAAGTGTAGAGCAAAAACATCTTACACAAATGGGATATGTTGTTTTCATCGAGGAAAATTGCATTGTTTATACAGATGGAACCAGTTGCGGAGCCTGCTCCGAACACTGTCCCACACAAGCAGTAGCGATGGTGCCGTATAAGGACGGATTGACGATTCCTCATGTAAATAAAGAAATATGTGTAGGTTGTGGAGGATGTGAATATGTTTGCCCAGCCCGTCCATTCCGTGCCATCTATATCGAAGGAAATCCCGTACAAAAAGAAGCAAAACCATTCAAAGAAAGCGAAGAGCACAAAGTTGAGATAGACGATTTCGGATTCTGACCGGCATGGTGCCGGAGCAGAGTTTCCATCCGTGTTTTATGTTCTATGACGGTTTATTTCAAATGTGAACAAGACAGATGGTATGGATTTAAAAAAAACTATCCATTATATTCCTCCTACTTTCAATAAATTCACTAAATTCGTGGCGAACTAAAGAAAGCAATTCATGGAGGTATTCACAAATAACTGGAATAGCCGGAAATATCAGATTGGCTATGCACTAAGCGGAGGATTTATTAAAGGATTTGCCCATTTGGGAGTCATGCAAGCTCTTTTGGAACATGATATTAAACCGGAAATCATCTCTGGAGTAAGTGCAGGGGCACTTGCAGGTGTCTTTTACGCGGACGGCAACGAGCCGCACAAAGTACTTGATTATTTCTCCGGACATAAATTCCAGGATTTAACCAAACTGGTGATTCCCAAGAAGGGACTATTTGACCTCTGTGAATTTATTGATTTTCTCCGGACTAACTTAAAAGCAAAAAATCTGGAAGAGCTACAACTTCCCCTGATTATCACAGCAACTGACCTCGATCACGGTCGCATGGTTCACTTTCATCGGGGAAGCATAGCGGAACGGGTCGCCGCTTCCTGCTGTATGCCTGTCATGTTTTCTCCGGTCAACATAGACGGCACTAACTATGTGGATGGAGGATTGATGATGAATCTTCCGGTCTCTACCCTGCGCAGGGTTTGCAATAAAGTGGTAGCTGTCAACGTAAGTCCCATCATGGCACAGGATTACAAAATGAATATTGTAAGCATTGCTATGCGCTCATTCCATTTCATGTTCCGCGCCAATACCTTTCCCGAAAGAGAAAAATGCGATTTATTAATCGAACCATACAACCTATACGGGTACAGTAACACCGAACTGGAAAAAGCTGAAGAAATCTTCGGGCAAGGCTATAATACAGCTAACGAAGTACTTAGTCAACTGTTGGAAGAAAAGGGGAAAATATGGAAATAATCTCCTATCCATCAGAAACAAGAATGAATACGAATATTAATAATCTACTCTATATGAATGACGAAAATAAAATAATTATCTACCAAGTATTCACCCGCCTGTTTGGAAATAACAACAACCACTGTGTCTACAATGGAGACATTGCCACCAATGGTTGCGGGAAAATGGCTGATTTCACGCTCAAAGCACTTGGTGAAATCAAGAAATTAGGTGCTACACATATATGGTATACAGGCATCATCGAGCATGCCACTCAAACGGACTATCGCCGTTATAATATCAGTCCGGATCATCCTGCTATTGTGAAAGGAAAAGCTGGTTCTCCGTATGCTATCAAGGATTATTATGATGTAGATCCTGACTTGGCTAACGACGTGCAAGGACGTATGAAAGAATTTGAGAATCTGGTACATCGCACACATCGCACAGGTCTGAAAGTAATTATTGATTTTGTACCTAATCACGTAGCACGCCAATATCACTCGGATGCACAACCGGACGGTACGACCGAATTGGGAGCTAACGATGACTCCAGCCAATCTTTCAGCCCATATAATAATTTCTATTATATTCCGCAAGCGGAACTTCATGCCCAGTTTGATATGAAAGACGGTGCAGCAGAGCCTTACCGGGAATTCCCGGCGAAAGCTACCGGTAACAATCGTTTTGATGCTACTCCCAATATCACCGACTGGTATGAAACAGTGAAATTAAACTATGGAGTGGATTATCAGAATGGCGGTACCTGCCACTTCTCCCCGACTCCGGATACTTGGATAAAGATGCTGGACATTCTTCTTTTCTGGGCATCAAAAGACATTGACGGTTTCCGCTGCGACATGGCCGAAATGGTTCCTGTTGAATTCTGGGAATGGGCTATTCCTCAAGTAAAAGAGGCTTATCCTGAAATACTTTTCATCGCAGAGGTTTACAATCCAGGTGAATACCGTAACTATCTGTTCCGCGGCAAGTTTGATTACCTGTATGATAAGGTAGGGCTGTATGACACGTTACGCAATGTAGCTTGTGGATATGAATCTGCATCCGCTATCACTCATTGCTGGCAAAGTCTGAATGGAATAGAGAAAAAGATGCTCAACTTCCTGGAGAATCACGACGAGCAACGTATCGCTTCTGATTTCTTTGCCGGCAACCCGCGTAAAGGAATTCCCGCACTGATCGTTTCCGCCTGTATGAACACTAATCCTATGATGATCTACTTCGGTCAGGAGTTTGGAGAACTGGGCATGGATAGTGAAGGATTTAGCGGAAGGGACGGACGGACTACTATATTCGATTATTGGAGTGTAGACAGCATACGACGCTGGCGCAACGGAGGTAAATTTGACGGGAAGATGCTTACTGAAGAGCATAAACACCTCTACTCTATCTACCAAAAAGTACTGACGATTTGTAATGAAGAGCAGGCAATCAGCAAGGGAGTATTCTTTGATTTAATGTATGCCAATATAAACGGATGGCGTTTCAATGAGCATAAACAATATACTTTTATGCGAAAATATAAAAATGAGATTCTGTTTTTCATTATTAATTTCGACAGTCAACTGGTAGATGTTGCTATCAATGTGCCTTCACATGCTTTCGACTTTTTACAGATTCCTCAAATGGAATCTTATCAGGCCACTGATTTGATGACGGGCGCTAAAGAAGAAATTAGCCTATTACCTTATAAGCCCACGGATGTTTCAGTCGGAGGCTATAACGGAAAGATTTTAAAGATTACTTTTTAAGTAAAAAGACTAAGATCTGTATACTCTTCATCCCTCGGTCACTTATGAATGACCGGGGGATTATTTTATGCACATCACTCAAACAAATATTCTCAAAGGCTGTTTAGGTAGATAAATAATCCTCTAAACTCAAAGCTTATGAAGAAATTTATGATTTGTGCAATCGCATTGTTTCTGCTATTATCTACATCTGTCTTTGGAGATACCCCTCCCGGCAATGTACAGTCGACTTTCAAGAAAATGTATCCTAAAGCAAATGGCGTCGCCTGGTCACAAGACGACGGATATTATTGTGCCAACTTTGCAATGAACGGATTTACTAAAAATGTATGGTTCAACGTTCGGGGACAATGGGTGATGACGCAGACTGATCTTGTCAGTCTCGACCGGCTGACCCCAACAGTCTATAATGCCTTTGTATCCGGCCCATACGCAAATTGGGTGGTAGATAATGTGACAATGGTGGAGTTTCCCAAATGGCAGGCTATTATAGTAATTAAGGTAGGGCAAGATAATGTCGACATCAAATATCAGTTATTCTATACTCCACAAGGGGTATTGCTCAAAACGCGCAACGTTAGTGATATGTATGATATTCTCGGGCCAAGTACCTTTCTGGAAAACTAGGAACTGAATTATATAATAGGGTAATAAACGAGAAAGCCCCCGCAGATATTCAATAATATTTGCGGGGGCTTCTTGATTTAAAGATAAAATTATTTTTTCTTTCTAAGTACTACAGCGGTACGGGCAGGAATATAGAGTTTCAGCCACTCTTTCTTTTCCTTCTTGTACAGCGGATCGGTAATAGTGAAGTGCACGACAGAGTCGTCTGCTAAACCATTTCCTCCAAATGCTACATCGTCGGTGTTCAGTATCACTTCATAAGCTCCCGGAGTTACCAGGAATCCATAATCAGTGAATGACTGCTTTGGATTAAAGTTAAAGACAAATATAAGGTCTTTCCGTTCGTATGCCAATACCTGATCGCCATCATTATGCCATATTTCCTGAACAGGTGTTGCCTGGAAATCTTTCACACTCTTGAGAACTTTCAGCATTTCTTTATCAAAATCACCCATATAGTGATAGGTCAGATTTTTGTTGTCCACCAAATCCCATTGGCGGCGGGCATATTTGCACGACCATCCGTTACCTTCACGCGGGAAGTCAATCCATTCGGGATGCCCGAATTCATTTCCCATAAAGTTCAGATAACCTCCGTTGATAGTCGAAGAGGTCAGCAGGCGGATCATTTTATGCAAAGCAATACCACGGTTGACAACATAATTTTCGTCTCCCTTCTGCATGTGCCAGTACATATCGGCATCAATCAGGCGGAAGATAATCGTCTTATCTCCTACTAATGCCTGGTCATGACTTTCTGCATACGAAATGGTCTTTTCATCCTGGCGACGGTTGGTTACTTCCCAGAACATGCTGGAAGGCTTCCAGTCTTCATCGATCTTTTCTTTGATTGTCTTGATCCAGTAGTCCGGAATATTCATGGCCATACGATAATCGAAGCCGTAACCGCCATCTTCTACTTTGGCAGCCAGTCCCGGCATACCGGAAACTTCTTCGGCAATGGTTATCGCCTTCGGATTTACCTGATGAATCACTTCATTAGCCAGTGTCAGGTAACAAATCGCATTATCATCCTGATGACCGTTGAAATAATCTCCGTAGTTACAGAAAGCTTCACCCAGTCCATGGCTGTAATATAACATAGAAGTCACTCCATCAAAACGGAATCCGTCAAATTTATATTCTTCCAGCCAGTACTTGCAGTTTGACAACAGGAAGTGGATCACTTCATTCTTGCCATAATCAAAGCAGAGAGAGTCCCAAGCCGGATGTTCGCGACGAGCGCCCGGATAAAAATACTGATTCGGATCACCGGCAAAGTTTCCTAGTCCTTCTACTTCATTCTTCACTGCATGTGAATGAACGATGTCCATAATCACAGCAATACCCATCTCATGAGCAGCATCAATCAATGCTTTTAGTTCATCGGGGGTACCAAAACGCGAAGAGGCAGCAAAGAAACTGGATACATGATAACCGAAGCTTCCATAATATGGATGTTCCTGAATAGCCATAATCTGGATACAATTATATCCTTCTTCAGCAATACGAGGAAGTATTTTCTCGCGGAATTCGTTATATGTGCCCACTTTTTCCTCCTGCTGTGCCATTCCGATATGACATTCATAAATCAACAGCGGATTCGTGTCGGGCTTAAATGTTTTCTTCTTGAATTTATAGGGGTTCTCCGGAGCCCAGACTTGTGCACTGAATATTTTGGTCTGTTCATCCTGTACCACACGTGTAGCCCACGCAGGAATACGTTCGCCTTGTCCGCATTCCCAATATACATTCAGTTTGTAGAGATCGCCATGATGAATGGCATCCGCCGGCAGGTTGATTTCCCAAATGCCATTCTTTTGTTTTTTCAGCTTGTAGGCAGCTTTTTCCTCCCAATTATTAAATGTACCCACCATATAAATATGAGTAGCATTAGGAGCCCATTCACGGAAAGTCCACCCCTTATCGGTGCGATGCAATCCAAAATAAAGATACCCCGATGCAAAATCTGAAAGGGTTTGTTTTCCCTTATTCGTCAATTCAGCTTCTTTGTCTAATACATGCTGATGGCGTCCGGTGATAGCACCGGCAAAAGGCTCCAGCCAGGGATCGTTTTTTACGAGATTAAGTGTCTTTTCCATATCAGAATTGAATTAGGATTATGCTTTTACTTTTACGATTACTTTCTTCACACCATCTGGAGTGATACCGGGAGCATGACCGTCTTGCGGGAAAAAGATAGCAAACATTCCCGGTTTTACGGCAACGTATGTTTCTGCTAATCCTTCGAAGAAAGTAATATCTTTTTCCTCGTTGTAAGGTGCATCTGCCGGAACACAGTCTTTAGCAGCAGTATACCCCATTATTTCTGTTCCCGACAATGGGATTTGAATATCAATAAATTCGTTATGAGTTTCCAGTTTGGCTTCCTCTTTTGTTTTAGGTTTGGTTTGTGCAATATTCACCAACAAATCTTTTCCTTTCAGTTCTGTCTTACCAACTTCCATGGCTTGGAGGTCATGAGACTTCAAGAATTCAATAGCCTGTGCAAACAGAGGGTTTAAAGACGCATATTTCTCCAGATTTTCTAAAGTATCTACTACCATATAAGTTAAATTTTAAAGTTTATATTCTAGGCATTATTTATTCAAAATCATCAATCGTATAATTTATAAAATCGGCAAACCGTTTGAATTGCCGGAACACTTTGTCTATCTGTTCCAACATATCCGGTCGGGTAAAGAAGTCATCTGGAACATTATAAGAGCAAACATATTCTTTACATTTCAAATAATCAATGTACTTGAAATCTTTCGGAAAACCTTTCGGAGCTGTTTTCAGAAAATCCTCTCCTATCACCGGGAAGTATTTCTTAAACTCCGGATCTTCTACGATCGCAACAAACTCTTCGATATTATCATAGATAGATTGTCGCACTGCTTTCAGGATATTGGTAGGCAGACACAGGCTTCCTCCGGCAAGCATAGAACCATCCGGCTGCAAGTGTACATAATATCCACAATGATCGGACTTCTTTCCTTTGGCATTGATATAACCTCCGAAATGTATTTTATAAGGTGTTTTATCCGCAGAGAAGCGGGTATCCCGGTAAATACGATAAGTACAGTCTTTGGGCTGAATCCCCCGGATAGTTTCATCAAACAGGGAAATACGGGCGATCACTGTTGCCAAAAAGTTGTCGAACTCGGCACGGGCTGTTTCATATTCTGCCTTATGCTCATTAAACCACTCACGATTATTATTCGCGGAAAGATCTTTTAAAAACTGAAAGATAACGGGTATGTTCATCTTTATCATTTTCTATTATTACTCTACAAACGTACAAATTTTATTTCATATAAACTACAAAAGGGGGTAAAAGGACATAAAAAAAGCATCGGCCTGGTAAAACCGATGCTCTAACACATTTATCAAAAAAACAGACTCTTCTGTCTCTGACGTACTTTAGCTTTCACAAGTGAAGTACAATCTCTTTAATTAATCTTATATCTAATACTATGAAAAACACATAAATATAACAGTACAAAAGAGACTTTTGTTCAGCAGTTCTCTGTATATTTCAGTTAATTATAGTTTATAGAATTAAATGTTTCTCATTTATAGGCAATATAATGTGTTTCCAGTCAATCATTGCATTGAATAACATGATATGGGAATAGTCTTTCAAACATATTTGCGGAATGTCTTTCTCAACAATGAGCTGCCTGTCCAGAAATTCGCTTCGTTTCGTCCCCCGGAGTAACGGATGAGCTGGTGTGAACCAGGTATCTCCGTCATAGAGAGCAACATTAGCTATAGAGGTATCTGTCAGATAGCCATTTCTCACAATTAAAATATCATCCGCCATTCCTTTTTGAGCGTACAAGGCATTCAGTTCTTCCCGATGCGCACTTTTATAAGTATAATCAATGGTATCGGACACAACCAAATGCAAAGAAGATACCTGTCGCATCTGATAGGGCGCATACGTAACTTCTTCCACTTCTTTTCCATATACAATCCGGCATTTATGAATTCCATTTAAAGTTGGCGGAGATATAAATTCCCGTAAATCCAGCGGAGTGCTGTCTTTCCAAAAAGCTGCACGGGTTTCATTAAAGCGCTCTGTGTGATAATCAAGATTATAAATCTGTCCATCCTCTATCCGGATAGTCTCAATAAATGGGTACATATACTTTTTGTTTCATTTCATTATACTCGCTTTCCACATCACTCTGGCAGGTAATCCCACCTCCACTTTTAAAATACATCTTCTCTCCTTCCTGTTCTACAAAACGTATCATAACGGCACTATCTAAATCAATGCCATCAGAATATCCCATAACTCCTGTATAAAATCCTCTGTCGTAGGTTTCAGCTTCCTGGATAATCTGCATCGTCTTTTTCTTTGGAGCACCGGTAATAGAACCGGCTGGCAGTAATCTGAAAATAATATCTCCCAAATGCTCCTGATAATTTTCAGGCAATATACCCTGAATTTCAGAACTCGTCTGGAAAATGACTCCCCGATTAGTCTGTAACCTGTCCATATACCGATACCGGGAAACTGACACCCGGTTGGCAACCATACTTAAATCATTACGAATCAGATCTACAATGGTAGCATGTTCGGCAGTCTCTTTCGGATCATTCATCAATAATTGAGCAGCAGAGGGAATTGAAGCATCAATGGTTCCCTTCATCGGATATGAGCTAATTTTTCCTTGATGAATTCTAACAAATATTTCAGGAGAGAAAACCGTAAAACGATCTTTAATCCATAGCTTATAAATCGCTTTTGAATGAAAATAAATATCTTTCAGAGTGAGATTGGTTTCTACCGGAGTGCGACACGTCAAATTCGTAAGGAAACTATTTCCTGCCAGGATGTTCCGTCGCACGATATTAAACGAACGTTGATAAGAAGAGAAAGATTCTGCGAAAGGCTGCCAATGTAGTGAAGGCACTGTTTTTGCGGAGTAAGTAGCTATATCATCTTCAGCCGATATAATCTGATTGGTAAATCCATTCAAATTATACAAAACTTCAGCGGAATCAACAGCGGCAACCTCCTCTATATAAGATACATCTTGTAGATAATTTATAATGAAAATGAAAGGACGGTGGAGTTGTCCCAACTGGTTCATTCGTTTAATAGCCTGTTCCTTATTATATAAGTGCATATAAAATACTTCTACGTTTAGGGAAGGCAAATGTACACAAAAAGTATAGATTAGAAAAAGATAGCAATAAAAAAGGGTTGTCCGACGTGTCATATCGGCAACCCTTTATCATTTATAAAATTGGTCAAATTACTTCATAACAGCTTTCACTTGAGGAAGCATCTTCTTCACATTTTCATTTTCCGGAGAGATCTTAGCAGCTTCTTCCAGATAGTCTAATGCTTCTTTAAATCTACCATCAGCTTTTTCTTTTTCTGCAGCATATTTATCTGCATCAGAATTTGCCAAAGGAGCAGCTTTCTTCAGGATATTAGCGCCATCATTATAGCACAGAACTCCTAAACTGTACAATGCATTTGTTTTATATTGCTTGTGATCCAAAGGAATTACTTTCTTAAAACAATCTTCAGCTTCTTCTGCTTTTCCTGCTTTCTGTGCTGCAAGTCCTGCTTTTAGATAATGAAGACCATAATTCTTCACCATTGTCTTATTCTTAGGATCGACTTTCAGCCCTTCTTCTAATGTAGCTACATATTCAGCAGTCTTCTTTTGTGCATCTAAAGCCAAAGCTTTACGAGCATACGCATTTCCTATATTAAATTTTTTCTGAATAGCAATATCGAAAAAGGTCACGGCTTCCGCATACTTTTTCACTTCGTCTGCTGCTATACCACAATAGTAAGCTGTTGCAGAATCCTGATTATTAGTCTGTTTCAGATATTCGCTGAACTTCGCATACGCTACTGGATAATTTTTAGCATTAAATGCATCATTTCCTTCTTTTTTCAATTGCTCTGGGGCGGTTTGTGCAAAAACATTAGTCACTACAATACAAAATGCAAATAAAAAAATCAATTTCTTCATAACTTTATGTGTTTTTTAGTTGTTTATCGTTCAAAAGTAGAAGTTATAATAGAAAAACACAACCGTATTTTATTTTTTTTGACCTTTTTGAAACCTATATAACGTTCGTTATTCTTCGTAAAAATGACGTTTTCCTATTCATTCCTCCCCAATCATATAAGTAAACAAAATATTTCTCTTTTATAAATTACTGATTCATAGCCATAAAGAAAAATATGAATAAAAAAGTGCCGGAAAGTTTTTGAGTTTTCATAAAAAGCACTACCTTTGCATCCGCAAATAAGGCTGGTTCCGTAGCTCAGCTGGATAGAGCAACGCCCTTCTAAGGCGTGGGTCCTGCGTTCGAATCGCAGCGGAATCACTTAGCAGAAAGGCTGATTATCAAATGGTTAATCAGCCTTTTTACTTTTCTAATTAGCTGCTATTGATTAAAAAAAACGAGAAAACTCTCACTTTTGAGCAATTTACCTTGTCGAAATCTTGTCCGAGTGTTTTCTCTAAATTTTGAAACTATGGCAACAATCAGATTAGCTCTAATCCCAGCAAAGGTGTTAAGTGATGGATCTCACAAAATTTGTATAGCCATCCATCACAAAGAAGAAACAAAGTACATTGTCACTCGATTCAAAGTCGACAGTCTTTCACAATTCAAAAACGGGCAAGTAGTCAAACGTCCAGACGCAGCACTAATCAATACCAAACTACGTAATATACTCAATGAATACCAAGAGAAACTTGACAGCGTCAAATGCATTCAGGGTTCCTTTGGGGTCAGCCCGAAAAAACTTCTATTTTTAATTATGACTGCACTGATAGTAGTTGGATGTAGTAAAAGTGATGAAGAAAAAAGTGACATTCAGGAAATTTGGCTAAATGGATACAAAGCTCTTACTCCAGAGTCTGATTACGAAAATATTTCCACCACATTTTTATTATTTAAGGCTGACAACAATGAGGAATTTGATGTGAAAAAGCAAACTTTTTCAGGGAATATACTTGATTATCAAAAAATACAAGATGAAACTTGGAATTTGCTGTCAAAATCAAAAAATTAAAAAGAAAGATGGTAGCATAGTTGATGCTACTTATTCTATATTTGCCTCGTCAATAAAGGAAACATATACTTCCGCTAAAGTAAAGATTGGTAAATATTTTATGGTAGCAATATATAGCGACTCTAAAACAGGATATCATTGGCTATATTCAAATAAATATGCTTGTCAATATGTTGACATACCATATCGATATAATCCATGGGACTATTCTGTGGTTTTCCCATGTGATTTGCATAATTATGGAAAGATAGAATGGGTTTCATGGAATCAAACTCCTTATCCATATGAGTTTGAATTTTCAAAATAGGTCCATCTGCCGAAAACATTTAAAATCAGCAATACTCATTTCAAATCGGACTCTCTATAAAATAGAGCAATTTCTCAAGCTCTGAAAATAAAATATAGATACCTCTAACACTTTACTGTATCTGTTTCAAATTGCTAATAATAAAGCGATGAATTCAAATTCATCGCTTTATTATTAGCCCTAGATGGAAATATTTCCTTTACTCTTTTGTATTCTCATCCCCCACTATACCTGATGAAGAATTATCAGGAGCCTGATCTATCAAATCCATAAACTGATCCAGTTTAGGAGTTATAATAATCTCGGTCCGGCGGTTACGAGCTTTTCCTTCTGCCGTATCATTACCGGCTACCGGATTAAATTCACCTCGACCGGCAGCAGTCAGGCGTTTGGGATTTATACCATAAACATTCTGTAATGCCTGAACAACAGATGAAGCACGCAACGCACTCAAATCCCAATTATTACGTATATTCGTACGAGATATCGGATCGGTATCTGTATTTCCTTCTACCAGAACATCATAATCTTTGTAGTCCTGAATGATTTTGGCTATTTTACTAAGCACAGCCTCTGCTTTATTGCTAATTTCATAACTTCCTGATTTATAAAGCATGTTATCTGCTAAGGAAATATATACAACACCTTTCAATACCTTAATATCCAAGTCACGCATCTCTTCACGGGTAAGCGAACGGGTAAGTTTATTGACCATTACGAGATTCAAAGAGTCTGATCTATTCTTTTCTTTAACCAAATGCTGGATGAAACGGTTTGAAGCATTGATCTCATCTATTAACTTACCCATATTCATATTCCCTTGAGAGCTCTGTGTAAGACTCTTATTCAAGATGCTTTGCATATCGGACAAGCTCTTGCGTAACTCACTATTATTCCGCTGCGCTTCGGCAAGTCTCTCCTCAAGACTTGTTGAACGTGCCTGATTTTCTCTTAGCTGCAATTGACTTTCCTGATATTCTGTTTGCAACTTTGTATAATCAGTTTTTAAACCTTTAAATTGCTTCTGACTTACACAACTCACCAATACTATACATCCTGTCAGTACTAACAACGGTCGAAAAAGATTCTTCATAACTCTATTATTTTAATTACTAACTTTTTAAGTGACCAACTGCAGCCGTTTCCACAACAATTGCGTAAATCGGTTGGTTATGAACACATTTATCGAGATAAAGCTCGAACGACCTTATAACATTTCAAAAGAACGAAAGGTTTAGTATGTAAATAAAATCTGTTTTTATCAGAGTTTGATCCATCCTGCCAAGTTATCCAACTTAATTTTATAAATTTGCACCATACTAAAACATTACTGCGTGAAAAACAAACGTTGGATTTATTTAGCAATTACTTCCGCAATTATAGTGTTAGGATTGGCTTCCCGAAAACATGGTGATATATTGCCCGAATTTATCGCAGAGTATTCAGGCGATACGCTTTGGGCAGCCATGGTGTATTGTGGAATACGCTTTCTTTTCCCGTCATTATCTATACTCAAGACCATTGTTATTTCCTTATTATTTTCTTATTGTATAGAAATTAGCCAACTATACCAAGCAGACTGGGCAAATACTGTACGAAACACCACACTTGGAGCATTAATCTTTGGACATGGTTTTCTATGGTCAGATATGATCTGTTATACTGTTGGAGTATCATTATCCGCTGTTATAGATTCAGGAAGGATTATTATCTCCCAAAAGAGAAACCCCTAGAAAAAAAGCACTGCAAACCTACTTTGTTTACAGTGCTCTTTCCGATTATCATTTAAACTACCTATCACAATCTACAATGAAAACTATCGCTCAAAGGTAACTTCTTATTAGTGGAAACAACCTTTATTTCATTTTCACCAGGTTCTAGTTCCACATTTTTCCATTCCAGAATAGCATACGAATCCGGTGTTGTTTTACCATAACTCTTACCGTTTACAAACAATTCGGCTCCTGCCTGATTCGTGAAAGCAATAATTGTTTGCAAACGTTGTGTACGTACTGTGTTACGTTTGCCTGTTAAATAAAGCATTGGTTCTTCCCTATTCCAGTTGGCTTTATAGAAGTAGAAAGCATCTTTACGAACTTTCCGGTCGAAGGTGACCAAACCTTTATCATTAATTCCGGGACGGTCTCCTTCAGTGCGATGTGCAGCGCCAAAATCAAACATATTCCAGACAAAGCTCCCCCATACATAAGGACGGGAAGAGATTGTTTTCCAGTTTTCAATGTGATAATACGTCTGCCAGTTTTCAGGATGCCACCAACTGGTTGGTACAGTTTTAACCAACGAATCTTGTTGATGGTAAATACTTGCGCCGGCACCATATTCACTGATAGCAATACATATTTCCGGATGATCCTTATGCATTCGATCCAACCATTTCCCCAAATCAGCGGGAGTGCCACCATACCATCCATCATAACGGTTCCAAGCAATAGCATCCGTTATGAAATTCAAATCTCCCATTTGATTACTTGCGGAGGTCGTAGGCCGGGTAGTATCTTCCTGATGTGCCAGCACATTTAATTCTTTGATGTACTCAACCGGATTATCTCCCAACTCCGTCAACTCATTAAACAGCCCCCATACACAAATAGAAGGATGATTATAATGTTGACGAATCAGTTCTTTGAGCTGCTCTTTTCCGTTGGCACGGAAAGCAGGTAAATCCACAAAACCTTTATCATTATATCCACCAGGACCCACAAAAGGTATTTCAGCCCATACAATAATACCATTTTTATCCATCAGATCATAAAAATAAGTAGCCTGCGGATAATGCGCCAAACGAACAGCATTCACTCCCATCTCCAACATCAATGCCACATCTTCCTCATGGTGTTGCGGGCGCAGCGCATTGCCCACCTCACTCCTATCCTGATGACGGCAAACGCCTTGAAGAGGCAAATGTTTTCCATTCAGGAAAAAACCTTTATCAGGGTCGATCCGGTAAAAACGAAGTCCTAACGGTTGTGTAACACGATCTACCATCTGACCATTCCGGAAAAGAGTCACTTCCGCCTGATAAAGGAAAGGATCCTGACGACCATTCCACAAATGAGGCTGATCGATTTCAAATGTAAGTTCCTGCTGCATTACTTCGTTTCCAGAAAGATTCACATTCTTTGTTCCTTCTTTCACCACCCTTTGACCATCTAACAGGCGTACGTTAAGCTCCACTTCCTGATTACCACTACTCCCGTTTGATAAATCAACAATAGCCCGCACCTTAGCATACCGATGGCTCACACTATCCTGTATCAGACGTACTCCGGGGGAAGCATAATCCAAAGGAGAAATACACGTCTCATCAGTAATCAACAAATGTACATCACGATAAATACCTCCGTAAAAATTAAAGTCACCGACCAGAGGCATAATATCCAACTGTTCACCATTATTCACCCGTACTAATATAGAGTTTTCTTTTCCATATTCCACCTTTCCTGTGATCTCAAAGATAAAAGCTCCATATCCCCCACGATGCTCACCTATATGACGACGATTTATAAACACATCTGCAATGTTATTCACTCCTTCGAAACGAATAAAAAGACGTTTTCCTTTCCATTCGGGACGAATAAATAAATTCTTCTCATAATTACCAATTCCCCGTTTATAGTCTATCTTACCGGACAAAGCATCCTGCGCATTCCAAGTATGAGGCAAATCAACTCTTACCTCTGTTCCCTTCTGTACCTGATGCGAAAACCGGAAATTCCAATCATTATTTAGCAAGATATCCTGTCGCTGGGCAAACATCGACATTCCGTAAAGCATGAATAAAACAACCGATACCAAACGGCTGGACTGTAATAAAACTGTTTTCATATTATTTCTTTAATGATGACTTCTTTATTCTGATAAAAGAAGATAATGATTCAACCTTATTCTTATATTTTTTTTCATCGACCCGATTCTTGTTTTCCTTCCCGTCAATCCGATGGTCAAACAACATACTGGCTTTCTTCACGTCGCCTTTCATCCATTCCGCATAACTATAACGCCGGTCAACGGCATTATCTCCTCCTTCCCACTGAATATAGACTTCACCTTTCGTCTTAGCTTTCAGATTCTTGAAAACCCCGGCAAAGCTTTGCCCGCTTAGCTGTTCAGCGGGAACAGGCAGTTTACAAAGTTCACATAAAGTCGGGTACAAATCAACAAATTCCACCATCGATTTTGTTTTTCCTTTTTTCATTCCCGGCACACGGACAATCAACGGTACATGAGTAGAAGTATTCATCAGATTATGTTTACCTATAAAATCATGTTCTCCCAGATTCCAGCCATGATCTCCCAACAAAACCACAATTGTATTATCCGATAATCCCAGTTCATCCAATGCATCCAATACCTTGCCAATCTGTGCATCCACATAACTCATACAAGCATAATATCCATGTTTTACCTCCCGCTGGAAGTCAATATCACTCGTATCCGCAACCCGTGCATACGCATATATCTCGCTCGAATTACGAACCTGCTCCGGCAATCCTTCAGGTCGGAAACGATTGGTAGCCAAAGGTATTTCCTCCCGTTTATATAAATCCCAATATTTCTTTGGGGCATTGAACGGCAAATGAGGTTTCCAGAAACCACAAGCCAAGAAGAAAGGTTTGCCAGCCTCCTTCATCCTTTTCAAGTCACGAATAGCTCGGTTTGCAAGTTTCCCATCATCATAGGCAGTATCAGGAACATCAGCAGATTCACAAAAAGGTCCCCTCATCGTTTTCGGATTAATCGTTTTTCCCGATTCCGAATTCATCCAAAGTTCCCATTTATTATATTCCGCCCAATATACATCATATCCATCCGGATGATTCCGGTAAGGAGGCTCACTCCACGAATCCGCATGATCGCTGATATGATGAAACACCTTGCCGTCCGAAATAGTATGATAACCATTCCGGGTGAACCATCCCGAAATAGGTATTGCTTCGGGACAATCTTTGCTGGCATAGGCGGAAAAACTAATAAAGCGATCGGGGTAATGAGGATATACACCCGTCAATAAACTAGCCCGGGATGCCCCACTCACAGGAATATTACAATACGCATTCTGAAACAAGACGCCACTTGCCGCCAAACGGTCCATATTAGGAGTTTTCACTACATCTACCCCGTAACACCCCAGTTCGGGGCGCATATCATCAGCCATTATAAAAAGCACATTCATTTGGGATGCATCCTGTTGTGCACGTAGTATAGATGAGATGCAGCAAGCTGTTCCACAAAAAACGCATATTTTATTGATATTCTATTTTTCATTTTCTACCTTAAATTTTCAAGACCTGCAATATACTAAAATATTACAGGTCTTGTGCATCATTTCAATTTAAAATTACTTTGTCCATACCGGATTTTGTTCCAAATTCGTATTTAACGCCAATTGCTTCAAAGGCAACGGATACAGATAATAATGTTCCTGCCATCCAAGCGGGGTATCAAAGAAATAAACATATCCTTCATCAGCACCTGCACCACCCGTTACTTTCAAATTCTTGGCCGAAGCCCCTGTCACATAGGCACCCAGCGGTTGTTTGTTAACATAGTCTCCTTTCTTCCACCTGCGCAAATCATCCAAACGGAAACCTTCGCCCATCAATTCAACTCGTCTCTCTCTACGCACTTCCCACAAAAGAGCAGGAACGGAAGGATCACGCTTCGGATCAAAAGCATCATTAATATCATTCACCACCATTTTCGCCACATTAGCTCTTGCCCGAAGTTTGTTAATAGACTTATCCGCAGCAGCCTGGTCGAACTTGTTCAATTCGCACATCGCTTCGGCATAGTTTACCATCACCTCACCTATACGGAACAGCGGGGCATCTGTTGTATTCACCCCATTCGCGTTGGTAGCTACAGTATGTGTATTATAATATTTCCATACCCAGAAGCCCATTTGGGAAGCGTTCCAGCCCTGTCCCCAGTTCATATTCTTAAAGTGAGGTTGTCCTTGCACGGTGAATCCTTTAAAGTTGGAAGACGGCAAACGATGATAAGTTTCACCGGAAATCGTAGCCATTAAATCTATAAATTCCCTGTCCTGTGCATTATCCGTATATTTCCAATCAGCCGTACTGGGTCCGTTTTCTTTCTTCACCATATATGGAGGGCAGATCGTCAAATACAACCGGTAATCACGATCACGGAATTGTCCATACATATTCTTATCACCCCCATAACGGCTAGTCGTCGTGCTAACCGGTCGTCCATCCGTACAAAGATAACTGTCTACCGCGTCTTTCGTTGCCTCAATATAAGATTCACCTGTACGCACCATACGGGTCAAACCATGCATTAACTGTCCGGTTTCATAAGCCTTATACAAAAGAATACCTGTCACCCCATCCAGTGTTTCCGAATTAAACAACTCATCATATTTAGGATGCACATTCGGATATTGCTTAATCACCTCTTCAGAAGCACGGGCACATTCTTCCAGATAAGTATCCGCTCCCGACAAACCATGATATTTTCTCCAAGTTCCTTCAAATAAAGCAAAACGGGAAATAAGAGCTTTCACCACATACATATTAATTGTATTTTTCCCATCCGCTTCGATATTACTGCCAATATGTGTTTCCGCATATTTCAAATTAGACAGAATATTGGAAGCCACCAAGTCACGACTATCACGTTTTCCATAAAGCTCGGGACTTTCCTCAGTCAAAGCATGCTCTACCCAAGGAATATCACCAAATTTAGAAAGCATCTGAAAGTATTTATAAGAACGGAAGAAATATCCCACACTTCTCCAATGCTCCCTCTCGGTTTCACTCATTTCCGAATGATCAATATTATCGAGCATCAGGTTAACACGACGGATATAATCATAATCCCAATCTTTAGACTCATCCGTAGCCTTTGCTTTGCGATATGCCCACTGACCTTCATATCCATCCAATCCTTTTATCATGTTATCCGATTCAAAATCACCACGGAAAATTTCATCCGTTTGCCCTGTATCATACGTATATCCGAAGAACACGTTATACAATCCCCATGTATACGTTTTAAAGTTGTCATAGGTAGTAAAGACCGATGCTTCTGTTTGCTGTCCTTTGGGATAAACCTCCAGAAATTCGTCATTTAGACAAGACGACATCAACAAACAAAGACTAACGCTTACACATAGTATATATTTATTCATAATAATTACTCTTTAAGTTGTGAAACAATCAGAATGAAAGGTTTATACCGAACGAATACTGTCTCATATACGGATAGGTAAAACCACGTTGTCCTAAATCATCCGTGACAGAACGTTCCGGATCAAGTCCCTTCGGCAAGTGGTCGAACGTATAAAGATTCTCACCACTGAAGAACACAGCCAGATTATTAACTCCAATCTTACTCATCCACTTAGACGGGAAATTATAAGAAAGCGTTATATTACGAATACTTAAGTACGATCCATCCTGTAGATAACGAGTCTGTACACGTGTATTGGCATCTGTATTTCCGGCCGCTTTCTCATAAATACGGGGGAAATAACTATTCGTATTTTCCGGAGTCCAATAATTCAACTGTGAATCATAAACGGTAGTCCAAGCATCATAATGCGGATAAAACAGATCGTTCATCACCCACAAATCTCGTTTACCAACTCCTTGCAGCAAGAATGACAGAGAAAAACCGTTCCAACTTGCACTACCATGAATACCATACTGATAACGCCGGGTATTATTACCAATGATTTTACGGTCTCCCGGATCTTTCGTTGTACTGGTACCACTGTTGATAATATCATTACCATCCAAGTCCTTATATAATATATCTCCCGGATTCGGATTATAACCTTCCACTTTAGCAATACCCGGTTTCAGTTTGCCATCTGCATCGAAATCATCCACTGTGTACAAACGATCGGTCACATACCCCCAAATTTCACCCAGTTCCATTCCTACGCGATATGTTTCATTATCGTTCTTGTCCTTGCCAAACAGTCCTGTTTCGTTGTTGTATTTAGTAATCTTTGTTTTCGCATCGTAAAGATTAAAGCCTATGCTATATTTCACTTTTCCGATCTGATCGTTCCAGTCAACCGAGATTTCCCAACCTTTAGAACGAAGGTCAGCCGTGTTCTGTAAAGGGGCACTTGCACCTAATACACCCGGAAGTTCAGAGCCCGGAGCAAGCATACCCTTAGTATCTCTACGATACCAGTCGAACACCATATTCAATCTGTTATCCAATAGCCCAAGATCGAATCCGACATCAATTGTCGTTACTTTTTCCCAAGTAAAGCTATTGCTAACCAAAGCAGCTGGTTTCAAAGTAGTAACTTTAATACCGGAAACAGTCCAATAAGCCTGTTCCGCATCCATACCGGGAATATATGCGTAAGGAGTGATGCTCTGATTTCCAATATTGCCCCAAGAACCACGCAATTTCAAGTTCGAAAGAACAGAGTTCAAAGGTTTCATAAACGCTTCCTCGCTGATACGCCATCCGGCGGAAACCGAAGGGAAGAAACCGAAACGGCTATTCTTCGGGAATTTGGAAGAACCGTCATAACGTCCGTTCGTTTCAAGCAAATACTTGCCGGCAAACGAATAGTTAATGCGATAGAATAACCCTCTTACCGTATAACGTTCAAATTTGTCTTTAGCAAAATAATCACCTGTCGACTGCGAAATAGACGGCAGATCTTCATTAATCATATTCATACGCGACATCTCAGCATAACGATAATCACTACTCTCCTGATTGAAACCTCCCATCACCGTTACATCATGTTTGCCCCATGAGTTGTTATAGTTAGCATAGAAGTTCAATGCATTATAATCCGTAATACCATTGGAATATTCATACTTGGAATTGGCAGTGGAAACCTCTTTCACAAAGTTACCTCCATGTGCATAATAGAACTTCTTCTCAAATTTCGTTTTCTCGTTACTTAGATGATTGAATGTATACTCACCAATCAACTTCACATTCTTCAAAGGACTGATCGTAACCTTTCCGAAAATACGAAGATTATTCTTTTGAATAGTTGTCGGATATGCCAGATCAATCAAGTTACGAGGAGTATTGATCGGTAATTCTTCGCCGTCAATATTCATTGTTCCAGTAGGAAAATAAGAAGGAAATGCGACTGCTGCTCCCCATATACCATATCCTCCGGAAGTTTCCGGCAGAGAGGAGTTAGAGTTCGTATATTTAATATCCAATTCCGGAGTAATCCATGAAAACACATCTGAACGGAGATAAGAAGACACATTGTAACGCTTGTACGTATCTTTATCCGAAGCCAGTACCCCATTTTCATTCACCATACCGAAGGAGAAACGATAAGAAATATCTTTCGTACCGCCACCTACCGAAATATTATGAGTTTGCTGGAAACCAGTCTCCATCATATCATCGAAAAGATCAGTTTCTGCCAAGCTATAACGCAGCCCGTCCACCATTGCATAACCATCCGGATATGCAGACGGATTAGCATTATATTCCTTCAAAAGTCCCAACCAGGTATCTACGTTCTGACCACTTTGATAATTGATTGTCCCCATGTCCTTATAAGCCTGTACCGTTTGGAGCGGAGTAGCCTTATGAGGCATATTGGCAGGTCTGCTAAAAGAGAAGTTATTTGAATAATTAATAGAGAGTTTAGTTGCATCCGAGCCTTTCTTTGTAGTAATCAAAATCACACCGAAAGCTGCCCGTGCTCCGTAAATAGCAGAAGATGCCGCATCCTTCAAAACAGTCACCGATTCAATATCGTTCGGATCGAGCATATTAATATCCATCTCCACGTTATCTACCAGCACCAGCGGTTTCCCATTCTTATCCAAACTGTTGACACCACGAATGTTGAAACTCATTTCTTCACCGGGTCTTCCTGAATTACCTGTAATCTGCAAGCCGGGCATTGCCCCTTTCAAAGCGTCACTCACAGACACCACCGGACGGTCACCTAAAACATCATCCATCTTCACACTGCTCACCGCACCTGTCAGGTTCGCTTTCTTTTGTACGCCGTAACCAACAACTACTACTTCGTCTATTAACCGAGTATCTTCTTTCAAAGTTACATTGAGAGGACGTTGATCTTTCACCACCACTTCCTGTGTGGCATAGCCAATATACGATATGGATAAACGGGCATTCGGAGTAACCATCAAAGAAAAATTGCCATCCATATCCGTAATGGTACCTTCCGTAGAATCGACCACTTTCACATTTGCCCCAATCACCCCTTCACCTGTAGGATCAGTGATTCTACCTTTTAAGACAAACGCTTTTTCCTGTTCTTTCTGCGGTGTCACTGCATGGAACATAATCACCCGGGTTCCGTTCACTTCATAACTGACGTCCGTACCGGCCAGCAATTGTCCCATCACATCATTAATAGTACCGTTATTTATATTCACAGAGACTTTCCTATTCAAATCAATGTCATTATTACGAATCAGGAAAGAGTAATTGCCTTGCTTCTTTATTACTTCAATGGCTTCTTTCAAAGTAATATTATCTACTTTCACACTGAATCGCTTACTTTGTTCCTGTGCCGATAGCTGGAAACCACCAGTCAAAACGTTTCCTACAGACAAAAGTAGAAGCATTAATAATATTCTTTTTACTATTAATCTCATATTTTTCACTATTAAAGGTTAACATAATATCTTTCTATACAACGCTGAACCGCCGATATATCTATCGACTAAGTTCCCAATCATACTTTACTTTTTCTTATTTTACCTCCTTTTTCTTGTCAGTTATAAAGATAGTGTCTCCACTAACTTTCCATGTATATTGCTTCTCAACGTTGATTTCTCCCAATATATCATTGATACTTTGATTACTATTGAAACATCCGGAAAAGCGTTCCGCTTTCAGACGTTCACTCTCTAAACTGATCTTCACCTGGAATTTGCGCTCCAGACGGTGTGCGATGTCGGCAAACGGAGCATCTTCAAATGTCAGGCCACCATCCAACCAGTCACAGGCAGAACTAGCATTTGATTTCATTTTCTCCATGCGGCCCGTATTCTTATCGTAAAAAGCCTGTTCGCTAGGGAATAGTTTCATTACCGAACCGGACAAAGTGGCTAAATTGACACGACCTTCCAACAAAGATACCATTACATAATTATCGTCATCATAAGCGCGTACATTAAAAACAGTCCCTACCACCTTTACCTGTACACCATTCGTATTTACAAAGAAAGGAATCTTCTCATTTTTCGCCACCTTGAAATATCCTTCGCCATCAAGCGTAACATTACGTTCACGAATACCGAACCCACGGCAATAACGTAACACAGAACCCGCATTCAATGAAACCTCTGTTCCATCCGGAAGCACAATATTCGTCCGCGAACCAGCTGGCACTTTAATTTCATAAGGAGAATCCGCATTCGTATATACTTCCGTAAGATTTTCAGTATAAGTGTACCAGAAGTAATTACAGCCCAACAACAAAATAATTGCAGCAGCTACCTTCAGCCACACAGGAACTATCTTCCGCGAACGGACAGGTTTCATCTCAGCAGCGGCTATTTTTTCTTTTATCTGTGATAAATTAGCATCCTCTACTTTGGCAAATGCAGGCACAGAAGAAACAGCCCATACTGCGGACATCTCCCGGAAAATTTTAGCTGCATCTTCATTGGAAGCCAGATAAGCGAACAGAGCTTCTTTCTCCTCTTCGGTGCAGTTACCGGACAGATAGTTGCTTATCTGGATTTCCAATTCTTCTATATGATAAGAGTCATTCATAAACGTACTTTTTCTATGGGTGTATATAACTAGATACGCAATAAAAAAAGAAACGTTTAAAAGAAAAGCGATTTTTAGAGAAACATCAAAATAGCTATCATATAAGGAGTACCCAGTGATTCGCGTAGCTTAGTCAATGCTATTTTCATCTGTACTCTTACAGTGGTCACATTAATATTCTGCTCCTCGGCAATTTCACTGTATGTCTTACCCTCATACAAACTTGCTTTAAATATGGCACGGCATTTGGCTGGCAATTCCTCCACCTTCTTCATGATGATGGTATTCATTTCGCTATGCTCCAATGCCTGCAAAGGATTATCGGAAGAAAGAATATGATTTTCGAGAAAAGCCCAGATTTCTTCCATCTGTTCCGTCATCTGTTTTTCGTTGAAGTAGGAAGAACGCAGATAGCTAATACTTGCGTTTTGAATAGCACGCCGCAAGTACGGAAGAGCCGGGTGAGTGATATGGTGGCGATTCTGCCAAAAAGCGACAAAGACATCATTCACAATCTCCCCTGCCACCCTCTTGTCATGCACATAATAAACAGCTATCGCACACAAATAAAGGTAGTAGGTATGATAGATTTTATCAAATGCTTTTGTATTACCGTGATTTAACTGTTCAATTAGATTTTCAGAGATTTCTGGTAGATTCATTCGTTGTCTTTCTTTAAGGAACGGTGCAAATATAGCGATTAATTCAGAAAAACAAAATTCCAATCAGATAAACCGGAGCCCGGCAATCATTCCTTAACCCTACAATCCCATCGGTATTTTCAACAAATACCAAACGATAAACAGCAATGTCCAGACAACCAGGATGCCTAATGAATATCTCCAAGTATATTTCAGCAATGAACCATACGTAATCTGCTTATCATATTGCCGCATATAGGTAAGCACCAGAGGCATATAGAATAAGAAAGGAGTAATGGCATTCGTCGAACTATCTCCGATACGGAAAGCACATTGTGCTATATCCGGAGCAATTCCCATCTGTGCAAACATCGGGATAAAGATAAAAGACATAAAAGCCCATTTGGAGGTAGCAGATACCATAATCAGATTTATCAATGCCGTAAACAGAATAAACAGAACAAGAGCAGACAAAGGAGCCGGTTCAAACGAAGAAAGCAAGTCAGCCCCCATAATCGCCAGACATTTATCCAGATGGGAATATTCAAAACAGGCAAACATCTGCGCAGCGAAGAAAGCGATAACGAAATACACTCCAAGAAGTTTCATTGGCTGCGTAAGTCCTTCAATCACGTCATTGTCAGTGCGACACCGTCCGGAACTGAATCCATAAGCCATTCCCGTAATACCTGCTCCCAAAGAAAGCAAAAACAAAATACCGGCAATAAAAGGCGAATGCATCAAACCACCATTCACACCCCGCAAAATTCCATAAGAAGAAAAAGTAAGCCACAAGATAAGAGCCACATAGATAGCTGCCACAACAATGGAAATCATAATGGCACGCCGCTCTTTACGAGACAGAGGATGGTAAGCCACCACCTTCATACTGCCTTCATACTTACCTAACGTAGGAAGAAGCCATTTTTGAGTAATCCAATACACAATAGCCGTAATGACCACCGTTGAAGCACTCATAAAAAAGTAATTGCAAAGAGGTTCTGTATTCCCCTGATAACCCGTTTGTGCCAGTGCAGCCTCTTGCGTGGTATGCGCCAACAACGGGTCCATCGTACTCAATACAATATTAGCACTATACCCGCACGCAACGGAAACATAAGCCGTAACAATCCCTGCAATCGGATGAAGCCCCACCCATTGAAACAGCATAGCAGCAATAGGCAATAAAATGATATATCCACCATCACCAATGGCATTCGACAACAAGCCAAGCACAATCACCCACAAGATGATCTTCCTCTTTTCCTGCCGGTTTCCCACCCCCATGCGGATACAAGCATCAATAAAACCGGAATGTTGTGCCACTCCCAATCCGAACATAGCAATAATCACCATGCCCAATGGAGCAAAACCTGTAAAGTTCTTAATAGCATTCCGCAACCACCAGCGGATTCCTTCCGGACTCAACAGGCTTTGTACACGGATATCCTCACCTGTCTGCGGCAATGTCACTTTCAATCCATAGATATCGCATATCCATGAAAGAAAGACCACTGCCATTGTCAGCAGAAGGAACATCGTAGCGGGATGGGGCATGCGCCATTTATTCTTCATCATTTTCCGACTAAGCAAGAAGCTACCGTTAATACTTAATTTACTCTTCGTCAGGCTCCAGATTATCCAGATCAATAATACGCAATTCCAATGCACGTACTGCCAACCGGGTAGCATTCACTCCCACCCGTTCTCCATTCGGAAAAAGACGTCCAATAAGATCATTCTGCCGTTTCTCCAATGATTTCACACCAAAAGGCATTCCTTTCAGATTGGCAATCATCTCTTTCGTATAACCCAAAGCCAGATGACGGAGAAAACGTTCATCGTATTCATCAATATCATAGCTGATGACAGCCTCCTGACGCTTAGCATCATTGGCTACAGATTTCTTGAAACGATCTACAATCTTTTCCAGAATCGGATAGTTAAATACCAATTTCTTTCCATCCATCACAGCCTGTACATCTGTTTTCGTCAGTAGCTCACCCGTTTTGAGGATGATTCCATCGGCACCGGCATTCAATACGTCCACCCACAACTTTTCGTTCAGAATCTCACCCGTGAAGATCAATACCCGAACTCCTTTGTAACGTTTGAATATATTCTTGCAAATATCAACACCAATGGTCGTAGAACCTCCTAGTCCTAAGTCCAACAATACCAGATCGGGAAGCTGGGCCTCCATCAACGGCCAAAACTCACTTTCCGTCATTGCCGTGCCGATCACTTCTGCATTCGGTATTTCATGACGGAATATTTCTTCTGTCCCTTTCAACTCCAGTTTTACATCCTCTACAATAATAACTTTAAACTTCTGTTCTTCCATGTTCCTTATCTAATAACTTTTATGTGTTTTCCTTTTATCGGCGCGGAATAGTGAAATAAACCGTAAACCCGCCGCCTTCAGCCGGCTCGGCATTGATACGACATCCCCTACGTCCCGCAAATTCGTCGTGGTCGCGGATAATTTGCTTGCATACCAGATATTCCGTTCCCCTCAACTCCCCTTTTTCACCGGAAGTCATACGTGCCAGATTCGGATAAAATAGTTGATTCAACTCTTCCACACTCTTCTCACGTCTCGTATCCGTAAAGAGGAAACGAATATATTCATTATCCTTGCGCGCTTGCAGACGTATCACTCCATCTTCACGTACAGTCAATGCTTCATCAATCAAATTCTCCAATAGAAAACGCAACTGATTCACGTCTCCTATCACCTTCGCCTCCATCGGCTCTATTTCCAATTCTATCCTCTCCGGTCGATTCTTCATCAACTTCTTGAAATATTTTCCGGCAGCATCCAAAAGTTCCTGTACCGGAATCACCGTACGCCGGAAAGTGACCTCCTCCAATTGACGGGAAGCACACGAACTCAAAATCGTAAAGATTCCCTTATAGTATTCAATCAATTCCGTCATAGTCTCCACCGCTTCACGCTCCTCCGTTTCCGAAAGATTCTGCGCATTCAACCGCCCTACAATCTGCTTGATTTTATTCGGATAATAAATCGTCTCATGTTTAATAGTCGACAGACAGTTGTCAAGCACCATATTCTGAACATGCAACATGCTGTCTTCCCAGGAAGCCCGACGTGTTTCTTCGTGTGCCGACTCGATATCCCGATATTTTGTAGCCAGCTTCACCACTGCGTTAAACACGACAATAGCCACATAACGAGCTACCAGTTCAAAAAGCAGTCGATCCGTCTCCTGTTCCGTTCCTTCTCTGCGCTCCAGATAAAGCACACCGACACATTGATGCTCGCCCCCTGCTTCCACCATCAGCGGAATTGCCTGAAGATGCTGCTCAGAAAGATATTCTCCGGCACTAAAACACTGCTCTACCATCTCCGGCATTTCCTGTCCGGGACGAGAAGCATATTCCAGCCGATGTGTCGTTTCATTATAAACGGCAATTCCCATCCGGTCAATCGTCAGTAATTCATTTACCGAACCGAATGCTTCATCCACAATCCGCTGCGGAATTTCTTTAAGCGTACTCTCTTCTCGTTGAAGTGCCTCTGCATTTTCCTGTTCCTGCGGTCTCACCAAAGATGCAGCAAACACCTTCTGGTTAATCTCAAGTACCTGTTCGAGATTCAAACGATTCTGCAAACGTTTTCTCATGTACAGAAAATAATATCCAACCAACGAAACAATCAATAAAACAAAGCATAAAATAATTCCTACCGTCTTATTGGTATTCGAACGCTCCAACTGCCGGCAATATGCTTCGAGGGTTTGATCCTCTCCCTGTAACTTATACAAATCTGTAAATACCGAATTATTATAACTATAAGCATCCAACTGTTTCAAAGCCAGAAAAGCAACTGCCGCCTCATTCCTGATATCCAGAATTACATGATAATCCGAATCAAACAGTTCGTTCCACCAACTGATTTCAGCAGGCGTTCCCTCACCTACCAGCTTCATATACCGATGTGGGCGATCCGGACGCGCATATTTTTCATAATGCTCATTCAGAAAAAGCATCGCAGAATCTATATATTGCAAAGCCAACTCATAATTTTCATCCACATTAGCAAAATAGGCAGCATTCGCATAATCCGACGCTACATCCAGCAAATCCTCATACGCAGAATCCATAACTACTACAATCGAATCGCCATCCTGCAACATGGGAGGAATCGGATCATGCAGACAAGAAACCATCCCCAACGGAAGCAACAAGCAAAGCAACAATACCCCCATTGCTTTACGCACTCCCGAAGGCAAACGAAAATAAAAACGGCTTCCCTTCCCCAGTTCACTCTCCACATCAAAAACGCATCCCCGGAATAAATCATTCGTTTTCTTATACTTCTCAATGATTCCCTTACAATTCATCAATCCGAAACCACTACCTTTGTTTTCTTTCAACACTTCCGGATCGGCCGCATTCTTCATTCCGATCACACGGGAATCATACACCTTCTCACCAATGATATGCGCCACATCTTCTTCGGAAATACCTCTTCCGTTATCCTCCACAGAGATCTCGACATAGGCATCCTCCGTAGTACGGGCATACACTTTAATTGTTCCTTCTTCCGGAGTATATTTACGGGCATTTTCCGCCAGCGTATTAATCATAAACAAAGTTAGTGCCCGGTCGGCCTTCACCATAACCGTAGTCGGTTCAATTTCCAACTTCTGATTTTTCATTTCAAAAGCACGTCTTCCCTTGCCTAGCAGCTCAAACAGTTCATTGAGACTGAAAGTTTCAATATTCAGGCTAAGCGTTCCTTGCTTCATCTTAATCCAAAGAGCCAGAATATCGTTGTACTCATTAATCGTAGTTACCAGCTCATCAATGTATTGATACTTCTCTTTCTTAATCTTCGCATTATCAATATACCCCCGCTCCGTCAACTTATGCACTTCGTTCAAGATACGGTCAATATAAGGATTAATACCATTGACAATGCCCAGACAAGCCTTCTTTATAAGATTCTGACGTTTATTTCCCGCAATATGTTGTTCGTAAACATACCGTTGCTTTTCCAACTGCATCCGCTCGTCACTCAACGCTTCCACCATCTGCTCATTGTCCGCAGCCCAAACAATATACGGTTCAAGCACATGCACCAATGCTTTTTCATCACGGTTCAACCGATGCAGAGGAACCAGTGCCGCTTTTCCTTCCTCCGGAATTTCCAGTTGAAGACGTCCTTTCCCAAATAATTGATCGATACCTTGTTGAATTAATGGAACATTCATCGGAATGGACGAAGTTATATCCCGGCAAAGAGTCAGAATCCGTTGCAGACGCTCCACGTCTACCTGATTCCTTATTTTAGACCGTTTATTGAAAAACCACCAAAGAATAACCACCAATACAAGTCCGACAATAACCAAAGAAAGTACAAGCGTCATTTGTCGTGAATCGGCTTCCAATGAAAGATAGCGGCTCTCCAACTCCTTATCCTGACGGGTATAATTTAAAATATCCAAATATATATTCCGGTTGTAATCAGAAGCATACTTCATCCCGAGCCCCGCATACGACACACTCAATTGCTCCCGAATCCTTGAGATCCATTCAGGTACCGTTCTCACATCTTCCTGCATGATCCATGGAACCCCGGTATAAGTCGTATCTCCTTCTACAAAAACATGTAGTTTATCCAATGTATCCGCCGCATGGTGATAATAGAGCATGTGATGTTGATTCACACAATCCAACGCTTTTGCAAGCGTATCCAATGCCTCCGTATAACGTCCGTGCTCATTCATATATTTACCGATAGACACATACGCACCGGCAATCTGATACAAATCATTGTACTCACGAAATTTTTCAAGCGCACGCTGTGCCATTCGCAAAGGCAAAAGCGAATCTACGGGAAACCCAAACTGATCCAGCGCATATCCCCTTCTCGTCCGAAAAAGTTCGAAATTATTAGGTGAAACCATCAGATTAGCCAATCCTTGCAGACCATTTCCTTCGAAATAAGGATGATTAGTCTGAACAGCTGTCCGCCAGGTAATATAAAGTTGGTCGAACTCACGCATTTTCCGGTCTTCCGGCTTGGTTGCTTCCACCAACGAGGCCGAACCTTTAATATAATGATAATAAAGCAACTGATTAGTATCTGTCAAAGCTTCATCTTCCGGAATCCGGTTAAGAGATGTGATGGCCTCCTGCCGTTGCTGCAGATAGTAATAATAAATAGAAGAAACGATGAAAAATTCGGTGAATGCATAATCCAGCCGTAGTGCCTCGTGACGGTCGGCAAACAAATCACTCTCTTCACGAATACGTTTCATGCGCTTGAGCGCACTATTACGATAATCATAAAATTCTTTGTTCATAGCCGTCCGCTGACAGATTTTCATCAGTCCGATGTCGGCAATCAACAGTTCGAGTTCATTTTTAGTCAGTTTATATACTTCCTTATGCAACGCTTCCGCCCGGTCAAAGTCCATAGCCATAAAAGCACAGAACCCCAGGTTGTTGGATGCTTCCGCTTTCCCCGACTTGTAGAAATTCACCTGCCGATAGGCTTCATTGGCATATTTATAAGAAGAATTCAGGCTTCGATAACGATAAGCATACGCTTTCCCGTTTAATGAATCAATCAGGCGCACCTCTTTGGTCGGCACCATATCAGTGCACGAAAAAAAAGAGGCAAACAACACTATACCTATTATATATAAAGGAAAGCGTGAACTCATTTTTGACTATTAACTGTTTTCAGAAAGCAAATCTACAAATATTTCCGATAAGTTGGAGAGAAAAATATTTTTTATACAATAAGTCCTTCTAAATAATAAGAGAAATTCCTACCTTTGCAGGCAAATTAACAAATAGGTAACATCTATTACAAAATGAGCGAAAAAGCACCCTTTATGGTATTCTCGGGAACGAACTCGAGATATCTGGCAGAAAAAATCTGCGCAAGCCTGGATTGTCCTCTGGGAAATATGAACATTACCCATTTTGCCGATGGCGAATTTGCAGTTTCATATGAGGAGTCAATTCGTGGCGCACACGTATTCCTGGTTCAATCCACTTTCCCTAATTCAGATAACCTGATGGAACTTCTCTTGATGATCGATGCTGCAAAACGTGCGTCTGCAAAGAGTATTGTAGCTGTAGTCCCCTATTTCGGATGGGCACGTCAGGATAGAAAAGACAAACCCCGTGTATCTATCGGCGCTAAGTTGGTAGCCGACCTGCTGTCTGTTGCAGGTATCGACCGTCTGATTACGATGGACTTGCATGCAGACCAGATTCAGGGATTCTTCAATATCCCGGTAGATCACCTGTACGCATCAGCAGTATTCCTTCCTTATATCCAGTCATTGCAACTGGAAAATCTGGTTATTGCTACACCGGATGTAGGAGGTTCAAAACGTGCCAGTACTTTCTCCAAATACCTCGGTGTACCATTGGTACTCTGCAACAAATCACGCGAAAAAGCCAATGAAGTAGCATCTATGCAAATCATCGGTGACGTAGAAGGTAAAAACGTCGTACTGATCGACGATATAGTTGACACAGCAGGAACAATCACCAAAGCAGCCAACATTATGCTGGATGCCGGTGCCAAATCAGTACGTGCCATCGCCAGCCACTGCGTAATGTCTGATCCGGCTTCTTTCCGTGTACAAGAGTCCGGTCTGACAGAAATGGTATTTACCGACAGCATCCCTTACGCAAAGAAATGCCCGAAAGTAAAACAGTTGAGTATTGCCGATATGTTTGCTGAAACAATCAAACGAGTGATGAATAACGAATCTATCAGTTCACAATACATCATTTAACAGATGACAAGTGATAAATGATAGTTGAAGTTACTTTCAACAGGAAATTATAAAATGGATAATGACCGCTTTGGGTTATTATCCATTTTTCTTTGTCCATACCAATTATCATTATTCCATCACCTGGTACATATATGCAAAAAAATAGGCCACGCAATGCGCAGCCCACTACCATTTATCATCTATTGAAGTCTTCCGAATTTATAGGTTCCTTTTTTAATCACCTTCCCATCTTTATCTGTTTCCACAAAAGGACCATTTTTCTTTCCTTGTTTGAAAAAGCCCTCGAAGCGATTACCATCTTTATCGATTTGTACGCCCTGTCCGTCTTCCAATCCGTCAACAAAGCCACCTTTATATTGCATCCCAGCAACGGTTTTCAGAGTACCCTGTCCATTGGGACGGTTGTCTTTCCAATCACCGTCATAAACATCGCCATTGCTCCATTTATAGACTCCTCTGCCATCACGTTTATTGTTTTTCCAGCTTCCTTCGTACACAGCACCATTCGCCCAGGTAAAAGTACCCTTTCCGTCTTGCATGCCATTTTTGAAATTACCTACATACTTGTCGCCGTTAGCATGATAATAAACTCCTTCACCGGTGCGTTCACCTAAGAGATAAGAACCTTCATAACGATCGCCCGTGTGAAAGTAGTAAGTACCTCTTCCGTGTTGAATATCATCCGCCCAGTCACCATCGTATTTATCTCCATTGGTATATTCAAATACCCCTTTTCCGTGACGGACATCATCTTTCCAGTCTCCTTCATACTTACAGCCGTCGTCCCAGTTCATGATGCCTTTGCCGTTCTTCTTATCATTTTTCCAGTGACCGGTATATTTGGCACCATTCGCCCAAGTGTATGTACCTTCGCCTTCACGCTTATCATTCACCCATTTACCTACATACAAATCACCGTTATGATAATACATTGTTCCTTCACCATGCTGATAATCCTGATACCACATACCGTCGTAACGGTTGTTATTCATAAAATAATAGATACCTTTTCCATGCTGCTGATCCTGGAACCACTGTCCTTCGTACTTTTCTCCGTCAGGAAACATATAAATTCCATATCCTTCACGTTTCCCCTTCACATATTCACCTTCAAAGACATCACCGTTTTTAAAGACTGTTTTTCCTTTTCCATTCGGTTTTCGTCCTTTCATTTCTCCTGTATAGACACTGCCATCCTTAAAAGTATAGTTGCCAATCTTTATTTCAGTGGAGAATGTATCTTTAATTTTTCCGAAAAATCCGCCTTTTTTTCCTTCATTTTCTTGTGCCATCACTCCCTCTTGTGCAAGAAGAGCCAATAAAAGTGTAGTATATAGATATTTCCTCATTGGTTTTAGTCGTTACTCATTTTAGAATTACAATTTGGACAAAGATACAATTTCTATCCCAAACAGCCCACTTTCGGAAAGCAATTTATGACAACTTTTTACCTGCAATGACCTCTTTTAATGTCTCTTTGCACAAATAGCGCTGTGCCAAATCTTGTATTTCCATCGGAGTAACCTCATTCACAGCCAGCAGAGAACGTGAAAAGTAGTCATCATCCAGACCGGAAGTAGCTATGAAGATCCACGCATCCGAAAGTGAGAAAGGCGACTCATAACTACGGCACATTTCTCCCAACATATAGTTGCGCACGATAGTCAGTTCTTCCGCCGACACAGGTTCCTGATGCAGGCGGTCTATTTCATGATACACTTCCTGTATCAACGGTTCCACATATTCATTATCCGTTTCTGTCGAGATAGCCAATAGTCCGCTATCCGGATAAAACATGATTCCTGCCGAAATACCATAAGTATATCCCTTCTCTTCACGAATATTAGACATCAGCCGACTGCCGAAATAACCTCCGAATAAAGTCATCAATACCCGAAGTTTCAAATAATCAGGATGATTACGAGTAATGGTCGTATATCCCATCTTCACAGCACTCTGCATGGCGTCTTCACGCTCTGTAAAAATTCTCTTTCCGGGAACAGCAGTAAAAGGAAAACTTAATCTCGACACCTGCTGCTGATGCTGGCCGAAAGAAGTGCCGAATGTATCTGTCACCCGGCTGATAATATCCTCCGTCACCTTACCGGACAAAAAGATAGAGCAATTACCCGAATGATAATACCGTTCATAAAATTCACGGAGCACTTCCGGAGTGATGGCATGATAATCTTCCTCCACCACTATTTTACCACATGGATGCTGTTCACCGTAAAGCGACTGCAACAGACTGCGGTGTGCCAGGAAATCAACTTTGGAAGTATTGACCAGATATTGTTGGATATTGGTATCAAGGATAGTATGCAATTCCTTCTCCGGGAAAAGCGGTTCTTTAATCATAGATTCCACCACCTCCAATGTTTTCGCCAAATACTTATTCAGTGAATAAACAGTGATATATGCATATTCCGACGAACTGGACAATTCGAGCCATGAGCCGTAGTAATCCAGTTTTTCGGCAATGGTGGCAGCCGTATATTTTTTTGTACCTTCACGCAGCATCCGGTTCGTAAACAGAGCTTGCAGTTTCTGCGACTGTTGCCAGCGTCCCCCGGCAAAAAGCACATCTATGCGTACCACTTCCTGTTCACCCGCATTAATAACAGTCAACGGAATACCGTTTGGCAACGTCATTCGAACGGGAGGAAGTATACGAAAATTTTTCAGGGTTTGTATTTCAGGTTGTATCGTACGATCCATAAGATTAGATTCTATTCTTCAAAAATTCTTCTGCCCGTTCCAAGTCTTGTGGAGTATCGATTCCAATAGTTTCCACCTCACTGATACCGACCTTTATTTTGTATCCGTTCTCCAGCCAGCGAAGCTGCTCCAAAGATTCGGCCAACTCCAAAGAAGACTGTGGAAGCATAGTAATCTCTTTCAGCACCTCTGTACGATAAGCATACAATCCGATGTGCTTGTAGTAGGTATGTCCCTTCAACCAGTCCTGTTTCTCGGCATTCCGCTGATAAGGAATGATAGAACGGCTAAAATAAAGTGCATTCCAGTTCTTGTTGACTACCACTTTCGGTGAATTCACGTTTTCCAGTACGGCAAACGGTTCATCAGCAGTAAAAGGCTTCACCAACGTAGCAATCTGCGTGGTTGCATCATCGAAACAAGCCTTTACCGCATCCAGTTGTGAAGGCTGAATAAAAGGTTCATCTCCTTGTATATTCACTACGACGTCAAAATCACCTCCAATCTTGGTACAGGCTTCATAACAACGATCCGTACCACTTTTGTGGTGAACGGAAGTCATCACAACCTTTCCCCCGAACGCCTTAACAGCAGCTTCAATGCGTTCATCATCCGTAGCTACATAAGCGTCATCCAAAACGCCTGCCACTTGTTCGTATACGCGTTGTATGACTGTTTTTCCGCCCAACATAGCCAACGGTTTCGCAGGAAAACGAGTGGATGCATAACGGGCAGGTATAATTCCAAGAAATTTCATCTACTTAATAAATAATGAAGAATGGAAAGCAGATAATGACTGTTGTATATATCCCCTTTGCCAATCCTCCGGTTTTAATATTTTGTTATCATATAAAAGCATGTCAATATCCAGACAAACCTTCTCCTCTTTCTTATCCTCCGGACGACGTCCGGACCTCCGTTCTATATCTTTCAGCGTTTTCCTCACCACCTCTTCATCCTTATCGGAAAAGAACAGAACCACTTGGTTGGAAAACAAGGCCGGATTCTTAAAAAACAAAGGTTTAGTTTCCAGTTCGGGAGCAAAACATATAGAAGAGAACGATTCTGTCAGCTTCTGCCTGGCAAAAGTCAAGTTCTCTTTCCTGTTGTAATTACTCCCTATGCAAACAATATACTTGTGCACTTCTTTAATTGAAAAGATCGTCCAGTCCTCTTTCTTCCACTTCGCCATCAGGAGTTTCCGAACCGGCACACGGGTCAAACCCTTCAGGGAGTTTGAATCTCTCCTGCTGGTCATATCCCAAGGTCGGATCGTCATACACTTTCTTCATATACATTGCCCAGATAGGCAAAGCTGCAGCAGCCCCCTGTCCATAGGTCATTCTACCGAAGTGAATATCACGTTCGTCCCCTCCTACCCAACAACCGGATACCAGTGAAGGAGTGAATCCCATAAACCAGGCATCGGAGTTATCATTGGTCGTTCCTGTTTTTCCACCCATATCAGCGGTAATTCCATATCGACGAACACGTCCACCCGTTCCCTCGTTGATAACGGCACGCAGCATAACCAGCATTTTGTAAGTGCTCGACGCGCTTATCACTTCTTCCATTTGCGGTGCAAAAGTAGAAATGACATTGCCATCACTATCCTCAATGCGGGTAACGAACAATGGAGCCACCCGGATTCCTTTATTGGCAAAAGCTGTGTATGCGCTGACCATTTCACCGACAGAAATTTCACAAGGTCCCAGACAAAGTGAAACCACCGGATCAATTGCTTTATTACGTACACCGAAACTATGGATCAGGCGTACCAAATCATACGGATTCAACTTACCCATCAGATATGCAGAAATCCAGTTATCGGAGTTTGCCAATCCCCATTTCAGAGTTACCATTTCTCCATAACGCTTATCATTTGCATTACGTGGTGTCCAGGGAGTTCCATTCTCATCAATCAAAGTTTGCTCTACGTGGCGTGCCTGATCGCAAGGAGAAAATCCGTTCTCCATTGCCAATGTATATAAATACGGCTTAATAGTAGAACCTACCTGACGACGTCCTACCATCGCCATATCATACTGGAAATATACATAATTCGGTCCGCCCACATAAGCCTTCACGTGTCCGTTTGCCGGATCCATTGACATAAATCCCGTCCGCAAGAAAGATTTGTAGTAGCGGATAGAATCCATCGGTGTCATAATCGTATCTTTATCACCCTTCCAGGAAAAGACAGTCATTTCTTCCGGTGTATCGAACGCCTTACGAATCTGTTGTTCCGAAGCTCCCGCCTCTTTCATGAGGCGATAACGTTCCGTTTGTTTCATTGCTTTCGTCAACAACTCTTCCACTCGTTTTTCCGGTAGTGATCGTGCATACGGAGCATTCTTACTTCCCTCTTTTTCTTTGAAGAATATAGGTTGCAGATAATCACCCAAATGCTCTTTTACAGCATCTTCGGCATACTGCTGCATACGTGAATTGATAGTTGTATAAATCTTCAATCCATCTGTATAGATGTTATAATTTGTACCGTCTTTCTTCTTGTTTTTCGCACACCAGCCATATAACGGGTTAGTTTCCCAAGCGATAGAATCCTCATAGAATTTCTGCATTTGCCAACCACGATAATCACTTCTTACCGGTTTCGGTGCTGTCATGACGCCGCGGAGATATTCACGGAAATAAGTAGCCAGCCCCTCTTTATGGTCAACACGATTGTAAGTCAGTTTCAACGGAAGAGCCTGCAAAGAATCACATTCTGCATCTGTGATATATCCGGCTTTACGCATCTGCTCGAGCACCACATTACGACGGCCACGGGAACGTTCGTTGAAACGAACCGGATTGTAAAGTGACGGATTCTTACACATACCCACCAATGTAGCTGCTTCTTCAATCTTCAAGTCCTTCGGTTCACAGCCAAAATAGGTATATGCAGCAGTTTTGATACCAACAGCATTATTCAGAAAATCAAATTTATTGAGATACATACTCAATATTTCCTCTTTGGTGTAGTAACGTTCAAGTTTCACCGCAATCACCCATTCAATCGGTTTTTGGAAAAGACGTTGAAGTGTATTTCTAGCCACATTTTCCGTAAACAACTGTTTAGCTAGCTGTTGTGACAAGGTACTACCCCCACCTGCATTTTTCTGAAACATCAAACCACGTTTCACAAACGCACGGAACAATGCTTTGGCATCAATACCCGAATGCTCGACAAAACGAACATCTTCCGTTGCAATAAGAGCATTGATAATACTGGGTGACAAATCCTTGTAAGCCGTGTACACCCGGTTTTCCTTGCTGTAAGACCATGTACCAAGCACTTTCTCATCTTCAGAAAAAATCTCTGTTGCAAATTTATAGCTCGGGTTCTCGAGTTCCTCTACAGGAGGCATATAGCCAATCCAACCCTTTGAAATGGAGACAAAGACTATAACAATAGCCAATACTATGACTGCCAAGAATATCCAAAGAGCTTTTATTATTTTTCGAATCATGTTTTTTCTCGCTTAAAATGACGCATTTAATTAAGATGCAAAGGTAGATAAAATCCGCTATTCAGCCAACGAGTTTGATTATAATTTCTATTTTGTTAAAATATAGAGCGATACTCCTAACAAATAGCATGAAACAAAACAAAAAAGAGCATTTTTCAAGAAAGCAACCCTCTTATTATATCTAAACACAAACAGGCGGGAAAAATCCCGCCTGTTATTCATTCATAAATATACCTATTTATAAGATAATCAATTACAAGGTTGCTGCCTGCACACCTACCACTCCGGCAATCGCACCGGCAACAGCAATAATCACTTTCAAAATAATACTCCACGTTTTTTTCATAGACATTTCTCTTTTTTAATTAAACACTAAATGAACACTCTAACCGTCAGCTATTAATCAACAAGACATTAAGCTGCGGGATCCGGTGCCTCTCCGCTACCGCCACCTTCATCTCCGCCACCTTCGCCTTCATCCGGTTTCTCGGGATCTTCCGGAGATACAGTAACGCTAATTTTCTTCAGATATTCATCCAGACTGATCAGATCTAACTTCTCATCTGCACGGGTAGCAGTTTTGGTGACACGCAACTCTTTATTAGCTTGGAAAAAGATACGAACACTATCCACACTCTTAGCATTAATATCCTTCGCCAACTCCGCACCTTTCGAACGGGCAGTCAACATAAACACACCCAAACCTTCGATATTCACAGACTTACCTTCCAACAACTGCTCCTTCATTTTTTCCACAAAATTCTGGATTACACTCTTGATGTCACCGATAGACAGCGAAGAACGATCCTGCATTTTCTGTGCAATATATTTCAGGTTGACGGACTGACCTAAAGTGATCAGATGCGGATAATATCTCTTAGGAGAATTGGGAACACGCGGATCTGTTGGCCGCGTAATGACTTTGTAAATTACACTCATACTACGTTTTTTTAAAGATTTAAATTCAAGTTTATTTATTCACCTTTTGTTGATCAACAATGCAAAGGTGAAACTTTTATTCCGGATAGAAAAGAAAAAAGCCCCTTACAGAGCTATTTTCATTTACCTAAGTATATAATAAACTATAAATCAACAACATAATCAGCATCCTATAATCTTCCAGTCCCCAATCGTACACCGTTCGCTATCAAAACTGACAGCCACCTTTACAACAGGCAATCCACATAAAGCAAAGCGTTCCGGATAATTCTTCAAATCAATTTGCTCCATCGCTTCACCCGCACTTTTATCCAATTTCAGTTCCATCACATACAATGTAGTCTTCGTACGAAGTACTATATCTACCCGTCCACGAGGAGTACGAACTTCCACATCCACATAATACCCCAACAAACTGAATATGATATAAAAGACCTGCTGATAGTGTCCTTCGAACCTTGTATTGTCGCAGTAGGGAATCGTAGACAGAAATTCCTGCAAACGGTGTAAAGCAGCATCCATATCACCATTCTGAATATCATAAAAAAGATAAGCCACCATGGTAGTTGCTTCAGGTGTCTTGTTATTTACATAATAAGGAAGAAGGCTCTCCATAAGTCCCAGCCTTACTTCTTTATTGGGAATATCCAGCGTATAAAGGTCTAGCATCTTATTATAATCCTTAATAGTGATATACCCACTTTGGTACAATAAAGGCACTGCATCAGTCATCGTTTCAGTAGGAGCATCGAAAGCTGAGGACTTTAGTTGTTTACATCCAATTTCGGAAGGTTTCACTCCGAATTTATTCAACATCTTAATCAGATATGTAGGAGTACCGCTACCAAACCAATAAGATCCAAATTTTCCATCAGCAAAAGCATTTAGCAAACTGAAAGGATTATATATATCGGGCGAAGGAGATGTGAAATGATAACCATCATAATTTTCTTTCAGTTTCATCAAAGCCTCTTCAGGTGTTATCTCCAATTTCTTTGCCAATTCTCCCAAATCATCCTTCATTTGCAAACGTATCTCATCTTCACTAATTCCACAGATAGCAGCGTATGGCTCATCCATACTAATATTCTTTATATTATTCAACTCACTAAAAATACTTAGTTGGGAGAATTTGGTAATACCAGTCAAAAATACATATCGCAAATAAGGATCACAAGCTTTTAACGGACTGTAGAAGTTACGCATGATATTACGCAATACATCCAGGTTTTCCCATTCGTGCACCACATCCAGCAGAGGAGCATCATATTCATCAATAAGCACGACCACTTTCTTGCCGGTTTGCTCATAAGCACGTTTTATCAGTCCCATCAAACGCTGATTGGGATTAACCTCCTCCTCCAGCCGTCCATAAATCTGCTCATAACCATATAGTTTCAGATTCAATTCTTGGAGCAACTGTTCACTATCCGCATGTTTGGCAGTACTCATATCGAAGTGAAGTACCGGATATTCCGTCCACTCCTTCTCCAGTTTCTCCATAGCCAATCCATGAAACAGCTCCTTACGTCCGGAAAAATAGCTATGCAGCGTGGAAGTAAGTAATGACTTACCAAAACGTCGTGGACGGCTCAAAAACATATAGCTGGAAGCCGAATGAGTCATCCGGTAAACATATTCCGTTTTATCAATATAGAGGTAATTCCCCTCCCGTATCTTCGAGAATGTCTGTATCCCGATAGGATATAGTCTTTGCAAATCTTCCATATCAACCATATTTTTCACATACTTAAGCATTTATAATCTCCCAGCCCCCAATCGTACACCGTTCGCTATCAAAACTGACAGCCACCTTTACGACAGGCAATCCACATAAAGCAAAGCGTTCCGGATAATTCTTCAAATCAATTTGCTCCATCGCTTCACCCGCACTTTTATCCAGTTTCAGTTCCATCACATACAATGTAGTCTTCGTACGAAGCACTATATCTACCCGTCCACGAGGAGTACGAACTTCCACATCCACATAATACCCCAACAAACTGAATATGATATAAAAGACCTGCTGATAGTGTCCTTCATATTTCGTATTATCGCATTGCGGTATAGTGGACAGGAACGTTTGCAAACGGCGTAATGCAGTATCCATATCCCCATTACGGATATCACGGGAAAGATACGCCACCATTGTCGTGGTTTCCGGAGCTTTACTACCGACATAATGTGGAAGAAGACTTTTCATCAGGCCTATTCTCACTTCCTTATTAGGAATATTCAATGTATACAAGTCTAATTCCTCATCATAATTCTTAATAGTGATATAGCCACTTTGATATAGCAGCGGGATAATACTTGTCATCCTTTCTGTTGGTGCATCAAAATCCTCGACCGAAACCCTATTATTTCCAATTTCGGAAGGTTCCACGCCAAACTTCTTCAACATATTTATCAGATACGTAGGCGTACCGCTACCAAACCAATAAGATCCAAATTTTCCATCTGCAAAAGCATTTAGCAAACTGAAAGGATTATATATATCGGGCGAAGGAGAAGTGAAATGATAACCATCATAATTTTCTTTCAATTTCATCAAAGCCTCTTCAGGTGTTATCCCCAATTTCTTTGCCAATCCTTCCAAATCATCCTTCATTTGCAAACGTATCTCATCTTCACTAATTCCACAGATAACAGCGTATGGCTCATCCATACTAATATTCTTTATATTATTCAACTCACTAAAAATACTTAGTTGTGAGAATTTAGTAATACCAGTCAGAAATACATAACGCAAATAAGGATCACAAGCTTTTAACGGACTGTAGAAGTTACGCATGATGTTACGCAATACATCCAGATTTTCCCGTTCATGTACTACATCAAGCAAAGGAGCATCATATTCATCAATAAGCACAACCACCTTCTTACCTGTTTGCTCATAAGCACGCTTAATAAGATTGACTAAGCGTAGATTGGCATCCCCCTCTACTGTGTTAATAGCAAACGTACGTTCATATTCAGCAAGCATAAAATCAAGAAGACGTTCCAATCCTCCTTTATCCACATGTTTCGCCATACTCATATCGAAGTGAAGTACCGGATATTCCGTCCACTCCTTCTCCAGTTTCTCCATAGCCAATCCGTGAAACAGGTCCTTGCGTCCGGAAAAATAGCTATGCAGCGTAGAAGTAAGTAATGATTTCCCAAAACGTCGTGGACGGCTCAAGAACATATAACTGGAAGCCGAATGAGTCATCCGATAAACATATGCTGTTTTATCAATATAGAGGTAATTCCCCTCCCGTATCTTCGAGAATGTCTGAATCCCGATAGGATATAATCTTTGCAAATCTTCCATATCAATCATATTTTTCACAAAGCTACTAAAAATTATCCATCAGTCATTGCATTACAAAAAAAATATCAACTATCTTCACAGACAGTTGATATTATAGAAATCACATCGGATTTACACCGACATGAGGGCGTTGATCAGGAATACACCGCTGTGTATTTCCTGACCACAAAATGTAGGGATCTTCATGTGTGTAGCATGAAGTTAGGGACCTACACATTCTTCATCTCACTTTTTCTAAAAGTACTTTGAAGCACTCTATTTCTCTTTATTATCGCTAGTTTCTCCATATCCGTAACCATAGCCATATCGTTTACCATAACCATAGTACTTACCATATTTACCATAACCGTAATAATAACCATATTTTCTTTTCTTCAAATCCAAACCATTGATTACAGTACATAGGTTAGGTAACTTATTTCCATCAATAAGTTCATTAATCAAAGTATACTCATTCTTACGAGTATAATCCGCGCGACATACATAAACAGATAAATCAGCCACACGTCCTATCAATAAAGTATCGGTAACCATACCAACAGGAGCTGTATCCAGAATTACATATTCAAAATTCTTCTTAAGAGTCTCAATCGCTTTATCCAATCCATCACGGGCCAACAATTCAGTCGGATTAGGAGGAACTGTTCCACCAGGAAGAATATAGAGATTCTTACTGACATCGGAAAGCTGTACCAAATCCATCAAGTTCTTTTCCGGATTGGCCAAATATTGAGTTATACCTTGTTCTCTTTTTGATATATTGAATACCTTATTCAAACCTGGCTTGCGGATATCAAGACCAACGATTACTACTTTCTTGCCCAATAAAGAAAGACTGATAGCAAGATTACCAGAGATAAAGGATTTACCTTCACCACTGACTGTGGAAGTAACCAAAATCACCTTCTTGTCATTTCCAAGCATAAACTGAAGATTCGTTCGGACATTGCGGAAGGTTTCACTCATCAGGTTGTTTTGATTCTCAAATACAGCAATAGCTCCTTGTTTTTCATCAGTCAATGGGATATCACCGACAATAGGTGCACTGGTAAGTTTCTCTACATCTGCACGACCTTCAATCTTAAATTTAGCTAATTCGAGTAAATAAATAACCCCTACCGGAATTCCAAGACCTAATATCAAAGCGATCAAATAAGTAATCTTACTTCTAGGAGACACAGGAGCATCATCCGCTATAGCGTCATCTATTATCTTTGCATTATTGGCAGTAGCAGCCAAAGTTATAGCATTCTCTTCACGCTTCTGAAGTAACATCAGATAAAGCCCGGCTTTTATCTCCTGTTGACGAGCAATACTCACAAACTCACGTTCCTGTCCAGGCGCCTCACTGATGCGACGGGAATAACGATTCGCTTCACGATCCAGATCCGCTTTTGTGATATACAATCCACGCAACACCCTATCTAAAGAGACTTGTACATTCTCTTTCATTGCACTAATGCTTGTATCCAGATTTATAATAGTAGGATTATTCTCCGTTGATGTACGCAGCAAACGTTTTCTCTCAACAAGCACATCATTATATCGATTGATGGCAGCAGCAAGATTCAAATCCTGCAACCCGATATTACTAGGTAAAACCTCATAACCTTCATTTTGCATATATTTCTGCAAATCCTGCAGCAAATTAATCTGGGTTTGATTCTCCACACGTTTCTTTTCATATTCAGCACTACCCGTCAAAGCTATCTGTGCATCACTGGTTAAATCTGTAATACCCGCTCCACGCTTAAAACTTTCCAGATCCTTTTCCGTACTACCGAGTTCTTTCGAAATAATACTAATACGTTCATTGATAAATTCTGCTGTTTTCTGCGCCACCTCGTTCTTATCATTATTCGTATTGATATTATACATCTCCAACAGCTTATTGATAAAATCCTTGCCGCGCTGTACATTTGAATTTTTCAATGATATGACAGCTACAGAAGTGGTTTTGGAAGTAGGTTCGATAGTCATATTCTTACAACACCATTTCGCTACAGCCAAAGGCCTATTAATTGTTGCTGTAATATTACGTGTAGTCTTTTCCGGATCTGTAATTTCTTCCAATGTCCTTTTAGAAGATAATACCGAGTCCGGCGTCAGGAAAAAAGCCAATGTCCCTTTGCCGGTAGGAAAAACAGCCGGCAATTTTTCGAAATGTTTCTGATATTTATTACCGGCAATCTTCACATTCACATCCATACTTCCCTGTGGTTGCAATGCCATCTCCACAATCATCGGTTCCTCCAACAAATCAGCTTCCTGCGGAGTCAGACTCACTTGTACCGGTGAAGTCTTATACGTGTTTCTGGAAGGGAATTCATCTTCATCCGTATAGGAAATATAAAGCCCCAAATCTTCAACCACCTCTTTAACGATAGTCTTGGAACGGAGAACTTCAATCTCGTTATCAATATTCTGCGAAGAAGAGACCATACCATCCAATCCCAGACTCTCCAACCCGGAAAGCATTCCGGCACTACCACCTTTCTTATCATCCTTTATTAAAACCGTAGCGGAAATATTATATACGGGAGTGGATATATAAAGATAGACCCATGCCGCAATCAAACACGCCACAACCGCACCCACAAACCAAGGCCAGTGGATCAAATACTTAAACAGTAGTTCCTTAACGTCTATATTTTCTTCCTTAGATTCTTGTGCTTCGTTGAAATCTGTTTCTTTCATTGCAAATCATTATTTTAAAATATTTACTAATAGGCTGACGATAGATACCAAAATAGAAGTAGCAGAGAACCAAAGACTGGTACTGTTGCCCACATCCGAATTTCGAGCCTTTGCTTTATTAGGGGTTACATAAACAATATCATTCTGCTGTAACCAATAGTAAGGTGAAAGAATGGTTTCGGCCTTATTCAAATCCAAGGTTACAATTTGCTGTTTGCCGTTTGCGTCCTCACGAATCAACTTCACATTATCACGAAGACCGTATACTGTCATATCACCTGCCATGGCTAATGCTTCCAACAGATTTACTTTCTCATTAGAGATAGTAAAAGTACCCGGTCTGGTAACTTCGCCGATAACAGATATTTTATAATTTACCATACGCACCGTTACAATGGGAGTCTCCTTCATGTAAGGCTTCAATTTATCTATAATCAGCTGTTCAGCTTCCCTTTTCGTTAAGCCGCCTAACTTCAATTCTCCTAATACAGGAAAATTTATATTTCCTTCATTATCTACCAAATAAGGTTGTAATACAGGTTGAGTAGTCACATAAGACGAAGTACTCACAGCTATTCCAGCATTACTGGCCACTGTCAGGTTAAAAGGTATCGCAAGTTCAGGACTAGTGCACGATACCACAATAGTCAACAAATCCTTTGGCATTATCTTGGCATCATACAATTTTTCCTGTTGTTCTACCTCGTTCACAACTTCCACATTTTGAAAATATGGAACCTTTTTATAAGACTGACAAGCAGTCAATAGGAATGGCAACAATAGTAGCCATAAATTTCTGTTGTTAAGTCTTCTCATCATAATTCGTAAATTCATAATTAAACGCCCTTTAATTTCTAAGTTTTTATTATCGTCTTTTTATTGTCAATTATTTAATATGCTTCTTTTTCTCCGCGTATGGCATTATACACTGTCTTATACATAATATATAAATCCAATAAAAAAAGTCCAATGCTCTATGTACCAGATATCACGTTGCACGCGACCCTCCATCTGCCAGAGTTCTTTCGTCTCACCACGATAACCAGTCACCTGCGCCCAACCAGTTATTCCAGGTTTAACAAAGTGACGAACCATAAACTTATTTATCAGATTAGAATATTCCTCCGTATGCTTCAACATGTGTGGACGGGGACCTACAATAGACATATCACCCTTCAACACATTGATGAATTGTGGTAATTCATCCACACTAGTCTTCCTCATAATCTCTCCGATACGTGTTTTACGAGGATCATTTTCCGTGGCCTGAAGAGTATCACATTGCGTATTAACCTTCATCGAACGAAACTTGTAACACCAGAATTCACGACCATCCTCACCACTGCGTTTCTGCTTGAAAAAGACAGGGCCGGGAGAACTTAGCTTGATCGCAATTCCGAAGAATATATAAACGAACGGGAAGACTGTAATAAGAAATAGCCCTGAACAAATGACATCAAAAGTACGCTTGATAATACGGTTCTCCAATGACTCCAATGGCTCACAACGAATGGAAAGCACAGGAACATTACCCAATAACTCAAAATGCATCCTACGTTTCAAATAGTTACGGACATTAGGAACACTAAAAAAACGGACCAAATGATTTTCACAGTAATTAATAATAGGAACAATCTCCGCACTACGCACAGAAGGAAGACTACAATAAAGCTGATTAATCTCTCCCGCATGTTTTTCTAAAAAAACACTTACTTCATTGGGTTGTCCCAAATATGGAACCTCCTGTGGATACCGACCCGAAGGAAAATCCTCGAAATAACCCAGTACACGATAACCAGACGTAGGATCATCCGTCATCGCATGATAAAGTTCCTGCATATTCTCATGGCTCCCAACCAATACGACCTTACGAACATTTCCTCCCTTTTTTCGATAAAGCTCCAGAAAGTGACGGGAAATTAAACGATAGCTGATAATAACAATTATTAAAGCAACATAAAACAGTCCGAAATATCGGGAATGTGAAAAATGAAAATGAAAAACAAGCAACGTACAAACCGATAAAAAGACAAAAGGAACCATGTTACGTAAAACACGGATCATAATCTGTTCAGGACGTACCACAGGACGATGAAGAATAACACCTGAATGCATATTACAAAGTAAATAGCACAGAGTGATAAGAGTCATACCCTGAAAGATAGAACCGCAATGAATACACCAGAAACGGGTACCCAGAAACAAATTAAATCCCCATAAAAGCAGGTTCAGCAAAATAAGATCCCCAAAAAGGACCAAAGATTTTAGGACTTTGTTAAAACGTTGGACTTCCTGCATACACTTTATTTTTATAATTCTTATCTGGAATAATTACCTATTTTTTCAGTAATGCGAGTACAAATTGCGGTACTTTCCAAGCCATCTTTTCCAATTTGGTCAAAGTAGGCCATAATCCGTGCGAGACATACACCCTAATATCCTCTTCCCACATCTTCTTACGTTTAGCACTATCAGTAGAAAGCCCACCCATACGCATCCGCACGATATATTCATTGAGATATGTCACCGTGAGTCCACCGGTCAACAGATAGCGTACCAATAGGTCACTATCAGCTGCAATTTTATAACTCTCGTTATAAAGCCCCAGTCTCATCATTACATCGCGTCGTATATAGCAAGTGGGATGAAGCGGAAGCCATCCATGACGCACTTTCCAAAGACGATACCCTCCCCCAATCCAGTTGCGCACCACTTTGTTCGTATTATCAGGATTCACAAAGAGACCATCACCATATAAGAAATCAGCATGTGTCCGTTTTATTCGTTTTACAATGCGCCCAATTACCCCATTATCATAAAAAAAATCATCCGAATGCAGCAATCCAATTATCTCTCCCGTAGCCACACGAATACCCTTATTGATAGCCTCATACATACCATGGTCAGGTTCCGATATAATGATCGAAATTCGATCTACATATTCTCGGATAATATCCAACGAACCATCCGTACTGGAGCCATCCACCACAATAAACTCTATGTCATTATAATCCTGTGCTAAGACACTCTCGATAGCACTCCTAATCGTTGCTGCACGATTGTAGCACGAAGTTATAATTGAAACTTTCATAAAAAATAGCTTTATCCATTAATAAAACATATACTGCCTCTTTTACTCATATTTATGAATCCAATCTAAAGTGACCTTAGTACCCTCTACCCTAGATACCGGCAAATGAGGAGCTATTGATTTTATAGGCTCCAAATTATGAACATTGTTCGTTGTCATATTATGCAGTCGGAAGCTAGTCATAGGGAAAGCGATTCCTATTTTTTTTAAACAATCCCCCACATATCCCATCCATCGGAAGCAAAAATAAGGGACATGAGGAATTTTAATACCTTCGATATTTGCTATTTCATTAGCCCAATCTGTGATAGAATAGGCTTCGTAGTCTCCTAGATAATACACATTTCTGTTCACTTTTTCAGACTCCGCCTTCAAGATAGATTCTATTTGATAAATAGCATTGTCAACATATCCATACGTCTTTTTACAAGCTTTCTTGCCCATATGAAAATACATACGATTCATCACAATATGGAAAAATTTATCGTAAGGTTCTCCAAACCATGGTCCCCAGATTGATGTGGGCCTTATAATGCTCCATGTATAAGACGGATTTGCCTTCTTTATTCTTCTTTCTGTTTCAACTTTACTTTCTCCATAAAGTGTATGAGGCGCATAGTCTTCAAAATCTTTAGGCATGTATCCGGGTTCACACACATACATTGATGAAGCAAACACTGCTTTTTGGACTGTACCAGCTTCATCAATTGCTTTCAACAGGTTACTTACTCCAGTCATATTGGCATCGTAATCTTTCAAAGTCAAGCCTCTTAAATCTGTTCGAGCTGCCAGATGAATCACTATATCCGGTTTGTATTCCACAATTTTCTCCCTCAACTCTTCATACTCTCTAATATCCACGCGTTTCCAAAATCTATTGTGAGAATCGATTTTAGGCTCATTAATATCGAAAGTAAGAAGTTCGGCATCTGTTTTTTTTAACAGATGTTCTATCAGATTAGTACCAATAAATCCGCTTCCACCTGTAATTAGTATCTTTTTCATTAATGAGGTATATGATTAATTTTCTTAGACTTTTTACTCATTATAAAAGGTTTATATATTCTTCTTGATAGCGCCTAGACATTACTTCAGAGGTAAACTCTTTAGTGTAAACGTATTGAATGTTTTCTGAAGCCTTTAAACTATCAAATTCCAGTATTCTTGTTATCCCTTCAAGCAACTCTTTCTGATTGTGTTGATTGTAGAGAATACCTGTATCATCTCCCAACATATTCATTACTGCTCTATGCGATGGAATATCAGACAAAAGCATAGGAAGTCCAACACTCATACTTTCCAACAAGGTATTCGCCAATCCTTCTGTATTGGAAGCCGATATATAAAAATCAGATGCAATTATATAATCATAAACCCTGTTTGAAAAACCAGGCATTATGATATTTGTACTTTCTTGTTTTTTAAGCTCATCCCACATGGGGCCCTTACCAAGCATCACAAGTCCAATGTCTGATCTGTCGAGTAAACGAAACGCATGGATGATAATATCAGGATTCTTTTCTTGTGAGAATCGACTAATAAAAATGAAATATTTCATCCCCTCTTTCAATCCAAATTCTTTTCGATATTTTGATTTTTCATCGTCATTATACTTCCAAACAGGCATAGAGGAACCATTAGGAATACATTTAAAATCCCAACCTTTATTAGTTAAATAATCTTCTCTAATATTGGGAGCACAACAAATCCCATTTTTTATCCAACGAGTGAAAATATGATCAAGTAAAATAACAATTTCACCTTTAATTTTGCCATATAATACAATCTGAAACTCATTTGGATAATTGTGAATAGTGAATATCTTAATAAATTTCTTTGGAAGAAATGCCATAAGATATAAAGATCGCGGACAATGAGCATGTAACACATTCGGTTCAATCTCATTAACAGTGTCTTTTAGCCTTAAATATAATGAAATTGGATTCAGAAATTTATTCTTCGAAAGTTGATATATACTTATAGGTAATTTTGAGAAATCATGCATTCTTGTCGTTTCTTTCTCTGGAACAAATGTAATAATAGAGACTTCAAATTTTAAGAAATCAATATTCTTAATGATGTTATACATTACATTGACAGGTCCTTCGTTGCATAGCGAGGACACTAAGTAGCAAATTCGTTTCTTTTCCATAGCCTATACCTCTATTGAAGAGCATTTTTAAGATAATCCCATGAAACTTTCTTTAAAATTTCAAGCTTTGAATTCACTTTATTGTAATCTATTTTTTTATTTTGCAGTTCACGGTATATAATTGGATCATTTTCATCAAAATATCTATCTTCAAGACCCACAGATTTAAGTAAATCCTTTAATCTACTATTTTTCCCATTACTAGGAGATATCACAACAAACTGTTTATTGTAAATCAAGCTGAAGGCTAATCCATGAAAAGAGTCCGTTATTACAAATTTAGCTCCGGCAATATACCTAATCCAATTCTCAATCGATGGTGGATAAACATACCTAAAACCAAATGTAGGTCTAATGGTTGAAATCATTTTTGGTGTTTTACCCAAAGATCTCGATAGCCTGATTGTTTTCTCCAATTGTAGTTTACCTCTATTGAGTAAATAACAAATCACCTCATCATTATTCACTATACTTCCTGTTATTTCATTATAGTCAGCATGTAATAGCGTAGGGTCTAAAACTACTTGTGAGTTGAGTTTAAATAAGCTATTCAAAAGATATTTTCCAGTCTCTTCTCTAACACTTATGCTACAAAATCTATGAAGAGAGCTATTTATGCTCGGTAGTAAACTCTGATATTGTTCAGGCCATTTTGAAATTCCAAAACTAGAAGCATAGGAGATTCTTCGAATGTCAGATTCTCCAAAATCCAAGAAGTATGCCAAGCATTTACTCTGACTGATCCCCGGATTCCAAACTTGATCACTGCCTACCATTAAACAATCATAATTTGAAGCTATTGCATTTAAGTCGTCCATAGATTGAATCACCTTTGTTTCACTAGGATAAAATGTTTCCATAAATCTATCAAACGCTTTTATCTTAAAATAAAAGATTATCGAACTATTCGATCTTTTTTCATCTTGCCGGAAATTTATAAATTCAACTTCATGACCTAGTTCTTTTAGGGCTCGACACGTTGCATAACTTTGCATTACTGCACCATAGTTTGCAGAATGATGATATGTTAGTAATCCGATTCTCATCACTTATTGATTAAATTTTACATACTGTTTATATGAATAGCGATGCGAAACTGCAACTTTAAAGTCATCCTTATACGTTCCAACACCTATCAAAAGAACTGGAATCTCATTTCCGGGAATATTCATTTCTTGCTTTATCTTTTTTATGACTCTCCATTTATGTCCCATAGTCAATGGTATGGTAGCTAATCCATTATAATGAAGGGAGTAAAGAAGATTCATCGCATAAAGTCCTCCATCAACAAAAGGTAGATTTTGTTCATAAAAGCCATAATTCCTCAAATCACCACATATAAGAATAGCACATTGCATTTGTTCATAAAACCCCTTGCTCCCTCCTTGTAACTTGAACATTTTTTCAACTAACTTATTTTCTGTATACACATGAATTACCCAACTCTGTCTATTACAAGCTGATGGAGTGCGTTCACAAAGTTTTAATGCAGCATAAACTTTATCTATATCTAATGGTGAATCACCAAAATCACGAATAGAAAAACGTGATTGAGAAAATGAATCAAAAGGACATTGGGTTTTACTTGAAACATCTTTTAAGCTAAGATTATATATTCCGCCAACATCATTGCTTTTTATATTGTAACAAGAGCACAATTTATTGAGTGCTATCTCTATATCAGCCATAGCAGCACCCATATTCTCATTAAATTCGATATACTTCTGTAAGACGGAGACAGATTCAACAACAAACTGTTTCGAGCCACCTTTTTTTAGCAAATCCGCAAGATCCTCAATAAGAGAAAATGCCTTTTCTTTTCCAAATCCCACCCTTACTCTACCAATAGACATTCCCTTTTCCAAGGCATGTATTCTGATTTGCAATTCAGCTTGTTTCTTATATATATCCTTTGTTTGATTTGTGCTTCCATTATACAAAGTCAATGAAAAGGATTCTCCTATTTTTTCATATATAATCCGTAGCCATACAATAAAGCTATTTCCTTTAATAGCTGATTTAAACCTTTCTTTCATTTGAAACAATCTAAAGATTTATTTACTCAATACATCATCAAACATTTTCACATACAGAGACGCAATTCTTCCAAACGAATAGTATTGTTCTGTATGCTCTGCCATTAAAGCTTTCAACTTACTATAATCACATGCATACTTATCTATGGCATTAGCCATTACACGAACTAAATCGTTTACATTCCCTGGTTCAAAAAGATATCCATTCACACCTTCAAGAATTTCATCAGAAAAGCCTAATAAATTTGATGCTATAATTGGAATATTATAATTAAATGCAATTTTTGTAGGGCCACTTTGAGACACTACTCTATAAGGTTGAACAAAATAGTCAGTGGAAGCAAATAGATTAGCTATTTCAGAATTATCTATTGACCGAATATCTATATCAAAAAGCTCTGGATATTTAATTTTTGTCTGATAAAAACTCCAATCTTTACACATACCATTAATCGATACCCTAAAGTTTCGATATCCTTTATCATAAAGTACACATGCAGCATCTATTAACAAATCAATATTTTTAGCATAATTAATTGTACCAAATGAAAGGAATCGAATAATACCATCTTTAGGTTTCACAATGGTAGGAACACCAAAGTCTTTTAAGGCTAATGGAATCTTAAATACCCTTGAACTAGGAAAATGTTTTTGAAAAAGCTCCGCTTGTGACTTAGAAAACATATTAACATATTTCACTCGTGAATAAACCAATCTACGCAGTATATTTAATAGTCTTTTATGTCCCATACCTATATGAACTTCTCCTTGATGTGCTGTTTGAATATAATGTCTCTTTGGTAATAAATAAAACATTGGCAATTTCCATGGTGAATAGATACTATCATTCATATAAATTATATCAGGAGTTTGCCTTTTTATAGCTTTGCCAAGGCGTATATTTATTAGAATATTCTTAGGATTGCGCATTTTATAATTGAACCTAAAAAATTCAATTGTCAAATTCATATTTTCTTTCCTTATTTGTTCGAAGTCTGACTCTTTGAACCTATTATTCCTACTAAAAAGTACGATCCAATGAATATCATAATGCTTTAAAATTTCATGCATATTGAAATAATTCAAATCGCAGTCAATGAAGCAATCTGGAGTAATCCAACATATTTTTTTCTTATTCATACAAAATAGGGTATAAGGTAAACACTAACGATATAAAGTTATTCACAATATTCATCGACAGAAGTATATATAATCCGTTTCATCGGATGCTAATCTCCATGAAGATTTACTATTGTAAGAGTAACCACCTCCTCGAACTTATACACTGATACTTTAAGTCATGATTTCGTTCGCCTATTATTTTTGCAGGAATGCCACCCACGATAGCATAATCTGGAACGTCTTTAGTCACTACAGCTCCTGCTGCCACTACCGCCCCCTTACCTATTGTTACCCCTTTTAATATTGTCGCTCCCACTCCAATCCAGACATAATCACCAATAACAATAGGTTGATGATCTCCTTCAAATGTGGGAGAGTTAACATCATGTCCACCGCTAATAATGTTGCATCGGTGACTAATCGAGACACTATTTCCAATAGTTATACCACCAAATGCTTGTAAAATACACCCTCTATTAATATGGGTATAGTTTCCTATATTTAGTTTTGTTACTCTGCCTATATATCCACACATATCAATTCGTGTATGATGGCCTATCTTGCCACCAAACATTATAAGACAATATTTACGTATTATGTGAGATGGAATATATGTAACTATATTGTTATAGAAATAACCAATTAGAGACATCAAAATAATTTTCAAATGGTTCATGGTCTTTTATTTTAATAGTTATCAATAAGTTCTATCCATCGTTGACCAACTCGTCTGACATCAAATTCTCGGCTTTTTTCCATGGCTTTAACGCTGATTATTTCTTTATTCTTTTTTGATAACAATATAAATTCTTTTATCTTCTGTACATATTCACCTTCATCGAATGGCGTAATGACATATCCATTGACCTTATCATCTATTATATCTGGTAGAGATGCAAATGAATTAAAAACAAATGGCACACATCCATACTGCATTGCTTCAATTAAGACCATACTAAATCCCTCGTAGTTACTTGTCATGCAACTGCATACGGCTTTTTTATAATATTCCGTCGGATTTTGAAAATCATGAAATGTGATACGTTTAAGACGCATTTCATGAGCCAGATTCTCATACAATTCTTTTTCGGGTCCTCCTCCTACTATTTCAAGTCTATAATCGAGTAATTCATTTTGCAGTCTTTTCCAAATATTAAGAAGAGATTGAAAACGCTTTTGTCTAGTATTTATTCTTCCGACATATAGAATCATTTTCTCTTTCTTCTGATAATCCAATTGATATTCTTCATCAATACAGAATGGATTGGGCAAAGCACATATACATTTAGGGTTGAAATCATAAAAACTTTTTAGGTCATCCCTAAAGAAATCAGAAAGAAGGACTATCTTCATTTTATTTAATTCAATTCTTCTGAATGATGCTAAATATCTCAAATCAAAACGTATACGTTTTAAGCATCTGTCAACAAAAGATTCTTTCAATATATTTGGCAACTTTGCCGAACTGGGATACATCAATTTGGATGGAACATTGTGTACATGAAAGAAAACCTTTTTATCAATTAACCGAGAACAGTAATTGAACAATTGATAACTTGGAAATGGACAAATTACAATATCTACAGCCATTTCCATCATTACCTTGTCTAACTTATCAAAATATCCAACATTATCAATAGAATACTCCATAAATATCGCTTTGGTATAGACGGAATTTTTATCATAATCAGTTTTTCTTTGATACGTAGCAAACACATTATATCCATGCTCCCTAAAATAAGGCACAAGATTATGATATACCCTTTCGACTCCTCCAGTTGTGGGATCTATTGCATTCGTAAACGTTATAAGTATATTTTTCATATACTATATTTCAGAATTGATGTATTCAACAAATTGTTTGTATTGAAGTTGATTATCAAATGATTGAGCTCTCAATACTGAATGTTGAGCCATATTTTCTAATTTAGCTTTATCCATACCATATATATTTTCCATTGCTGCAGCCAATGAATTAACCAGATTCGCATCATTCTCCACAACAATGCCGCACTCTTCATTAACGATTTCCGGCATTCCTCCACTTCTCGTTATAATGACAGGCAAGGAGCTTGCAATTGCCTCAAGGCAGGTAAGTGCAAAAGGCTCCTCCCATATGGAAGGGAATACACCCACATTTGCAATTTGATAATATCGATGAATGACTTCATACTTTACAAAGCCTGTAAATATGACCCGTTCTCCCAACTGATGAATGATAGACGCAAGTTCTTTTTCGAATAGGGACACGTAAGTAGAAGAAAATGCAAAACTTCCGACAATAAGCAAATAGGCATCAGGCATTTTATCTTTAGATTCCAAGAAAGCAAGTAGCAATTCTTTTATACCTTTGTAATTTCTCAATCTACCCGAGAAAACAAAAAGAAAAGAATTTGCAGGAATATTTAATGACTTTCTCAATGTATGTCTTTCTTCATTTGTAGTCCTTACATTGAACTGATTAAAATTAATTGAATTATATAATAGCTTGATGGCAGCACCATATTTTCCTTCAACATTTTTCTGCAACACAGTGCATATATAGTTGCTAATCCCCAAATAAAGGTCTGTTGATTTTGCATTCAAATCATCCCAATGACGCAAGCTATGGGGCGGTACATTATGTATGCGTTGTATAACGGGCAATGCGGTTTTCCTCTTTATATAATCAGCATTAATTGAAGAACCTTCCAAAAGAACAGCATCAATATTGTTACAATTCTTGATGAAACGAACCAACGCGCTTGCATAACAATATCCAATAAATGGCAGACCTGTCCGTAAGGCTATAAAATTATAACAACGCTTTAGAAAGTCTGTCATTCGATTCAAAATACTCGAAGTACTAACAAAGTGAAAATGGGTATATCTATACTCTTTTGCCTTTTCTCTTGCATTAACGTTATCAATAGAAAGAATTTCAAGCTGCATTTGCTTTTCTTTTTCATTGGTATCAACCAGAAGCTGAACCAATGTTTCTACTGCACCTCCCAAAACTGACGGTATGGGTAATGTCCCATTATTCATTATAGCGATTCTTTTCATACAAGGATATTTTATAAATGAGATATAAACATATTGCTTGTATCAGAAAACATCCTTGACGGACAAATTCAGCAGACGTAAATGCACAAGTCAGAATGTATCCGAACCATACAGAAAGATATAAATATTTCTTGGGAAGTTTTGCAAATGCCGCTTTTAGTGACCACCATAACATTCCAATCAGGCTAAGTACTCCGGTCATCCAACTAATTCCCAACAATCCCCAATCGTAATAATGCAAGCCGTATGATTCATTTCTCACAATTTCTAAAGAATAAGATGTTCTCAATGCCCGGTTACATAATCCAGAACCCAAAAACATCTCTACCGCACTCTTATAATGATTACCATAATAATGGAACAAAGTTGCATATCTAATATAATCTTTATTACCAAAAGTCTGGTCGGATTCTTGCCTCTCCATCATTCTTTCAAAAACCGTTTGGAAGATGGGAGTAAGATAAAGCAGATAAGCACCTAATCCCCCTAATGCACACCAGAAGACAAGTTTCTTTGAAAAGCCGTTAAATCTTATAATCATTATTATAGAAAATACAGCAGAAAAGAACAGTAAAGTTCTAAATCCAAATAACAACATACACACCAATGAAAGCAACATGGGAAGTGTATAGTTCATTTTCTTCTCCAAGATTTTATTCAAACTATAAAAATATCCCAATGAATTAATGGACATTCCCACCATTCGAATTCGTCGGTTCAACACATCTATAGTTTCATTGTACTGATTGTTTTTATCTAGAAATACAAGTTTGGGATAGACTGAAACTTGATATAAGTAACAAAAGCAGAATATGATAAAAGCCCAGAACAATACCTTTTCAAGAACTTCAATACTTACATTGTATTTGCACAAGACAAAATAAAATACAATCATAAGATATATATTATATTCGCCCATAATACTGACAGGACTTTCATTCCTAAAATACATACACGACAAGATGCTTAGAAAGCAGCTAACTACAAAGATGGAAATGGGCTTACTGTAAGATGTTCCTTTTTTATAATAAAAGAAGAAAACACCCACCAACACGATAAATAAGTATCTAGGTATTGGAAGAAGACCGTAACCTTGTTCCAATATCAGACAAACTATTAATAATATCGGAAAGGAGTTTGCCAATGGATATCTTTTGACTATTGCATTATTCATCGTTGTATGGCCTGCTTTATAAATGTTTCCGAAGTCCGGACTATAATATCTAAATTAGGGGTGTTAAGAGACATTTCCTGAATATCCCCGCTATCTACATTAACTGTCGAATTTTCTATGCCGAAAGTATTCATTACATCCAGAGCCCGTCCATCGCCGGGCGCATTGAACAATACGGTTTTAAAAGGCTTGTTGAATATTATAGAAAATGCGGTTCCATGAAATGATGTTGTAACGACACATGAGGCATTGGCAAACAATCCCACAAATTCAAAAGGAGATGCTGTCAATATTCGATTCTTCATTTTTTTATATTCAGCCTCTGCTGTTACTTCAACAACACTCATGTGGTGTAATGCAGCATATTTATTTGCCATATCCAGTACCCTATCGTCTCTCTTTACCTGATATACAAGAAGGTATGGTTTGTCGGTAAAAGTTGGTTTGATAGCTACCTTTTGCCATTCATTGGCAGATAATAAAAACACAGGGTCTATAACTTTCGTTATTTCTTTATTTATGAGTGGTTGCAAAATATTTTTAAGCTCTGACTCTCTAACTGAAATATTCTCAAAATTGGAGAGTACTTCTTTATATTTTTTATAGTCATCGGAGATGATTCGTTTGGCTTCAGTACTAGCTGCATAGGATATAAATTTGCCTTTATGACTGACACTTCCACAAAAGAATTTATCAAAGCCATTGGTAATGCTAGGATTCCAAACTTGGTCACTGCCACAAATTATTATATCATAGCCTGTGACTTCACTGTCTGTTTCCGTATATTTCCGAGTTGAAAGAGGTAAGCTATCTATAAATGATTGAAATTTGTCAGAACGTTCTTTTCTTACCGTTAAGAACGGTAATATTCTAAGAACAAAGATAACTTTTCGTATTATATTAAGTCGGGAAATTCTACGCCAAGGCATAATACCATGGGACATAGTTAACGATTTGGGTCTATAATCTATTATCTCCGCATCATAGTTATTCTTCCGCAAATACGTTACTAAAGCATAGGTCTGCAACACGGCCCCATAATTGTGAGCACAATGAAATGTCAATATTCCTATCTTCATATTAAATGGATAATTTCCGCTTAATTTTGTCCATAAACATTCTTAGTTGGTAACGATAACCTACATTTCCATATTTCCTGGCAACATACAAAAATCCTCTTTTTTGATAATCCTTTGCAAATTGATGCCAACGAGGATCTACAGACGAAGGATGTTGCAGATTGGGTTGCAATGAATTCATCAAGTCTACATGCTTTGTATGCAGCATATAAGAACATTCCCTAAAAAAACTACACCCCTTATCCGTGTTACAAATAACGAGCGAGATTCCTTTATTGTCTGTATTCATTTTCGGTACGACTTTTTCATATCCCCAAAAGTCTCCGATAGTCAAATCAGAAGGTCTGGAAAGATTGCAATATTTACAATGCTCACAAGAGGGCCGGGAAATTAATCCTGAATAAAAAAGATACCTTAACAGAAAGTCTTTATGAATAGAGTTATCTGTAAAAGTAAAACTTTCCATGGGTGGTTGGTTCCACCCAATGGATTTTTCTCGAAATTCTAATTTGATAACGTTTGATTTGAATTTTGATTCTGTATAGCCAAGATAATCTTTCCATATAGAAGGACTGGGCACTGCATGACAAATAATGTCTATAAGAATGAGATTTTTTCTTTGAGCTTTTCCTATATAACTATTCAAACCTGCTGTTTGACATGGAGTACCAGAGAATAAAACAACCAAACCTGCCTTCAAATCTTGCTTCACTTGGCGGAACACCGTATTCATATCGCTCTGTACATACTTACTTCCCTTGAATTCGCTACATTCTTCTTTTGTAGTTGCTCGTTTATGGACGACTCTAAAATGGTCAGCATATCCTGCACCATACACAACGCCACCATGTTCCAGAATATAATCAGACATAGCAACAAATACGGCTCCAGAACGGCTATATCTTAATTCTTCCTCATTTTTATGCCTTGCCGCATAAGCTAAAGGGTTATCTATATTTAAGCTTTTATCGTAATCGTCATTAAAAGCACACACCTTCTCACACAGACCGCAATCAACACACTTGCTTCGATCCACTTCCGGATAGAGAAATCCAAGCGCATCTGGTTTCATCGTGATAGCATCATGAGCGCAAATACTGGCACATGCAGTACATCCGCAACAATCTGCCTGATTATTGATATTTATCATTGTATCAACCGGATTTTTCTTATTACTATTATAAAGACCATCGTCGATAAGAACACTACAAATGGCGCAGTAAATGAGTATATATTTACTATAGAATTTGATGCTATCTTACCAACTATCATACCGATGATTGATATAAAGAGAGGATGAAAGATGTATATGTAAAGCGAATCTTTATTTCCAATAGTCGAATATATAGTTGGTTCTTTCTTCTTGAATGATAATACTAACAAGAATAGACATAGCGCAAGCAACGTGCTACTAAAATAATGTTCACGTCCGGGATTCTTGTCTAAATATAGCAATACCCATTTTTCCATTAGAGACGTCAATGAGAATAAAATGCCCCCAATAAGCCAATAATAGTATTTAATTTTACTAATCTTGTCACTATACTTCTTCAGACATGCCCCCAATGCAAAATATGGTAGACCGACAAACAAAAAGTTCCGTACATAGATAACTGGAAACTCTCTATCGAGAAAAAGTAAACTATACTTACCCAATATTAAGTCTGTCAGCAATAATATAGGAATGGCATAGAACATATATTTCCAAATCTTATACTTGCTTATAATCATTGCTATCAATAGTACATATAAATATGCCCCCAAATACCAAAGATGACCGCCAAAAGGATTTTCATTAAGAACTATAAAATTAAATAATTCACGAAGTGATGGTATGTAAACACTCCCTTGATGTATTGCCACAGCTTCTTTATAACAAGCAAACAACAACGTAGACCATACGATGATGTGCAAAATATTCCTAGTACTGCGTTTTAATCTCGATATTTCTATATCGCCATCGTTGAATAACAAATAACCACTAATCATAAAAAAGCAAGGCACTGCGCAACGTGTGAGTGGCAAGATGTAATCATGATATACACAATCAGTGTGAAGGAATACCACAAGGATTGCACATATAAACTTAAGAATATCTATTGAATAATTACGTTCTATCATCTTCTGATTTTTGCACATAAAGCACTGACCTTTGCCCAGACAAAAACTCTTTCTTCTTTACTACATCCTATATAAAATATCGAAATTGATGTGGTAAGTATTGACACTACAGATATAACTAAAAAGGATAAAAAGGTTTCATTTATGTTCTTTAATAATAATATTGGTAGAATCGCTGATGTTGACATTACCATCAAGACTTTTAAATACACATGTTTCAAATACTTGACAGAAGACAATCCAATCATTCCTCTGAGCATATAAAGACGTGCAACTAAACAGCATTGAGATATAAATATTGCAACAAACAATACAGACTCCGGTACACACCCCAAACGAAGAAAGATATATGATATAGGGAGATTCAGCATCTGCAGACCACCTACCATAATCTGATAGTTCCGAATTCTACCCGTGGCAAGCATGGCCGTAATCAATGGATTTGAAATAGATTCACTCATGGCAAAAAGCAACGTTAGCCGCACAAACAGAACTGCATGTTCCGGCACCAATTTCAGCCATAGCCCAAGAATATAGTGAGTATTGATAATCACCGGCAATGAGAGCAACAACAACATATAAAATGAGAACTTCGCTCCTTGAAAGATAAGTGCCATCATATAGTCTTGATTGCCAGAAGCATAAGATTTTGTAATTTGCGGATTTAATGCTGTCATAAAATTACTAACAAATCCTGAAATTGCTGAATTTACTTGCATAGCAATACCTTTAGCTGCATTTACAGACGGACCGAAAAACAAATTAATGACAACATTTCCACCTTGATCTCTTAACACGGATGAAGCAGCTCCAATGAAATTCCATCCTGCAAACCCAAACATATTCTTTAGAAGTTTTTTATCCCAACAAAAATGATAAGTACACTCTTTGAAATGCCTTTTACAATAATAGCCATAAGTAAAACGAATAATTATTGCTACAGAACACATCAAAATTGAATAAAACACCAATTTATCCATAGGAGCTATAACGATCAAATATGCAATAATAAGTTTGCCTATAGCTTCCAATATACTGATATAAGCAAAGGCCGACATTTTTTCATGTGCTATTATAGATGCGTTATATGGAACACTTATAAGATTTATGACAAAAGTGACAACAGAAAATTGGAGTACCCAATTAGCTGCCAGTATTCTATCTGCTGGAATAATCATCTTAGAATTAAGAAACCATACACCAACAATCTCTATTAATATGACTACGATTAAAGACAACAATATTTGGATAGTAACCGATGCTGAAAATATCTTATTCAGCTTACTTTGATCACCTTTCCCCAATTCAAAGGTAATAAATCTACTGATAGAAGCAGATAATGACCCCGATATTACCGAAAACATAGCTACAACGCCACCTACGACATTATATATACCAAAATCTTCAACTCCTAGAGCATCTAGTATGACACGTGAAGTATATAAACTCACGATCATCATAAAAAGCATACGAATATAGAGAAGTAAGGTATTCTTCGCTATTCGTTTATTGTTGTCTGTCGCTTGAGACATGTAAATATTTACTATATGCCTATAATACCTTTAAAGGTTATTCGGCACCTCCTATGTCATACTTTTGATTAATAATTTGATTATTGCCTCTCACCTATCGGCTCTACATACCCGACCGGCATATCCGCACAAGCACACCCCAGCATATTCAACCGGACAGCAATCTTACTTCTACCATCTACTGTAACAAGCTCTCCTACAAGCCCCGTCAAAGGACCTTTAATAACACGTACTTTCTCACCACGTGCCAAAGGAGCACTATTCATACAGATTGCCTCTTCGGAATAGTCGAGCATAAAACGGAAACGGGCCATTTGTTCATCAGGAATGATAGTCGGACTGCTCTCACCGCGCATTACCATATACCGACTAACTGTAGAAAAAGAAAGAACCTCTTTACGTTCTTTAGGATCAGCATGTACAAAGACCATCATGGGAAGCAGCACGGATTCAACCACTTTACGGCGGTCGCTCCATTGATGTACTTCTTGCTGGACCGGTACAAAATTTTCAATCCCCATTTTGTCTAAACGTTCGGCTACTTTCTTCTCATGATGCATACGAACCAGAGCAACATACCAGCGTTTAGAGTGTGCTACGCCTTCCCCTGTCCCAATTTTAGGCCCAGCACTTAAAGTTTCTTTCGTTAGAATCATACTTTTTTACCCCTTATGTGTCCGTTACTTCTTAGGTAACGGATAAGGTATTTATTCACAGGAAAACAGATGAAAACAGAAAAACATGGACAAGAACCGCCTACAGCAATGTTTTTCTAACCTACGCGAAGGGAAAAGCATCTTTGAAAACAGAATATAGGAATATCGGGCATGATCAAACAGAATCATCATGTCCTGATATATTTTTGTTGCATATTTCAACAAATCAGAAAAAAAAGAAGATTTTACTTGTTTACTATTTGTATTTTTGCATATCTTTGCACCGAATAATTATCCGTTACCTAAGAAGTAACAGAAACATTTCGCCCTTGATTTCTAACACTTTACCGTTAATTACCTACCTAAACGATAGTTCCTAATGTAAGATAAATTCCCTTTATTTACCTCTGTACGTTCTCTTAGCTCAAAACCCTTTAAATAGATTTGTGTGGTTTTTATTGATTTGTGTCCCAATGATTCACTGATCATTTCAATTGGCACTCCACGATACTTGGCTGTCGTTGCCCAGGAATGACGGAGTGTGTAAGAAGAAACGGGAGAATTCAAACGTAGAGCTCTCGCCAAATCCTTCAAACAATTATTGAATCTCCGAAGAGCAGACTGATATTCACGGTATGCCCTTTCATCCTTCCGTTTTTTATTACCGCAAAGTATGTCGAACAGATAGTCCGGACAATCAGGAATGGGTTCCTGATTACTTCGGAGTTGATTAATCATTCCTCTGGCAGTATCAAGCACTTCCACGCTCATGGGAGTTTTCGTCTTGATTCGATTATAGCGTAATACACTCTGATCTAAAGCCGATTTTTCCAGATGAGCTAAATCAGCGAATGACATTCCACAAAACTGGAACATCAGAGCAGCAATAGTTTGTGTACGACGTAAACGCTCCGATTTGGGATCCTCATACAAAAGTCTGTGCAACTCACCGGCAGGCAAAGCTTTCTTTTGTCGGACATCCACACCTGTATAGACATCATGAAATAATCGGGGAACATAAGGGGCACTCCCTGCTTCCACTCCCCGATTGTAAATGCTACGAAGCATACGCATATACGTAGAAATCGTATTAGGCTTCAAACCACACTCATAAAGATACTGACCATAACGTCGTAAACGTTCTTTGGTGACCTGCCTGAACGACATATTCAACGTACCACAAAACTTACTGAAAGAATAAAGGGCATTCTTATAGACATGCGCTGTAGAATAGCGCCCCTCCTTTCGTAAACGATTGATGTAGTTCTCCCCACATCGACTGAATCCATTTTTATTCATCATTTGCATCACTAGTTATTTTATATATATACTATTTGGCAAGCGACAAAAGAACAAATCTTTTTGCTGGTTCAATTTCACTTTCCAGATATTATTTTTAGAATTAACACATGTTTAACCAACGTTAAAATTAGTAGATTATGAAAAGTAAAAATGCCAAAAAAGGTAGTAAAAACGACAAGGTAAAAAGAAATGTCCAAACAATGAAAAAAGCTCCAGGGAAGCATTCAAAGGAAGAAATCATCAGTGAAGAAGAGCTGGATAACAGAATAGCAATCGACGGAGATATCCGCCTTTATTTCACCATGTATTTAAAAATCTTTATTGATGGACATTTCCGCCATCCTAAGAAGAAAAAGCTGATAAATCTAGCCCAATATATCTATGACCAAAAAGTATTATACATCCACAAACATGGCGGCTATAAGTTAATGGAACTTAGCAGTATACATGCTGAATTGGGTGCATTGAAAAAACCTGTTGAGGAAGAGTACATGAAAGAAAAAAAGGAAAAAAGAGAACAGGCTGAAAAGGTCAAAAGCAAGTACTAAGAAAAAATAATGGGACAGTTGGAATATAAAGCTTACCTTCGCCGCCGTTTTCAACCGGTCGAAAACTAACAGATTTTCTCTTAAAAAAATAGTGACGGTATGCTATCGTTATAGCGTCACTATAATGAAAGGATAGTGACGCTATGACAACAACATACCGTCACTATCTATAAGGGAAGATTTACGCTCAAACAGAAATTTATTTTTCAAAATTAAAAACAGAAGAAAATGAGACAAAAAATCAGGAAAGGCAAGTTAGAAGCTTGCAAATTAGTATGGAAAAAACGTATTACTGCTGAAAAGGGGATTTCGGATAAATGTGCGGAGAGAATTGTACAAGAGTGCATTAAACTAATAGATCGCATGTTGTATGGGAATGTAGTGATAGCTTTTTACAAGCAGGATGGCACGTTTTGTCTGGAAAGAGGAACACTGGTAGGATATGAAAAATTCTTCCATAGAGAATTCAATATCACAGCAAAACAAGAGTCTATTCTCTATTGGAGTGAAGAACAAAAAGGATGGAGAAGATTTATGATCGGGAACCTGATGGAGTGGAGAGCTATTGTATAAGTTAGATTAAAATATATTGAACAATGAATATGATTAATAAAGGGATACCTTATTTTCCGACACCGGCAAACTTCTTTGACGAAGAAGTGATGGAACTATTAGAAGCTAAGTTTGGAGTATTAGCTTCTTACATTGTCATGCGATTGCTTTGTAAAATATATAAAGAGGGATATTATATCTCTTGGGGAAAGGAACAAAACCTGATTTTCGTCCGTAAAGTGGGCGGCGGGATCAAAGAGGACATGATGGAAAAGATTGTCGACCTATTATTGGAAAAAGGATTTTTCCATAAGGAAACCTACGAAAAATACGGCATACTCACTTCGGAACAGATTCAAAGGGTGTGGTTTGAAGCTACTACACGAAGGAAAATAGATTTCTCCCAACTACCTTATTTATTAGAGACCAAGAAGAAAAAAGGGATGCAAAAAGAAGAGTTGAACGCGGAAAATGCAGACATTTTTGAAACTCAAGAGGAGGTGAGTCAAGAAAATGCAGACATTTCCCGACAAACTAAACTAAAGGAAACTAAACTAAATTCTGAAGAAGAAGAAATTAACGATGCTTCGATTGAAATTCCGGGGTATGCCTACAATCTGGCTACACACAACATAGCAGGATTGATGGAGAGTCTGGACAACCATAAAGTGACTGACCCAAAAGAGAAACAGACGATTCTCCGGCTATCGGACTATGGCAGGAAAGGCACCCAGGTGTGGAAACTGCTCTCCAATACGGCCTGGAGTAAAATCGGAGCACCGGGGAAATATATCATTGCAGCGTTAGCTAGCGGACGGAAATAAACCGACTGATTAAAAGCTGATAAAAAAGGTACGAAAAATCTGTGCTTTTCACAAATTCTTCGTACCTTTACGCTCCGGTAAAACAAGTTCTATCCACATAAAAGATAACAAAATGGAAAACAGAAGTTTAGTAACCATTGCCGAACATTCTAAAGAAAAAATCCTCTACATGCTCGAAATGGCGAAGCAGTTTGAAATGAACCCCAATCGCCGGTTATTACAAGGAAAGGTTGTAGCAACCCTGTTCTTTGAACCTTCCACCCGTACCCGCTTGAGTTTTGAAACAGCTGCCAACCGTCTCGGTGCACGAGTAATCGGATTCTCTGACCCCAAAGCTACCAGCTCTTCCAAAGGGGAAACACTTAAAGACACGATCATGATGGTGAGCAACTATGCAGATATTATCGTCATGCGACACTATCTCGAAGGAGCTGCACGGTATGCCAGCGAAGTAGCCCCGGTGCCCATTGTCAACGCAGGTGACGGAGCCAACCAGCACCCGTCGCAGACGATGCTCGATCTCTACTCTATCTACAAGACACAAGGAACGCTGGAAAATCTGAACATTTTCCTGGTGGGTGATTTGAAATACGGCCGCACCGTACATTCATTGCTGATGGCGATGCGACACTTTAATCCGACTTTCCATTTTATCGCTCCCGAAGAGCTGAAAATGCCGGAAGAATACAAACTTTACTGCAAAACGCACCAAATAAAATACGTTGAACATACAGACTTTTCCGAAGAGATTATCGCCGACGCCGATATTCTGTACATGACCCGTGTACAACGCGAACGTTTCACCGACCTGATGGAATATGAACGGGTGAAGAATGTATATATTCTCCGTAACAAAATGCTGGAGAACACACGTCCGAACCTGCGTATCCTGCACCCGCTTCCCCGTGTCAACGAAATTGCTTACGATGTGGATGACAATCCGAAAGCATACTATTTCCAACAGGCACAAAACGGTCTGTATGCCCGCGAAGCGATCCTTTGCGATGTATTAGGTATCACATTAGATGACGTTAAAAACGATATTTTATTATGAGCGAAAATAAACAAGCATTGCAAGTAGCTGCCCTGAAAAACGGGACAGTGATTGACCATATCCCATCCGAAAAGCTCTTTACCGTAGTGCAACTGCTCGGTGTGGAACAGATGACTAGCAATATCACTATCGGATTCAACCTCGACAGCAAGAAGCTGGGTAAAAAAGGGATCATCAAGATTGCAGATAAATTCTTCTGCGACGAAGAGATTAACCGTATTTCAGTAGTTGCCCCGCACGTCAAGCTGAATATCATCCGCGATTACGAAGTAGTGGAAAAGAAAGAGGTGAAAATGCCGGATGAACTTCGGGGCATCGTGAAATGTGCCAATCCGAAATGTATCACCAACAACGAACCGATGGCCACTATCTTTCATGTGATAGACAAGGATAATTGTATCGTAAAGTGCCATTATTGCGAGAAAGAGCAGAAACGTGAAGAGATTACAATCCTCTGAATAAACGTATAGCCCCATGAAACAGGACTGGAAACCAGGAACGATGATCTATCCGCTGCCGGCTGTACTGGTCAGCTGCGGAAAGGAAGAAAGCGAATATAATATGTTCACAGTAGCATGGACGGGTACGATTTGTACAAACCCGCCCATGTGTTATATATCCGTACGTCCGGAACGCCATTCTTATGACATTATCAAAAAAAACATGGAGTTTGTCATCAACCTGACAACGAAAGATATGGCTTTTGCCACCGACTGGTGCGGAGTTCGTTCGGGACGTGATTATCATAAATTTGATGAGATGAAGCTGACACCCGGACAGTGTACGGTGGTCAGTGCTCCGTTGATTGAAGAATCTCCTCTCTGCATTGAATGCCGTGTGAAAGAAATCATCTCCCTCGGCTCACACGATATGTTTATCGCTGACGTAGTAAATGTGCGTGCGGACGACCGGAACCTGAATCCTGAAACCGGAAAGCTGGAACTGGCCGAAGCCAATCCGCTGGTATATGTGCATGGAGGATATTATAATCTGGGAGAGAAAATCGGTAAATTCGGTTGGAGTGTAGAAAAGAAGAAATCATAAAAAGTGCGATATTGCCATGAATATGCTGCGTAAATTCATCCTTCCCGGTTTGTTAGCCATAGCCTGCACGGCTGTCGGCCAGAACTATAACGCAGAAAAAGTAGACCGCCCCAATACAAAAAAAATAAATATCGGTATCAAGGCGGGATTCAACTCTTCCATGTTCATGGTGTCTGAACTGAAAATTAAGGATGTAACTATCGATGAGGTGCAGAATAACTACAAGATAGGTTATTTCGGTGCCCTCTTTATGCGCATCAACATGAAGAAGCATTTCATTCAGCCGGAAGTGTCCTATAATGTAAGCAAATGTGAGATCACTTTCGATAAGCTCGGTTCGCAGCATCCTGCCATCGAGCCTGATTATGCTTCCGTGCAATCGGTGTTGCACAGTGTGGATTTCCCTATTTTATACGGCTATAATGTGGTGAAAAAAGGGCCTTACGGAATGTCTATCTTCGCAGGCCCCAAACTTCGCTACTTATGGGGAAAACACAATGAAATCACTTTTAAGAATTTTGACCAAAAAGGGATTCACGAAAGGCTGTATCCGTTCAATGTCAGTGCAGTGATCGGTGTAGGCGTCAACATCTCCCGTATCTTTTTCGATTTCCGCTACGAGCAAGGCATCGGAAATATCTCCAAGTCCATCATTTACGACAATATCAATTCCGACGGCAGCACAGGAGTGAGCAACATTATTTTCCGTCGCCGTGACAGCGCGTTAAGTTTTTCGCTGGGATTCATCCTTTAAGAATAAAATATCATTAAATCCGGCTTTTTACTAACATTTTTCTTGTACTTCCTTCATTCTTTATTTATTTTCATTAACTTTGTGCGCTTAAAATAGGTATCTCGAATTAGAAATTTAATCTTACTTATAAAAGAATGAAAAGAGACGACATCATTTTCGACATCATCGAAAAAGAGCATCAACGTCAGTTGAAAGGAATCGAGCTTATTGCATCAGAAAATTTTGTGAGTGACCAGGTTATGCAGGCAATGGGTTCTTGCCTGACTAACAAGTACGCAGAAGGTTATCCCGGCAAACGTTATTACGGAGGTTGCGAAGTAGTAGACCAAAGCGAACAAATCGCTATCGACCGCCTGAAAGAAATTTTTGGCGCGGAATGGGCAAACGTACAACCACACTCGGGAGCACAAGCTAATGCTGCTGTTTTCCTCGCAGTTCTGAATCCGGGCGACAAATTCATGGGATTAAATCTTGCACACGGCGGACACCTTTCTCATGGCTCACTGGTAAACACTTCCGGTATCATCTATACTCCTTGCGAATATAACCTGAATCAGGAAACCGGACGCGTTGACTACGACCAGATGGAAGAAGTCGCTCTACGTGAGAAACCGAAAATGATTATCGGTGGTGGTTCTGCATACTCTCGTGAATGGGATTACAAACGTATGCGTGAAATCGCTGACAAAGTAGGCGCTATCCTGATGATCGACATGGCTCACCCTGCCGGTCTGATCGCTGCCGGAGTGCTCGAAAACCCGGTTAAATATGCACATATCGTCACTTCTACTACACATAAAACACTTCGCGGACCTCGTGGTGGTGTCATCATGATGGGTAAGGATTTCCCCAATCCATGGGGTAAGACCACTCCGAAAGGTGAGATCAAGATGATGTCTCAATTACTGGATTCTGCCGTATTCCCGGGAATCCAAGGCGGACCACTGGAACATGTAATTGCTGCTAAAGCAGTTGCTTTCGGTGAAATCCTGCAACCTGAATTTAAGGAATATGCTAAACAAGTACAAAAGAACGCTGCTATACTTGCACAGGCTTTAATCGACCGTGGTTTTACCATCGTTTCCGGTGGTACAGACAACCACTCTATGTTGGTTGACCTGCGTAGCAAATATCCTGAACTGACAGGTAAAGTGGCAGAAAAAGCATTGGTTTCTGCCGATATTACTGTTAACAAGAACATGGTTCCGTTCGACAGCCGTTCAGCTTTCCAGACTTCCGGTATCCGTTTGGGTACTCCTGCTATCACAACTCGTGGTGCAAAAGAAGATTTGATGCTCGAAATTGCTGAAATGATCGAGACTGTATTGTCTAACGTAGAAAATGAGGAAGTTATTGCACAAGTACGTGCACGTGTCAATGAGACAATGAAGAAATATCCTCTTTTTGCTTATTAAAAAACGATTTCAAAGCTAATAGCCTCACTGTTATCAGCTTTATTTCTTATTTATAAGGTCTGCTCTTTGTGAAAGGAGCAGGCTTTTTTTATTTATTAACGGTCCCGCCCGAACCATCTGTCCATATTTTCGTTTTTCTTACTATAAAAGAAATATATGATGTCATATATCACTCATAGCAAGGACGAATTCAACCGTACAGTGTGCAAGAAGAGAAAACAGAAGCGCACTGGACTCTATATACAGTCATCCCCGTCTTTCCACATTTTATTTCATAGGGAAAGACGGGGATTTATTTTACCGGCATCATACCGGAATATTTTTTTGAGGTATATATTTTAGCTCAATCCTTCTATTTCTCCATCCACAATATCGATATGCAATGCTTGCGGTTCTTTGGGTAATCCCGGCATACGAAGAATTTCTCCGGCAATGGCTACAATCATTTCAGCTCCGTTATTGATAACAATATCTTTAATATGGAACTCGAAGTTATTTACCGCCCCATAAATCTTTGGATCGGCAGAGAATGAATATTGTGTTTTAGCAATACAAACCGGATAATGAGTGATTCCCATTTTCTCAATCAGTTTGATACGGTTGCGTGCAATACTACTATAGGTAATAACGCTGGCTCCGTAAATATTAGTGGCTACCTTTTCGATCTTCTGCTGTATGCTATCTTCTTCTTTATAAGTGTAGCGTAAAGATTCGGACGGATTGTTCTCTATGGTATCTACTACCAGACGGGCCATATCTACTGCTCCCTCTCCTCCTTCACTGAACGCATTGTTAATGGCGAAACCCACTCCCAACTGTTCGCAATGTTCGCGCAGTAATTCCATTTCTTCATCCGTATCGGATGCAAACTTATTGAAAGCTACGATGATGGTCTGACCGAATGAGCGAAGGTTACGAACGTGTTTGTCGAGATTACGCAATCCTTCTTTCAAGCCTTCCATATTCGGCTCTTTGATACGGTCGAGACTGACACCTCCGTGCATCTTTAATCCTTGTGCCGTAGCGACAATCACTGTGAGACGTGGTTGGAGTCCGCTCTTGCGGCATTTGATATTATAGAATTTTTCTGCACCGAGATCGGCACCGAATCCGGCTTCTGTTATTACATAATCACCGAAAGACATTGCCAATTTAGTGGCCAGAATAGAGTTACAACCATGTGCGATATTAGCAAACGGACCACCATGTACAAAAGCAGCGGTTCCTTCGGTAGTCTGCACTAAATTAGGATGGATAGCATCTTTCAATAACACGGTGATGGCTCCTGCCACTCCCAAATCTTTCACAGTAAAAGGTTGGTCGTCATACGTGAAGCCCAACAGGATATTTTCAATACGGCGACGCAGATCACTCACATCTTTAGAAAGGCAAAGAATTGCCATAATCTCCGAAGCAGGAGTAATATCGAAACCGGACTCTTGGGTAATCCCGTTCGATTTAGGTCCGAGGCCGACAACGATGCTGCGCAACGAACGGTCGTTCACGTCAAGCACTCTCCGCCAAAGAATTTCTTTCAGTCCAAAGCCCTTTGCCTGATTCTGATAAAGATAATTGTCGAGTAAAGCAGAAATCATGTTATGAGCAGAAGTGATGGCATGAAAATCCCCTGTAAAATGGAGGTTAATTTTGTCCATCGGAAGCACTTGTGCATATCCCCCACCGGCTGCTCCTCCCTTCATTCCGAAACATGGACCGAGAGACGGCTCGCGAAGAGCGACAATCGCATTCTTTCCAATTTTATTCAATCCCAAAGCGAGACCGATAGATACTGTAGTTTTGCCAATGCCCGCTTTGGTTGCTGTGATAGCAGTTACCAGAATGAGATTGCTTTTCTTCACTTTCTCTTCATCAATCAGTTGTTCGGGGATCTTTGCTATGTAGCGGCCATAATTCTCCACTTCCTCACGAGGGATTCCGATACCTTCGGCAACTTGCTTAATCTTCTTCAGCTCAATACTGCGAGCTATTTCTATGTCTGATTTCATACAGAATATGATTAGTTTTATTTTTGAAAGAACAAAAGTATAACAAAAAAGCGAAATAGAGAAATTTAAAGTTCGGCGGATATTATATCTCTATTTTTCATAACACAACAAACTCTTTTTACGCTATAACTGTTGTAAATGACATAACCTAAAACAACAACTTAATTATGGAATGGATTATTAATCAACTAAGGGTACATCCTGAACTTGCTATTTTCCTGACGCTCTTTGCCGGGTTCTGGCTTGGCAGACTCAAAATAGGGAAATTCTCTTTGGGGACAGTCACCAGCGTTCTGCTGGTCGGAGTATTGGTCGGACAACTGAATATCACTGTAGATGGTCCGATGAAAGCTGTGTTCTTTCTGCTTTTCTTATTTGCCGTTGGCTATAAGGTAGGTCCGCAGTTTTTCCGCGGATTGAAGAAAGACGGCCTGCCACAAGTGGGATTTGCCGTACTGATGTGTATTGTCAGTCTGGTAGCCCCGTGGATACTGGCCAAAATCATGGGATATCATGTAGGAGAAGCTGCCGGACTGTTGGCAGGCTCACAAACAATATCCGCCGTTATCGGCGTGGCAAGCGATACGATCAACCAGCTGGGAATCAGCGATGCACAGAAAGCCACGTTCATCAATGCAATTCCGGTAGCGTATGCCGTAACTTATATTTTCGGAACGGCCGGTTCGGCGTGGATTCTGGCTTCTCTCGGCCCTAAAATGCTGGGTGGACTGGATAAGGTGAAGGCCGACTGCAAGGAATTGGAGGCTCAAATGGGAACATCGGAAGCTGACGAACCCGGATTTTCCCCGGCTCTTCGTCCGGTTGTGTTCCGTGCTTATAAAATCACCAATGAATGGTTTGACAAAGGAAAGAAAGTCAGTGAACTCGAAGCTTATCTATGTAAAAATGATAAACGGCTGTTTGTAGAACGGATTCGTCAAAAAAGAGTGGTGAAGGAAGTAGATCCGAACCTGATTCTTCATAAGAATGACGAAGTGGTACTTAGCGGACGCCGTGAATTTGTGATTGGAGAAGAAGACTGGATCGGTCCGGAAGTGATTGATGCACAATTACTCGACTTCCCGGCAGAAACTCTTCCTGTAATGGTGACCCACCGGACTTTTGCCGGAGAAACGGTTTCCAAAATCAGGGCGCAGAAGTTTATGCACGGGGTTAGTATCCGGAATATCAAACGTGCCGGAATCAATGTTCCGGTATTGCCTAAAACAATCGTAGATTCGGGAGATATTCTCGAACTTACCGGTCTTAAACATGAAGTGGAAAGTGCTGCCAAACAAATGGGCTATATTGACCGGCCTACCAACCAGACGGATATGATCTTCGTTGGATTGGGTATTTTGCTCGGTGGTCTTTTCGGTGCACTGGCTATTCATCTGGGAGGTGTTCCTATCAGTCTTTCTACCAGTGGCGGCGCATTGATAGCCGGACTTCTGTTCGGTTGGCTACGCAGCAAGCATCCTACTTTCGGAGGTATCCCCGAACCTTCTTTATGGGTATTGAATAATGTAGGACTGAATATGTTTATCGCAGTGGTCGGTATCGCTGCAGGTCCCAGTTTCATTGCCGGATTCAAGGAAGTAGGCGTCAGTCTGTTTATCGTCGGCGCATTGGCAACGGCCATTCCTCTCCTCGCCGGATTGCTGATGGCGAGATACTTGTTCAAATTCCACCCTGCCCTGTCATTGGGATGTACGGCAGGAGCACGTACTACAACAGCTGCATTGGGAGCTATTCAGGATGCAGTGGAAAGCGACACACCGGCATTAGGATATACGGTGACGTATGCAGTCGGCAATACGCTCCTGATTATCTGGGGAGTTGTCATCGTACTACTTATGTAAAACTATATAAATAAATATCATTATGGAAAAGAAAACAAATAACCCTGCCATTACCAAAAGTTATGCCAAGAAAATGGAAACGATCAGCCCGTTCGAGCTGAAAAACAAACTGATCAATATGGCAGATGAAAGTATCAAGAAGATAGCACATACGATGTTGAATGCCGGAAGAGGTAACCCGAACTGGATTGCTACCGAACCACGCGAAGCCTTTTTTCTGCTGGGACAATTCGGCCTTTGCGAATGTCGTCATGCGTTTTCACTGGAAGAAGGAATAGCAGGTATTCCGCAAAAGGCGGGAATTGCTGCCCGTTTCGAGGCTTTCCTGAAAGAAAACGAGAAAGCTCCCGGTGCTAACCTATTGAAAGAGGGCTATAATTATATGCTGATGGAACATGCTGCCGATCCGGATACGCTTATTCACGAATGGGCAGAATCGGTGATTGGCGACCAGTATCCTGTGCCCGACCGTATTTTACATTTTACGGAGTTAATCGTACAGGATTACCTGGCGCAAGAGATGTGTGACCGCCGTCCGCCGAAAGGAACTTTTGACCTTTTCGCGACTGAAGGAGGTACAGCAGCCATGTGTTATCTGTTCGATTCTTTGCAAGAGAATTTCCTGTTGAACCAGGGGGATGCTATTGCTTTGATGGTTCCTGTGTTCACTCCTTATATAGAAATCCCGGAACTGCGACGCTATCAGTTCGACGTTACCGAAATTTCTGCCGACCAGATGACTCCTGACGGTTTACATACCTGGCAGTATAAGGATGAAGATATAGACAAGCTGAAAGATCCGCGGATCAAAGCGTTGTTTATCACCAATCCGAGCAACCCGCCCAGCTATGCACTTAGCAAAGAGACTACCGAACGTATCATCAACATTGTGAAGAATGATAATCCGAACCTGATGATTATCACGGATGATGTGTACGGAACGTTTATTCCTCATTTCCGTTCATTGATGGCAGAGTTGCCGCACAATACGCTTTGCGTTTATTCGTTCTCCAAATATTTCGGAGCTACAGGATGGAGAACCGCTGTGATCGCTCTACACGAAGACAACATCTACGACAAAATGATTGCCCGCCTGTCGGAGGAGCAGAAATCAATATTAAACAAACGTTATTCCAGCCTTAGCCTGCAACCGGAAAAGATGAAATTTATTGACCGCATGGTGGCTGACAGCCGACAAATTGCGCTGAATCATACTGCAGGGCTTTCCCTGCCCCAACAGATACAGATGAGTTTGTTTGCCCTCTTCTCGCTTTTGGATAAAGAGGACAGTTATAAAGCCAAGATGCAGGAAATTATTCATCGCCGCCTGCATGCATTGTGGGATAATACAGGTTTCACACTGGTAGAAGATCCGCTGCGTGCCGGATATTATTCGGAGATTGATATGCTGGTATGGGCGAAGAAATTCTATGGGGATGACTTCGTTACTTATCTGCAAAAGACCTACAATCCATTGGATGTGGTTTTCCGCCTGGCAAACGAAACTTCACTCGTTCTGTTGAATGGTGGTGGCTTTGCCGGACCGAAATGGAGTGTGCGTGTGTCACTAGCCAATTTGAATGAGACCGATTATGTGAAAATCGGACAAAGCATCAAGTGTGTGTTGGAAGAATATGCCCAAACATGGAAAGCATCAAAAGAATGAACTAAGTAGTTCATTTTATAAATGAGAATTTAATTCAGACAGAAGAACATAAGAACAAAAAATAAAATAGCAGTTAAATAAACAACAGAAATAATTTTCAAAGCGCAGCATTTATGTTCTTTTGTTCTTATGTCTGAAATTTTTCTCGCTCTTATGTCTAAAAATTAATTAGCGTTTATTTAAAGCGGGAGGTATCGACCTCTTCCCTTTTTTTCTCTTTGTATCCTCCGAATTTATAATTAAACGAAATACCGAATGTACGGGTAGTGCGCATATAGTGGTTTTTCACATTCTGCAATCCGTAACGGACTTGTGTCGAAATGGTGGAGGTATTGAACAGGTCGTCACATTTCAACGTCAATTGTGCTTTTCCTTTTGCAAAGGTGTAACGAAGCGCTACATCCAGATTTCCCGAACGGGGAAGATCGAAAATTCCCTGTATAGCTCTATTTTGATAGAATCCGGTCAGGGTGAATTTTAAGTCGGGTTTGGTGGAAAGGGTGAATGTGTTGTTCATCGTCAAAACGAATGTATATAGTTTACGGTCAAACGGGATATCCCAGAAATCACTATCTTTCTGGCGATAACGAAAACCGATGGCTGTGAAACGGGAGTCGAGCCATTTTTTCACCTTAAAGGGAACTGTCATTACCAATCCGGCTTGTGATGAAAAATCAAAGTTGAAGAACTTGTAAATCTCTACCAAGCGTTCCGGTGATTGGTAGAGGGTTTGCATTTGCTTGTTTTTGGTATAGCTATAAAAGGCGGAAAAAACATACTTGCCTTTTAATATGTAATTAAGGCTGGTTTCATAGTTCGTGGCAGGTTTGAGATAGGGATTTCCTTGAATTTCAGAGTATGCTCCCATGTAAGAGATTGCATTCTGTACGCTCCAGTATTCGGGATATTCCTTGTCACTACTTAATGAGAATTGCAGGACATGTCCGGCAGCGGGCATATAAGTTAGATTGGCTACCGGGTACAGGCTCCATTCATTCCAGATATTTGTATGATATTGCTCTGCTGCCAGAGAAACATCGGCCGAGAGTTTTTCACCGAAGCTTTTGCTTAGTCCGGCATACACATTCAGGGTTTGTTCGCGACGGCGGGAGTTCATGTTATTATCCGGTAACAGGTTATCTGTTTCCGGGTCATAATATCTTTGATAGCTATGGTCTAAAGCGGTCGTATAGGTTATACCATAATTCAATCCCCAGCCTTTGCCCAAGGTATGTTCTTGTCCGGCATAAAAACGCCATTGATTGATTTGCTGTTTATCCCGGCTCAAGAAATTCATTGTCTCTGTTCCCATCGTGCTATATAATAATTGGCTGCCGGGAGAATGATAGGATGTAAATGCCACTCCGGCTTTCAGCCCGAAAGGGGTTTGATAATCTAACTTTGCATTATGGAGCTGGTTGTCTCCCTGTGAATCGGTAACAGAGTTTTGCGCACCGGTAGCTATGGAATAATGTTTGGTATCGGTAAAAGCTGTTGTATAGACCAGGCTTAACAGATGATCTTCTGCGAGGGAGTAATCCATTCCGAGGCGTATCTGATGACTATTGGTACGGGAAGTCATGATTTCATCCATATCCATCTGATGTACCGAACCATCGGCTAACGTGTGAAGTGCTTCTTTCTCCGTTATCCTTCGGTCGCGATCATAAGAGTAAGAGTAAAGAAGATCTGCAGAGAATTTACGTCCGGAGTACAGAAGACTTCCACGTTCTGCCAAAGACTTGTAGTGATGTTGATTGAAAGCTGTATAGAGTTCTCCTTGAAGGGAAGATGCTTGTCCTGTGCCGGGTGCTAATATCAGGTTAATCATCGGTCCGCGTACCTGATAGCGCGCCGGAGCGGAATACATCACTTCCGCCTTTTCAATCCGGCTGACGGGGATTGATTTTAATAAAGCATCTAATTGTTCGGCAGACAGTGTGGTCACTTTTCCGTTGATGACAACGGTAACTTCCTGTCCTCCCAACATCAGACTGTTATTCATATTTACTATGCCCGGGAGATTTTTGACAACATCATAGGCATTATCCACAGGCAAGTTGCCCACCAGTCTCGGTACGTCATACACGAGTTTGCCTTGTTCGGCTTTCACGATCGGGCGTTCACCTGTAATCATCACTTCGGGCAGTTCCTGAAACAAACTATCCATATAACCTATATTCTTGATACTGTCGACAGGTTCCTGCGACTGTTGTCCGACTTGTGCTGTAGCGGATATCCACACACAAAGAAGAGACATAAATAGTAAACTAATCCGTTTCATTTCGTCTTTATTTTTGGAATACGACAAAATACGGTAGAAAAAATGGAAATTTGCGTTATCATTGGCTTATCTAGTGTTATTTAGTCTTATCAAAGAGAAGAATAAGAATAGTTTCCTATTATCTTTGCCTGTATGAAATTACCGCTAAAACATATCGTCATACTGGTTATCTGCTCGTTAATCGGAATCTTTGTTTATCAAGCTTATTGGTTGACAGGGCTTTACCGGTCGATGAAAATGGAAATGGAGAGTAATATCAGAGATGCGATGCGGACGAGTGACTTCAACGAGGTCGTGCTCCGTGTAAATGATTTGCAAAAAGATAATGTGGAACACGGTTCGCTGACAGTATCAGCCGGATATGATGCGGACGGCAATTCATTAGTGACTCAACAAACGATTTCTTATACGGATAGTAGCCGTCAGGATACGATACACTCCCGGACAGAAATAACCACGGATACGGTAAAAACCGTTGGTAATGCAGAAGGTTCTACACCTGTTGCAAGTAGCGAGAATGGGCTGGATGTGTTATTGAAAAAGCAAGATTCGCTAAAGGAGCTGTTAATGAGTATTCAGCAGGGTATTCATTCGGGTGTGGACACTTATATAGATGTCAACCTGCAGCGATATGACAGTTTGCTCACCCATGTGATGAAAGAGCATAATCTCTCTATTCCTCATCACACTTTTTTGATTTATACCGGAATCAGTGCCGATTCTTCCATTGTATATACCGATACATTAGGTATTGCGGGAGATAGCAGTTATATTCCCAGTCCCAAGGCAATCCGCTATGACTATGAATTTAATATGCATCACAGCCAACGCTACCAACTGGTGTTCGAGCCGATCAATTCATTGGTGTTAAAGCAGATGACAGGTATTCTGGTCACTTCATTTGTAATTCTTCTGATTCTCGGATTCTCTTTCTGGTTCCTTATCCGGACGCTTCTGAAACAGAAAACGCTGGATGAAATGAAAAGTGATTTTACCAATAATATCACGCACGAATTAAAGACTCCCATTGCCGTAGCCTATGCGGCTAATGACGCATTACTGAACTTTAACCAGGCGGAAGAGAAAAGCAAGCGCGACCAGTATCTACGCATCAGTCAGGAGCAGTTGCAAAGGCTTAGCGGGCTGGTGGAACAGATTTTATCCATGGGAATGGAGCGTCGCAAAACGTTCCGTTTGCATCCGGAGGAAATCAACCTGAAGGAGCTGATTACTCCGCTCATGGAGCAGCACCAGCTAAAAGCGGACAAGCCTGTACATATCGAATTGGATATTAAACCGGAAACGCTTGTCATTGTGGCCGACCGTACGCATTTCAGCAACATCATCAGTAACCTGATAGATAATGCGGTGAAGTACTCGAAAGAGGAAGCCGAATTGTCTATTTCCTGCCGACAGACTGGGGGGACAGTAACCGTCAGCGTTACCGACCGGGGAATCGGGATTCCACTTGATAAACAAAAGCACATATTTGATAAATTCTACCGGGTCCCGACGGGTAATCTTCATAATATAAAAGGTTACGGACTAGGACTGTTCTATGTCAAGAGTATGGTCGAAAAACATGGAGGAACTATCACCGTAAAAAGTGAACCGGACAAAGGAAGCACTTTTACCATTACTTTATAAACCCATAAAATCATGAGTAAAAACAAAATTACCGTATTACTGGTAGAAGACGAACAGACGCTCGCCATGATTATCAAGGATACACTTGAAGAAAATGATTTTATCATTCATACGGCGAATGACGGTGAGGAAGGACTAAGCCTTTTCTTCGAACTTCATCCGGATGTACTTGTAGCCGATGTGATGATGCCGAAAATGGATGGCTTTGAAATGGTACGTCGCATCCGCCAGACGGATAAACAGACTCCTGTCTTATTCCTGACTGCCCGTTCGGCCATCAATGATGTGGTGGAGGGGTTTGAACTCGGAGCGAATGATTACCTGAAAAAACCTTTCGGTATACAAGAGCTGATTATCCGAATCAAAGCACTGATGGGAAAGGCTTTTCTCTTCACAGAGAATAAGGTTGCCAATCATTTTGAGATAGGAAGTTATCTGTTTGATCCTGTTGCACAAACTTTATTACACGCAGGAACGAGACAGGAACTCTCTCATCGTGAATCGGAAATCTTGAAACGGCTTTGCGAGAACCGGAATCAGGTGGTCAACACGCAGGATGTCTTGCTCGAACTTTGGGGAGATGACAGTTTTTTCAATTCCCGAAGCCTACATGTGTTCATTACCAAATTGCGGCATAAACTCTCGCAAGATGAACAGATACGTATTGTCAATGTACGGGGAATCGGCTATAAACTGATTGTCAACTAAACTCTTTAACACCGCAAAGTGCCATGAATAAAAGACAGTTCACAAGATTTATGTTTTTACTTTGTACCTGTACCGCATTTGCGCAACAGGTGGAAGTGAAAAAGGATAGCATCGGCCGTGCGGTTCTTCTGCCACCGGAGCAAAAGCAGCCATTAAATATGGATAAGGAGGGCTTCATCTTACCCGATATGAATATAACGCCGAACGACAGGAAGCCAACCATTCAAACGGATAGCATGACGCTTCATATATCTCCTCCCGAATTTATGGATACTCCCTGGCCTACTCCCAGGCTGGGTACTTCTTTCGATCCCTTCAGCCGTGACTATAATCGGTCGGATATTTTCGGGATCAATGCTAACAGCTATTTAAGTACGTATAGTTTGCATAATACGTATCCTACCATGGGGACGCATATTCAGGTAGGTGCCATTTATACGTATGCCCCTAATGAACGATGGGAGCTTTCAGGTGGGCTGTTCAGTGCCAAGTACACAATGCCTTCTTTCCAACATGGTGCCAGAAATGATTTTGGTTTTAGCGGTTCGGCTGCTTACCGGATTAATAAATTTCTGCGTATACGGGCTTTCGGCGAATATTCTGTGAATGGCGAACGAAATGCTTCGCAGGGGTATCTCACTCCTATCTATCCGCAAAGCGGTTATGGCATGATGCTTGAAATCAAGTTCAACGATTATATCGAACTCCATGGAGGTATGGAACGCTCATACAACCCGATGAAAAGGAAATGGGAGACGGCTCCTGTCGTTTATCCGGTGATTAAATTGAAAAGATAAGTTTTTTTCTAAGAAAACATAACGGAAGCGGATAGTCAGGTGGAAATTATCTATCTTTGTGGTAAATCAACCTTTACGAAGATGAAAAAACTGATTCTATTTCTTTCGCTGATATTATCGGTCGGTTTTGCATCCGCACAGTCGGAAATTCCTTCCGATAGTATTCGTCGTGCTCCATCTACCAATATCAAAGAGTTTGGTGGTTTTCTACTGGATATGGGGTTAATGAACGTAGCAACTCCCGAACTTCCCAAATTTAATTTAGATATGCCTAATATGACGAAAGATTATAATCAGCTCTTTCGTTTAAACACGGATATTACCTATTCTCAAGGATTCACCGACTCTTTTTCTTCGTCTTCTTACTCCGGGTTTGCCGGTTTTGGATACGGATATGGTTGGGGATTGTCTTCTTCTCCACAGTTTATGCAGATGGGATCTTTCAAACTGAAAAACGGAATGAGAATCAATACTTACGGAGATTACAACAAGGATGGCTGGCGGGTGCCTAACCGTAGCGCTATGCCTTGGGAAAGGAATAATTTCCGGGGAGCGTTCGAACTGAAATCTGCCAATGGTAATTTCGGAATACGAATTGAGGTGCAGCAAGGAAGAAATGTTCCTTATTAAATAATAATTAGGCACGGATTACACGTACGTCACGGTCTTTAGGGTTATCATTGCTGAAAAATAACCGCGTTAATCCGTGTAATCCGTGCCTAAAAAATAGCAATTAATTAGTGGCAGGTACTTATTAAAATCAGGAAAATCAGAAGGCTTTGTCTGCCGCACTGATTGCATTGGCTATACGGTCACACCACGAATCAAATTCCGGATCGGGTGTTTGAGTTTCCGGATGAGAAAGCATATAATGTACAGCTTGCCGCAATCCGTCCGCCATAGAGATATGGCATATAAAATCTGGGACGAGCCGCTTTATCTTCGAATTATCGAAAACAACCGTAGCTGCTTTATCTCCTAAGAGTTCCCCCCTGAAATCATAATGATCGCTATGTTTGGCAAGGAAATCGGATGCTACGTGCAATGCGTTCAGAGGTTTGCCTAACGCATCGGCGATTGTCTGGTAAATCTGATTCCAAGTCATACTTTCATCGGTAGTGATATGAAAAGCGTTCCCAATGGCATGTGGATTCGCCATCAGTCCAACATAGCCTTTGGCAAAATCTTTGGAGTGAGTCAGTGTCCACAAAGAGGAGCCATCGCCGGGAATAATGACAGGTTTGCCGTCAAGAATCCGTTTGAGAATCTGCCAGTTTCCCTTATCTCCATGTACGGCTACGGGAGGTTTGGTTCCGTTATAGGTATGGCTGGGACGAACGATGGTCACCGGAAAACCACTTGTCCGGTAGGCTGACATCAATACCTCTTCCGCTTCTATCTTGTTTCTGGAATACTGCCAGTAGGGATTGACCAGAGGAGTGCTTTCGGTAATGCGATAATCGGTTAATGGCTTTTGATAGGCAGAGGCACTGCTGATAAAGATGTATTGCCGCGTTTTATTCTGAAACAGGCGGATATCACGCTTTACGTCTTCTGCCGTATAACCGATGAATTGCGCAACCACATCGTAATGTTCAAGTGCGATGGCTTTTGCCACAGCTTCTTCATCATTAATATCCGCAATGATACTGTGAATTCCTTCCGGCATTTTTTTTGAGCCGCGGTTAAGGAGAGTAATCTCCCACCCTCTCTGTTGCGCCAATGCAACTACATCTGTACTGATAGTACCCGTTCCTCCAATGAATAATGCTTTCATAAAACCTGTTTTTTATATTCTCCGGAGCAAATATATCAATTCCATGACTTACTTCCAGCAATCATTGCCATTTATTTTTCCGCCCGCAAGTTTATGTAGTATACAGATTACTGATTCTTGTACCCTTATTACTGATTTGAGGTATGAAATAAAAAAGATACCTCCAAATGTTTTATCTTTGTATCAGATTAATAACAAAGCATATGGATGAAATAACAAAAATTGAAACCGTCGATCAGTATGACCAGTTGTGTGGACTGGAGACATTGCACCCTTTAGTTAATGTAATCGACTTCTCAAAAGCTACCAAGTCGGTTGAGTATATCCGTATGAACATCGGATTCTATTGTCTGTTCCTGAAAGATGCCAAATGCGGGGATCTCACATACGGACGTAAGAATTACGATTATCAGGAAGGAACGGTTGTCTGTATGGCACCGGGACAAGTGAGCGGAATAGACAACCGTAACCGAACGGCTCCCCGTACCAAGTCGATTGGGGTTTTATTCCACCCCGATTTAATCCGTGGAACTTCATTAGGACAGAATATCAAAAACTATACTTTTTTCTCTTACGAGGTAAATGAGGCATTGCATCTTTCAGATCAGGAAAGAGAAATCGTAACCGATTGCATACATAAAATCCGGCTCGAACTGGAGCATACTATCGACAAGCATAGCAAGCAACTTATCGTACGGAATATCGAACTGCTATTGGATTACTGTATGCGTTTCTACGAACGGCAGTTCATTACACGCAATCAGGCGAATAAAGATATAGTCGTTAAATTCGAGCAATTACTGGACGAATATTTCCAAAATCAGGTGGCAATGACCGAAGGACTGCCATCCGTGAAATACTTTGCAGACAAGGCATGCCTCTCTCCTAATTATTTCGGGGACCTGATAAAGAAGGAAACCGGAAAAACTGCACAGGAATATATCCAGTGCCGAATTATCGAACTGGCCAAAGAAAGAATACTGGAAGGTGTTCAAACTGTCAGCCAGGTAGCTTATGAACTGGGATTTCAATATCCACAGCACTTCAGCCGGTTATTTAAAAAGCATGTCGGCTGCACCCCGAACGAATATAAACAAAAAAACTAGACGTATTTTAGATACAGGAGTCTCAACATCATGGGAGATAAAGTACTCAAAATAGGAACCGTGCATCAATGCAATTGTTGCCTGGGGAGTAAGACACTACACCCGCTGGTAAGTGTCATCGATCTCTCAAAGGCTGACTTGTCAGCTCATACGGGCATCAAGTTCGACTTTTATACGATTCTATTGAGTGAGTGTAAATGTGAAGCGTATATGTATGGTCACCAGTATTATGATTTTTCGGATGGTACTTTGCTCTTCCTTAGTCCCGGAGAGTCTATCAATATGAAGGAAAACAGTAAGAATTTTCCTTCCAAAGGATGGATATTGGCTTTTCATCCCGATCTGATTTGTGGCACTCCGCTCGGACTTAATATACATAACTATACTTTCTTCTCTTATCTGCCTGAAGAAGCATTACATATATCTTTGCGCGAGAAGCAAATCATTCTGGAGTTTATGGATAAAATAAACCAGGAACTCGAACGTTGCATTGACCGACATAGCAAGAAGATAGTTTCCAAGTATATAGAACTATTGCTGGATTACTGTATCCGTTTCTACGAACGCCAATTCATTACACGTAATGAAGCGAATAAAACGATTATCAAACAATTCGATAAAATCATAAATAACCATTTTGAAACGAAACAGGTACCGACTGTCGATATACTTTCACATAAGTATTGTGCGAACCTGCTTCATTTGTCTCCTGAATATTTCAACGACTTACTGAAGTATGAAACGGGGAAATCATTTAAAGAGTATATCGAGTTCAAACGCTTCGAGATTGCCAAAGATTGGTTGGTGAATACTGATAAAACAATCAATCAGATAACGCAAGAGCTGGGTTTTCAGAATCCACAGTATTTCAGCCGGTTATTTAAGAAAATCACAGGTTGTTCTCCGAATGATTTCAGGATACCTAATTGAAAGTATATGTCAAAGGGATTAGAGGAAGATAAAGCAATCAAAAAGTCTTAATAAAATTTGAATTGGAATATCAAATTCTTAATCTATGTTATGAAACATACTTTTTTTCTTGGAATATTTGCTAATTTCGCAATAGTCCGTATCTTTGCAATGTGTTTTTCATAGTATTAGATTTAAGGTTAACAAAGGTTGGAGCAAGGCGTTGCTCCTTTTTTTATGTCTATACGTAAGCTCTCTCCTTTTTCTTATTCATGATAATATAGGAATTACGCTATTTTTCAATAACTTTGCAAAAAGAGAGATGTCAATAATGTCTCGATAAGACAGATCAAAAGGTTCTCTTTTTACGTTACATATAAAAAGATTATTTAATCCTTGTAGAATAATGGAAACAATGCAACCATATTATCGTCTGATGAAATCAATCCTCTTTGTATTATTTCTTTCTTTTGGCATGATTTC
>NZ_GG774949.1:1853198-1942153 GCF_000162555.1 Bacteroides sp. 3_1_23
GAAACGAACCGTCGCCGCGAAAAGCAGTTGGCATACAATGAGGCAAACGGAATTACCCCGCAACAGATTAAAAGGCCAGAAACTTGTCTGTATTCGGTAATGCAAAAGAGGCAGATGAGCTGTTGAAAGAAAGACATGCTTATGTAGAACCTTCTACTCCGAATATCGCAGCAGATCCGATAGTGCAGTATATGAGTAAAGCGCAGATGGAAAAGAGTATCGAGCGTACCCGCAAACTGATGCAGGAAGCAGCCAAGAAACTTGAATTTATCGAAGCCGCACAATATCGTGACGAATTATTGAAACTGGAGGACTTGATGAAAGAGAAATGGGGATAAAATTTCCCCTTTGTTCACTTATTATAGCCTGATTGCTAAGGGCTGAAACTCTTAACAAACCTGTAACTTCGCATTTAGTCTATTAATTAGTGTTATAAAAACACCAATTAAGGGCTGATAATTTGCAAAGTTACCGGAATCCCGTATCTTTGCACTGTGTTTTTCATAGTATTAGATTTAAGGTTAACAAAGGTTGGAGCAAGGCGTTGCTCCTTTTTTTATGTCTATACGTAAGCTCTCTCCTTTTTCTTATTCATGATAATATAGGAATTACGCTATTTTTCAATAACTTTGCAAAAAGAGAGATGTCAATAATGTCTCGATAAGACAGATCAAAAGGTTCTCTTTTTACGTTACATATAAAAAGATTATTTAATCCTTGTAGAATAATGGAAACAATGCAACCATATTATCGTCTGATGAAATCAATCCTCTTTGTATTATTTCTTTCTTTTGGCATGATTTCATGTGAGAAAGAGGATCCTGTTTCTACCTCTCCAACTACAAGGCAAACGGATGACTCAACTACTGATCCGACAGATCCCGATCCGACTGATCCTGTTGTTCGTTCGAATAATGAACAGACGGTGTTCATGTATCTACCCTGGTCGAACAATCTCACTTCTTTTTTCTATCAGAACATTGCCGATTTGAAAAGTATCATCGGAAACAATATATTGAAGAATGAACGGGTGATCGTATTTATATGTACATCGGCCACCAAAGCCACTCTCTCCGAACTTGTCTATGAGAATGGCAAAGGTGTACAGAAGACTTTAAAAAACTACGATTATCCGGATCCTACCTATACAACTGCAGAGGGCATCACTTCTATTTTGAACGATGTACAAACCTATGCTCCCGCCAAACGATATGCAATGATTATCGGATGCCACGGAATGGGATGGATACCTGTATCGAGAGCAGTTTCACGCAGCAGCTTGCAGATTAGTAAAAAGCACTGGGAGTATGAACATGCACCGATGACACGTTTTTTTGGAGGAACACAAACGAAATATCAAACTGATATTACTACGCTTGCCGGAGGTATTTCGAACGCGGGCCTAAAGATGGAATATATACTTTTCGATGACTGCTATATGTCTACGGTAGAGGTTGCCTATGACCTTAAAAACGTAACAAGCCACTTGATAGCTTCTACAAGTGAAATAATGGCCTATGGGATGCCATACGACAAGATAGGCCAGTACTTAATCGGAAATATAGATTACGAAAAGGTCTGTGACGGTTTCTATTCTTTTTATTCAAATTATGTGACTCCCTGCGGAACAATCGGTGTTACTGATTGCTCGGAATTGGACAACCTGGCGGCTATTATGAAAGAAATAAATCAGCGTTATACGTTTAACGAAGAATTAACGGGCGAATTACAAAGATTAGACGGATATACGCCTACCATATTCTTTGATTACGGTGATTACGTTTCCAAACTATGTTCCGATCCGGATCTATTAGAACAATTCAACGAGCAGCTGAAACGCGCTGTACCCTTTAAAAGGAATACCGAACAGTATTTTACAGCAATCTCTTCCTCCTACTATGGAGAAAAAATTGATATCAATACTTTCTCCGGAATCACGATTTCCGACCCAAGCACTAATCCGGGTGCTTCAAAAAAGAACGAAACAGCGTGGTATATTGCCACTCATTAAATCTACTCTAAGAAGCATACGGTGGTAGAGAGTTGATTCTTCACATGTGGTCTGTCAAATCTCTTAATAAAAATTGAATTGAGAAAACCAATTCTTAATCAATGTTATAAAACATACTTTTTTTCTTGGATTATTTGCTAATTTCGCAATAGTCTGTATCTTTGCATTGTGTTTTTCATAGTATTAGATTTAAGGTTAACAAAGGTTGGAGCAAGGCGTTGCTCCTTTTTTTATGTCCATACGCTAGATACTCCTTTAAACATGGCATGACATTATCCCTTAATCACCGCCATTGGAGCCAGCTCCATCAACGGTTTCACCAAGTCCCGCTCATTCGCTATCACTTGCGCAATATCTTTATAAGCTCCCGGTGCTTCATCCAGTTCGTTCTGCGAACGAAGTCCGTGAATGATACCTTGCTGATCCATTCTCTCCTTCTCTTCATCCAGTGACAAACGGCGACAGGCATCCTTTCTTCCCATTAATCGACCTGCACCATGCGAACAGCTTTTGAAACTCTCCGGATTACCCAGTCCCTCAACAATATAAGACTTGGTACCCATAGATCCGGGGATAATACCGATCTCGCCCTCATAGGCACGCGTAGCACCTTTTCGGTGTACAATCACATCCTGATCGAAGTGATTCTCCCAAGCTGCATAGTTGTGGGCAATATTAATCATAGGATCAAAGTCCGTTTCAGGTTTCACTGCCTGGATGGCTTCACAAATACGAGTCATCATCAACTGACGGTTGGCAAAGGCAAAGGCCACACAGTAATTCATTTCACGGAAATAATCCTTTGCCATCTGTGTCTCCATTGGCAGGTAAGCTAGTCCCGATACCATTTCAGAATACCATTTCTCATTCCAATATTGCGCAATCTTATTATAGTGATTGGCAACCTTCAAACCAATGTTACGGCTTCCGGAGTGAATCATCACCCAAACATCAGACGTTGCGGTATCTTTTTGAATCTCAATAAAGTGATTTCCACCTCCCAGAGTTCCTATCTGCTTCAAACAAGCCTCGTACTGATTCTTCAAAACAGGCATCTCTTCAAAGTCGAATCCTTGCGGAAGCAATTCCTGATCCTGCTTTTTATTCTGATGATCGAATCCCAAAGGAACAACTGCACGAATCTTCGACATAATGGAAGTCAAATCCGTATAACTAAAATCTTCCGCTTTTAGATTCGTCTTAATCGCACACATACCACAACCGATATCCACTCCCACAGCATTGGGAACAATCACGCCATTGGTAGCCAACACACCGCCAATAGGCATTCCTTTTCCCGCATGCGCATCAGGCATGATGGCAATATGTTTAAATGCAAAAGGCAGTGAAGTCAAATCCATAATCTGCGACATACAAGAGTCCTCTACTTCATCCAACCAAAGTTTAGCGGGTAAACGTGTTCCCATAATTACTTTTTCCATACATCTTTTCTTTTATCAATTCATATAAATCTCGTTATCGGGAGCAAAGTAAGAAGGGAAGTACGAAATCTATTTGCGTAGTTGATATTATTTTTTATTTTTGTAGAAATAATCTATAACATCTATATATAGAACCTAATGAAGAAGATATTAATTATCGGCGCCAACGGATTCACCGGACGCCAGATTGTAAATGATTTATCTGCTTGTAAACAATACAAGCTGACGGGCTGCTCCCTGCATCCGGATATTCTTCCCAATAACGCGGAGGATTATCGTTTCATCGAAACAGATATACGGAATGAAGCGGACGTTAGGCATCTCTTCAAAGAGGTTCAACCCGATGTAGTCATTAATTGCTCCGCTCTGTCCGTGCCGGACTATTGCGAAACGCATCATGAAGAAGCCTATCTTACCAATGTTACCGCAGTAGGCCAACTGGCCGATTTATGCGAAGAATACAAAAGCCGGTTCATTCATTTATCTACGGACTTTGTTTTTGATGGAAAGATAAACGAAGCTGCCGGGCTGTTATATACAGAAAAAGACCTCCCTGCCCCGATCAACTACTACGGATATACCAAATGGAAAGGAGAAGAGAGAGTGACAGAAACTTGCAGCAGTTATGCCATTGTCCGTGTAGAAATCGTTTATGGCAAGGCACTACCGGGACAACATGGTAATATTGTACAGCTAGTAATGAACCGTCTGAAAGCCGGACAAGAAATACGTGTCGTATCCGATCAATGGCGGACACCAACCTATGTTGGAGACGTTTCGGATGGAGTGCTACGTTTAATAGAACATACGGCGAATGGCATCTTCCACATCTGTGGCGATGAATGCATGACCATTGCAGAGATTGCCTACCAGGTAGCAGATTATATGAAACTCGACCGTTCTCTTATCCATCCTGCCACCACAGAAAAAATGAATGAAAGCACTCCCCGTCCCCGCTTCAGTGGGATGAGTATTGATAAAGCCCGGACAATGCTCGGATACAGGCCCCAAAAGTTAAAAGAGATTCTTGTGAACTGGGATAAATTATAAGGGAAAGAGCACATAACCAACTTTTTACAACCATCTATCTCGTTCCGGATATTCCTTTCTCTTTATTTATTGCATATTTATTTTGAAAATATGCAATAAATAACTATCTTTGCACCAAATTCAAAAAAGACCAATGATGAATCAAACATTACAATTACATAACGCTACTCTTTTTCTTGCAGGAATACCTATTTTCTGTAAGTCTTGTTGCGTGCATGTGCATTGGTTCAGTGGATTCATCTAAATTTTCCAACTATTTCTTTACAGGAACTACCTGCTGACTTGTTTTGTTAGCCATAGCAGTATTCCTTTCTGATTTTCAAGTAGATGTAATATCTTCTTTGAAAATTCTTTTGTGTGTTGTCAATCATCAGTTTAACCTAACCCAAAATATATACAATTATGTTCTCTATTATATCTACCATGTTTTTAGGAATCGGCATCGGCTATGTATTGCGTAACTGGAGTATTCTACAGAAGACAGAAAAGACAATTTCTCTTACAATATTCCTGTTGCTCTTTATTCTCGGTGTATCTATCGGTTCTAATAGCCTGATTGTGAACAATCTTGGTAAGTTCGGATGGCAAGCCATTGTTCTTGCTGTGTCCGGTGTATTGGGAAGCCTGATTGCTGCCCGTTTGGTACTACAATTATTTTTCAGGAAAGGAGGCGAACAATGAAAGGAAGTCTGATCGTTATAGTATTCTTTTGTGTAGGCTGTATCATGGGAGCTTTCAATAAGTTCGAGTTCGATACGCACACAGTTTCCATGTACATACTTTATGCATTAATGTTACAAGTAGGAATCAGCATCGGTTCCAATAAGAACCTGAAAGCCATTGTTTCACATTTGCACCCTAAAATGTTGCTGATTCCATTGGGAACAATTATCGGTACGCTGTTATTCTCCGCCCTGGCAAGTTTGCTATTGCGTCAATGGAGCGTGTTCGACTGTATGGCAGTGGGAAGTGGATTTGCCTACTATTCACTCTCTTCCATCCTTATCACCCAGTTCAAAGAACCCTCCATCGGACTGCAACTGGCTACGGAACTGGGAACCATTGCCCTACTGACTAATATTTTCCGTGAGATGATGGCACTTCTTGGTACTCCAATCATCAAGAAGTACTTCGGGAAACTCGCTCCTATTTCAGCAGCAGGAGTCAACTCGATGGATGTACTGCTGCCTTCCATCACCAGATATTCAGGAAAAGAAATGATTCCCATCGCCATCCTGCACGGCATTCTGATTGACATCAGCGTTCCCGTTTTCGTTTCTTTCTTCTGTAATCTTTAACCCTGTCCGGGAATAATAACCTTATTTATTAATGCCCGGAAACAGCCAATACAAACTTGATATCAGCATAGGAGACAGCGTCTCCTAATGCTACCTTTATAGCGAATATTCCCATGTATTCATGTTCATCCAAATACTTGCGAATCTTCGCTATATTTTCAGCTTTCACCACCTGCTCCACTTTGATCTTTCCCGAACGGACATAATGCTCCAAATGTCCGGCAATGGTTCCGGATACCAAATCACGAGCCTTGGCTATTTCATCTATATTCATTCCCTGACGGAACATTTCATAGCTAACCAACTTCGTATCTTTCTTCGCCTCCTTCTTTTTCTCCTTCTCCGCCTCTTTCTCCTGTTTCTCTGCCTCTTTCTGCAGCTTCATCTTTCGTTGCCTTACTGTATCATCGCTATTACCGGAGGAGATTAACATATCCGTTATCTCCGGCCTCTCCAATTGATTCTCCGCCACATACTTGCGGATAATACCCAGAATCTCAAGCCCGTATTTCTCTACTCCTTTCGCTCCAAAATAAGGTATTGCCTCCAAAGCTCTTGGACTATCCGGTAGCAGATTCACAATCCCCATCAATGCTTTCTGTTGCATAATCACATAAGCAGGAACATTCATCTCCCTTGTTTTGGCTGTTCTCCATTCAGACAGGGCACGATAAAGCTCCGGATGCAGAATATCCGTAGGAACCTCCACCTTTACCTTTTCAGCACTGCGTGTACGCTCTTTCCGTTCCTTACGTTCTTTCTTCTCCTTCAAAGCCTTCGAAGAACCGGAGGACGTAGAATCATCTTCAAGGCTCAACATTACTTTAGCCTTCAACTTCAAATAATCCGTAATAGCAAACCTCCCTCTTGTAGACACAGCTTCCAACAAAGACTCTTTAATCCACAACGCATCATCCAGCGCCTGCATACGCTCTGCCAACAGCTTTCTCAACTCTTTATTATCAAGAGGCATATTAGTCTTATCATACAAAGCCCGAACCGGTTCCAACTCCTTATGAAAATATCCGGCACCGGAACGAATCCGCTCCTGCAACTCCTCATTCGCCGCATAATCCTCACTCTCATGTATCAACCGGGTATACTGATTGCGGAAACGTTGAGACACCTCCACAATCTTCTCTTTAACATGGGGAGCCAACGCCTTATATTCAGCCAACTGCTTCGGAAAGAGCTTGTACAAATCCTCATCCATAAGACGAAGCAACCGTTTATAAGCCTGATCGATCGAATAGAAATTAAACAAATCACTCAACAAATCAAAGAAATACGCCCTTTGCATATCATTCAACTGCTGGCTACCCGGCTTATTCTGCTCCACCGCTTTGGTGAAATTATCCACCGTAGCATCACTTATTATGGCTTCCCTGCGCAAAGGAGACTCCAACACCATACCCTCCAGCGTCTTGCAACGACTCAAAGCCACATAAGTTTGCCCATGTGCAAAGGAATTCCGCGCATCAATAATAGCACGCTCAAATGTCAAACCCTGACTCTTATGTATCGTAATAGCCCACGCCAAACGAATAGGATACTGGCGGAACGTCCCCTCTATCACTTCAGTGATCTCCTTCGTCTCCTCATTCAACACATACTTATAATTCCCCCACTCTTCCGGCAACAACTGAAATTCGGATCTATCCCCTTTACCACGCACCACAATACCCGTTTCATTAACCGCTACCACCTCACCAATCATACCGTTATAATACCGTTTCTCGGACGATGGATCATTCTTCAGGAACATTATCTGTGCTCCCTCCTTAATTGTCAGAAGTTTATCCGCAGGATACGAATATTCAGGAAAATCCCCCTCTATCTCGGCACTAAAATGATACGCCTTGCCGGGCAACGATGCCAGTTCGCAATCATTAACCCTCTGTGCCTGATTATTATGTGTCGTCAGACGAATATATCCCTCTTCTTTCTGCGGCTGAAAGCCGGGCTGATAACGACGGTTCAGTTCATTCAACACTTCATCATCCGCCTTATTCTCCCGAATTTTATTTAATAAAGAAAGGAAGAACGTATCACTCTGACGATATACTTTCTTGAGTTCAATCGTCATATATGCCGTTTCTTTCAATGCATGACTTGCAAAGAAATAAGGAGTCTCATAATGCTTTCTCAACAACTCCCACTCATTGTCTTTCACGACAGGCGCCAGCTGTTGCAAATCTCCAATCATCAACAGTTGCACCCCACCAAAAGGTTTCTCCCTATCGCGATACCTCCGCAGAGTTGCATCCACCGCATCCAACAAATCAGCACGCACCATACTGATCTCATCAATAACCAGCAAATCCATACTACGGATGATATTCCGCTTTTCTTTACTATAACGATAATGTGTCTGGGAAGAATTAAAGGTTGTTTCGGGCACAAAAGGAGCAAAAGACAACTGAAAGAAAGAATGAATCGTTACGCCTCCCGCATTGATAGCTGCAATCCCTGTCGGAGCCAATATGACCATGCGTTTGGGCGTATGTTCTTTCAATCGTCTAAGAAATGTCGTTTTCCCGGTTCCAGCTTTTCCGGTAAGAAATAAATGGGTGCCTGTATTTTCAATGAACTGCCAAGCAAGCTGCAGTTCCGGATTATTTTCCATGCTTTTCCAATTTTCGGTAAAGTTACTGAATATTCTTTTTCTTTCGTCTTGATACGAAAGAAAAAGAACCAAAAAGAAAGAATCAAGGCTGCGTTTTTCCGGCTACTCCGGTGCTTCCTCCGGCTAAAGGGCAGAAACTCGCTACGCTCAAACAGTCTGCCCCTTTTAACGCCGGAGAAACCACCTGCGCTTGACGCCGGAAAAACGAGGCCGGAAGACCTGCGGGTGGAAGCCTTACAATGTGGGAAGCTTTATTATTAAAAAACTCACCATATAAAAAGAGGACATAGAATAAAAGGCTAATAGAATGATAACCGATGTAGCCTATGTAGTATAAAGAGACTTATGAAAGGTTTATACCCCTTATAAAAAAGCTTTGCTATATAAAAGTCGCAGACGTTATACGACTCAATATAGCAAAGCAGAACAATATATAATAAAACTATTAACGATATAACAGCGACTCACCAAAGCAATATCAGACATATCGCACGGCTCCCCCCACAACCCTATCCAGAACAGCTTCCCCACAAACCTACTCTACAACATTCAAGCAGCAACACCCACCCCGCCAGGTTCCCCGGCCTACTTTTTTCTCCGTCAGGCGAGCGCCCATAACGGAGCGTTAAGAAGGGCAGACTGTTTGAGCGTAGCGAGTTTCTGCCCTTTAGCGAAGTGAAGGAAGCGAGTAGGAGAAAAAAGTCAGCCTTGAATTTTTCTTTGCTTCTTTCTTTTGTTTCAAGACAAAAGAAAGATGATTAATTACTTCATGGACCCCCCTACAATATCCAGCAATTCGTTTGTAATCGCCTGCTGACGACTCTTATTGTACTGCTTCGTCAAATCCTGGATCAGCTCGTTTGCGTTGTCCGTAGCCACTTGCATAGCCAACGTACGTGCAGCATGTTCCGAAGCATTGGAGTCAACAGCGGCAGTAAAAATCTTCTGGCTCAATACAGTGGGGATTAAGCTCGCGATTAATTCCTCTGCGTTCGGTTCGATGATATAATCATTGGCAATCTCGTTCTCCTGTACCTCCTCTTCATTCTCTCTGTCCTCTTCACTTACGACGCTCGTCAGATTAATGGGGAGATACGTCTCACGAAGAAGAATCTGTACCCCCATTGATTTGAAGTGATGATAGATTATTTCCACCCGGTCCACTTCGCCTGCTACATACAGATCCATCAGTCGGTGAGCCAGTTCGGCAGCCTCCTGATACGTTGGTTTGTCGGAGAGCGTTGGAGAAACCTCCTGCGGTTTGAAACCCATCCGTTTGGCCGCTTCATCCACCTTCTTGCCTACCGGGAATATCAAGATATTATCCTGTCCTAAAGTACGGAATTCCCCGATAGTCTGCATCATCATTTTGATGACATTGGCGTTGAAAGCACCACAAAGAGAAGTGTTCGAAGAAAAAACAACGATTGCTACACGCTTCACTTCACGTTCCTGCACATAAGGAGATTCGATAGGCAGGTCCGCGCTTAGGAAGTTAGTCAGAATCTTGTTCAACTTCTTCTGATAAGGCAGCATATTCTCAATGGCTCCTTGTGCCTTGTGTAATTTGGCAGAAGCCACCATTTTCATTGCTGAAGTGATTTTTCGGGTACTCTTGACCGAATTTATTCTGGTTTTTACTTCTTTCAGTGAAGCCATAGTGATAATTAAAAATTAATAATTAAAAATTAAAGGGCGATCTGATTTATAAAAAAGCCAATCAGATAAATCAAAAACCATTCAGATTTATTTTAAAGGCCAATCAGATAAATCAATGACCGATTAGATAAATTGTTTAGTGACCATGGCGGCAGTCTCTTCGATAGCCTTAATCACATTATCATCAATCACACCCGTTTTCAATACATCCAATACATCCTCCTGATGATTCAGTTGCAGCGATTCGATGAAGCTACGTTCAAAGTCCTGCACCTTATCCAGAGGAACATCGTGGAGCAGTCCGTGTGTACCACAGTAGAGAATAGCAATCTGCTGTTCTACGGGCATCGGGCTGTATTGAGGCTGAATCAACAGCTGGCCGTTCTTACGTCCCTTGTCAATCGTCAATGCGGTAATCGGGTCCATGTCGCTACTGAACTTGGAGAACGCTTCCAGTTCACGATACTGTGCCTGGTCGATCTTCAATGTTCCCGCCACTTTCTTCATAGCCTTAATCTGCGCGTTACCACCTACACGGGATACAGAGATACCGACGTTGATAGCCGGACGCGTACCCTGGTTGAACAAGTCAGTTTCAAGGAATATCTGTCCGTCGGTGATAGAAATCACGTTCGTCGGGATATAAGCCGATACGTCACCAGCCTGCGTTTCGATGATAGGCAATGCCGTGAGCGAACCACCGCCTTTGACAATTCCCTTCAGACTTTCCGGAAGATCGTTCATTTCGCGAGCCACTTCCTCCTGACTGATAATCTTGGCAGCACGTTCCAACAGACGGGAGTGCAGATAGAAGATATCACCCGGATAAGCCTCACGACCTGATGGACGGCGAAGAATCAGAGAAACCTCACGATAAGCTACCGCCTGCTTGGAAAGGTCATCATAAACCACCAACGCATGACGACCGGTATCACGGAAATACTCGCCAATGGCAGCACCCGCAAAAGGAGCGTAATACTGCAATGCAGCCGGATCACCAGCCGTAGCAGCCACCACAATCGTGTAGTCCAGTGCTCCGTACTCACGAAGCGTATTAACGATAGAAGCAACGGTAGAACCCTTCTGACCGATAGCCACATAAATACAATATACAGGATCACCTGCCAGGAAGTTACTGCGCTGGTTGATAATCGTATCAATAGCGATGGCAGTCTTTCCCGTCTGGCGGTCGCCGATAATCAACTCACGCTGTCCGCGACCGATAGGAATCATGGCGTCTACCGCCTTCAATCCCGTCTGCAACGGTTGGTTCACAGGCTGACGGTAAATTACTCCCGGAGCTTTCCGTTCCAATGGCATATCATACAGTTCGCCGCCAACCAGCCCCTTGCCGTCGAGCGGTTCGCCCAGCGGGTCGATCACACGTCCCAGCATGCCCTCTCCTACACGGATGGAGGCGATACGTTTGGTACGCTTCACGACGAATCCCTCTTTGATCTTGTCCGTCGGACCCAACAGCACAGCACCCACGTTGTCCTCTTCGAGGTTCATCACGATTGCTTTGATACCATTGTCAAACTCCAGCAATTCATTGGCTTCGGCATTTCGCAATCCATAGATACGCACTACGCCGTCGCTCACCTGGAGCACCGTACCGATTTCGTCAAGTTGCACATTGGCGTTGATTCCTTCGAGCTGCTTGCGCAATATATCAGATACTTCGCTTACTTTTATATTTTCAGACATTATACAATTCTCCTATTCTTATCAATAAATTGTTGTTTCACTCGCTTCAACTGCGTGGCAACGCTTGCATCCAGTCGGTAGTCGTTGACATCGAAGATAAATCCGCCTTCGATCGAAGGATCTATCACCGTTTCGAGTTCCATCTGGGCGTGCAAGATATGCTCTGCTGCGGAACGAATCCGGTTTTCCGTTTCCTTATTGACGGGAACGGCTGTAATGAGCTTACCCACTCCGATATGCTTCAGCTTCCGGTAGAGATCCAGATACATCAGGCTGATAAATTGCAGATAGCCTTCACGCCTGTTTCGCAGTACCAAAGTGATAAAACGGACAAACTCTCTGGTCGATTTTCCGTCACCGTCGGCAGCCGTGCAGACTAACGCCAACTTTTCCTTCGTTGTGATGACCGGATTATCAAGTGCTTCGCGCAAACCGGGCTGTTCACAAAAACTGTGCGACAGCGTCAGGAACTCCTGATATAACCTGTCCTCCAGACCTTTTTCCTGTGCATATTCAATGATGGCTTTTGCATAACGCATTGAGAGTATTCCGACTTCCATCTTCCTTAGTTCTTATTCGGGGTTAGTACTTCATCCAGCATACGGTCGATCATGCCCATCTGTGCTTCCTTGTCCTCAAGACTCTTGCGGAGCACTTTCTCGGCGATGTCCACAGAAAGCACGGCTACCTGGCGACGGATGTCGCGGATGGCCTCGTCTTTCTCTATCTGGATTTGTTGTTTCACCGCATCCAGTTCTTTTTGTGCGGCAATTTCGGCTTGTTTACGGGCCTCGTGAACAATCTTGTCACGTTCTTCCATTGCTTCCCTCAAGATGCGTCCTTGTTCTTTGTTGGCGGCAGCCACCAATGCGTCGCCTTCCTCTTTCAGTTTAGACAACTGGGCATTAGCCTCTCTCGCCACCTCCAAAGACTGGTCGATATAGGTCTTACGACCCTCCACTATCTTGATGATGACGGGGAAGCCGTATTTCGCCAATATCACGAACACAATCCCGAATGAGAGAAACATCCAGAACAGCAGGCCACTATCAGGTAATAGTAATGACATATCTTTTAATTAAAAATTAAAGACTATAAATTAAAAGCTGGGGTGGGTTCTCCCTTTTAGAGGAAGAACACCAACAGACAAACTACTACCGCCAACAGAGCCACACCTTCAATCAAGGCGGCGGCGATAATCATGTTCATACGGATGTCCCCTGATGCTTCCGGCTGGCGTGCGATAGCTTCCATTGCCGAACCACCAATCTTACCAATACCCAAACCAGCTCCGATTACTGCAAGACCTGCACCGATAGCTGCACCTAATTTACTAACTCCTACTGCTGCTGCAGTGGCTTGTAACAATACTGATAGTAACATAATTTTCAGTTTTAAAATGGTTTATATTTTCTCTTGTTTATTATTTAATCATTCATTCCGCGCGTTTATTCCGTATTCTTTTTATCGACGTTTTCACCGCGTTTCATTTCAATCTTCTTCTGTTTTCACTTTGGCCCCTTCCTGTGCCAGACCGATAAACACTGCCGACAACATCGTAAATACGTAAGCCTGGATGAAAGCAACCAACAACTCAAGCGCATTCATAAAGATGTTGAACAATACGGAAGCCACCGTCAGCGTACCGTTCAATGCAGGTCCCATGCTTGCCGAGATAAAGATCAAGCAGGTAAGCACCAACATCGCCATGTGTCCCGCCAGCATATTGGCAAAAAGACGAATCATCAAAGCAAACGGTTTCGTAAAGATTCCGAAGAACTCGATGAATGGCATCATCGGTATAGGCACTTTTAGCCACCAAGGTACATCAGGCCAGAAAATATCCTTCCAGTAATGTTTCGAACCGAAGATATTCACTGCCAGGAACGTGCAGACTGCAAGCACCATAGTGATAGCGATATTTCCCGTCACGTTCGCACCTCCGGGGAAGAACGGAATCAATCCCATCATGTTATTGATAAAGATGAAAAAGAACGCTGTCAGCAGATACGGTGCAAACTTCCGGTAGTTGGGTCCTACACAACTCTTGATAATATCGTCGTTCACCATCATGATGAACATCTCCATGAATCCGATAAATCCTCCCGGCGCTTTCGCTCCTTGCGGACGTTTTCTGTACCAGTGTGACACGCTCAATACGATGATGAGCAACAACACGCTGTTGAACAGCAAAGCAAATGTCACTTTCGTGATGGAAATATCCCACGGGCGGACCTGTTCGCCTGCCGCATTATACTCTACCAGTTTGCCCTCGTACTTACTTCCTTCGGGAGCGATGGAAAGTCCTTCATAAGTCCCTCCATTCTCTTCGAGACGGGAAGAAAGGAACGTGTGCCAACCTGTAGTGCTACTATAAACAATAATAGGTAATGGTATAGTAATGTGCGTGTTACCCCACGTCGTAATATGCCATTCGTAGGAGTCGCCGATATGACCGAACACAATTTCTTTCACATCCACCGTGTTCTCCTGTTCCTCTTTCGGAGTAATCTCGTCCTGCGTCTGTTGTGACACCGCTTCCCCCTCCTGTTCCTGTGCAAGAACCGGCAAGCTGACTGCCGCCATGAGGCAGAACAGAATCAACGGAGCTACTATGTTATGCAACTGTTTCATTTTTCTTTTATTTTTCTTTTTCCGTTTCTGATTCAACTCAAAAGAGAAGAAGAACCAGGTTTCGAATACCAGATATATCAAATAGAACAAGATAAACGTCAGCAGAAAGGCTCTGGCTTCTTCGCGAACGGCAAGACAATAAATCAATACCAGAATCAGCGAAAGAATCATTTTTATCATCTTCGTTGCCAGATACAACAGTAACATTCTCTGTGGAGCATGCCGACGGCAAGCGTCGAAAGCATAAATGCTAAACAGCCCGAAGAAGTAAAAATAGATCGGAATAAACGGATACCCTCCGAAATAATGCCCCGGCAAAGCGAAGTGTAGAATGACAGCTCCGAGTGCCCCGCTAATTACCGCAAATAAGGTATGCCACCAAATAAAATTCCGTTTAGTTTTACTAATATTCACCATGTTACTGTGTTTTTCTGTAAGATTATAACCTCGTTTTTTTCAATTTTTTAATGCTTAGTCTTTGTGCCGGTGAGGAGTTTCCGTCAGGAAACACAGGCAGAAACCGTACCGTCACTCATTTCGACAAAACCGCCCTGAATATCCATCGTGTGCTCTTCTCCGTCCATCGTCGTGTAACTCAACGTTCCCGCTTTCAACGACGAAACAATGGGCGCATGCCTGGGAAGAATAGAAAACGAACCGATCATTCCCGGCAATGTGACAATCTTCACATTTCCGTCGAATATGCTCTTTTCGGGCGATACTATACTCAAATGCAGTTCTTTCATCATGCTATCTTTTTATTTTTTTGCTGCCTGTTCCAGCAATTTCTTACCTTTCTCTATTGCCTCCTCAATGGTTCCGACATTCAAGAAAGCCTGTTCGGGAAGATAATCCACTTCTCCTTCCAGAATCATCTTGAATCCCTTGATGGTGTCTTCAATACCCACCATCACACCCGGAACGCCTGTAAACTGTTCAGCCACGGCAAACGGTTGTGAAAGGAAACGCTGCACACGGCGGGCGCGGTTCACTACCATCTTGTCTTCTTCCGAGAGTTCTTCCATACCGAGGATGGAGATAATATCTTGTAATTCCTTGTTACGTTGCAGAATTTGTTTCACTTGCTGCGCTACGTCGTAGTGTTCCTGGCCAACAATGTGCGGGTCGAGGATACGTGACGTAGAAGCCAACGGGTCTACCGCCGGATAAATACCCAGCTCCGTAATCTTACGGTCGAGCACGGTAGTTGCGTCCAAGTGGCTGAAAGTTGTTGCAGGAGCCGGGTCGGTCAAGTCATCGGCAGGCACATACACCGCCTGTACGGAGGTGATAGAACCTTTGCGGGTAGACGTGATACGTTCCTGCATCGCACCCATTTCCGTAGCCAGCGTAGGCTGGTAACCAACGGCGGACGGCATACGTCCCAAAAGGGCGGACACTTCCGAACCTGCTTGCGTGAAACGGAAGATATTATCAATAAAGAACAGAATATCGCGTTTCTCACCTTCTTTTCCTGCGTCGCGGAAAGATTCCGCCACCGTCAGTCCGGACAATGCCACAGAGGCACGTGCGCCCGGAGGCTCGTTCATCTGACCGAAAATCAGAGACACTTGCGATTTCTCCAGTTCGTTATAATCCACTTTCGAAAGATCCCAGTGACCTTTCTCCATTCCTTCTTTGAATGCTTCGCCGTAACGGATTACACCGGATTCAATCATTTCGCGCAGCAAGTCGTTACCTTCACGGGTACGTTCACCTACTCCGGCAAATACAGAGAATCCATTATGTTTCTTGGCGATATTATTGATAAGTTCCTGAATCAATACAGTCTTTCCTACACCGGCACCGCCGAACAAACCGATTTTACCACCTTTGGCATACGGTTCGAGCAGGTCGATCACTTTGATACCTGTGAAGAGCACCTCTTGCACAGTAGTCAAATCCTCAAACTTAGGGGGGTCGCGATGAATGGAATATGCACCTTTGCGGTCGAGTCCTTTCATACCGTCGATCGAATCACCGACTACGTTCATCAGTCGTCCTTTAATCTGTTCGCCAATCGGCATCGTGATCGGGCCTCCGGTGGGATACACTTTCATGCCTCTCTGAAGTCCGTCGGTACTGTCCATCGCTACGGTACGCACCGTATTTTCGCCGATATGTTGCTGAACTTCTACAACCAGTATTTTGCCGTTTGGCCTCTTTATCTCCAGTGCGTCGTGGATGCTTGGCAGCACCAATTCTGCATCCGTACCCTCAAAGTACACATCGACCACAGGGCCGATCACCTGCGAGATATGTCCGATAATCTGTGACATAAGCAATCTCTAATTTATTTATATTATTCTTTTCTCTCCTTTTGACTTTATAATATGAAAGGAATGCACATTTTTCGCGTTTTACCTATTTCAATATTATAATAAACAGTTGAGTTCAGTTTTTGTTCAACTATTTTCTATATCCCATAAACTTCTGTCCTTAGAAATAGTTAAAGAAACAACTGCGCAAATGTAGAAACAATTCCGTGTCGTTGTGCTTCCTTTTTCATAATTTGTCGTTCGATAACACTTATTAGACCTACAATGACTACAGATTGACCAATTCAGACAAATTTCTGCTACAAATCAATAGCAAAACAAGTTTAGGGGTAATAATCTATCAATAAACTGAATTTGCCCGTCGAGTTTCCTATCTCTTTGTTAAAAATCAATGGATTAGCAAAAACAGGAGATAGTGGCAAAAACAACTAGTTTTGTGTTCGAACACAGAAAAGTCCCTATTATCATGCTTTCCTTAAGAAAGTTTAAAGGCGGAATTCCCTATTTTTCGACTATCCATTTCTCTATATTCCGCATTTCCGCACTAAAGTTCACTCCAATCTTAAAGAGCTTACGATCATCATTTTCAAACGGTTGCGCATAGTACTTCTCGTTGATTTGCAGCAGAGCTTCTTCAGCCGTACCATCCAACTTAAATTCCATCACATAGATAAATTTATCCGTCTGCAAAAGAAGATCAATGTGTCCTGCACTTGTGTGATACTCTGCTTTGACCTAAAAACCAACAAGTTTGAAGACAATAAAAAGAACATTCTGATAATGTAATTCCAGGTCGCGGACTAATTCATAAGGTGTATCTGCAAAGAAACTTTGCAAACGACGAAAGAAAGAGTCATAATCTCCGGATTCCACTTCACGAACAAACTTCTGTATTTCAAACTACGATTCCACAGCGTTGGTATTAGCATAGAAAGGAAGCAGAAAGTTAATGAACCCCTCTTCCACTTCGCGGTTCGGAAATCCCAGGCGATAAATGCCAAACCGTTGATCGTACCCCTTTATGGTAAGATAACCGCTTTGGTAGATTACCGGAATAGGATTGTCTGATGTAGAATCAATGCTGTTCAATACAGTGGCAGTTGTTTCTTCGTGCGCCATACGGCGAAGATCATAATGATGTTTTTTAAGCAGTTCTACCAGATAGGTGGGAGTACCGGTCTCAAACCAATAACTACCAAATTCATTATATTTAAAAGTATTGAGCAGACTGAACGGATTATACATACCGATAGAGTTATGCGTAAAATGATAACCATCGTAATACTCCTGCAATTTTGCGCAAATTTGATCATACGTCATTCCTTGAGCACTGGCCAGACTATGAAGTTCATCCTCCAGATTGTCATGCAATTCCTGCTCATTAATGCCACAGATATCTATATACTGATTCCGCATCGAAATATCATCCAGATTATTCAGATCACTGAATACACTGACCTTACCAAATTTGGTTACTCCCGTCAACATACCAAACTTGATGCATCCATCCTTACTCTTCAATGCTCCGTAAAAAGCCTTCAATGTCTCACGATAGCTTTTCTGAAGCTCGTCATTACCTATGGCCTGCAACATCGGTTTATCATATTCGTCTACAAGCACCACCACCCGCTGTCCGGTCTTATCACAAGCACGCTGAATGATACCTTGAAAACGGGAAGCAAATGTTCTTTCATAATCCTGTGCGCCATAGAGAGCCTCCCATCCACGCAAAGCACTTTCCAGCACCTGATCGAGTGCTTCGGGAGCAGTATATTTCTCCGCATTCAAATCCAGATGCAATATGGGGTATTTTATCCAATCCTTTTCCAGTTTTTCCATAGCCAATCCGTCAAAGAGTTCTTTCTTTCCTTGAAAATAGGCTTCGAGCGTAGAAAGCAGAAGACTTTTGCCAAAACGGCGAGGGCGGCTAAGAAAATAATAACTACCAGTCTTCACCAACTGATATATCAATGCCGTTTTATCAATGTAGAAATATCCGTCTTTACGAATTTTCTCAAAGTTCTGTATTCCGATAGGATATATTTTATTTTCCATACACTCCACTCTTTTAAAATTGCAATACACAAAGATACGCTTTTCGATTAAAGAAAACATAAAATCCGGCATGAAAGTTTTTCGTACAAGATTCACATTCTCCTTATTATTTATAAAACAAAAATTTAAATACGCCGATAATCTATATATTATCCATTTTTTGCTGTAATTTTGCACCACTAATATAAAACACTCAAAATGATGAAGAAAATACTGTTACTCGGTTCCGGCGAACTAGGAAAAGAATTTGTAATTTCAGCTCAACGTAAAGGCCAGCACATCATTGCTTGCGACTCCTATGCAGGAGCACCGGCTATGCAAGTGGCCGATGAATTTGAAATATTCGACATGCTGAATGGTGAAGAATTGGAACGCGTGGTGAAGAAACACCACCCGGACATTATCGTTCCGGAGATTGAAGCAATCCGTACAGAACGTTTATACGACTTCGAAAAAGAAGGCATTCAGGTAGTTCCCAGCGCTCGTGCTGTGAACTTCACCATGAACCGTAAAGCCATTCGCGACCTTGCCGCCCAAGAACTCGGACTGAAAACAGCCAAATACTTCTATGCCAAAACCCTGGAAGAACTGAAAGAAGCTGCCGACAAAATCGGTTTCCCTTGTGTCGTTAAACCGTTGATGTCTTCTTCCGGCAAAGGACAATCGCTCGTGAAGAGTGCCGACGAACTCGAACACGCCTGGGAATACGGATGCAGTGGCAGCCGTGGCGATATTCGCGAACTTATCATTGAAGAATTCATCAAGTTCGACAGCGAAATCACCCTGCTCACCGTTACCCAAAAAAACGGCCCTACCCTCTTCTGCCCTCCCATCGGACACGTGCAGAAAGGTGGCGACTATCGTGAAAGTTTCCAGCCTGCACACATTGATCCTGCCCATTTGAAAGAAGCGGAAGAGATGGCGGAGAAAGTAACCCGTGCCCTCACAGGTGCAGGACTTTGGGGAGTTGAGTTCTTCCTAAGCCATGATAATGGAGTCTATTTCTCCGAACTCTCTCCTCGTCCGCATGACACAGGTATGGTGACACTGGCGGGCACACAAAACCTGAATGAATTTGAATTGCATCTGCGTGCCGTACTCGGTCTGCCCATTCCCGGCATCAAACAAGAACGGATAGGCGCAAGCGCTGTGATCCTTTCCCCGATTGCCAGCCAGGAACGTCCTCAATATCGCGGACTAGAAGAAGTGACCAAAGAAGAAGATACTTATCTCCGCATTTTCGGCAAACCGTTTACACGTGTCAACCGCCGTATGGGTGTGGTACTTTGTTATGCTCCGCTTGATTCTGATTTGGATGCGTTGCGCGACAAGGCTAAGAGAATTGCAGAGAAAGTAGAAGTTCATTAATACAAGAAATTCAGAGATAAGATGAATAAAATCCGCCAAGTAAACCTGTCTGATATTCCAGCACTGCAAGAGCTATATCAGCATACAGTTCTGACTGTGAACCGAAAAGATTATACAGCCGAAGAAGTAGCAGATTGGGCTTCGTGCGGAGACGATACGTCACACTGGAATGAGCTTTTCGAAGAACAACATTATGTGGTTGCAGAAAACGAAGAAGGCGTGATTGTAGGCTTTGGCTCTGTAAACGATGACGGATATATGCACACGCTGTTCGTTCACAAGGACTTTCAGCATCAAGGTGTCGCAACATCTTTGTATAAGCATCTCGAAGCATATGCACGAGAAAGAGGTGCGAAAAGATTAACATCGGAAGTTAGCATCACGGCAAAACCATTTTTTGAAAAACAAGGTTTTCAGGTCGATGAAGAGCAAAAGCGGAAAGCTAATCAAATGTGTCTCACCAATTATAAGATGAGCAAGCAGCTCTGTTAATCACATCTAATCATTTCTAAGATGAAAACATAGAAGAAAGCTCATTTGCAGATAAAGAAAGTCTTATTTTATATAAGAAAAACTCCAGCTAATGTAACTTTATCCGTCACCATAGCTGGAGTTTTTCTTTTTAACTTCATGAAATGAAAACGTCATTTCTTACTCAAGAAACGTTTAGCCAAATATTTACGTATTGGTTCATCATACAGCTTCAAACACAGATAAGCAAGAATAATACTCAAAATAAAGACACACAAAGCTACGTGCCAGGTTTCACCTAACGTGTAGAGTTGATTCTCAATCAGCCATGCATAGAACAGATACATCAACGGATAATGTATCACATAAACCGGATAAGATATATCTCCCAAAAACTTACATATCTTTGTCGATTGCTTGTCCGTGGTGGTGCCCGACGCTCCTATCCACAGAATGATAGGGAAAGCCACAATCACGCAAAACGCTTCATAAACACCATTCATGCAAAGCGGCTCCAACCCTTCCAGATAAGGAACAGAGAACAGGGCAATCAGCGCAATAGTACATATCCAAAATGCACCTTTCACCTTCATAGGCTTGAAATTGCGCGACATAAGCATACCCAACGAAAAAGGGAAAAGCATACGCAAGGAACCGCCCAAAAAGTTAACCCCATCCAGCGTCCAGCCCACTCCTATGTTTCCATAAGTGGAGACATTAAAAACAGCAAACACCGCCAACGCTACGCCCAGCAACACCACAAACACCGTCAGTGCCTTGTTGGACAAGCGGCGAATGAACAACGCATACAGGATATTGCCGATATACTCAAAAAACAATGACCAGCAAGGACCATTCAACGGAAACATCTCACCGTTGCCACGAACTTCGTACCCAACACCCGGCATGGCAGGAATGAAGAAGATCGTACAAAGCAGAGACAACATTATCATGGAGATAGCTATGTGCGTCCCGTCCCATTGCACACTCCCCTGAATACAGAACGTGATAGCACCGAGAACGGCACCCATAATGACCATCGGATGAAGACGTATCAATCGGCGTTTAAAGAAATCTTTCATGGTGAGACTTTTACCCCAACGGTCGTCGTAAGCATAACCGATCACAAAACCCGAAAGGATAAAAAAGAAATCCACGGCTAAATATCCGTGATTCAGAGTTTCAATAGCACTATTACTGGCAAAAGCGAAGCCCTCGAATACGTGATACCATATCACCATAAGAGCCGCCACACCGCGAAGTCCGTCAAGAAGATCATAATGCGCCTTGGTGTCTGAAAAAGCTGAAGCAGAAATGTTCGACATTTGTTTTTCTATTAGTAAGTTAGTATTTTCAGAAGGCAAAGATACGGTTTGCGCTACGAAGTTTCTTTGCTCTAAAGCAAAAAAGCCCTGCTAATCGCTATTTTTTAGCACGTACCCGACTAAGGGTATAGATGGAAATGCCCAGAAAAGCAGCCACATATTTCAGCTTCACTCGGTTTATCAATCCGGGATAGCGACGGTTGAACTGTTCGTAGCGTTCTTTAGGCGAAAGTTGGAGGCGCTCCACAAACATGTGGCTAAGCTCCTTATTCACATTCTGATGCAGGATTCTTCCCCAGTTGGCTATGTCGATATATGTTTCGTAGAGGGCATTCAGCTTGTCGATGTGGATGACGTAGATTTTGCAATCGGAAAGCGTTTCAACGCTTTCTACCGATGGTTGCTGATAGTAGAGCGAATCCATGCCGAACGTGACGTCGCCCTCCTGACTAAACCACGTAGTGGTGTCCTCTCCGTTGTGGTGGAATACGGAACGGGCGATGCCCTCTTCAATGAAATATACCAGGCGGTCTGTGACGCCTGCCTGAACGATACGGGTATCTTTGGGATAATACCTTAATTCCATATTCGCCTGAAGCGCTTGAAGTGCTTCGTCGGAAACCGGATAGATTTGCCTGATTTTACGAATGATATTTTCCATTTGGGGGTAATGGCGTATTGGGGGTTAATGACGTACTTTAGGATATTTATTATTAAAACGGAAACCAAGACCGAGCATCAGATAATTAGGGGTCTGGAAATCCTGAAGATTGTAGCCGATGTGAAGGAATGAACTCCGGGTGACGTTGATCTTCAACGCAAAGACCTGATACAGTCCGCGCAAATCGCCACGCCCCAGCACATTCGTTCCCAAGCCGACACCGATGGTAAAAAACGGCATCACGTATTCTGCCCGTCCGGAAAGTCCGAGCGCAAGCTGATTCTGAATGCCCGGCACGAGAAATTTACGACGGGAGGAACCACTGCCTGCATCGTACTCCACCAGCGCATCTTCGGTGTACACATTAGCACTACCGTCATAAACACCGTCCAGCGAAACTCCGAAACGCAGCTTATAGTTGAGATTGTACATCGGAGCAAAGTTGAATCCCGCTACGGGATAGCTGCCCGGTGATGCAATCTGCTTCTCGCCTACATAGACGCCTTTGCGACGCCACGAGCCGAACAACACAAGGTCATAACTGACGTGTCGCGGAAAACGGGGAACGTAGGGATGAACCAATGATTTAGTGAGGTCGGCTTCTTCCCGGTTGAAGTTGTACACCAGTCCGATTTTCGCTCCGGTGGTGTTGACACCTGCATTGGGAAACTTGGTGTTGCCGTTGGAGAAATGCGTGAAGTCTCCGCCGATGATAAAGTCGAAATAACGGGAAAGCGACCAGTTAAGGTAGATACCCGCATTGAGGTAGGCATTCACCCGTGAGCCTACGGCTCCGTTGTAGGAGTTGTAATCGTTGTCATAAGGTTTCCATCCGGCAGAAATACCGAAATTCCACTCGTAATTGAGCGAAAGGCGGGGATTGAAACGGGCAATGCGTGCACCTTGAAAGACATAGAACGTCATCGGATCACCCAGTTGCTTTTTGTCGCCAAAGGTGGTGAAAGCCAAGCCGAAACCTTGATAAGCTCCGCCATAGATGCGGTCGGCACAGGTGTTGGGACGAAACTTGAAAGAGTATTTCAGATGAGCGGCAAATGAACTCTGGATGGGTTTCCACCGTTCGTTCTCGCCTTGCAGGAAAGGATTGGTGGGGAACACGTATTGCGGCCGCGCCTCTATCCCCAACCGGTGAATGAAATGGTGGGGAACGTAGGGAGCTACGGTGTCGGCTCCGCATTGCGGGAAGCTGTTGTGCCGGAAGCCATGAATTTCTTCCTGCAATCTCCGCACTTCTTCACGAAGTTGGCGGACGTCCTGCTGGAGCTGTTCTACGTCTTGCCGCATTTCCTTCACCTCTTTCTCTTCCTGCCCTACCTCCTGCGCACTAAGCGAAGTGCCGGGGAAAAGCAAAGCGGAACAGATTACGGCGATTTCCCATCTGGGTATCTTTACTCTCATATAATAGTCTGGTTTGTCTTTTCAGAACGGAAGTTACAAATGGAGCTTCTCAATAAACTGTGCCACATGATAGCCGTCCATCAACCCATGATGGCAGGTTACGGAAACGGGCATCATCAGTCTTTCTCCGTCACGGAAGTACTTTCCGGTGGAGATTTTGGGAACGCTGTCGCCCGAACGCATATTGGTGGGGTGCTTCATGTCGGTGAATGAGAGCCACGGCACTGCCGAATAATGAATGGCATTGGGATGGAAAGTGCCTCCTTTGTTGAGTCCCGTAGTGGCTTGCAAACGTTCCATTTCGGCTTTTGCCCGGCGGATAAAGACAAGTTCGTCCGGATCATATTCAAAGGTGGCAAAAGAAAAGGTATGGTCGTCACGGCCTACGGTGGCTTCGGGCAGAAGGCTGTCATAGCACACCACCTTATCGCCTTCGATGCGATAACGGAATTCTTCTACCGCAGCAGCGGCAGTCGTTATCCGATGGAGGACTAACAGGGAAAAGGATATGCCTTTGGTTTTGGCTTCCTGATACGCGCGCGTACAGTCTACCTGAACGGTCACTCCGAAAAACGGATCGTCAAAAGCACTGAAATGTTCGTAATGTTCTCTTCTGTTCCAAGTAGCAATATCGATGATCTTCTCTATCTGATTCATTCTAAACACTCTTTTTTATTTGAGAAACGCAGATTAACGCAAATTATCGCAGATTTAGCCTATTTCCTTTGCGGTAATCTGCGTTTCTAAATTCAGACTCTTTACTGATGTTGCTCACGCAACAAGTCGTTCACTGTTTTTACCGGGTTGAAAGTGGAAAGTGGCACTTCTACAAAGACGGTATTCCAGTCGCTCATCGCTCCGTTCCACAAGCCGGGAAGTTCGAGAGCTTTCAGGTCTTTGCCGTTCTTCGATTTGTAGGAGATGAAGCCTGTTGCTTTATCTACATACTTCACCAGGTCGAACTTATGTCCTTTATAATCGCGCACGGCGCATACGAGGTCTACCGGATTGAAGTGTGTGCCTTTCTCGAACATTTCTTTCTTCTCCGGATCGTCCATGTCGATCTGTGAGCTTTCGAGGATTTGCAGGGAGATGGTTCCGTCGCTGTTGTAAGCAAGGAACGGGCCGCCACCGGGTTCGCCTACGTTCTTCACCATTCCGCAGACGCGCATCGGGCGGTTGAACTTGTTTTTCAGGTAGATGGCGAGTACGGAATCTTCGAGGTCTTTCGTCTCCGGATTCTTGCAGAAGAGTTTCTTTTGCAGGAATTGAAGCATTTCCATCATCTGGTCGTGGGTGTATTTACCGCTGTCGAGCAGGGTAAGGTATTCGAATACTTGTTTTTGCAAAGTCACGAGCACTCCGGCAATCAGTTTCTTATAAGTAACGGTGTCGGCTTTCAGTCTGTCGGGCACTACGTTGTCGATGTTCTTGATGAAGATAATGTCTGCATCAAGGTCGTTCAGGTTCTCGATCAGTGCGCCGTGGCCACCGGGACGGAACAGCAGTTTGCCGTTGTCACGGAAAGGTTGGTTGTCCATGTCGGCGGCAATCGTGTCGGTACTCGGCTTTTGTTCGGAGAAGGTGATGTAATAGTCTACTCCATAGCGTTTGGAAAATTCGTCTACCTTTTCGGCTACCAGCTTCTTGAAGAGTTCACGGTGTTCGGTAGATACCGTGAAGTGCACGTTTACTTTACCGCTCTTTCCGGCAGCATACAAGGCTCCTTCGGCGAGATGTTCTTCCATCGGCGTGCGTGAACCTTCGGGATACTTATGGAATTTGAGCAGACCTTTCGGTAGTGCGCCGTAATTCAGTCCGGCTGTTTCGAGCAGGGCGGATACCACTGCTTTATAGTTGCCGTCTTCGATCAGTCCGGGAATATCTTTTCCGTCGATACGCTGGCAGGCTACATTCAGGTCATCATAGAAAGCAAAATTCTTGATTCCGTCGAAGAATGCCTGTTCGAACTTGGTAGTCGGCCGGTCATAGTCGGCAGACAGGAACTCGAACAGGTTCTTGAACATACGACTCGCTGCACCGGAGGCGGGCACGAACTTCACAACAGTCTTATCTGTGTTGGTATATGCATCCCAGGCGGCCAGATAAGCCTTCTGTTCTTCTGCATCGGGAGCTAATATTCCCTTTTCGATGGAGGCTGCCGCATCCAGCTTCAAAAAGGGGAAACCCGTCTGGAAGCATGCTAATTGTTCTACAATTTGCTCTTCCGTGATGCCTTTCTTGGCAAGCAACTCTTTGTCCTGTGTCGTTATCATAATATCTAATTTTATTAATTGATGCCCAAAAATACAAAATGTTATTTACTTCTTGCCGAATAACCGGGAAAAAACTAATTTTCCTTCCATATTTCATTATCAGTCACTTACGAAGAAGTGTTATTCATTTATGTACTTTTCAGCGTTATTTGAACACAACAAAGATAGATAAATATCCGATGTTATCACAGAATTTGTAGAATAAATAGAGTTAACCGATTACAATAAGATTACAGCCCTTTTGGATATTTGAAATCTTACCAGTCGTGGAAAGTTGGGAGGGCTGTGGTTTAAAGCACTTTCCTGATAAAATTTCACCCCATACCCCTATTGTTGAGACGCACGGTAGATAAACCGATAATAAAGCAACAAAAAAGCCAGCTAACATTACGCTAGCTGGCAACTGACATCAATAACTAAAGATTCCCGTTTATCCTATTCTATTTAACTGTTCCATAAAATTATGTTTCTGTGCTTCTCTCATAATACTGTCTACCACCTCTCTATTCACATCTTTTAACCTTTCAAGGAGTTCTGTATATTGAATCCCTAAATTATTCTTATTTGCAATCCAATCAATGAAGAAACCTTTTGCCAGAAAACGATAGGTAAATCCAGCATCTAATCCAGCTTTAATAATCTTCTCTGCTCTTTCAACCATTTTTTCAGGCTCATTACCTACATACTTCGTAAGAGTGCCTTCTCCATATTTACACGTATCTGCCAGTACCGATTCTTTTATGTCAGCAGAATAAATCAGATACTTACTAAGCGTTGTCAGCTTAAATCCACCATTCGGTAACATATCATCTACTTCACCTTTCTTCGTTCTTTGGTGTTGTATATTCATATACTTAACGATAAAACCTAAGATAGCATTATCAGGATACGCTGCACAAGCCTGTTTAGCAAAATCTCCTTTATTCCACTTTACTGACGTATTGTTCATTTCTGATATCATAATCCGTATATCCTCATCTTTAACCAATGGATACATAGCCTTTATCTGTGCAGGAGCTTTAGGCGTAAATTCTTCTGGCTTATCTTCCTTTCTGCTTCCGTTCTTTTGCCATTTCTTCATTGCATTTTCATAATTCTTCTTAGCCTTTGCATCTTTTTCTCGAAGCTCCATTATAGCCCTATACCTGTGCTGACCTTCAATAATAACCAAATAATCATTAGCTTTAGAAGAATCTATTGGAAAACCAGATACAGGGTCTTTCAAAGTTAACCCCTCCTTTACCACATCTTCACCATCAACCACAACAAGCGGAAAATACTGTGTATGTTCTCCAATAGACTTCATTTTGTCATTCAAGTTAGCCTTGTTAATGTCCCGATTGATACCACCAGCAATAAAAGCTACTTTCTTACCTTCGTTCAATTCTCTTGATTCCAGAGTAAAAATTTCATTTGTTCTCATACTTCTTTTGCAGTTTTTAGACTGGTGCGCTCCAGCTTTATTTGTTATACTGCAAAGATGATGCTTTATTAAGAGTACTAACAGGGATAAAAAAACACAGCTTTCCTATTCCCCTACTTCACAAACTATAGAATGAAGTATTTAGAGAATAAGAAAGCAGGAATAATTAATAAAATAAGTCTCAATCAATAATAGAATGCGTTCATACTCCTTATATCTTTATCCTTATATTGTTTCAACAAGGATTTCAAGTAGTCATAATCAACCAACACACTTTCGTTATTCACGATGCCAGTGAAATATAGCAGATGAGAAATCAGCGTCTTTTCCTTGTCAGACATATTAGCTCCCTTCTTTCTCTTTTCTTTTACTTGTTCTTGATAATTCAAGGCAGTGATAATCATTTGTGAGAAATAATAAGCGAATACGGAGAATGATTCAGTATGTGGATTGCTCAAGTCAACGCTGGCAGTATTCATTTGGTCTGAATTTACTGTTTCCAATCCGTCTGCACAAAACTTGGCTATACTAGCAATAGCCGTTTTATTATCTATCACGATATTCTTCCTACCTATTTTCAACGTAATACAAATTGGGCTTTTAAAGACTGCACCAAACGGAGTATCTCTTTTATAATCCTCACTGATAGCATTAACAAATTTTTCTATCTGTTCTTTAGGGGATTCTTTTATTTCTATACCCTCCATACATTTACCCCAACTGCAATCATAACAGAAAAGCAATAGATACCAGAACTTTTCAGCGTCTAAGCCCAATACAGCAAGCAATTCTTGTAGTTCTTTATTCTTTATGTATGAATCAAACGAGAATCTACCTTTCAAAATTCCTCTGTTGTATCTTCCTTTAAAAGTGTCTGGCGTTTGTGACGGCAACATATATGCCTGTCCTGTTTCTTCGTCATAATCAAAATCAGGGAAATATTCTTGCGTCACTGGGTATATATACTCTAGCAACTCGCTATACTGAATTGAGAACTTATCTACTGGCTTCATAGTGTTTTTGTTTGCAATGATAATAAAAAAACAGCAAATGAATTTCTTCAAATGCTGTTCTTTTATTTAGAACTAATCTTTTAAACTTATGGTAGCAGGTTCTACCGTATTTGCGACAATTGTTAATCCTTGTTCAACTTCCGCATTTTCTCCTTTGATACAGAGTGGGGGAATTGTATTTAAAGGAATAAAAAATATGGAACACCAAAACCAAGTCCAAGCATTTCCCTTTTTACTTACTCCATTTTTTTCAATATCTGGAGCAGTTAAAGCAATAGTAGTTCCATTAGAAAATTTAAGTTCTCTCATTCTAATAATTAGTTTACCACTTTTACCCCAACATTTTCTTTTCGATGCTTTTACAATCTCCGCCGTTGCTAATGTTCCCACAGGAATAGCCAGTTTATCATTAATATAAATTTCTTGTGCAACTTTAAAATTAACAATATTCCCCCTTTTAGCTTTTTTTGAATTAATAGAATAATCCAATACAAGTGGAATTGCAGTATTTGCAGGAATCAATAAATCAGCCTCTTCTTGAATACAATAATTAGCTGCATTAATATCAATAGACTTACCAACCATCCATATCAATATTGTAAAAAACAGTATAATATTCTTTCTCATAATTTCTTTTTTATGTCATAAAACTATTTACTTATATCCCACACAAAAGGATAAACGACTGAATCAATAGGAATGTTAATAGATAACTCATCACCTTTTTCATATTGAATATTGACATATCCTGTTATTGTTTCACCCGGATTAACAGTTGTTATTTTCAAATATCCTTCATCTTTCATTTGGCGTTCTTGTAACATTTGATTATTATACTCTGCAATTCTACCACTAGCTATTAATTCAGCTTGATAAGCAGCAGCACCATTATAACCAACAGTTGTTGATGAAGTACTCAAACTTCCAGCGTATCCACTAACTCCTACAGCAGCACCAACAGTGGCACCATTTGTACCTACTGCCGCACCAACGGCACCAGAAACAGTAGCACCAGAATAGCTAGAATTTGTTTGAGTAGAAGAAGCTGAATAACCTGCTTTAGAAGCTGCCATAGATTCATTAAGGGCATTAAAAAAACTCCCCCAATTTTGGCGACGACTCACCTTTGCCATATATTCATCAGAATTTAAAACATTCAAATTCTTTACTTTGTCTTTTTTCTTTTTATAAGCAGTTATTAATGCAGGATTAAACGTTATGGGTTGAACTGAATTATTAGTCAATACAACATAGAGAGTAAAATACTTTCCATAATCTTTGTTAATTGAAGCATTAACCATAAGGCACAAACCATTTTTCATATAATAATCCCAAGTATCCCCTTTCTGGTGATAAACTTGCTTTTCATTTATTGATGGCATTTCTAAATATAAAGTACCATCAGACATCTTATATTTTGCTACAAATCCATCCTGTGTAGAATAAGTATAATATGGCTTTGCAGGTTCACCATTCTTATATTCAGCTTGTGAGCAAGCATCTCCTTTTTCTGTAAATTGATAGAATATACCATTATATTTACCGTTTACACAATCCCCCTTAGTATGGATTAAACCATTCTCAAAATAACTTATTGCAATTCCATTTTGAGTTCCATTAACCAATTCAAATTCTTCTTTCTTATTTCCATTCTCATAATAATTTATACATTTTCCCTTTCCATCTACAACATCCCAGTCTGTTTGCAATTTTCCATTTTTATAATATGACTTCCAAGCACCAAACTCTGATTTACTATCATCGTATTTATCAATGGAAATGAAATCACCCTCTGAATTTAATTCTCCAGTATTGAAATATGTTCGGAATTTATTACGATAATTACCATCTTGAGCATAAGATACGTATCGAATAAAACTTGCAAACTGTTTCGTTTCTACCCCTTTCCAATTATTGTCATAATAGAGAGTATCTACTTTTTGTGCAAAAATGTTGAGGTTACAAACCAACATAGTGAATAATACTAATTTGTATTTTTTCATATTGAGTATATATCCTGCTTCTATGTTCCTTATAGAAAGCAATTAATAATAATGGATTAGTGTGAGGAACACAGTGAAAACTGCACACTAAATAAGTACTGCTACTTTAAAGACTAGACTATCTGTTTCTTATGTATGTATTGTAGTCGATGTTCCCTATCGACTGTTATACAATGAAAAAAGCGTGGGAACTATTGAATATTACCGTTATGAGGCTCTGGACTGCCCATCTCCAAGTAATAAACAATAGCCCACGCCAAACGATATATAGACTATCCATATAAGATAGGTATATAACATTGACGTGAGCGTTCTTGCCTACTATCCTTGGAGATTGAAATTGTCCAGATTTCATAACAGGATAATATCTTAAACGCTCTTCGTTAACTAATATGTCCTTCCAGTTCTAACTCATTAGACATCTGGAATTGCTGCAAAGGTAATAAAAAAGCCTGTAATCAATCAAGACTACAGGCTAATATTATTTACTCTTATAATGATAATCTATTCCAAATAAAGCTCCAACGAAAGTAAGCACCTCACCAAATGCTACCAGAATAGAACTATGTATGATACCTACAGGTACTACACAGAATCCTGCTATCAGTAATCCTATACCTACGACAACCAGTATGCAGGCTATTATTAATTGTATTTGTTGCTGATTCATAAACTCAAATAGACCTGAATGTTCCTGCAAATGTACCATCACTACTGATTTTAAACTCTGCTGCATTATCAATCCACCAACTACACATACCCTTAGTTGAGAAATTATATTTTCTCGCTACTAATTTTAATCGTCTTGGATAATGTCCGATTGAAATGTAGCGTACATCTTGCCCGTTATACATAAACGCATAATTATTTGTACATTCAATCCTTATTAAACCGGGATTTCCCTTAAATATCATTTCAACTTCAAGCCCTATAAATGTATCACTGCAAGGTAATATTATTGTTCTAGGGTCATTATCCTTATTTTTCGTAAAGAAGAAATTCAACCCATCCTTTAAATCAACCTCAAATGCATTTGCAAAATCATAATCATCAATATCTATAGTTTTAAACTCCTTCCTCGTACCATACTTTAATGTCAAACTACCTTCTGTATCCCAGCTAATATTTCCATTTGCCAACTTACCAGAACCATCATCTTTCAATTCCCATTTTCCAGATAAGTTTCTTATTGCACCAGACAGATAAGCATTATTAGAATAAAGTCCATCACCAGACAGTTTCCCAAAATCTGTATCAGTAATTCCATCTAGATTACCTATTCTACTGGATACTATGGAATCTGATTCAGATGTACAACCTGTACGTATATCAATACAGCCATCATACGGATTCAGCAGGATAGAACTTTGTCTGGCTGCATCACTCGTATTGGCTATCCTTACTAAAGCATCACCAGTTTCTATATTGCCTAATGCTTCTATGACATTGCAGGTAATAGTTGTACCATCTACAGTAGTTACCTTTAAGACTATCTTCTTTGAAGATGAATCAAAAGTCTGGCTAAGTAGAATATCATCCACCCTAAAGACAGAATCACTGACTGTAAGAACCATTACATTATTTTCATTGGAAGTTATACCTGTTACCTGTGCTGAATCGGTAACATATAAAATTCCATTAGTTCCCCTTACTTCATTACTCGTAATAGTAAAGACATCCAAACCTCCTTTTACTTTCAGATTGTCAAACTCTCCATTCTTGCCAGCGACAGAGTTAAATTTCACATCAGAATCAGTACTTAAATACTGATTTATTGTATCTACATATTCATTCTTATCTTGTTTGTTTTCATTCAAGTATTTACCCATATTGGCAGACAATGCCTTATCTTTACTGGAAGTTTCCAAATCATCAATTACTACAACTTTAGTACCAGCTTCACCTGATACTGTAGACTGTAAAACTGTACTTGAATAACTTCCACCTACATTCTTTAAATACTTGTTCCTGAAATTATGTGGTATATAGTTAGATTTTATTTCCATATTATCGTATTTCGTTCAATTCAACATCACATTTATTATTAATCAAATCGTATGTGATGGAATTGATTACAAAGTTCTTATTCAAGGTATTCTCTTTCAGGACTGAATTAAGCGATATACCCCTATTCTTTATTGAATTACTGTATCTGAATCGTGGCTTACTATAGTAATTCACATATTTATTAATACAGTGCTCTTCTGCTTTCAGTTTATCCAGTGAAGCTGTATCAGTCAACGTATCAACAAAGTAATACTCCTCTCCTATCTTAGTAAGAACATAGCTATAACTGCCTGCGTGTTCATTATAAGTATTGATTCTAAATTCAATATCATCAAAATCATTGACTATATTTTCATCAATTACATTCTCAAACTTCAAGTCTTCATCATACGTTTCATCATTAAAAATATCCTTCACATAATCAGATGTAGTATATTTCAATTTAACATCATTAATGTGAAATGAATTACACCTGACAGGTTCTTTATCGGTACGTCTCATAGGAGTAGTTCCAAGTTGATTAGGAGCGTAAAGTTCAAATGTCAACTCCCCTAATGTCATTTTATCAGATGGTAATGAAACGGCAACACCATCTTCACTTTCTGCCAGATTCATACGCCACGAAACTGTATTAGTCAATGAATAATCTGTATCAAACACCTTATCCCCTACTTTATTCTTATGCACCAGATAAAAACAGTCTTGCAATTTACATTCATCATAGAACCATTTCTCGACAAATACACGCTCATTACTGCTATTCATATATGAATACACGTAATTTCTATCTGCATATCCACCGCTATACTTTTCACGTCCAGAAATAGAATCATATTCCCCTTTAGTAACAAATCGCCAGTAACCGTATTCATCCAGATACTTATACCAAGTTGCACCTGCCCAAGTATTTGGACCGTTACATATCTTATAATAATTCCTTGCAACTTTATTATGATACTCCTGATAATTAACCCATCCATCACCATCATAGTACATCTTATCACCAATTGCAAGTTTACATTTAAACATCGTATCCGTGAATCCCGTGGAATATTTACCATCATAGTATTGTTCATCAGATGTTACAATACATTCTGCTGCATTCCAATCACCAGACAGCCTATAATTTATATCAATAATGAAAGTTCCACCTTTGACTGCTATAGGTAGCTTATTTTTCAATGACAATTGGACTCCGTCTGTTGTTTTCCATCCCATCAGACCGTAATCACTTATCGTAAAATATGTCTTCCAATTTAAAGAGGAAGGTTCATTTGCAGTCTCATAGTATGCTGCCTTTTGCCAGTAGCTGCCATTTGATGCAGCATTATCTGGAGTTACTTCTTCTATCGGTTCTATTGGTTTGTTAATTTCAAAAAGATATGGCTTATTCCAATCCCAATTATTCTTCGATTTAAAGAAAGCATTCAATAATGTATAATTCTTACCACTAATATCCCTTGTCGATTCATAATACTTATTTGCGTCTGCATTCTGATTTATAATATCATCCTCATCATTCCATTCAGGAATTATAGTATTATTAGAATTTGAATTAGCAACTACCACCACCTTATTATATAGCTCACCAATAGCTATACTGGCATTACTTTCATAAATATTCTGATTAACATTAATAACGGTGTTATCAAGTGCTACCACCGTATTACTATCATCTGACAGGGTATATTTAGTATATAAATTGATATTCTTAATAATATCATAGTCCACGAAGTAAATAGAATCACCATAATAATAGCAAGTCATACCCAGATACCTTGCAATATATTCCAGTACGTCTTTACAGTTCTCTGCTTCATTCGCTTCATCGAAGAAATTTCTATCTAATATGAATAAGTTATTTAGTAAATCAGTAGTATCATTTATCTTCTTTGCGTTGTGTACATAGACATTCTTTATCAGTCCATTGGAATCAATCTGGCTTATGATATGTTTGATTACCTGATAGAAAGACACTATAGACTGCTTTTCATTTAGATAGGTGTAGTTATAATTATTAAGGGATGAAAGAATATCGTTGAACTGCAATGACAACAAATTATATTCTTCATTATAATCTGTACTGTAAAGACAAGGAACAGAATACCCACACCACAACAAAGAACCATTCTTTGAGATGGTACAATATATCTGGTTTCCTAATGCTGTGTACAGATTAGCCAGTACCTTTGTCGTTAAGACATTAATCTGGCAATCCGAACATTTGATTGGTTTGAACACATCATCATCTGATTCATAGTTAATTGAAACTGCATCAGCAGAACAGAGTAATTCAGAAGCTATCAAAGTACCTCCTGAATCCCTGTATATTTCAATATTGATAGTATTCTCATCTATATCCTTAAAAGATGAGTTATATATTAATTGATAGCCCATTTTACCTTAGTCTATTTGTTCTATTACTGTGTTGTTTTAAAACTCCAACCAGTGCTTTATCTGAAATCTTAAATTCAACTTCTCCAGACATAGCACCTCCTTTTACAGGTGAACCACCGTCTAACAGGTTGAACAAATTGGACTGCTGACTTTTATTCAGAATCATTTCACCACTATTCACCCTAGCCAATATCTTATCACCAAAGAAGGAACTGCCATCAACCACACCACCATTGGCAAATTGTGGCATAGTGGCAAAAGCTGCTATTACAGAAGCTACAGCAGCACCAGCCAACAACCAACCTACTACTGGTGTTTGCGTGGCACTGGCTACGGCATTTCCTATAGACTCCGCTTTCTTTGCAGCAATAAGAGCTTCTATAGCAGGAATAGCAGTACCTATAGCTGTCATTAAATTAGCACTCCAAGTTAACCAAGCAGAAGCACCTTCATTTGTCATTTGGGATATAGAACCCATAACAGTAGCAATAGCACCTAATGAAGTTGCATAATCATTATTTACTTTTACATCTTCTTCTGTTACAAATGGAGAAGTTAGTTTACCAATATCCCTTGAATTAAAGCCTTTAACAGATGGAATACCAGCAGGTTTTAATTCTCCCTGCTCCCTACTGTTATATTTAGCAGTAATATTCAGAACTATTTTTTTCTGTTCCAGTTCCTGTATCAGTTTTAGTGCAGATACTCTGGCATCGTTTGTAATGGCAGCAGCATACTTCTTTCTGGCTTCCGTTATCAGCTTATCCAATTCAGCAACAGAACCAGCAGGAATTACTTCTTCTGTTTTTACCTTATTATTTCCTCCAGCAGGTTTAAGACTATTCTGTAATTCCAATGTACGTTTATCAAAATCATACATACGCTTTTTCAAATCATAAGCATATTCATAGTTTTTAATCATTTCACCTCTATTGGCATCATTATCCTGATTCAAGAAATTCTGCTTTTCAAGTTCTGAATTTTGTTGTTTGAACAGTTCCATTTGTTGCTTAATAGAAGACAGTTTTTCCCTCATCTGTTTTTTGGTTTCACCTGTCCATTCATTAGTATCACCTCTGGTAGAATTAATCCTGCCTTGTATTTGGTTTATTTCCTTTTCGTATGCCTTTAACTGGTCTTGATACTCCGTTAATGCCCTTTTCTCATTTCTAGATGAAAAATCATTATTATTGATTGATATATATTTATGTATATCATTAATATTAAAGTCTTTTCGTCCTGTTCTAATATTCAATGATTGAATAAGTTCTTCTTCTGCACCTCCCAAGACATCAGTAACATCTATTTTAAAATCGTCTTTCAACTTTTGCAAGTCTTTAAATGCCTTCTCCCGTTCCTGCTTGCTTTTAGTGGTATCCCTGATTATAGATTCATATTTCGTAAACTCCGTTTCAAAGACTTTAGTATTGAATCCCATTGATAACTTAGCATCAGTCAACGAATCACGCAAAGCAGAAAGTTCTTTCAAATTCCTTATTGTAGAAAGAACACCGTTATTAAATGCTTCAAAACTGCCAGCAGACATAGACTGAAAGAATAAATCTACAGTTCCTTTACAGGAATTTAATGTATTGTCCCATTCATCATTAGTAGCCTGTGAGCTTCTTATTATCTTCATAAAAGCGTCACTGGCAGTAGTCGCAATTCCAATACCAGCAGCAAACTTTCCTATAGTACCTACTATATTGCCTGTTATCTGTTGAAACTCCTGTACTTGCCTGCTGCTCTTAACTATGTTATTATTAAAACCAGATGAATCAAGTAATAGTCTGGTTACTAAATCAGCCATATATATTTAGTTTTGTGTGTTTATAAATTGATTAGCTTTAGCCTGTAGTCTGGCTATATCGTCTTTACTGATAGAAGTATCTTTCTCTTTGGCTTCATCCCAATCAAACTTCATAATATCAGTAGGTGATAACTGCTTGGTACTGTTAGTTTGGGCTATGATATAACTTATCATTCTAGCCTGTTCCCAGCTTGTTTTATTCTTATATTGCAGATTCTCCAAGACTGCCTTCACCTCATACATTTGCATACTGTCCAGAAAATAATCAGGTGCTATACCTGCTTCCAGAACTATCAAAGCATACAATTCGCTAATCGTTACTTTTTTTTTGAATCTACAGTATCACTTATGAATGCAGACTGCTTTTCCATCTCCTTAGAAAGAAAATCCTGTAGCTGGATAACTAAGGCTGGTTCATCATCGCATTCATTAATAAAGTCCTCGAATGTCATTTGCAAATCTGGATTATTGGCTACTAACAGACTATAATAAAACAGGTAGTAATCCGTTAGATTCTCCAATCTGAATATCTTGCCTGTTATCTGTTCAAATACGAACATAGCCCTGATAGTATATCGTATATTATATGCAGTACCTTTAATTTGAATTTCCATAGTATATAAATAAAAAAGGGGAAACTGTAACAGCTTCCCCAGTGAATATATTACGCTACTTTAGGTGATAAAGCACCTGTTCCTTCCAAAGTAACAGAATAAGTAGCATTATCATTATCTGGAGCATTAGCGGTAATACTAGTGATAACCACCTTACCAGTGTAGCCACCGCCTATTTTCCAGCCATCGGCAGGCAGACCTGTATCGCTGTCTGCATTGGTGCATACGGCAAAAGCTACAGTTAATTCCTCTCTGCTTATCCAGCTATTTACTAAAGCATTAAAATCTTCCACGCTATATAAATTGTCAGTTGTAAGTGACCAGCTTAATTTGCTTACCGCTTTACTAGTCCACTTGCCACCGTCTTTTGATGAAGTTTCCAAAGTGTTTCCCGTTAAGGAAAGCTGGCAACTGGTTGAAAATGCCAATGCTTTATAAGCAGTGCCAGCACCAGTGGTATCTTTAAAAATCATCAGGTCATTCCCTCTAAGTATTTTGTTTGCCATTTGTGTTTATGTCGAATGTTATATTTTGAATGAATGTATCTTCTATGTATTCTTCATCTGCGCTAATCATCCTTATATCATTTATTTCTATTCCTGCAAAGTTCCCCCTTCTACCTTCTAAAGCATCCCTTACATAGTCTGCCAGTTCAACGGTATCCGTGTAATCTTTAGAAGCAATAACCACATCAACCGTAACGGATTCATTTACAGAATAACTGCCTTTGGTGTAGTTAGGACTAATATTAGTCCTTTTATAAACGATAAAAGGAAAAGTGGTGGATTCTTCAACTATCAACGGATATATCTTAGAACCTACCTTTTCTTTTATCCTGCTATCTTTACTTAATAAGTGATAGATAGCTTTTCCTATTTGTAAGCTCATCTTCTTTTGGAAATCCTTGTTATTGATTCTTCAACCATTTGATTTATATTATCAAAGATGGCACGTTCCTTATTATCTTTGGCAGTCCTGAAAAAGTGAGAAGCGTTCATTCTACCTCTGTTAGCTCCGTTTTTTCTAAGTCGTCTGGTAGTTGTTCCAAGTTCAAAGAACTTTAACCTAAAGTCCCCCATTATATGAACCTTCGCTTCTGTAGCTTTCTTATCAACCTTTAGTTTTATTCCACTGCCTAAAGTTTTACCGTCCCATCTATTCTTATGATTTATTGTCTTACCTACTACGCTTCTTAGTTGTGTTTTCGTTTCCTTTTGCAAAATTCGTCCAGCTTTCCGTAGTGCATTCTTATACACATTCTTTTGCTGTCTGCTATTAAGTTCACTAAACATTCTTAGTACCTGTGAAGCGTCTACAGTTACACCGTTATTCATTAATAAGCTCTCCTATGATTTCTGTGGATTGTTTTGTCCTGTCTGAATTGATAGCCAATATCCTATACTTCTTATCTTGATAGATAATTCTCATTTGCTCGTTTACCTTATGATAGTACCTGATTGTGAAAGTAAGTGTATAAGAAGTAAATATTTCATTATTCTGATTAACCCTGTTACCAGAATTAAACTTAATGTTGGCTCTTGTTTGCAGATAGTCTACCCATTCCATAGAAGTAGCCCCAAACTCATTTTTAACTGGTACTGATTCCTGTAGTAATATTGTCTCTGTCAGTAACCCTGCCCTCATAGTATATAGTATTAATAGCCGTACTGTAATCCAGTTTCACCGCTTATTTTTACTGCACTACATAATTCAGGATTCCAGCCAGGATAAAGAACCGTAGTTATAAACTTCTCTTGTCCAGCAGGTCTAATTTCTACAGTTACTTCATTATCATTGGTATTTTTAATGAGAAAATAAAATTCTGGTGTGAATACATCCTCTGTTATATCATCCATTCTACTAACCTGTGTAGACGTTGCCCTACCGTCTCTATTATGTATATAGTCAATCATACTTCTTTGTAGTTTTTATAAAGTGAAACTAGATAGTCAAATGTATATGGCACTTTATTAACGGATGAATAAGATACTGGCTCACGATTGGCATATAGATTACCAATCAGCAGCAGAATAGCGTGAATAACAGCAGGTGGGGTAAATTCCCCATCCACTGCTAATTCATCCAGTTTCAGATTCAAATTACGTGCTACTGCATCCTCTGCAACATCAATTAGTCCAAGTATATATAAATCATCATCCTTGAAAGAATCATCCAAAAGAAGGTGCTTCTTAGCTTCTTCCAGTTTGACGTACATATTATTTTAAAATAGCTTTTTGGAAAGAACCTGTTCTTCTTGGTTTTGCATCGAAATATGCATTGATAACCAATCTTACTTTACCGTTAGCTGCTTGTGTGTACGGGTCTACTGTTAAGTCAATCCCACCCCATTGTCCAATAACAAAATCTTCAAAGTGTCCCATTACAACACCCTTACTGGTAACATTGGATGTACAATATACTGGATAACCGTTCACTTCATTTTCTTCCATCAGACAACCAGCACAACCAACACAGGTATGTACACCACCGTCAGTTACATTGTAAAGAGCATCTTTAGCAGTAGTTTTCAAAATACCTTTTGCAGATGGCGATACAATGAAACATTTGTTTCCTGCTACATTAGCCTCTTCCAGTGCAGTTTCCATATCAACCAATCTCTTATAAGTAATATCCTTTGTTTCAGGAGTAACGCCATTAAAGATACCGGCAGGCATAGTAGCAGAACCAGCAGCACTACCCAAGATTGTAGCTTCCAGTTTGTCTGATATAGCATTTACGATGTCACGTTTAAGCATCTCTTCTGCACTGGCAGAATCCTGAATCAGGAATTGTTTGGAAACGTCTACATAAGCGGTTAGTCTCTTTGGTTCTAAGTTTACTTCACTGAAATCACCTGCACCGTCTGTAGCAGCAGATACTTCACCAGCCCAGCTAACATTACTTCCAGAATAAGCAGGAATAGAAACATTACCTACCAGTCCAGACAGATAACTTGCGCCAGCCTTAACCATTACTAAATTAGCTCTCAATGGTTCTAACAGAGCCAGTTTATCTTCTGCTACGGTTTCCTGTCCTGCACCCTCTACAGTCGCTTGCACATCGGTTCTTTCTTCAATCGGTAATACGATTTGTCCAGAATAGTTCTGTCCTGATTTTCTAAATTCTGCAATACCAGCAGATACAACTTCCTGCGCTCTTTCGTCCAGTTGTCTGCTATTGGCTACGTCATTAATAGCCTTTAAAAGTGAAAATTTCTCTTTTTTCATAGATGTATTATTTGTGTTTGTTAGTTTTGTCTCGCTTGCAATCTTTCTTATTTCATTATCTATGTCTTTCAGTTCATCAGCAATAGAATTAAATTCAGCGTGTTCACCTTCATTTAACCGTCTGGTTTCCTTTTCTGCTTTGGAAACTATTTCCTCTGCCCGTTGCTTTAACTGTTCTTTTTTGTCTAACAGTTCTAAAGTGTTCATTATTGTAGTTTGTGTCTTAGCTCCCTATAATAGTCAGTCAAATCTTCCTTATCAAATGATTCCAACTTTCTAAGTGCTACACTCGTATCAGGATACGCTTCTTTATAGACAGGTGACACATCAAACAGTTCTTTGAACTTATTGATAGTCCTGATATAAGAACCATTTTCCTTCTTTGTCCAAGTATCGGAATCAATGGTAAAAGCAAAAGATGAAGTAGTAATATCACCTCTCTTTAAACCTTCCAGCAATTCATCTCCCAGATTTGTGCAGGGTGCTTCAAAGCTATATTTAAGCCCTGTAGAATCAACTTCCAGTTTCAGGCTGCCTGCACCATATTTAGAACGTGCCAGAATACCTCTGTCTTCATTATGATTCAAAAGGCACAAAATATCTGACTGTTGTAGCACTCCTTCCAGTGCCGTAGGTTCTATAACTTCTGTAAACCCGCCTAAATCTCTAGATTCAGAATTGAATACTATTGCATAACCCTCAACAATTCTGGAATCTTCGTTTCTTTTTTCAATTTTACAATTTCGTGTTTCTTTCATAGTATCGTAGTAATCCCTTATACATATATTACCTTTACCCTAGTATCTCCCAGACAGGGATTATCAGAGCAGTAAACTGTATATTGTTCGTTATATCCTGATTCATTGGTGTAATAAAACTTGGCTACTTCTCTGAATCCTCCTTCAAATCCGCCTACACTAAATACGGCTTCTCCATAATGAGAAGGATATGCAAAACAGATATATTCATCCTTGCCTGCATTTACTCTGAAATTCATTTCTGTAGCTTGCCGTAGTTCTTTTGTAAGAGATTCAATAAAGTTGGAATCATAAGTAGTAGAAGATGATACACCGTAATATATATTATTCATAAACTTAATATCAATAGTTTTAGATTTGATGGTAGTTCCATCATTTACCTTTAGTGTGAATGATTTATTGCTGTTGAATGGAGTATCAAATGTGAAAGAACTGCCTGTCACAGGTACATCATTAATAAATTGTTCCGTTGCTGGCTGGCTTAACTTCCAAGTAAGTGTTATACTGTTAATGTTAGTTCCTATTTCCTGTACTGGTTCTACGTTACTGGTAAATGAAGTTATATTAATAGCTTCGTACAGCAATGAATCCAATGTGTCTTTCACAGTTGTACTGTCATATCCTACATTTTCAGCAAGTAAATCGGAACTTGTTACGAACTTGGAATCATTTATTAAATCAGACGTGAAATTAGGTATTTCACTAGTATCAGCTTTAGCAGCCAGTGCTTCTTCCAGTTCTTTTAGTTCCTTATTAATACCTGTCGAATCAAAATCAGATAAATTAGTAAGTTTGGTTTTATCTTCATTAGTATAATCATTAGTAGATAATCCTTTGCCAGATTCTTTATCAACCTTTTTTGCCAAGTCTACAACATTGGTAAACTGTGCATCATTGGAAAGCTCCGTTGTATATTTGGGAACTTCATCTTTGGAAGCAAAGTTTCTATCATTCACTAATTGACTAAGTTTAGTAGGTACACTATTTATATTGACATAATTACAGTCATTTTGCAACTCGCTTACTTTGGTAGGCAAATCATCTCTGGTGATAAATCCCATATCATTTATCAACTGACTTAGCTTAATCAGTCTTTCCTTTGATTCAGAACAGCAATATTTAAGACCATCTTTATCTGCTACTATGGTATAAGCCCTAATCATTTTATAGCAGTGACTATCATCATTCTTTATAAATGTACAGATAACATTATAGTCTCCCAAAAGCATTTCCTGCTGTTGTTCGGCTGTTACTTCAAACTCAATACCTTTCACTAAAGTACTGTCATAAAGAACAGTATCCCCTAAATCTTCTTCCCTCTCTTTAAGGACTATATCAACTATTCTGGCATCTGCTACATATTTCTTGGATGGAACTGTAGAATGTTGATACATCACTTCCAAATCAGTAACAGCAGATAAATCTACATAGCCGTTGCAATCCTTTATAGTCCAAGTAAAGCTAAAATCATTGCCTTTAATTATATACCTCATCGTCTTTCTCTATTTGCTTAGTAACTGCATTATCTAGTGTCTGTACATTCACCTGTACAAATGATTTGTCACCGTTTTCAATAGCTGGTAAATCCAGATTCTTCCTAATTTCATTTGGAGTAATCACACCAATCTGGAACAGCGTATTATAGTAGCTAGCCAAACTTGCCTTATCTGCTCTAAGTAGAACTGAAGTATCAAAACGCACATCTATATTATTCCTTTCAGAAGGCTTATATAGTTTACGTTCAAATTCCAGTTCTATCTTTTCCAGTAGTGGTGAAAGCGTATCAGTCAAGAAAGCTAGTTGAGTAGCTTCTACTGTACTATAACTGGATTTGGACAAATCAAATGCCTTGACTGGTGACACACCGAAGAATCTGCAAATATCAATCACATTAAACTGTCTAGTTTCCAGTAATTGTGCATCAGACGGATTCACCGTAATAGGCTGAAAAGTCATATTGCCTTCCATCACAGCCACGCCATTAGGAGTACCAGTAATAGAATTAAAAGCACTGCTCCAAGCTGTTTTAATGTCCTGTTTCTGTTGTGCCGTTAATGAGGATTCCACTTTAATAATGCCAGCCAGATTAGCACCTCCTTTGAAAAATCCTTCTGCGTGCGCTTCTGAATCGGCAGTCAGTCCCAGCGTGTTTCTGGCGTGCTTCAAGGTGCTTATACCTGTAATCCCATCATAGCTAAAATTCAAGATATGAATCATATTGATAGCTTCTACCAGTTGGTTCATCCCTGTAATGTTGTACATCTTCTTACCGTTTTTAAAAGTGACTGATACAGAATCTGATTTTAGAAATATCAGTTCTTTGGCATCACCTTTTTCATCTCTGTTAATAAGAGCATAGCCATTACCTGTAAGAAGCACACTGGTAACCAGTGTCTTGATAAAAGTAAATCTGCTCATTTGGTCATTCGGTTCTCTATTCAACAGCCAGTATGTAGGATGCTTGGTAAACTTGGTTTTAAAGCCCTCATCATCTACATAATACGGTTCTAACGGCAACTGTGCTACAGAATCACTTATCACGTCTACACATCTGTAAACAGCAGATAGCAACATAGCTTTTGATTCTGAATATGTAGTAGCTGAATTATAAAATAGAGAATCTGAAAGAAAGTTGTAGCTACGTTCTTCTTGTCTAGCTTCTTTCTTTTTAAATGGATGGAAATTGAATTTCATTAAAATGTAAATATTTGGTTTGTGTAGTGTGGTACTTGCAAATACATACCTAAAGCCTGTATCATAGATATAGTTCCATCTATCTTCTTCTTGTCTACTTGTTTGTTAGGTTTGATATTGCCGTTATGGTCTGACTTCAAAGTCACATTCCTAAAGCAATACCTGTTTATTTCGTTATTGTCTATTATTGCTTTACCAGATAATATAAGCCGTTCCATCTCTCTGGTAGGCTTATTAAAGTTGGCTAATGTCTGTGCGTATTCTTCAAGTGGCAATCCTTTTTCTGTCGAATCAATAGCCCACTGTGTAGCATTATACTTATCATATCCTACAGCCTGTATATTAACTACTTCTGAATATTTAAGCATATCAGTAGTTATGTAATCATAATCGGTAACATTACCAGCAGTAACAGTAAGTAAACCAGCTCTTTTCCATAGCTTATAAAGTTCCTTGTCTGTCTTGTCTGTAAGTGCCGATTCAGGAAGGTAGTAATGAGTTTTAAAATAGTATTTATCACTATCAACGACTAAATAAGATACAGCAGTTAAATCACTGGTAGCAGCTAAATCCACTCCAATATAACAGGGTAATCCCCTAAACTTTGACAGGTCTACTGCTTGTGTACACTTTATAATACTTTCATCAGACAGCCAGACTGTAGCACTGTCACACCATTGGTTAAGCGTCTTGGTACGTACTCCCACTTCATCAGAAGGATTATTAATAGCTTGTTGTACTTGCCCTTTGATGTATTTACTGGTAACAGTGACATTCAAATTAGGTGCAACTTTCATCCAGTTCTTTTCACTTCTCCAATCATCATCAGCATCTAAAGAATAGATGGCAATAAACATTTCATCATCTGACTTTAACTCATTCAGCACTTCTATAGCTACAGTTCTTAATTGGTAACAAGGTAAAGTTTTGTCGAATCCAGCAGTAGTAATAGTACACAGGTGTGGATTCTCACGCATACCCATACTGGATTTTATTACATCCCTTACCTTACTTGTTTTGGCAGCGTGGTATTCATCCAGTAAACCGAAACTGGCATTAAATCCATCCAGTTTGCTATCATCAGCAGCAAGTACCTTCAATTTACTATTAGTAGCCTTAAACAGAATATCAGCCCTGTAAGCTGTCAAATATTTGCCTTTGGTATCCAGTCCCTTACTAAACTTGGAACACATATCAAAAGCTATCTTTGCCTGTTCCTTACTGTTTGCTGCCAGCAAGACTTCTGCACCATCTTCACCATCAGCAATTAGATAATACAAACATAAGGCGGCAGCTAAAGCAGTCTTACCTTGCTTTCTGGATACTTCTATGTATGAACTGGTGAATCTCCTAGTTCCTGTACCCTTCCAGTAAAATCCCAGTATATTAGCTATAATAAACTGTTGCCAGCCTTCCAGTATGAAGTTACTGCCAGCGTGCTTGCCTGTATAATGTTTCAAAGTGCCAATAAAGCTAATAGCCCTGTCTACTACATCTTCCCTAAACTCCAAATCATCCCTCAATAAGTCATTCTGGAATCTCTTACAAGCCAGTTTTATTGTATCGCCTGTTACTATTTCATTATTAAGAACCTTACTTGCATACTCATAGTAAAGTTTCATCATCTAACTTCTTTCTTACCAGTAACAATGAACTGTTCTAATGGTGTGGATTCCTCGTCATCCGTTTTATCCATCTTTGGTAATTTGGTACGTGCTTTGGCTGTCAGTCCAAATTCCAACATAACTTTCATAGCCTGTGTTTGTGCATCCTTTGCAACTTTTACCAATGGATGTGGTGCTATATTACCTCTATCACTGGTAACTGTCAAACCGTCTATTTCCAACTGTTTGGATGCCTTGATAAATGTACTGTAATTTCTTGCCAGCATATCTAAGGCAGCATTATCTATATTCTCTAAAACACCTCTATTTTCAAGCTCTGCAAGTACTCCTTGTATGTATTCAGCAGCTTCTTTTTCTATACCTTTGGGAATTGAATATTTCTTCATAGTATTACGTTTTTTATTTTCTAAATAGTAAAGCTAAAAAGGTACTCAATTACACATAAAGAGACTATAACACAATTAATTAAGAATGTAATACATTCATTTTGACACCCTATTTTATTTCAGTAAATTTGTATAGAATTAAAAATCAAACACTATGGAAAGAACGTGTAATTATCCGATAGAAATTAAGTTTAAAATAGACCTGAATACAGAACTGCTACTGAATGAACTATGCGATTTATTAAAGAAAGACAGGTCTAAAATATTAAGATTGATAATCGCTGATTTCTTTGACAGGAATCTGGATTTAATAGACAAATATAAAGAGACAGACAACAAGTTAGATAGGGAAAAACTGGTAGAAGCAATACTGAAAGACTTCTATGGATATAACAGGCAAACAATGAATGAATACCTACGATTTAAAAATGAAAAAGACAATCCCAAGTAAAGAAGTATTGGAACAGTATATATATGACTATGGAATAGATAAAACAGCACAGATATTTCACATATCAACAGAAGAATTAGATAAGAAGATTAACTGGAAACCACAATACGAGCAGTACAGCTACAATCCAGCAATAGCCAAACCACTTTCATCACAACATAAGCAAATTATGGCTATCATAGCTAAACACTACCCAGATTTACTAAAGCAGTGCACCAACTATTATAAAGACACTATTTATATGTCCCAGAATGTAGAAGATTTACTTCATAAAGCTATAATCAAATGTTTGGAAATAGGACTGGATAAAGTAACGGAAGACGCCGTTCTGAAATTAGTAAAGATACAGTTCTATACAGCCAGAAAATACGCACAACTGCAAAGTTACACTATGAAGAAAAAGATATTTCCACTGGAAATAGCTACGGAAGATGGAGAATATATAATACCTACAGAATACTACAATAATGCCATATTTAAAGAAAGCGAAGAAACAGCGTAATCCATCAAATAACAGGATAGAAAGACAGAAGATTTATAATACTGACAGATGGCACAAACTTAGAGCTAGCAAACTAATGCAGTCACCATTATGTGAAGTATGCTTATCCAAAGGTGTAATCACTCCTGCGTTTCACATCCATCATATAGACAGCTTTATGAATTATGAAGGAATGAAACGCAAAGAAGTGGCTTATAATCCAGGTAATTTAATGTCTATATGTGAACAGTGTCATAACAAATTACACAATCAAATTCAACGACGGTAGAATGTTCCTTTTTTTATTGAAACTATTTTCTTACATCTGTCGTTAATTTCAATTCTATTTTCACAATCAGTATAAACTACTATACGCTTATCTACAAAATCATCGTCAAACGAAGTTGCAGTACTACCAATATATAAAGTACCAATAATTGTCTGCGCATAAATCTCAACCTGTCCTAGATAAATATTATCCACTAAATTCACTTCTTTAGTAGGCATAGAAAGATTTCGTATGCTAATTCCAGATATTTCAGAGCGAATTATATCTATTTTATTACAATCAATTAAATGGCTTTTATTTATTTTACAAGATTCAAAACGAGCAAATTCCAACATATTAAAAACTACACCTTCAAAGGAACAATCTTTAAACCCGATATTAACCTTACCGTGGAATCTATCATTTTTTTCGAAAGAAATATTTCTCAATGTCAATTCTGTTTCAAGAAATACAGTATCTAAATTCTGAAATAACAGTTCTTTAACTACGCCTATTAATCTGATTTTATTTCCAGAAGAAAAATTTGCAGAAATAAAGTCACAAAAGATATTAGCTACAATAGACTTATACCTTTCATCCTCTTTAGCAATTTGAAACAATGCGTATGCACCACCTATAGCAATTCCATCATTATCACTATTTAGATACCCCACAGCATCACCAAAACGTTTATCAATATTAGTTTTTTCAGCAATATTATTTTGCCTTGTTTGTTCACCTATTTTCTTGTTGTTAAGATATAGACCATATATAACACAAGCACCACCAATTATACTTAAACAAGTAGCTAGTACTTTCCCTTTAGCTTCTGGATTATCTTCTCCATACAATATATCAGACAGACAAAATAATACACAAAATACAATTATAATCAATATTACTACAACATATTTAAACGCATTAGATGCAAAAATTAGATTCCAACTATTCTTACTTTTCATAATTATAAAGATTAAGTTTCGAGCAAATATAAATATAATAAAACAATAAACATCAGACCTTACCAATGAAAATTAAATTAAACATCCAATACATTCAGAATCTTACTAATAACGAAGCGTTCACCTACTTCTGTACACTAGTAACAATAGCCAATAATCCAGATGCAACAATTAAAGATGTAGTACGTACCTGTGGTATAGGTGAAACTACCGTATTCAAGCATTTAAAGAAATTTGATGAGCTAAGATACTTAGACATAGATAGAACTGGAACATATAACACATACAGCTACACTGAACCTGATAGACTATATATAACCATAGATTCAGACCTGCTTAACATTAATGGCAATAAGAACCAATTAGGAGCACTTATACGGCTTAAATCATATACCAGAATAGGCACTAATATTGTAGACCTCTCACTTAATCGAATAGTCCACGAAGTAAGCATACAGCACGACAGCATATACTTTGCCCTTGAAAACGAGATACTGGAAAGAAATGATAAAAAGACATACTTTACCTTCATTCATCCAGCATTCACGCACATCTGGTAGGCAAATACAGAGCTTAGAAACACCTGTACACTATTTTTTAAAATTTGTGTATCTTCCAGTTTTTATAGTCAAAAAGTTTTATTATCTTTGTATCAGCAAATTAGAAGAAGCAGCTACTATCATAAATGCTTCTATTGTTGCGAAATTCTGACTAAAATATGGAACTAGTGAATAATAGTAGCTAGTTCCTTCTTTTCGATTCATTTTTCATAATTCATATAATCCCTTTGGGATTCCATTGTTAAAAATGCAGTTCTTCCCTGCATTTTCTTAAATTAGTAAATTGAAACAGCGAATAATAGGCGTAGTGATACGCTTATTATTTTATCCCAATCCTTACCAAAATTTGCAAATGCTACCTTATACCATACTAAAAAAGTAAGGAACTCAAGACCAAAGATTTTAACCAGATTAGCTTCTAAATTCAGATTTACTACTATTCAGATTACTTACTACCTAAATTTAATATGTAAAAACCTATGAAAACCTTAAATATAAATTCAACTAATGGATATTTAAACTTACCTGATTTACCACATAATTGTATCTTTAATAAAGTAGTTACTGGCTGTGGTGGTACTACTGTAGTCCTCTTTAATGATGAATCCTATATCATTGCAGTACCTACTACAGAACTTATCGTAAATAAGACGGGCTTAACAGAATCTGGTCTTACTACTATTACCTCCTATGATGGCAAAGAACAGTCTGTATTTGGATTATTCGGTACTTTTACTTACCAAGCCAAAAAAGAACTAAAGAAATATGCTTCCAGCACTGGAATAAAAAAGATAATGTGTACTTATGATAAGATGGAATATTTGGAGCAGTACCTAAATCCTACCGATTTCAGACTGCTTATAGACGAATATCACATATTGCTAAAAGCATACAGTTATAGACAGAAAGCTGTTGACGGTGTACTGGACTGCTTTAGAAAGTACAAATCATTCTGTTTTATGTCTGCCACTCCAATCAGTGCAGATTTCACTCCGTCCATCCTTTCAGATGTGGAACTGGTAGAAGCCAAATGGGATAATACAGACACTTTAATAGTAAAATTAGACCAAACCAATCATCCCTATGTAAAGGCAGCCAATTATATAAACGCTTATAAGAAAGACGGCTATCTGGAAATAAACGGTAATAAAAGTACGGAAGCATACTTCTTTATAAATTCAGTTACAGATATAGCTTCTATCTTAGAATATTGCCAACTTGGTAACGATGAAGTAAAGATTGTATGTGCAGATAATCCGTCAAACAGGGACAAATTAGCAGGATATACTATCAGCAACAGTAGAAGTACCAATAAGCCATTTACTTTCATTACTTCCAAATCATTTGAAGGTGCTGATTATTTCAGTGAAACAGGTATGTGCTTCGTGGTTAGTAATTCCAGCAATACTAATACCCTGCTCGATATATCCACTGACATTTACCAGATAGCTGGCAGAATCAGGACTGAAAGTAATCCGTTTAGAAACATAATGGTACACATCTTTAATAGCGTGGGAAAAAGGAAGCTAAACCTAGATATTACCTACGAAGAAATGGTACAAAGAATGAATGATGAAATAGAAGGTGCAAACGAATTAATTGCTGCTATCAACAATAGTAGCAAGAAAGCTAAGAGTATGGCTGAAAAGATGCTTAACAGTGCCTATGCTGTGTGTGACAAAGAAGGTAACTACTTCCTTAATGATATGCTGGTAAAGTTAGACCTGTATAATTTCAAATTGGAAAAGGTTATCTATAATAATGGTATCGCTTTAAGAAAGGAACACAATGCAAACGGGAATATGACCACTGAATTAGAATATGAAAGACTAAACGAAACAATGAATAAAGCAGGAAAGAAACTATCTTTTAAAGATGCTTTCCTTAGATATACGGAACTACTACAGAATCTGGTTATTACTCCAGAAACAGACGAAATAGTTAGAGTACAGCCATTAGTAGTACCTGCCTATCACAAATTAGGAACTGATAAAGTTAGAAGTTTGCGATATATCAAAACAGCTATAGAAAAAGCTCTTATCAGTCTGGAATCGGATAAAAACAGAGACACGAAGATAGTACAAATACTTAGCAAGCAGATAAAGACTGGATTCTTTAGTAACGCTGATATTAAGAGCTGGATTAGAGAAGCGTATGATATACTAGGTATTACCGATAAAGTCAAAGCTACAGACCTTGATAGATGGTTTGATTGTAAACCTGTCGCCAAGTGGATTGACGGTAAAACAGTCAAAGGATATGAGATTTACAGACCAAAGATAGTATTCAAGTAAAGATACACCAAAACAACATTCAATTAAATAAACGATTATGATTTACATTACACTTATTGCAGCAGCACTATTATCAACTTACTTAGTAAGATTCACAGTAAAAGAGATTAAGCAACACATCACGAAAGAAGCAGATAGGATTATCAATACAAGACAATAAATATATTAACCTAATTAGCCTGTAATGAAAATGCACAATGGCTAATGTTTATGAATATGTAATATAGAAACAGGCTAGTAATCAAATTACTAGCAAATGGATAACTTTTTAGCAATGGAACGTAAAGGAAGGGACTTATTCAAGTCATTATTAGAAGATGGAAATATAACCAAATACAAGGAATCTACTGGCAGATATAATCCCGTAGATTTCTATTTAATACACAACGAAGATAAGATAGTAGCTGAAATAAAATGCAGGGATGTACGGTACGTTAATTATCCCACTCATTTAATGGAAACTGAAAAACTTAAAAGTCTACTAACTGTCAAGGATACTCACGATTGTAAAGCAGCGTGGTACGTCAACTTCTTTGGCGAAGATATATGCTTTATATATAATGCAGACAAAGTAAAGAATTTACGTTCTGAAACAGCGTACTGCAATTACACTACTGCCAATTACAACTACTACAAAACAACCAAAGGTGTTATTATGATACCTACTAATCTGGCTGGAATCTTTATCAGAAAAAATGGTAGATGGAGGAATGGTAGTTTGAAAGATATCACTACCTTTGCAACCTCAAAATGAGATTTACGAACAATAAAATTTAAAAATTATGGAAATGAAAGATGAAATTAAACTGAAAGAGTTAGAAAACGAAAAAAAACGTCTTGATAATCAGAAGGAACTAATTGAATTAGTCAAAGAGTTTATAAAGGGGACTCTCCATAATATTGTGTAAATAGAAAACTACGGGATTCAAGTTTTATACTTGAATCCCGTAGTTTTCTATTTACACAAAATCGTGGACAGTGCCTTCGAAAGTATTAGTAAGCCTATAACTAATGGGCTTACTATATACCTATTTTCATCATAAATCCATATTTGAGATATAAGCCCATTTAGATTTTAAGTCTAAGTGGGCTTTTTTCATATAAATATTTATTTAAGCCGTACTATTATTCCCAGCTTCAGCAATCTATTCAGTATTTTCCTTACCTTTAAAGATGATGTTCCAACTCCAAACTCATCACTCGTTTTATTAAGAAAGTCTAGTTCATCCTTATTTAAATCGAATTGGCTTATATCCACATCTCTATCTATTCCGTAAGATTCAATATTACTTTCCTGACTATTAAATAACAAGTCATAAGCTATATCATTCTTATGTTTCAAACCAGCTTCAATACCTTTACTTATTGCTTCTGCTATATTCTCATTACTAGAAGGTATAATGTCATTGGATTGTTTGACTTTATTAGCTTGATTAATCTTGCTAGCTTCTGTTTCTAGCATCAAGTTAGCTGCATCTTCTGAACTTATTTTAGCATATTTCTTAAATGCCATTTCTGTAGTATGCCCTGTTATTCTCATAAGTATATGACTATCATAACCACGTTTCAGCATATTACTAATGAATGAACGTCTTCCTGTATGTGTACCTATCAATTCATATCTACAATAAGTAGTATTAGTTATTTTTGAACCTCTATCTTCTGTTACAATATGTTTGCCTATTATACCTGCCTTTTGTCCTGCTTCCTTTATGTATTTCAACATAGTATTCTCACGTACTTTGGGTACTTGAAAATTATACTTTTCCAGTATCTCTAAAGCAACAGGAAACAATGGTATTGAAACTTTATGTGTTCTTTTCTTTTGCACAATTTCCAATATCTTCCCATTATTGAAGTCTTTAACAGTACCACCATTTAACAATTGCATATCACTGAACCTCTGCCCTGTCCAACATTGTAATACAAAAACATCTCTAGCCTTTTCTTCTAAGCCTTTGAGTTCTAAAGAATACATTTTGTTTACTTCTTCTTCTGACAAATATATTTCATTATCATCACCTTCCCTACTTTTGGGCTTCTTATACTGATTCAACTTTGCAGCAGAAATATCTATCAAACCGTATGGCTCTGCTCGCTTAATAATTGAAATTAAAGCTGTTACTTTATTTCCAACAGTACTTGTTTTAGTAGTCTTCCCCTTGCCTACCTGTCTATTAAACAGATAAGTCTCATAATCTTTGATTAGAGCCAAATTTATGTCAGTAAACGTTATATCATCTCTATCTGTTGCTTTTAAAAATTCTTCAAATACTTTTAAATGTCCCAAATAAATAGCCAATGTATTCCTTTGTCCATCTGATTTTATCGTTTTATCTTGGCTAATAGTCCTACGAAGCCATTGAACAGGCTTTTGCAATTCTTGTTGTTTCACCATTTTGTCTTTGTAAATATATTTCTTTAATAAAAATAAGCTATTATCAATCTCATTTGGATTATCGCAAATATAACGCTTAAATTCAAGAAAGTCTGTTCTAAGTTTATTTATTTCATCGTTTACTATTGCGTTATTTATATTATCCAATTCAGTTAACCGTGGACTTACATACGCTTCCTGCTTTTTAGTATTCCACTGGTCTGGATATACCCTAACACCAGTTGATAACTTTACCTGCTTTTTATCTATTCGACATACTAGATAAATATTCGTTGGTTTGTCACTTTTCGGTTTCCTCAAATTAAAACTAGCCCTAACTTCATTGAAAAAAATCTGCCCTATCATAATCGGTTCTTTAAAATGGTTCTTTTTTATTGTTCTTCACTTTGGTTCTTTTAGGGCTGAAAAGTGACATATTGATAACCAAACCATATTTATAAGTTACTGATAACAAATAATTGTTACTTCCTTTTGAATGTGCAGGAAAAAAACTAATTTTACATCGAATTAACAAGATTGAATATGGACGACTTTTTTACATCAGAGGAAAAAAAGGAGCTTTTTTCACTCTACCGGCATTTGTTACAATCTGCAGGAGATAGCATTTCCTGGAAGGATTGCCTAAAGTTAAAGAGACATCTTATCAAAGCGGCCCAGTGTAACGGTCTGCAACGCAATAACTTCGGGATGAATCCCGTCATCAGAGATTTACAAACGGCAGTGATCGTTGCCGAGGAAATCGGTATGAAAGGTTCGTGCCTGATCGGTATCATGTTGCACGAAATCGTGAAGGGGCATGTATTGTCTATCGACGAGGTGAACGCCGAATATGGGGATGACGTAGCAAGTATCATCAAGGGATTGGTGAAAACGAACGAGCTGTATGCGAAGAGTCCGGCTATCGAGTCGGAAAACTTCCGTAATCTGCTGCTTTCTTTTGCGGAGGATATGCGTGTAATCCTGATTATGATTGCGGATCGTGTGAATGTGATGCGCCAAATCAAGGACACGGGCAACGAGGAGGACCGGCTCAAAGTGGCGAACGAGGCTGCTTACCTGTATGCTCCGCTGGCACATAAGCTGGGATTGTACAAGCTGAAATCGGAACTGGAAGATTTGTCTCTCAAATATACGCAGAAGGAAACGTATTATTTTATCAAGGATAAGCTGAACGAGACGAAGGCGTCCCGCGACAAGTATATCGCTGCTTTTATCGAACCGATCCAGAGGAAGGTGTCGGAAGCAGGATTGAAGTTTGACATCAAGGGGCGTACCAAGTCGATTCATTCGATATGGAACAAGATTCAGAAGCAGAAAACGTCTTTTGAGGGGATTTATGACTTGTTCGCCATCCGTATCATCCTCGATTCGGAGCCGGACCCGGCTAAGGAGAAGCAGGAATGCTGGCAGGTTTATTCGATTGTTACGGATATGTACCAGCCGAACCCGAAGCGTCTGCGCGACTGGCTCTCTATCCCGAAAAGCAATGGTTACGAGTCGTTGCACATCACTGTGATGGGCCCGGAAGGGAAATGGGTGGAAGTGCAGATACGTACCCGCCGCATGGACGAGATCGCGGAACGCGGATTGGCTGCTCACTGGAGATATAAAGGTATCAAGGGTGAAACGGGTCTGGACGAGTGGTTGACTTCTGTGCGGGAGGCGTTGGAGAATGCAGACAACGATTCACTGAAAGTGATGGATCAGTTTAAGATGGATCTCTACGAGGATGAAGTGTTTGTCTTCACGCCCAAGGGGGATTTGTTCAAGCTCGCCAAAGGGGCTACGGTATTGGATTTTGCTTTCCATATCCATAGTAAGTTGGGATGCAAGTGTATCGGCGCGAAAGTGAACGGCAAGAATGTGCAGCTCAAACAGAAACTGAACAGCGGCGACCAAGTGGAGATCATGACTTCAAACACCCAGACGCCGAAGCAGGACTGGCTGAACATCGTGACGACTTCCAAAGCGCGTACCAAGATAAGGCAGGCTCTCAAAGAGATGGTGGCACGCCAGCACGCTTTTGCCAAGGAGACGCTGGAACGGAAATTCAAGAATCGTAAGTTGGAATATGATGAAGCGACCATGATGCGCCTCATCAAGCGTTTGGGCTTCAAGAATGTGACGGAGTTTTATCAGCGGATTGCCGACGGTGGACTGGACGTTAACGAGATTCTGGATAAGTATGTGGAGCAACAGAAGCGGGACAGTGATACGCACGATGAAATTGTGTATCGCAGTGCCGAAGGGTATAACTTGCAGGCTGCGCAACAAGAGGAAACGACGTCTAAGGAAGATGTTCTGGTAATCGATCAGAATCTGAAAGGGTTGGAATTCAAGTTGGCTAAATGTTGTAATCCGATTTACGGGGATGATGTGTTTGGTTTCGTTACGGTAAGCGGTGGTATCAAGATACACCGGGCGGACTGTCCGAATGCCAATCAGATGCGCGAACGTTTCGGTTATCGTATTGTGAAGGCTCGTTGGGCGGGGAAATCGGTAGGTACGCAATATCCTATCACGCTGCGGGTTGTAGGGCATGATGATATTGGCATCGTGACTAATATCACTTCTATTATATCCAAAGAGAATGGTATCACGCTGCGCTCCATCGGTATTGACTCGAACGACGGTTTGTTCTCCGGAACACTGACGGTCATGGTGGGTGATACGGGACGTTTGGAGGCTCTTATCAAGAAATTACGTACTATAAAGGGAGTAAAACAAGTTAGCCGGAATTAATTCCGGCTACTCTCCTATCTTACTTTCTTCTTTATATAATAAGGATAGGTAATCAATACAAAGAAGAGTAAAGCAATGGATGCTACTATCTGTCCGGTATGTAGCATCTTATCTGTATCCAATTCCATGTAGCAGGCGGTAACGATTCCCAGGGAAATGCCGATTTCGGTTGCCAGCAGATGGGTGGTGTTGGCTGTTCCGCGTTGGCAATGGTGGGATAGCTTTACGAACATCACCAGAAATTCCGGCAGGATAAAGCCTAAGCCCAGTCCTAAGAGTACGGAGGAAATGCCTATGGAGATGTCTGTATTCAGTAGGGACATGGCTACGATTTCCAATCCGAGTCCTATAATGACCAGTCGCAGTGTTTTCTCTTTCAGGAAAAACAGACGTGCAAAGAACAGGGAAACGATGTATCCGAGGGCTGTTCCTACAAAGAACGGTACGGGGATTCCTGTGTTTCCGAGTACGAAATCGTTTAGGAAAGGGTGTACCATGGGAACCAGCAGTCCCGGAATGAAGGTTATCAGGATCAGATTGATGGCAGGAACCCATCCACGAAGCAATAGGAAGCGGTCGAAGGAATAGAGTTTGGTGACAATCGGCGCACGGAAAGGTACGTAGACTCCTGATAACATGAGGATTCCGACAGCTCCGGTTATGACAGATACAGTGAGCAGGGTTTGGAAGGATTGGCTTTGATAAAGCCATACTCCGAGGATAATGCCTGCGATCATTCCCATACGTGCCATCCAGGAGAAACTGACGTTTCCCGCACTGCGCAGTGTGGAGTTGGTGATGTCAATGGCCAATGTGATGCCGGCTGTTGTGCCTATGCCAAAGGCAAGCCCTTGCACGGTGCCCAACAGAATCAGTTCTGTGAGGTTGGTGACAAAGGCGTATCCGATGGTCGCCACTACCATCAGGACAGCAGCAAACATACAGACGTACTTACGCTTGTATGCATCTACCAGATAGGCATGGAAAGGACCGATGAGGAACATCCCCAAGGTGAAAAAGAGAAAGATTACTCCTGTCTGTGCAGCCGGCACTCCGAGACGGTCGGCCATCTCTACGGAAAGCACCGGAAATAACACATACAAGGATATAAACAACAGCAAATTAGCTACACATATCCGCATAAAATGAACTGTCCACAATTTAACTGCCATATACTATATTTAATATTGTTCCTTCTCGTTGGGGAAGTAGCAATTCTTCACGTCAGAAACGTAACGGCTGATGGCATCGGTCATCACCGTGTACAAGTCAGCATAACGACGCAAGAAACGCGGACGGAATCCGTTGTTCATGCCAAGCATATCCTGAATCACCAATACCTGACCGTCTACGTGTCCACCGGCACCGATACCGATAATAGGTATGGTCAGTTCGGATGCTACGCGTTCGGCAAGGGTTGCGGGAATCTTTTCGAGTACAATGGCAAAACAGCCTGCTTCTTCTAATAGATGGGCGTCGCGAATCAGTTTTTCGGCTTCGGCGTCGTCTTTGGCACGCACGGTATAGGTGCCGTATTTATTGATGGATTGAGGCATGAGTCCCAGATGTCCCATTACCGGAATGCCAGCGCATACGATGCGTCTCACCGTGTCTATGATTTCTTCACCACCTTCGAGCTTCAAAGCGTCAGCGTGGCTTTCTTTCATGATACGGATGGCAGAAGCAAGTCCTTCCATCTCGTTGCCCTGATAGGATCCGAAAGGCATATCAACCACTACCATCGCACGTTTCACGCCGCGTACCACGGATTTGGCATGATAGATCATTTGGTCGAGTGTGATAGGAAGTGTTGTCACATTACCTGCCATTACATTGGAAGCGGAGTCGCCTACCAGGATTACGTCCATTCCCGCACCGTCTACAATCTGTGCCATTGTGTAATCATAAGCAGTCAGCATAGATATTTTTTCACCTCTCTGTTTCATTTCAACCAGGCGATGAGTAGTCACCTTTCTTGAGTCATCTGATATATAACCAGCCATGTCTTTTTAAATTAAAAATTAATGATTAAAAATTAAAACGACGTCAAGCGCCTTCAAAAATCGCGGCAAAGTTATAACATTTAATTCATAACAGAGAAGGAAATGCAAAAAATCCTTTCAAACACCTCGCTTGGATAGCTGGGGAGGCGGTTGGAAGGATTCTGTGAGGTATAATAAAAGCTCCTTAACAATATAAGGAAGCGATTTATCAAGTGCAATAATGCGTTTCGGATTTATTCTTTCTCTTAACGATGCAGGGTCAGGAGCTTGTCGTAGGTCATGCCGGTGAAGTCGTCTATTATATAATGTGCTTTGCCAGTGATAGCTTCACGTGTATTGGTGGTGGCAAGTCCGATCACTGTTGCCCCGGAAGTCATTCCGGCTTGCAGGCCGTGGAAAGAATCTTCAAAGACGTAGGTGTTTTCGGGGGTGGCTTCAAAGATTTCCATCCCGAGCAGGAAGCAGTCGGGAGCCGGTTTGGAACGGGCAAACATCTCTCCGGTCAGGATGCGGTCTACCATTCCTTTAAATTCGGGGTGGGCATTGTAGACGTTAGCCATCTTCTCTTCGTTGGAGCTGGTGACTACGGCTATCTTTGCACCGTTACGGCGAAGATCGGCTATAAAGGCTTCTACTCCGGGGATGTATTCGTAGGACATCTTTTGCTCGTAAACGTAGAGTTCGGCGCTTATTTCAAGCTGGGCTTCGGGTTGGTCCGAGAAATACTTTTCATAGATTTGCAATAATGTCTGTCCCTTAATACGGCGGCCGAAATCTTCTTCATTCAGATATTTCCGTCCCTGCTCGTCCCAGAAGACTGTGTACTGCGTTTCTGTATCCATAATGACACCATCAAAATCGAAGAGTGCCGCAATCGTTTTCGTTGTATTCATATATAAACTTTCTTTTTACCTAAACGTTAAACCTTGTGTATCCGTCGTTGCAAAGTTCCGAATAATCATCGAATCAGGCAAATAATTCGTACCTTTGCAAAGCTAAAAAAAACGTAACATACGTTTTTATCCAACAAAATCTACTAGCGCATGAGCAAGAACGACCCACATATCTTAGGCAAAGAAAGTATCGGCAAATTGCTGTTACAATATTCCATTCCTGCAATTATCGGAATGACGATTACTTCTATCTATAATATTATTGATAGTATCTTCATCGGACATGGTGTAGGCCCAATGGCGATTGCCGGACTAGCCATCAGCTTTCCGCTGATGAATCTGGTGGTGGCTTTCTGTACATTGGTATCGGCGGGCGGTTCTACGCTGGCGTCTATCCGTCTGGGGCAAAAGGACATGAAGGGGGCTACGGAAATCTTGTCACACACGTTGATGCTCTGTATCACTAATTCGTTCTTCTTTGGTATTTTGTCTTTCATCTTCCTGGATGATATATTGGTTTTCTTCGGGGCCAGTAGCGAGACGCTTCCTTATGCGCGGAGCTTTATGCAGGTGATCTTATTGGGTACTCCTATCACTTATACGATGATTGGGTTGAACAACGTGATGCGTGCTACCGGATACCCGAAAAAGGCGATGTTGACTTCGATGGTGACGGTGGTAGCGAACATTATCCTCGCTCCTATCTTTATTTTCCACTTTGAATGGGGAATGAGGGGAGCTGCTACGGCAACGGTGATTTCACAGTTGATCGGTATGGTGTGGGTGGTGAGCCATTTTGTCAAGAAAGACAGTACGGTGCATTTTGAGGGGAATATCTGGAAGATGAAACGGAGGATTGTGGAGAGTATCTTCGCCATCGGTATGTCTCCTTTCCTGATGAATGTATGTGCGTGTGCCATTGTAATTATCATCAATAATAGTCTGCAAAATTACGGGGGTGATATGGCGATCGGTGCTTATGGTATCATTAACCGTTTGCTGACGCTTTATGTGATGATTGTGTTAGGTCTGACGATGGGTATGCAGCCTATTGTGGGGTATAACTTCGGAGCGCAGAAGATAGACCGTGTGAAACAGACATTGCGACTGGGGATTATCTCCGGAGTCGTGATTACCAGTAGCGGGTTTATTATCTGCGAGTTCTTCCCTCATGCCGTATCGGCTCTTTTCACGGATAGCGATGAATTGATTGATTTGGCCGTAGACGGTATCCGGCTGGCTGTATTGATGTTCCCGTTTGTAGGGGCGCAGATTGTGATTGGTAACTTCTTCCAAAGTATCGGGAAGGCTAAAATAAGTATTTTCCTTTCGCTGACGCGGCAGTTGCTTTATCTTTTGCCTTGCTTGCTACTCTTTCCCAACTGGTGGGGATTGGAAGGTATCTGGATTAGTATGCCGGTATCGGATGCATTGGCGTTTATTACGGCGGTTGTCAGTCTGATGATTTACATTAAGAAAGTGTCTAAACAACATCCGGAAACAGTAGCGGAATAAAGCATTAACTGCTTTACTCCGCCTGTTGGTTTTTATTCTTTATTCTGCTTTGATGCTCTTTACGGGGTTTTCATTGGCAACGTGCCAGGCTTTCACTACCACGCAAGCCACGATAACCAATAGTACCAGCAGGGCTATTCCTATAAAAAGTAACAAATCCATATCAATTCGTTCGCTAAACTGTTCCAACCATATTTGGCCTGTAAAATAGGAAGCGGCAGTACCTATCAGCACAGAGATTACGGAGATATTCAGAATGTCGTATATCAATAGTTTCAGGATGCCGGAGGCTTCTGCCCCATTCACTTTGCGTATGGCTATTTCCTTGCTGCGGCGTTGAGTTTCTCCATTCACATAGCCAATCAATCCCGTGATGACAATAAGCAGGATGAAGCAGGACGAAATCCAGACTGCGTTACGGAAACGGTATACGCTCTTATAGCCTTCGCGAATCATGCTGTCTACTGAATTGAAGTTCAGGGCTACATTCGGGAATGTTTTTGCCACACATTCGTTCAAGCGTTTCAGGTTCTCGTCATAGGGTTCTTTTAGACGAACATTGATGGTGTGATTGGCCGATTCTTTATCGGCAATCAATACGATAGGAGACTGACTGGAATAGAAACTTCTATTACGAATATCATCAAACACTCCCACGATGGTACCTTCTACCCCACTCACTGATTTTCCTACGGCACCATCGGTCCATTTCATCAAACGAACGAGTTCTTTATTTACCAATAGATCGCCTTTTTTCTTGATGGTAGTGCCTTCTGTTATTCTGATTCCCATCACATTCGGATAATCATAGTCGCACATATTGAAATTAAGGGTGGCAATGCGTTTGCCGTCGTTACCAATCAATCCACGTGTCCAATATTCTCCCAGTACGCTGTGTGTGGATGCCGATACCCCGTCCACCATCGGTTGGCGGAGCAACTCGTCTTTTACATGTTCTACTGTTTCGCCGGACATCCAGGTTTCGGCTTCTACCAGTCCCGGAATCTTGATTCCCATATCTCCATTCATCAGGTGAGAATATTGTAACAGGGTAACCAGCAATAGTCCGAGTACAAAGGAGGTACCCGTGAACTGGACAAATAGTAATGAACGTTTCCATCCTCTTTTTCCATCCGTATAGTGCCGGAATACCTGCGTGACGGGAATACGTGAGAACAGTTTTCCCGGTATGCCTCCTGCCAGGAGGAAAAGGACTACTACAGTGAGCAAGGGTATCCAAATGATGTCCCAGGCAAACAGTGAGGCAAGGCTGGTTCCCAACAGGTCTTCGATCAATTCGCCCATGTTGATTATCAACAGGAAGCTAAACAGGACGGATAGTAGAACCAATACTCCGGTTTCTGCCAGAAACATGCCAAAGATGTTTCCGGAACTGGCTCCACTGCATTTATGCACTCCTACGCTTTTTGCACGACGACTGATAGTGGCTATTGAAATCAACATATAATTCATGATGGCTACAAAAAACACTGAAAAGCCGAGGAAGCCGAATATCATCAAACGTTTCTGGGTATCGGCAGAATCCAGATGGCGTTTCGAAAGAGGAACAACGCTGTATTCCAACTTCCAGTCATCCCATTGCAAGGGGCTGTATTTTGCCATTACTTGTTGAATTTTGCTGTTCACCTTGTCTATATCCGACGCATGACGCAAGCGTGCAAAGGCATAAAAGATATCATTCCCATTCCAACCGTTACCACTCGCATAGCGACCATCGCGGTGGATGGTAATCACAAAGTCACGGGAGAGCATCGAATTTTCGGGTATGTCTTTATAGACGCCGCGAATTGTGAGCTCCAACTGCTTGTCGGCCGAAAGGGTTTTCCCAATAGGGTCTGCGCTACCGAATGTTTCACGGGCAAAATGTTCTGATACAAATATGCTATTCGAGATGATGAGATCTTTCGCGTTCCCTTTTAGTACGGGTATACCCATCGTTTCAAAGAAACAGGTGTCGACCATCATGTAATTTGCTTTTGACAGCAGTTTGTCTTCCTTATAAATATGATAAAACTGGGAAGGAAGTACACAGGTGGCTGATTCTATTTCTTCAGGCATATCCTGCGCCAAGGTAAAAGCTACCGGATCACAGACAGTATAGTCATAATTCATTCCGTCATCACCCTGCACTTCGCCGGTCGTCATATTCTGTGCCGCTATTCTCGCCATTATCAGATTCTCCGCTTCCGGGTAACATTTCTCATAGCTCATCTCAAAAGCTATTTGCGAGAAAAGCAAGATACCAACTGTTAGTCCTAAAGAAAGGGAGAGCACTCTTACGATATTCAAAGTACGCTCATGCAGTAATGTACGTATGCTATAATAGATTTGTCTCATACTTGCTTCTGATCTGGTTTATGCTATCACACTGGCTACCACGCTGCCGTCGAACAAATGAACTGTACGATGGGCAAAGGATGCGTCGTGTTGTGAGTGTGTCACCATGATAATGGTTGTTCCTTCTTTATTCAGTTCGGTCAACAGGTTCATCACTTCTGCCCCATTCTTTGAGTCGAGGTTACCGGTCGGCTCATCGGCGAGAATCAGTTTCGGATTGGTCACTACGGCACGGGCAATGGCGACACGTTGTTGCTGACCACCGGAAAGTTGTTGCGGAAAGTGTTTGGCACGATGGCTGATGTTCATCCGTTTCAGAATGTCTTCTACCATACGGCGGCGTTCGGATGCTTTAAAGCCCAGGTATGTCAGAGGAAGTTCTACATTCTCGTAAACATTCAGCTCGTCGATCAGGTTAAAGCTCTGGAATACGAATCCGAGTTTGCCCTTACGCACATGGGTACGTTCTTTCTCTTTCAATCCGCCCACTTCTTCACCCATCAAGCGGTAGGAACCTTCGGTGGGGTTATCGAGCAAACCCAGAATATTCAACAAAGTGGATTTACCACAACCGGAGGGGCCCATAATGGCTACAAACTCTCCCTCTTTTACTTCAAGGTTTACGTGATTCAAGGCAACTGTCTCTACTTCGGAAGTACGGAATACTTTACTGATGTTGTTTATTTCAATCATACTCTTTTTATTTATGTTTTTAATTATTCACTTTTAAGGCTATTCACCGGATTTTCATTGGCAATCCGCCACGATTTCCAAAGTACGCAGGCTACGATAACGAGAAGATTTACAATCGCTATCAGTACATACGCCGCCCAACTGACAGGCACGTGCTCGGCAAACATATCCATCCACATATCATTGACGTACCATGATGCCGCTACACCGATCACAACGGCTGCAACGGCTACATAGAGCACATCTTTCACCAGCATTTCCAGAATGCCGGAGGCTTCGGCACCATTAACTTTACGTATGGCAATCTCTTTGGAACGGCGGCGGACTTCATCGGTTGTGTAGCCTATCAATCCCATCATCATCACAAAGAACATGGTAACCGCCGCCAGTATGGTAGCATTGCTGAAGACGCGGATGGAGTTATAACTCTCTTTTATCATCTGCTCCATCGAACGGAAATCGACCGTTTTATCGGGGAAAGCGTCTGCCGATACTTTATTCAGTTTCTGAAGATTCTCTGCAAAAGGTTCTTTCAGCCGGACATGAACACAGTTTCCGAAATTCTTGGTACTCATCAGGATGAAGGGTGCTTGCGGGTTGGTGAAATTATCGATCCGGAAGTCTTTAATCACTCCCACTACTTTACATACGTAGCCTGAATTATAGACAGTACGGTTCAATAGCTCTGTTCCCCAGTGCATCCATTCGCCGTATGTTTCATTGATGGCTACTTCGTTTTCATTCCGTGGCATACGCCCCTCCTTCATCACCATACCCATCATCTTTGGATAGTCTTCCATCATTTCGCAAAAACGGGAGGAGAAAAGTGATTGTCCACTTTCATCCTGAATCATCGTTCCACTATAACTATAGACGGGATGGGAATCGGCACTGGACACGGACTCTACATAAGGCAGGCCACGGAAGAAAGTCAGGGCATAGTCCTGGTTTTCTTTATTGCCGAAACCAGTATTGGCTACGACAACGCGCTTCGGATTGTATCCCAGGTCTTTGTTTAAGACATAGTAGTATTGCAGCATCACCACATACATCAGTCCGCAGATGAAAGCTACGCCGGCAAACTGCACGAATAATAGCGGGCGTTTCCAGCCTTTCTTTCCTTCTGTGTAGCGGCGGAAGACTTGTGAAACGGGGATTTTGGCAAAGATGCGTCCGGGCAGTGCTCCTCCTATCAGGAACAGGATAGCTACCGTCAGCAGGGGTACCCAAAGACGGTCTAAAGAGAACAGGGCTCCGAGTTCAACGGCGGTTGTGTCTTCTATAAAGTCGCGGAAGTTCAGTAAGATTAATCCCATCAGCAGCAAGGCGAAGAGAATAATGATAGCTGTTTCCAATAGGAACATTCCCAGAATTTTGCCGCTGCCTGCACCGCTACACTTATGTACGCCGATGGCTTTGGCGCGGTATGAGAGTGAAGAAATGGAGATCAGTACGTAGTTCAAAGTAGCGATGAAAAGGATGATTATTCCCAAGATAGACATGATGTTCCGCATCCGCTTCACGTCCGGTTCTTCCCTGTATACATCACGGATCGGCTTTACAAAAGCGGTATAACCTACCACTTTCTGGTCTTCCGCAGGACGATATTTCTTTATCAGGTCATTCAACCGGGCATTCACCACGGATTTGTCTGCTCCGGGACGGAAACGGATAAATGCGATCCAGCTATCGCCTCCTCTCCATGAGTAGTTTCCCCATCCACGGCTCCATACGGTAGGCAAAGAAATCACTGCATCCGGTCTGACGGTAGCATTTTCAGGTATGTCGGCGTACGTGCCTTTCACTGTCAGTTCTATTTCTTTATTATAGGAGATTACTTTGCCTATCGGGTTTTCTTGGTCGAACATCTTACGCGCCAACCGGTCACTAAGAAAGACAACATCTTTCTGCATCAGTTCTTTTTCCGGAACACCGCTCAAAACATCGATACCCATAGTTTGAAAGAATAGTGAATCGGCTGTCACTTTGTTAGCTTCAAAACGGACACTTCCATAATAAAGAGGGGCACTCATCCAGACACAATAGCTGGTGGCTGCTTCCACTTCTTTAGGAAAGTTCTCCTGTATGGCACCCGCCACCGGTCCGCAGTTCATTTCCTGCGGCTCAAAGGTTTGGCCATTGGCGGAAAAGACGGAGAAGATCTGATACAGGTTATCATAATCTTTGAAGCATTTGTCAAAGCTCTGTTCGAAAGCCACGCGGGCAAACAACAGGATGCTCATCGTCAGCCCCAACGCCAAAGAGAGGATTTTGATAACGTTGGAACCATGCCCCCGCAATAAAGTACGGATCACATAATAGATTTGTTTCATATTATATTTTATTTCTGTTTTTTCTATTTTCAAGAATGCAGAAAGCATGCCAAAAAAGAATAACAATTCATTATCAAGTGTTTATCATTTCAACCTTTCTGAATATTGTCTAAAAATTAGACAGTACCGTCTAATTTTTAGACAACCGGGAGACTATTCCATTTCTCCTTTAAATTGTTCCAACAGTCTCTATTATCCATGGGGAGATTGTCCATCCCGATAGAAAACTTTATCTTTGCATCTAGTTTTCTAAACTATTAAAGTAATGATGAAGAGGAAGAATTTATATGCACTGTTTTCGTGCCTGTTCCTTTCGGGATGCGGTATGATAGACTATCATCCGTATGACGTCCGCATCAGCGGAGAAACAGAGGTCAACGCCCACAATATGGAAAGAATAGAAGCAAATTGCCAGGGTAAAACTACGATACGGTTCGTGACAATGGGCGACTCACAACGATGGTATGACGAAACGGAAGATTTTGTAAAAGCAATCAATCAACGAAATGATATTGACTTCGTTATCCACGGAGGGGATATGAGTGACTTCGGACTGACTAAGGAATTTCTTTGGCAAAGGGATATCATGAACGGACTTCATGTGCCTTATGTGGCTCTGATCGGAAATCATGACTGTCTGGGAACGGGGGCGGAAACCTACAAGGCTGTATTCGGCCCCACAAACTTCTCTTTCATCGCAGGAGATGTGAAGTTTGTCTGCCTGAATACCAACGCTTTGGAGTATGATTACTCCGAACCTGTACCGGACTTTACCTTTATGGAAAATGAGATAACGAACAGGCGGGATGAGTTTGAAAAAACGGTCATTTGTATGCACGCGCGTCCCTATACGGATGTGTTCAATGATAATGTGGCAAAAGTATTCCAACACTATGTCAAACAGTATGCAGGAATACAGTTCTGCACGGCCGCCCATACCCATCACCATCAGGACGATGTGATTTTTGATGATGGAATACATTATGTTACCAGTGATTGTATGGATTACCGTACTTATCTGGTATTTACAATAACTCCGGAAAAATACGAATATGAGCTGGTTAAATACTAATTATATCTTACGCGCGGGAGTACTGTCCGTGCTTCTCCTGCTTCCCGGTCTGATGTCTGCTACCTGCAAGAGGGATACAATCATCAACAACTACAAGGATGATTCGCTCCGTTTTATCATCAAGGATGATTCAATTATCACCTTTCGTAACGGGGAGTCTTCATTCACCATTATCAAAGCGGACTCCGTGTTGCCTGCCACACCGAAGCACACCAAACATACCCGCTACGATAATCGGGTTCACCGTTTCCGCAGAAACTGGGAACGGATTATCCCGACTCATTCCAAAATACAATATGCCGGAAATATGGGATTGCTCTCTTTCGGTACAGGATGGGATTATGGAAAACGTAATCAGTGGGAAACGGATGTATTGCTCGGATTCATTCCGAAATATTCTTCGAAGAAAGCAAAAGTGACCATGACGCTCAAACAGAACTATATGCCCTGGAGCATTAATATTGGAAAAGGATTCTCGACAGAGCCTCTTGCCTGTGGTCTTTATGTGAATACCGTATTTGGAAATCAGTTCTGGGTGAACGAACCGGAACGTTATCCGAAAGGGTATTATGGTTTCTCAAGCAAAGTGCGTTTCCATGTCTTTATGGGACAACGCCTGACCTATGACATTGACCCGCAACGTAGATTTATGGCCAAGTCTGTAACCTTTTTCTATGAAATAAGTACGTGTGACCTTTATGTGATTAGTGCGGTAAACAATAGTTATCTCCGTCCACGTGACTACCTTAGTTTATCATTCGGATTGAAGTTCCAGTGGTTATGATTGGAGATACAAGGGGGATAAAATCAATTTTGAATTACGATTCTTGAATTATCACATCCTTTTTTCGTAAGTTTGCGCTTTACAAACTTGAACGAAAATGAGTAAACCTGGAACAATCATCATTGTAGACGACAATAAAGGGGTGCTGACTGCCATACAAATCCTTTTAAAAAGTTATTTCTCAAAGGTCGTTGCACTCTCCTCGCCTGTCACCCTGACGAGCGTCCTACGGGAGGAAATGCCGGAAGTGGTATTGCTGGACATGAATTTCACATCGGGCATCAATACCGGCAATGAGGGATTATTCTGGTTACATGAAATAAAAAAAGTACGTCCGGATCTTCCGGTCGTACTTTTTACGGCTTATGCCGATATTGAACTGGCTATCCGGGGTATTAAAGAGGGAGCAACGGACTTTATCGTCAAACCCTGGGACAACCAGAAACTGGTGGAAACGCTGCAAACCGCAGCAACCTCTACGCACAATGACAGGAAAACGGCAAGTAAAGAAAACCCTGTTCACCCGACTATGTACTGGGGAGAAAGCAAGGTTATGCAACAACTACGGGCTTTGATTGAAAAGGTTGCCATCACCGATGCCAACCTCTTGATAACGGGTGAAAACGGAACGGGAAAAGAGATGCTGGCACGGGAAATCCATGCGCTTTCCAACCGCAAATATAAAGAAATGATTGCTGTGGATATGGGAACCATCACCGAATCTTTATTCGAGAGTGAGCTTTTCGGACATGTAAAAGGGTCGTTCACTGATGCACACGCCGACCGGACAGGTAAGTTCGAGGCTGCCGAAAAGAGTACGCTGTTTCTCGACGAAATAGGAAACTTGCCCTACCATCTGCAAGCAAAGCTACTAACTGCCATCCAACGGCGAAGCATTGTGAAAGTAGGAAGTAACGCACCAATTCCTATTGATATCCGACTGATATGTGCCACGAACCGGAACCTGCAGGAGATGGTGGCAAAAGGCGAATTCCGGGAAGACTTGCTCTACCGCATCAATACCATTCATGTGGAAATTCCTCCCCTGCGCGAACGGAAAGAGGATATTATCCCATTGGCCGAACGATTTATGGCTCATTTCTGTAAGCAATATGACAAGTCGTTGATGAAGTTCACTCCCGAAGCAGAGGATAAATTGACTGCGCATCCCTGGTATGGGAATATCCGCGAATTGGAGCACGTCATCGAAAAGGCGGTTATCATCAATGACAGTCCGCTGATTCCCGCTGAATTATTCCAATTATCCGTACCACAGATAGCCATTCAGGAACAGAGTATCTCCACCCTGGAAGAAATGGAAGTGCAGATGATACGGAAAGCGCTCGATGCCTGTGCGGGAAATCTATCAGCAGTGGCCGCTCAACTGGGAATAACCCGGCAGACACTCTATAACAAGATGAAAAAATTCGGATTATGAGCTCACAGATCCAACAACTGGTGATTCGGTACTGGTTCAGAGTTTTACTGACTGTACTTTTCTGTATATCGACTGTCTGGTTCGGTATTCATCAGTCATACGGTTGGTTGGGGGTTAGTCTTTGTCTGCTGGTACTTAGCATCATCTGGCAAATCCGCCTGTACCAGCTTCACACCAAGCAGGTGCTTTTCATGATTAACGCGCTTGAAAATAATGATAACACTTTTCATTTTCCCGAAGAAAACGGTACTCCCGAAAGCCTTAAGATCAACCGGGCACTCAACCGGGTGGGACACATCTTATATAATGTAAAAGCGGAAACCGCCCAGCAAGAGAAATATTACGAGCTGATTCTGGATTTTGTCAGTACAGGATTGCTGGTACTCAATGACAATGGGGCTGTTTATCAGAAGAACAAGGAAGCACTCCGTCTTTTGGGGCTGAATATATTCACGCATATCCATCAGTTGAGTAAAGTAGACACTACGCTCATGGAAAAAATAGAGAACTGCCGTCCCGGAGACAAGCTGCAAGTGATATTTCACAACGAACGGGGAACCGTTAATCTATCCATACGTGTATCGGAAATCAATGTACGCAAAGAACATCTGCGTATCCTGGCTCTGAATGATATCAATACCGAACTTGATGAAAAGGAAATAGATTCATGGATTCGCCTGACACGGGTTCTGACGCACGAAATCATGAATTCGGTCACGCCTATCACTTCTCTTTGTGACACTCTTCTTTCCATGTCCGAGGGTAAAGATGAAGAGATCAGTCACGGGTTGCAGACCATCAGCACCACAGGAAAAGGCTTGCTCTCTTTTGTAGAATCTTACCGGCAGTTTACACGCATACCTGCACCGGAACCGTCATTGTTCTATGTGAAAGCATTCATAGAAAGGATGATTGAACTTGCCCGCCATCAGAATCCGTGTGACACCATTTGTTTCCACACGGAGATTTCTCCTGCGGACTTAATTCTGTATGCGGATGAAAACCTCATCGCCCAAGTGGTTATCAATCTTCTAAAGAATGCCATTCAGGCAATCGGCAGCCAGCCGGATGGTAGAATCGAGCTTCGGGCTTATTGCAATGATATGGAAGAAATATGGATCGAGATCAAAAACAACGGTCCTGAAATCCCGTCGGAAATAGCAGAGCATATCTTTATTCCTTTCTTCACCACCAAAGAAAATGGTAGCGGAATCGGACTTAGTATTTCACGACAGATCATGCGTCTTTCGGGCGGGAGTCTCACTCTGCTGCGGGAGAAAGAAACAACGTTTATTTTAAAATTCAAATAACTATTGATATATGATACCTGTACTCGTCAACAATCCCTTATTTCGAGGGATCACTCCGGAAAGACTTTTTGCCGATCTGGAAGAGATCAGTTTCCATACACGTTCTTATAAGAAAGGAGAAATCCTGGCTCAACAGGGAGCTGTGTGCAATCGCCTCGTCATCCTGACCAAAGGAAGCGTACGTGGAGAGATGATTGATTATTCGGGGCGTCTTATCAAAGTGGAAGACATCGCTGCTCCAAGAGCGATTGCCCCTCTATTTCTGTTCGGTGAGGAGAACCGCTATCCGGTGGAAGTGACTGCCAACGAACCGACAGAGGTTATCGAACTTCCTAAATCAAGTGTATTGAGGTTATTCCGTAAAAACGAGCAGTTTTTGGAAAACTATATGAATCTTTCTGCCAATTATGCACGGACTTTATCGGATAAGCTTTTCTTTATGTCGTTTAAAACGATTCGTCAGAAACTTGCTTCGTACTTGCTCCGATTATACAAACAGCAACAACAGACGCATATCACCCTCGACCGTTCACAACAGGAATTGAGTGATTATTTCGGAGTATCCCGTCCTTCCCTCGCCCGTGAACTGGCGCACATGCAGGAAGATGGATTATTGATAGCCGATCGCAAGCATATCACTATTTTACAGAAAGAACAACTGGTACGGCTTATTCAATAATAGGAGCAGTTTAAAGATTTATGAATCGAATAATGAGTGTTTTAGATAAAAAATATTCATTGTTGTAACATTGGTTACAGAATCACCTGAAACCTTTCCTCTACTTTTGCGTTCAATAAATAAAATATTGGACTAATTAAAAACGTAAAAGTTATGAGTATGTTCTGTTATCAATGTCAAGAAACCGCAATGGGTACCGGCTGTACCTTGAAAGGTGTGTGCGGTAAAACGTCTGAAGTGGCTAACCTGCAAGATTTACTACTCTTCGTAGTACGTGGAATTGCTGTCTACAACGAACATCTGCGTAAAGATGGACATCCTTCCGAACAAGCAGACAAATTTATCTATGATGCTTTGTTCATTACCATCACCAACGCCAATTTTGATAAAGTGGCTATCACTGAAAAAATCAAAGAAGGACTGAAACTGAAAAATGAACTTGCCAACAAGGTAAAGATCGAAAATGCTCCCGACGAATGTCTTTGGAATGGAAGCGAAGATGAGTTTGAAGAGAAATCAAAAAACTGTCGGTGTGCTTCGCACTCCCAACGAGGATATCCGCTCACTGAAAGAACTTGTACACTATGGCCTGAAAGGAATGGCTGCCTACGTAGAGCATGCGCATAACCTGGGCTACGAGTCACCGGAAATATTTGCTTTCATGCAACATGCCTTGTCTGAACTGACCCGCAATGATATTACAGTGGAAGAACTGGTTCAGCTGACTTTGGAAACAGGAAAGTATGGAGTATCGGCAATGGCACAGCTGGATAAAGCGAATACCAGCAGCTACGGAAATCCGGAAATCTCACAAGTGAGTCTCGGTGTACGCAATAATCCGGGTATATTAATCAGCGGACATGACTTGAAAGACCTGGAAGAGTTATTGGAACAAACAGAGGGTACAGGAGTAGATGTATATACTCACAGCGAAATGTTGCCTGCACATTATTATCCTCAACTAAAGAAGTACAAGCATCTGGCAGGAAACTACGGAAACGCCTGGTGGAAGCAGAAAGAGGAATTTGAAAGTTTCAACGGTCCTATCTTGTTCACAAGTAACTGTATCGTTCCGCCACGTGCAAATGCCAGCTACAAGGATCGTATTTACATCACAGGAGCCTGCGGCTTGGACGGGGCACATTACATCCCCGAACGTAAAGACGGAAAACCGAAAGATTTTTCTGCACTGATTGCTCATGCTAAACAATGTCAGCCACCGGTAGCCATTGAAAACGGAACGATTATCGGAGGATTCGCTCATGCACAGGTGACAGCCCTGGCAGATAAAGTGGTGGACGCCGTGAAAAGCGGAGCTATCCGTAAATTCTTTGTAATGGCAGGATGCGACGGACGTATGAAGAGCCGTGAATACTATACGGAATTTGCTCAAAAATTACCTGGTGACACCGTGATTCTTACTGCCGGTTGTGCCAAGTACAGATATAATAAACTGGCTTTAGGTGATATCAACGGCATTCCGAGAGTGTTGGATGCAGGACAATGTAACGACAGTTACTCATTGGCCGTCATCGCTTTAAAACTGAAAGAAATCTTCGGATTGGATGATGTGAATCAGTTGCCTATCGTATACAACATCGCTTGGTACGAACAAAAGGCGGTCATTGTTTTATTGGCATTACTGGCTTTGGGAGTGAAACACATTCATTTGGGTCCTACACTTCCCGCTTTCCTTTCACCGAATGTCAGGAACGTATTGATCGAACAATTCGGGATCGGAGGTATCAGTACAGTGGATGAAGATATTGTGAAGTTTCTATCATAAATGATAAGGAAACAGAAGGGTATTTTACAAGCAGATTCTCTTCTACAAAATAGTGACGGTATTTGATAAGGATAGTGACGGTATACAACAACCATACCGTCACTATTTCCATCATATACCGTCACTATCTTTTTTTCTATATTAGGAGGACTCCTGCTTAATCAGGAGTCCTGCATTTACTCCCGCATAGTGGATGTTTTTTTGAATAGAATTTCAATCCTCTCTGGGTAATATTAAATTGAGAACTACTCCCACCAAAGCTGCCAGTCCAATGCCGGACAATGAAAAATCGCCCCAATTAAAAGCAGCGCCACCAATGCCGACAGTCAGTGTCAAAGATACAATGATTATATTTCTGGTACGGCTCAAATCAATGCAATTATTCACAAGATTACCAATACCCGCACAAGCAATCGTTCCGAAAAGCAATAACATGATGCCGCCCAGTACCGCACTTGGAATGGATCTTAATAATGCACTGATTTTACCGATAACGGAGAATAAGATAGCGGAAATGGCAGCTATTCGGATCACTTGCGGATTAGTAATCTTTGTCAGTGACATGGCTCCTGTCACTTCCGAATAGGTAGTCACAGGAGGCCCACCCAGCAATCCGGCACAGAAACAGGCCAGACCATCACCCAATAAGGTGCGGTGCAACCCCGGATCTTTCACGAAATCTTTTCCGGTGACCGTATTAACGACATAAATATCACCAATATGTTCTATCACCGGAGCAATGGCTACCGGAATCATAAACAACACAGGTTCCCATGAGAATTTAGGAAAGACAAACTGCGGCAATCCAATCCAGGCAGCATCCCTGACACCGGACAAATCCAAATCGTAGAAAAGCCATGCAGCCAGATACCCTACTACAATTCCACAGAAGATAGGAATCAGTTTCAAAAGCCCTTTGGCTTTCATTGAAACAACGACTGCGGTAACCAACGAAAGCAGTGCCAGTACCCAGTTCTCTTTTGCCATATTCACTCCTGTTCCCGCCAGTGACAAACCTATCAGAATGATGACAGGTCCTATGACAACAGGAGGAAACAGCCGCTCAATCACCCTCACTCCCTGCCATTTGACAAGCGCACTCATCACAAAGTAAACTAATGCTACTCCAACCATGCCGGATAAGGTGCCGGGCAACCCATAAAGTTCTGTCGCTTTAATGATAGGCGCAATAAATGCGAAACTACTCCCCAGAAAGACAGGAACCTTTCCACGCGTAACCGCATGAAAGATAAGCGTACCAATACCTGCTGTAAACAGAGCTGTAGAAGGGTCAAGCCCTACCAATAACGGTACGAGTACCGTAGCACCGAAAGCTACAAACAAGAATTGTACCCCCACCACCCCTTTCCTCAAAGGTGTAAGATTATTTGAATCCATAAGTATAATGTAGATTATTCTTTGCAAAATTAGTCTTTTTAGACAATTTAACTCCCTTTTTTCACAAAAATACATCCAAAAAGAGTTTTTATTTGTTGTTAATAATGTGTAACTTCGCACGGTGAGAATTAATACGACAATTTTATAACTTTATAATATATTGCCTATGATATTTACAGCAGAAAACACCCTACTTATCGGTTCTATCTTACTTTTCGTCAGCATCGTTGTTGGAAAAACCGGATACCGCTTTGGAGTACCTACCTTATTATTGTTCCTCGTAGTAGGAATGTTGTTTGGAAGTGACGGCCTCGGCCTGCAGTTCCACGACGCGAAAGACGCCCAATTTATCGGTATGGTGGCCCTTAGTATTATCCTTTTCTCGGGAGGTATGGATACGAAATTCAGAGAAATCAAACCTATTCTAGGTCCCGGTATCGTGCTTTCCACTGTCGGAGTACTACTTACAGCTCTTTTCACCGGACTCTTTATCTGGTGGATATCAGGTATGAGCTGGTCAAATATTTATTTACCTATCACTACTTCCCTGCTTTTGGCCTCCACCATGTCGTCTACGGATTCGGCTTCGGTGTTCGCCATTCTCCGTTCACAGAAGATGAACTTGAAACACAACCTTCGTCCCATGCTGGAACTGGAGAGCGGAAGTAATGACCCGATGGCCTATATGCTTACCATTGTCCTGATACAGTTTATTCAATCGTCAGGTATGGGAGTCGGAGCTATCGTAGGCTCTTTCGTCATCCAGTTTATCGTCGGCGCGGCTGCCGGATATGTACTTGGAAAGCTAGCTATCCGGATGTTGAATAAGCTCAATATTGATAATCAAGCCTTGTATCCCATCTTATTACTGGCATTTGTGTTTTTCACTTTCTCCATCACCGACTTACTGAAAGGTAACGGATACCTTGCCGTATATATCGCCGGTATCATGGTGGGAAACAATAAAATCATGCACCGTAAGGATATCTACACCTTTATGGACGGACTGACCTGGTTGTCGCAAATCATCATGTTCCTTTGTCTGGGATTGCTTGTCAACCCGCACGAAATGCTCGAAGTAGCTGCCGTGGCATTGTTGATTGGTGTTTTCATGATTATTATCGGGCGCCCGTTAAGCGTGTTCCTTTGTCTGCTTCCATTCCGGAAAATCACGATGAAATCACGTATTTTCGTATCTTGGGTAGGATTACGCGGTGCAGTTCCTATCATCTTTGCTACCTATCCGGTAGTGGCGGGCGTAGAAGGTTCGAACCTCATTTTCAACATTGTATTCTTTATTACCATTGTCTCATTGGTCGTACAGGGAACAACCATTTCTTTCGTCGCCCGGATTTTGAATCTTTCCAAACCGCTGGAAAAAACCGGTAACGACTTCGGAGTGGAACTTCCGGAAGAAATAGACTCTGATCTTAGTGACATGACTATCACCAAAAGTATGCTGGAAGAAGCAGACACATTGAAAGATATGAATCTTCCGAAAGGCACGCTGGTAATGATCGTGAAGCGCGGAGATGAGTTCCTGATTCCCAACGGAACACTGAAACTGCACGAAGGAGATAAACTATTACTTATTTCCGAAAAATCCAAAGAAGAAGATACTGATTCAGAATAACATCTGAAAAGAGTTATTCAGTACACTATAACTGATTCGTCTCCACGCATGGAACCTCTTGCCTTGGCAAGACATTCGTTTCATCTTCATGCGTGGAGACGAAATGTTTTATATAGGCCAATGAACTAGTTCTAAGGAAGAAACACGAATGACCTTTATCCGGCTGATAAAATTGTTCGTTCCCCCTCCGTTAATTAACCGTAAAACTTGAATTTAAAATTCGGTTTACATCTACGAAGTATTAATTTTGCGCAGTTTTAAACTAAATGTGCAAAAATCGAATGGAACAAGAACATCAGTTCATTGATTATATTGAGCAAAGCATCATCAAAAACTGGGACAAAGATGCCTTAACTGACTATAAAGGAATTACCCTCCAATATAAGGATGTAGCGCGTAAAATCGCTAAATTTCACATCGTCTTGGAAAGTGCCGGCATCCAGCCGGGAGATAAAATAGCCGTTTGCGGACGTAACAGTGCTCACTGGGCAGTTACTTTCCTGGCGACCATCACTTACGGAGCTGTTATTGTTCCCATTTTGCATGAATTCAAGGCAGATAATATTCATAATATCGTCAACCATTCCGAAGCCAAATTACTTTTCGTCGGCGACCAGGCATGGGAGAACCTGAATGAAGATGCCATGCCTTTGTTAGAGGGCATCGCTTCGCTGGCTGATTTCTCGGCATTAGTGTCCCGGAACGAAAAACTCACTTACGCTTTTGAACACCGGAACGCTATTTACGGCCAACAGTATCCCAAGAACTTTCGACCGGAACATATTTGTTACCGGAAAGATCGTCCGGAAGAACTAGCTATCATCAACTATACTTCCGGCACCACGGGTTACTCTAAAGGAGTGATGCTCCCCTATCGCAGTCTTTGGTCAAACGTGGCTTATTGCTTCGAAATGCTTCCCGTTAAACCAGGAGATCATATCGTTTCCATGTTGCCTATGGGACACGTGTTCGGTATGGTATATGATTTCCTTTACGGATTCTCTGCAGGTGCACACATCTATTTCCTGACGCGTATGCCGTCTCCGAAAATCATTTCCCAATCTTTCTCCGAAATTAAACCCAAAGTGATTTCTTGTGTACCGTTGATTGTGGAAAAGATTATCAAGAAAGATATTCTTCCTAAAGTAGACAGCAAAATCGGCAAGTTATTGCTGAAAGTGCCTATTGTGAACGATAAAATCAAATCGCTGGCACGACAGGCTGCCATGGAAATCTTCGGTGGAAACTTTGACGAGATTATTATCGGAGGTGCTCCTTTCAATGCGGAAGTAGAGGCTTTCCTTAAAAAGATAGGGTTCCCCTACACCATCGCTTACGGTATGACGGAATGTGGTCCGATTATTTGTTCCAGCCGTTGGGAAACACTGAAACTTGCTTCCTGCGGAAAGGCAACCAGCCGAATGGAAGTCCGCATCGACTCACCGGACCCGAAAACGCATGCCGGAGAAATCGTATGCAGAGGAATGAATATGATGCTGGGGTATTATAAAAATCCGGAAGCTACGGCACAAATTATTGATGCTAACGGTTGGCTGCATACCGGTGACCTCGGTACGTTGGATGAAGAGGGTTATGTGACAGTCCGCGGACGTAGTAAGAACCTGCTTCTCACCTCTAGCGGACAGAATATCTATCCCGAAGAAATTGAAAGCAAGCTGAACAACATGCCGTATGTTTCGGAGTCACTGATCGTCTTACAGCACGAAAAACTGGTAGCCCTGATCTACCCGGATTTCGATGATGCTTTCGCTCATGGATTGCAGCAGACGGATATTCAGAAAGTAATGGAGCAAAACCGTATCGAATTGAATCAACAGCTTCCTAACTATTCTCAAATAAGCAAGATTAAAATCCATTTTGAAGAATTTGAAAAGACTGCGAAAAAGTCAATCAAGCGCTTTATGTATCAGGAAGCAAAGGGATAATTATCCCGGATAACACAATGAGTATCCATGCAATAATTCTCATAGTATTAGGCACGGATTATATAAACTGATAATGAGAACATGCTTAATAATAAAAACGGTGAACAGCCTCAACACTGTCCACCGTTTTTTCTAACCTCTAACTAACTTTATTTATACTACCTGTTTTTCTATCTTCCTACCTAAAAACGAATCCTATTTCCATTATTAACAGTCTAACTTTATAATCAATCGATCTTTTTAAAGTGCCATAAATGAAATAGCCTGTCCGTCTCCGGCAGCCATTCGTATGTTCAACGTATTTTCAGAAGTAACCGTTTGTTCCGTTATCCGGTAATCCGTAGGATTTGATTTCCAATCCGCATTCTCTCCATCCGCATAGATGACAGCTTTATACTGTTTGCCCAGTTCCAGGAAATCCAGTTTTATTTCCAGTGTACGGGGTTTCTCGTTCGTTGCTGCTCCCAAGAAATAGTTGCCTTTTGCTTTACGCACGATGGCTACGAATCCCCCCGGTTCTCCTGCCAATGCTTTCGATTCGTCACAATCCGGATCGAAATCGCGGAAGAACTGGAAAGCCGGATGGCCTTCATAATTTTCAATCATATCAGATGCCATCTGCAAGGGAGAATACAAAATCACCCAGTTAGCAAGCTGTTTCGCCAATGTTGTATTCACACGGCTGTTTCCTTTATCCTGATCGTTCCATTTCTGGCGACGGGGAGAATCTTTGGTGTTCAGAAACAAAATATCAAACGTACCCGGTGTATAATCCAGCGGACCGGACAGCATACGGGTGAACGGCAACATGACATGATGAGACGGAGGATTTCCTTCGCTCCATGCATTCCATTCCATCCCTCTCACTCCTTCACGTGTCATCATATTAGGCCATGTACGACGGACACCGGTATCTTTAATAGGTTCGTGCGCATCCAGCGTCATTTTGTGACGGGCAGCTGTTTCCACCACTTTCTGATAGTGGTTGACCCCATATTGGCTGTGATGAAGATAACCATTCGGGAAAGCTCCCGCATATCCTGTCTTCAGGACATGGATACCGTGGTCTGTGTACCATTGCATAGCATGATCCATCTGGCGCTCATAGTTGGGAATATTCCCTCCGGTCTCGTGATGGCCGATAACTTCAACTCCTTTTTCCTTTGCATAACGAACCACTTCATCAATGTCAAAGTCAGCATACGGTTTCGTAAAGTCAAAGTTTTGCATACCACCCCAGCTTTCCCAGCCTTCATTCCAACCTTCAAACAAAACGCCTTCAATCTGATTGGCAGCGGCAAAATCAATGTATTTCTTGGCATTGACAGTAGTGGCTCCATGACGTTCATCCATCTTCCAGGTTTCTACGCCGAGATGCATCCCCCACCATACACCTACATATTTCATCGGACGAATCCAATCGGTCGTTTCTATTTTACTTGGTTCATTCAGATTTAAAATCATAGCCGAATTAATCAGACTAACGGCATCCGGAACAATCTGAATAGTACGCCAGGAAGTAGTGAAATGATTACCTTTACGCACTTTCACACCATCAGGCCATGGAGCAAGTTCAGCTTTCAACGTATAGTTTCCTGCCTGCTTCAAAGTCATTTCCGAGAAATCGTACAATGCCGCTTCATGAATACTTCCGTAGACGCCATCGGCAGTTTTAAAGGTGAAAGGAGTATTGGCTGTCTCCACCTCGGAAATGGGACGTTGCGCATAAAGCAATTCATAAGTTTCGGCACTGGCAGGAATAGACCATGATGTACCGTCCTGACGAAAACGGAAAGTTGTCAGTTCATCCGTAATCAATAGGGAATCCGCTGCGGGCACATTATATTCATAACGGAACCCTACCCCATCATCAAACACACGGAAACGGAGAGTTAACTCCACCTGATCTTTATTGACCAGATTTACCGCCATCTCATTATAATGATTCCTGTTGGTTTTATTTTCACCCCATGGTTGCGTCCATGTTTCATCTTTACTGTCGAAAGTCGTGTTTTTTATCTGAAATCCTCCGCCCAGGTCGATACCGTTTTTCTCTGTAAATCCCAATGTCGAATTTTCAATCAACAATGAGTCACCTACTAAAATGTTATACAACGGTTTACCGTTGTCATCTACTGTTAAAGCCATTTTGATATGACCGTCCGGCGATTTCACTTCCGTTTTCGGACTGCTACACCCGTAACATCCCAGCACACACAGAAAAGCTCCAATGACATAATTTATTTTCATAGCATATCTATTGTTTGTATATAGTACAACTCAAAAAGAAGAAACACTTAAATGTAGGGCGGATTTCTTTCTCCGGATGCCAGGAAAAAAGTATCTTTGCACATAAACAATCTGAATTATGGCAAAGATACTATTGGTTGAAGATGAAATTAACATCGCCTCTTTCATCGAACGGGGACTCAAAGAATTCGGGCATTCGGTAACCGTCTGCCATGACGGGGATACGGGTTGGAAAATCCTTCAGGACAAACCTTTCGACCTTTTAATACTGGACATTATCATGCCTAAAATAAATGGTTTGGAGCTTTGCCGACTTTATCGCCAAATGTTCGGGTATCAAATCCCGGTAATCATGCTGACAGCTTTAGGAACAACCGAAGACATCGTCAAAGGACTGGATGCGGGAGCAGATGATTATCTCGTCAAACCTTTTAGTTTCCAAGAACTGGAAGCACGCATCAAAGCCCTGTTGAGACGCAACAAAGAAGTCCCTTCCAATCTATTGACATGCGATAACCTGGTATTGGACTGCAATACTCGAAAAGCCAAAAGGGGGGACATAGACATCGACCTTACCGTTAAAGAATACCGCCTGCTCGAATATTTCATGACTCATCAAGGGGTTGCCCTCTCACGTATTACCCTGCTCAAAGATGTATGGGACAAGAATTTTGATACCAATACCAATATCGTAGATGTTTACGTAAACTATCTCCGGGTAAAGATTGACCGTGACTTTGATAAAAAGCTGATTCATACAGTCGTAGGACTAGGATATATCATGAATACTTAAACTCACCAACACTAATCCCGGCTATGAAAATAGGTTCCAAAATAGCTCTTTTCTATACGTTAATCAGTGTGTTGACTACTGTCATCATCATTGCTGTATTCTATATTTTCAGTACGCAGTACATCAATAAGCTCTATGCTTCTTACCTGCGTGAAAAAGCCTACCTGACCGCACAGAAGCATTGGGAAAAAGATGAAGTAGACGAACAGAGCTACCAGATTATCCAGCGCAAATATGACGAACTCCTGCCTGAAGCCCATGAGATTCTTTTAAATATGGACAGTCTTTCCGAAGTACGTGATACACTGAATAAATACCTCACGCAACACCAGCAGGCTCTTCTGCTGGCAGGACAGGACAGCATCCCTTTCTCCTTCAAATATAAGGATCAACTGGGAGCCGCCCTTTATTATCCGGATAATGAAGGAAACTTTATCGTACTCGTCATGTCCCGGAATGCCTACGGAACAGAAATCAAGGAACACTTATTGTTGCTTTCCATATTTCTCATCTTAGCCAGTTCCGTCCTGATCTTTTTTATCGGAAAAATATATTCCGGCCGTATTCTGGTTCCCCTGCAACACATACTAAAGGAATTGAAAAGAATACGTGCCAACAGTCTGAACCGCCGATTAAAGACTACTGGCAATAATGACGAACTGGAGGACATGATAAAGACATTAAATAGTATGCTCGACCGTTTGGACAGTGCATTCAAGGCAGAAAAATCCTTTGTCAGTCATGCTTCACATGAGTTGAACAATCCGATTACTGCCATTCAGGGAGAATGTGAAATCAGTCTGCTGAAAGAAAGAAGCACGGGAGAATACATTGAATCCCTCCAACGAATTTCTTCGGAAAGCAAACGGTTATCCAGCCTGATCCGGCATCTTCTTTTTCTTTCACGACAAGAAGAAGAACTCCTGAAAAACAATATTGAAGAGATTATTCTGGCTGATATATTAAAAGAGTTGACAGCTTCCGATGAAAGAATCCATCTTCATTTGGAAGAGACAGACCGGCAGATGACTGTAAAAGCCAATCCGTATCTGTTGAAGATAGCATTAAAAAATATAATAGATAACGCCTGCAAATACTCTGATAAAGAAGTAAATGTGACTCTCTACCGGGAGCAACAACAAGTCATTCTTGATATAGAAGACCGGGGAATCGGTATTCCGCAAGAAGAAATAGAACACATATTCCAGTCTTTCTATCGGGGCAGTAATACCCGGGACTATGCCGGACAAGGCATCGGACTTAGCCTGACCCTGAAAATCATCTCTGCTTATCATGCAAAGCTGGATATATCTTCAGAAATAGAAAAAGGAACAAAAGTACGGGTGATTTTTTAATCACCCTTCTTTTATCCCTTTCTCTCTCTACCTACTGAAAACTACAAATTTAATCTATGAACGTTTTTTCCACAGAATAGAAATGAACTAAATACGTCTTTGCAATAACTTTCCGTTTTTATCATATAACATTCGTTCATATACCATTTCTACGATAAGAGGAAAGACAAACAAGGCAAAGAAAGTCGCTCCTATCAATCCGCCGATAATGACAATCGCCAACGGACGTTGTGATTCCGAACCAATTCCATGACTCATGGCAGCGGGCATCAAACCGATAGCTGCCATTGCCGCTGTCATAATCACAGGGCGGATACGCGAGCGCACTCCTTCCTTAGTGGCTTTCTCCAAGGGCGAGCCGAGTTTTAGATTCGCCTTTATATCGGAAATCATAATCACCCCGTTCTGAATACAAATACCAAACAAGGCAATAAAACCGATACCGGCAGAAATGGAGAAGTTGAACTGCGTTATCAGAAGAGCCACAATACCACCCACGGCAGCGAACGGTACATTCAGCAATACCAGTCCCGCATCCCGCGCATTAGAGAATAGAATAAACAGGATGATAAAAATGATAGCAATACTGATAGGGACAACCTGTGCCAGACGTTTTGTGGCACGTTGCTGGTTCTCAAAATCGCCCGTCCATTTCAGCGAATAGCCTGCCGGCAGATGTACGGAAGCATTCACCTTTTTCTGCGCCTCGGCAACTGCCGTACCCATATCACGACCTCTCACCGAGAATTTCACCGCACAGAAACGAGCGTGATTATCACGGAATATCAATAACGGTCCCGTAATCGTCGTTATATCTGCCAATTCTTTGATAGGTACCATCGTTCCATCCATCGCCGGAACCAATATCTTACCTATCTCCTCTTCATTCTGACGGAATTGTTCGCTGTATCTTACCATGATATTAAACTTCCGCTCATCCTCATACAACAGTGAAGCCGATTTTCCGCCAATAGCCATTTCGATAATTGATTGCACATCTTCCTTAGCAACGCCATAACGCGCCAATTGGCGTTCATTCAACTCTATACGAAGCTCCGGCTGACCGATGTTCCGAATCACACCCAAGTCTTCAATCCCTTGAACCGTACCCAGGATTTTCTCTATCTGAACCGCATATTTCTCCGACTCATACAAATCTTTACCAAACACTTTCACCGCAATAGATCCTTTCACACCGGAAGCTGCTTCCTCCACATTATCGGTAATCGGTTGTGAGAAATTGAAGTCAATACCGGGATAAATGGATAAATCATCCTGCATCTTATCAATCAGTTCCAGTTTTGTCAACTTACTCTCCCATTCCTTTTCGGGATAAATATCAACGTGGAACTCGATATTATAGAATCCGGTAGCATCTGTACCGTCATTCGGTCGTCCGGTTTGCGACAGCACTTGCCGCACTTCCGGAAACGTTAATAGTTTCTTTCTCATTTTATTGGCAAGAGTCACCGATTCATCCAACGAAATGCTCTGTGGCAAGGTAGCACGAATATAGATAGATCCCTCATTCAACTGCGGAAGGAACTCCGTACCCAGGAAAGAGAAAAGCCATAATCCGACACCTGCTATTACGGTTGCCATTCCGATAGTCAGCTTCCTGTGCGCATAGAATAAATCAAAAAGAGCCGAACACTTCACATTGATAAAATGGACAAAACGGTTATTTTTCTCACGAACATTCTTTTTCAGTAACATGGAAGACATCACCGGAACCAATGTCAATGTAAAGATCAAAGCTCCCAACAGTGCAAAGCCCAACGTGTATGCCAAAGGAGAGAACATCTTTCCTTCTACCTTCTGGAAAGAGAAGATAGGAATCAATGCAGTGATGATAATCAATTTGGAGAAGAAAACCGCTTTTGCCTTGTCTTTTGCCGTGTGACGGATCAAGCCCATTTTAGACATCACATTAAAAGCCGGCATCCCCACTTCCCTCGCTTTCTTGTCCAAAGCCACAAACACTCCTTCCACCATCACCACAGCCCCGTCAATAATAATACCGAAGTCTATGGCTCCCATAGAAAGCAGATTGGCGGACATTCCCATCACCCGTAAACAGATAAATGCGAACAAAAGGGCTAATGGGATAACGACAGCAACAATCACGGTAGTCCGCCAATCTGCCATAAAGATCAATACAATAAACGTAACCAATAATATTCCTTCAATCAGGTTATGCGTCACAGTCTTTACCGCCAGATTCACCAAGTCCTCCCGGTCATAGAATGCCACTATCTTCACATCTTTCGGAAGCACATTCTGATTCAAGTCTTCTATTTTATCTTTCAGGTTGGCAATCACCTCACCCGGATTCTCTCCTTTCCGCATGACTACAATCCCCTGTACAACATCATTTTCATCCATTCGGCCCACTTGTCCCAGACGAGGCAGACAGGATTCGTGTACATCGGCAAGATTCTTCACCAGAATCGGAGTGCCATTGATGTTTTTCACTACGATATTTCTCAATTCATCCAGATCGTTAATCAAACCGATTCCACGAACCACATAAGCTTGCGAACTTTTAGTGATAACATCTCCTCCTACATTGATATTACTTTTAGCTATCGCATCATACAGTTCCAAAGAGGTAATGCCATAATTAATCAACTGGTGAGGATTCACACTTACCTCAAACGTCTTCACCTCTCCGCCGAAGCTCACAATATCCGCTACGCCGGATACTGAACGGAGATTACGTTCAATCACCCAATCCTGAATCGTTTTCAGTTCCCGCACACTGCGCTTGTCACTACGAAGCGTATAACGGAATATTTCTCCCGTCGGTCCATACAGAGGTTGTACTTCCGGAGTTACCCCGTCCGGAAGGTCGGCATCATTCAATAAATTATATACCTGTTGACGTGCTGTGAAATCATCGACACGATCTTCAAACATTACATTGATGACAGAAAGCCCGAAAAGAGTGGTGGAACGAATATCCGTTTTCTTCTGAACGGGATTCATCGCAATCTCAACAGGAATGGTGATAAACTTCTCTACCTCTTCGGCACTACGCCCCGACCATTGCGTGATAATCGTCACTTTCGTATTTGTCACATCCGGGAAAGCATCTATCGGAGTATGTTTAAAGGAAACAGCTCCGGCTATAACGGCAATCGCTGTACAGAAGAAAATAAAGAATTTATTTTTCAGCGAGAAAGCCACTATATTATCTATGAATTTGTGCATACTATTTTCTGTTTTTAATCTGCATTCAACGCATTATATACCAACAATACATTATTATTCAGCACTCTGTCTCCCTCGGAAAGTCCCGAACGGATATAGCACTCCTTGCTCAACTGCTTGTACACATCCACCTCTTTCACCTGCAAACGTTGATCCGGCTCCACCACGACCACATAATTCTTTCCTCCTTCAAATACCAGTGCATGAGCATCGATACGAGGCATGGAAGTTCCATCCGCTTTACATTTCACACTTACATTCGTAAACATCCCCGGTTTCAATAAATATTCTTCATTCTTCAATTTGATACGGACATTCATCGTTTTACTTTCACTATTCAACAAATGATACACCTTATCAATCGTACCGGCAAACATCTTATCCGGATAAGCCAACGTAGAAATGCGTACGGAGGCACCTTCGGAAACCTTACTGATATCGCTTTCATACACATCCGCCATCACCCATACGTCTGACAACCCCGAAATCGTGAACAGTTCTTCACTCTGATCCGGACGCAACTGCATATCCCTGCTGATTTGTTTCTCCACAATAAACCCCGAAACGGGAGATTTCAGCTGATAATAAGCATTTCCGGAGAAATTATAAATAGAGAAAACATCCTTTATTCTTCTTTCTTCGGCTTCGGCACTTATCAACTCCTGCTTCGCCTGAAGTACATCTTTATCCGAAGCCATCCCGGAAGCATACAGATCCTGCGTAGCATCCATATTTCTGCGTGCCAGCAATAATTGTTGTTCCGCCTCCTTCAATTGCTTTTCATAATCTGCCACTTCTCCACTGCGGATGACTGCCAACACATCTCCCTTACGAACAAAGTCTCCTATTTCAGCCTTCAGTTCCGTTACCGTACCTCCAAACATCGGATATACATGTGCCACCTGATTCTCATTAAAAGTGACCCGCCCGTTTAATGTCAGTTCGTCAATCACCTCTTGAACGTGAACCGTATCGACAGATACAATCCTCAATAAGCTATCTGTCAGGCATAAAGCAGCCGGTTCAACATTCGTTTGTTCTCCTTTACCGGAGCATGCTCCCAATACGGTAGTAAGCAATATGCAAGGAAGGAATTTATTCCAGTTCATAGTCTTTGATAATTTATGAATATTAGTAGTTCAATATAGTTTGTCCGATAGTTGTATTCAGGTTTTCCATCGCCAGGAAAACATCTTTCTTTATTTCATGTAACTGAATACAAGTTTCTTTATAGCTGTCATAGTAATCGATAAACTCCAACAAGCTGATATTTCGTTTCTTAAAGTTCTCATTCACTCCTGCTATCAGTTTTTCGAAGTTACGTTCCAGTTCCATATTGGTAGATTGATAAAGCTGAACAGCTTTATCCAACGAAGCATAAGCGGTATAAAGCTCCATATCCGCACGGTTAGCCGCATTTTCCTGTTCCGCTCCTGCCTGCTGGATACTAAAACGGGCAGCTTTCACATTTCCCTGGTTGCGGTTGAAAATAGGCACTGACAAGCTCACTCCTATTGCAAAATAGTTATTGATAAAGTTTCCGGCACGGTCATAACTACCATTCACCGAAAATTCCGGAAATGCCATTGATTTCTGCAATTTCAGATTTGCACGGGAAGCACTGACCGTACTCCGGGCAATCTTGAGATCCGGCCGTTCATTCACCATCGCTTTCAAGTCGGCGAACGATAGTTGAGACAAATCCAATTGCTTCAACACCTCTTCATCCAGTGATAACTCAACCATCGTGTCTCCCGGAAGATTTAACAAGACATTAAGTTCCCCTCTAAGGGTTAACAACTCGTTTTCCCGTTCATTCTTCTCTTTCTTCAAAGAGAACAACATAGATTCCAGACGGGACATTTCCATCAATGAAATATTTCCTTTCTCCTGTTGCAGTTTCATTCCGGCAAGTAACTCTTGCAGAGAATTCACTTCCTTCTCATAAATGGATATGGATTTCGAGAGAAAATAGACTTGTACAAACGTCTCATTCAGCTCCTGACGAAGTGTTCTCATCACCTCTTCAAACTGATATTCTGCTATTTCTTTGTTGATTTTCTCCAGTTTCACCTGCTTATTCCTTTGTCCGGCAAGACGAATTACCTGTTCAATCCCCACAACCATTTCGCCCTCCTTACCAAAATCAAAATACTTTCCGTTCAGGCGGTTATAAACATTCTGTTCTAACGAGATTACCGGATTCTCAAATAATTTGGCTTGCAGCACTTGTGCCTGTGCCATATCAATGTTGTACCGTTCGGCTATCAGCGATAAGTTACGTTCCAGAAAACGTTGTTCCGCCTCTTTCAGCGTTAATACTCCTGTGGTAGCCTGTTGCGCGCATATTCCTCCTGTCAGCAGAAGAAAAAAAGAAATTAGAAATACTCTGTTCATTACTATATTTATCTTTATTACCTTATTGTAGTTGTTGCGGCAAAATTACAATTCTATAGCCGGAGAGACGGGAAAAAGCCATTATAAGCCTCTCATATCAGATTAGAATTTGATTAGAAAATAGCCATAAAGGAAGAATTGTAAACACAACAGGAAAAATGGCTATCCTTCTTTTATCCCAACTCCCCTATCTTTGCAGTAGAGAAAATGAAATGAACCATTAAATATAGAATATATGAAAATAATAGATTTAACCAAAGATAGTTTTGTAGAGAAGGTAGCTGATTATCAATCTTATCCTGATAACTGGAACTTCAAAGGGAATAAACCTTGCCTGGTCGATTTTCATGCCCCGTGGTGCGTCTATTGCAAAGCGTTATCGCCTATATTAGACCAACTGGCTAAAGAATACGAAGGGAAATTAGATATTTATAAAGTAGACGTCGATCAGGAACCGGAATTGGAAAGTGCATTTAAAATCCGCACCATTCCCAACCTGTTACTTTGCCCGCTGAACGGCAAACCGACAACGAAATTAGGTACAATGAATAAAAACCAATTGAAAGAACTGATAGAAACCAGTTTACTTTCAGAATAAAAATACATTAAAAGTCCGGGATACTTCTGATGATGATAAACTGCCGGACTTTTGATATCATACAGAACATTGGCTTTTATAATAGGGAGTGTGTCAAAACGCAGATTAACGCAA
>NZ_GG774949.1:1942347-1945242 GCF_000162555.1 Bacteroides sp. 3_1_23
GCAGATTAACGCAAATTATCGCAGATTATTTCATTTATATTGATATATTAATCAATGACTTATAAAATTATTTCTGCGATAATTTGCGTTAATCTGCGTTTTATTATTCATTATGACCCTCCTCTTTGGAGATTATTTCAACTATTCTTTATGCAACAGAATATCAGTTCCCGGAACAATCTTTCCCATCGACCATACACATCGTACATTCAACTCCTTATCAAGAATCACAATATCGGCATCCTTTCCCTTTGCCAACGCCCCTTTCCGGTCACTCACTCCAATTAAACGGGCAGGAGTTTCAGAAGCCATACGCACAGCATCTTCCAAAGGAATATTGGCTTTCTTCACCATGGTGCGAACCAACACATCCATCGTAGCCAAACTACCAGCCAACGCAGAATGATCCGCCATCTTGCATACGCCATCCTCTATGATATAACGAGGATCAATCGGTTCATTCCCTTCATAAGCGGCATACGCCAAAGCATCGGTAACAAGACAGGTATTCTCCACGCCTTTCAACTTATAAACTAGTTTCAGGATAGTGGCAGGCAAGTGAATACCATCCGCAATCACTTCCACGGTCATTCCATCCGTCAGATACACACTTTCCACTGTACCCTCATATTTATATTCACGGCGTTTATGGAAACCCGGCATCGCATTATAGAAATGAGCGGCGTGAGAAAATCCTACAGCAAATGCAGCTTTAATTTCATCATATTCGGCTTCGGTATGTGTAACAGCAGTCATAATTCCTTTCGAACGGGTATACTTTGCAAAATCATGTGCACCGGGCAGTTCGGGACTAATATCCCAACGTCTGATACAAGACGTACGCGCCAATAAAGGAATATATTCATTTTCATCCGGAGTTTTCAGAAAACCGTCATACTGTGTTCCCGCTATCTTCGGATTCAAGTAAGGACCTTCGATATGCAGGCCAAGAACAGGAGAATCCTTCTCTTTCATCAGGTTTTCACAGACATCAACTGCCTGGTAGATTCTTTCGAACGAGGTAGATGATAATGTAGGAAATATCCCGGTAGCACCATGTTTCAGATGTGCAGTAGTTGCCGTGCGGAATGCTTCTTCCGTTGCTTCCGTATAATCATGTCCGCCACCTCCATGTGCATGCATACTTACAAATCCGGGCACAATCGTCATCCCTCTGGCATCAATAACCGTTGCACCGATAACCGCCAAATCACTGTTGGTTACCTCTAATATTTTTCCATCACAAATCAATACGGAACCATCTTTCAACCAGCCTTGCGGGGTCAATATTCTTCCATTTATTATTTGAGTCAACATAGTTTTCGTTATTTATTAGATTTAAAACAGTTTATTGGTGCCTTCCACCAGTTCTCCCATCGCCCATACAGCTCTCACATTCAAGTCTCTGTCTAAAGCAATCATATCAGCATCCTTACCACGCTCCAGCGTTCCTTTACGGTCGAGCACTCCCATAATCCGGGCAGGAGTTTCGGAGGCCATTCTCACGGCATCCTCCAAAGGTATTTCCGCCTTCTGCACCATGGTACGAATCAGCCGATCCATCGTTGCAATACTTCCCGCCAGTGCTGAATGGTCTGCCAACTTACAGACTCCATCCTCGATAATCACACGCGGATCAAAAGCAACCTGACTATCACTGGCGGCACAAGCCAATGCATCCGTTATCAGACAAGTGCGTTCCACTCCTTTTATCTTGTAAACAAGGCGCAAGATTGTTGGAGGCACATGAATACCGTCTGCCACCACTTCCACTGTCATATCATCAATCAGATAAATACTTTCTACCGTACCTTCATACTTGTACTCTTTCCGTTTATGGAATCCCGGCATTGCATTATAAAAATGAGTGGCATGCGTATATCCCGCCTCATAGGCTGTCTGTATATCCTCAAATTCTGCCTGGGTATGTCCTACCGAAGCCAACACCCCTTTCGCTGTGATATATTTACCAAATTGCATGGCTCCGGGAAGTTCCGGTGCGGCATCCCAACGTTTGATACAATGAGTTTCTTCCAGCAACGGAATATATTCTTCGGGATCGGGATCTTTGATATTTTCGGGAATCTGTCCACCTGCCATCGCCATATTGAAATAATGTCCTTCCAGATGAAGCCCGAGCACAGGGCTATTAGGCTCCGCCATCATTTTCTCTGTAGTTTCCGCGGCTGCACGGATCATTGGAATGGTAGAAGAAGAAAGAGTAGGAAAAATACTGGTAGTGCCATGCTGCATATGAGCTTTGATTGCTGTCCGGAAAGCCTCTTCGGTGCCTTCCATAAAGTCTCTTCCACCGCCACCGTGAACGTGGATTTCTACACCTCCCGGAACAATATACATTCCTTTGGCATCAATCAGTTTGGCTCCGATAATTGCAAGGTCACAATTAGTTACTTCCAGAATTTTATTGTCACGAATAAGAACCGACCCATCCTTCAACCAGCCTTGCGGGGTGAGGATGCGTGCATTAATGATCTGTGTTAACATATCACAAATAGTTAAATTAATTAAAGGTCTGTGTGAATCAATGACGCTCTTTTTTGGGGGGAGTACATTGATTTTTTCGTTTGCAAAATTACGCTTTTCCGTTCAATCTATCGATACAATCGTCCGGTAAACTTCCAATATTATACAAAAAAGGTTGCCAATCTTATCGACTGACAACCTCATCTTATATGGAGCGGAAAACGAGACTCGAACTCGCGACCCTAACCTTGGCAAGGTTATGCTCTACCAACTGAGCTATTTCCGCATTTCACTTTCATAAACTGTGAAGAGGAGGAGACTCGAACTCCCACAACATTTCTGTCACTACCACCTCAAAGTAGCGCGTCTACCAATTCCGCCACCTCTCCATAATTTTAAAGTTTAACCTTT
>NZ_GG774949.1:1945580-2075970 GCF_000162555.1 Bacteroides sp. 3_1_23
GTTAACATATCAACTAAATTAAGTTTAAAATTAAGTTAAGGTCTGGTGTAGAATCAATGACGCTTCGTTTTTGGGGGGAGTACATTGATTTTTTCGTTTGCAAAATTACGCTTTTCCGTTCAATCTATCGATACAATCGTCCGGTAAACTTCCAATATTATACAAAAAAAGGTTGCCAATCTTATCGACTGACAACCTCATCTTATATGGAGCGGAAAACGAGACTCGAACTCGCGACCCTAACCTTGGCAAGGTTATGCTCTACCAACTGAGCTATTTCCGCAAACTAAATTTCGTCATTCAGAAATCTGAAAGATTGGTGCCCAGAACAGGACTCGAACCTGCATGCCTCTCGACACACGCACCTGAAACGTGCGCGTCTACCAATTCCGCCACCTGGGCAAAGATTATTGTTCCAACATTTCAAAGAAACATGAGCGGAAAACGAGACTCGAACTCGCGACCCTAACCTTGGCAAGGTTATGCTCTACCAACTGAGCTATTTCCGCATTTTTTCGTTTGCGGTTGCAAAGGTAGGGATTTTCCGTAAACCTGCAAACATTCTGCCTACTTTTTTCACAGAAATCTGTTCACTTTGCACCTACCGCAAAACAATCATTTTGATTATCAACTCATTCGGTCACGATAATCTTCATAAGAAAATTGCTTGTATATTTCAGCTTTCCCCTCTTTTGTCCAGATGGCAATGGCAGGATGATGAATTCCGTTAAACATATTTGTCTTGACCATCGTATAATGAATCATATCTTCGAACACGATACGCTCTCCGATTTGCAACTCGTGATCGAAGCTCCACAGTCCCATATAATCACCGCTCAAACAAGAATTTCCTCCGAGACGATAAATATATTTTCCTTCATTTCCCATCTCTGCGCCACGCACGGCAGGTTGATATGGCATTTCCAGGCAGTCCGGCATGTGGCAAGTGAAACTAACATTCAAAATTGCCGTCTTGATGCCACGACTTTCCACAATATCCACCACTTCGGAAGCCAGCACTCCCGTCTGCCAGGTAAAGGCCGAACCGGGCTCCAGAACAATGCGTAAATGAGAATAGCGTGCTTTTAATCCTTGCAACAGCCTTATCAAATGTTCGGTATCATAGTCCTTACGAGTCATCAGGTGTCCACCACCCAGATTCAACCATTTAATCTGTGGAAACCAATGGGCAAATTTAGCTTCAAGATGTTCCAACGTACGTTCCAACTCATAAGAAGAAGATTCACAGTGACAATGACAATGAAAGCCTTCAATGCCTTGCGGTAATACATCAGGCAACAAATCGGCCGTTATCCCAAAACGTGTGCCAGGTGCACATGGATTATAAAGTTCGGTTTCCACTTCCGAATATTCAGGATTTACGCGAATACCACAAGAAATGCCACTTCCTTCTGCAACCACCATCGGATAGAAGCGTTCAAACTGCTGCATTGAGTTGAATGTGATATGACTGCTGCAACGCATGATTTCCGGGAAATCCTGTTCCGTATAAGCAGGAGAATAGGTATGCGCCTTGCTACCAAATTCTTCCAACGCCAGGCGGGCTTCATATACCGAACTGGCCGTTGAATGATTGATATATTCACGGAATATAGGGAAAGAGCGCCACATGGCGAACGACTTGAAAGCAAGAATAATTTCCACTCCCGCCCTGTCGGCTACACTTTTTATCAAACTCAAATTCTTTCTTAAAAGTTCTTCTTCCATGATGTAGCAAGGAGAAGGGAACTGGTTAAAATCTATCATATATAAAATTATTATCTGGACTAATCGCTTTACGAACGTGGGTACAAAAATACAAATTCAAAAGCAAAGAGGGATTGTTTTATTTTTAATTAAGATATTGGTTTTCGCGAACTTTTTCTTATTTTTACACCTTATATATTATAGTAAGTATTATATCATCCTAAATACCTGATTAAAAATGAATAAAGATTTAAGAAAAGTAGTGATTCTGCTGGCACATCCTAACATCAAGGAATCACAAGCAAACAAAGCATTAGTTGATGCTGTCAGTGACATGGAAGGAGTAGCAGTTTTCAATCTTTACGAGCTGTCGCAAGAAATCGCTTTCAATGTAGATGAATGGAGTAAAATCATTTCCGATGCCTCGGCTGTCATCTATCAATTTCCTTTCTATTGGATGTCTGCGCCGTCATTACTAAAGAAATGGCAAGATGAAGTCTTTACTTTTCTATCCAAGACTCCGGCTGTCGCCGGCAAATCGTTGACAGTGGTAACGACCACGGGATCCGAATACGAAGCGTATCGCAGTGGCGGCAGAAACCGCTTCACGATGGACGAGTTATTACGTCCTTATCAGGTAAGTGCCATTCATTCGGGAATGTCATGGCAAACCCCTATTGTAGTCTACGGAATGGGAACAGCAGATGCGGGAAAGAATATTGCTGAAGGAGCTAATTTGTATAAACAACGTGTGGAGATGCTTATCGGTAGCAGTAATGCAGGGAACAATTGGTAAGATTTATAAAGCGTAGCTTTAGATAGGATAAAGCTACGCTTTACAGTTGCTAAAGCATAGCTTTAGGTTTCACCAAACACTTCTTTTTCAATGTAAACACTGGCAGGAAAATAAACACTCCGATTACAGACATTATTAATCCTCCGATAGTGCCTGCTGCCAATGGAAACCAGAAGCCTTCTTTTTCCATGCCTACCATAAAAGGGACAAATCCCAAGATGGTAGAAGTCACCGTCAGAAAGATAGGAATCACTTTAGTATTCCAGGCTTTCACATAAGCCCGAAGCGGTGAAAGACGCGGGAAGCGTTTACGAACGGAATTATATTCATTCAAGATATAAATGCTCGCATTAACCGTAATACCACAAAGCAAAACAAAAGAAGCAAATCCTCCCTGGTCAAAATTCAATTTGAACCAATAGAATGTCAGAAACACGCCGATATAAGATACCGGAATCACAAAAATTATTGCCAATGGCTGTTTCAAAGAATTGAACAGTATACTCGTAATAAAAAAAATAATAGCAATCACAATCAAAAGCAAACGATATTGCTTGTTGTCCTTTCTACCCCAAGACCAGTTATTATCCTCCGATTTTGCAGTATATCCCATCGGGAGAATCTCGTTAAACTCTTCCAGATCTTTTTTCAATAGTTTATTTCCCTGTTCCGAAGAACCGATATACTCATATTGCAAACACAGCCGATACTGTTGATTCTCCTTAGCCACTTCCTGTGGCATCTGTCCTTTTTCCACAGTTGCCAATTCAGAAAGCTTATATTCCCTCTCTCCTATTTGAAAAGGATAAAACTGCATTGCCCACACATCCCTATCTTCCGACTGACACGAAGAAAGTTTTATCTTTTCCGTCCCCTCTTCCGCCATTACCGAACCTATTTCCATATTTCGCCCATATATCGGGTGAATAGCAGAAAATAACCTTCCGGCTCCAATCCCCTCCTCTGCCATCCGCTGTTTTTTCAGATTAAAGTAGAATTCCATATAATCATCTTTCCACCAGGAGAAATCAGATCCGATCGTCACTTCCCGAATCCGGCGGTGAGACAATAACTTTGCTTTTAATTTTTCAACCCAATCATACAGTGCATCGTAATTATATCCATACATTTTCACCCGGAAAGAACCCGCATTCTCACGTACATCATTACTGAACCCCTGATCTTGTAAACCATATATACTCCAATTTCCACCTCCCAGTTGAAGCGCCTTGCTAATCATATTCGCTTTCAACGTATAGGGAAAACCGCTTTTCTGGTGTTCTTTCGAAAAATAGATGTGGATAGATGACCTGCGAGCACTTTCTACAGATGTCTGGAATTGCTTAATCTCTTTAAATTCGCTCAAATAAGTTTCCATCCTCTTCATCAGTGTATTCATCTGCTCAAGTGTACTTCCATTCGGCAAATTAGCATTGGCATGAAGCACTACTTCTTCATTACGTGAAAAGTAACTCCCTTCATATACCTTTTGCACAAATAACCTTAAAGTACCTCCCAACACCTTATCTACTATCGGTTTCACCTTTTCTTTATAAGTGGTGGTCCCCAACGTTTGATTATAAGTTCTCGCCCATCTATCATCACCTTTCATCTTTTCCGGCAATCGAAATACCGGTAGTCCGAATACCAACAATAACAAAATACATACCGCCACCCTCCAACGGCAAAGTATTTGTATCAGCCACCTGTAACAACGACTGAAATAAACCGGAAGCCGACGTATTCTTGAACGTATCCACACAAAGCAACGCACCTCCCCAATTTTCCATTTAACTATTGAAAGAGAAGGTTTCTTTCTTCGTTTCAATCCTATTTTATCAATTAGAGAAGGAACAAAAAATAAAGCAACCAGCAGTGATACTCCCAGATTTATAATCACTACCGCAGCAAAATCCTGTAAATTAAGACGTATCTTCTCATCCAGAAAAAAGATGATAACCAAAGCTCCCATCGTGGTCAACGTGGCTGCAAGAATGGACATAAACGCTTTCCGATCTCTACGCCGCAAATAATGATCGCTCATTACAATTGTATTATCTATCACCAAATTTAATGAAACCGTAATACCCGCCAAAGAATACAATTGCATTTCCAATCCGAACGCATAATAAAGAATGACAGCTATTGCCATATTAACAGCCAGACTGATTACAATCAAAAAAAGATATTTAGGACTAAAGGTGATCAACAATACAAACAGGAGCAAAATCGCTACAGTCATTCCCGTACGCAAATAAATTTTCCCCAGTTCTTCCTGAATAAATTCCGTTGCGTCGTAACTGGTGTGAATCTCATATCCTGCCGGAAGTAATAGCTGGTTATCATCCATAAATGCTTTTACCTTTTCACTCAATGCCAATTGATTTGCTGTTTCCTCTGCAACAATCGACAGATAAATTGAATTCAGCCCATTAATCCGATAATAATTTTGCGGCTGCTCCTCCATACGGGAAACCTTCACCAGCTCATTCAGACCTATGATTTTACCATCTTTCATTTTTACCTTTATCCGCTCCGCATTAAACTCTCTGCCCTCCTGCTCGGGAACCAATGCCAAACGTATCCACTGTCTGCCCGAAGCACCCTGTTCCACATCATAAGTACCCAAAAATTCCTTTTGATAATGCAACCGGACAGCCTGACGAATATCATCCGTATTTATTCCAAGCGCACGCAATTGTTCCGAATCATACTCCAATCGCCATTCCATCGGAGTAGCTCCGCTAAGATTGATTTTATAAATTCCCGGAATCTGTGCAAGACGCGTTTTTATATGTTCTTCCGCATACTGCTGAATTAAGAAAGGAGTAGCGGGTGCATTGATCGTAAATGCCATAAAAGGCCCCTGATTACTCTGCCCCGGACTGTGCATCTGAATATACGGATAGCTCACCCCATCCGGTAATTCCGGCCACGTCTGACGAATAATAGTAGAAGCTTCAAAGCGGGCAACCGCTGCATCCACATGTTTATCCAAATTCACACTGACACTTCCCCATCCGTTTCCTGAAGTGGAAGAAATCCCTCGAATACCCTTCACACGGGCAAGCATTGCCTCTAACTTACTGGTAGCCGTCATTTCCACCACACGTGCTGAAGTACCGGGCATACTGAATCTCACCGTGAAGCCGGGTAAGGTCCGCGATGGATTCAATTTGACAGGCAGCAATGGAATGAGTGCTAACCCAACCAATGCCACACAGACAAAAGCCACAATCAATGTGAAAGCGGAAGCCTTAGGAGATTTTACTATTTCAGAATCTATATTTTGCATTTTCGTCATTTAACCAACTTTCCTCCATTAAAATCAAACCTGTCCGAAAGTGAAAGTTTCGCAGCAAAATCAAATAACGTAAGTCTCCGTATCTTATAATAATTCAGCCAGTAGTTCTGCAAGGCAGAGATAAAATTACGTTGTGCCTGCTGCTGCCTGTTGAGTGAAAGTGTCAGGCTGTTTATATCCGCTTTGCCGATGATAAAACGCTGTTTAGTCTCATTATAAGCAAGTATAGACAGATCCAACGCTTCTTCCGCACTGGCTATCAATTGCTGCTGGATATTAAAATCACTTACCGTCATAATCACTTCCTCCTCGATGCTAATCTCATCCTGACGTGCCGAGATCTTCACTACATTCAGATTATTTCTTGCCATATTATACTTACCCTTACGAACACCCCAGTCCAATAACGGAATAGAAACACTGACTGCCACCAAATCCTGCTGCATCGGTTTATGATACACATCTCCAAAATTATCTGCTACCTGATTAAAACCGATACTGGCATTCACACTTGCGTTAAAGCGAGATTCTTTCTTCGTCTTATCTACATTCCGTTCCGCTTCAAGTACATTCTGTTTCAGTTCCAACAATTGCGGGTTATTATTCCTGCCCCACCTCAAAGCCTCATCTACCAGAATATCCACCATCTCCGGGCGGGAAGGAAGTTCCAGTTTGATTTGCGTATTCTTATCCAGATTGAGAAAAGAAGCCAGTGAAAACATAGCCCGTTTCAGGTCACTTGCTTTATTCTGCAACGTATTCTGCGCATTCACACGATCCAGTTTCAATGTCAACAAATCAGCCTGTGAGATAGCTGCAATTCGATGGCGTTGTTGCCCGATACGATACAATGTGTCCGTAGAAGCCAAGTTTTCTTTAGCAAGATTATATTCTGCCTGCGCCATAGCCAAAGAGAAAAAATAATTCGTAGCCGTTTCCGACACCTTTTCCACATTATAGAGAAATTCCTTTTTCACACGCTCATACTTCAACGGTTCTATCCTCCGTTCCCATTTGAAGGAGTTATATCCTACCAGACTTTGCGAATATCCGATTCGTATAGGAACACTCGTAAGTTGCGTAGCACTGTTACTTCCGAAGTTACGCATATAGGCAAGATTCGATTCCAGATAAAAAGTACCTCCGGTTAAATCAAAATTCTGTTTTACACTCAATCCTCCATAAGCATAGTAAGACTGTTGCGTACGGTATACATCCAAATCCTGTCCCGAATCGTATCGTTTCGTAATATCCCGGTTATATTGTGCCGGAGTAACATCCAGCGTCAAGCTAGGCAACCGATTTGCCCGAAAAGTCCTATACTCCCAATAACCGGATAAATACATATTCTGCGTACGGAATGATTCCAGCGAACTGTCGTTAGCTAGAGAAATTGTCCTGTTCAAATCCAATACCAGGTGTTTCTGCGCTCGAAGCTGGGATTCACCACAGAGGACACAGAGGACACAAAGGAAAACAGGAATTCTTTTCTTTAATCTATTCATAACTCTCATTTTTGGACTAATACTTAATACTTATTTTCTTGTTACGGTAAATAAACCAGTAAAGTAACGGTATGATAAATAAGCTCACCGTCGTACCAATCGACATTGTTCCTATCATAGCTATAGACAACGGTTTTTGTAACTCCGAACCCATATCTGAAGAAAAAAGCAGTGGCACCATTGCGAAGATGGTAGTCAGTGAAGTCATGATAATCGGTCGCAAACGCCTGCGGCCAGCTTCATGTATCGCTTCTAATAACGGAACACCCGCTTTACGCAATTCATTGATAGCATCCAGCTTCAGAATAGAGTCATTGATTACAATACCGCAGGTAACGATCAACCCGATAGCAGACATCAAATTCAGCGTATGTCCGCAAATCCAGAGTAAAAGCAGTGCAAATGCGAGGTCAATCGGTATCTCCGCCAAAACAAGCAAAGGCTGCAAAAAGCTTTCAAACTGTGCGGCAAGAATAAAATACATCAATAACAGCGAAATAAATAAAATCACCACCAGTTCATCCAACATCTCACTGTTAGAAAAGAAACTGCCGGAGAATCCAGTATCCCAGTCTTTCATATCTTCTGCCGTTTGTTTCACCTCCTTTATCAGTTTGTTTCCGTCCTGTACGCCATAAAAATCAAAAGGAACATATTCCCCGTTACGTCCGGCAGTAATACTCTTCAAGTCCTCGGCAGGAGTAACCGTCACCAGTTCCCGGAGTGGAATGTACTCTCTGTTTCCTCTATTGTCCGGTTCAGTCTGTATTAGTGCTTCCTGTAATATTTCATTCACCGTCTTCTCACTGCCCGCAACGTTGATCGGAAGATATTGCTGGTAAGAATGCAACATAGTCACACTATTTTCTCGGAAAGCTGTTTTCAAGACTCTATAAAGTTCATTGTAAGCAACACGGTAAAGCAATAGTTTCTCCTTATTGATACTTAGGTTCAGTTGGTTCTCAAAGGCAATGCCTGTAGGAGCAATTCCCGTCCTACGGGCTAACTCCAGCTCCACATTCCGGATCGTTTCCGCTTCCGGTGCTTTTGCCTTATTACGGGTGTAAAATTCAGCTATGATATCCGGTTCTCCCGTGACAAAGAGTTTCTCAAATACAGTCTCCGGTGGAGAGAAAGAAATAACGGAAAGTGGATAACGTTCTTTCAGTTTATGGTATATCTCCTGCTGCAAAGGAATGATTGTTTCTGATGTTTCCGTTCGGAAATAAAGTTCTGCTTCGGAAGAAGAAAGTTCCCTTTCACGATTCAGAAGAAAATCCTGCCTGCCAACAGATGCCGTGTGCTCCAATACCTGTTCTTTTAAATCCCTAAAAAGCTCATCCACACGCCGCCTGTTTTCATCCACATGAATATTCTCATTCCACTCGATTCGGGCAATCAATTCATTCTCTTCTATATCAGGCATCCGCTGCTTGTCGATAAAGAAAAAGAAAAATATACAAAGCGGGATGGAGACAACACAAAACAATACACTAAACGTTTTGTGACGGAACACCCAATCTACACCGGCATCATAAAAACGGTCCAATGTGTGATCCTTTATCGGGTTATTGAATTTAAAAGAAAGCCATTTCCATTTCCGGGTATGAATACCTGTCCGATAGACCAGCAGATAAAGCACCGGAAGAAGCATAATACCAGTAAAATACGAAACCATCAATCCCACTGTAACCGAAAAAGCCTGATCATAGAAGATAGCTCCGGCAATACCACTCATAAAAATCAATGGAGCAAACACGGCAATGGTAGTCAGGGAAGAACTTAACATAGGAGTCACCACTTCACTAGTTCCTGTTATACAGGCACGACGCAATGAATAGCCCCGCTCCCGGTATTGGGATATATTTTCTGTCACAATAATCGAACTGTCAATCATCATACCCAATGCCAGAATTAATCCGGCAAGCGAAATGATATTCAGGGACATATTACACAGATAGAAGAAAACAAAACTAATCACGATAGAGACTACCATACTAAGTCCGATCACCAACGGAGATTTCACATCTCCCAAAAACAGGACAGCTACCAGACAGATAAAAAGGAAACCTAAAGTTAGATTCTGTTGCAGATTTGAGATCGTGTAATCCAACAATTCTGTCTGGTTGCGGCTAATACTAAAATCAATATCAGGATACACCTGTCTAAAATGCTCCATCGTCCTTACCAGAGACTGCTTCATCTTATCCATATTCTCGTCCGCCTGCTTGATAACAGCCAGCGTCACCGCCCTTTTCCCATTCGACACAGATACGCCTTTTTCTTTTACGGGCACGATAGTAACTTTGCAGAAGTCCTTTAGTTGGACAATGCGGTCTCCCTTACGCAGGTATATATTTTTCACATCTTCTGCGGTACGCAACAGAGTGGAGAATTTTATATTATATTCATAGTATCCGTCGCGTACTGTCATACTACCCGGCTCCACATTATTGGCAGCCAAAGCCGATTCAATATCTTCAATGGAAAACCCCATCATAGCCAGCTTATCCTCATCGGGTACAATCTGTACCTGACGCTCCACCAATCCGGTCACGTCTACCATAGCCACTTCTTCGAGCTGCTCTATCCTTCGCTTGATCACCGATTCGGCAAATTCACACAAATCAAGGAAAGACTGCTGTCCTATCGTACTATAAGCACTATCATTCTTTAAGGTCAGATTCAGGTAAAACACGGGGATATCCGTTGCGCTTGCCTTAATAACTTTCGGGCGTTCAGTATCCTTGGGAAGATAATTCATTGCAGCGTCTATTTTTTCATTGACCTCTATAAAGGCAAGATCCGTATTAGTACCGAAATCAAAAGACAGATGGATCATACCTGCTCCGTCTCTCGATTCACTATGAATATCTTTCAATGTAGACACCTGAATCAGTTGTCCCCGTAAAGGTTTCACAATCGTGTTTTCCAGTTCACGGGCAGAGGTATTGGCGGCAGACACCTGTATTGTTATCTCCGGAATGGCAATATCCGGAAGCAATGATATAGGCAAAGTATTATATGTCACTAGCCCGATTATGAAACAGGCAGTAAAAGCCATCAATACGGCAATAGGACGCTGGATTAAAAATTTTATCATGTTTTTCTATCTATCAATTAACTCCACTAATCACTCATCACTGACCCGTTAATCACTGACCTTTACTGCCGCTTCATGTGCCAGATTCAGATTTCCGGTCACAATAATCGTATCTCCTTCCAGTAACCCCTCTTCAATCCCTTTCTGTGATTTATCCGAAACAACATATTCCGTTGCATTTTCCAATCCCGTATGTACATAATTCCACATAGCCTTACCTTCTTGTAAAGTAAATACCACTTGCTTACCGGAGCGTAACACAACAGCCGTTTTAGGAATGACCAATTGTTGCCCTAAACTTCTTCTGACACTTACTCTTACATTCATACCACTGAACAGTTTTCCTTGTCCGTTTACTACAGCCTTCACCTTTACCATTCCGTTCGAATCTACCAATGGATTGATTTCAGATACGCTGCCTTCAAACGAATCTCCTCCGGCATAAGGAGTAATCATCACCTTATCACCTGTTTTAATAAAAGCCAACTCATTCTCCAACACTGTAAAATCAGCTTCCATCCCACGGGTATCAATAACCGTACAAAACACCTCGGAAGTATTAGCTAAATTATATGGTTTAGAAAACAGATTAGCCACTATCCCATCGAAAGGAGCAACCAATGTAGCATGTTCTGTTTCCCTTTTCACCAATTCATATTGAGATCTCGACTGCTCATATCCGCTCTTCACTTTCGCAAGTTTCATTGTTTCCACAGGAACTTTGCTAAAATCTTCGGAGGTATATCCCTGTCCGATCAATACATCTTTCAGTTCCAACTCGGCTTTCAACAAAGCATCTTCCGCTTGGGAAAGCTTTTGCTCCAAGCGAAATTTATCAAGTTCAGCTAAGTTCTGTCCTTTATGTACGCGGTCACCATTCTTCACATAAATACGAGCAATAACTTCACTTGTCTCAAAACGAAGATCAGCCTGTCCGAGAGCACTTACTTTACCGTTACTGACCAATTCGTGATGAAAATCACGTCTCTTTAGTATTTGAGTAGTGACTTCATTCTTAGCATCAGGAAGAACAGTGGAAACACCTTGTTCCTGTTTGTCGGCACTATTTTTTTTGTCAGAGCAAGAGGACGTTCCAGTCCAAACCAAACATAGCATCAACCATATACAATCATATTTTCTCATAATAATATCTTTATTGCTATCAATTACACATCATCTATTTAGGATAAACAAAGTCTATAGTCAAATCATCCGTATTATTTTCTGTATCCAGCATATTATCTACAAAAAGAACAATACCACTATAAGAGACACACCAACCTGTAAAATAATTATATCTATGTTTTGCCAACTTTACTTCATATACTTTTTTCATCTCATCATCAAACAACATTAAATATAAATCACGATCATTGATCAATTTCTCAATCCCCATATCAGCATCAAACTCTACTTTATCAATATGCAAACGGGCATACATTTTATATTGAGGAATATACATTACATCATAAAAATAAGGATTCTCCAACCTATGCCTTTCCAATGCAGCATAATCTTTTCCGGAAGTACATTCTGCCACAATATTAGAAGTATAGTTACTTTCTGCCATAACAGAGTTTCGTTCATTAGTAACTATATTCAAAGTATAAATGGAAGATTCAGCCGGATAATTATAGATAATATTTTCACCTACATAATTGACATTAGGAAAAGACATATAAGAATACCCTGCGCTCATATCAGGAATAATATTTGATGGCGACAAATAATAGATAGCAACATCTTTCTCTTTATTAATAAAGACTTCCTTGACCGCAAAGACCTTAGAAGACAAGTTTTGTGTTAAAAACATCAAAGATTGACGGTTCTTATTATAATATAAACGGGAAGTATGGATGGCATAATTAGTATTTATCAATAATTGCTCCTTATCATCCAGATACTCTCTCAAATCCACTATATTTTTTACAGTTCCTCTGCTGTCAACGAGAAAAACATGTTCAGAATCATCAGATACCCACACTGAATCTAATGAATGTACATATATGCCTGACAAACGAGATATAGCATGAGGACCTTTGGCGGGCAACGTTACTTGAGTTACCTGTTTTGATTCCAAATCCAGGTAATCTAATGAATGTAATCTATAATTATATCCGATAAGGATATTCACAGAATCTCCATGAACAGGAGAAGACAAATAATAAGACTTTAGCTGCAGCACATCTTGTTGAGGAAAATGTATTTCTTCCGTTTGCAGTGCAACTTCATTATTTACTATTGTTCCATCTGATCTCTTACCAGTACAGGATATCAATAGCATACAAGATAGGAAAAGCAACAAACTATTTTCTACTGTTCTCATTGTGTTCTATTTTTACGTTTTATACAACTACAAAAATAACATAACTAAAATACGATATCCTGATTATCAATAATAAATCTTCGTATAAGAATAAGATATAACCATTGTTAACTGTGCTCATTCATATTTCATCATATTTATCAGTTTATTTGTTTCAATAATTTCTTTACTTCCGCTCTCATCTCTTTTACCGCTGTCGATTGAACCTTTGGTTCTTTTGTCAGTACAACCTCAACCATACGCTTTAATTTCTCAGGTTGTTGGTTTTCCGGCTCCGCATACAGCTTTGCCAGAAGATAATACGGATAAATTCGTCCCGGAAGTCGATGCGTAGACCGAATCAGACTCTCTTCCGCTTTCTCATACTTTCCTACTGCCTGATAGTTCTTACCTATAATATTCAGAATCATTGGGTCATTACTATACTCCATGGCTTCTTTCAACACTTTTGTAGAGCTATCATATTGTTTCAATTTATGCAAACAATACCCGTATTCAAAAAGAAAGGCTCCCCGATTCTTCAATTCGGGATACAACGTCTCATATTCTTCTTTAGCTGATTGATATGCTCCGATATTATAGAGCATTTTACTACGATACCAGTTCTTACATGCATCATATTGATTGTTTTTCCAATAATATGCCCCTAATAGAATTATTATCGAAATAAAAAATAATAGCATTATCTTCGAGCGTCCAATAACACAAGCAGCCAGCAGAAAATAGAAGGTCACTGCAAATCCGGGAATCTGCATCGGATAAGAAGAAAAAGCAAATACCAACACTGCAATTATACCTCCACAAAGACCTATTCGTCCTTCCCTACTCCCCTTCCAAAGACAAAACGCAATTATTAATAAAACGACAAATAAAAAAGGAATCCCATATTCTGTTGCTACTTGAAGATATTCATTAAAAGCACATTCCGGACTACCCGCCACCAATTCTTCCGTTTCCGAATACTCTTCGTTTGCAAAATAACTCTCCTGTGCCCTGCCATAAGCTGAAACAAAATTCCCAGTTCCATGTCCTATAAGAGGACTTTCAGCAATAGCAAGAGTACTAATTTTCCACATGAACAGGCGCCCATTGGCGGAAGTTGCTTTTAACTGAAAAAGTGAGTAACCAATCACTATGAATATAATGCTTCCTGCAATACAGGCCAACACAACTTTTCTCTTATATATCTTTCTAATCTCCTTTAGTTTACTTCCCCATGAAATGTGCATTCCATACACCCATGCGCCCGATACGGCGGCGGCAATCCAAGCCGAACGACTCATTCCGGCAGGTAGCACACAAAGAATCAACAGCATCACTCCTAATGCCATGTAATACTTTCCCTGTTCTATCCATGTACGTTCCGTCTTTTCTTTCAAATTTAGCCATTCATGCAGGCAAAGCGGAAATATCATTGCCAAATATCCCGAGTAAGGTCCCGGATTATAGAAAAACCCTGTAAGTGCATATAAGGAATGATTAGAAACAGCGAAACCATATATTTGCCTCAAGCCCCATATAGCTTCAATCCCTCCCAATATAATCAATACCCACGTCACTATTGACGGAAAAGACAGATATTGTTTCTTATTCAAGCAAAGAAAAGGCAAACAACACACAGCAAAAACAACAGTCATGCGTCCCAACCATAGTTTTTGATAGGCCATTTCACCAACAGATATGTCGTTCGGAGTAGGAAAAGCTACTACACACAGGATTAACGCAACTCCTAAGAGTGCTATCAAACCCGCCATACCTTTCCTTTCAATTTTTATCAACTTTAATTTGACTTTCATGTTCTTCAATTATCTGACTACTGCCCGATAAAAAGCAATAACCGGATTATCTCCCTCTACATCATACGTTTTAAATAAATCCGGATAATCCTCAAGAGGATTTTCAGAAAAAGCATAATCGAGATACTCTGGTGTCAATATGCTGTAAAAGCAATCCTTATAAATACCGTCAATCGTATCAATTAAAGATGAATCCAGAAATTTAATCCTTTTGGCACAGTATACTTGTTTACTCTCTTCTACATTATATAAACAAGACCAAATATATCCATCCTTCACAAAACGAAAAAACAATAATCCGCCATACTCATATATATCAGTTATACCTAAGGAGTATCCTGAACGCAACAAACTCATTTCATTAGGTCTCTCTTCTATCATCGATGCTGGCAAGGGGTTCGGCAAATTAATCCGAAAACGCGGAACAACACTATCTTCATGAATCTGATAAACAATATTATCAAAATCCCTACAATAATACAACTTCGAATTATTATCATACAAATTGTGTCCTGAAGGCGAAAATGGATAGTCTTCTTTATTATTTTCATGTTTAAAGTATCGTTTCCCTATGGTAATGCCATCCTTTGACGCTAACAGGTAATAATGCAAAGAAATATCATCTTGATAGTTTCGATGTAAACGGTTATGATAAAAGAAGTATCCTCCCCAATAGGCTATTTCAGCCGGTGTAGGTTTATTAAACTTCTCACTTTTGACAAACCTACCATCCTCGGTCGAATAAAACATCAACGACTGTTTCATATTATCATAAATCACCAGTTGATGCAAACTAGCATTTACTGCAAAAGCATTTATATCCGTATATTCTCCGGGACCCTGCCCTCTAGCATTCAATTGAAATAACAATTCACCGGACATATCATAACATACAATGCCTACTACAAGATCCCATAAATAAATTCGTTCATCCGCAATCTGGATCTTTTTAATACGGCTTAACAAAGGAATCGCCGATAGTTTAACGTAAGATACCTGTTGCAATATAGTTTCCAGCTTATCATAAGTTTCTCCTGTCATTTCAACGATAACGTCCTGTGGACTAGACAGAGAGACAACTCCGGGGCCGATACTTAAAGACGTTTTATTATGAGTACACGACACAGTAAGACAAACTACCATTATTATAATAATACACTTATTCATTTTTTAATTACATTCCACAAGCTCTGGGTGTACAAGAATTAGGAGTTACACAAAATTCGCATATTCTTTCTATGCTGGCAGTATGCCACGGACCTTGCTGATAATCACATGCAATTGTCCTAGGAGCTGTCCAAGTCTTATCGCCATTCTCACGACTATTTGCCAACGCTTCAACATTAGACAGAACCAAATCAGATAATGTCTCTTTTTTAAACGAATTACAAATATTAGTACCAATCATCACTAGTAATGTAATTCCTAAAGCCATTTTTAAATAAATTTTCTTTTTCATACGTAACTAATTTTATATTAAATCTGATAGTCAATATGCCTTTATTTGATTTTCTTCATCATCCTATCCCAACGAGGTTTCTCCGTAAATTTGTCTTCTGAATACCAGATACGGGTAGCCTTGCCTACAATATATTCTTCCGGCAGCATCCCCCAATACCTTGAATCCTGCGAATTAGCCATATTATCACCAGATACAAAATAATAATTCTTTTCAAAACGATATCGAGAAATCAGACTGTCTCCCAATAACACCTGTCCGTCTTTCAGACGCAATTTCTTCTTTTGTTCCCAACCTATCAATTGCTTATACAAATGATAAGTAGTGCGGTCCATTTCTACCACATGTCCTTTCTGTGGAACAGGCAATGGTCCGAATTCACGAATATTCCACTTAAGTTGTTTGTTATATGGAAATGTACCAAAGACAATCCCGTGCTGCTTCGGATGCTGCAAATTTGCAATATACTGTTGAGCCTGATAATTCCCCACCTGTTCATTGCAACCACGTATCTTATAAAATCCTCCTCTGATTTCCAATGTGTCTCCGGGCAGAGCGATACACCGCTTCACATAATACTGCATCACGTCCATTCGAATACTATCCCAACGATTTTGCTGATAAGGAAAATTAAAAACCAATATATCATTTCTCTTAAAGTTTCCCCATCCGGGCATCCGATGAATAGTGAAGTCTTCATTATCTAAAGCAGCAAACACATTAAATAACCTAGCTCCCTTTATCATCTTATTAACCAGTATCCGATCTCCATCCTTTAGTACCGGTTCCATAGAATCCGAAGGTATTTTAAACGAGGTAAAACAAAATAGTTGTACCAAGAAGAGAATGAGCACCATGCAGAATACGAAAAATGCCAGATTCTCTAATATTGCCAAAATTTTCCTCACTTTGCTCATACGCTTTCTTTCAGTTGAATTAGTTTACGATAAGCCATAAGCCCCAACACGCATTTCACACGTTCATCATCCTCATTTAATAATCCTTCGCAAGGATAAACGTCTTTTTCCATCTTCTCTCGCAAATAATCCGCCCATAAACACAATAGATTCCAATGTGCATCAGCATAACTGAAATCCTGTTCCACTTCTACAATCACAGCCATCATCATCAACATGTCAGCAGCTACCGCCACTGCATTATCATCCAATTTTACCTGCTTATTAATAATAGGGTACAAACCTATATCATAAGGCGGATATCTCTTTACCCAATGATTATCTTCACAATATTCAAATATAGGATCCAATAGGCTTTTCATCCAGTCGATACGATTAAAATAGAGCAAAGTAGAAAAACTCTCATAAGCCTCCCTGATATTACCTAAAGTATCTCCAAAGCAAAATATTTTATTCTCTGATGATAACACAAATCTATGGGAAGATATAAAATTACGATAAGAAGGAAGCATCTGCCCTGCAAATGTTTCACCACCTACTTGAAAAGCTCTGGCACTCCACTGACAATCCTGTTTATCGCATTCTTCTTTAAGTTCCTGCCATCTATCTCCAACAGATTTCATTAATTCTTTTATTTCGCCTGTTCTATTTTTCTTCCAAAGAGGGGACAAACTTTCACCCCCATATTGTAAAGTCTGCCCTTCCTCATACCCTATTAGCAATGCACCTTTATCCTCATTCTTTGCGCTTAACTTTTGAGATAAAATAACATGACCATCCTCACTAGAGAAAGTTGATTCATTCGCCTCCATAGCTAAATATAAACTGTCGGACTTGGCAAAACGCCAATTCTGTTCACACCAACTATCCACCTTGCTCCTACCCAATAACCACTCCATATCTACATCAAACAGAATTTCCACTGTATGCTCCTTTTCATCTTTTGCATGAATCTGATAAGAAAGAAAACCTACAGGCCATCCTGTCATATCCCATTTCTCCGACAAGGAAGGTGAAACAAAATCAATCAGAAGCTCCACATCTCCACATTGAAAAACATAATGAGTCTGTGTAGCCTGCATATTCATTTGTTTCAATATTGCAGGTTTCACATCAACATAAGTCTTATTTTCCACATATAAACCAAAATCCAAAAAAGCAGTACCTTCCGCATTACCCCCATAAGCTGCTATAACATTATCACCATTAATAATTTGAGCTACTGTTTCATCCGTTAAACGATAGCATCCCGTTTGAGGAAGAAATGCTTCTTCTCCTAACAAATATTCTCCATTACAATAAAGCTTTATCTGATCATCATAAATATAACGGAGATAGACTTTGCGTTCTTTTAAAGTATCTTTGTTAGCAATGGTAATGTGCCTGCGAACATATATATTTTTCGCTCCCCATACTGTATGGGCTTGAAACTTCCCATTTTCCGAACCGAAGGCACCTTTACCCTTATTCCACAAAGAATCATTATACTCCCTTTGTTCCCATCCTCTGCCCGGAAATAAATAAGAATATTTTCCCTGCCATCCCAGGTTCTCGTTTGAAAGAGGGGCTAGAGAGGATATACGTAACGAATCTCCTCCTAAAAAACGGTAAGATTTACCATCCACCTTTAAAATACCCGTCAACGGAAACATTTTCCCCGATCTTAAGCACGGATAGGTTTTATTTAAAGTATCTTCTGTTGCCTTTATGGTAAAACCGGGAGCTATAGCCAACAACGTATGTCCGGAGAAAGAAATATCAAAAGGAGGACACACCTTCTTACCGGAATAAGAACAAGCACATATCAAGGAGATAATTCCTGAAAATAAAACTATCCTCCACATTACAACTTGTCTGATATTAAACTTTACCTCCATTGTTGTTCTCCATTTTCATAAACAAAAATTCTTTCATCCTTTCCACGAGTATGGTTTCGTAAAAGTAATAATGCATTTTCCGGAATATTCCGAAACACCAGTGAATCGGCAGTCGCCTTGATTGTCCCGGCAGATTGCCAGTCTCTTTCACAGTAGAATAATTCATATACATCACCAGGTCGAACATAATTATCCCTGTTCCGCGGAGTATAAACTATACGATCGACTTTTACTTCTTTTCCTAAATCCAATCCCGCCCATCCACCGGTGGGTTTGGAATAATCAAAAGAAGTCCATGTTTTCCCGTCAAAGACATTGGTATAGTCATGATCCCCATTCTGTTTTTCGTGTTCGGGAGTTCCTATTATCTTTCCCATTAAAGCAACAGTATCATTTTTCTCATAAAAGGCGACTGCTGAAACATTACAATGAGCTTTAGGTCGACCGATATATCTAAGATAACGGTATTCTTTATCAGACCAGCATTTTACAGTAGTATTCAAACGATCAGGTTTACTTTGTATAATAAACAGTGTATCTTCATCCGAAAAATCCGAATGATTGCTTCCGGTAAAAACACCCCCTATCATTCTGTTTCTAAAACTACTTTCTTCTTTAAGATTAAACTTAGCATACAAAACCATATCTTGCGTCTTTTTCCCGACGGAATAATAGTGAGGGGCATTAGTTTCTTTATCCAGATAAAAAGGATCAGTCAAGAAATGTAATGATCCTTTTTCATAAGTGGCAACTCTTAAAACTGCCCCTTTACGAACATATCGAAAAGCCAAATGACCGGCATCGTATTCTGTCCAATCAACCGGAATCCAACGATCTCTATTACTGGCACATAAATAAGCAATCCTCCCACTCCTTTTCTCTTTATACTGCTTTTCCAAAGGAATGACCAGATTCTTTTGGTATGAATACGCATAATCAAAAGTTACATCCTTAAACTTAGGAATATGCCAAAATGGATGTACCTTCTCTCCATATTGTGACATCTGTTCATGTAACTCTCTGTTTACACTAAATGTATATCTATATATCTTGGCAGTTCCTCCCTGCCGATACAAAGCACATTTGCGAACACGTGTCAAAAATGTCATAAAGTCGGACATATATCCTTCTCCGTTTTTATCCCATACTATTGTCCAAAGATGCCCGAAATTCGTATCATTACGTGCAGGTAAGTAGTCGATTGCACAAGGAATACCTAAAGCACGAAATAAGTAAATCTCAAAATCTGCCAATTCTCTACAACTACCGACTTTATATTGTACAAATTCAGGTCCGATATGTCCGAAAGAAAAGGGAGTTATAGAAGTAAAGAATGTCTTTTTATCCGGCAATCTCGCCATTAAATATCTGGCTGCCACTAATGGATCTTCTTTATCCAAGGTGTCAGACATCCGCAATGAATCTAACAATGAATTGTATTTCTTATAATATATCTCACGCCAATAAGTTAACGGTTCATCCCCTATTCGGTAAGGCAATAAGTACTCACAAAATGTTTCAAACGAAATATTCTTTCCCCACGGTTGCTCCTGCCAAACTTTAAATGCCCAATCAATATTATGGCACAAATATGCAGAATCCATTTCCATAATATCGCGTTTCTTTTTAGGTTCTTTCATTGCACCAAAGACTTTCTTGACTGAATCCGAAACTTGTTGCGCAGTTTTACCCTTACGTACTTTTAGCCAAGCATAATAAGACTTATAATTCTCTAATTGTTCTCCACTAGAATAAATGTAAAAAGGCATATTCTCTATTAAAAAACAAGCTGCTTTATATTTTAGACTATCAATAGGATTCTTCTTATAATAGTGAAGTACTTTTTGAAGTTCTTTTTTATTTCCACCTGCCGCCTGTAAAGCAACTTCTAAAGGGAGCATAGTTTTTTTTTCGTAGAATAAATACTTTCTTGCATATTGCCATTCTAACACAAATAACAAAACAAGGATAGATGGAATATATATACAAAGCTTCTTAAGCATAAATTAATCCTCATTTACTTAGTATTTCCTGTTCATGTTCTCTACTGACCTTTCTCATTTATCATAGGTCAAAACAACGCTAAAAAATGTATTTTTTTATTTCACATATATATTCATTAATACCGGATTACTATCATCAACCAAATTATATTTACGAGTAACAGTCTCCTCATAATTATTCAAAAAAGACTGAGCATTAATATAACTTATATAAAAATCAGAAGAAACTGCTGCAATCTTCGTAAATGCTTTTATTTGAGGGTCCAAAAGAGGGCAAAATAAATAACCTTCTTTCTCTTTTGCTTCATATTCCAAAAGTAAAGGTGCTCCATGGTTTCTCCATATTTCGGCCAGAAAATGTCCCTTACATTGATAGAATGAATTAACACCTGAAATTAGGCACTCATTAGTAGAATATTGTTCTCTTACCCCTCTTTCCTTTTTAAAGTCCTTTTCTAATTCAAGATCTGAATTATCTACAAAATCATCCGATATTATTTTCATATATTTGCTTACTTCATCATTATCTATCATATAAATATATGGAGAATATCTAGGATTAAAAAATAAATGATTCCCTGATTTATAAAAACTTTGGGCTTTAAATGGAGTATTAGCATTATCTGCAATACCTCTAGATGCTATTACCGGAACAAATTTCTCATTCGAATAAAATCCTAAACAAATACCGTCTTCAGTCTGAAATATATTGGTTCCCCATATCTTTCCCGTTTTTTCATCAACAGCTATTTCCATTACAGTTGCATTAGTTTTATATTCTGTAAACAGCTTGTAATCAGGATATTTATATTTTATTATTTTTCGTCCTACAATAGATGATATGTATATATTTAAATCTGCATCTATATCAAAGTCTGATATATCAGCATATTCTCCTGGTCCACTCCCTATATTATGAATTTTAGTAATATATGAACCATTATCGTCAAATAAAAAGATCATAGCTTGGACTTTATCAAAAATATAATATGTCTCATTCTTATACAATATCTTAGTTATACTAGATATTAATGATCTCTCATTTGTTTCTAATGGAACAAAAGTTACAGAATCAAATTCATGCAAATGATTCTTCTTACTACAATAGTCATATTCCAACAAAGTAAGATTCCTATCTTCTATTTCTTTTAAAGAATTATTACGAGGATTATTGCATGAAACCAACAATAATAAAAAAATATATACAATTATTTTTTTCATAAACGAGCTATAATTATGTTTCTTTTATTAAAAAGAACGTATTATTAGAAAGTAACAAGACGACCAATCGCCACATATTAATTAAACATCAGATACCTAGTAATAGATATCTGATGTTTAAAACCTAGTTAATTTGGACAATCTCTATTCCTCATCGTAGTAACACCCGAATAACATCTGTCACTATTAATACTAAGACAACCGATATGGCTATTATAGGTTGTAACAAGACACCCATCCTCCCAATGAGTTTCTTCATCACTAGTCCAACTATAGTCAGGAGTTCTACTACCTGACACATCAGTTTCACCTCCAGCTAGTGCATCTATATTAGCCAAGCTAAACAATGATAACGTTGAAGATTGAGAACCTAAATCTATTTTGATATTCAATACCGCCACAGTTACTATGGCTAAAACACATATTCCACTAAACAAAAATTTCTTCATTATCTATTTTTTTTAAGATTAAAACCTAATATAAAAATCATTATTCATTTCTTTGTTTTTCACATAAATAACACCTCCTTACTTAATATATAGCTTTTATTTACTTTGATTATTTACCTTACCTTGTATTACAAGTTTAACATATCTTCTTTCTATATTACAATATATTGTAACATTTTTCTTAAAATATCCTTCTTTATTAGGAGTAACTTACACTACAATATCGGTTGTTTTATTAGGTAAAACCGGTTGTTTTGACCAGTTAGGTACTGTACAACCACATGTAGTAGTTACATTATTCACCACCAAAGGGTTAGGTCCAATATTTTTAAGACTAAACTTTGCAGTAGTAGTCTTATTTATTTCCAGATTTTTAAGTTCCAAAATAGTTGTATCAACTGTCAATGATGTTATCAAAGACTTATCATATAAGTCTGTTTTTTCTACTCTTTTATTTTCATTTATTATTTGCTTATACAAACTCCATATTTGAGGATTCTCTGTAGGATTACCAATGCAAACGACCTTATTATATTTATCCAACAAAAAAGTCTGATATCTACTGTCTTTGGGAAATGTATTGAGTTTATCAAGTTGATTACATATATCCATATAGCAAGGATATTTAAATGAGTCCTTTCTAAATAAAAAGAATATTTCTTCGATATTTTTAGGATGAAAATAAAATTGAAAATTAACAAAACCTGCCATTTCGTCATTAACTTCCTTAATAATAGCATTCCATTTATACAAATGTAATTTACAACTAGTGCATCCTATTGAATCTGTGTATACTAGTATTTTATAAGGCGTAGAATTGGGAGAAATACACAAAGTATCCCTATCAATCGATTTACAAAAAACATCTTGAGGAAATATAATTTTCTTTCCTGTCCATTCTTTTACTATCTTTTCAATTTCCGTTGATAGTTGATCATTTTTACATCCACAAAATGTAAAACAAACTACTCCCAATATTAGAACTACACCCTTAACCATAATACAAAATAGTTATAACTAACATAATTTCTCATTTATAATAATATTGCAGCAAAATTGCTACTTTACCTATTTAATACTAAACATTACAATCGGCTGATCATCATTAACATCTGTCGCTATTATCGTTTTAGTATCTTCATCCACCCAAATACCATATATATAATGGTCGAGCACATATTTGCATAACGGTTCTCCTTCCAAACTAAATACATAAATATATTTTCCTCCATCAGGAAGCCTTCCGCTTTGTCTTGCGATCTCCTTAAAAGACGTTCCATGAAATACAGTATAAATGGCACTATCTGTTACTTGTACATCACTAAAACCCATAATACCTGTTGGCATACCATATCCATCTGATACTTTGAATTCAGGTTCACCATGCTCACCGATACGAATAATATGAGTACTATCTTTCAAATTATAAACTTCAACGACTTCTCCCAATTGGGTTACTGCCGCCAATATTCCATTGTTAGGATTGTAGTCAAGGAAGCTCCTCCATGCTTGAGCCAATGCCGGACGAGCATTTTCCAATGCTTTTTCATCAATAGTCGGAATAATCCCTATCTTATCTATAAGCCTCCCATTACGGTTAACTCGACATAAACGATTTTCACCGGAATAGTCAGGAATAATAAACATTGAATCATTATATATAGCAAAATCAAGTGGTCGAAGTATATCTTCATCCAATGTTACCGTTTCGTCACGAAGCAGTGAATCACCGGATGAAGAAAAGTCTAACCTAGTTAATTCACTTTTATTGGCATCCAATGTCCAGACTACATGATTCTGTAAACGAAAGTTCTCCATTGATAACATTTCTGTAGGTGAATCACCACGCTTCCCAAAAGAAGATAAATACTGGAAACCAGGATATTGGAATAAGTGTCCATAATGATCAAGACCATGTAAATCCATCACAATGGCTCTATCTCCTTCGATTCGTATCCTAAACGGATAACGAAGCAAGGCTGTATCAAGCTCAATCACTTCTCCTATTAATTCTCTCTCGTGCGGAAATCCCGAATAGAATAATACACCCTTTGCATATTCTTTATGCTTATGGTCACAAGAGATAAACAAGAAAAAAGAAAGAAACAGGAGAGTTATACTATTTTTCAAGGCTATATCCGGTAGCAACATATTCTACTTTAACTTTTGTAACCGGACAATCTACGGAACCACTGCCCCAACAATTAGTAGGCACATCTTGCTCATCAGCCGCCAAAGCTTCAATATTATCTAATAATAATGTATTTACTCGAGGTTCTTTTAATGAGTAATTTACAGAAAGAACCGCCATCATCAAAATAGAAAAGAATAATAGTTTCTTCATATATACTATAGTTTTATCGATTAATTAATGAAAACGAAAGTAAGCAATTGGATTGCAACTGCCAATAAATTAATCTATCCATTTCTATCTAACCGAATCTATCCGCTATATACACTATCATAGAGATAAGGCTTTCATTCAAAAAATGCCTATTTCATCGGAAATTATAGTTTTTATTTGTTCCTTCTCTTTTCCAAGTAGTATTTTTCCTAAAAACAGAATGTTATTCTTTTCTATTACATACAATTATTATTCCGATCTATCTTATTTAATCTTTTAATTTTTCTCTTATATTGATATGCACCTATATTATATAACATCTTATTACGATACCATTCCTTACAAGCACCATATTGATTATTTTTCCAATAATATGTTCCAAACAGAGCCATCATCGAAATAAAAATACTACGCTCAAGATGGCTTCAACTCCTGTAAGAGTTATCACATCTACCATATTCTTTTTTGTCATTCGTATCAATTTCAACTTTTTTCATGCTTAAATCCTATCTATAGTGATTATAGCTGCACCCTTCACTTCTCCCTATTCATCGGGGATAGGTGGTGAAGGGGATTCCTTCACCACCTCTTCACCAGTTTCTTCTTATAGCTAATCCGATTTTCATTATAGCTAATTCAATTATGCTCATAGCATCTTGTTTTTTCTTCCTAAGGTTTGAAACAAACATCGGGATGTTTGTGAAAAAGACGCTAGATGATTGAAACAAACTTTTAGACTTTTGTAAAGCACCGCTTTAAGCAGGTTAAAGCTATGCTTTGCAACTCCTAAAGCACAACTTTAGATTTTACAAAACAACACTTATCCGTAAAGGATGGGTGAAAGGTGGCCCTTCACCCGCTATCCCTCATGAATAAGGAGTTGTGAAGGGTGAAGGCTATATCGGTTTTTATCAATTTATGTTTCATTTTTCATTTGATTTTCTTCATAATTCTATCCCAACGATTTTTCTGATAAGGAAAATTAAAAACCAGTATATCATTTCTCTTAAAATTTCCCCATCCGGGCATCCGATGAATAGTGAAATCTTCATACGCTTTCTTTCAGCTGAATTAGTTTACGATAAGCCATAAGCCCCAACACGCATTTCACACGTTCATCATCCTCATTCAACAACCCTCCACAGGGATAAACTTCTTTCTTCATCTTCTCCCGCAAATAATCCGCCCATAAACACAACAGATTCCAATGCGCATCAGCATAACCGAAATCCTGTTCTGCTTCTACAATAGCAGTTATCATTATTAACATGTCAGCAGCCATCTCCACTGCATAATCATCAACTTTCACCTGACGATTAGCAATTGGGTAGATTCCTATATCATAAGGAGGATAACTTTTCCTCCAATAATCATTCTCGCAATATTCAAAAACCGGTTCCAAAAGGCCTTTCATCCAATCCATACGATTAAGAGACAATAAAATCGGAAAGTTACTATAAGATTCTCTCACATTGGCCAAAGTATCTCCAAAACAAAACAAATCACCACTTTGAGACATTACAAAACGATGCTCCGATATAAATTTTCGATAATCTAAAATCATCTGGCGTGCAAACGATGGGATTCTCGTTTGAAAAGCTCGCCTGTTCAACTGCCCATCCAACCTGTCACATTCCCTCATTAATTTCTTATAATTGTCACCGATAAACAACAAAGCATCCTTCAATTCTCTTTTTCCATCCTTATTCCAATAAGGATGTAGAATTTCCCCCTCATATTGCAAACCCTTCCCTTCATTAAAGCCAAAAAGTAATACACCCTGATCTTTCTTGTTTTTCCCCAGTTTCTGCGAAAGCAGCACATGCCCTTCATTATATGAATAAGCCGTTTCTTCAGCAGCTATCCCCATATACAAGCTATCAGACTTGACAATACACCAATCCTGTTCAGACAGGCTTTCTACTCTATTTTTCCCAAACATCCATTCTGTATCTATATCAAATAAAATTTCTACATCATGAATTTCTGATTTGCCAGAATGAATTTGATAAGAAATAAAACCTACCGGACATCCCATTAAACATTGTTCTAGTAACAAAGAAGGAGAAACAAAATCAAGGTATAACTCAACATCTCCACATTGATAAATGTAATGAGTTTGCGTCGCTTGTACATTCATTTGTTTCAATATTGCCATATCCACATCGTTATAGGTTTTATTTTCCATGTACAATCCAAAATCCAACAGAGCATTTTCTTTCGTATTCCACCCATGTGCGGCTATCACATTATCGCCATTATGTAACTTTGCAACTACTTCATCGGAGAGTTGTTTACATTCAATTCTATTGCTAAAATAATCTACCTGATAAATAGGTTCTCCATTACAATAGATTTCTGCATGGTCATCACATTTAGAACAAACATATAATTTATATCCTTCCAATTTCTTTTTATCATTTATGTTAAAATGTCTGCGAATATAAATATCGGCTACGGTCCATGTTGAGTGAATAGGATAAGGACGATTCTCTGCTCCCCAAGCTCCTAACCCGTTATACCACTCCTTATCATCATATTCTTTCCGCATCCAATCATCCTTTGGATGCAAATAAGAGTATCTAGCAGGCCACCCACAATTAATTGTAGAAAGAGGTACTAGTGGAAAAGGACGCAACGAATCACCTCCCATAAAACGATAAGATTTACCATCTACTTTTAAAATTCCGATCATCGGAAACTCCTTATTTCTTGATAACTTCGGATATTTTGTATGCAATGTATTTCCAACAGTTTGGATAGAAAAATCCGGTACCAATGCCATTAATGAATGATTGGACGCAATACATATAGGAATAACTTCATTCTCCTCTTTATCATTGCAACATGCATGTAAAGAAAAGATCATCCATAAAAATATTATTCTTATCCCCCACCCGATTTTGTTATTTATTTGCATATCTGCCTCCCGTTTTCATAAACAAAAATTCTTTCTTCCACCCCGCGAGTATGATTTCGCAATAATAAAAGTGTATTTTTAGGAACACCCGAATAAACCAATGAATCAGAAAGAGCTTGTTTCTTTCCCATTGATTTCCACTCCTTATCACAATATAATAACTCGAATGTATCCCCAGGGCGAATATAGTTATCTCTATTACGTGGTGTATAAACTATTCTATCTACCCGTACTTTCCTTCCCATATCTAACCCGCTCCAACCACCGGACGGTCTGGAATAGTTGAAAGAAGTCTTAGTTTTGCCATCAAAAACATTGTAATAATTCAATCCTTTATCGGTATCCTCCAAAGGAGTTCCTATAATGCTTCCCTTCAAAGCAGAAGTGTCATTACATTCATAAAATTCAACTTCAGCCACATTACAATACGTATTCTTGGCTCCAAAATATCTAAAATAACGATACTTCTTATCTGACCAACTCCGTACAACCGTTTTCAAACGACCGGGCACCTTTTGCACCATAAACAAAGTATCCTTCTCTGAAAAATCAGGCTGATTACTCCCTTCGAACACCCCTCCCAACATTCTTCTTCTAAGATGAATTTCTCCTTTAAAAATATTGTACTTAGAATACAATACTACATCTTGAATTTCTTCATGTTTTGAATAAAAATGAAGTTCATTGGTATGCGGATCTACATAAAAAGGATCCGTTACAAGATGGAGCACTCCTTCCTCATAAGTTGCTATCCGCATAATCATTCCTTTTTTTATATTCCTGAATGTCATGTTGTTGACGTCATATTCCGTCCAAGCAACCGGAACCCATTTATCCCGTTTACTTGCACACAAATAAGCAATCTTCCCGTTACATTTTTCTCTATATATTTTTGATGGAGGTATTTTTAATTCTTTTTTATAATAATAAGCATATTCACGAGTTACATCTACAAACTTTGGTAAACGCCAAAATGGGTATAGTTCTTCTTCATACTTTCTCATTTCTTCATACATTTTTCTATTGACGCAAAAAGTATTCCTATATACCTTGGCCGTATTCTCCTCTTTATACCACATATTTTCACATTGTCGTTCAAAGGCTTTTGGAAAATCAGCAGCAAAAGCTTCTTGATTCTTATCCCATGCAACTAGCCAAAAATGTCCGGCATTCACGCCACTACGCATAGGTACAAAGTCAACACCACAGGGTATCCCTAAGGATCGGAACAAATAGATACCAAAATCCGTTGCCTCTCTGCAACTTCCAGATATATATTGTACATATCTAGGACCAATATGTCCCATAAGCGCAGGTGATGTAGAAGTAAAATAATGTTCTTTATCCAATAATCTGTCTCTCAAATATTTTGCAGCAACAATAGGGTCTTCTTTATCCAAAACATCAGACATCCTTAATGAATCCAGCAATGAATTATATTTTTCATAATACATTTCACGCCAATATTCGAGTGTTTCATCCTCAATGCGATATGGCAATATGTACTCACAAAAAGTTTCAAAAGAAACATTTTTGCCCCATGGTTGTTCTCGCCAAACTTTAAATGCCCATTCAATATTGTTACATAAATATGCGGAGTCCACTTCTCTTATATCATGTTTCTTTTCAGGTTCTCCTAACGGACCATATACTTTCTTGACTGAATCCGCAACCTGTTTCGCTGTCTGTCCTCTACTCTTTTTCAGCCATGCATAATAAGACTTATAGTTTTCTAACTGCTTGCTTGTTGAATAAGAGTAAAAAGGCATATTTTCAATTAGAAAACAAGCAGCTTTGTATTTTAGGCTATCAGCAGGATTCTTTTGATAATGACGGAGTACTTTTTCCAATTCTTTCCTGTTGTTTTTAGCAGATTGCAAAGCAGCTCCGAGAGGAGTTATCATTTCTTCTCTGAATGTAATCCTATCTATTATTTGCCATCCTAGCCAAATAAACAGCACCAAGACTATAAATTGAATATATCCCAAATACTTCATCAAACCTTTTCTTAATTATTCATTTTGCATTTCCACTAATTTTCAAATGGAACGGAGAGCCTTCTGCATTACAATACACGGTTATCGTTTTATCGAAATGCCCAGAATGTTCAGCTTGATATTCCACCTTCACTTTCAAATTTCCACCTGGTTGAACAGGTTCTTTAGAATATTCCACTGTAGTACACCCACATGGAGTATAAATTTCTTCTACAACAAACGGATTATCACCTGAATTAGTAAATGAAAACTCTACAAATTGCTTTTTTCCCCAATTAAAAGTTCCTATATTGAACTGATATGTAGATAAAACAACTGTTGTTGGAGTTCTACTATCAATCTCCTTCAACAGAGATTTTTTCCCTGTAATAATATTCAAATAAAGTTCTTTTATCTTAGGATTATGAATAGGATTGCCAATAGCAACTACCCTATTATTCTTATCCAACAAAAATGTTTGAAAGATCGTTTCTATAGGAAAATGATTCAACTTATTGATACTATCATGCTCATCAATACATACAGGATAATCAAAGCCTTCTTTCGTTAGTAAATACTCAATATTTTTCCTGCTCATAGGATGAATAAAAAAAAGAACATTACATGAAGGACAAGTATCTTTTAGCAATTCAATAAAAGGTTTCCATGCACTAAAACTTAAGTGACACCGCATACAACCGATTGAATCGACATATGTTAATATTTTGTAGTCACAATCTCTTTCATAATACCCCATAATTGTATCTCTAGCAAATTTCGTAAAAATAGGAACACTAGGAAAATCTATTTCCTTATAAGTCCATTCTTCAACTAACCTCTTTATTTTTTTTTCATCATGCTCATAACATGAAAACAAAGAAAAACATATAACAAAAGAAATCAGAGGGATAACAATCATTCTATACATATGTTTATCTATTTTATTTTAAATCTTATTAATTCAGGATCAGGCATATTAGAGAAAGCATACAACATCTCATCTTTATTATCCACACTAATCAGTGTAACTGGCACATTCAGTTCATACTTTTTTATGGCTTCTCCATTCCAATCAAAAACATAAATTATTGTTCCTGCAAGTGTTTCTAAACCATTTTCTTTAAAATTTTTGCCTGAATAAAGTCCATATACATATTTAGGAGAAATACACAAACTTATAAATGTACTATTATTGGAAGATGAAATTGGGGCAGCTCGCATGTCCCCTTCAACTTGAGTTTTATAAATAGGGTAGTTCATTTCATATTTCTTTATTAAAGAAATATCAGTATTATTTATTTTATAAAAATGAATAATTTCAGAAGTATTTACTGCATAAACAAATTTATCCATAAATGGATTTAAACGGATAATACCTTGATAAGCCATACCACGCAACCTGTTTGCTATTTGTTTCTCATCTCCATCTTTATATGGATATTCCATAAAATGCTCTTCTTCTATTAGTCCAGTACCCCAAAGTCTGAACATACAGTCTTCGTAAAATCCCAAAGATACAAAAGTATTAAATGCTGTAGGAAACACTTTAATAGTCCCAGGAATAGTATCTTTAGTTAAAACTGAAAAGTTCGAAATTCGATTTTTCACATCTGATATGTTCATAACATTCAAAGTCTTTTTATATAAATCATAAACACTTATGGAGCTCTTACCAAATAACTGTATATCAAAAGGCATTAAGAATTCATTAACACCTTGCCCTTTCTTTCCGAAATCATATATTGAATCTAGATCATTCAAATCGACCAAATGAAATAAACCATCTTCAGACTTCTCATCGAAAACAATAATTGCTGAATCACAATATATCATATCCATTGGAGTTCCCCAAATATAACCGTTTGATGGTATCTTTTCATATTCCAAGAATATCCTATTCGTAAACAAATCGTCTATTTGACAGTCTGTTTTAACATTTTTACATGCACAAAAGAAAATCAACACAAAAACATATTTCAATTTCATAATATACTAAATTCATAATAGTTTATAGAATATTTTTATAAAGCTATATTTTAATCGGCTTTATTTATGCATAACAAATCTAGAAGTTGTCAATACACTTCAATTGGGGCTGACTAAAAAGATTTTTTCACAATTACCCCTTCTCCAGATACCTGTAGAGGGGGTAAAAATCAAGTTTTCGACCTTTTTTATTCAGCCCCAATCCCAAGAGGATATTAAAAACCAACAGTTATAGCAATAATATACAGAATTATACTGATGAAAGTATAGTTTCAAACTCTAAGTAAATGTTAACAAGCATATTTTCCATGCACTTTCATCACCTTCATTAGAATTTATTGGTATAGTTTATAGCCCCTTATAGCTAGCCCATCACTATATATCACACAAATACCTGATGTAACTACACAAAAGTCAAAATCCACTTCCGCATTATTAGCTAACGCATCAACATTACAAAGTAACAAGGCAGAAGAGCTTTTAGTATTCCAATTATATATACTAAATGTAGATATAAACAAACAAATTATACCTACTACAACATATAAACTTTTAGCTTTCATAATATTTAAATATATGGACGATATTCACCAAGGCATGCACCCCAATCTCCTAACGTTCGACAAATTTGCAATCTTGTATAAACACAACCTATGCATTCATTTCCACCTTCTTTTGCATTAGCTAAAGCTTCCACATTGCTCAACACCAAGTCAGACAACTTCACATCATTCTGCGAAGTATATACATTATATCCCGCAATAGCAGCGACAGCAACAACTGCTATCACACCTAATACTTTCTTTTTCATTCTTCAATAATCTTTAAATTACATTTTATTTTTCTCTTCTGCATCTATCATTTCAACAGAATAGCAATAGTTTGCTACATTAATTTTTATTCTTATGTTTGCATCCGAATCTTTTTTAAAGATTTAGGAGCAGGTGATATGTAAGCAAATCCTGCAAGATAAACAAACTCATCATCCTGCTCCTTTTAATCAAGTTAATTATCTCATTCAGCCAAAGTTAAACTTAAGTATTGGCTCATCATTATTTACATCTGTCGCTATTATCGTTTTCGTAGCTTCATCCACCCAAATACCATATATATAATGGTCGAGCACATATTTACATAACGGTTCTCCTTTCAAACTAAATACATAAATATATTTTCCTCCATCAGGAAGCCTTCCGCTTTGTCTTGCGATCTCCTTAAAAGACGTTCCATGAAATACAGTATAAATGGCACTATCTGTTACTTGTACATCACTAAATCCCATAATACCCGTTGGTATACCATATCCATCTGATATTTTAAATTCAGGTTCGCCATACTCACCTATACGAACAACATGAGTACTATCTTTCAAATTATAGACCTCAAGGACTTCTCCCAACTGGGTGACTACCGCCAGTATTCCATTGTTAGGATTGTAGTCAAGGAAGCTCCTCCATGCTTGGGCTAACGCCGGACGAGCATTTTCCAATGCTTTTTCATCAATAGTCGGAATAATTCCTATCTTATCTATAAGCTTACCATTACAGTTAACTCGACATAAACGATTTTCACCGGAATAATCAGGAATAATAAACATTGAATCATTATATATAGCAAAATCAAGTGGTCGAAGTATATCTTCATCCAATGTTACCGTTTCGTCACGAAGCAGTGAATCACCGGATGAAGAAAAGTCTAACCTAGTTAATTCACTTTTATTGGCATCCAATGTCCAGACTACATGATTCTGTAAACGAAAGTTCTCCAATGATAACATTTCCGTAGGTGAATCACCACGCTTGCCAAAAGAAGATAAATACTGATAACTGGGATATTGGAATAAATGTCCATAATGATCAAGACCATGTAAATCCATCACAATGGCTCTATCTCCTTCGATTCGTATCCTAAACGGATAACGAAGCAAGGCTGTATCAAGCTCAATCACTTCTCCTATTAATTCTCTCTCGTGCGGAAATCCCGAATAGAATAATACACCCTTTGCATATTCTTTATGCTTATGGTCACAAGAGATAAACAAGAAAAAAGAAAGAAACAGGAGACTTACATTATTTTTCAAGACTATATCCGGTAGCAACATATTCTACTTTAACTTTTGTAACCGGACAATCCACAGAGCCACTGCCCCAACAATTAGTAGGCACATCTTGCTCGTCAGCCGCCAAAGCTTCAATATTATCTAATAATAATGTATTTACTCGAGGTTCTTTTAATGAGTAATTTACAGAAAGAACCGCCATTATCAGAATAGAAAAGAATAATAGTTTCTTCATATATACTATAGTTTTATCGATTAATTAATGGAAACGAAAGTAGGCAATTGGATTACAACCACCAATAGATTAATCTATCCATTTCTATCTAACCGAATCTATCTACTATATATACTATCATAGAGATAAGGCTCTCATTCAAAAAAATCCCATTTCATCGGAAATTATAGTTTCTTATTTGTTCCTTCTAATTTGCAATTGATATCCAATATTTTCATATCTTTGAATCTCAATAGATGGAACATTCTCAAAAACTCTTCGCAAACGACTTATTGCATTATGAAGTCTCGGATCATTATTTGATTTATCCGACCAAAATATTTTCTTGATTTCTTCGTCTTTCAATATGTAATCTGGAGCTTCTAAAAAATGTTTTAATAAAATAGCTGTTTGTGGTAATATCTGAATTTCCTCTTTACCAAATATAAGCTTTCTCAAATCTGCATCAAACATAATACCTTGGTCCATATAATAGATATGAACAGAGGTAGGAACAACAATGTTCTTTTGCCATCTCTTTCTAAAAAATATCACTATATTAATAATAACTGCACACAGCCAATAAATAAAGCCATAAACAAAGCCTCTTACACCCACAAGAGTAAAAAATGAAAAGTAGAAAAAGCCTTTTACTTCAACCTCGCAACGATAACCTGCCGTAATATCGAATTCTGGTATACAATTTTCATGTAAAAAAGAGTCAGGGTATACACTTTCTGTAATATTTTCATCTTTATCGGATACCAAAAGCTGCAATGCAAAAGTGCCAGACAAACTTTGCTGCTTCAAATGCAGTTGCCATTTTTCATATAAAGAGTCCACTACTAAAGGATGTTTAGATAAATAAGCAGTATGTAAAAAACTTAATCGTGGATCAGATGTTACATTTTTAGAACTTTTTTCTTTATCCAAGCAGTATCCACGTTTTCCACTTTCATCTGTTATATAAACCGTATCAGGATACTCCTCCAATCGCTGTTTCCTCCCACTAGTGTAAAAATAACCATCAAAAGCATCTTCTTGTAAATGTTGCAAAAAAACTGCTTTAAAAACACTTTCCACTCTTTCACTGAACATTTTTTTTCTAGCCTCACAATATAATTGTCCTAGAATGAAAAATAATACTATCTCCAGAATAAATATTATTAGCAAAAGGCGCATCTTTTGTTTATCTTTAAATGTAATTGTACCGCTTAGTTTCGTTAGTAATTTCATAGCGTGACTTATTTTATCTGTTTGAATAGCACAAAGGTAGCATTATTTGCAATAATTGACAGACAATATAAAAACTATTTTGAGTTTTTGGTTATATCAAAAATAATCTTTCCAACCAAAGAAATTAGTCTATTTTTAAGATTCACTCTATAAATATTAAATCAAAATAAAAGCAAGAAGAGAAATAAATGCATAAATCAATGCAAGAATATACCGTTTTCAGACTAAATATTACATAAATAAGGGATAAAAAACGAATTATTTACCGCTAACTAAGCTTTGTTCCTCACCGAGGAACGACTCGTTGCCCGGTGTGCGTCGCTTCCTTCCTCACCGAGGAACAATACATTCATCGGTGAGACCCGAGTTTATCGGTATATTTTCAGCTATTTCACACTATATTCCATCCAAATCAAATATAGCAAAAAGAAAGTACTTATCAAATAATCAAACGAATATCCGCAAATATCCTCTTTACAGCAAACAATAAGCATCCAAATAACCTAAAAACAAAGCACCACGGATTCCCACAATCCCTAATTACTCACATATTTATTCGCATACAAGACTCTGTCTTAAATTCAAGCAGGAGAAACGCATCAAATATCCTATTTTTATGTATGTTCTCATTTCAAGACTTCCATATATAAAAAAATCCTATATCATGTCTAAGATGATATAGGATACTAACAATTATATAGAGGCGTTTATTACAACGCCTTTATTTCTTCTATGGACAAGCCTGTGACTTGCGAAATAACATCAAGAGGAATATTCAGAGTCTTCATATTGCTTGCAGTTTCCCTTTTCTCTTCCAGACGGCCTTCATTAATTCCTTCCACACGACCCTCTACACGACCTTCAGCATGACCCTCTGCGCGTCCTTCTTCACGACCTTCTGCACGACCTTCAGCACGTTCAGTGAATATATTATCCTTTAATATTACAATATTATCCAAATGGCGATAGTAAGCCTCAAGTTCCGCTTTAGTCATCTTGTCAAGTTTTAATCGTTCACGGGCTTCTGTTAAACCTGGAGCAGTCGCACTATCAGGAATATCACCTGTATTCAGATAATAGATCCATTCTTCCAACGGACTTTTAGCTACCTGATTAAAATCATTGACTTTCAAAATATAATATTCAGGATAAAGTTGACTTACTGTATCCACTTTAAAAGTTTGTTTTTGAAAAGGAGTCAGTTCAAGCATATCTCCCTGATGAATTCCCCGGAATTCCGTTTTACCGTGATATACGGTATCTTTACCACTACCCAAAGAAAAATAGACAATATTGACACTATATACTTTACGTACCTTATAATAGCCTTCTCCACGATTAATATACTCGGTCACTAATTTAGAAGTACCAAACAGAATACGTTGGAAATAAGCATACTCATTGTTATTCTGAACTTCAATCAAAATAAGTTCACCTTTCGAGTTTTCAGCAAGCATATCTACACGATTATACTTATCAAACTCATCTTCTTGATTGCTTTCACTCTCCAACAGTTTCTGAATGACTATCTTTTCATTCAAAAGAGTAGTTAGAAAGCCCTCAAGAACTACAAAATTGGCTTTATTACGCAATAAACGCTTCATAGCCCAATCGAAACGAATATAATTACTTGGCATAAGTTCGTCTCCTTTCTTGTTATCTTGTTTCATGCTAACAAAGGTAAGCAGAAAATGTTTGATTCCAAGTATATATGTTTCAATTTCTTTCTACTAAGAATATTCTATCTTCCACTGTCCCAAAGTCCGCGTTACACTATCGAAATTCACTCCAACTTTAACAACCTTACGATGGTCTATCTCATAAGGTATGGCATATTGTTTACTATTAATTTGTGCCAACGCTTCTTCGGGAGTTCCGTCTACCTTAAACTCAAGCACATAAATTGCATCGGGCATCTTGATTACCACATCGGCCCTACCAATGGCATTCTTAACCTCTACATCCACATATTGCCCCATCAAACGGAATAACAAATAGAATATGGTTTGATAGTGTTTTTCCTGATTGTTTTCCAAATCATAAGGTATGGAAGAAAAGAAAGAACGAGTACGAAGAAGACACTGCTCAATATCACCTTTCATCAGGTCTCTTACAAAAGAGACTACATAAAAGTTACTTTCTCGTGTCGGTTGATTGAGATAGGAAGGGATCAGAGTCTCAATAAAGCCTATTTTAACTTCTTCGTTCGGATAACCTAATGTGTATGTACGAAAAAGAGGTTCATATCCTTTGATAGTCAAATAACCACTCTGATAAAGTACAGGAATCGGATCGGTGATAACCTCTGTCGCTTTATCAAAATCTTCGTCTTTCACTTCCATCTTTTCCAATAGATTAAGACTGAAGTCCATTCGCTGTAACATTTCAATCAAGAAAGTAGGCGTGCCGGTAGAAAACCAAAAGCTCTTATAATCTCTTTGCGAAAATGCATTGAAAAGGCTGAACGGATTGTAAATATCTTCACAAATCTTGCTGAAATGATAACCGTCATACTGTCGTTTCAAATGCCGACAAGCTTCTTCATAGGTTTCATTATTCGCTTGAGCTATCCTCTCAATATCCGGTTGCATCTGACTTAGCAACTCTTGCTCTGTAATACCACAAATAGCACTATAATCATCGCTCATACTGATATTCTGCAAGTTATTCAGCTCACTAAATATACTCATCTGACTGAACTTGCTGATTCCTGTCAGAAACAAGAAACGAAGATATTGCCCTTGCGCTTTAAGAGGACTGAAAAACTTCCGCATTTCAGTTCGCAATTGTCCTTGTAAAGCAGAGTCGCTATTACTATCCAATAAAGGTGCATCATATTCGTCAATCAATACAACAGCCTGCTTTCCTGTCTGTTGGTAGATTCGTTGAAGCAAACCGGTTAAACGGGCTGCATAGCTCGTTTCTTCTTCATTTTTCCCATAAGTCCTCTCCCATTCGCTTAGATAAAGATTCAATTGCTCTTGCAAATCTTCGATTGTGGTGTATTTCGTTCTACTAAAATCAATATGCAACACAGGATAAACAGTCCATTCTTTCTCTAACTGTTCCATAGCCAATCCTTCGAACAACTCTTTCTTTCCAGAAAAATAAGCTTCAAGAGTAGAGACTAGAAGACTTTTTCCAAAGCGACGCGGACGACTAAGGAAATAAATCTTATTTGTATGAGTCAAATGATAAATTAATGCAGTTTTATCAATATACACACAATCATTATTACGTAAATCCTCAAAATTCTGTATTCCGATAGGATATCTTCTAAATGTCTCTTTCATACCACTCTAATGCTTTTATTGGAAATATGAACAAAGATACGAAATAAAATGATTACATGACACTTAATATTATTATAAAACCCTACAATATCATTCAATTGCATTGTTCGATTCACATAAACTTATCTAAAGAACTATCTTATTAATAGCCATTAAAATAGTGACGCTATCCCACCAATATAGTGACGGTATATGCTTAGGATAGCGTCACTATCCAAGGCAAATACCGTCACTATATTTAAACCGAATATTTCGGGCTTTTAACTCTAGTTTCCGCGCTGTGTAGGCAAGGTAAACTCTTGCGAATCACAAATCACTCCATTCTCGTCCGCCACTGCGACACGGAATGTCACTTCACCGTCTTTCAATTTTTCACCTGCATGAATGGAAGCGGTATAACGGATGCCTTCACCCGGAAGAATTTCCTCCACCATCACGGAAGGAGAAATGCCGAGATGCTTCACCTTCCCCACCGTTTCTACCACAGGAACTACATTATAAACAGGATTTCTCCCTTCATTCATAATCTCAAAGATTATCTTGCTATTCTCTCCCGCATCAATCACATGGCTACGATTATCATCAATGAAACGGATTTTGCGCAATTTTAATTGAGAAATAGGCTGTTGCACTTGCGGCTGTTTCTTATACTTTTGCACACGGACTTCCCTCACTTCAGGAATATACGCATCTTTCTCTATCTGTTCTTGCCTCGGTGCCGTCAACGCGTTTCCAATAGCCGCACCGGCAATAGTTCCTACAATATTTCCAATAGCAGAACCACGGTAACCGCCCCTCCAGCCATGATTATTATCTCCGATAAGTCCGCCTATCGAACTTCCCAGACTACCTCCGATAGAAGCACCTGCCATGATAGCTCCCGGATTTCCCATACGCCCCGACGCACATCCACTCACAATCAAAGCGGAAAGCAAAATTACTGTTAGTTGTTTCTTCATGAGTCTCTCTATTTAGTGTTATTATTTATTCTACCACTTTAAAACGAGCGAAACGTAATAATAGTTGCTTGTCTCCCGCATTTTTAAAATGAATAGTTGCTTTCGCATTGTCTCCCGTTCCTTCTACTTTAATCACTTCACCCAATCCGAAACGTTCGTGCTCTATCATCTGTCCGGCCTGTACTCCTGCTACCGATGGCGAAGTGGAAGAGGTTGCCTGTGCACCGCTACTTGGGCTAACAGTACTAACTTTCTTCAAATTCCTCGGTACGCTGGAAGCAATGATCTGTGCTTTCGGACGTTCACGCTGTTCGGAAGATGTACTTCCGAAAGGAGCACGCGACGGAGAAGCAGAACGGGTGAATCCTCCTTCAATCTCTCTACGGAAACGTCCTGCACCTTCATCGACAGCACGGCTCACTCCTGCCTCATGCGGCAATTGCAAGTAATGAACATCGATATCACGCAAGAAACGACTGGGGCTTCCAAATTCCATCTTTCCATAACGGAAACGGGTTTTGGCAAAAGACAGATAACAATGTTCCTCCGCACGAGTAATAGCTACATAGAACAAACGACGTTCTTCTTCCAGTGCCCGGGGAGAATCTCCTACCATCCCACTGGGAAACAGGTTTTCTTCCAGACCGACCACAAATACATTCTTAAACTCCAATCCTTTAGCCGAATGAACTGTCATCAACGTTATCCTTTCCCCATCATCCGCCTTGTCGGAATCCTGATCGGTAAGCAATGCAATCTCCGAAAGGAAATCGGTAAGAGACACATTCGGATTACCCTCCTCCTGGCGCAAAGCACAGAAGTCATTCATACCATTCACCAACTCTTCTATATTCTCTTTACGACTTAGATTCTCGGGTGATGTGTCCTGACAAACATCATTGATAATGCCGGACTGACGGATGATATTCGTTCCTATTTCATAAGCGTTCTTATCTGCCTGATCGACAATGAAACCTTCTATCAATTCACGAAAGCCTTGCAGTTTTGCATGCGTTCCTTTATTTATATCCAGTCCGTAACTCAATGGTTCGCAGAGTGCCGCCCAAAGACTTACACCATGATCGGTAGCTGCCGATATAATCTTCCCGACCGTCGTATCTCCAATGCCACGCACCGGATAATTAATAATCCGCTTGAATGCTTCTTCATCATTCGGATTCACTACCAAACGGAAATAAGCAATCACATCTTTTATCTCTTTTCGCTGGTAGAACGAAAGTCCTCCGTAAATCTTATAAGGTATACTCTGTTTCCGAAGAGCCTCTTCAAAAATACGGCTTTGTGCATTCGTACGATACAGGATGGCAAAATCAGCATATCCGTAGCGATACTCCCGTCGTAGCTCTGCAATCTTATTAGCTACAATATCTCCCTCTTCCACATCGCTATACGCCTGAAATACGCCGATAGGTTCCCCCTTTTCTTTCTCCGAAAACACGGCTTTCCGTATCTGGCGTTCATTCTTCTCAATCAAGCTATTGGCAGCACAAACAATGGTTTGTGTGGAACGATAATTCTGCTCCAGTTTAAAAACTTTCGTATTGGGGTAGATTTTTGTAAAATAGAGAATATTGTCAATATCCGCCCCACGGAAAGAATAGATACTTTGCGCATCGTCTCCCACTACACAGACCCGTTGATTTTCTTTAGTCAGTTGCAGGACAATGCTATGCTGCGCATAATTCGTATCCTGATACTCGTCCACCAATACATAACGGAACTGATCGCGATAACGTGCCAGCACTTCCGGAAAGTCACGAAACAGAATATAGGTATATACCAATAAATCATCAAAATCCATCGCTCCCGCCTGACGGCATCTGTCCCAATAACGAGTATAGATATCACGGATAGCAGGCATCTTGGCAGCCATATCTCCTTCGTAAGCCTCTTTATTGGCAGCGTATCCCGTAGGAGTGACCAAATGGTTTTTGGCATTGGAGATGCGTGCCTGCACTACTCCCGGTTTATAAGTTTTCTCGTCCAATCCCATCTCTTTGATGATGGAACGAAGCAGGCTCTTACTATCAGCCGTATCATAGATGGTGAACTGGGAAGTGAACCCGATAAATGTTGCTTCGGCACGAAGAATCCGTGAGAAGATGGAATGGAAAGTCCCCATCCACAAATAACGTGCCCGTTCCATACCTACCTGACGGGCAATACGCTCTTTCATCTCGCGCGCCGCCTTATTCGTAAAGGTCAGTGCAAGGATATTCCACGGATTGTAGCCGTTCTCCTGTTCCAGCAAGTAAGCGATTTTATAAGTCAATACGCGCGTCTTCCCCGAACCTGCACCGGCTATCACCAGCGAAGGACCGTCATTATAAGTCACTGCAGCACACTGACTCTCGTTCAATTCATCTATATAATTGGTATTCATAACAGCATTATAAAAACAATGTGGATTTTTAACAAACCCTTGGCATTCAAATTTGTTCTCAATACAAAAGTATAATATTCATTCGAGAATGAAGGTATTTTTATGAATTTTCATCACTAACTATTTTAACCTAACACCAAAAAGCAATGAAAAGAAGTATATTTTTATCGATTATTTTGAGTTTGTTTCTGGTCGCCTGCATTCCACAGGCAATGGCACAAAAGCAGAGCCGCCTGGAAAAGCTGCTAAAGTATCTGAACGATAATGACGCCGACAAATGGCAGAAAAACCGTGATAAGATAGATGACGAGACACAAACCTATTATGCCGAGGAACTGGCATTATTGGATGTGCTCAACGGATTGTGGAACGAGCAAAGCGAACAGGCTGCCACCAACTATTTCGGATGCTACGAAAGGGCAACGAAAGCTTATTTTCCCAATATCTGTGAAGAAGAGAAAATACAACTTTCCAACGTACAAAACAAAGCGGAACTGGCTGTTATCTCCATTCTGGAAGCTTCGAAAGATCAAATCCCTTTTAGCAAGACGTTGATGGACAGTATCCAGTCAAGCGGTTATCCGGGAGATTCTACCATCTTGCAAAAGGTACGGGACATCCGTGAAATGGCTTTACTGGAAGGTATGCTGAAAACACCTACGCTGAATATTTATCAAACGTACATCACGGAATATCCGAACGGCAAATTTATCTCTCAAATCAACACTGCGGAAAACAAACGGCTTTACCAGATTGTAAAGAGTAATCCGACATCAGCGAATTTCAAGGCATTTTTTGATAACGCCAACATGCAGAAATTCTTCACGGATAAAGACACGCGTCCATTCCTTCCGGAAGTTCGCGCGTTATACGATGATTTTCTGTTTCAAGGAATCGACAGCCTCCGGGAGAAAGGAAACGCAACAGCCATCCGGCAGATTATTGACGAGTATAAGCAATCACCTTACCTGACTTCCACAGCACGTACTCATCTGGACGAACTTGAATATCTTAGTGAAAAAGCTGATTTTGAGCTTTTAAAAGCTGCCATTGTCAATTCCGAATCTTTGAGTATGCTGCAGGATTTTCTTTGCACACACAAGTATAAGGAATTTCGTGACCAGGCCAATGCACTACGGACACCGTTTATTCTGCAAACAATCATATCCACTCCTACTTCCGTGAAATACTATAATGGAGGACGATTGATTAAGTCTGCGGAAAATGACAGTACGGGAAATACCTCGACCACTTATTCGTATGACGATAAGGGGCAGCTCATTTCTACATTGTCGCTTACCGTAAAGAATGGTCAGCCAAGCAATGAAATACAAACGAACAGATTATACGATCCGCAAGGTCACTGCATCTTTGAAGTGCAAACGAATCCGAAAACCAAAACGGATCTCTACCGACGGACACGCCGTATCGGTACGGACGGGAGTATCGAGAGTGATTCGCTCAAGTATACAGATGGAAGAGTCATCATAAGTTCCTATAATAAACAGGGGTTATTGACCGAAACCAAAGAGTATAATAAGAATGGAGAACTTCAGGCGTACACCGCAAACAAATATGATGATAAAGGCAGATTGATTTCATCCCAACATCAAAACCTGCTTTTTGCCAATTCTTCGGATCAGATTATTTCACAAAAAGATGCTTATGAATACGATAAATACGGTTATCTGACACAAATCGTTTACCAACGGATTTTAGGCAATAACCAGAAAACATCGGGATGCCTGACCTGCCTGTACGATAAATACGGAAACCAGATCGATAGCAATTCTTATTATGAATATGATAATACGGGCCAATGGATCTGCCGGACCGACCGTGAGCATCCGAAAGAAGTGGAACGCATACAGTACATTTACAAATAAAGTAAGATGCTGTGAACATTTTGCAAAGGGCTTCTGTTATTATAGTATAACAAGCCAATTAAAACTTGTAACATTATGAATACTATATTAATGTCTTTAATTATGATGACCATGACTTACGAAATGCCTAAACTTCCTTACGCTAACAATGCGTTGGAACCTGTAATCAGTCAGCAAACAATAGATTTCCATTACGGAAAACATCTACAAACGTATGTAAATAATCTGAATAGCCTCGTGCCCGGAACAGAATATGAAGGTAAAACGGTAGAAGAAATCGTTGCAGCCGCACCGGATGGAGCTATATTCAATAACGCCGGACAAGTATTGAACCACAACCTGTACTTCCTGCAATTTGCCCCGAAACCTTCAAAGAAGGAGCCGGCCGGTAAACTGGGAGAAGCCATCAAACGTGACTTTGGCAGCTTTGAAAACTTCAAGAAAGAATTCAATGCAGCAGCAGTCGGATTGTTTGGTTCAGGATGGGCTTGGCTATCCGTAGATAAAGACGGTAAACTGAAAATCACTAAAGAGGGGAACGGCAGCAATCCGGTACGTGCCGGTTTGAAACCACTTCTTGGATTTGACGTTTGGGAACACTCCTATTATCTGGATTACCAGAACCGCCGTGCCGACCACGTAAACGCCCTGTGGGATATCATCGACTGGGATGTGGTTGAAAAAAGAATGTAATCAAATTTACAAGCTAAACTATACTTATGGAAAAGGTCGTTGTGTTTTTCACAGCGACCTTTTTTACAGATTAAAAAGAAACAGACTTTTATTGTATATCAGATGCATTAGTTGTATTTTTGCAACTCATAAAACAACATAACAAACAATTATGATACTGTATAAAAGAAAAAAAATACGATTTATTGTCTCCATTGCTGTACTCCTTTTCCTCCCCCTTTTCGGCAATGCTGCCACCACAGAAGAATCTGAGGAAGAAATCCTGTTTATCACCTCTTATAATTCTGACACTAAATATACCTACGATAACATCAGCACATTTATAGAGACCTACACCCAATTGGGAGGAAGATATTCGACCATGGTAGAAAATATGAATGCAACAGACTTAACGCAGGCGCATCAATGGAAAAAAACATTGACCGATATTCTGGACAAACATCCGAAAGCCAAATTAGTTATTCTCCTGGGTGGTGAAGCATGGAGCAGTTTCCTCCATCTCGAAGATGAAAAGTACAAGCAGCTTCCTGTTTTCTGTGCAATGGCATCACGCAACGGAATACGTATTCCGGAGGATTCGACCGACATCCGAAGCTATAATCCCGAAAGCATTAACTTAATGGAACGCATGAAGGAATACAACGTAAGATATTGTAGCACATACGAATATGACATTAAAAAAGATATTGAAATGATACAGGATTTCTATCCGGAAACAGAACACCTTGTATTTGTATCGGATAACACATACAACGGACTTGCCGAATTGGCATGGTTCAAGAAAAACCTGCAACATTTCCCACAGTTGTCTATCACCTACGTCGATGGCCGCATCCATACACTCGATATGGCTGCCAGTCAATTGCGCAATCTTCCCAGAAACACAGTCATGTTGCTTGGCATCTGGAGAATCGATAACCGGGGTATTACTTACATGAATAACTCCGTTTATGCTTTTTCCAAAGCCAATCCTCTCCTGCCTATGTTCAGCATGACTTCCACTGCAATAGGTTACTGGGCTATCGGAGGATATGTCCCGCAATATGAAGGAGTGGGACAAAGCATGGGAGAATATGCCTACCGCTTTTTAGACCAGAAGGAAACTGATATCAGCAGTATCAATATCTTACCCAACAGATATAAATTTGATGCGAAGAAACTAAAGGAATGGGGATTTGAAAACAAGAAGTTACCTGTTAACTCAATGGTAATCAATCAGCCCATCCCGTTCTTTGTGGCCTATAAGACAGAAGTACAATTCATCCTGATTATATTTCTCGTATTAGTAGGAAGTCTAATGATTTCGCTGTATTACTATTACCGGACTAAAATCCTGAAGAATCACCTTGAAAGAACTACGAAACAACTACGGGAAGATAAAAAGAAGTTGGAAGAGTCTGAAGTCGAATTGCGTGATGCTAAAGAGCGCGCCGAAGAAGCTAACCAACTGAAAAGTGCCTTTGTTTCGAATATGAGCCACGAGATACGGACTCCGCTAAATGCTATTGTCGGTTTCTCCAGTCTGATTATCGGTTCGGTAGAGCAGAATAACGAACTGAAAGAATACGCAGATATTGTCCAGACCAACTCCAATCTGTTGCTCCAACTGATTAGTGATGTACTGGATATATCACGCCTGGAATCAGGAAAACTGCAATTCAACTATGAATGGTGTGAGCTGGTGAACCATTGCCAGAATATGATTACTCTGACCAACCGGAACAAGACAATGGATGTAGACATTAAACTGCAAATGCCTAAAGAGCCTTACATGCTCTACACAGATCCCTTGCGCCTGCAGCAGATTATTATCAATCTGCTGAACAATGCCTTGAAATTCACTCCTGCCGGAGGAAGTATTACGCTGGATTATGAAGTGGACGAAAAAAAGCAATGTATGCTGTTCTCGGTAACTGATACCGGCACCGGAATCCCCGAAGATAAACAGGAGCTGGTATTCCAACGTTTCGAAAAGCTGAACGAGTTCGTACAGGGTACAGGATTGGGACTGGCTATCTGCAAACTGACCATCCAATATATGGGAGGTGATATCTGGATTGACAAGAATTACAAAAATGGCGCCCGATTTATCTTTTCTCATCCTATCAAAAAACAGGAATCAACAGAAAAATGAAAAAAAATCGAATGATTTAGTGTTTTTCTGTTTCTTTTTCACTTACTTTGTCCCCGTAAAGACAAAGGGGTGCCCCATGAGGGGCTGAGATTATACCCTAGGAACCTGAGGCAGTTAGTACTGACGTAGGGATTGTGTTTCTTCTTATCGCCTTTCCATTCAAGCACGCTCTTTGTATTTACTTTCAACTTATTTATTCTGATAGGACAATGAAAGTACAAGTGAACAACAAAGAGGTGGAAATTACTCCCGACTCTACCCTTACACAACTGACAGCACAGCTCGAACTTCCGGTTCAAGGCATTGCTATCGCCGTAAACAACAAAATGATTCCCCGTACCGAATGGGAGGGTTTCATATTGCATGAGAACGATAACCTGGTGATTATCAAAGCTGCTTGCGGAGGATAAGGGAATGGTCAGTCTACAATTTATCACGCATCAGACCGAACGGTACTCGTACCTCGAATCGGCACGTATGGCACTCGAAGGCGGGTGCAAATGGATCCAACTACGCATGAAAGAGGCTCCTCTCGAAGAAGTGGAGGCAGTAGCCCTGCAACTGAAACCGCTTTGTAAAGAGCACGAAGCAATCCTGGTTCTGGACGATCACGTTGAACTGGCGCGAAAGCTGGAAGTGGACGGTGTTCATCTGGGCAAAAAGGATATGCCTATCGACCAGGCCCGCCAAATTCTTGGAGAGGCTTTCATTATCGGCGGCACTGCAAATACATTCGAAGATGTTGTACAGCACTATCGTGCCGGTGCCGATTATCTTGGCATCGGTCCTTTCCGGTTTACTACCACCAAAAAGAATTTAAGCCCTGTACTGGGATTGGAAGGCTATTCCTCCATCCTTTCACAGATGAAAGAGGCGAATATCGAAATCCCCGTAGTAGCGATTGGAGGAATCACTTATGAGGATATTCCTGCCATACTTCACACAGGAGTAAACGGGATAGCCCTGTCGGGAACCATTCTCGGAGCGGATAATCCGATAGAAGAAACACGTAGAATCCTGAATCATGCGTAAAGCAATGATGTACAATCAGTAATTTAATTTATAATATATATAGAATGGAAAAGTTAGTAATTGCGGGACGCGAATTTAACTCCCGTCTTTTCCTGGGAACAGGAAAATTCAATTCCAATGAAGTAATGGAACAAGCTATTCTGGCTTCAGGCACGGAAATGGTTACTGTTGCCATGAAACGAATCGACATGGACAACAAAGAGGATGACATGCTGAAACATATTATTCATCCGAATATTCAGCTATTGCCCAATACTTCCGGTGTACGTAATGCAGAAGAGGCTGTTTTTGCAGCACAGTTGGCTCGTGAAGCCTTTGGAACAAACTGGCTGAAACTGGAAATTCACCCGGACCCACGCTATCTGCTCCCTGACTCTATCGAGACACTGAAAGCTACGGAAGAACTGGTAAAACTGGGTTTTATCGTGTTGCCTTATTGTCAGGCTGACCCTGTACTCTGCAAACGTCTGGAAGAAGCGGGCGCAGCTACCGTTATGCCGCTCGGTGCACCAATCGGTACCAATAAAGGATTGCAGACCAAAGAATTCCTGCAAATCATTATCGAACAGGCAGGTATCCCGGTAGTCGTAGATGCGGGTATCGGTGCACCCAGTCATGCTGCCGAAGCAATGGAACTGGGAGCTTCCGCTGTATTAGTTAATACCGCAATAGCCGTTGCCGGAAATCCGGTAGAAATGGCAAAAGCATTCAAAGCGGCTACAGAAGCCGGAAGACAGGCTTACGAAGCAGGATTAGGATTACAAGCCGTCGACTTCGTGGCAGAAGCAAGTTCACCTCTAACGGCTTTTCTTGATTAAAAACGAATAAACTATGGAACAAAAAATAAAATTCCCCCGCTCGCAGAAAGTCTATTTACCCGGTAAACTTTATCCGAATATCCGTGTAGCGATGCGGAAAGTGGAACAAGTGCCCAGTGTCAGCTTTGAAGGCGAAGAAAAGATAGCAACACCGAACCCGGAGATATATGTATATGATACCAGCGGACCGTTCAGCGATGCGAATATGAGCATTGATCTTAAAAAAGGACTGCCGCGTATGCGTGAAGAATGGATTGTAGGCCGTGGTGATGTGGAACAACTTCCTGAAATTACTTCAGAATACGGACAAATGAGAAGGGATGATAAAAGTCTCGATCACTTACGTTTCGAGCACATCGCTCTGCCCTATCGCGCTAAAAAAGGAGAAGCAATCACTCAAATGGCATACGCCAAAAGAGGGATTATCACCCCTGAAATGGAATATGTAGCAATCCGCGAGAACATGAATTGCGAAGAATTGGGAATCAAGACCCACATTACTCCAGAATTTGTCCGTCAGGAGATTGCAGAGGGACGTGCCGTATTACCGGCCAATATCAACCACCCGGAAGCTGAACCGATGATTATCGGACGCAACTTCCTTGTGAAAATCAATACGAATATCGGAAATTCGGCTACTACCTCAAGCATAGATGAAGAAGTGGAGAAAGCATTGTGGAGCTGCAAATGGGGTGGCGATACCTTGATGGATCTTTCCACAGGAGAAAATATCCATGAAACACGCGAATGGATTATCCGTAATTGTCCCGTACCCGTCGGCACGGTTCCTATTTATCAGGCACTTGAAAAGGTGAACGGCATAGTGGAAGACCTCACCTGGGAAATCTACCGGGATACATTGATTGAACAATGCGAACAAGGTGTAGATTACTTCACCATTCATGCAGGGATCCGCCGCCATAATGTTCATCTTGCCGATAAGCGGTTGTGCGGTATTGTCAGCCGTGGAGGAAGCATAATGAGTAAATGGTGTCTCGTACACGATCAGGAAAGTTTCTTATACGATCACTTTGATGATATTTGTGATATTCTGGCACAATATGATGTAGCCGTTTCTTTAGGCGACGGACTTCGTCCGGGTTCTATCTACGATGCGAACGATGAAGCGCAGTTTGCCGAACTGGATACCATGGGAGAATTAGTGCTTCGTGCCTGGGATAAGAATGTTCAGGCATTTATTGAAGGCCCCGGACACGTTCCGATGCATAAAATCAAAGAGAACATGGAACGTCAGATTGAAAAATGCCATGACGCCCCATTCTATACACTCGGCCCGTTGGTGACGGATATTGCTCCCGGATACGACCATATCACTTCTGCTATCGGTGCCGCACAAATCGGATGGCTGGGTACGGCTATGCTTTGTTATGTCACTCCGAAAGAACACCTTGCCTTACCCGACAAAGAGGATGTACGCGTAGGAGTCATTACCTACAAGATAGCCGCTCATGCCGCTGACCTGGCAAAAGGACACCCGGGTGCACAGGTACGAGACAACGCATTGAGTAAAGCTCGCTATGAGTTCCGCTGGAAAGATCAGTTCGACCTGTCTCTCGACCCGGAGCGGGCGCAGACCTATTTCCGTGCAGGACATCATATCGATGGAGAATATTGTACGATGTGCGGACCTAATTTCTGTGCAATGAGATTGTCACGCGATTTAAAGAAAAGCGCTAAAACCAACAAATAATGAGTGGGGAGAAACAGAAAGTCAGCCCACTGACCGAACCTGCCCTCCCCTCATTTCAATTTTCAATTTTTAATTCTCAATTTAATAAGAATGTTCTCCGACGAATTAGAAAAAATATCCTGGGAAGAGACGACAAAAGCCATCTATTCCAAAACAGATGCCGACGTACGCCGTGCATTGGGTAAAAAAGAGCATCTGGATGTCAACGACTTTATGGCGCTGATTTCACCTGCCGCCACTCCTTATCTGGAAGTGATGGCACGCCTTAGTCAGAAATATACGATGGAACGGTTCGGTAAGACTATCTCCATGTTCGTACCGCTCTACCTGACTAATTCATGTACCAACTCCTGCGTCTATTGCGGTTTCCACATCAGCAATCCGATGAAGAGAACGATACTGACAGAGGAAGAGATTGTCAACGAATACAAAGCCATCAAACGACTGGCTCCTTTTGAAAATCTACTGCTCGTAACCGGTGAAAACCCTGCCGCAGCAGGTGTTCCCTACATTGCCCGGGCGCTGGATTTGGCAAAACCTTATTTCAGCAACCTGCAAATTGAAGTAATGCCCCTTAAAGCAGAAGAATATCAGGAACTGACTAATCATGGTCTGAATGGAGTGATCTGTTTTCAAGAGACTTACCATAAAGCAAATTACAAGACATATCATCCGAGAGGCATGAAGTCTAAATTCGAATGGCGTGTAGACGGCTTCGACCGTATGGGACAGGCAGGTGTACATAAGATTGGCATGGGTGTCCTGATCGGCTTGGAGGAATGGCGAACTGACGTTACGATGATGGCTTATCATCTACGTTATTTGCAAAAGCATTACTGGAAAACGAAATACAGCGTAAATTTCCCACGTATGCGCCCGTCTGAAAATGGCGGCTTCCAACCGAATGTAGTCATGAACGACCGGGAACTGGCTCAACTTACATTCGCGATGCGAATCTTCGACCACGACGTAGACATCTCCTATTCCACCCGTGAAAGTGCAGAAATCCGAAATCACATGGCAACGCTCGGTGTTACAACCATGAGTGCGGAGAGTAAAACTGAACCGGGAGGATATTACAGTTATCCTCAAACCCTGGAACAATTTCACGTAAGTGATGAGCGAAAGGCGGTTGAAGTGGAACGTGACTTGAAGAAACTAGGTCGCGAACCAGTTTGGAAAGATTGGGATCAGTCTTTTGATTTTAAAAGATAGGCAGATGCGATACGATAGACAAATCATACTTCCCGAAATCGGAGAAGAAGGTCAGAAGAAACTGCAGGAAGCCAAAGTGCTTATTGTAGGTGTGGGAGGGCTAGGCTCTCCCATCGCTCTCTACCTAGCAGGCGCCGGTGTGGGATGTCTCGGACTGGTAGATGACGATTTGGTAAGCATCACTAACCTGCAACGACAAGTTCTCTATTCCGAAAAAGAATTGGGCAAACCGAAAGCTATCTGTGCAGCGGAACGGCTCTCCGCTCTCAACAGCGAGATCAGAATACATCCCTACTCTACCCGGTTAACGAAAGAAAATGCTTATCATATCATTCAGGAATATGATATAGTAGTCGACGGCTGTGATAACTTTGCCACCCGCTACCTGATTAACGATATCTGCATTGAACAGAAAAAGCCATACGTATATGGTGCTATCTGCGGCTTTGAAGGACAGGTTTCTGTATTCAACTATGGAAATCAGAAAAAGAACTACCGGGATCTTTATCCCGACGAAGAAGAAATGCAACGAATGCCTCCTCCGCCCAAAGGTGTGATGGGAGTTACTCCTGCTATTGTAGGAAGCGTTGAAGCTACGGAAGTGCTGAAAATAATCTGTGATTTTGGTAATGTTTTAGCCGGTGAACTATGGACAATCGACCTGCGGACATGGCAATCTAACAAATTTTCACTATAAAGGTTGGTTTCTGACATAGTTAATTAGTAACTTTGCTAAGCAATCCAATTTTAACAAAAGAAATGAAACTAATTGTAGTTACCACCCCTACCTTCTTCGTCGAAGAAGATAAGATTATTACCGCTCTTTTCGAAGAGGGGCTGGATGTCCTACATCTTAGGAAGCCGGAAACTCCGGCTATGTATTCGGAACGGCTATTGACACTTATTCCGGATAAATATCACCGCCGTATCGTCACGCATGAACATTTCTATTTGAAAGAAGAATTTAATCTGATGGGTATCCACCTGAATGCACGTAATCCCAAAGAGCCGCATGATTATTATGGTCACATCAGCTGTTCGTGCCATTCAGTGGAGGAGGTAAAAAACAGAAAGCATTTTTACGACTATGTTTTTATGAGTCCTATTTATGATAGTATCTCTAAAGTGAATTACTATTCAACATATACTGCCGAAGAATTGCGTGAAGCACAAAGAGCCAAAATTATCGATTCGAAAGTGATGGCATTGGGAGGTATCAATGAAGATAATTTGCTGGAGATTAAAGATTTCGGTTTCGGAGGAGCTGTCGTATTAGGAGATCTTTGGAACAAATTCGACGCCTGTCAGGATCAGAACTATTTAGCCGTAATCGAGCACTTTAAAAAGTTGAAAAAGCTATCAGATTAATAAAAAGCCGATAGTAAACTGACTGTACATTCCTATTGTATATCCAATAAAGGAAATGACTTTCTCAATCATAAAATAAAAAAGCCGCTGCGAATTGTCTTCTGCAACGGCTTTCTGTATTTTCGGTGTTTTCTTATCAGAACTTATATCCCACGATAATAGAGAAGTTCATGTTTTTAGGATTACCAACTTTTTCCACATCAACCAGACCAAATTGACCATCCAAGCCTGCAATGATTCTACCAAATTCCAATGCAACTCCTACACCAAGACCTGCATCAAAACGCTTCAAAGCATCATCACCAAAAGTGTCGACTTTACGTTCTGTGTCATTACCTAAGTCAAACTTTGTTTTACCGGCAATGCCACAAGCAAAATAAGGACCTGCATTCACCACCAGATTAGTATTATCTGCTACATTGAAACGTGCAGCAGCCATTACTGGCAATTCCAAATACATTGCATTAATGCTATTGCCATCTTTCTTTGCACCTTTACTAGTTAATAATAATGAAGGTTGCAGTGACCATGTATCAGTAAAAGCATATTCAAAACCTCCACCAAGTTTGAATCCAACCTTTGCATTCAGATCAAGATCACCGGTGTAATTACTAAAGTTCATACCTACTTTGGCATTCCAACCTGTAATTTGAGAGAAACCTGCCACTGAAATCAGTGCAAATAAAACAAACAAAACACTCTTCTTCATAATTTTAAAGTTTTAAATTAATACTAAAGGTTTCTATTGACCTCATTGTTTAACAATACAAATGTATAATTGTAATTTGTATTAAACAACTTTTTCGTTAACAAGTGCGCAATTTATAGAGATTATACATAAAAAAAGGGAATTCCCTATTTTTGAGAACTCCCTTTCCTAATTTGTTGATTTGTTTTCTTCTTATTAGAATGCGTAATGGAAACCAATTGAAAGATCTTCACTAGTAAGTTCAAGACCAAAAGAATCTCCAAGCGTATTTATATTTCTACGATATCCCAGGAAACCATACTTGGCAATGAAAGAGAAGTGATCGTTCAATTTAACAGCAATACCCGGTCTAAGTCCCACTTGTCCGGCTTTAGTAGTGTCTCCGTCTTTAACCTTCACGAAGCCGAGAGCAGCAGTTCCGTCCAGAAACAGGCGAACCGCACCGGTTTCACAGTAAGACCAACGAATGTATGGAGCAACAATTACTGAATTTTTTGTTAGTCCACCATTATAATTATGTGAATAATCCAATTCAGCACCCAATGCCCATGTTTCATTAAAGTTGTATCCAACTTCCGGAGCAACTTTAAAAGAAGTAGTGTTGCCTGTGCTGTTACGCCAAACGTTCAAAGATCCGCCTACGTAAATGTCTTGTGCTTTTACAGCGATAGTTGCTAACATTACAACTACCAATAATAAACCCTTTTTCATTTTCTTTGTTTTTTAAATTAAACGTTAGACCCCAATTCGGTCGATTTCTGGGGTGCAAATGTAAAGCTGTTTTTATGATTAAACAAACATTTAGTTAGTTTTTTATAATAAATACCAAATAAATATTGGGTGGTAAACGGACATCAGTACCCAACAGGCATAAAATAAAATAGACTGCAAATACTTTCACAAGTATTTACAGTCTATTTATCAGATAGTTAAGTACCTAACCAGCGTATTTGACTATCCTTCTATTGCTGCTTGCGCCGCCGCCAATCTGGCAATCGGCACTCTGAATGGAGAACAACTAACGTAGTTCAAACCTACCCGGTGACAGAATTTCACTGAAGAAGGCTCACCACCATGTTCACCACAAATACCACATTTCAGATCCGGACGGATAGCACGGCCCTTTTCTGTAGCCATACGTACCAACTGTCCCACACCATTCTGATCGAGAACCTGGAACGGGTCTACTTTCAAAATCTTCTTTTCCAGATAAACAGGAAGGAAAGAAGCTATATCATCACGAGAATAACCGAAGGTCATCTGCGTTAAGTCATTTGTACCGAATGAGAAGAACTCGGCAGAAGAAGCGATACGGTCGGCAGTCAAAGCGGCACGCGGAATTTCGATCATTGTACCCACTTTGAAGTCAATGCTATCTCCTACTTCCTCAAACAACTTCTTAGCTTCCGCACGGATTACATTTTCCTGCTCCTTGAATTCATACAAGATACCAGTTAATGGAACCATGATTTCCGGATGAGTTTCCACTCCTTCTTTCTTCAATTCGAGTGCAGCACCCAAGATGGCACGTGTCTGCATCTGCGTAATTTCAGGATAAGTATTTCCCAGACGGCAACCACGGTGACCCAACATCGGGTTATGCTCACACAATGATTCTACACGTTGCTGGATATATTGCAGGCTCACACCCATAGTATCTGCCATTTCCTGCTGTCCCTTCAAATCGTGAGGAACGAACTCATGCAAAGGAGGATCGAGCAAACGAACCGTTACCGGACAACCAGCCATTGCTTTAAAGATACCCTTAAAGTCTTCTTGTTGATATGGAAGAATCTTAGCCAATGCTTTACGACGTCCTTCCGCATTTTCCGCCAAAATCATTTCACGCATTGCCTTGATCTTTTCACCTTCGAAGAACATGTGTTCCGTACGGCAAAGCCCAATACCTACTGCACCGAAGTTACGAGCCACTTCCGCATCATGAGGAGTATCTGCATTCGTACGTACCTGCAGACGAGTATACTTATCAGCCAGCGTCATTAATTCGGCAAAGTCACCGGAAAGTTCTGCAGCCTGTGTTTCTACCTTACCATTATAAACTACACCTGTACTTCCGTTCAGAGAGATATAATCGCCTTCTTTCAACACAACACCGTCAATTTCTACGGTACGGTTTTTATAATCGATATTCAATGCACCTGCACCTGATACACAACATTTACCCATACCACGAGCCACAACAGCAGCATGAGAAGTCATACCGCCACGAGCCGTAAGAATACCTTCGGCAACTGCCATACCGGCCAAGTCTTCCGGAGAAGTTTCGATACGAACCATTACCACACGTTTACCGGCAGCATGCCATTCAGCAGCGTCGTCAGCAAAGAACACCACCTGACCGGTTGCAGCACCCGGAGAAGCCGGAAGACCACGAGTCAACACTTTGGCTTTCTTCAAAGCATCCTTATCGAATACAGGGTGAAGCAATTCATCGAGTTTATTCGGTTCCACGCGCATCAAAGCAGTCTTTTCGTCAATCATGCCCTGACGGAGCAAATCCATAGCGATCTTCACCATAGCAGCACCTGTACGCTTACCGTTACGTGTCTGAAGGAACCAGAGTTTACCTTCTTGTACGGTGAACTCCATGTCCTGCATATCTTTATAATGATTTTCCAGTTTAGTCTGGAGAGCATCTAATTCTTTATAGATTTCCGGCATTGCCTCTTCCATGGAAGGGAACTTCGCTGCGCGAACATCTTCGGTCACACCAGCCAATACAGCCCAACGTTGAGAACCAATCTTGGTGATCTGTTGCGGAGTACGGATACCGGCCACTACGTCTTCACCTTGTGCGTTAATCAGATATTCACCATTGAAAAGGTCTTCACCCGTACCGGCATCACGTGAGAAACAAACACCAGTAGCCGAAGTTTCACCCATATTACCGAACACCATAGCCTGTACATTGACAGCTGTACCCCATTCATCAGGTATACTTTCCATCTTACGGTAAAGGATAGCGCGTTCATTCATCCATGAATCAAATACGGCACATATAGCTCCCCAAAGTTGTTCGTATGCACCAGTCGGGAAATCTTTTCCGGTCTGTTCCTTTACGGCAGCCTTAAATTTCTTTACGAGTTCCTGCAAGTCTTCCACTTTCAACTCGTTATCCAGTTCTACCCCTTTCGCTTTCTTCACCTCTTCAATGATTGCTTCGAACGGGTCGATATCATCTTTATTGGTAGGCTTCATGCCCAATACTACGTCACCGTACATCTGCACAAAACGACGATAAGAGTCCCATGCAAAGCGTGCATTACCTGTCTTACGGATAATACCTTCTACCACTTCGTCATTCAATCCCAAGTTCAGAATCGTATCCATCATACCCGGCATAGATGCGCGCGCACCGGAACGTACAGACACCAACAAAGGATTTTCAACGTCACCGAATTTAGATTTCATCAACGTTTCCACGTGAGTGATCGCTTTTACCACTTCATCTTTCAGTAGCTCAACCACTTTATCACGTCCTAACGTATTGTATTCCGTACAAACATCTGTAGTTATTGTGAATCCGGGAGGGACAGGAATTCCGATTAAATTCATTTCTGCAAGGTTGGCTCCCTTACCACCGAGCAAATTCTTCATGTCAGCCTTTCCTTCTGCCTGACCATTACCAAAGGTATAAACTCTTTTTTTATCCATAATATTGTGTTTAAAGTTACATTATGATTTTTTTCTGTTCGCAAATCTAAGGATATTTCGCAAACTTGAAAACTTTTTGCGAAAAAACTTTCTATCAAAATGCAATTTCGACATTACAATCCGGAATATTTCTGTATACCCGAATTTTTTCCAAAAAAAATACCTACTTTTGCAAAGTAATTATTAGACTGGTGTAAAAGTGGCAAGAAAGAAAAAAGAGCTTCCCTTATTGGAGAAGGTAACAATCATGGATGTGGCTGCCGAAGGAAAAGCCATCGCAAAAGTAAACGACCTGGTGATTTTTGTTCCCTATGTAGTGCCGGGTGATGTCGTAGACCTGCAAATCAAGCGTAAAAAGAATAAATATGCCGAAGCTGAAGCGGTGAAGTTTCACGAGCTGTCGCCCAATCGCGCTGTTCCTTTCTGCCAACACTATGGCGTATGCGGTGGCTGCAAGTGGCAAGTGCTCCCCTATTCGGAGCAGATCAGATATAAGCAAAAGCAAGTGGAAGATAATTTGAGACGTATCGGGAAAATCGAACTTCCCGAAATTTCTCCGATTCTCGGTTCTGACAAGACGGAATTCTACAGGAACAAACTGGAATTCACCTTCTCAAATAAACGCTGGTTGACAAACGAAGAAGTTCGTCAGGATGTGAAGTATGACCAGATGAATGCGGTGGGTTTCCACATTCCGGGAGCCTTTGACAAGGTGCTGGCTATTGAGAAATGCTGGTTACAGGATGATATATCCAACCGTATCCGCAACGCTGTACGTGACTACGCTTACGAACACGATTACTCTTTCATCAATCTGCGCACACAGGAAGGTATGCTGCGGAATATGATTGTACGCACCTCTTCAACTGGCGAACTGATGGTAATCGTCATTTGCAAGATTACGGAAGATCACGAAATGGAACTGTTCAAGCAGTTACTCCAATTCGTAGCGGACTCTTTCCCAGAAATCACTTCTCTTCTATACATTATTAATAATAAGTGCAATGACACAATCAATGATTTGGATGTGCATGTATTTAAAGGGAAAGATCACATCTTTGAAGAAATGGAGGGACTGCGTTTCAAAGTAGGACCGAAATCATTCTATCAGACCAACTCGGAACAGGCTTATAATTTATATAAAGTGGCCCGTGAATTTGCCGGATTAACAGGCAACGAACTGGTATATGACCTCTATACAGGAACGGGAACAATCGCCAACTTCGTATCACGCCAGGCTCGCCAGGTAATCGGTATCGAATATGTGCCGGAAGCTATCGAAGACGCAAAGGTAAATGCAGAAATCAATGATATCAAGAATGCATTGTTTTATGCCGGTGATATGAAGGATATACTGACGCAGGATTTCATCAATCAGCATGGACGCCCGGATGTAATCATTACTGATCCTCCTCGTGCCGGTATGCACCAGGATGTAGTTGATGTCATCTTGTTTGCCGAACCGAAACGGATTGTGTATGTAAGTTGTAATCCTGCTACTCAAGCACGGGATTTGCAATTACTCGATGAGAAATACAAGGTGAAAGCCATTCAACCGGTAGATATGTTCCCTCACACCCACCACGTAGAAAATGTGGTGTTGCTGGAACTTCGATAATCCGTGATGATAATAGAATTTCAAAAGAAAAAAGAAATGGGAAAAAGACCTAGAAGAACTCCTGCTGAAAAAGCACGTGCTCAATATACCAATTATGCAGTGAAAGAACCCATGGAACTAATGGAGTTCCTGGCTACCAAGATGCCGGACGCAAGTCGTACGAAATTAAAATCGTTGTTAAGCAAACGGGTTGTATTTGTTGATAATGTGATAACCACACAATTCAACTTTCCTCTTGAAGCGGGCATGAAAGTGCAAATCAGCAAACAAAAGGGAAAAAAAGAATTTAATAACAGACTGCTGAAAATCGTATATGAGGATGCCTATATCATTGTTGTCGAGAAGATGCAGGGACTTTTATCAGTCAATACAGAAAGACAGAAAGAGCGCACAGCCTATACAATACTTAACGAATACGTGCAACGTTCCGGACGTCAATTCCGTGTGTTTATCGTTCATCGCCTGGACAGGGACACTTCCGGCCTGATGATGTTTGCTAAAGACGAAAAAACACAGCGGACACTACGTGATAACTGGCACGATATCGTGACTGACCGTCGATATGTAGCTGTGGTGGAGGGAAGTATGGAAAAAGATTATGATACAGTCGTTTCCTGGCTGACTGATAAAACGCTTTATGTAAGTTCCAGTGAATATGATGACGGTGGATCAAAATCTATTACCCACTATAAGACCATCAAACGTGCCAACGGATATTCTCTGTTGGAACTCGATTTGGAAACCGGCCGAAAGAATCAGATTCGTGTACACATGCAAGATTTAGGACATCCTATTATCGGTGATGGAAGATATGGAAGAGAAGATGCTCCCAACCCTATCGGACGACTGGCACTCCATGCTTTCAAACTTTGTTTCTATCATCCGGTAACGGGAGATTTGATGGAGTTCGAGACACCTTATCCGGCGGAGTTTAAGAAGTTGTTTCTGAAAAAATAAATTCCTATATTCAAAAATAAAGCCAGAATCATAATCGACTCTGGCTTTATTTTTAATCTTCATTATTATTTTATTGACGCCTCATATAAAATGGCTGTCCATCTATTCTATCTCTAAAATCCTGCCAATTATTATACCATGTTCCACTAAATGTCCTGCCGGTAGCTTCTGCACCCCAAATATAGGCATAAGTGCGGTCACCGTAGAAAAATAATTCCATTGAATTATATCCTCCATCAATCCATCTCCACTCAAAAACCAGATAATTTGGATCACCAGCAGAACCAATCGTTCCTTGATTTCTCGCATTAAATGTCATGAGCGTACCTCTTCCCCAGGTATATGCCCCGAAATCAATTTCTTCATTAGTATACCACTCGCCAGGCAGATTAAATTCTGTCTCTTCTTCACTCTCACACGAAGTAAAGCCAACCAATAAAGTCAGCATCATCAAGATACCTGCATATCTCTTTATCATTTTCATAATTCTCTAGTTTATTGCGTTTATTAATACAAAATTAGCATTTTATATTTACTATACATCACAAGCCACAAGTTTTTTGTACCTTTGCAAAGATAATATTAAATTTTCCACATGAAACTTCTTTGGCTTGATTTAAATAGTTCGTACGCTCATTCTTCGCTGGCATTGCCAGCCTTACATGCCCAGATAGCAAATAATACAGACATTGAATGGTGTACGGTCTCCGCCACTATCAATGAAAATACCGGTAGTGTCGTCAATCAAATCTACCGCCATCAACCGGATATCATTGCAGCTACCAACTGGCTATTTAATCACGAGCAACTCCTGCACATCGTTTCACGCGCAAAAGCGTTACTACCTCACTGCTGTGTTATACTCGGAGGTCCCGAGTTTTTAGGAGATAATGAAGCTTTCTTATATAAGAACAAATTTGTAAGCGGAGTGTTTCGCGGAGAAGGCGAAGAAGTATTTCCTTTATGGTTAAAAGTGTGGAATCAGCCAAGAAAAGAATGGAAATCGATCACAGGACTCTGCTATCTGGATGAATCGGAAGCATACCATGACAATGGGCTCGCCCGTGTCATGAACTTTTCCGAATTAGTTCCTCCTGAAGAGAGCCGTTTCTTCAATTGGAGCAAACCCTTTGTGCAATTAGAAACTACCCGCGGATGTTTTAACACCTGTGCCTTTTGTGTCAGTGGAGGTGAAAAAACGGTTCGCACCCTATCTCTTGAAGCAACCCGGAAACGTCTTGACGTGATACACCAACACGGAATCAAGAATGTACGGGTACTGGACCGCACTTTCAATTACAACAACAAACGGGCAAAAGAATTACTAAATCTATTCCGCGAATACCCGGATATCTGTTTTCATCTGGAAATTCATCCTGCACTCCTTTCTGATGAACTCAAACGGGAATTAGCCACCCTTCCTAAAGGACTGCTACACCTGGAAGCCGGAATCCAAAGCCTTCGGGAAAACGTGCTTGAACAAAGCCGGAGAATAGGAAAACTCTCCGATGCTCTGGCCGGACTCAAGTATCTATGTTCCCTTGAAAACATGGAAACTCATGCCGACTTAATAGCAGGACTCCCACTCTACCATCTATCAGAAATTTTCGATGATGTCCGTACTTTAGCAGAGTATGACGCAGGAGAAATCCAACTGGAATCCCTCAAATTACTTCCGGGCACCGAAATGAAAAGAAGAGCGGACGAATTAGGTATACAGTACTCTCCACTCCCTCCATACGAAGTTCTTCAAACTCGTGAAATCACCGTAGATGAACTACAGACAGCACATTATCTGTCCCGCCTGTTAGACGGTTTCTACAATACCCCAACTTGGCGAAGCATCACACGGATACTCATTCTCGAAAACCCTCATTTTATACATGAGTTACTCGATCATTTAGTTCAAACAGATGTGATTGACACCCCTCTTAGCCTGGAAAAAAGAGGATTAATCCTCTATGACTTCTGCAAGAATCATTATCCCGACTACCTGACACAAGTCAGCATTGCATGGATAGAAGCGGGTATGTCATTAAAAAAAGCTCCGGCAGAAAAAGTAAGAACAAAAAGACAGATACCACCTGAAAGCTGGGAAATAGAATACGGAGCATATCGCGAGAATCTACGATTATGTTTCCTTCCCACCGATGAAGAAGGACATGGTTACTGGTTTGGTTTTGAGTCGGAGATTCAGAAGATACAACCGGTTTTCAAGGCTAAAAAACTATCATAAATAAAAGAAAAGTATTCTCATATTATGTGAAATTATTATTAGTCGCTAATCGTTTAGAGCAGCATTTCCTGTTTTCCACCGTCCATACAATAAACTCTACTAGCACAGTGTATGGACATTCGAAAATATCAATTCAATATTTTTTGCCTATTATTGTTTCCCTTATCCGTAACAGGACAAGAATGGAACAAACAGGATTCATTGAGACTTCAGCAAATGCTGGAATCCGGTCAGGAGATCAAGATAAATAGAAAATTTATCGAAAAAGTAGAGCAAAACATGTACTCTCGAAAACCGTTCGTAGATTTTGATCCCACACTACCGACTTTAAAATCTTCCATGATTTTTTCGAAACCTTCCATTCGCACTTATCAGACATTCCTAAAACCGGGTTCCACCTTTTTACCCACTTACTCCTGGTTAAGAATAAACAAGAATCTTGTGCTGCACAGTAAAAGTAATTTTGCAGAAAATTCCAGTTGCTTTCATATCCAAAGCCAAATAGAATATAATTTATCTCCCAAATGGTCTCTCAACATATATGGCGTACAAAACCTTGATACCCGAAAACACCGGGGCCTCCCTTCCGAAGTGGAACCCACCCAATTGGGTAGTAATGTTGTTCTCAAAATAAATAAAAACTGGAAAATAAAAACAGGGGTACAATACCAATACAATGTCCTCCGCAAAAGATGGGAATGGATACCTCAAATTAGTGTTTCATACGAATGGTAACCCGTGCCGACAATCAGGAATCGAAAAGTTTTAGAAAACAAGAAAGCATATTTTCCATTTATTCTCGTACCTTTGTCATACGATTAAATATGCTATCATAATGAAGAACTTTATCAAGGGATTCCGGTTTACCCCCTCTAATTATCCGGCAGAAGTAGAAGCAAAAATACAGAAATACAGAAAGCAAGGTTATAAACTTCCACCGCGCAAAGTACTCCGTACTCCCGAGCAACTGGAAGGTATCCGGGAAAGTGCCAAGATCAATACTGCACTGCTGGACTATATTTCAGAGAATATCCGGGAAGGCATGTCCACCGAAGAAATTGATGTGCTAGTGTATGATTTCACTACCAGTCACGGTGCCATCCCTGCCCCACTCAACTACGAAGGATTTCCCAAAAGTGTTTGCACCAGCATCAACGATGTAGTGTGCCACGGAATACCCAATAAAAATGAGATTCTGAAAAGCGGAGATATTATCAATGTAGATGTTTCCACCATTTACAAAGGATATTTTTCCGATGCATCCCGTATGTTTATGATTGGAGACGTCAACCCTGATATGCAAAAGTTAGTACAGGTAACCAAAGAATGTATGGAAATAGGAATTGCTGCCGCACAACCCTGGAAACAGCTGGGTGATGTAGGCGCCGCCATCCAGGAACATGCAGAAAAGAACGGATTCAGCGTAGTCCGTGATCTCTGCGGACATGGCGTAGGGATGCAATTCCATGAGGAACCGGACGTAGAACATTTCGGACGCCGGGGCACGGGCATGATGATCGTGCCGGGCATGACCTTCACCATCGAACCCATGATCAATATGGGAACCTACGAAGTGTTTATAGACGATGCCGACGGATGGACTGTCTGTACCGACGACGGACTGCCTTCCGCCCAATGGGAAAATATGATTCTGATTACTGAAACCGGAAACGAAATTCTGACATATTAATGGAACTGATTCTACTTATTGTTATTGCCGTGTTAATGATAGTCCTACTTGTATTATCACTAACCAAAGGCAACAATCAAACTCAAGCAGAACAATTACAAATAGCCTTGCGTCAGCAAATGCAGGAAAACCGGGAAGAACTGAACCGCAGCATCCGGGAACTTCGCATGGAAATGACGCAAACGCTGAACCAGAATATGCAACAGCTCCAAGATGTTCTGCACAAGAATATGATGACTACCGGAGAACTGCAACGACAGAAATTCGACATGATGGCCCGCCAGCAGGAAGCATTACTGAAATCCACCGAGAAACGACTGGATGATATGCGCCTGATGGTGGAAGAAAAGCTCCAGAAAACCCTGAATGAACGTATCGGTCAATCATTCGAAATCGTCCGTTCGCAACTTGAGAACGTGCAAAAAGGACTGGGAGAAATGAAATCTCTTGCTCAAGATGTCGGCGGACTAAAAAAGGTATTGAGCAACGTAAAGATGAGAGGAACGTTCGGCGAAGTCCAACTGGGTGCACTCTTAGAACAAATGATGAGCCCCGAACAGTACGACGCCAATGTCAAAACCAAAAAGAGCGGAACCGAATTTGTAGAATTTGCCATCAAACTTCCGGGAAAAGATGACGCCAACAGCACCGTCTACCTCCCCATCGACGCCAAATTTCCGAAAGATGTATACGAACAATATTACGATGCATTCGAAGCGGGAGACGCAGCATTGATGGAATCGTCCGGCAAGCAATTGGAAAATACAATCAAAAAGATGGCAAAAGACATCCATGATAAATATGTAGACCCGCCTTTTACCACAGATTTTGCCATCATGTTCCTCCCGTTTGAAAGCATATATGCCGAAGTAATCCGACGTACCAGTCTCATCGAAACACTCCAAAAGGAGTATAAGATTGTAGTTACAGGTCCGACAACATTAGGCGCCATCCTCAACAGTCTTCAGATGGGATTCCGCACGCTTGCTATCCAAAAACGTACCGGAGAAGTCTGGACCGTATTGGGAGCTGTCAAAACAGAATTCAGTAAATTCGGAGGATTACTTGAAAAAGTACAAAAGAACCTGCAAAGCGCCGGTGACCAACTCGAAGAAGTCATGGGAAAACGAACACGTGCCATCGAACGCAAACTGCGGCAAGTGGAACAGTTGCCACACGAAGAAAGCCAAAAGATTCTCCCTATTGACGTAGAGGACGATTTGACAGATTACTAACTGATATTATTTAGGCACGGATTACACGATAAACACGGAAAGAAAATAAACTTATCCGTGCAATTCGTATAATCCGCGCCTAAAAAATTAGAGAGAGTGTTTCGACACACCTCGACACTAAATAGAAAATGCTCTACAACATTTCCATATCACGTTAATCCGCATAACTCCGCAAAGCCAAATTCTTCACCCAAAGAACGAAGATACCCGTCAGAATCAGATTCAATACCAGAGTAAGCACTGAAATAACCAATGCCGGGCCACCCAAGTTATATCCCAATGCAATGAAAATGATTCCGGCTCCTACCTCACCACGGGTAAACATACCGATGGAAAGAGCCAGTCGCTCACTTAATTTCCGGTCACGATAGAAGAACATCGGACAAAGTTTTCCTATATTCGACAATAAAGAGACAATCACCACATGAAACATAATCATTCCCCACGACATCATCTCCTGTGATCCCGTTACAGAATAAGAACCTGCATGAGTCTCCGCAAAGTTCACTCCGATAAAATGCGGCATACTCATTCCCACCAGAAACATGAAGAAAAATGAAATCCCGGTAGACACCTTTCGTTCTACAGGTGTGTCATGTTCCTTATGTTTCATAATCATACCCAGAACAAATGCCGGCAACAGGACTTCAATATGAATACTTCCCTCGTCCCCATACAATTCTTTACTCCCCAGATACAGTATTTGAGTAGCCAGAAATATAATCACTGAATAAAAGAGGATAGCCTTCCAATCCTGACGCCAATCATACTTATTCAATCTTTGCCAGCCGATCGACAATAACAAGAACACAATTACCACTACAATAATCAACTGCCAGCGCAGTCCGATCATCATAATCTGAAGAGGAATCATCAAAAGAATCGTATCCAAGTCATCGAAAATTGCCAATACCTGTATTTTCTTATAAATCCAACTGGACTTCAGTCCGATAGCCGCCAACATCGTAAACAGAATACCGGCTGATGTAGGTGCAGCAAAACGGCTTAACAATAAATTCTCCTTCCACGCTTCCCAACTATTCCAAAACTCGGGCGGAAGCAAAATAAACACATAATAAATGGCAATCATAAACCACGGTAAAGCAGCCGTAGCCATAGCTATAAAATAATCTTGAGCGTAACTTTTCCACCGCGTTTTATCAAGGACGAACTCACGGCCTACATTAATCATTATAAAACTAAGACATACATAGAGTAGTACATTCGATATGGATTTAACAGCTCCATACCCATCTCCTGCCATCATCGGCAGGAATTGCGAAACCACGAGCCCCAACATCAGGAAGCCCGAAAAAGACAGAACTTTTCTCATATTTATAGTTGTTTGTTGCTAAAAAGTAATTGCCAAGGAAAGCTCTGCAGACAGAAGGCAATCACCTGGTGTATTAAAAACTAACCGCAAGTCAATTTGTTCAGAACAGATCTCTGAAAAATTGCTTGCGGCAGTATTTTTAATCCAGCTTCAGTACGGCGAGGAAGGCTTTTTGCGGCACTTCCACGTTACCGATTTGTTTCATTCGTTTTTTACCTTTTTTCTGCTTTTCAAGCAGTTTACGTTTACGGCTCACGTCACCACCATAACACTTCGCTGTCACATCCTTACGAACAGCCTTAATCGTTTCACGGGAAATAATCTTAGCCCCGATAGCTGCCTGAATGGCAATATCAAACTGCTGGCGCGGAATAAGCTCTTTCAGCTTCTCACACATCCGGCGTCCCATATCGTAAGCATTGTCAATATGTGTCAAAGTAGAAAGTGCATCCACAGGCTCACCGTTCAACAAAATATCCAGCTTCACCAGCTTCGAAGTACGGAAACCATTCGGATGATAATCAAACGACGCATACCCTTTAGAAATACTCTTCAACTTATCATAAAAGTCAATCACAATTTCTCCCAAAGGCATATTGTAATAGATTTCCACCCGGTTACCGGAGATATATTCCTGTTTAATCAATTCACCGCGTTTACCCAGACAAAGCGTCATAATCGAACCGATATAATCGGTAGTGGTAATAATAGACGCCTTGATATACGGTTCCTCGATATGGTCAATCATCGTCGGGTCGGGCATACCACCGGGGTTGTGCACCTCCTTCATATTGCCCTGCTTATCATATATATGGTAGGACACGTTCGGTACCGTAGTAATCACATTCATATCAAACTCACGATCCAGGCGCTCCTGCACAATCTCCATGTGGAGCAATCCGAGGAAACCGCAACGGAAACCAAAACCCAAAGCCAATGAAGACTCCGGCTGGAAAGTCAACGACGCATCATTCAGCTGCAACTTTTCCAAAGACGCGCGAAGATCTTCGAAATCTTCCGCCTCAATCGGGTACACTCCGGCAAACACCATCGGCTTCACCTCCTCAAACCCGGCAATAGCCTTGTCACACGGACGGGCAATATGTGTAATGGTATCTCCCACCTTCACCTCTTTGGAAGTTTTGATACCGGAAATTATATATCCTACATCCCCCGTACGAAGTTCGTTACGAGGCACCATATCCATTTTCAACACCCCTATTTCATCGGCATCATACTCTTTTCCCGTATTGAAGAACTTCACCTTGTCGCCCTTGCGAATCGTGCCGTTTTCAATCTTGAAATAAGCTATAATTCCACGGAAAGAGTTGAATACAGAGTCGAAAATCAAAGCCTGCAACGGCGCCTCTTCATTCCCTTCGGGATGAGGAATACGTTCAATCACAGCAGCCAGTATCTCTTCCACTCCCATACCCGTTTTACCGGATGCACGAATTACCTCCTTGCGCTTGCAACCCAACAGTTCAACGATTTCGTCCTCCACTTCTTCGGGATTGGCGCTCGCCATATCGCATTTATTGATAACCGGAATAATCTCAAGGTCGTGTTCAATGGCCATATACAGATTCGAGATCGTCTGCGCCTGCACTCCCTGCGAAGCATCGACAATCAGCAATGCCCCTTCACATGCAGCGATAGAACGTGACACCTCATACGAAAAGTCCACGTGTCCCGGAGTATCAATCAGGTTAAGGACATACTTCTCCCCCTGATAAGTATATTCCATCTGGATCGCATGGCTCTTGATAGTGATCCCTCTTTCTTTTTCCAGATCCATATTATCAAGCATCTGCCCTGAAGTCACCTGAATGGTGTTAGTAAACTCCAACAGACGGTCGGCCAACGTTGACTTACCGTGGTCAATATGAGCAATAATGCAAAAGTTGCGAATATTCTTCATTCTGAATTCTTATTATTTTAGCTTTTTGGTGTGCAAAGATACGTAAATGGCGGAATAAAAAAAAATGCGTTGATAACATTATGATCATGTACCAACGCATTTTTTTATTGCTTAAGTGAGTTACTCGCTTAGATCAATTTGATGAAGAGTTCACCTTCAACTTCTTCCACAGAGACTTTGTCTTCTCTCAATAACCAGCCAAGGCCGAGGAACAGATCTTTGTCAACCAATTTAGTTGCTTTTTTAAGCTGCTTGGCAGTCATTCCTTCTGTTTCGTTCAGTGCATTCCAGATAGTACCTGCAATTACACCAGCTTTTTCTTTCAACATTTGCTTTGCAATTTTAGTTAGACATGCTTAAAATCATCCGGTCAAAAAGACTTTCAGATTTTATTTCGGGGACAAAGATAGTTATTTTTATGTTATATAACACTTTATTGAGCACTTTTTTATCGTTTTTGTAATAAAAAAGCATTTTTTCTTTCATTTAGGATGCTTTTCGAGATATTCAGACCAAATTCTTGCCGCTTCTTCCACCATTTTTGCACAGGGACGCTTGCTATAATATTGAGCAGTACGCTCTTCCGGAATCGTTGAAACGGGATCTTTTTTCTTTAATCCCAACAATTCGCCACAAATCAGCGAGCCGTTACGCTTCTTAAATTCAGCCGCCAGTTCTTGCACCACTGCATAATTGGCAGCTTTTCCTTCCCGGTCTGTCGCTTCCGTAGCGCCGGTTTCCAAGCCCGCCACCAAAAACATGCCGCAGGCAGCTCCACACGTTTCACGCATTCGTCCTATCCCCCCGCCAAAAGAAGCACCCATACGCAACGCCTGTTCCTGTGTAAATCCATACATATCCGCAAAGGCCGCTACTACCGACTGTGAACAGTTGTATCCGCTCTTAAAAAGCTCCACTGCTTTCTGTATTCTATCTTCCATAAACTATTTTGCATTTTTATTTCGCACAAAAATATAAAAAAGTATCTTTGCATCAGATAGGGCGTAAAGATTAAAATCAAAAAAAAGAAAATATGAACAAAACTATTTCATATAAAGAATCGACAGCCATTGCCATCCAAGCTATGATAAGCGCAGCCAGAAAGGATGAATATGCTGACAGGAAAAGAAAAAGTGGTTTTCCCCAAAATAGAAAGAAACGTGATGTCACTCTCAAAGATGTACGTGAATGGAACAAAAGAAGAAATTATAAAGAGGATGCAGGAATTGCCGTCAATGCAATGATGGCGTCAGCTATCAACGACCCCTATGTGGACCTGAATCCACCCTCCAAATTCTAAGAGATAAAACAATGGCTACAACATTCGATATTCAACTCCCTCATTACTCGCGTGGATTTCATTTAATCACGCGTGATATCATTTCACAACTACCAGCACTTCCCGAAAGTGGCCTGCTGGTAATCTTTATCAAACACACCTCTGCCGGACTAACTATCAACGAAAATGCAGACCCGGACGTACGGCATGACTTCCAGACATTCTTTAATAAACTGGTTCCCGACGGTGCCCCCTATTTCATCCATACCCTCGAAGGCCCCGACGATATGAGCGCCCATATAAAAGCCTCCCTGATAGGAAGCTCGGTCACTATCCCCATCAAGAATCACCGCCTGAACCTGGGAACATGGCAAGGTGTCTACCTCTGCGAATTTCGCGACGGAGGAGACACCCGTAAATTGAGTATTACTATCCTATAATATTTCCAACGCCATCGGACAATGATCGGAATGTACGGCCTCATTCAGGATATACGCACGTTTCAACAGCGGGCGTACCGGCTCACTAACCATGCAATAGTCAATTCTCCAACCCTTATTTTTGGCACGCGAATTAAAACGATAGCTCCACCAGGTATATTCCTGTTTTTCGGGACAAAGCGTACGGAAAGCATCAACATACCCCGCAGACAGGAAACGTGTCATCCACTCCCGTTCTTCAGGAAGGAAACCACTGTTTGTTGCATTCCGGACAGGATCATGAATGTCGATCGGCTCATGGCAGATATTATAATCGCCACAAAGAATCAAATTGGGACGGGACTTCTGCAACTCCATCACATACTTTTGAAAATCTTCCAGCCACACCATTTTAAAAGCCTGGCGTTCGTCTCCGCTCGTTCCCGAAGGGTGATAAACACTGACTACCGATAAGTCTCCGAAATCCGCCCGGATAAAACGTCCTTCATTATCATAAGCCTCCATTCCCATCCCATATTCCACATGGTCCGGTTCCTGCTTGGTAAGTATGGCCACTCCACTGTATCCTTTCTTCTGCGCCGAATACAAATAAGACTTGTAACCCAACGCTTCAAACACCTCTCCCGGATACTGGTCCGGTTGCAGTTTCGTCTCTTGCAGACAAAGAATATCAGGATTCTCCTGCGCCAGCCATTCCGGCAAACCTTTAGATACGGCGGCACGTAGTCCGTTCACATTATAAGTAATAATCTTCATCGATCTATATGTATTGATTTATATTCATTTTATGAAAACAAAAGCATGATATTCAGTACCGAAACAATAATGGCAATCGAATACAACACAAACGTGCTCCAACGACTGTTGACATAATCTCCCATCACCTTTCGGGAAGACGTCAGTCCCACCTGCAAAAATACCGTGAAAGGTAATTGAATACTAAGTATCATCTGCGAAATAATCAATCCTTTGAAAGGATCTCCAATAAAGAAAATCAGCAATAAGGCAATTCCCAGAGATAAAAGGACTCCTACCTGCGAGTGGCTGTCTTTGATATGATACGATTCACCGAAAATACCCGCAAAGATGGAACCTGCCGCCATTCCGCTCGTAATGGTGGATGAAATACCCGCCATCAGCAATGCCAGTGCAAATACGATGGCAGCATTACTTCCCAACAAAGGTTCGAGCAATGACTTAGCCTGTTGCAGTTCCTCTACCTGAATACCGCTTTTAAAGAAAGTAGCGGCAGCCAGAAGAATCATGGCACTGTTAATCGCCCAGCCGACAATCATAGAGAAAAGAGTATCAAACAACTCATATTTCAAAACCTTCTTAATAGAAGCATCATCTTTCTTATTATATTCGTGACTCTGTATCACCTCCGAATGAAGAAACAGATTATGAGGCATCACTACCGCTCCCAACACACTCATGATAATCAGCATACTTCCTTTCGGAAAAGAAGGAGTCACCCACCCTGCTGTCGCAGCCGGCCAGTCTATTTCCACCAGAAACAGTTCGTAGATAAACGAAAGCCCGATAACGGAGACAAATGCAATGATGGAACGCTCTATCTTTTTATACGAATTAGTGAAAAGCATGATAGAGACAAAAAGCGTAGTCAACACAGCTCCCCATATAATAGGAATATCAAAGAGCATTTCCAACGCAATGGCACCTCCCAGAATTTCCGCTAAAGAAGTAGAAATCGACGCCAATACCGCCGTACCAAGAATAGGTCGCGACACCCATTTGGGAGTGTATTTAGTGGCCGCCTCCGAAAGGCAAAGTCCGGTAACAATCCCCAGGTGGGCAACATTGTGCTGAAGTACAATCAGCATAATAGTGGACAATGTAACCACCCAAAGTAAGGAATAGCCAAATTCGGAACCGGCGGCGAAGTTAGAAGCCCAGTTTCCCGGATCAATAAATCCTACCGTAACCAGAAGCCCCGGACCAATATATTTAAAAACATCCAGTCCACCCAGATAGCGTTTATGATCTTTGCGTTTTAAGTCTTGAAAAATATTCTTCATTTTTGCATAATAGTTTTAACCTTACAAATATACTTATAAATAACGAGTGAAGGTCAATTTTAGTTCAAAATACCGACAAGTAAGTAAACAACACCCGGATACTCCCCCTCTATGGATTCCCGCAAAAAAAGACCCTCGAACAAAATAAATTGCCGAAGGTCTTGAAAAATATCAAATTTTACAAAAATAAAAGAAGTCGATTAATATCCCATCTCATGTAATGCACGACACAATTGGTCAGGACATGAAGTCGGTCTGCCACCACAATGCACTCCTTCAAGTTTTGCAATAACATCCGCTACCTTCATTCCTCTCACAAGGCGGGAAATACCTTGAAGGTTACCATTACATCCTCCCCAGAAAGCAACTTCTTTCACCACTCCATCTTCCACATTCAGTTCGATGTTGGTGCTGCAAGTTCCCTGGGTTCTATACACATATTCCATAACCTTGTCTTATTCTCCCTCTTCCGGCTGCATATTGGTATAAACAGTCTGCACGTCGTCAAATTCTTCCAAACGTTCGATCATCTTATCCAATGTTTCGCGCTGTTCCGGAGTCACCTCTTTCATGTCGTTCGGGATATAAGTGAAGTCTCCACCGACATCTTCAAAGCCACACTCCTCCAGGTGTTTCTGAATAGCGGCATAGCTCTTGGGATTACCATAGATAGTGATTGTTCCTTCTTCATCATCCTCTTCGTATTCATCTTCCACATCATAATCGATCAGATCCAGAATCAGTTCTTCCATATCCAATCCGTCTTTCTTCTTGAAAGTGAATACACATTTGTGGTCGAACAGGAACGCGAGAGATCCCATTGTACCGAGATTACCGCCAAACTTATTAAATACCGAACGAACGTCAGCCACCGTACGGGTTGTGTTATCTGTCAGCGTATCCACAAATACAGCAATACCGTGAGGACCGTATCCTTCGTAAGTCATGCTCTTGTAGTCGCTCTGGTCTTTACCCATTGCGTTTTTGATAGCACGTTCAATATTATCCTTCGGCATATTTTCACGCTTACAAGTAGCGATCACCGAACGCAAAGTCGGGTTATTTTCAGGTTCCGGACCGCCTGCCTTTACAGCTATCGCGATTTGTTTACCCAGTCTTGTAAATGTTTTAGCCATGTGGCCCCATCTTTTCAGTTTAGCGGCCTTTCTATATTCAAATGCTCTTCCCATTGGTTTATATTTTTAGATTGAAATTTTAAGTTTATCTAAGTTTGGCACCCAGCTTATCTTCCAAGTTCTTCACCAGTTTCGACATGATCTTATCAATCATCTTATCATTCAAAGTCTGGCTCTCATCCTGAAGCAGGAAGCTCACCGCATACGACTTCTTGCCTGCTTCCAGATTCTTACCTTCGTACACGTCGAAGAGTTCCACTTCTTTCAACAGCTTCTTCTCTGTTTCGTAAGCAATCTTTTCGATTTCGGCAAACTGCACATTCTTGTCAAGCAACAATGCCAGGTCACGTTTCACAGCAGGGAACTTGGAGATTTCCTTGTAGCTGATCTTCACAGAACGGATAGCTTTCATCAGTTCCTTCCAGTTCAAGTCGGCAAAATACACTTCATTGTCGATATCAAATGCTTTCAATAGCTTCTTAGTCACGATACCGAAGGAAGCAAGACGCTTACCACCCTTCGTATTGATAGAAAGTGCGGCAGCAAAAATATCGTCCGTCAGATTACCGACAACCAGATTATGCAAATCCAGTCCCAGACGCTTCAATATATTTTCTACATAAGCCTTCAATTCATATACCGAACTGTTCTCATCTGCATGTGCCCATGAATTGGAAACCTTCTTACCGGTTACCCACAAGCCCAAGTGATAATCTTCCGAGTAAGGAGCCAATATCTTCTCTTCATTCTTCTTGTCAGCATCGAAATGATAGCAATTACCGAATTCGAAGAACTTCAAATCAGCATTCTTACGATTTGCATTATGAGCAATACTTTCCAGTCCACCGAACAGCAAAGTCTGACGCATAGCGTTCAAATCCGCACTCAACGGATTCAATAACATCACTAGATGGTTGGACGGATAAGTCTCCATACCATCATAATAAGCAGCACGCGTCAATGAGTTGTTCAGGATCTCATTAAATCCGCAGCCCACCAATTGCTCTGCAATCAGGTTCTGCAATTTATTCGATTTATCATGTTCACCTTTGGTAGTCAGGCTGGAGTTCAGTGTAGTCGGGATTTCAACATTGTTATATCCGTAGATACGAAGAATATCTTCAATCACGTCACAATCACGCTGCACGTCTACACGATAAGGAGGAACAGCTAATGTCAGCCCTTCCGCCGTTTCATTAGTGATCTTCATTTCCAGGCTAGTCACAATGCTCTTGATTGTCTCTACCGGAATTACTTTTCCTACCAAAGAATGTACTTTCTCATAAGCCAGATCAACTATAAAATCGGGTGCAGGAGTAGTGAACACGTCTTTTATTTCAGAAGAAATCGTACCGCCAGCCAGTTCTTTAACCATCAAAGCAACCAGTTTCAAGCAATATATCACACTGTTCGGATCGATACCGCGTTCGAAACGGAAAGAAGCATCCGTATTCAAGCCATGACGGCGGGCTGTCTTACGCACCCATGTAGGATGGAAATAAGCACTTTCAATGAATACATCTGTCGTAGCTTCCGTAGAACCGGAGTCCAGTCCGCCGAATACACCGGCAATACACATGGCCTCTTCCTTGTTACAAATCATCAGGTCGCGTTCGTTCAATTTACGTTCCACCTCATCCAGCGTAACGAACGGGGTTCCTTCCGGCATTGTCTTTACAATTACTTCATTGCCTTTTATCTTTCCGGCATCGAAGCAATGCAACGGCTGACCGAAAGCATGAACGATATAATTAGTAATATCCACTACATTATTAATAGGACGCACCCCGATCAGACGCAATTTATTTTGCAGCCATTCCGGACTTTCCTTCACAGTGACACCTTTCACCGTAACACCGGCATAATGCGGACAAGCTTCGCTGTTTTCCACCTTCACTTCAATATTCAAGTCATGGTTTTCCACTTTAAAGCCGTCTACCGACGGACGTTGCAAAGTAGCCTGTTTGCCGTTCTGAATCAGATAAGCATACAAGTCACGAGCCACCCCATAGTGAGAGCAAGCATCCGCACGGTTAGGCGTGATGTCCACTTCAAGCACATAGTCGCTCTTGATATTATAATAATCCTTGGCAAGCGTACCCGGAACAGCGTTTTCCGGCAATACGATAATACCTGCATGATCCGTACCGATACCGATTTCGTCTTCGGCACAAATCATACCAGTAGATTCCACCCCACGGATTTTTGATTTCTTGATGGTAAAACATTCGTCACCGTCATAAAGTTTTGTACCTAAAGTAGCTACCACAACTTTCTGTCCGGCAGCCACATTCGGGGCACCACAAACAATCTGTACCGGTTCACCGTCTCCCAGATTGACAGTAGTAATATGCAAATGGTCAGAATTAGGATGTTCCGTGCAGGTCAGCACTTCACCGATCACCAGTCCTTCCAAACCACCTTTAATGGTTTGCACTTCTTCTACACCACCTGTTTCCAAGCCAATAGACGTCAACGCAGCAGCCGTTTCATCGGGCGTCAGGTCGAAGTTGACATACTCTTTCAGCCAGTTATAAGAGATATTCATATATTTAATTTTTATTGTTTCTCAAAAAGATTTGCAAAGTTAATAAGATTTTTCGGTTGACCGAGAAGGATTTAAAAGAAAAATGCAAAAGGAGCGTCAGAATGGCAAAGGGCCATCTCCCGGTGCTCCGAATGGATTCTCCGTCTGCGGTGCAAAATCAGGTACGGGAGGAGGTACAGAACCAGCATTACCTGTATTCATTTTCGATCCTAACATAGCTCCTGCAGACTCGCCCGGCATCGGGATCACCATATCGTCCTCCGGATTAGAAAAACGGGTAAACTCACCCTTAAAGCGGAGCAGCACCTCTCCTACCGCACCGTTACGATGCTTGGCGATTACAATTTCCGCCATACCGCGCAAGTCATTACCACGATCATCCTGATAAATCTTATAGTATTCCGGACGGTGGATAAAGCACACCATATCGGCATCCTGCTCAATGGCTCCCGATTCACGAAGGTCACTCAACTGCGGTCGTTTACCGTCAATACCTTCACGACTTTCCACACCACGATTCAACTGTGACAGTGCGATGATCGGAATATTCAACTCTTTCGCCAGTCCTTTCAACGAACGGGAAATGGTACTCACTTCTTCCTGACGGCTACCAAACGCCATACCGCTCGCATTCATCAACTGAAGGTAGTCAATAATAATGATTCTCACCCCATGTTCACGCACCAGACGACGCGCTTTGGTTCGCAGTTCGAACACAGACAAAGACGGTGTATCATCCACGTAAAGCGGCGCATCCATCAGATTTTTCAGTTTATAGTCCAACTGTTGCCACTCATAACCCGCCAACTGTCCGCTCTTAATCTTTCCACTTTCAATTTCGCAGACATTGGAAATCAAACGGTTCACCAGCTGAACGTTACTCATTTCAAGAGAGAACAACGCCACCGGGTTCCGGTAATCCACCGCAATATTCTTAGCCATTGAAAGAACGAAAGCAGTCTTACCCATAGCAGGACGGGCAGCTATAATAATAAGGTCGGAATTCTGCCAACCCGAAGTCATCTTATCAAGTTTCGTGAAACCACTCTCCAGACCACTCAAACCATCGGTTCGAGCCGCAGCTTTCTGAATTAGTTTATAGGCTTCGTCAATCACCGGATTGATCTGCGTATAATCTTTTTTCATATTCTGCTGTGAGATCTCAAAAAGCTTACCTTCCGCTTCCTGCATCAAGTCGTCCACGTCCAAGGTCTCGTCAAACGCTTTACTCTGAATATTGCTCGTAAACGTTATCAGCTCACGCGCCAGCGATTTCTGTGCAATAATACGGGCATGGTATTCAATATGTGCGGATGAAGCCACCTTACTACTCAATTGAGTAATATAGAAGGGACCTCCCACCTCTTCCAAGTCTCCGCGTTTACTAAGTTGTTCCTTTACAGTCAGAATATCCACCGGTTTCTGGTTCACCGCAAGGTCGACGATAGCAGAATAAATCAACTGATGCCGGCGTTCGTAAAATGATTCGGGACGAAGAATTTCACTCACCAATGAATAAGCGTCCTTTTCAATCATTAAAGCTCCCAAAACTGCTTCTTCCAGTTCAGGCGCCTGCGGCTGAATACGACCATAATCATTTACCGGTTGTATTTTAGTAGACTTTGAATTGCGGGTATTTCTTTTCTGTTCGGCCATCGAGATATTTACTATTTTACGATTTACTATTTATTATTTTACGACTGGACAGACTCTATTATCACATTTATCACGGAATTCTTCCAGTCGAGACGACAAAGATAGAATATAATCACGAAGAATGAATAAGGAAAAATGAAGATTTTACTAACTTTGCTCCCGAATCACATTATCCAGCTATGATTAATTGTAATGTGAAGCACTGTAAATAGTAAATAGAAATATGATTGCTTTTCCCAATATCAAAATAAACCTGGGACTTTCCATCACGGAAAAACGCCCGGACGGATACCACAATCTGGAAACAGTTTTCTATCCGGTGGCTCTGGAAGACGCACTGGAAATCCGTACCTCCCCTAACGCTGACCGAAAATTCACTCTCCACCAACATGGAATGGAAATAGCCGGTAACCCTGAAGACAATCTGGTAGTAAAAGCCTATTTATTGATGGATAAGGAATTTCATCTCCCTCCTATCGAAATCCACTTATACAAGCACATCCCTTCAGGAGCCGGACTGGGAGGAGGATCATCGGATGCCGCTTTCATGCTAAAGTTGCTCAACGATCATTATCAGCTGGGAGTATCCGAAGAACAATTGGAAGTATACGCTGCCACTTTGGGAGCAGACTGCGCTTTCTTTATCAAAAACAGACCGATATTTGCCGAGGGAATTGGAAACATCTTCTCCCCGGTCGAACTTTCATTAAACGGCTACCAAATCATGATTATAAAACCGAATGTTTTTGTTTCCACCCGGGAAGCCTTTTCAAACATTCATCCCCATCGTCCGAAATATCCGGTTAGGGAGGCAATCCAGCGTCCTGTACAAGAATGGAAGGATACGTTAATCAATGATTTCGAAGCAAGTGTATTCCCGCAACATCCCGTCATTGGAGAAATCAAAGAAGAACTCTATCATCAAGGAGCAATCTACGCATCCATGAGCGGCTCCGGCTCATCCGTATTCGGGCTGTTTGCTCCCGGATTCGTCTTACCGGAAATTGATTGGGGAACTGATGTATTCTGCTTCAAAGGTACATTAAACAAATAAATCTCACTAACAATTATGTTTTGACTATTTTTTCAAAATCCCAACATGGCAGCGGGGTGTATATTGAGTACCCGGCAAAGCAAGCGAGCTATTTTTAAAGTAGGTTCCGAGCGACCCGAAATATAATCATTCACGCGTGAAGGGCTAACCCCTATTTCACTGGCAAGCTGTTTTTGTGTCATCCCCTTTTCTTCAAGGGACAATTCTATCAATTCTGCTACGGTTGGTTTTTCTATAGGAAAATGTTCCTTCTCATACGCAATCACTATATCAGACATAACAGAAAGCTCCACCATGCTCTTGTCATTTGCAGGAGTGCTGTCGTCCACCAAAGGCAGAAGTTCTTCGACTCTTGCCAATGCAAATTCGTATTGTTCTTTCGTTATTTTAGTCATATCTATTATATTATATAGTTGAACAATCTATTTTATCATACTCTTTATGAGTTCCCACCCAACGGACAAAAATGTATCCCACCGTAAATTTAACAACCACTACCAGCCGATAGTTGTTCCCTCTGATATTAAAAACATAGTGTTGATTGCCCACATAATCAGTCGATAGAAAATCCGCTTTTATATCAGACAAATTCCGCCATTCTGCTTTTTCCGCTATATCATACCAACGTTCTAAAGCAACACGTGAATCTTCACACCCTTTCGTCTCGTAGAAATCTTTCAATTTCTTATGTGATACTACTCTCATATCTTATTCATTTGATACAAAATTACAAAATAATTTTGGATAACAAAAGAATTAGTGCTAAATATTTTATAAAACAGAACATCCATGCTGGGCGTACCAAAAAACGGTACCACGACTCACGTCGTAGTACCGTCACAACACAAACACAAAATAAAACACGACAAAACTACTATGCAATCTTTCCTGTCTATGCCGGGGAGGCATAAGTACTATCTACGTATATTCACATACTCATAAACAGCTTCAGGTCGATTAGCATCAATTAAACAAATCGCATGCACGATTTGTTTAAACTTTTATGTTATTTAAAACAAGTTTCTCTTTTATTGAATCCCTCTTTCACGGAGTTTCAGCTGCCAGTTCCATGCAGAGCGTAAAGTATCTTCTAAAGTTTCTACGGCTTTCCAACCCAGCTCTTTATTAGCAAAATCCGGGTTAGCCCAAACTTTCTCAATGTCACCCGCACGACGTCCGACAATCTGATAATTCAATTTTACGCCAGTGGCTTTTTCAAAGCCATTTATTAATTCCAATACAGAAACACCACGTCCTGTACCAATATTAAATACTTCTACTTTTTCTTTTTGTGTCTTTTCCAAGATACGACGGATAGCAATCACGTGTGCTTTAGCCAAGTCAACGACATTGATAAAGTCACGGATACAAGAACCGTCCGGTGTATCATAATCGTCACCAAACACGCTAAGTTTCTCACGGATACCGATGGCTGTCTGGGTCAGATATGGAATCAGGTTTTGAGGAACCCCGTTAGGCAGTTCACCCAACAATGCAGTAGGATGCGCGCCAATCGGGTTGAAATAGCGCAACATGATCGCATTGATCGGAGCACCTGAAGCTACCGTATCACGAATAATCTCTTCATTGATCTGTTTGGTATTTCCATAAGGTGATTCCGCTTTCTTGATCGGAGCTTTTTCCGTTACCGGCAGCTCGTCCGGCTGACCGTATACTGTACAAGAAGAAGAGAACACAATACCTTCTACTCCATGTTTTGGCATCAGTTCGAGAAGGTTAATCAAAGAAACCAGGTTATTACGGTAGTAAAGCAACGGTTTTTGTACCGACTCTCCTACTGCTTTGCTAGCTGCAAAGTGAATGATTGCCTTAATTCCTTTATATTTTGCAAATACTGCATCCAGACCGGCAAAGTCCAAACAGTCCAGCTTTTCAAAAACTGGGCGAATACCGGAAACTTTCTCTATATTGTCAACAACGTCGGCACTTGAATTTGATAAATTATCGATGATGATTACTTCATATCCACTGTTTTGTAGTTCTACAACAGTATGAGACCCAATGTATCCTGTCCCGCCTGTTACTAAAATTCTTTCTTTCATATACTTTATAAAAAATGGTTAGTTTCTCGGCTTATTATTGTTTGAGTTACAAATGTATGGAAATAAAATGGAATTGCAATAATCTGCCACAAATTTATTTGCTGAAAAGTAATTAAGGTACGATTTGGTAGCATTTAGGTATAAAAAAAAATTGGAAACTCTAACCTGTATGTCGCCACACAGCAGAGCTTCCAATCCCCTATTTAATTATCAACTGTAAATCCTTACACCACGCCGGAGAATCCCATGAATGCCATAGCAAGCAAACCGGCGGTAATCAAAGCAATCGGAGTTCCTTGCATTCCTTTCGGAATTTTCACGAGGCTCATCTGTTCGCGCAATCCGGCAAAAAGCACCAGTGCCAGACCGAAGCCGATAGCCGTAGAGAATGCGTATACAACACCTGTCAGCAGGTCATAGTCTTTCTGAATCACCAGGATAGCGACACCAAGAATACAACAGTTCGTTGTAATCAGCGGCAAGAACACACCCAAAGCCTGATACAGGGCCGGAGACACCTTTTTCAGGATGATTTCCACCATCTGCACCAATCCGGCAATCACCAGGATGAATGTAATCGTCTGCAAGTATCCCAGTCCGAAAACATCCAGTACAAACTTCTGAATCAGGAAGGTGACGATGGTAGCGATGGTCAACACGAAAGCAACCGCAGCGCTCATACCCATCGCAGTTTCCACCTTCTTGGATACGCCCAGGAACGGACAGATACCCAGGAACTGCGACAACACGATGTTGTTTACAAAGATTGCCGAAATAAATATCAATATATATTCCATATTCTTTTCTTATTTAATTGAATTAGGCTTTCTTGAAACTGTTAATCAACGCAATGAGGTATCCCAAAGCGATGAAAGCGCCCGGAGCCAATACAAACACCAACATTCCATATTCTTCCGGCATGATGGTCAAATCGAAGATTTTACCGGTTCCCAAAAACTCGCGGACAGCACCCAGTAAAGTCAGGGCGATGGTAAATCCAAGCCCCATACCGATACCGTCGAACATAGAAGCAACTGCGTTATTCTTGGCAGCGAAGGCTTCGGCACGTCCCAGTACAATACAGTTCACTACAATCAACGGAATGAAAAGACCGAGTGTAGCATACAGCCCCGGCACGTAAGCCTGCATCACCATTTGAAGCAAGGTCACGAAGGATGCGATCACCACAATAAACGATGGGATACGCACCATGTCCGGAATCAGGTTCTTTATTAAAGAGATCACCACATTCGAGCAGATCAATACGAACATGGTAGCCAGTCCCATGCCCATACCATTGATAGCCGATGAAGTCGTACCCAATGTAGGACACATACCGAGCAGGAGTACAAACGTAGGATTCTCTTTGATAATCCCGTTCATCATTACTTTAAAGTTATTCATATCTGTCTCCTTTCTTATTTAGCACTGACTGAATCAGTTAGTTCAACTTTGATCGTAGCTCCCGTAGCAGCGTCAGCAGCATCTGCGTCCGCGCCTTTCGCTTTTTGAGAAGCACCGGTTACCCCGTTCACTTCCCCGCCTTCGGCCTTATAGGCCTGATAAGCAGCATTCACGGCATTAAGGAAAGCGCGTGAAGTAATGGTAGAAGCTGTGATGGCATCCACCGCTCCCCCATCTTTACTGACGGTCAACGGAGCTTCACCCGGATTCATACCCAAAATAGATTTCGTACTCTCTTCGTGAGATACTGCCTTTTCTCCTTTCGCAGGATCATACGCTCCGAACCATTTGTCGGCTTTAGAGCCCAATCCCGGAGTTTCCGTGTGAGCCAACAGAGAGTAGTTATAGATTTTTCCTTCGGCATTAAAGCCTACCAGCACTTTCAGTTCACCGCCAAATCCCATTGATTTAGCTTCAACAGCCGTACCTACAAGCTCTTCACCGTTCTTAGCCGGATAAACGATAAAGTCAACATTCTTCTTTCCGTCTTTCTCGCTGAAGATTGTATCGCTTTCCGCTACCGGATTATTGGTAAATTCGGGAAGAACCTTTTTCAAGGCCTCGTTCAGCGTCTTCGCATTCGCTTCGGCGATAGGGCCTTTTGTCAGTTCATTTACATAAGCCAGCAACGCAACGGAAATAGCAGTCACTCCCGTAAGTACCAGCAACATATTCTTTAAAGATGATTCTAACTTTTTCATTTCTTCTTCGCTACCTCCCCAAAGCGTTTTGGTTTACAATAGGTGTTAATCAGCGGAGTGAACGCATTCATAATCAGGATGGCGAACGACATACCTTCGGGATAGGCGCCGAACAGACGGATAACTACCGTCAGCAGACCGATACATACACCATAGATCAGCATCCCTTTCTTACTCATCGGAGAAGTCACATAGTCGGTTGCCATAAAGACAGCACCCAGCATCAGACCACCGGAAAGCAACTGCAATACCGGAGAAACGTATTTTTCCGGATCTGCCAGGTGCATGATGCCTGCAAAGACAAACACAGTAGCCAGGATAGACACAGGAATATGCCAGGTGATGATTTTCTTCCAGAGCATATAAACGAGTCCGATCAGTAGAGCCAGTGCACTCACTTCACCCAAGCATCCGCCATTCTGTCCGATCAGCAAGGTCAATGCGTCCGGAATCTGGCTTAAAGCGGCAGTGTCACCGTAAATGGCTTGCTTCATCAAGGCCAGCGGAGTGGCACCGGTGGTAGCATCCGTATAAGCGGTCAACTGTCCGACTACCGGCCAGCTGGTCATCTGCACCGGGAAAGAAAGCAGCAGGAATACGCGACCTGCCAATGCCGGGTTGAAAGGATTGCAGCCCAATCCGCCGAAAGACATCTTACCTACACCGATAGCAAACAGTGCACCGAGGATGATAATCCAGATAGGCAGGTTAGACGGTAAATTAAATGCCAGCAACACACCTGTGATGATGGCAGAGCCGTCGCAGATGGTAGTGGTCGGTTTCTTCATTAAATATTTTCCGATCGCCCATTCGAAGAACAAACAAGCCGCAACGGAAGTAGCCGTGACAATCAGGGCACCCAGTCCGAAGAAATAGAGAGACACCAGAAAAGCCGGAATCAGTGCAATCAGCACGCCATACATATTTTTCTGTACGCTGTCTCCGCCATGAACGTGGGGCGATAGTGATACGATTAATTTATTTTCCATATTCGTTATTTTTTAGCTTGACGTGCACGAATCATAGCTCCCACTTTGCCTTTACCCAGACGACAATAGTCGAGCAGCGGACGGTTGGCAGGACAAGTGAACTGGCAAGAGCCGCACTCGATGCAATCCATGATTCTTTCTTTTTCCATTGTTTCAAAATCTCCGTTTTCGGACAAAGCTCCGAGCAAGTACGGTTCCAGTCCCATCGGACAGGCACTCACGCACTTCGCACAACGGATACAGGTTTGAGCTTCACCACGTTTGGCTTCCTTCCGGTTCATAATCAGGATGCCGGAACTGCCCTTCGCAGTAGGAACCTCGATATTTACGAGCGCCTTACCCATCATCGGACCGCCACCGATCACCTTACCCGTATCTTCGGGCAAACCACCGCAAGCGTCAATCAACTGTTTCATCGGTGTACCGATACGGGCCAGGAAATTAGACGGCTTCGCAACCGACTTTCCCGTCACGGTAATCACCCGTTCAAACAACGGTTTATTCTTCTGCACAGCTTCATAAACGGCAAACGCCGTTCCCACGTTCTGCACGACTGCTCCCGTAGAGATAGGCAACGCACCGCTCGCCACCTGACGTTTGGTGATCGCATCGATCAGCTGCTTTTCACCTCCTTGCGGATATTTCACCTTCAAGGGAACGACTTCGATGCCTGCATAGCTGGAAGCTACTTTAGTCATCAGTTCGATAGCATCGGGCTTATTATTTTCGATTCCGATAAATGCCTTGTTCACTTTCACTGCTTTCATCAGGATAGAAACACCTACCATGATTTCTTCCGCGTGTTCCAGCATCAGCTGATGGTCGGCAGTCAAATAAGGTTCACATTCTACGGCATTGATAATCACACATTCAGCTTTAAAAGAAGGAGGAGGACAAAGTTTCACCTGTGTAGGGAAACAAGCACCACCCAGACCAACGATTCCGGCATCGGCAATTTTCTTCACGATCTCTTCTGCGGAAAGCTCACATTCCTTCACCAGTGTGGCGCTACGGTCGATTGTTTCTTCCCATTCGTCGCCTTCCACATCGATAAAGATAGCAGGTTTCGCATAACCGCTGGCATCGACAATAGTATCAATCTTCGCCACTTTACCACTGACCGAAGAGTGAATTGCTGCCGAAACAAAGCCGGCAGGTTCAGCAATCTTAGTGCCTACCTTTACCACATCCCCTTTCGCAACGATCGGTTTTGCAGGTGCACCGATGTGCTGCCCCAGCAAAATAACAGCCTTTGCAGGAACTTCCGCTGTGATAATGGGTTGATGTGCCGACAATTTATTTTCGTGTGGATGAACTCCACCAATTGAAAATGTCTTTAACATACAATTCTGTATTTATTCTGTTATTATTCTGTTACTTTCGGAGCTTCCGCCACTTCTTCCACTTTGGGTTTCCGCGGAGGGAAATTCAACTCGATAATGGTATTCTGCGGACAAACTTCCACACATTTGCGGCAAGATTTGCACTTGTGCGGATCGATGTAAGCCAAGTTATTTTCCAGCGTGATAGCTTCGAACGGACAAGTCTTCACGCATTTGCCACAGCCGATACAGCTCACCGTACAAGCCTTGCGTGCCACAGCTCCCTTGTCTTTATTCACACAAGAGATATACACACGGCGTGATTTCTTTCCTTGCGGACGGATTTCGATGATCGCCTTCGGACAAGCCTTCACACAGGCACCGCAAGCGGTACATTTTGCTTCATCCACTTCCGGAAGTCCTGTTTCAGGATTCATGTGGATGGCATCGAACTGACAGGCAGCCACACAGTCGCCACAACCCAGACAGCCATAACTACAACCCGTTTCCCCGCCATACAGCGAAGCGGCGATAGCACAACTCTTCGCACCGTCGTATTGATTGATACGCGGACGATTAGCACACGTTCCGTTACATCTCACCACTGCTACCATCGGTTCAGCTTCTCCGGCTGCCAGTCCGAGGATATCAGCAATCTGTGCCATGACGGGCTGTCCGCCTACAGGGCAGAACTTACCATCCAGCGAACCGGCTTTGACGCAAGCGTCGGCAAATCCGCTACAACCAGGGTAGCCACATCCACCACAATTAGCCTGGGGAAGCACTTCTCCCACCTGGGCAATCCGCGGGTCTTCATACACGGCAAATTTCTTGGAAGCCACATAAAGAATAGCGGCTAGCACGAGCGCTATAGCTCCCAATGAAATCACTGCAATCAGAATCAAATTCATAATGTTCTTAGTTATTTATTGGTTTTATAGTAAATGAAAATTGTTGTTTGAGTCGCGTTTTGTTAAGCCATAAAATAAAATAATAAGGTATAAGGATAGCCAGAGAAAGAAGAGCTGCATACAGTTCATTCTCCAACAGAGTCATCAAAAGAAACAATGAAAATATAAGAAGTAGGAAAGGAAGTACAAACGCCAACAATACCGCCATCATGCCCATCGACGTTTCGCCGACCACCATCACTTTCTCTCCCACCTGATAGGAAGAAGCCGCCGTATCTATGATATCTATGATTTTGTCCTTACTATCCGCCGAGGAACAATGCCCCTTTGCGCTACAAGCTGCACAAGCCGATGTCTGGACAATCCTCACCGACAGATGAGAACCTTGTATGTTTTCCACAATACCTAGATGCTTTATAGTATTATTCGTCATTTTGCAAACTCCGCATTACAAATCGCGGCAAATTTAATCATTATTTGTGAACTACGAAGCATTCCCCCAACTTTTTCTACCTAATAAACTGTTATTTCTTGCGTTTTCGTTATCGCACACGGAAAAGATATGCCTACCATTTGATATTTTTCAAGAATAGCAAATAGACATCCTAAACAAAAAATCCATTCATAAAGACCGCAGGCGGGAAACTTTTTCCCGCCTGCCACTTTTACTTTATCTGTTTTTTCACCGTTCTCCTCTCTCCTCCTCTTTTCTTCTCCTGTACTGAAAATACATTCTCCTCCATTCATCCCAGATAACTCCGGCTTCCTCTTCATTGAAGGCATCCAGACAGCACTCCACCACTTTTACGTAATCACTCAATGGGCGTTTTGCCCCTTTTTTAAATCATTAAAAGTAGAGTGGCCGATGTGTACTTTCTTACATATTTCTCCATTTTTCAAATTCGCACGCTTTCGCAACTTTTCAGTGTATGCTCCTAAAATCAGGTAACAACCGACTTCGTTTTCCATTCCTTTTTATTGTTAAAATTAAACTATATTGATTAATAATCTCCACTTTCATCCCAACATGTCGGGACGATGTCTATTTTGCATTTACTAATTTTACGCCGTGTTTTGAAACATATTTATGTATTTTCCACAAAAGTAAAGTTTTTAATTCATTACAACAAAAAATTATGTCCAACAATTACAGAATGTCCTATTTTATGCCACCTATCGCTCCTATCAAAGACAAACAAGGCCGACTGATGACTCCTCCCACACTTATCCCCTTCTGCGAAGTCTCCATCGAACAAGTTTTCCAAATGATTACTTGCAACGAGAACCTCAAAGCCCTGACCGAACAAGTACGCAACTCCGAAGATATACGAGCCGCCAAAGCATCATTACTACCGTATGTGACCCCCTGCGGCATATTCACCCGCCGTAGCGGTAAGGATTTCGTCTCCCCGTCTCACCTGGTGATAGTAGATGTGGACGGGCTCTGCTCCTATCAGGAAGCAATGGAAATGCGACGTATGCTCTATGACGATCCTCTCCTACAACCTGTACTCACCTTTATCAGCCCCAGCGGACTGGGTGTAAAGGCATTTGTTCCTTGCCCTTATTCCTCCACGACAAATGATGTCCAAAATATCACAGACAACATGAGTTGGGCGATGCGGTACGTAGAGACGGCATACAATACGGTAACAGCAGTTTCTTCCAAAACAAAATCCAAAGTCGATTTCTCCGGCAAAGACCTCGTGAGATCCTGTTTCCTTAGTTACGACCCGGAAGCATTGTTCAGAACCACCAACGAATAAATCATAAATCCAAATGACTGATATTGAATCTTTACGCCGTCTCACCGAAGCAGTCGAAACGGCAGGAGCGGACATTGCTCCCACTTATCTTGAATACGTACAATTGTCATTCGCCATTGCAACGGATTGCGGCGAAGCAGGACGTGACTTTTTTCATCGCCTGTGCCGGGTGTCTCCCAAATATCAGCGCGAACATGCCGAACGGGTATTCTCCAACGCACTCCACACCCAACGTGGAGAAGTGCACCTGGGCACCGCTTTCCATCTGGCCGAAGCGACGGGAGTAAGCATCTGCATAGAAGAAATGCCCAAACATCCCACAGGTACAAAAGGTACAGCAGGTACAGCACGCAAATTTCCCCCACACACGGGCGCGCATAACAAGGTGGGAAATGACAATATCTCCGATGATAGAGAAGGGGAAGAAGAACTATTACCGGGCAGTGAACCGCAACATCAATTGCCCACTTTTCCGGAAAACAACTGGCCGGAATTTTTGCAACGTATCATAAAAGCCGGGAGCAGCCCAATACAACACGACATCATGTTATTGGGAGCGCTCACTGCCCTGGGTGCTTGTATGTCGCGCCACGTGCGATGCCTATATGGCGGCAAATACCATCACCCCAGCCTCCAATGTTTCGTAGTGGCTCCTTCGGCTTCCGGCAAAGGTATTCTTTCTTACATCCGCTTACTCGTAGAACCTATCCACGACGAGATCCGCAAAGAAGTGGCCATACAGATGAAAGCATACAAAAAAGAGAAAGCCGAGTACGATGCAATGGGAAAAGAACGAACCAAAAAGGAGGCTCCACAAATGCCCCCCAACAGGATGTTCCTCATTTCGGGCAACAACACCGGTACGGGTATCCTACAAAACATCATGGACTCCGACGGAACCGGACTTATCTGCGAAGCGGAAGCGGACACTCTTTCCACCGCCATCGGATCGGACCACGGTCATTGGAGCGACACCCTACGCAAAGCGTTCGACCACGACCGCTTGTCCTACAACCGCCGCACCGACCAGGAATACCGGGAAGTGAAGAAAAGCTATCTTTCCGTTCTGATTTCGGGTACGCCGTCGCAGGTGCAAACTTTCATTCCGACGGCAGAAGACGGATCATACTCCCGCCAATTATATTATTACATGTGCGGAATCAGTAAATGGATCAGCCAATTTATGGACAACGAGATAGATTGGGAGGAGATATTCACCGCTATGGGACTGGAATGGAAAGAAAAGTTGAGCGTGATAAAAACGCACGGCATTCATACCCTGCAACTCACGGATGAACAAAAAGAAGAAATCGACACCGTCTTTTCCGACTTGTTTGAACGCTCCAGTGTAGCTAATGGAAGGGAAATGTATAGTTTTGTGGCACGTCTGGCCGTCAATCTATGCAGAATCATGTCGGAAGTAGCTGTATTGCGTGCCCTCGAAAGCCCGCAACCCTACGACTTCAAGACCTCCCCCAACTCTCCTTTCACACCGGACAAGGAGATTCCTGCGGACAACCGCAAAGATGACATCATCACTCGTTGGGATGTATCCATTTCACTGGAAGACTTTCATGCTGTGCTTAGTCTTGCGGCACCTCTCTACTGCCATGCCACGCATATTCTATCGTTCCTCCCCAGTACAGAAGTCAGCCATCGTCCTAATGCCGATCGTGATTATCTTTTCCAGAAACTGGGTGATGAATTTACTCGTACCCAGTTACTGGAAGAAGCAGTTGCCATGGGAATTAAAGAAAACACAGCCCTCACTTGGCTGAAACGGCTCACCAAACACGGAAAATTAATCAGTATGGACGGTAAAGGGTTGTATGCGCGTGCGTGTGTGTATGAGTGAACCGGAAAAAGTGTACCTACTGTACCCGTTTTATTTACGGATGCAGTAGTCATTTCAATTACCACATCCGTTTTGACTGAAACAATCGTTTGTCCTGCATAAAGCATCGCTTTAGGAGGTGTAAAGCTAAGCTTTAGACATCGTAAAGCGGTGCTTTATACACCATAAAGCGACGCTTTATTTAAGGCTCTCCTAAAGCATCCACAATAACTCTCACCTCCAACGGTGTGAATGAGCGTCGCTTTGATTCGTAGCCTAAGTCGTACAGGCGTTGCAGAAGTCCGGGGCACAAAGAGATCCATTTCTTCATTTTTCGATAGGCAGCGATGTCAGTTAGTTGCGGAGAATAGAGTTGCGCCAGTTCCATGCGCCCGTAAGCACGTATTTTAAATTCACTCATGATGGATATATTTCTGATTTACTGTTACAAAAATAACAAAAAACGACTATATAACCAACGTTTTTCCATTGAATAACCGACTATAATGACAAATAACCGACCGCTACCAGACACAACCGTGCACAGCTGATTTCCGGGAGATCCGGAGTAGTATTTTTGTATCGTCGAAAGGGAAAAGAATCCCCGGACAATATGTTTAACCCTTTAATTTATTGTTTTATGATTCGTTACAAAATTTATCAGAACCAGCAGAAGAAAGGCTTGAATGCGGGTAAGTGGTTCGCCCGTGCAGTAAGCGACGAGACGTTTGATTTGGCAAAGCTTGCCGAACACATGTCGAAGCACAATTCACCGTATTCCGGTGGTGTCATCAAAGGTGTGCTTTCGGATATGGTAGATTGCATCAAGGAATTGTTGCTAGACGGCAAGTGTGTGAAAATTGATGATCTTGCCATTTTTGGTGTGGGTATTCGCAGTAGGGCAGCCGATACGCTGGAAGAGTTCTCGTTGGAAAAGAATATTAGCGGCATGCGTCTGAAAGCCCGTGCCACCGGTAATCTGTCGACCAATAATCTGAAACTCGACAGTCAGTTGAAACAGCAGGCGGAATATCAGAAACCGACAACTGCCGGAGGAGGTTCTGATTCGGGTGACAACCCTGATCCGAAACCGGATGGAGGTGGTGAAGCGCCTGACCCGGCTGCCTAAAAGATTCACCACAGACTACACAGATTTCCACAGATTATATTGAATTGGTAGTTGTAAAGTAGTCGATTATTTATCTGTGTGAGTCTGTGTAAATCTGTGGTAAACCTATGGCAAACCTACAGTAAATCTGTGGTAAAAGAAAACTATTATTAATTTATTTAAAACCTGTTATTGTATGAGTAAATCATCATCTCCCCGCTCTGTATGGAGCTTAGTTCTCAAAATCGTTATCACTGTAGCCACCGCCATCGGAGGTGTGTTCGGAATACAAAGTTGCATGTAACCCCATGCGGACTATTACATTAATTATCATTCATTGCAGTGCCACGCCGGAAGGAAAGTCCCTTTCGGCGGAGGCTTGCCGACAGGATCATATCTTGCACCGTGGTTTCCGTGATATTGGCTATCATTTTTACATTACTCGTGATGGGGAGATCCACCGGGGACGTGCTCTAGAAAAGATTGGAGCACACTGCCGTAATCATAACACCCATTCGGTTGGTGTTTGTTATGAGGGAGGACTGGATGCGAACGGAAAACCGAAAGATACGCGTACACTGGAACAAAAAGGAGCTTTGCTTGCTTTGTTGAGGGAGTTGAAAAGGCAGTTTCCGAAAGCACTGATTGTGGGGCATCGTGATTTGAATCCGATGAAGGGGTGTCCGTGTTTTAGCTGTACAAAAGAGTATTTGCTAATATAAGCTGATAAAAACGAATGGCTGACAGAGGTTTCATTATCAGCCATTCGTTTTTATCTATTTTATTGTTTAAACTGTTAATCCCAATCAATTATACATTACCTTACAATCGCTTCTTTGATTGATTCCACAATATAACGCACATCATCATCCGTCACATAAGGACCCGCAGGTAGACAGAACCCTACCTTGAAAATATCCTCTTCCACCCCGTTAGTATAGAAAGGAGCATCCGCATAAACTGGCTGCTTATGCATCGGCTTCCAAACAGGCCTGCATTCTATCCTCTTAGATAGCATGAATATACGTAATGCTTCCACATTCTCATTCGGCTGACAATCAGTAGTAGCACTATCTACGGCTTTAATCACACCGGCAGCCCCCCCCACAGCAGTCTTGACAACTTCCTTATAGGCATTCTCCTGCCCTACCACCTTCACTTCCGGGTCGATGCTAGCAGTACAAAGCCAAAAATTAGAATCATAGCGGGAATCAGCAGGTTGCTTGTGAATATGAACACCCTCTACATCTGCCAACAGTTCTTCATAAAGTACCTGCACATGCTTATGATGAGCAATATGTGTATCAGCAACAGTCATTTGGCCACGACCTATACCGGCGCAAACATTACTCATGCGGTAATTATAACCGATCGCAGTATGCTGATAGTAAGGATAAGCATCCCGAGCTTGAGTTGCATACCACATAATGGTATTTTTGTCCGCAGCATTCTGGCAGATTAGAGCACCACCACCTGACGTAGTAATCATCTTATTACCGTTAAATGATAATACACCAAACTTACCAAATGTACCCAACACTTTACCATCGAACTTAGAACCGAATCCTTCAGCAACATCTTCCACTACCGGAATATCATAACGATTAGCGATCTCCATTATCTTCTCACAATCGTAAGGCATACCATAAAGCGCTACAGGTACAATTGCTTTTGGTTTTTTCCCTGTCTTAGTGATACGATCTTTGATAGCTTCTTCGAGCAAAATAGGATCCATGTTCCATGTCTCCTTTTCCGAACCCACAAATACAGGTTTTGCGCCAAGATAAATGATCGGATGTGACGAAGCACAAAATGTAAATGACTGGACTATAACCTCGTCACTTAGCTTTACTCCACAAGCAATTAATGCCAGATGTACAGCAGCTGTGCCCGCAGAGAGTGCAACAATTTCACTTGTACCTCCAACGAATTTTTTAAGCTCATCTTCAAACGCATTCACATTTGGTCCCAAAGGTACCACCCAGTTAGTATCAAATGCCTCTTTTACATATTTTTGTTCAGCACCTTCCTCGCTCATGTGGGCAAGGCAGAGGTAAATTGTTTTTTCGGGTACGTAACTCATTTTACTTCAATTTTTATTGGGTTTTAATTAAATTCATAGAATGTAATGTCCGGCCATTATTTTTACACCACTCAATTCATAACTTTTAAGTTTTTCCCAACTATCCTGTGCCTCCTGTCTATTGCTCTTAGGCCATTTTGTAACCACTTTAGTGCCGGGAATATAGCTATCACCTGTGAACAAGAAACCATTACACAAATAAGAAATACAGCTCCAATCATGGCCGGGAGTTAAGATTGCAGCAACCTTCATTCCTGCTAAAAAATTAACCTCACCATCGTACAAAGTATGAATCATCTCAGACTCAAAAGATATATCAGAAGCCTCTATATGATAACGAGAAATATTCAACTTCGGCTCCTTTAGCCCCTTTACTCCATTCTCTGATGTACAAATAACAGCATGGGGATAGGTGACAGCAATTTCAGGCAATCCATAAATATGGTCAAAGTGAGAATGAGTAAGTAACACAGCGGCTAATTTCAGGTTATGCCTTTGTAGATATTCCTTTATAGGTTGTACATCGCCACAATCCACAATAAAGGCATCATTGCTCCATTCCTCATACACAATGTATGTGCATGAATGAAACACGCTGTTCACTATACGGTGTATTGTCATTAATATGCAGTATAGCCGCCATCAACGGCAATTGTCTGTCCTGTAACCCAACGCGCAGCATCACTTAGCAGATAAATACAAGCATTGCTAATATCAGATGTCTCACCCAACCCCAACGGATGCTTAGCCTCAAGTACAGCACGCTTTTCAGGATCAGCCATATGAGGAAGGTTGGCATTAATAGGAGTCATGATAGCGCCAGGAGCTACGCAATTAACACGTATTTTCTTAGGTGCTAACTCTATGGCTAAACTACGACAGGCCGATTGTAAAGCACCTTTTGTAAGGCTGTACATGGTCTTTGCATTATCTCCTACAAGTCCCATGATACTCGACAAAAAAATGATACTTGTTCCAGCCTTATCATAGTGCCCCATACGACAAATCTCCTTTGTTAAAAACAAAGCTGAATAAATATTGGATTGAATCATAGCTGTCATATCAGTTTCCTTAATAAGTTTTAGAGGGGTAATAGAGCTGACACCTGCACAGTTGATAACACCGGCTATGAAACCTACTTCTTTTACTACTTCTTTCACCTTTTGAGCCATCAATTCTATATTTGTGAGGTCAAGTGATAACAACACATGATTATCGTTAACCATTTGTAACATAGTTTCTTGCAATCTTTGTTCATTGCGTCCTATAAGAATAACACGCGCGCCCATAGCAGCACAATCCATAGCACATTTACGTCCAATGCCACTACTAGCACCTGTCACTATTATATTTTTACCTTCTAATGAAAACGGATTATCCATGCCCCTCTACACACGCTCACCATGAGCAACTTCTACTATATCACTAATCTTTAAATCAACAAAAGGAACAATGGCAGTAGTCCATGTCATACCCACACCAAAAGCACTAAGCATAAGATATTTTTCACCGCCCATTTTGCCCTTCAATTGGTCAGCAATAGTAAGTGGACAGCTTACTGAAGACGTATTACCATACTTACCGATAGTTGAAGGGATTTTGTCAATATTAAGTTTCAACTTCTTAGCCAAATAGCTGTTGATAAAATTATTAGCCTGATGAAATACATAGTAATCCAGTGACTGGATGTCCATCCCACTCCACTCTATCACTTTTTTGATGTCACGGGGAATTTCACGGATAACGAAATTGAAAACATCCCCTCCCTGCATATATCCTTGCTCATCAGAACGAATATTACCATACTCATCAATAACCTTTTCTTTAATTGTTTCAGCTGAACTAGGCATACGGTAGCCACCACCGTTAATTTTAATGAGATCACCACGTGAACCATCAGAATTAAGTGAGAACCAACTATCACCAAACTTCTCATCGCATTCTACAAGCGCAGCAACACCGCCATCTCCAAACAAAAAGGCGGAACGGCGATCCTTTGGTGAATAAACTTTAGAACGTGTTTCGCCATCAAGCACCAGCGCTTTACGCAAGCTACCATTTTTCACCATTGAGAAAGCAATACTGAGTCCATACATAAAAGCCGAACAACCAAGATTAACATCAAAAGCGATACAAGAGTTCGATAGTTCCAAACGATCCTGCAACAGTACTGATGTAGCAGGCATACGGTAATCAGGAGTCTGTGAAATAAAGATGAGTAAATCAATCTCATTCCTGTCAATATTATTATCAGCTATTAATTTCTCGGCTGCTGCAAAGCATAAATCTGATGAACATGTCTCTGCATCAGCAAAACGACGTTCATAGATACCAACTTTGTCTACCACCTCTCTCACTTGATCCTCGGGAAAAAACTCTGTATATTTATAATTATTAACAATCCGTTGAGGAACAGCACCAGCCAAAGCGGTAACACCCACCCCTTTATATTTAAGAAAAGCCATAATCAGCCTACTTTTTACTTATTATTGGTAATATAGTTCATGATGTCGCCCAAAGTCTTCAACTGTTTGAACTCCACATTCTCAATCTGAATTTCAAACTCTTCATCCATCATTGCAATCACAGACAGATACGCCAGTGAATCCCATTCCTCTAATTCACGGAAAATTGTTTCTGTACTCAAAACATCAGTAGTTTCAATTTCAAGAGCCTCTGCGAACTTCTCAATAAAAATCTTTGTATCCATATTTTTTCAGTTTATGATTAATTTAATAATTTACAATTGAATTTTCCTTGCAGGATTACCCATATATAAATGTTCATCTTTAGGTTTGGTCATAAGTACACTACCGGCACCTAGACGCACATTATTACCAATCTTTATTTGCTGCAATACAATGCTGCCTACTCCAAAAAAGTTTCCATCACCTATAGTTACAGCACCTGATATACGTACTGCAGGCATAAGCACATTAAAACTCCCTAATACATTGTCATGTCCCAACTGTACAGATGAATTTAATACATTGAAATCGCCCAATATAACATCACACGAACCTGTACAGTTACGCTGTATAATGTTTCCCTTTCCAATCTTAAAACTCTCTAAATCAAGAATATCTACAGAGGGGTGAATAAGATTTGGAAAATTTATATTAGAATTGGTGATGATATTTGACAGTTTTTTTAAGAATAGCCCCACTGCCAATAGCAATTACAAGATCAAGAGGTTTATCCCAACTATTTACAGTTTCGATCCCCCCCAGCACCTTTCCAAAATGAGAAATTGAAGTACCAGCTTCTATACTGTCATCAAAAAAACCGATAAAGTTCCATTGGTTATTATCCCCCCTTGCCCTATTAATAGCCCCCACTAAGCAAGCTACTTCTTTACCGAAACCACCCGCTCCAAATATCGCTATATCTTTCATTGTCATTTCCATTCAACATTTGTCCTAATAACTTTCATTGGACGCCCAACAGCCAATGCCTTAGCCGATATACCATGAGTAACAATTGAACCTGATCCAATAATCGCACCATCTAACTTCAAAATATTAAAAATTCCAAGGAATGTCAAAATGCGATATTCCTTCCCCACTTATTTTAGCTTTTCTATGAATAGCTGTAAGATACAGCTTGTACAAGAACATGCATGGAGGTATTTTATGTCGTCCATTCCAAATACATATCTTATCAGCTATAGCTTCTATAAAAGAACGACATTTAATAATGAAATACAAAAAAAATCTTTTATACACTAATTCTTTCCATTAAATTTTGGCATTGTGGCAGAAACACCGTTCGATATATCCTTTCTACCCAAAACTTTCTGAATTGTAATCAATATCACTTTGATATCCGTCAACAATGTACAATGATCAACATACCACACATCAAGTTTAAACTTTTCAGTCCAACTTATAGCATTACGTCCATGGCACTGTGCCCAACCAGAAATTCCGGGACGCACCTCGTGACGACGCGCCTGCTCTGGTGAATAGATCTCCAAATATTCAACTAGTAAAGGACGAGGGCCTATCAACGCCATATCACCCACCAACACATTCCATAACTGCGGCAGCTCGTCAATACTTGTAGAACGAACGAATTTACCCACCTTAGTAAGTCGCTGTGCATCAGGCAGTAATCTACCATTGGGATCACGTTCATCAGTCATCGTCTTAAACTTTACAATCTTGAAAATTTTACCTCCTTTTCCTGGACGCTCCTGAAAAAAAAATGCACCAGCTCCCTTATTGGCAAAATATAACCAAAGTGTTATAACCAGCAATATCGGCCAAATAACCAACAATATACAAAAAACAATTGTGAAGTCAATACAACGTTTCAAACAATTCTTATACATACTTTTTCGCATTTTGAAATGTAAAATATTTCGCCGCATTCAACGAATTATCACTTAATTGTTTATAATATTCTAAGTTATTCTTCAAAGATAAAATATAATCAGCCATCGAATGAATTGCATTTTTATCAAAGCAAACCCCATTGTTATAACAAGATATTAACCCTGCTAATTCTGAATGTTTTGAAGCAATACATAATAACGGAACTCCTACCGCCAATAAATTATACGTTTTACTTGGAACACTAACTTGTGCTGTCTCATCATTTAAGGTCACTACCGCCACATCAGCAGCCCCTAATGAGTAAGGCAACATTTCTCTCTCTTGCCATGTCAAGAAAAGACACGAAGACAATCCATATTCTTTCACCATATTCTTCAAAGTCTCTTTTTTCTTCCCTTCTCCAATTATCAAAAACTGAATATCAACCTCCTCTTTCAGGAAGTTTGCCACCTCTATCATGTATTCCACATTATGGGTATATCCAATATTTCCAGAATACAAAACGATAAACTTATCACCTAAAGAATACTTTTGCACAAACGGGTTAACATTTTTCTCTATGGGATGAAACTGTTCGGATGCAACCCAATTCGGAACTACCCGAATCCTTTTTTTATCCACGTATTTTTCCAAAATCGTTCCCATACCTTCACTCAATGTAATCACTTTAGATGCTTTAGAGAATATTCTTCGATTCCATCTTTCCCAACATTTATACAGCATATTCCCTTCTCTTATTCCTATATTTCGCAAAGCATCCGGATATATATCATATACAATTACAGAAAAAAAGTTCTTAAAAAACAAAGCAAGAAGATAACACATAGGCGGATTAGTAACATACACCACCTCATATCCTTTGTAATTAAATAAAAGTTTAAAAAAGACTTGTAAAGTACCCCAACACCATGTAAAAAGCCTTTTTATAGAAGATTTTCTATTGTAAGCTATTATCTTATCCACTACTACCATATCTTTCAGTGGACGTTCCATCACTTTGACACTTCCTGCAATCAACGAAACCTTATCATATTCATCTGCATAAGCATTGACAATATCAATCATCAAATACCCTGTACTTTGATTTATCAAAACTACTTTTTTCATGCCTGTCCTGAAAATATTAAGTCTCCTAATTCCTCGGAGGTCATAAACTCTATATCCGGCCATTTTTTCAACATCTTTGCCAACAACTCCTCTAACTTCCTTAACGAATTTTCCCGGTTCTCTGGGTGCAAGAAACCTATATAATTTACACGATGAGAACTAATAGTAGCAGGTTTATGCCACAAAAAAGCTATTTCCATTTCTTTCAAGCAGTTACCTACCCAATCCGTACCGGATGGACTTTCCATACTAGAAGGTTCAAAGAAACAATTACGTGTCAAATAAACCTGACCTAACCCATTCTTTTGTCCTAAGAAACGTATATTCTTTTTAAATTGTCCATTGCCTAAAGGTTCCATTTGAATCTTTCCAGTATTAATATATTTCACCCCATTGTCAAAAAGAACCTTTTCCAATGAATTATTGAAAGGACCATTAGTAGGAACAAAATATTTTGAACGATAACCATATAACTGTTCAAACAAATCTAATCCTGTATTCAGAACATTTTCCATATAAGGAAGATCATCCATTGTATCTAAATCAAACGCCGCTTGAAACTCCGGTATTACCTCTCCATTGATACCATTATAAATACCAGTAATCTCATTTTTAAAAGCAAGTAAAGTAGAACAATGACCGCTCCTTAATGCACGTAACCAACGTTGCACATTCAAATGTTCACGCCCATGAAAAACAGGAACAAACAAACGCTTTTCTACTCCTTCTTTCCACAAGTCATAAACTTTGTCATGAGCAGGATATCGTTTCAGTGTCTCCGTATAAGGTTCATAAAAATATTCTGTATAACCACTTTCTTTTATTTTGTTAAATACAGGATTTGCTACCACATTCACTCCTGTCATCACAGGAACTTTCCCTTTTTTATCTTTGAATTTGGATAAAGTTTCAAACAAATACTCTAAGTCCTTATTACTTTCCAATGAATCATACAGATTATAATGATTGAGATTCTCTCTCATTCCTGCTTTCAACAAATTATTAAAAGCCTCTAGTGAAGACATGCGTATACTACCCCAATCATCCGACTCGATCACTACAATTTTCCGTTTTGTTCGCCAGCCAGGCACATTACTAGCGTGTGCTGACAGTAATGATTTCCATGTATTTCTATACATATGTGATTATAATAAAGATTTATACAGTTCTATGTAATCCTGATAACGCTCTTCTTTATTAAAAAAAGATTCGACACGCTTCCTACATAGGGGTTGATAGTACCTCTTTCCTTTCTCCAATATTTCAGATACAGCTTGATATAAGGCCTCAACATTCCCTTTCTCGACAATCCGCCCTGTATCTTTAGAAATAGCTTCCGGACTTCCTCCGGTTTGATAAGTAACTACAGGAGTACCACACGCAAGAGCTTCTATATTAGTAGTAGGGAAATTATCTACCCATGTAGGATTCACAAAAACATCAGCAACCGAATATAATGCAGCTAAGTCATACATATTTTCAGTCCGACTCACCCCAACAATCCCCTTCGGCAAGCTCCGAATCTGATCTTTATTTAAACCTACCAATACTATTTGTTCATTCTTGGCCAACATTTGATTCATTCGAATAAAATCAGTCAACCCTTTCCGGCGGTCCCATATACTAGCTACTCCCAAAATGATTTTATTCTCTGTACTCAAGCCGTATTTCACTTTCACCTTTTCATCTTTCTGCGGCTCAAATACCTTCAGATCTACTCCATTATGAATCACTTTTACTGGATAAGAATTGAAATATGAATGTTCTACAATCCCTTTCAGCCAATGAGACGGGGTTACAAAAGTTATATTACATACAGACGTAAACACCCTTTTTTTTCTAATAAAATTCTCTTTAGACTTATCTATAAATAAGGTGGCAGGATATCCTTTCAAATTAGGGCATTTACAACACTCTGTTTCCCACTTATTACAATTCACATAGTCAAAATAAGAACAATGTCCTGTCATCGGCCAACAATCGTGTAACGTCCAAACTATCGGTATCTGTACCCTAGATAAATAATTAAATAATACTTCCACATTCAAATAATACCCATGTAGATTATGAAAATGAATAATATTCGGATTTACTTTTTTTAATTCATCAATAAACCTTTTAGTTGCGTGGGTAGAAGAAAAGCCATGTTTATCCCACAATCGAGTAGCCAAGACATGGCACTTCACATCCCAATCATTCCCTATACGAATAATAGAGGATTGACTATCCCTAACTATCCGACCATAAGCAATATAACTTTCCATCCCATTGGCAATAACAGTCTGACCGATTTCTTCAGCTATTCGACCAGTACTACCTGTATTGACAGAAGTGTTTATTTGAATAATTCTCATCTTATCCTAATTAATTTATGTATTACATTTCCTGGCAATACATTATCAACAAACCTAAAAGGAACATTCTCATATTTCAAAGAATCAACATATTCCAAGGCCCATTTTAGATTAGATATATTAATTTTATCATCACCTATATTAGATGTTATAACTCCGTTCTCTGTTATATAATAACTCTCCAACCGAGGATTATAATTTTCTACACAATTCAAAATTTCCCATACACCTTCTGAAGAGTTTGTCGAAATAACAGGAGTATTTAAAAACAAAGACTCAATCAATACACCTGGCAACCCTTCACTAATAGAACAGGAGACTAATACTTTAGCCCTTCTCATATACTTATAAGGATTCTCCTGTCTCCCCCAATAATGTACATTTTCTATTACTCCCATCTGATTAGCCATTTTTTCCAATCCATTCCATAAATGATCTGTATCTGCACCTATATACACTAGATGATAAGACTTTTCCAATAAATTAGACTCACCAAATGCTTTCAATATTCTTTCTGGAGCCTTATTTTTATCTAAACGACCGCAATAAAGAATAACAGGATTTTCAAATATTTTTTTTTCGTTATCATTCAAAGCATCAGCAGATAAAGTAAAAAGTCTATCCGTATTATGAATATTATAAACCACCTCCACTTTTTTAGTCGGAATGAATGGAAAGGATTCCAATATCGTCCTTTTTACTTCATTACTCACACAATACAATTTATCCAAAAAGGGATATATAAAATTATATATTAACAAAGTATATATATATGCGACTTTACCAACTGATTTCACTTGTTGATGAGGAGAATGAAAAATACCAATTTTTTAAATCCTTTCTTCCAGAAAGAACATTAATTGTAGAACAGCTGAATAACGTTGAAATAGTAATATCAGGACTAAAGACCTTTTTTATCTTTCTAAGCCAAACAATCTGCCTGATTGCTATTCCCAAACGTTGTACTCCTGACGAAACATGATCAATAAACCACTCACAATCCTCAAATTCTTTGAATCCACCTAAAGATTTATGAATCAATACACATTTCACATTAACATCTTCAACTCTTTGTAAAGCTGTATATATATTCAAAGAACATAACGCTATCGTACCTTTATTACTTGGCACAACAATAAGTACTTTCTTTTTTCTCATTAATTCTGCCCTTAACCTAGTGAGACTTTAATCCCGTCTTTCTTAATAATTTTCGCAGGAACTCCTGAAACAACACAATTATCCGGTACATCTTTCACTACTACTGAATTTGGAGCAATAACCACATTATTTCCTATAGAAACTTTACCGATAATCTTTGCTCCCACAGTCATTTCCACATTATCTCCAATAGTTGGCACATTATCAAAAGTTTGTTTCGTTCCTACCACTACGCCAGGAGCTATAATACATTGCTTTCCTACTCGAGCTCGGGGTATAACTATGATAAAACCTAAATGGGGAATAAATAATCCTGGACCACATGTATTTACGCCAATTCTCATATTATACTTTGAACACAAATGTTTATAATTCCAAAAAACATAAGCATATTCCAATTTTTGAAAAATATTCTTTTTGATATTTGTTAAATACTCCAAACGTCGCAAAGTTCTTAAGTATTTTACCGCATGATAATTTTCATTAAATATAAAACGATCTATAAATCTTAAATGATAGCGTTTTAAATCTTCTGAAAGATAATATTTATAATCAACTTTATTCTTTATCATATCAATTGTGTTCTATAATTTCTCCCAACATATCAGAAGAAACAAATTCTACATCTGGCCATTTTCTTACAATACTATTTAAGAGCTTTTGAAACAAAATCAAATTTTTATCTCTGTTCCGAACATCTATATTTCCAATAAAATTTACTCTATGCGAACTTATAACTGCTGCTTTTCCCCATCTAAAAGCAATATTTATTCGCGATAAACATTCATCCACAACATCAAACTTATTTCTAAAGTGAGAAGGTTCAAAAAAGCAATTCCTCATCAGATATATTTGTCCTAGTTTATTTCTTTTTCCTTGATAATTATTCTTTTTAAAGTAAAAATTGGTACCAGAATCAAGAGGAATGCGTTGCGACACTAACCCCTGAATATATCTTATACCATTCAATTTTAAACTCTCCTCAATAAGGGGACTCCATGTATATGTAGTAGCAATAAAAGACTTCGAACGATATCCAAATAATTTTTCAAACAAGTTTAATCCTTCTTCAATAATATTATTATATAGCTTAATATCATCCTCCTTTGCTGAATCAAAAGCTCCCATATAATTGCCTTGTATATAGGGAGACACATTAGAAGTCAAACCAAATGTTCCTAAATGAAAAGCTCTTTTAGTTATCGAATCTTTTCCCTGAAGTACAGTAAGCCACTTCTTCACGTTCAAATGTTCTCTTCCATGAAATTGAGGGTGAAAAATACCAGCATCAATGCCTTTTTTCCACATTTCAAATACATTTGAATGATGAATACTATTACTCATAGTTGTAGTGAGAGGTTCATAATAATATTGTTGGAAATCAGATTCACGTATTTTTTGAAAATCAGGATTAGCAACGACAGCATCTGCTGTCAACACAGCTGAATTTCCATTTTTGTCTCGAACTGAAGTCAACAACTCAAATAATATCTCTAAATCATCCTGAGTAGCTAAGTTATCATACCGGCAATATATATCTTTATCAACTCGTATACCTTCTTTCAAAAATTGATTATATACTTCTAAAGAAGGCATTCGAACACTCCCCCAATCATCGCTTTCTATAACAACAATATGCCGCTTCGTACGCCATCCCGGAATATTGAAAAAATTATATGCTATGTTTTGTTTAAGTGACATCTTTATTCAAAAAACTTAAATTACTTAATTAGATAATTACTTAAATAGTATAATAATAGGTGAAAGCGAGATATCTAGAATTGACACATAATAAAACATACATCGTATAGAATATAAGGTATAGAATATACCTCCTAATATACTCATGTATGATATTATTTTCACCAATATACTACCTCTATTCTGCATAAAAATATGATAAAGTAAAAAATAGAATAAAGCAATAAATATGGCGTTATATCTACTTCCAAAATCAGGAATATTTATAATGATATTACGACATGAAAGAAAAACCAATGCTAACAAAATATACTGAAATGCTTTTTCATCTATTTTTATTCTCTTATGGTATATACCTATAAGCGACAATGAGATAACAGCTGCCCAATAGACTATTTTGCCACGCAAGGCAACATACCACACTGTTTCACTTTGGATATTATTTACAAAATCTACATAATCTGTATTTTCAAGCGAATAAGTATTTGCACGAGTTTCTATCGAACCGCCCAAATAGGAAGCATATTGAGAGATTATACTACTTATTGAAGTAAAAGACATAACAAATGAAAGTCCTACAATCATATAAATAATATAGGGTTTAGCCTTAAATACATAATACACAGCAAATAAGAATACTGCAAAAATATAGCTAAAATGTATAAGACAAGCCGTGGGAAAAGTTAATAAATATATTTTCTTTGATGTATTAATGTATGAAATAGCCCCAAAAGCAAACACATAGAACGCCGTATAAAAACGTACTCCAGCTAGACCCTGTATTCCAAAGACATTTATAAATAAAAAAATATTCCAAATGAGAGTAATGTCTTATCTGAAAATTTAGGTAATAACTTTATCATTTTGACATAAAAGATACCAAACACAAGCCCAAATGCCAACATTAAAATATGTCCATTATTAGTAAAAGAACCTATAATAGTTTGCAACAAAGACACATATAAATCGGACGTAGAATTACTTCCCGATGAATATAGATTTGCAAAAACAGATGAGATGTCATTATAGGGCGTCTCTTGTAACAAATTCAAGTATCTATACAAGTCCATCCTATAATCTGTTGTGTTCATCAAATAGCCAAACAAACCCGAAAAAAGAAAAATGACAAGTTTTGCTCCATATTCATTCCGTTTCCACAATGCAAACAACAGTGCTATAATAGGAGAAAAAAGAAAACCTATAATCCAAACAATAGTTTGACCAGATCTCATCTTAGAATAAATATATTGTTGCCCTTCCATTATTGTTTATATAAGAAACGGAATTTAATAAATACACATGCATATCTTAATATCCAATCACCATATCTAAAAAACAACCTTATGGTTTTTTGGGGCTGCGTCCTAAAACCTGACGGGAATATAAAATGGAAAGCTTTGCACCCATGACGCAATTTAGCAGAGGTAGTTGTGAAATCTTTTCTAGAACGATCAATCCTTGCTATAGGTGCAAATCGTCCTGTCTCAACATTTCTCAAAGAGTTGTTCTCAGCATCTATAATATAAAGCGCAACAGTAATATCTGATTTTGCGAAAGGAGTAATTTTCGACAATCTCAACCACATATCCAGATCTTCTCCATGTGTGTAATTCTCATTAAACATCCCTACCCACTCAAAACAATCACGGTGCACACAAATACAATCAGAGCATGTTACGGCAAATCCTGTTTTGGCTATAGATACTGTTTCTGCTAATTCATAATCAGTAACCAAATAACGGTTAGGGCAAGAATTGTACTTCTTATTACTCTGGTCAAAAGAGGCTGTTACAACCTTCGCCTCAGAAAAATGTTCTATTAAATAATCATATTCCTCCAAAGCATTGGAATACATTACATCATCAGCATCAAAAAAGGCTATCCATTCACCCGTTGCCTCTTTTATACCTCTATTTCTGGCACTTGAAACACCTCCATTCGATTTAGAAACAATTTTAATTCGTGGATCAACAACAGCACGCGCCTCTTGCAAACTATCATCGGTAGACCCATCATCCACAACAATTATTTCAAAGTTATCATAATGCTGCTTTAAAATAGATTCCAATGTTTTTTTTATGCAGGACGCCTTATTATAAAGAGGAATAACGATTGAAAATTTTATCATTATTATAGATTTTTCATTAAAAAGGAATAAGATATTGTCTGCATTGCCTGCTTTCGCTTATCAACCGCTTTCCAATCAATAGGCTCACACAAACGACTAGAAATCATATCATAGTTTAAAACATCAGATTGATCTACTTGGCGTTTTTCCAATCCTGCCATTTCTAGTAACGATTCGAATCGTGAATTACCACGATCCTTATTACCCAAACAGACAAATTGTTTATGGAAAATAATAGAAAAAACAGTACCATGAAATGAATCGGTAAGTACATAGTCTGCTTTTCTAATACCATTGAGCCAATCCTCAACAGGAGGAGACTGACGATCCCTATAACTAAAGCTACTGTTCTGTGCATCAGGATTGCCTATAACATTTATTTTACAATGTAAACGTTTCTGCAAATCATCAAGCAGTAGCCTCTTATTTTCGGTCATGTCAAGTATATAAACAGCTATACTTGTGTCCGGCTTCACTGGGCCTAATAAAAGCAACTGTTCATAGTCAGTAGCATTCAACAGCAAAGTAGGATCGAGTACATACTGTGCGGGCATACCCAAATATTCCTTCACTAATGATACCGCATCTTTCTCACGTACCGATATAGCATTAAATTGCTGCGCAAGTGTTGCACACATTATACTTTTATCCTGTGGATAGTCCCAATAAGCTATACCTATTGAGGCTGCATAAGCAATCCTTTTAACTGATTCATCTTTTACAAAAGAAAGATACATCCATTCAATATGTGCATTGTATGCCCATCGCCAAACTTGATCACTCCCCACTATATAAGCATCAAACTCATATTGCTTTAATTCTTCGGCTGATATATGATGCATTGCCTTAGTTGTTGCGATGTGCGAAGCTATAAAGGGATTGGTATACTTGCGCATATAATTCACCTTAGTCGGTGACAAAGGAAACTGTACGGGATGCATCATCAAACAACGTACTAAACTCTTACAATAGTCAATACACCATCGCATATATGAATTATCGTTGGACCAATCAACAGTTAATACATCGTGCCCCATACGTTTGAGAATTTCTTGCATGGCAAATGCTTGCAGAAGTCCTCCGTAATTAGAATATAACGGTTGCGTTAGTATCCCTATTCTCATTATCTCTTTTTACTTAAAAATCTTACGCAATTTATTAAGTCCCTTTTCACCTGTTACTGATTTTACAGCATCAACCACTTTTCTACGTGTAGCAGCTTTTTCATCTAAGTATGTCATAATATTCAAAGCTTCACTCTCATTTTCATGTTGCGTAAAAACCTCAAAAATCATAGGTTTATCAGTTATTTGAGGATTTGTAAATACTTTAAGAGCCTTCATATACTCTTCTTTGGTTGTAGCAGAAAGATATTGATAACCTAGATCTTCCACAAAATGTTTAACAAGCAATGGAGATTGGTTTCCAAAATGTCCGGCTGCCGCCATATACTTGTCAGCCTCTTGACCAAAAGCAGCACAATAATGAATACTTAACCTGAATTCTGCTCCACGACCATTGTTAATAAGCATAATACGCACATTATTACCTACATGACGGTTACCTATCACATTAAGGTCATAAAAAAATGTTAAATCGCCCAATACTCCGTAAAATAAACGATCAGGACGAATAAGAGAAGCGCCAATCAAAGCACTAGTACATCCATCTATACCGCAACAACCTACATTACATGACGATTCAACGCCTTCGGGCAATGGGAAAATGTTCCAAGAACGTCGAGTATTGGACACTCCAATATGTATTGTTGAATCTTTGGGCAGACGAGATGAGAGCTGCTGCGCAGCCCATATATTACCGAACGGTAATTCAGGAATAGAATCATAAATAAGACTATAGGCTTTCTTACATTCATCTATGAATGAATGTTTACTTACAGAATCCTGTCCATAATTGTGAAAAAAAACTTCTTCCTGCATTTGAAAAACAGTAGTCAATTTGTTAAATGGATCACGCAATTCACCATCCTCACTAACACGCCATATCTCTTTATTAGGTATCTTACCTGCAAAAGTACTAGCCGATACTTCTCCAATATGTATCATTAAGTCAAGTGTCGGCATTGGTGAAGGAACTCCAGGCTGCAATTCGGCCAGTGTTGGTAACAGACGATATTTACCATAGTAACCACTAGTATGATCGCAAATAACTATAGCATCATATGTTGCACAAAAACGATCAATTGCATGAACAAGGGAGGGTGAAAAGTGTGCATGAGAACCTACATAGACTCCAATACGTCCCTCTGGCATCTCAGGAAGTTTATCCCAAGCCATAAAACGATGCATTACACGTACCTCTGGTAAAGTTTTCACCGAAAAATCCCTGCTATAAGATGTAAAAAGGTTTATATGTACAGGTCCACCACCATTACGACGTAACTCGAGTACAGCCTTATTGGCCTCCATCATCACATAATCCTCATCACGACTATCACGTACCACTGGTAATTCAACCTGTAACAACGCTATATCGTTAGGAATATTACGACGGTCAATATTCTGTGGGATTAACTGACCTATACGATCAGTTCCTTGATGAGAAGTGACTGCCAATATAGGTAATTTTCGATAGAATGCTTCTGTCATCCCTGGAATATAATTTCTAGAGGCTGTCGCACCTGTACAAGTCAAAACAATAGGTTCACCACTTTCTGCTGCCATGCCACACGCCATATATGCAGCAGAACGCTCATCAACAGAAGAATAAACCTCAAACCAAGGATCATTCTGCACACTTCCAACTAAAGAATAGTTCGTGGTGCCAGGAGAAGCGATAATTTTCTTTATTCCGTTTGCTTTTAACAGCGAAAGCAAAATTTGAACGTTTCTCTCAGATGTGTAAAACTTATCATTACTCATATTTTTATTTTTTATATCATTAACTTATAAATAGTTCTTAAACTTTCCTCATGTCATTCGTTATTAGATTAAACAAATTGATAAGGAAACACGGCATATAACGATGTTTTATATAACTCATTTTTTGCATGAAACCCGGAATTTCACATAAGCGAGTATGCTCACCACAGACTCTATCGTTCACAGCTTCTATTGCCCAATTAATATTTGAGAATTTTGGCGCATTTAAAAACTCTATCAGACATTTTTTCAGTCCTTCTTGAGGAGAGATAAAGTCATTTACATCACAAAAATGTGCTATTTTTGCATTGTCGAAACTACGATTAAAATATCGACAATATATCAATTGATAAACAAACCCCGGAAACTTAAAATTTGTAGATTTTTTAGTCATCACTACTCTAACATTACGTTTTACAGTCGGATGAACTCGCAATACATCAAGATATATATTCAGAACATCACTCCAAGGTAAGGATTGAGTAGAAGTGACGTGAAAAGCCTCTCCTATTGCATCTTTTTGTCCAACAATTGATGCTATTCCTTTTGCAACATCGTCACCAAAAGTCATAGTGGTAATCTTCGTATTCACATCATCAGAGAAAACTATCGAACGCCCATGAATAGCTCTATAAAGCCAATTCTCTTTTTCTAATACCCCCAATTGCAAACGGTACGTGTTATAAGTAATAGATGGACGTATTATGGTATAATTCTCATAACCAGAATTACGCAATATATTTTCTTCACGTGCCTTAGCTAGGGCATACTCGTTAGTCCTCAAATATACAGCATCAGTCGATACATCCAACAACCGTGGAGAATCCTCTGAAATCAATGCATTATTCTCAGCATACACACGGGCAGAACTCACGAATACATATTGATTAGTATAAGATAGTAATAATTTAACAGCATCTGCAAAAAAAGTTTCATCATGTACCATAAAATCTATGACTACATCCCATCGCCGTTCTTTTAAAATTCTTTCTAAAAATTCTATATTACGAGCATTACCCTTGATGTATATAACATTGTCAGTAGATAACCTTTCATTTCTACTTGTTACATATACTATATTAGATGCTGACAGTATTTGTACTAATGGGCGCCCCATTGCCCCAGTACCTCCCAGTACAAGAATATTCATAACTACTATTAATCTATTATCTTTTTAAACGAGAAAAAAGTTTCTTCACCTTATCCAATATAGTACAACGCTCCAGATTTGTCATACCCACATATAGAACAACCATTGAAACCGACACAATTCCAACCACAATTGAAATCACTAAACGAAAAAATGTTTGTGGTAAAGTATAAACTACGATAAGGGAAGGTATTATTGATATAATTGCAACTGCAAATATTGGACGAATTACATCTCTCATATATCGTCTAGTACTCAAACCTACCATTTCTTTCAACAAAAACATTCGAACTACAATTATCGTAGCTTTTATCACTATATAAAGATAATAGGTAGAAACAACTTGTGCACCCCAAAAGAACAACAACCATGTAAAAGGAAATTCCAAAAAACCGATTGGAGTAATGATTAGTGCATATTTTTTTAACCTACCAGTTGCAATGCAAGCAGTATAACCTGATGAACCCACAGTATCAATAATACCCATTATCAATGAAAGTTGTACGAAAATAACAGTGTAATCAGGTACAGTAGTAAGCCAAATTTCTAAAACGGTTTTCGCCTCACAAATAAGAGGTAAAACCATAATAAGCATCATGAAAAAGGAAAATTTCGCACCACGACAAATTAAACCATACAAAGAATCTGTATCTCCTCCTGCATAACTTTTGGTAATCTGGGGATTTACAGCCATTGTAAAATTATTAACAAACGTCAATACAGCTCCTTCTACTTGAGTTGCTAATCCACGGGCTGCGTTAACTGACACACCAAAAAAAACATTAATGAGCATATTAACTCCCTGATTGTTAAAAACATGAACAGTATTGGTAAAAAAGCTCCATCCCGAAAAACCCAACATCTCTTTAAACACACTCTTATCAAATACCAATTCACCTTTTGTTTCTTGAAATTTCTTTTGACAGTAGTATACATAAATAAATCGGATAATCAAGGCAGAAACAGTCATAAGTATAGAGAAAAATACAAGCTTGTCAATAGGAGCAATAATAAGACACAAGCATATTCCCAATTTCAACAATACATCTATAATACTTATATAAGCAAAAGCTGTCATATGCTCGTGAGCTATAATACAAGCATTATAAGGCACAGCAATAAGGTTAATACAAAATGTAAACAATGAACACTGCAATACCCAAATAGCCGCTGTCACACGTTCTTCTGGTATTGTCATCTCTTCATTAATAAACCACATAGCAACTATTTCGGCTATAAGCAATACTATAACTGAAATACCAAATTGAATGATAACACTAGTAGAAAATATACGACGGAGTTTTTCCTTGTTCCCCTTTCCTATTTCAAACGTAATAAAACGGCTAATAGAAGTAGACAAAGCATTAGACATCAATGAGAACATTGCTACCAAACCACCAATTACACTATAAATACCATAATCATCTACTCCCAATTGTTTCAACATGACTCTACTGGTATAGAGATAAATGAGCATTATTACGATAGATCTCAAATAAAGTATTATCGTGTTTTTTGCTATGCGTTTATTTGAACTAGACATTTTTAATTACAGAATAATCCCTCCCCATTTAACAAACTTCTATTTTTGATTCTCACTATCATACAAGACTGCATATATCTTTATATACAGAGAATAAATTCTAGCATTTAGCCAAGTCAACAATCTAAAATTAAGTTTCAATCCTTTAGTAACAATTTATAAAATAAAAATATAAGGAATTACAAGAAACATTTCACACAAAAAGAGTTTTTATCTTGCTGATATCTGATTTTAATGTATGTGGTTCAAAAATACCTTTAAATATTTCTATTACAATTTTATATTTAACTTTCCTTTATCTTATGTTCTCCATAACCGTAGCCATAACCATATCGTTTACCATAACCGTAATACTTACCATATTTTCCATAACCATGGTAATAACCATATTTTCTTTTCTGCAAATCTAAACCATTAATAGCAACACACAGATTAGGTAATTTATTATTTCCAGTAAGCTCATTAATCAAAATGAATTCATCCTTACGAGTGTAATCGGCACGACATACATAGACAGACAAATCTGCAATACGTCCTATAAGCAAAGTATCAGTTACCATACCTACCGGTGCCGTATCCAATATTACATAATCAAAATTCTTCTTCAACGTTTCGATAGCCTTATCTAGTCCGTCACGAGCCAATAATTCTGTCGGATTAGGAGGAACAGTTCCACCAAGGAGAATGAACAGATTCTTGTTTATATCGGAAGGCTGTACCAAATCCATCAGATTCGTTGTCGGATTGGTCAGAAACTGGGTAATACCATGTTCCTTTTTGGAAATATTAAAAACCTTATTCAATCCCGGTTTACGAATGTCAAGACCTACTATCACAACCTTTTTCCCTAACAAAGAAAGACTAATAGCCAAATTAGATGATACAAAAGACTTACCTTCACCACTAATGGTAGAAGTCACCAAAATCACATTCTTGCCATTTTCAAGTATAAACTGAAGGTTAGTACGAACATTTCGGAAAGTCTCACTCATCAGATTATTCTGATTCTCAAATACAGCTATAGAACCGGACTTCTCATCTGCTAACGGAATATCACCAATGACAGGAAGCGAGGTTAGCTTTTCAACATCAGCACGTCCCTCAATTTTGAATTTAGTCAATCCAATCAAATAAATGATACCTACCGGAAGACCTACCCCCAGCAACAAGGCAGCAAGATAGACCATCATTTTCTTAGGAGAAACCGGATTATTATCTGCTAACGCTTCATCAATAATCTTGGCATTATTTGCAGTAGCTGCCAAAGTGATAGCATTCTCCTCACGTTTTTGTAGTAACATCAAATATAATCCAGCCTTGATTTCCTGCTGACGAGCGATACTCACAAACTGACGTTCTTGAGTCGGCGCATCGTTAATACGACGAGAATAACGACCAGCTTCACGGGCTAAATCTTCTTTGGTAATCTGTAATCCTTTCAATGTAGCATCCAACGTAGCTTGTACATTACTTCGCATCGCACGGATACTGGTATCCAAATTTATGATTGTTGGGTTATTCTCTGTTGATGTACGAAGCAAGCGTTTCCTTTCAACCAACATTTCATTATATCTATCTATTGCACCTGCTGATGCTGCATCTTGTAACCCAATATTACTTGGTAATACCTCATATTCATTACCCTTCATATAGCGTTGCAAATCCATAACCAGATTGATTTGGGTCTGGTTTTCCACACGCTTCTTTTCATATTCCGCATTACCAGTTAAGGCTATTTGTGCTTCACTACTCAAATCTGTAATTCCCGCGCTACGTTTGAAATTCTCCAAGTCTTGTTCCGTACTACCAAGTTCCTTTGAAATAATTCCAATACGTTCATTAATAAATTCTGCAGTTTTTTGGGCTACCTCATTCTTGTCATTATTGGCATTGATATTATACATCTCAAGCAGCTTATTTATGAAATCCTTACCACGCCGAGTATTTGAGTTTCTCAATGATATAACCACAACAGAAGTCATCTTCGATGTGGGAGATATTGACAAAGAATTAGTATATCCTTTCGCTACAGAAGAAGGACTGTTGATGAAAGCAGTAATATGACGTTCCTGTGTCACACTTTCCGGACGAACAGATGACAGTGTATCATTATTTGCAAAGAAGGCGACTGTACCCTCATCTGTCGGAAATACGGCAGGTAATTTTTCAAATTGTTTCCGATATTCCTTTTCCCCCATTATAATCTGTACATCCATCGCACCCGCAGGTTGCAAAGTCATATTTACCTCCATTGAATGCGGTAGTTTGTCCGCTTCCTGCGGAGTTAGGCTCACCACTACAGGCGAAGTACGGTAAAGTTCCCTACTGGGAAACTCATCTTCATCCTTATAAGTCACAAACAAACCTAAATGATTGACCACCTCTCTTGCTAATGACTTAGAACGTAAGACTTCTATTTCATTGTCTACATTATTTGACGAAGAGACAAAACCATCCAGTCCCATTCTTTCCAGTTCAGAGGACATACTTGCCCCACTGCCTTTCTTATCATCCTTAATCAAGACAGTGGCGGAAATATTATAAACTGGTGTTGCTAGTCGCAAGTACCCCCATGCACAGGCGATACAAATAACTACCGATACTATAAACCAAGGCCAGTGAATCAGATAACGAAAAAGAATTTCCTGAATATTCACCTGCTCTTCTGATTGCTCACCCCGTTTTTCTCTTTTTTCCTCAATCATATGATGCTACTATTTGAAGATTGTTACTAATAAACTCGCCAGTGATACCAGAATAGACGTAGCGGAGAACCACAAACTAGTACTGTTACCGATATCGGAGTTACGTGCTTTTGCTTTATTAGGAGTCACATAAACAATGTCATTCTGCTGTAACCAGTAATATGGAGAAAGAATTGTCTCTGCTTTGTTTAAATCTAACGTCACAATCTCCTGTTTGCCATTAGCGCCCTCACGAATCAGTTTGACATTATCACGAACTCCCCAGACAGTCATATCACCTGCCATAGCAAGAGCTTCCAACAGATTCACTTTTTCATTGCTGATCGTAAATGTACCGGGACGGGCAACTTCACCCAGTACAGAAATTTTATAATTTACCATGCGAACTGTTACGATCGGAGTTTCTTTGATATAGGGTTTTAGTTTATCCACTATCAGTTGTTCAGCCTCTCTCTTCGTTAGTCCTCCTACATTCAATTCACCCAAAACAGGAAAATTAATCTTTCCTTCATTATCCACTAGATAAGGTTGTAGAACCGGCTGAACAGTCAACTGCGAATTTCCAGTAGCCACACTAGCAGGGCTAGCTACCGTCAGATTGAAAGGAACCGCCAACTCCGGGCTAGTACACGAAACCACAATAGTAAGTAGATCTTTAGGCATTATTTTGGCGTCATACAAATTTTCCTGTTGAGCTGTCTGTTCCACAACTTCCACATCCTGCAAGTAAGGCACCTTTTTGTATGACTGACAAGACGCGAGTAGAAATATCGCAATCAGGCAGATAAGCACATTGCGTCCCATACTTTGCATACTCATATACATATAAAATGATTTATTCATAAAATTATTGAATTTATTATTCTTTATCCAGTATCTCAAATTTCGGAGAATTCTTTGACTTAAATTCCGGCACAACCCTTTTCATCAACCGCACGGTATCCATGATCTTTACCGCACGCGACAACTTTTCAAATTCTGCATAAGTATCAAGAATATCAGCATATTCATACCGACGAACTTTGGCGATCATGATTTTCTTATTTTCTGTCGGGATCGTATTTTCTTTATCGCTCAATACCTCTTCATAAAGCTTCTCACCCGGACGTAATCCCGTAAACTCTATCTTTATATCTTCATCCGGACGATACCCCGCCAATTCAATCATACGAGTCGCCAGATCAACGATCTTGACCGCTTTTCCCATCTCAAAAACAAAGATCTCATTACCCTCACCCATGGTAGCAGCCTCCATTACCAAACGGCAAGCTTCGGGAATGGTCATGAAGAAACGGATAATATCAGGATGAGTAACAGTGACAGGACCACCATTCTCTATCTGTTCTTTAAAACGAGGAATGACAGAACCGTTACTACCCAATACATTACCAAAGCGGGTGGTGATAAATTTGGTATGACCTTTCACTTTTCCTTCACGGATAGCACATCCCAGACTTTGAACATAGATTTCAGCTAAACGCTTGGAACAGCCCATTACATTAGTAGGATTTACAGCTTTATCCGTAGACACCATAATCATCTTTTCAGCACCATATTCCACAGCCATATCAGCCACCTGACGAGAACCGGTCACATTGACAAGTACAGCCTCACAAGGATTTTCTTCCATCAATGGTACATGTTTATAAGCGGCGGCATGAAAGACGATTTGAGGATGATACAATTCGAATACCATACGAACGCGTTCCTTCACACGCACATCACCAATCACCGGAACAAAATCTATATTTGGATATTTTTTCTCAAACTCAAGACGGACATTATGCAAAGGTGTTTCTGCAGAGTCGAACATGATAAGTTTCTGAATTCCCATCTGCACTAATTGACGGCAAAGTTCACTACCAATACTGCCTGCCGCACCAGTCACCAACACCACTTTTCCCCTGAATTCTTCTGCAACCTGACGAAGGTTGATATTAATTTCGGCACGACCCAACAAATCCTCAATCTTAATAGGACGTACCCACTGATGAAAGTTTCCGTCAGAATCCGCTTCACTGATAGTAGGAGCTATCAATGTTTTAAGTTCATTGTTTTTACAATATTCCAGAAGGCGTTTTTCTTCCAGGCGGGTATCTTCATAACGGGCAAACAGAATCCCCTTAATTCCGCGCTTCCGCATGATATAATCAACATCCGATTCATTTTCAAAGTAATAAACGGGAAGATCTGCCAATCGGCGTCGGCTGTTATTTTTACCATATACATAAAAACCGGTTACTTTATAATGTGCACTATCCCTAAGACGTAACTTCAAGGCTACACTCTCTTCATTAGTACCATAAATAAGAATACGTGTGTTCTTTTTATTCACCCAATCCAATAAAAAATCATAGACGATTATCAATGATACACGAAAGGTCGTCAAGATCACTAAAGTCAATAAACCATCAAATAGAAGATAGGATATTTTATAATTATATGGCAATTGGGTCTCATATATAACTCCAAAAGAAATAATGACCAAACAGGCTATTTTAAATAAAACGGCACACATGATACGCCAAAGTTCACGTGCCTGTGAGAAACGAATTGTATTACGATAAGTATGGAATAATAAAGAGCCCGCAACACTTGCCACCAAAGAAACGCAAGCAAATTTACAGAGCATCCAGTCGGTCATTGGAACATGCGCCATATAATGAATTACCGCATAAGCGACCAACGAACATAATACAGAAATTGCCGTGTCAATACCTAAAATAACCCAATAACTGAAATAATTTTTGCGGACATATTGCACTATGTCCTTCAATGTTTTTTCCATTATAGTATAAATGAATAAAATAATATTTCGAAATTTGATTTATCTGATTGATTATGATCAGTACAAGGACTATGACTACGATTTCCATGTTGGTGTAGCCCAACAAAGAATCCCTTCATCTTTCGATACGTACATACATTTCTACACTATATCTTTTGTAAAGATATAATTCATAATACTTTATGGATTTTTATTTTTGAGAGAGGTCATCGATAAATATATCCACTGTTTGGTTACCGATGTCAGATAGACTGCCTGCTATTTTACAGACTTTCATTACATTTTTGCAGTAAAATCCCCATACCCCTATAAAATAGATTGATTACTCAATCACGTAAATCCCCATTTTCAGATACCGGCTCTACACACCCAGCCGGTATATCTACACATGCACACCCTAACATTGTCAATCGAACAGCAACTTTCGATTTCCCATTCACATGTACTAATTCCCCTTCCAATCCTGCCAATGGTCCCTTGATTACCCGTATTTTCTCTCCCGGAGCCAATGGCGATGTACTCATGCTAATCGTCTCATCCGAGTAATCGAGCATAAACTTAAATCGCAACATTTGTTGATCAGGAATAACAGCCGGAGTACTCTCCCCACGTAATACCATGTAACGGCTGATAGAAGATAAAGTCAGGACTTCTTTTTGTTCTTGCAGATCAACGTGAACGAAAATCATCATCGGAAGCAGTACCCGGTCGACAATTTTACGGCGGTCGCTCCATTGATGGACTTCTTGTTGAATTGGAAGGAAATTTTCGATCCCCATTTTCGTAAGCCGCTCACCCGTTTTTTTCTCGTGACAAATACGTACGATTGCCACCAACCAACGTTTTGAGCGCGCTACGCTGCTGCCAATCACATCTGTTGGCAGAAGATTTCGATCGTCATTTTTCTTAATGATCATGTATTTTTACCCCTCATTTTTCCATACCCCTTAGGCAATGGATTGAATTCGGTGACAAAGATAGATAAAATTATAAATAGTAAACAAGAAAAAACGCTTTCTTTTTTTACATACAAATAGAAATATATAGTTAAGACTATCTTGGACGTGAAAAATCCGCTATCACATTGGTTCTATTTTACCACCCATATTTTGTACAACATCCCTAAACAAATCAGGCGCGGAAATTCCGCACCTGATTTCTATTCTTTCGATTTACTTACCACTTATAATTGATACCGAAGCTAAGCAATTCTTTCAACTGGAAGAAGCTGTCTCCTTCAGTCGGTTTCGAGCTATCGTCAAAACGGGTATGTATATAGAGCTTGGTAGAAAGATAACGGTTCAAAACGAAGTTGAATGTATTTTCCCATTCTACACGTGCCCAATGATAGTTGGTCAGATAATTGAGACGAGACTCTAAAGTTACTGCAGAGATGATGGTCCAGTTCAATGTGGATTGCAACTGGGAACCAAAGTCGTTTTTAGAGCATTTTCCTTTGTCTAAGCCAAACTTTGTTTCGTCTACTTCAGAATTACCGATATAACGCAAGTTATAAGTCAACGGCGCCATAAACACAGAAAGATTAAATTTCTTCTTACTCAATTTATAATCCATACCGACACTGACCGCCAAATCTGCCGGAGACATGAAAGATGAAACCAATTCTTCGCTGTTAGCTTTATATCCATTGAAAAACTGTGTCTTAAACTCGGACGAAATGGTATAATACCAATTCTTGAAAGCTCTCAAACCTAATTTATTATACAAACGAAATTGGTCTGTATTGAACAGATATTTATGGTATTCATCTGACGGAGTGGAAGTCATACCTACTTTAGCTTCCAGCTGGTTCTCAAACAGCACCTTTTCATTGTCATTATAGTTGGCAAAAATCTGAAAAGTGGCTAATCCGGAGAAGTTACTTTCACCTCCCTTATACCAGTTATCCGAAAGGTGGTTCTGGCTAATCTGCAACGATCCGTTACCTCCGGTCACCCACCAGTTCGGCCGACTAATCTTCATATTGGCTTTCCCTACATTATCATCCATATTTTCCGGTTGAAACAGATGAATAACGTTTGCTTTGGGAGATATTTTCGGCTTCACATCGTGACGGAATACATCACGACTCATGATGCGGTCTTCTGTAGTGACAACCAAGTTCGGACGTTCCAAATAAAGATCCATCAATGCACTGTTCACTATTTTCTCGGCACGCTGGGTTTTGGTAAATGCCAGGGTATCATAAGGCAGAAGTTCCGCTGTCAGTTGAGGAGTGGTGTCCCATTGCATAGGCTTCCATTCCAATTTCGAATATTGTGCCATCGGAGCATAATAATATGCCAATGGTGTGAACAGACGAAAATAATCGGGATCAGACGGAATATAACGTGGCGGCACAGACAGGTCGTTCAAATAATCTAATTGCGCGACATACTTATTATATAAATAAGAAACGGTATCCAGTTTCGGAGTCGGCCCCGACATATTCAGTTTGAGCATCAAATATTTCTGAAGCTCCGCCGAAAGCGTATCTGCTTTCACAACTCTGGCTTTTGCCACAACTGTTGAAGATTTAACCGTTTTGGCAGGTTTAATCACTTCAGGAGCAGGCTGCAGAGAGTCAGTCGAAAGTGGAGAGGGATCGACAGATTCCTGTGCAAAAAGCGATAACGATAAGATTGACAGAATAAACGCTGAACATAAAGTAGTAATTCTCATCATATTTGTCTATGGTTTAGGGTGCAAAGCTACATTATTTTGTTCAGAAATCATAGGATTCTTTTAAAATTGCATTTTTTAATAAAATTGTGGAGACGAAAGACTGTAATCTTCCTCTTTTTTTATAATTTTGCGGTTTTTAAGTTCGTAAGAATACTACTAAGTAAACAATTATTAAAACAGTTATAGCTGTGGGAGAAACAAAGTATATTTTCGTCACCGGTGGTGTTGCCTCTTCTTTAGGAAAAGGGATCATCTCATCATCCATCGGTAAGTTGCTGCAAGCAAGAGGTTATAATGTAACCATCCAGAAGTTTGACCCGTATATCAACATCGACCCGGGAACATTGAATCCTTATGAGCACGGAGAGTGCTATGTAACCGTAGACGGACACGAAGCCGACCTCGACCTGGGACATTATGAGAGATTCCTGGGAATACAAACGACAAAGGCGAACAACATTACTACGGGACGTATCTACAAGAGCGTCATTGACAAGGAACGTCGTGGAGATTATCTGGGTAAAACGATCCAGGTGATTCCTCACATCACAGACGAGATCAAACGGAATGTTAAACTGCTTGGTAATAAATACAAGTTTGATTTTGTGATTACTGAAATCGGTGGTACGGTAGGTGACATCGAATCACTCCCCTACCTCGAAAGTATCCGTCAGTTGAAATGGGAACTCGGTAAGAACGCTCTTTGCGTACACTTGACCTATGTTCCTTATCTTGCTGCTGCCGGAGAATTGAAAACAAAACCGACGCAACATTCTGTAAAGGAACTCCAAAGTGTGGGTATTCAGCCGGATGTACTGGTACTGCGTGCCGAGCATCCGCTAAGTGACGGACTGCGTAAGAAAGTGGCACAATTCTGTAATGTAGACGATAAAGCCGTCGTGCAGTCTATCGACGCGGAAACAATTTACGAAGTACCTATCCTGATGCAGGCGCAAGGGCTGGACAGCACTATCCTCGAAAAGATGGGACTGCCGGTAGGAGAAACTCCGGGACTCGGCCCATGGCGTAAATTCCTGGAACGTCGTCACGCTGCAGAGACTAAAGAACCGATCAATATTGCACTGGTTGGAAAATACGATTTGCAGGATGCTTACAAATCTATCCGTGAAGCTTTATCGCAAGCGGGTACTTACAATGACCGCAAAGTGGAAGTTCATTTCGTAAACAGCGAGAAACTGACAGATGAGAATGTAGCTGAAGCTTTGAAAGGTATGGCGGGCGTAATGATTGGTCCGGGATTCGGTCAACGGGGTATCGACGGCAAGTTTGTCGCTATCAAATATACACGTACACATGACATTCCGACTTTCGGTATTTGTCTGGGTATGCAATGTATTGCTATTGAGTTTGCACGCAACGTACTAGGATACGCAGATGCCAACTCACGTGAAATGGATGAAAAGACTCCGCACAACGTGATTGATATCATGGAAGAGCAGAAAGCAATCACCAATATGGGTGGTACGATGCGTCTGGGCGCTTACGAATGTGTATTGCAGAAAGGTTCGAAAGCATATCAGGCTTACGGACAGGAACATATTCAGGAACGTCACCGCCATCGCTATGAGTTCAACAATGATTATAAAGACCGATATGAAGCTGCCGGCATGAAATGTGTAGGTATCAACCCGGAATCGGATCTGGTAGAAATCGTTGAAATTCCGACTCTGAAATGGTTTGTCGGTACACAGTTCCATCCGGAATATGGTAGTACGGTACTGAACCCTCATCCGTTGTTCGTTGCATTTGTGAAAGCTGCCATCGAAAACGAAAAAGCAACGGTGAACGGCTAACGATACGTGGTAAACAACCGGTAGTTTGTAATTTATATAATTTGTAATTAAAATAAGAATGGATAAAAACACCATCACAGGTCTCGTTCTGATAGGTATATTATTGGTAGGATTCAGTTTTTTGAGCCGTCCAAGCGAGGAACAGATAGCTGCGCAAAAGAAATACTACGATTCTATTGCCGTGGTACAGCAGCAGGAGGAAGCGTTGAAGGCTAAAACGGAAGCTGCACTGGCTAACAGCCAAAAAGAGGTGGCATCGGCTGCCGATTCTTCTGCTTTGTTTTTCAATGCCTTGCATGGAACCGACTCTAAAATCAGCATCCAGAATAATGTAGCGGAAATCACTTTCACAACCAAAGGCGGACGTGTCTATTCAGCCATGCTGAAAGATTATATGGCACAGGACAAAAAGACGCCGGTCATGTTGTTCGACGGTGACGATGCTTCGATGAACTTCAACTTTTACAACAAGGCAGGAGCCATCCAGACCAAAGATTATTTCTTTGAAGCTGTGAACAAGACGGACAGTAGTGTTACAATGCGTCTGGCTGCAGATAGCGCAAGCTATATCGATTTCATCTATACGCTGAAACCGGATAGCTACCTGATGAACTTTGAAATCAAAGCGACAGGCATGGAAGACAAGTTGGCTAGTACTAAGTATGTGGACATCGACTGGTCACAACGTGCCCGCCAACTGGAAAAAGGATTCACTTATGAGAATCGTCTGTCGGAACTGACTTATAAAGTAACAGGTGACAATGTAGACAACTTGTCTGCTGCCAAAGATGACAGTCAGGATTTGCCGGGACGCATTGATTGGATAGCTTTCAAGAATCAGTTCTTCTCGTCTGTATTTATCGCTGAACAGGATTTCGACAAGGTTTCCGTTAAGTCAAAAATGGAACAACAGGGAAGCGGATATATCAAAGATTATTCTGCTGAAATGAATACTTTCTTTGATCCGTCAGGCAAAGAACCGACAGAGATGTACTTCTACTTCGGTCCGAACCACTTCAAGACGCTGAAAGCGCTGGATAAAGGACGTGACGAGAAATGGGAGCTTCACCGACTGGTTTACCTGGGTTGGCCGCTGATTCGCTGGATTAACCAGTTTATCACGATCAACGTATTCGACTGGTTGTCCGGCTGGGGATTGAGCATGGGTATCGTTCTGTTGATTCTGACTATTATGGTGAAAGTGCTGGTTTATCCGGCTACCTGGAAAACGTACATGTCTTCTGCCAAGATGCGTGTATTGAAACCGAAAATTGACGAAATCAACAAGAAATATCCGAAACAGGAAGATGCAATGAAGAAACAGCAGGAGGTGATGGGCCTTTACAGCCAGTACGGGGTAAGCCCGATGGGCGGCTGTCTGCCGATGTTATTGCAGTTTCCTATCCTGATGGCTTTGTTTATGTTCGTGCCGAGTGCTATCGAGCTGCGTCAACAGAGTTTCTTGTGGGCGGACGACCTTTCTACTTATGATGCGTTCATCACATTCCCATTCCATATTCCGTTCCTGGGTAACCATCTTAGCTTGTTCTGCTTGCTGATGACAGTAACCAATATTCTGAACACAAAGTACACAATGTCTATGCAGGATACCGGAGCGCAGCCACAAATGGCGGCTATGAAATGGATGATGTATCTGATGCCGATTATGTTCTTGTTCGTCTTGAACGATTATCCGTCAGGTTTGAACTATTACTACTTCGTGTCAACGCTGATTAGTGTGGGTACTATGATTCTGCTTCGTAGAACGACTGACGAAACTAAATTGTTGGCTATTCTTGAAGCGAAAAAGAAAGACCCGAAACAAATGAAAAAGACCGGATTTGCTGCTCGCCTGGAGGCGATGCAAAAGCAACAAGAGCAATTGCAGCAGCAAAGACAGAATAAAAAATAAGGAGTAATTCCTGAATCATATTCTAAGAAAGCCGGACATCCTATTTTGGTTGCCCGGCTTTCTTTCTCTAAAAAATAAAATAAGATGAAAACTAAATATTCTTATAAACAAATCTGGACAATCTCCTACCCTATCCTAATCAGTCTGATTATGGAACAGATGATTGGTATGACGGACACTGCTTTTCTGGGACGTGTCGGAGAAATCGAATTAGGTGCTTCCGCCATTGCAGGTGTATATTACCTTGCCATTTTCATGATGGCATTCGGTTTCAGCATCGGTGCCCAGATATTAATTGCGCGTCGCAATGGAGAAGGAAACTACAAGGAAATCGGACCCATTTTTTATCAGGGCATATATTTCCTGCTTGCCATGGCAGTGATTTTATTCACGTTCTCCATCGTATTCTCACCATATATCCTCAAGAATATCATTTCGTCTCCTCACATTTACGATGCAGCCGAGAGTTATATTCACTGGCGTGTGTACGGGTTCTTCTTCTCTTTTATCATGGTCATGTTCCGCGCCTTCTTTGTAGGTACGACGCAGACCAAGACGCTGACTTTGAACTCTATTGTGATGGTACTTTCGAATGTGGTATTCAATTATATCCTGATTTTCGGTAAATTCGGTTTCCCGCAATTGGGAATTGCCGGTGCTGCTATCGGCTCTTCGCTGGCTGAAATGGTATCGGTGATTTTCTTTATCATCTATACCTGGAAGCGGATTGACTGCAGGAAGTATGCATTGAATATACTGCCTAAGTTCCAAGGGAAAACACTGAAACGAATACTGAATGTTTCTGTGTGGACAATGATTCAGAACTTTGTTTCTTTGTCTACCTGGTTTATGTTCTTTCTATTTGTGGAACATTTGGGAGAGCGCTCTTTGGCAATCGCGAACATTATCCGAAACGTGTCGGGAATCCCGTTTATGATTGCAATGGCATTTGCATCCACCTGTGGTTCATTGGTCAGCAATCTGATCGGTGCAGGTGAACAGGATTGTGTACGGGGTACTATCAGGCAGCACATTCGCATTGGATATATATTTGTATTGCCAATTCTGATATTCTTCTGTCTATTTCCGGATCTGATCCTACGTATTTATACAGATATGCCGGATTTGAGAGCAGCATCCGTGCCTTCACTGTGGGTATTGTGTTCTGCCTATTTGGTACTGGTGCCTGCCAATGTTTATTTCCAATCGGTATCAGGTACAGGGAATACGCAGACTGCACTGGCTATGGAACTTTGTGTATTGGCTATCTACGTCACATACTCTGCATATTTCATCATGTACCTGCGGATGGACGTCGCATTTGCCTGGACAACGGAATGCGTATATGGTACTTTCACGCTGATGTTCTGCTACTGGTATATGAAGAAAGGAAACTGGCAGAAAAAGAAGATTTAAATCCTTTTTTCACTATCTTCGCAAGAAAATAAACATTTTATAAAATATATGAGACAAGCTAATTTAATTATGATGTCGGCGGCAATGTTGTTAGCTGCCTGCGGAGGAACCAAAGACGCAGGCAAGACAGATCAGGTGCTTATCGAGAAATCGGATATTAAGATCGAAGGGAAGCGCATGACTCCCGAAGCACTTTGGGCTATGGGACGTATCGGCGGATTCGCCGTATCGCCCGACGGAAAGAAAATTGCGTATACGGTAGCGTATTACAGCGTACCGGAAAACAAAAGTAACCGCGAAGTTTTCGTAATGAACGCAGATGGAAGCGAAAATCAACAAATCACTCGTACCCCGTATCAGGAAAATGAGGTGACTTGGATTAAGGGAGGCACCAAACTGGCATTCTTAAGTAATGACAACGGAAGCAGCCAGCTTTATGAAATGAATCCGGATGGTAGCGGGCGCAAGCAGCTGACCAACTACGACGGAGATATTGAAGGATATTCCATCTCACCAGATGGCAAAAAACTGCTGTTTATTTCACAAGTAAAGACGAAAGAAAGCACTGCTGATAAGTATCCGGACCTGCCGAAAGCTACCGGTATCATCGTTACCGACCTGATGTACAAACATTGGGATGAATGGGTGACAACCGCTCCGCATCCTTTTGTTGCCGACTTTGATGGTAACGGCATTTCCAATATTGTGGATATTCTGAACGACGAACCGTATGAAAGTCCGATGAAGCCTTGGGGTGGCATTGAGCAACTTGCCTGGAATATGACTTCGGACAAAGTGGCTTACACTTGCCGTAAAAAGACAGGACTGGAATATGCGATTTCTACCAACTCTGATATTTATATCTATGACTTGAATACTAAGAAAACAGAAAATATTACTGAAGAGAACAAAGGATATGATACCAACCCGCAATACTCACCGGACGGCAAGTATATTGCCTGGCAGAGCATGGAACGTGACGGATACGAAGCGGATTTGAACCGTCTGTTCATCATGAACCTGGAAACTGGCGAGAAGCGTTTTGTGAGTAAGACATTCGAATCGAATGTGGATGCTTTTGTCTGGGGAGCAGATGCTAAAGTGATCTATTTCACAGGTGTATGGCATGGAGAATCACAAATTTATGCGCTTGACCTGGCAAATGATTCGGTAAAGGCTATTACTTCAGGAATGTATGATTACGAAGGGGTAGCTCTTTTCGGAGATAAGCTGATTGCGAAACGTCATTCAATGAGTATGGGGGATGAGATTTACTCTGTGGCACTGGATGGTTCTACCACTCAACTGACACAGGAGAACAAACAAATCTATGACCAGTTGGAAATGGGTAAAGTGGAAGGTCGCTGGATGAAAACAACAGATGGTAAACAGATGTTGACATGGGTGATTTATCCTCCACAGTTTGATCCGAACAAGAAATATCCGACTTTACTGTTCTGCGAAGGAGGTCCGCAGAGTCCGGTAAGCCAGTTCTGGTCTTATCGCTGGAACTTCCAGATTATGGCAGCTAATGATTATATCATCGTTGCTCCGAACCGTCGCGGTTTGCCGGGATTCGGTGTGGAATGGAACGAACAGATTAGTGGCGATTACGGTGGCCAGTGTATGAAGGATTACTTCACTGCTATCGATGAAATGGCAAAAGAGCCGTATGTGGACAAAGATCGTCTGGGATGCGTAGGTGCCAGCTTCGGAGGATTCTCCGTATATTGGTTGGCCGGACATCACGACAAACGGTTCAAAGCGTTCATTGCTCATGATGGTATCTTCAACATGGAAATGCAATATCTGGAAACTGAAGAAAAATGGTTTGCCAACTGGGATATGGGAGGCGCATACTGGGAAAAACAGAATCCGGTGGCACAGCGTACGTTTGCCAACTCTCCTCACCTATTCGTAGAGAAATGGGATACTCCTATTCTCTGTATCCATGGAGAAAAAGACTACCGTATCCTGGCTAATCAGGCTATGGCTGCTTTTGATGCTGCCGTGATGCGTGGTGTTCCTGCAGAGCTGCTAATTTATCCGGATGAAAACCACTGGGTATTGAAGCCACAGAATGGGGTTCTATGGCAACGCACATTCTTTGAATGGTTGGACAAATGGGTGAAAAAAGCTCCGTCTAAATAAAATTTTACGTTAATTACATAGTAGAATAAACATAATAAACTAAAAGAAGCCCCTGTTCTCAATCTTTTGAGTTCAGGGGCTTCTCCATTGCATTCATCAAAATCGGCTAAAATTATAAAAAAGTTCGCTAAATTTACTCCGAATAAATATTTTCAATTTCTACAATATACATCTTATGGAAACCTCCATGAGCACCACCGTACCACTTCTCTATTGATTCTTTATCCAGAAAACATTCCGGTTTGATAGTGTCAGCATAAAGTTTCTTACATTCCAGACTCAAACGTGCCTGCTCGAACAGGACATTTCCTTTTTCTGTAAATACAGGTTTCAATCCGGTTTCTTTTACTTTATCTATATTACGTCCCGACTTGGAGCCACAAACAGCGTGAATTTTCTTATTTTCTTCTCCTAAGAAAGAAAGTGTCAGGTAATCGTTCTTCTCTACAAACTCGTATGTATACCGTTCGGGACGGATAAAAACGAAAGCAACCGGTTTATTCCACAACCAGCCGATGCCACCCCAACTTGCTGTCATCGTGTTAAACTTCTCTTTTGTTCCGGCTGTAACCAGCATCCACTCTTTTCCAATCGCTTCGAAAAAATTTTCTTTCAAATCTTTTACTTCTAATTTCTTCATCTCTTTATTCGTAAATATGTATTCATAATTAGTTTATATAATAATTTAGGCACGGATTACACAGATTAACACGGTTACTTTGCAACAATAACAACACTAAAAACCGTGAAATCCGTACCTAGAAAAATAACGATTAATTCATGGCAGGTACTTATCTAATTATTTCTGTTTATTCAATTTCACAATCTCTCCCAAATAGGGAATCTTCACCGGAATCTTCCGTTTCTTAGCCTCTGTTGCGAAGACTTTCGGGGGATCATGCAAAGGCTCGTCAGACAAATCGAATGTGCCATAATGCATGGGAATGGTAAGACCAGCATGCATTTCCTCGGCGGCAGTCAATGATTCGTAAGGCGATATATGATTGGGACGCATAAACCAGCGAGGTTTGTATGCCCCGATGCCTAACAAAGCATAATCCGGTGCTCCGAACAGATCGGGAATCTCACGGAAGTGACTGGAATAACCTGTATCACCGCTATAATAAAGAGAAATTCCATTTCCTTGCAGCATGAAAGCTCCCCACAGTCGCTGGCCACCATCACGTACGGAACGTTTGCTCCAGTGTTGTGCCGGTAGAAAAGTAATCTTCAATCCCTCATCTTCCATTTGTTGATACCATCCGGCTTCAATCACTTTCATTTCGGGAAACCATCCCTGAATCAGCTCACCGGTTCCCAAGCCGCAAAAGAGTTTCATTTGCGGGTTATTCTTCAGTAAACGGGCTATACTCTGTTTATCCAAATGATCGAAATGGTCATGGCTGACAAGTAGATAATCAATCCCTGTAAATATGTCAGGATTAGCGGGAAACTCGCTCTGTCTCTTCACAAAAGGAATACTGCCGAACACAGGATCGAACATGATTCGTTTACCTGCTAACTGGAGAAAGAAAGAATTATGTCCGAGCCATATCAGGGAATCTCCCACCACTGCATCCAATGAACGGAGATAACAAACCTTTGGATCCCATTTCACCGTTTTCTTCTCTTTGCGTTGGGGATTGGGCGAAAGACGCCATTTCAGTACACTCCCCATCCCCGGACGGAAGCGATGCTGCCGATTAAAAAAACGCCCGCGCACCATCGGATTTCCTCTCCAATAAGGGTTGACTGTCGCTAAACGTTCGTTTCTCCTAAAACATATATGTTCACCCATTTTTATTTCCTGAATACGTATTTACAAACTTACTAATAAATTCTCGATTTACGATGAATTAGAGTAAACAAAAAATGTACCCCGGACACACTATCGGGGTACATTTACTTATAAAAGAATAAATATTATCCTTTTTTATATAGAATGAGACTTCGTTAAGAGCAGTGCAAGCCATACAAAGGCAGTTGCCAGCCAAGAGCTGAAAGATTAATAATCATTATGACTGCACCCAATATCCATAGAATCAATAGCGACCATTTCAAGCCTGCTCCCATCGGCGACCAATGGAATAACTGCCGCAAGATAGTATACAAGAAAGCTCCTAATGGAATACCGATGAGGGCAACTCCGGCAATCGTACCCAGTAGTGTCATCATTGGCGATAAAGAAGTAACCGGCATCCAGTCAATGGCAGGCAGCATCTGGTAAAGTAATGCTCCTCCGCTAACTGCCACGGCAATTGCTGCAAACACCAGCGCTACTAGTACAACGGCCAGTACGAACAAGACAGGACAGCAGAGAATGACAAGAGCCACCAGAAATATTTTAAAGAGAACAGCAGCAATGGAAACAAATACATCCCCTATCTTTTGAAGAAAGGTACGAGGTTTGCCGGAGTTCATATAGTTGTTAACTCCGTCCGCTACACGTTCGAAACCGTCTGTCACTGTTTTGCCAATATTCTCAATGGTCACTGCTTCTCCACGCATACTCAATTTTTCCGCGGCAGTACGGGCTTCCGGAATAACGATCCATCCGATAATATAAAGTATAATCATCGGGCAATAAGGTACAAATACAAGGATAATCATCAATATACGCACTAATGTGATGTCCCAACCGAAGTAAGCTGCCAATCCTGCCGCTACGCCTCCCAACAATTTATTATCCGGATCACGAAACCAGCGGCGTTGAGCAGCGGTTTGCGTACTGCCTTGATTAGCGGACGATGTTTGTTCCGTTCTTTTCTGTGAGTCCATATCCTCATCAGCAATTCCAAAGTCTTCCGGTTTGCCGACACGAGCGATAATTTCTTCTACATCCGAAACTGTGATGACCTGTTTTCCTTCAGTTACTTTCTCTGCAAACAGTTCGGCAATACGCATCTCAATATCGTTTACGATCTCTTCCGCACCCTCCTGTTTACGAAAGTAATGCTTCAAATTAGACAGATAATTATCTAACAGTCGGTAGGCATCGTCATCTATATGATAGACAATTCCTCCTAAATTTATGGTCAATGTCTTTTTCATTTTTATTTCTTCTTTTTCGGATTATCTATTGGCTATATGATTCACTGTATCGTTAAGTTCTTTCCAGGAAATTTCCAGCTCTCCCAAAAAGACTTCTCCTTGTTCAGTGAGTTTATAGTATTTGCGGGGAGGTCCCTGGGTAGATTCTACCCACTCATAACTTAACAGGTCATCATTTTTCAGACGGGTAAGCAATGGATACAAGGTGCCTTCCACTACAATCAGTTGGGCTTCTTTCAATTTCTGAATAATATCAGAAGCATAAGCGGGCTCCTTGTGCAACAAAAGCATGATACAATATTCAAGCATGCCTTTCCTCATCTGTGATTTTACATTGTCTACTTTCATTATTCACTTCTTTTAGATGCACAAATATATGCATTACTTTAGTACCTTGCATTACAAAGTACTATAAATTAATAATAATTAAAACATTAGAGACTCTCCACCTTATTATAAAAAGAAATAATGGCTATATTTGTGCCCGTTAAACCAAGAAATAGAAAATACATATGTTTACAATTCGAAAAGCAACGGTAGCCGATTGCGAGCTTATTCATAAGATGGCAAAGGAGGTATTCCCCGCCACCTACAAGGAAATTTTATCTCCCGAACAACTGGATTATATGATGGACTGGATGTATGCACCTTCCAATGTGCGCAAACAAATGGAGGAAGAGGGACATGTGTACTCCATTGCTTATAAAGAGAATGAACCATGCGGATACGTTTCCATTCAACAACAGGAAAAGGATGTATTCCATCTTCAGAAGATATATGTCCTCCCCCGTTTTCAGGGCACGCATTGCGGCAGTTTTTTATTCAAGGAAGCAATCAAGTGTATCAAAGAAATACACCCGGGATCTTGTTTGATGGAGCTCAACGTAAATCGTAATAATAAGGCTTTGCAGTTTTACGAGCACATGGGAATGAGAAAGTTGCGGGAAGGTGATTTCCCGATTGGTAACGGGTATTATATGAATGATTATATTATGGGACTAGATATTTGATATACCAAAATGCCGACCAA
>NZ_GG774949.1:2076557-2090531 GCF_000162555.1 Bacteroides sp. 3_1_23
CCGAATAATATATAATGTCGGGCATTTTGGTTATTTAGTTAATGACAGGATTTTATTTCGCTACACGTTCCAACCATTTTACCATTGAAAGCATTACAATCATGGAAGCACCAGTTGCTCCTACAAATACCAACCAACAAGCCCAAATAGGCACAGTTGTATAAAGAATACCACCGATAAACAACAGTGAGTTACCCACAGCTGTTGCAGCCAACCAGCAACCTTGCATCAGCCCCTGCAAATGAGGAGGAGCTACTTTAGATACAAATGATAATCCCAGAGGAGAGATGAACAGTTCGGCAACCGTAAGAATGAAATACAGGCCGATCATAATCCACGGAGTCACACGAATAGCATTGATTTCAGCAGCACTCATAGTACCCAACACCTCTTTCGAAGGCAATGTAAATGAGAATACCATTAAGAATACATACGCTAACGCGGCAATACCCATACCAATGGCAATCTTCATCGGAGTAGAAGGTTCTTTACCATTCTTTTTCATTGAACCGAACATCCACATGATAAAGGGAGTCAGGAATACAACGAAGAACGGATTAACGCTCTGGAATATTTCAGCTCCCTTGATCTGCGTAAAACCTAAGTCAATATTAATCACACTCAAGTCCACATAGTCACGGGCGAAATAGGTCAAAGAATAACCATTCTGATGGAAAGATAACCAGAAGAAAATAACAACACCGAATACTGCAAACAAAGCATAGATGCGCTGTTTTATTTCAGTAGCGCTCATTTGGATTTCTTCCTTGTTCACAGTCGCAGTCCCTTTACCAGTTTCCATTTTAGTCGCAGGATCCGGGAAACGTTTCTTATTTGCCATATAAATAATCAGCGAAACAAGCATAGCACCAATAGCAGCCATAAAAGCATACTGGAAACCACGGTTAAACACGTCAAGATAGCTATTCACAAACATACCCATATCGGTTACAGGAGTTCCATCGAGAACAGCAGTCTTAGCCAAAGTTGTCAGATTCTCCATTGCCTGTGGAGCCATATCATTTCCTTTTTCTAAATATTGATGGCACAATTCAGGTAAAGTAGCATCATAATCGAAGTTGTTCACCTTCAACCACCAGTTGCGTACACCAATAGCAATAAACGGTGCAAAAACAGCTCCAATATTGATAAACATATAAAATATCTGGAAACCGGCATCACGAAGATTGGAATATTTGGGATCATCGTACATCTGACCGACCAAAGCCTGAAGATTTCCTTTAAACAAACCATTACCAAAAGCAATCACCAAAAGCCCGAAACAGGTTAATCCCAGATAAAGAGCCATACTAGGAACAGGAGTCGGAGTTGGAATGGCAATAATCAAATAACCGACAGCCATTAATATCAGCCCTACTAAAATAGTGCCTTTGAAATTTTTCGTCTTATCAGCAATAACACCTCCCGCCAAAGCTAAAATATAAATGGAAGCATAAAACGCGGAATAAATGTATCCGGTAGTTGTCTCGGACAATCCAAATTTCGCTGAAATAAACAATGTCAAAATCGCCATCATAATATAGAAGCCAAAACGCTCTCCCATATTAGCTAAAGCTGCAGCAATCAGACCTTTAGGGTGTTTACTGAACATAGATATAAGTTTTTAGAATTAATAATTGATTGATTTAAATAAATATTTCTTGCAAATATATACTTTTTCTCGAGTTTTTGCACAATGATTTGTTAAACTACTCCTCAAATAAACGACAAATTTCCGCCCTGGATTCACGAATCAAATCTTCCGGAGCTATTTTTATCTGAAGTCCCCGTACACCGGCACTTACATAAATATACGGAAATTGTTGGCTGGTTTCATGAATATAAGTAGGAAAATGCTTTTTCATACCGATCGGCGAACAACCTCCCCGGATATATCCGGTAAGTGGCAGAAGTTCTTTTACGGGAATCAACTCGCACTTCTTGTTACCCGAAGCTTTAGCTGCCAGTTTCAAATCAACTTCATGTTCTCCCGGAATGACACAGACAAAATATCCGCTTTTATCGCCGTGCAGAACAAGCGTTTTAAAGACCTGCTCGATGTTCTCTCCTAAACTTGCTGCCACATGAACAGCACTCAAGTCGTTTTCATCTACTTCGTAGGGAATTAATTCATAGGCTATCTTAGCCTTATCTAACAGCCGTGCGGCATTTGTTTTATTGATTTTCATTTTCGTTGTATTTATAAGTTCTGTATCTGATAAATAAAGAATATGATATGATAAGTGCCAACTCATCGAAGATTGTCCGATAAGTTGGTACTCTATGATTTAAATTAGAGACCCAGCTCTTCGCGAAGAAACTTAGGTGTATATCCTTTAGGGCTCTTCGCAACTTCTTCCGGTGTTCCGTAACTAAGGAGTTCTCCCCCGCCCTTACCACCTTCAGGGCCCATATCGATAATATAATCCGCCATTTTAATCACATCCAGATTGTGCTCGATGACGATAACAGTATTACCTTTATCTACCAGCTTATTCAATACTCCCATCAATACACGGATATCTTCAAAATGAAGTCCGGTAGTCGGTTCGTCAAGGATATAAAGAGTTTTGCCCGTATCTCTTTTTGATAGCTCCGTTGCCAGTTTCACACGCTGGCTTTCTCCACCGGAAAGAGTGGTAGAAGATTGTCCCAGTTTTATATACCCAAGTCCGACATCCTGCAAGACTTTAATCTTATTCAAGATTTGCGGCACATTTTCAAAGAATTCCACAGCACGGTTGATCGTCATGTCAAGTACATCGGCAATTGATTTTCCCTTGAAACGCACTTCCAGTGTTTCCCGGTTATAACGTTTACCGTGACAAACCTCACAAGGCACATATACGTCAGGAAGGAAATTCATTTCAATCGTCTTATAACCATTTCCCGTACATGCTTCACAACGCCCACCTGCAACATTAAAGGAGAAACGTCCCGGTTTATAACCACGAATCTTAGCTTCCGGCAGACCCACAAACAGGTTACGGATATCAGAAAACACACCGGTATAAGTCGCAGGATTGGAGCGTGGCGTACGTCCCAAAGGTGATTGATCCACATCTACTACCTTATCTATATTTTCCAACCCTTCAATCGAATCGTATTCCAAAGGATCTTGTAAAGAACGATAGAATTTCTGTGAAAGAATCGGCTGCAAAGTTTCATTAATCAAGGTGGATTTTCCACTTCCTGATACACCAGTTACGCAAATCAGTTTACCCAACGGAAATTCAACATCTACATTCTTCAGGTTATTCCCCTTCGCTCCTTTCAGCCAGATAGATTTCCCATTTCCTTTTCTACGCTTGGCAGGGATTTCTATCTTCATCTTGCCATTCAGATATTGCGAAGTCATTGTATCTGTATTCAGCATCTCCTGCGGGGTTCCGGCGAAAACGACTTCGCCTCCGAGACGTCCGGCTTTCGGACCCATATCGATGACATAGTCGGCAGCTAACATCATATCCTTATCATGTTCCACTACAATCACGGAGTTCCCCATGTCGCGGAGTTCTTTCAACGAGTTGATAAGACGCAGATTATCACGCTGATGCAGACCGATACTCGGCTCGTCGAGAATATAAAGTACATTCACTAATTGCGAACCAATCTGTGTAGCCAAGCGGATACGCTGACTCTCACCACCAGAAAGACTAACAGAGCTACGATTCAATGCCAGATAATCCAGACCCACGTCCAGCAAGAACTTCAAACGTGTGCGAATCTCTTTCAGAATCTCCACCGATATTTTCTTCTGCTTATCGGACAGGAACTCATCCACCTTCATCAACCAGTCGTATAACTCGTTGATATCCATATTCGCCAACTCATTGATATTCTTATCATGGATACGAAAATGCAAAGCTTCTTTATTCAAACGAGCCCCTTTACATTCGGGACAAACCGTTGTTTTGGCAAATTGTTCCGCCCATTTCTGTGCTGTTGCAGAAGCATCCTTTTCCTGCAACATCTGAATATACTTCACCACTCCTTCGTAAGTAACAAAGTAATCGGAGGAAGTACCGATCAGCGAACTCTTGATTTTAATCCGTTCGTCAGAACCGTACAAGACTTCATCAATCGCATCGTCCGGCAACTCCTTTATCGGAGTTTTCAGTGTTGCGTCGTACTTCTCGAGCAAAGCACCGATTTGCCAGAAAATCATCGCATTCTTATATTTTCCCAAAGGTGCTATCGCTCCTTCATAAATGGAAAGTTCACGATCGGGAATCACTTTGTCCACATCAATCTGATTGACTACTCCCAATCCCTTACACTTCGGACATGCCCCTTGCGGTGAATTGAATGAGAAGTTATGCGGAGCCGGTTCACGATAAGACAATCCGGTGACAGGACACATGAGCCGCTTACTATAATGACGGATACTTTCAGATTGGGCATCCAGAATCATCATCAACCCATCTCCCTGGCGCATAGCGGTTGCCACACTCTGTTTCAAACGCCGGTCATCTTTCTCCGCTACCACTAATTTATCAATAACCACTTCTACATCGTGATTTTTATAGCGGTCGAGTTTCATACCATGCGTGATTTCACGCACTTCTCCGTCCACCCGCACATACAGGTATCCTTTTTTACGTATTTGTTCGAAAAGTTCCCTGTAATGTCCCTTACGTGAACGAACTAGCGGAGCCAGCAGATATATTTTCTTTCCTTTATAATCTTTCAGAATCAAGTCCAGAATCTGCTCTTCGGTATATTTCACCATCTCCTCACCCGACAGATACGAATAAGCCACTCCCGCACGGGCATACAGCAAACGGAGATAATCATATATCTCCGTAGTCGTTCCTACGGTAGAACGGGGATTTTTATTCGTTGTTTTCTGTTCAATGGAGATAACCGGACTCAAACCTGTTATCTTATCGACATCCGGACGTTCCAGATTGCCCAAGAAGTTACGGGCATACGCTGAAAAAGTTTCGATATAACGACGCTGTCCTTCGGCAAAAATCGTATCGAAGGCTAAAGAAGATTTTCCACTACCGCTCAATCCGGTGATAACAGTCAAACTGTTACGGGGAATTTCGGCATCAATATCCTTTAAATTGTGCACGCGCGCACCGTACACATTAATATATTCTGTTTCCTGCATATTCATATCCTTCCATAAATGTTGCAAAATTAATGTTTCCGCCCGAAATATGCTCCTAAAAAAGCACAATATTATTTTCTTAACTCAAATCTTATGAAGATATAGGGCATTATTTGTACCTTTGTTCCTTGATTTCAAGAACCAATAGTTATAATTTGATGAAACCGATAAACCGTATATTCTTATTTTTGCTTTTTATAAGCGTTTCATATGCTATCAGTTATGCACAAGAAAACCAATCATATTTCTTGCATACCATCGAAAAAGGACAAAGTTTATACTCCATCTCCAAGATGTATAATGTCACTACATCAGACATTATACGTCTGAATCCGGGCTGTGACGAAAAGATCTATGCCGGACAGACAATCAAAATTCCTACGGGAAAAGAGAGTCAGAAGGGAGAAACATTCCATACGATTCAAGCCGGAGAAACACTATACAAACTGACAACCATGTATAATGTATCCGCCAAAGATATTTGTGAAGCAAACCCCGGTTTGAGTGCCGAAAATTTCCGCATCGGACAGGTCATCCTGATTCCGCAGAAAAAAGAAGAGCAAACTGCTACTGCAACTCAAACGCCTACCGAACAGACCACCATTCAAGGTCCTGTTGTGCCGAAATGCAAGGATATGCATAAGGTAAAACGCAAAGAGACTATTTTTAGCGTGAGCCGTGAATATGGAATCAGCGAGCAGGAGTTAATTGCAGCTAACCCGGAACTGAAAAAAGGCATGAAAAAGGGACAATTCCTTTGCATCCCTTACCCGGCAGCAACGACCGTGCAACCTACACAGAAGGAAGATCCTTACGCTATTCCTCCCAGCAATAGCGAGCTTTTCCGCAAAAGTAAAGAGACTCCCCAAAAGCTGTCTACCATTAAAGCAGCTTTATTGTTGCCTTTCCAGGAAGACAAACGCATGGTGGAATATTACGAAGGTTTCCTGATGGCAGTAGACAGTCTGAAACGTACAGGTATTTCTCTTGATCTATATGTATATGATTGCGGAAAAGAGGTTTCTACATTAAATACGATTCTTGCCAAGAACGAGATGAAAAGTATGAATATCATCTTCGGTCCGATGCATCAGAATCAAATAAAGCCATTGTCCGACTTCGCAGAGAAGAACGACATACGCCTGGTGATTCCTTTCTCTCAAAAAGGAGAAGAGGTATTCAACAACCCAGCTGTTTATCAGATCAATACGCCTCAATCTTACTTATATTCAGAAGTTTACGAGCACTTCACCCGTCAATTTCCCAATGCAAACGTTATCTTCATAGAACCGGCGAGCGTTGATAAGGAGAAAGCGGAATTTATCAGCGGCTTGAAACAAGAGTTGAAAAGTAAAGGAATTCCAATGAGAACCGTCAGTGAAAGCGCAACGAAAGAAACGTTGAAAGCAGCGCTCCGCAGTGATAAAGAAAACATCTTTATTCCGACATCAGGCAACAACGTCTTACTAATTAAGATACTTCCTCAACTGACGCTGTTAGTCAGAGAGAATCCTGCAGAGAATATTCATCTGTTCGGCTATCCGGAATGGCAGACCTATACCAGAGATCATCTGGAAAACTTCTTTGAATTGGATGTATATTTCTATTCTTCATTCTATACGAATACGTTGTTCCCGGCAGCTGTGCAGTTTACCAATGCTTACCATAAATGGTATAGCAAAGATTTGGCAAGCAAATACCCTAATTACGCAATGCTGGGTTTTGACACCGGCTTCTTCTTCCTGAAAGGATTATCGCTTTATGGCTCGGAACTGGAAAACAATCTGCCTAAAATGAACCTGACTCCTATCCAGACCGGATTCAAATTCGAGCGTGTAAACAACTGGGGAGGATTTATTAATAAAAAGGTGTTCTTCATACGTTTCACTAAGAATTTTGAATTAGTAAAACTTGACTTCGAATAATACGAAAATGATAAAGATAAAACCATTTTTGATCGCAACACTCCTACTTACAGGATTTGCCCTTCCTGCTGTCGCTCAAATCGGAGAAGCACGAAACAATTTATCGGTAGGTATCAATGGAGGTGTCAATTTAAACAGTGCTTCCTTTACTCCCACCATCAAGCAAAATAGCCTGATGGGAATTACCGGAGGTTTGACAGCACGTTATATATCCGAGAAGTATTTTGCCATGATTTGTGGCGCACAGGTCGAGTTGAATGTCTCGCAACGAGGCTGGGACCAATTATTTGAAACAATATCACTGGACGCCAACGGATATGAAGTCACTTCGAAGGACCCTACTAAAACTTACACTCGCAAAATGACTTATATAGATATTCCTTTCCTCGCTCACCTTGCTTTCGGACGAGACAGAGGATTGCAATTCTTTGTCCATGCAGGTCCTCAAATCAGCTTTCTAATCAGTGAATCGGAAACAATAAAAGGTATTGATATGAATAGCTTATCTGATACACAGAAAGCCCTGTACGGAGTTAAGATTCAAAATAAATTTGACTATGGTATTGCCGGTGGCGGTGGTGTAGAACTTAGAACAAAGAAAGCTGGTAGCTTCATCGTTGAAGGCCGTTATTACTTTGCCCTGTCTGATTTCTACAGCACTACTAAGAAAGATTATTTCGCCCGTGCAGCGCATGGAACCATTACCATAAAGCTCACATATTTATTTGATTTGAAGAAATAACCCCTCTTTCAAGGAGGAAGAGATTAAAACCTCTTATTTAAAGATCTCATTCACAACGAACTAAAAAAAATCCCCACTAACTCTAAACGAATTAGCGGGGATTTCTATTTCTGGGGACTTTAGTCCTTTTTATCGCAATCTATCCGCAGCTTTTACCATCACCTCATCCCGTCCGATAGCACGGATAGCCAGTATATTCAGGATGATGGAAACAAGCGGCAAACACAATGCCCAGCCTATACGGAACATATTTTCATCATTCTTCAATGCAAAATAAAAAGCAAGGGCAGCAATGTAATAACCTACCAATAATAAGCTATTGAAAATTGTCATACGAATCTGCAGCATACGGTTCTTATACAAAAAGATAGTAGCCACAGCCACGATGGTGCTAACCATCAGAATTCCGAATAAGCCCCATGTAGACTGAATAGCACCGTTTACTTCCAATCCTAATGCCTTAAAAGGATGTTCTCCCATCGCATCAATGAAGTAGCCCATCGGCAAACACATGGCTGTAATCAGCAATCCTACAACAATCAATAAATAAACAGTTTGAATTCGTTGAATCATAAGTATTCTAAATAGTAGTTGAGTTAAACAATAATAGCCAAGCAATAAGGAGCAGGGATCATCATCCCACTTACTACTTGACTATCAAATTCTTCGTCAGAAAATAAATTACTGAAGTTTTTCTTTCTCCTTAGCCGGATTTCTATAATATATTTTCCCTTCGATGTATTCTTGCGTAGCAATCAAGTCCGGTTTCGGCAATTTCTCATAATAACGAGAAATTTCGATTTGCTCTCTATTTTCAAACACTTCTTCCAAATTGTCATTGTAAGAAGCAAACTCTGCCAGTTTCTTAGAAAGATCGTTTTTGATTTCTACACTGATCTGATTAGCACGCTTACCAATAATGGCAACTGTTTCATAAACATTACCTGTATCAGCACAGAGTTCCATCATGTCACGGGTTACTGTTGTAGCAGGAGCATTCGTTTTTTTGTAGTCCATAAATCTATTTAAATTTAGTCTTTAATTACTTTCTGTGATTCATTGAATATCTTCTCGGCTTCTTTCAAATATTTACTTTCAGGAAATTCATTCTTAAAAGCGTAATATTCATCAATCGTTTCGCGGTAACGATCCATCTTCTTGTCTTCAACGCTATAGATAGCCATTTCGTGTCTTGCACGCAGAACTAAAATGGAAAGTTCTTCACGATAATCAGTATAAGGATAATCCTTCAATGCATTTTGAGCTGTGATTACACAAGACTCATAGTTATTGCCCAAATAATTACCCAGATTATAATATAACCTTGCTGAATAAAGCTCTTTCAAAACCAGTTTATCCTGTAAAGCAAAAATCATATCCTGTGCTTCCTGCTTCTTTGTGCTGTTCGGGAAATACTCCATGAACATCTGCAATTGCTGGATAGCCTGATAAGTGCTTGACTGATCCAAACGTGGTTCCGGAGTATCCAGAAATAAAGCCTTACCTGCATGGAAACGTGCCAATTCGGTAAAAGTACCACGAGGATATGTATTGAAATAGGTGATAAATGTCTGGGCAGCTGTCTGATAATCTTTCTGATTATAGTAGCTCATTCCCAACATATACAAAGATTCTTCCGCTTTATCGGTTCCTTTCAGAATGGTTATCAACTCATTCAGCAACGTAGCTGAACGATTATACTGTCCCTTCGCAAAATAGTTTTTGGCGGCTTCGTACTTGTATTCGTAATCGGTGCTTTTCAGCAATTTATTGTACTCTCCACATGATGTAAGAGTAGCCGCCGCAAGCAAAGTTATAATGATATTTTTCTTCATCCTATTTAAAAATAATGCGCAAAGTTACTTATTCGCTGGGAATTTAGCAATTAATCTGTGTTTTTTAATACATAAAAGGCGTTAAACATCGACAAAAGGAGAGAAAATGACGTCGAAATACAAATGACAAACTATAAACTGCAGATTATAAACGAATCACAATAGTGACGGTATGTGTTCAGGATAGTGACGGTATCGTTGGCATATACCGTCACTATCTTCACCGGATAGCGTCACTATATTTATAGTAAAAACGGTAAGCAATTGCGCTGTCCTTGAATTGGATAACACAACTGTTTACCGTTCATTATTTATTGCTCACTGTATATTTACAGCTTATACAAGTCACTTGCAGCCAGTAGATCGACTTTCTTTTCTTTCAACACCTCGATACACTTATCCAGGTTGCTGGGGCGGATCACTACATTTGCAATATGGTTATTGGCAAACGAATACATATATTCAATAAATACGCCCTCTTCTGATAAATATCCCAGCACTTTTGCCAAAGCACCTGGTATATTGGGACAGCTTATACCTACCACATCAGTCACATTCACTGCAAAATGATTATCTTTTAAAGCTTTGTATGCTCTATCCGGATCGGATACAATTCCACGCAAAATACCAAAATCAGCATTTTCGGCAATGCACAAGGCAGAAAGATTGATATTTTCTTTCGCCAGCACTTCAGTCACTTCCGTCAAACGGCCTGACTTATTTTCCAAAAAAATAGAAAGTTGTTTTGCTACCATTATCGTAAAGTTTTAAGTATTAAATCTTTCTGTTATCAATCACACGTTTTGCTTTACCTACGCTGCGTTCAATGCTGCGAGGCTCTACCAGTTTCACGTTGACTCCCAGTCCGAGTACGCTTTGCAAACGTCCTCCCAGTTTCTTCTTCAAAGCCAGCATTTTGTTGATCTCATCCGAATAGAATTCCGGACGTACTTCAACCTGGAGTTCCATTGTATCGGTATTGTTTTCACGACCTACTATCAACAAATAATGCGGTTCAAACTCTTCCATTTCAAGAATGACTGATTCAATCTGCGTCGGGAATACATTCACACCGCGGATAATCAACATATCATCACTACGTCCCAAAATACGATCCATACGTACCAATGTACGGCCACAGGAACATTTATCATGATGCAAGGCCGTCAAATCACGCGTACGGTAACGAAGTAACGGCATACCCTCTTTGGTTAAATGAGTAAATACCAGTTCTCCCGTTTGACCGGATTCCACCGGTTGCAATGTATTCGGGTCGATGATTTCCGGGAAGTAATGGTCTTCATTCAAGTGAGTCCCGTGCTGACATTCGCACTCGTACCCGACACCCGGTCCGGCAATCTCACTCAAGCCATAAATATCGTATGCTTTGATTCCCAACTTTTCTTCTATCTCATGACGCATATTTTCCGTCCAGGGTTCTGCACCGAAAGCACCGACTTTCAGTCGGAATTCTTCACGCGGTAAACCGGAATCTTTGATTGCATCTGCCAGATAAAGCGCATAGGAAGGAGTACAACACAGCACGGTCGATCCGAAATCGTGCATCAAGGTTATCTGTTTTTCCGTGTTACCACTGGACATCGGAATAACAGAAGCACCGATATTTTCGGCTCCTGCATGTGCTCCCAATCCGCCCGTGAACAGTCCGTATCCATAAGATACCTGAAAAATATCAGAACGCCCCGCTCCATAAGCGGTAAAAGCACGTGATATACATTCCGCCCATGTAGACAAGTCCTTACGGGTATATCCGACAACCGTCGGTTTTCCGGTTGTTCCGGAAGAAGCATGAATACGTACAATTTGGCTCATCGGCACGGCACAAAGTCCGAACGGATAATTATCTCTTAAATCATGTTTCGTGGTAAACGGCAGTTTTACAATATCATCAATACTATTGATGTCATCGGGAGTAATCCCCATTTCCTGCATCTTCTTTCGATAGAAAGGCGTGTTGTGATAAACGTAATCTACAATTTTCTTGAGTCGTATGCTTTGAATCTTGCGAAGACTTTCGCGGTCCATACACTCAATGCTCTCATTCCAAATCATGTGTTTCTGGTATTACTAGTTGTATGAATCTGTTTTTTGATATTAATATGTTGCAAAGTAAAGGATTTATTTGGAAAAATGATTTGTTATCTCGATTATTTTACCGAATATTGCTCCACTTTTTAGGATTTAAATATGAATTATGAACTAACATCAGCTTATAAACCTACCGGAGATCAGCCGGAAGCTATAGCACAACTTACTGAAGGGGTCCTTCAGGGAGTTCCCGCACAGACTTTATTGGGAGTGACCGGGTCGGGAAAAACATTTACCATTGCCAATGTGATCGCCAATATCAATAAACCTACGTTGATTTTGAGCCATAACAAAACACTGGCTGCCCAGCTCTACAGTGAGTTTAAAGGTTTTTTCCCAAACAATGCGGTAGAATATTACGTTTCTTACTATGATTATTACCAGCCGGAAGCTTATCTGCCGAACAGTGATACATATATAGAGAAAGATCTCGCCATCAATGACGAAATCGACAAGCTCCGGCTCTCTGCCACTTCCGCCCTACTCTCCGGGCGAAAAGACGTGGTAGTGGTTTCTTCCGTATCTTGTATCTACGGTATGGGAAATCCTTCGGACTTCTACAAAAATGTCATCGAAATAGAACGGGGACGGATGATGGACCGCAATGTGTTTCTACGTCGTTTGGTAGACAGTTTGTATGTTCGCAATGATATCGACTTGAACCGTGGCAATTTCCGGGTCAAGGGCGACACGGTGGATATTTATCTGGCTTATACCGACAACCTGCTCCGCGTCACCTTCTGGGGGGATGAAATTGACGGCATCGAAGAGGTAGACCCTATCACAGGAGTCACTATCGCACCATTTGACGCCTATAAGATTTATCCGGCCAACCTGTTCATGACTACCAAAGAGGCTACTCTCCGTGCTATTCATGAAATAGAGGATGATTTGACCAAGCAAGTAGCTTTCTTCGAATCTATCGGCAAGGAATACGAGGCCAAACGATTGTATGAGCGAGTAACTTACGATATGGAAATGATTCGGGAATTGGGACATTGTTCCGGAATTGAGAATTATTCCCGTTATTTCGACGGCCGTGCTGCCGGTACCCGCCCCTATTGTTTGCTCGATTTCTTTCCGGATGATTTCCTGATCGTTATCGACGAAAGCCACGTAAGTGTACCCCAAATCCGTGCAATGTACGGAGGAGACCGTGCGCGAAAAATCAATCTTGTGGAATATGGTTTCCGATTGCCTGCCGCTATGGACAATCGCCCGTTGAAATTTGAAGAGTTTCAGGAGATGGCAAAACAAGTAATCTACGTCAGTGCTACACCGGCGGATTATGAATTGATTCAGTCGGAAGGAATCGTCGTGGAACAGGTGATTCGTCCTACCGGTCTGCTTGATCCTATCATCGAAGTACGTCCGAGTCTCAATCAGATTGACGATTTAATGGAAGAAATCCAGCTCCGTATTGAAAAGGAAGAACGCGTACTCGTCACTACACTAACCAAACGAATGGCAGAAGAACTGGCAGAATATCTTCTTAATAATAATGTGAGATGTACCTATATCCATAGTGATGTCGACACACTGGAACGTGTGAAGATTATGGATGATCTCCGGCAAGGAGTTTATGACGTACTTATCGGGGTCAACCTGCTTCGTGAGGGTCTCGACCTTCCGGAAGTGTCTCTCGTCGCTATTCTCGATGCAGACAAAGAAGGATTCCTCCGCTCCCACCGTTCGTTGACACAAACTGCGGGACGTGCCGCGCGTAATGTGAACGGTAAGGTAATCATGTATGCTGATAAGATGACGGATAGTATGAAACTGACGATTGATGAAACGAACCGTCGCCGCGAAAAGCAGTTGGCATACAATGAGGCAAACGGAATTACCCCGCAACAGATTAAAAAGGCCAGAAACTTGTCTGTATTCGGTAATGCAAAAGAGGCAGATGAGCTGTTGAAAGAAAGACATGCTTATGTAGAACCTTCTACTCCGAATATCGCAGCAGATCCGATAGTGCAGTATATGAGTAAAGCGCAGATGGAAAAGAGTATCGAGCGTACCCGCAAACTGATGCAGGAAGCAGCCAAGAAACTTGAATTTATCGAAGCCGCACAATATCGTGACGAATTATTGAAACTGGAGGACTTGATGAAAGAGAAATGGGGATAAAATTTCCCCTTTGTTCACTTATTATAGCCTGATTGCTAAGGGCTGAAACTCTTAACAAACCTGTAACTTCGCATTTAGTCTATTAATTAGTGTTATAAAAACACCAATTAAGGG
>NZ_GG774949.1:2090952-2159756 GCF_000162555.1 Bacteroides sp. 3_1_23
TTTTTTATGTCTATACGTCACCTTCAATGAAAAATATAAAATTGAAAAGACATAATGTACCACTCTCTAAAGCATAAATTAAGGAGGATTGCAGATATAGACTGATCGTTCATTACGACTGAATCTATTCATGCAATCCTCCCATTTCTTATAGTTGGATTATTCCTACTTCAAGCGATGATAAATCAAAGAGCCTTCTCTATGGCATTTTTAATCAACGGTTCCATAATATCATATCCCTCGCTCGTTGGATGAACTCCATCTTTAGTATATTGAGGATTCAAGGCCTGATTTTCGTCAACCACCATTGCCTTGTAATAATTAACAAACGGAATTTTATTTGCTTTTGCATAAGCCTCTATCCGGTCATTTAAAGATTTAATTTTCTGCGGAACATCTTTTATTTCCATTCTCCACTTAAATGCAGCAGCAGGCAATACGGAAGTCAAAATTACTTTTATTTTATTTGCTTTTGCCAGTTCCGCCATAGAAACGATGTTTCCGAATGTATAATCTTCATTATACGCTTGTGTATTTTCAGCGACATCATTTGTTCCGGCATTAATCACCACTAAAGCAGGAGAAAGATTAATCACATCTTCCCGGAACCGTAACAAGAATTGATAGGAAGTCTGCCCACTGATTCCACGGCCAATGTAACCATTTGATTTGAAAAAATCCGGATGAGTCCTTACCCATCCTTCCGTAATGGAATTTCCCATAAAAATAACCCGTTTGTCTTTCTTTGTCGCTTGTGGAAGTGCAGCATTTTCTTTTGAATAACGACGTAGATTAGCAAAATCATTTTTCTGCGCATAGCTTTCTCCTATCGAGAAACTCAAGCAAACAACAGCCAATAATATCCATTGGCCCCATCTTCTTTTATCCATGTTTATATTAAGTATTAGTAATATTATATTTCATGCAAAGATAAAAAGAAAAGCGATGCACCATACTTTGTACGGCTATTTTTTGTGCATTTCCATGCCATAATGTGCTGATAAATGTCAGACGCGAGAGATTTTTTCTGCATATTTGTTATTGTTTTCAGGTTTCCAGCAAAAATACGCCATACGCTGGGAGCTTCTAAATTCATCGGTTCTTTTCAATTGGTTTCGGTTCTAAATAGTCATATACGTTCGCATATTAATAACCTTTCTTTGGGGAAGCAAAAGTTAGAGGCTTCATTTGCCTGAAACGAAGCCTCTGAATGTATCAAACAGAGGCTCTGCCGCATGGGTTTAGAGCCTCCATTTAGGGAATAAAAAGCGCCTTTTTGCCGAACGCATAGTGGAACACTCTCCAAAGGCAGATAACTCACTATATGACAACTGGTTACGCCTTCCTAAAAAGCCCCCTTGAACACTTACCGGTATTATTATAAATATATAAATAATAAACTATATATATTAAAATGTATAGTTCGATTTTTCTATTTTTGAATCTTTATAACGCAAATCGCATGTGCTAAAATTTATTTGTAGCTTTGCTTTTTTCGAATAAATTCAGCTGTTAAATCAGTTCATAGTAATTATTAAAAAAGTTGATGAAGAAAGAAAAATGGAAGCATACGCATTTATCTGTCGTCCAAAATATCGAATAACCGTTAAGGCGAAGGTACTTTTTCTTAATCTATGTTATATAACATGCGTTTTTTCTTGGATTATTTGCTAATTTCACAACAGTCCGTATCTTTGCATTGTGTTTTTCATAGTATTAGATTTAAGGTTAACAAAGGTTGGAGCAAGGCGTTGCTCCTTTTTTTATGTCTATATGCTTGATTTCCTAAAAAAGAATGGTATTTTTGTAAAGTCACAATTATTATCCGAAACATGAAACGCAAACTACTTTATACCACTCTAATAATAGCTATTCTGTGTGTAATCAGCATACTTGTATGTAACAGGACGATCAAGAAACACACAGTCTCCAAACTATATACGGAAGTAAATACTATCCCCTCCAACAATGTAGGATTACTTCTCGGAACTTCTCCCAAGTTGAAAAATGGAAATAACAATTTATATTTCGATTATCGAATTCTTGCAACAGTAGAGTTATATAAAGCCGGGAAAATTAAATATATCCTCATCAGCGGCGATAACCGTAAAGAGGATTACAATGAACCGGAAGAAATGAAGAAAGCACTCATACAAAAAGGTATTCCTGAAAAATTCATTTATTTAGATTATGCCGGATTCCGGACTCTCGACTCTGTTGTACGTGCCAAAGAAGTGTTTGGACAGAATCGTCTGACCATCATCTCACAACGTTTCCATAATGAACGAGCGATCTATCTTGCAGAGAAAAATGGAATAGACGCCATCGGGTACAACGCACAAAATGTAAATGCTTATGCCGGACTGAAAACTAACATCCGGGAATTACTCGCAAGAGTCAAAATGTTTATAGATTTAGGTATGGATAAACAACCTCATTTCTTGGGGGAGAAAATCATTATTGGAAACAATAAATGACTAAATACAAAATGCCATGAATAAACACAAAAGATAAAACCTATGAGACATCAACAAAATAAGAAAAAAACAGCCTGGAAGAAAAGTCGCACCTTTGGTGACATTAAAGGAGGAAGAATGCGAATCAAATTAAAGGATAATATAGTGAAAAGAGAACACTCTTTATTAAAACCAACTGAATTTGATAAATGCCCCATTTATATAATGGAAAATCCGTCCAGGGATTTCTATTTTCCAATAACAATAGACCATATTGAAAGTGTATTGAATCAATTACCCGAAAAAGATGTATCATGTATAACACACATATGGCTACGCAAGCCTAATTCTAAAGTAAATTGCCAAAGTTATTTTACTACGGGTAGTGGAGTATATGCCATCATACTGTATCCATTTCCCAAAAACAACAAAATATCCATAGGAAAGAGCAAACCCAGTCACAAACTACTAACATGGTATAAAGGCTATGCATCTGAACCTGTAAAAGAACGAGATAACTGGTATATTGAATTCACAGAAGAAAATGCAAGAAGATATTATCTTGAACGTTTATTAATGCATGAAATCGGACATTGTGTCAATGTATGGTTAGTTTATAATAAAGCAGCAAACTACAAATCAGAAAATAGTGCAGATAATTATGCTTTGAATAATAAACTTGAAATAACTTATTAAATTATGGAACAACAAATTCAACTCAACGATCACAATAAGCAGGAATACCCTCCTATGCATACAGCAGAGCATTTACTCAATGCAACCATGGTGAAAACCTTTGGCTGCCCACGTTCTCGCAATGCCCACATCGAAAGAAAAAAAAGCAAATGTGACTATATACTTTCGTCATGTCCGACAGCGGAACAAATCCAGTCTATTGAAGATAGAGTGAACGAGGTAATCAGTCAGAACCTACCTGTGACTGTTGAGTTTATGACTCATGAACAGGCCAAAGATATTGTAGATTTAAGTAAGCTACCTGCCGATGCAAGCGAAACTCTTCGCATTGTCCGCATTGGAGATTATGATGCCTGCGCCTGCATCGGATTGCATGTATCCCATACTTCTGAAGTGGGTACCTTCAAAATCATTAGTTATGATTATGACGAAGAAAGGCAAACACTAAGAATAAGGTTCAAACTGATCGAGAAGAAGTAAACAGGTTATCAAATTAATATCTATCTTATATAAAATAAATAAAAACAGGATACATTTTGTCATTTATATTGCAAAAATGACATTATAAAAATGACAAATAGACAATTTTAGTCTCTAAAATCTCTTGGCATAAGGTTTGCATTTATAGAAACGAACAACGGTTCGAGAGCGGACGATGGAAGGCGGGATAACCGATACCATCGGAAGTGAAAATGCCGAAGTTCTAAATTTATTAATTGAATGTTTAACTTAAAGATAGGAGACTAAAATTATGATGCCTGTTAGAAGAACTCAAAGTTGGTTACCAAGTATCTTTAATGATTTCTTTGATAACGATTGGATGGTAAAAGCAAATGCTACTGCACCTGCAATTAATGTTTTGGAAACAGAAAAAGAGTACAAAGTGGAATTGGCTGCTCCTGGTATGACGAAGGATGATTTCAATGTTCGCATTGATGAAGACAACAACCTCGTTATCAGCATGGAGAAGAAGACTGAAAACAAGGAGGAAAAGAAAGACGGTCGCTATCTGCGTCGCGAATTCTCATACTCTAAGTTCCAGCAAACAATGATTCTACCGGACAATGTGGACAAAGAAAAAATTGCTGCATCCGTAGAACATGGTGTTTTAAACATCGAACTTCCGAAACTCTCTGAAGAAGAAGTGAAGAAGCCCAATCGGCAAATCGAAATAAAGTAATACGGTAACCACTTGCTGTTCACCGGAAACGGTGATAAGAAGTAATAAAACAGCTCTTTCCCTGAAAAGGAAACGAGCTGTTTTTATATTATTATCCTTAGTTATTCTTCCGATAACTAATCACTGCCCAACTATTAAACACTACTGCAAAAAACAACAATACTCCAAACTGTGGCAGTAAATCAAAGAAACCACTCCCCTTTAAATACACCATTCGCATCACTTCCATAAAATACCTCAAAGGATTGAGCCTGGTTATTATTTGAGCCCATTCCGGCATACTGCTAATGGGAGTAAACAAACCACTCATCAAAATTACAACCAACAAACAGAACCACATAACAAACATAGACTGTTGCATCGTTGCCGAGTAGTTGGAAATAACAAGTCCGAAACCGGACATTACCAGAACGAAAAGAACTGCGAAAAAGTAAATCAATAGAAAATGACCGACCGGCACTATGCCATAAATTAACCAAGCTAATATGAAACATACAGTCAGCACCACAAAACCAATCAACCAGTAAGGCAGGAGCTTTGCCAAAATAAAGATAAACTTCGGAACCGGCGTCACATTGATTTGCTCAATCGTTCCTACTTCCTTCTCGCTAACTATATTCAATGCAGGCAAGAAACCACAAATCAAAGTTAATAACATGACCATCAATGCCGGAATCATATAGAGTTTATAGTTCAGATTCGGATTAAACAACCCCTGTGTATCAATGCCTATCGAAGGGAAAGCACCGGAGACTGTAGCAGTTGCAGGATATTCCGAACGCAGCTCGGCTGCATAATCATTAATAATAGAAGATAGATAAGAACTCCCCAGCCCTCCTTTTGTCCCATTCACAGCATTGGCTGCTATCAGTATGTGGGTATCTTCTCCATTCATCCAATCCCGTTCCAGATGCCGCGGAATTTCCATCACAATATCCGCCGTTCCAATTTCAATATTCCGTAGGCCTTCTTCATACGAAACCGGCACTTCCACCAGACGGAAATAGGTAGAGGCGGCAATCTTATTGACTAAACGTTGTGAAATAGCCGAATGGTCATTATCCACAATATTCAGCTGTATATTCTTGATTTCCAGATTTACCGCCCAAGGCATCAACAGCATAATCATGCATGGAAATACAAGAATCAATTTCGGAAGAAACGAATTGCGAAGCAATTGTTTAAACTCTTTTTCTATCAGGAACTTTATCATAAATAATTCTTCCATTTATCAATCTGCCCATTAGCACACTGTATAGTATTCATACAACCAATTGGCATATCGACATATTATTCCAATCTATACTTAAATTTCTTGATACTGATCGTAATAAGTACCGTCGCCATCAATAACAAGATACCAATCTCTTTATACACCAATGCAACTGGTACTCCTTCAATCATCAGTTTACGCACAGCCTGTATATACCAACGTGCCGGAAGTATATCCGAGATCCATTGAAGTATCACCGGCATACTCTCTATAGGGAAAATCATGCCCGATAAAAGCATTGTGGGCATCATCAGCATCAATCCGGAAACCAGCATGGCCGCAACCTGTGTACGTGTGACTGATGAAATCAATAAGCCCAATGCCAAGGATACGAAGATAAACAGCAAAGATACGGTGATTAACCAGAACAAACTTCCTACCACCGGAACATCCAACACAAAGACCGAAAGCAAAAGGATCGTTATCAGATTGACAAACGACAGCACAAAATAAGGTACAGCCTTTGCCAAAATAATAAATAGCGGCTTCACAGGTGAAACCAATAATACTTCCATCGTGCCTGTTTCTTTCTCACGAACAATGGAAATCGAGGTCATCATGGCGCAAATCAGCATCAGGATCAAGCCCATCACTCCCGGAACAAAGTTATAAGCACTCTTCATCTGCGGGTTGTAGAGCAATTTGATATCAGGAGTCAGGCGGGCAGCCGACATATTCGGGGGAATCATCTCCTGGCCTACCATAGAAACGATTCCTGTCGCATAATTAACTTGCGAAGTCGACATATTGGGATCTGTTGCATCTACTATCAGCTGTACACGAGCATCACCCGTATAGAGATCATCCGCAAACCGTTCGCTAAAGACAATCGCCATATCAACTTCATTCTTTAGGAAAGCAGCTTCCATTTCCTGGGGCGAATGAAAACGTGCAGTAACGGTGAAATACTCACTGGCATCCAAACAATCAATTATTTTTCGCGTTACCACATCATTAGAAGGATCGAGCACCGCCAACCGAACATTCTTCACTTCCGTGCTGATAGCAAAACCGAATAGAATAATTTGCACGACAGGCATCCCCAACAAAATCAGCATGGTTCGCCGGTCACGGAAAATATGATAAAACTCTTTCTTTATAAAAGCTATAAACTGTCTCATAATCAATCTGCTTTGCGCACCGCACCGCGGGCTAATTTCTGAAAAACGTCATCCATCGTTTCCGCACCGAATTGTTGTTTCAGACGGGCAGGTGTATCAAGTGCTTTAATCTGACCGTCCACCATGATAGATATCCGGTTGCAATATTCCGCTTCATCCATATAATGGGTAGTGACAAACACGGTAATACCCTGATCAGCTGCCTGATAGATCAATTCCCAGAACTGTCTTCTCGTAGCAGGATCTACTCCACCGGTCGGCTCATCCAGAAAAACGATTCTCGGTTCATGGAATATTGATACTGAAAAAGCCAATTTCTGTTTCCATCCCACCGGAAGGCTCTTCACCAGAGTATCCCGTTCGGCAGTAAGCTCCAAACGATCCAACAATTCTTCTGTCTTCCGTTCTATCTCTTGTTCCTTCATGCCATAAATTCCGGCAAACAGACGGATATTCTCCCACACTTTCAGGTCTTCATATAGCGAAAACTTTTGGCTCATATATCCGATATGTTTCTTAACTTGTTCGGCCTCCCGGTAAATATCATATCCTGCCACCTTTCCGATGCCTGATGTCGGTTTACTTAATCCGCAAAGCATACGCATAGCTGTCGTCTTTCCTGCTCCATTAGCACCCAGAAAGCCAAATATCTCGCCTCGATTCACCTGAAAGGAGATATGATCTACTGCAGTAAAATCTCCAAAACATTTTGTCAACTGTTCCACTTCAATGACCGGAGCTACTTCATGCTTCACTTCCTCCCGCTCCAAAGAAGGAGGGCAAAGGATAGACGCAAATTGATGAAGAATACGTTCCGGGGTATCAATGCCATGAATCTGTCCATGATTGATGAAAGCAATCCGGTCACATTGCCGGGCCTCATCCATGATAGGAGTAGAAACGACAATGGTAATACCCTGTTCCCGTAAGTTTCGGAGCATTTGCCAGAATTCCTTACGCGACACGGGATCTACTCCGGTAGTAGGTTCATCCAGGAATAAAATATCCGGTTTATGAATCAAAGCACAGCTCAATGCCAGTTTCTGCTTCATACCACCTGACAAAGCCCCTGCCCTTCTTTTCCTGAACGGTTCTATCTGTTGATAGATATCTTTAATTAAATCATAATTCTCCTGAACTGTCGTATGGAACACGGTAGCAAAAAACTCCAGATTCTCTTCTACCGAAAGATCCTGGTAAAGTGAAAAACGACCGGGCATATATCCCACCTTCGTACGAATCTGTTTATAATCCGTTACCACATCCAGCCCGGCAACTATGGCCGTTCCTTTATCCGCCAGCAACAAAGTAGTCAGAATACGGAATAAGGAACTCTTACCGGCACCATCAGGCCCTATCAGCCCAAAGATTTCTCCCCGTTCCACAACGAAAGAAACGTCTTTCAGCGCCTCCACTGTTCCATAGTTCTTGCCGACTTCTTTCACAACCACTATGGGTTCTTCCTTTGCCATTCCCTTGCGTTTAATTTTTAATCTTCAATTTTTAATTTTTCAATGTCACTCCTCCGTACATGCCAATCTTCAATGCTCCGTCATTCTTCACGGCAATTTTCACTGCATATACCAGATTAGCACGTTCGTTTTTCGTCAAAATCGTTTTGGGAGTGAACTCCGAACGGTCGGAAATCCAGGTCACTACCCCCGGATAAGCTTTCTGCTCCGAGTTTCCATAATCAGCATACACAGTTACCTCATCTCCCAGTTTCACTTGCGACAACTGTTCGGAGGTGATGTAAGCCCTCAAATACATGCGATCCACTTCAGCCACTTTAAACAGCGGTTTACCTATTGCCGCCAATTCACCGGCTTCTGCATATTTTGCCAATACGGTACCTTCAATAGGCGACTGGACATGACATTTAGCTAATTGATCCTCCATCTGTGCAACTTGTATGGCAACCGAATTTCCTTGTTCTATCAGGCTGTTCGTACTATTCTGCAATGACGATTCCTGTGCGACAAGCTGCCTTTCAAGCAATTTGACTTGTGCGTCCCAGTCGTCCAACTGTTTCTGATTCGCCGCTCCAGCGGCAAGCAGGTTTTCCACGCGTTTCTTTTCACGTTCTGCTGTTGCTATTTGCTGTTTGGTAGCAGCTATCTGTTTAGCAAGATCCGGACGTTGGCTTTCCACTGATTTCATACTGGCCTCCAGTTGTAATTTCTTCAAATACAATTGCACCGTATCCACCAGCCCAATCTCCTCACCTGCTTTCAGTCTTGTTCCCTCTTCTACCTCCAGTCGCAACAGCTTTCCGGCAGCTTCGGCAGAGACTATCACTTCCGTGGCTTCAAACGTGCCGGTTGCATCATAGCCGGGTATTCCCTTACCACAAGCAGCCAACATAATCAATGCCACTCCATACATTCCTATCTTTGTCATTCGTTCCATATCTAAAGAAGTTATATTAATCATTCGTAGTATATTTCAATTGATAAATTCCCATTAACCGTTGAATTTCATGCAACGCTTTCGACTGACGTGCCAAACTCTCATTGGTCAATTCCCGAAGCATCTCGGTCACCGTCAATGTTCCATTCGCCACTTTGGCCTCTGCCGATTTGCGAATATTGGTACGCAAACGGATAATCTCATCATCATCCTGCATTTGCTTTTCCAATGATTGGATGGCCTGATCTTGTTGTGTCATCTCCAATCTTGTATTAAACAGAAACACATCCCGGTTATTATCCAATTGCCGGCGTTTATTTTCAATTACCTTCCGGTCATTCTTCAAGGTATACAAACTACCAAAATTCCATGAAAGGCGAACACCCGCAATATAGTAGGGAGAAAATTCATTTTTCAGCATATTCAATCCGGGGTTTCCATAAGCTCCCTGCACGAATAATCCGAACTGTGGAAGATGACGCACATTCAAAGCTTTCTCCTGTACTTGCAATCCTACTCCTTGCGCATTGAACAAAGATAATTCCGGACGACGAATCTCACCGACAGCCGAAATGTCATCTTGAGGAACAGGTTTCTCCAAAACCGTTTCCTGCGACAATTTCTCTCCTACCAAAAGTGAAAGCATCTTCAAATACGCCATACGCGATGAAGCCAGTTCAACTCTTTTCTGCTTTGTGTTCAACTGCTCCACTTTCACAGCATCCAAATCGGCCTGATTGGCAATGCCATTTTCTACGTAAGCAGTAATCTGGCGATAATTTCTCTCCAGTTCATCTTGCAACAATGCATTCTGTTTCAGTTGCTCGTCCAACAAAAGAATCCCAAAATAAAGGTCATTTACACGACTATTTAGCGCATACATATCCACATTCAGTTTTTCTTTCTCTATCTCCGCTTCCGCAGTCGTTTGTTTCTTCTGCATCCGGATTCCTCCACCATCCCAGATTTTCTGTTGTAACTCCAACATCACCTGATACTGATCTTTCGGCACTCCTTTCAAATCCACTCCGGGAAGCTTCACCGGAATTTCCGTTACCTCACTCTGATAAGAAGCTTTAGCCGAAAGGGCAAACTGTGGCAAATATCCTTTTGCCGCATTCTCAAGATTATATTCCTTTGTTTTCTCCACCAAGCCATACTGATGTACCAACGGATAATTTTCTTGCGTCTTCCGTTGACATTCTTCCAACGTTATCTGCGCATTTATTCCCGATACAAACAATAAAAAGGAGAAACTGAAAACCATTCTTTTCATACACATCATTTCTTTAATTTCTTCAAAAGACAAAGATAGAGGTTTCAAAGATACGTTCACATTCCGATAGTTAGTAAAAATGTTCCAATAGTTCGATAAAGAGAAAGAATAAAAGGCTATTTGCTGATTTTTATTATCTTTGGCGGAAAAAACAGATAAAGATGGAAAAGAAAATACCATTAAATATAGGTCTCGAAATCTTAGAAAATCCGGATATCGTCCGATTTAACGAATTTCGTTTCATATCTCCGCATTTCGGATTCGTAAACAGCTTCGCCAAAATAGAATCCAATCTTATCACAATAGATCAACCTTATCGTATCAAAGAGGGACGTATCGCAGTTATCAAACAGGGATATGCACGCGTATTAATCAACCTGATAGAAGAAACTTTTCAGCCGGACAAGCTACTATTAATTGTTCCGAATTCCATTCTTCAGATTATAGAAGTCTCTCCGGATTTTGATATGCAGATGGTAGCCATGGACGCGGAATTTCTTTCTATAGCCGGAAAAGACAATTTCTTCACTCATCTCTCACAGTTACAGAAAAACCTCATATTATCTCTGACCTCACATGAATACGACTTGTTTAAGAGTTATTTTGCTTTAATATGGAATATATTACAAGAACCGACGTTCCGACGGGAAGCTATTCAATATCTACTAATCAGTCTTTTGTGCAATATAGAATATCTTGTCAAAAACAACAATCAAAAAGAACAGAGCTGTCAGACACATCAGGAAGAGATTTTCCAGCGTTTCATTTCTTTAGTCAATGCTTATAGCAAGAAAGAACGTAATGTTAGTTTTTATGCGGATAAGCTATGTCTCACTCCTCGTTATCTTAATACGATCATCCGCCAAACCAGTCAACAAACAGTAATGGACTGGATAAACCAGTCCATTATATTAGAAGCTAAAGTATTGCTAAAACATAGCAATCTGCTTGTTTATCAAATTTCTGATGAATTGAACTTCCCTAATCCTTCTTTTTTCTCGAAGTTCTTTAAGCGAATGACAGGAATGACACCACATGAGTATCAATTCTCGAAATAAATTTTATTTCGAGAATTCCTTAATTCTTTGCTCTTCTTCCAGCTTGCAGATCAATAATGTGTTATCTTTCTCTGCAATGATATATCCATCCAAGCCTTGAATGACTACTCGTTTTTCTTCGCTGGCATGCACAATACAATTTTTACTTTCGTACAAACGGATATCGGTTCCTACGGTTGCATTTCCAGACTTATCCTGTGGAAGCAAACCGCGAAGTGCTCCCCATGTACCCAGATCTGACCAACCAAAAGAAGCGGGAAGTACATAAATCTCCTGTGCTTTCTCCATCACTGCATAGTCGATAGAAATGCTTTCGCAAGTAGGGAATAACTTCTTGATTGTTTCATTCTCTTTCTCTGTATAGAAATCGGGGAAAATGCGATCGAAAATTTGTGCGATGCCCGGAGCATATACACGCATCACGGAAGTAATAGTACGCACATTCCATACAAAGATTCCCGCATTCCAGAAGAAATTGCCTTCTGCCAGATACTTTTCGGCAGTCTCTTTATCCGGTTTTTCCTTAAATGCATCTACTGTATAAATCTCTTTATCTGTCTGGAGCTGATCGGCAGCAGCAATATATCCGTATCCGGTTTCCGGACGAGTTGGCCGGATACCTATCGTTACAATAGCGCTGCCATCATCTGTGAAACGAAGGGCTTTCTCCATCACTCTACGGAATTCTCCCGTATCAATGACTAATGCATCCGAAGGAGTTACTACAATGTTAGCATTCGGATGTTTTTTCTTGATCTTCCAGCAAGCAAAAGCAATGCAGGGCGCAGTATTGCGCGCACAAGGCTCCGCCAAAATATTACTTTCCGGAATTTCCGGCAACTGCTCCCGAACAATATCAATGTATTTTTCAGAAGTTACGACCCACATATTTTCCCTAGGGCAAACACCGTCGAAACGGTCTGCCGTCAACTGAATCAGCGACCGGCCACATCCCATTACATCAATAAATTGTTTAGGACATTCCGGAGTGCTCATCGGCCAAAAGCGGCTCCCTATGCCACCAGCCATTATTACAACATGATTATCCATACCTGTTATTCTCCTGTTAAAAAAATATTCTTTAAAATAGGTGTGCAAGGTACTTCAAAATGTCCAAAACAGCAAATAAAAATAAGAGTATTTGTAAGCTCCCGATAAAGTACCAATATTTATAATGAAGAAGTATTCAATATAAAAACGGAAGACAACAAAAGTGCTGTCTCCCGTTTTGAGTTGTATATTATCTAGTGATAATATCATTTCAAATATCAACGATCTTCACAGACAGTTGATATAATAGAAATCACATCGGATTTACACCGACATGAGGGCATTGATCAGGAATACACCGCCGTACATTTCCTGACCACAAAATGTAGGGTGCTTCATATGTGTAGCATGAAGTTAGGGACCTACATGTTCCATCTCACTTTTGTGTAAAGTATTAAAAGTACTCTATGACATTATTAACTTAAAAAAATCTCGATCACCAATAAAATATATATTGGCGAATTCTATGTCAAAGTTTATTAACCGCTATATTTTGGTTGAATTTATGACTCCTTGTCATGAAAATGTTCTCCATATCCATAACCGTAACCATAGCGCTTACCATAACCATAGAACTTGCCATATTTACCATAACCGTAATAATAACCGTATTTTCTTCTTTTCAGATCCAAACCATTAATTACAGTACACAGGCTAGGCAATTTATCTTTTTTAGCAAGTTCGTTGATCAAAGTATACTCGTTTTTATGAGTATAGTCTGCACGGCAGACATAAACAGACAGGTCAGCCACACGTCCTATCAACAAGGTATCAGTTACCATACCAACAGGAGCTGTATCCAGAATCACATAATCAAAATTCTTCTTAAGAGTTTCAATCGCTTTATCCAGTCCATCACGAGCCAATAATTCGGTAGGATTAGGAGGAACTGTTCCACCGGGAAGAATATAAAGATTCTTACTTACATCAGAAAGCTGTACTAAATCCATCAAGTTCTTTTCCGGATTAGCCAAATATTGAGTTATACCAACTTCTTTTCTCGGAATATTAAATACTTTATTCAAGCCCGGTTTACGAATATCAAGACCAACGATTACTACTTTCTTCCCTAATAAAGAAAGACTAATAGCAAGATTAGCAGAAATGAAAGATTTACCCTCACCACTAACCGTAGAAGTAACCAGAATCACCTTCTTGTCATTTTCAAGCATAAACTGAAGATTCGTTCGGATATTGCGGAAAGTTTCACTCATCAAGTTATTGTGATTCTCAAATACAGCAATAGTACCCTGCTTTTCATCAGTCAATGGAATATCACCAACAATAGGCACACAAGTAAGCTTTTCTACATCAGAACGACCTTCAATCTTGAATTTGGTTAATTCGAGCAGGTAAATAATCCCCACCGGAATTCCGATTCCTAACACTAAAGCAACCAGATAAATTATCTTGCCTCTAGGAGATACAGGAGTATCATCCGCTATAGCGTCATCTATAATCTTCGCATTATTGGCTGTAGCAGCCAGAGTTATCGCATTCTCTTCACGCTTCTGAAGAAGCATCAAATAAAGTCCGGCCTTTATCTCCTGTTGGCGAGCAATACTCACAAACTCACGCTCCTGACCAGGTGCCTCACGAATACGACGGGAATAACGATTCGCTTCACGATCCAAATCTGCCTTTGTAATCAACAATCCACGCAAAACCCTGTCTAAAGATACTTGTACATTCTCTTTCATGGCATGAATACTTGTATCCAAGTTTATAATGGTAGGATTATTCTCCGTTGATGTACGCAGCAAACGTTTTCTCTCAACAAGCACATCATTATAACGGTTGATGGCAGCCGCAAGATTCACATCCTGCAATCCGATATTACTAGGTAAAACCTCATAACCTTCATTTTGCATATATTTTTGCAAATCCTGCAGCAAATTAATCTGGGTTTGATTCTCCACACGCTTCTTTTCATATTCAGCACTACCCGTCAAAGCTATTTGTGCATCACTGGTCAAATCCGTAATACCCGCCCCACGTTTGAAACTTTCCAGATCCTTTTCCGTACTACCCAGTTCTTTAGAAATAATACTAATACGTTCATTGATAAATTCTGCTGTTTTCTGTGCCACTTCATTCTTATCATTATTCGTATTGATATTATACATCTCCAATAACTTATTGATAAAATCCTTGCCGCGTTGTACATTTGAGTTTTTCAATGATATGACAGCCACAGAAGTGGTCTTGGAAGTAGGCTCAATAGTCATATTTTTGCAATACCCTTTCGCTACAGCCAAAGGCTTATTAATTGTTGCTGTAATATTACGTGTAGTCTTTTCTGAATCTGTATTTTTTTCCAATATTCTTTTAGATAATACAGAATCCGGTGTCAGGAAAAAAGCCAATGTTCCTTTATCGGTAGGAAAAACAGCCGGTAACTTTTCGAAATGTTTCTGATATTCATCATCGCCAAGCTTCACATTCACATCCAGACTTCCTTGTGGTTGCAATATCATCTCCACAATTATCGGTTTCTCCAATAAATCGGCCTCCTGCGGAGTCATGCTCACTTGTACAGGTGAAGTTTTATACATATTCCTGGAAAGAAATTCATCCTCATCCGTATAAGAAATATAGAGGCCCAAATCTTCAACCACTTCTTTGACGATAGTCTTGGAACGGAGCACTTCAATCTCGTTATCAATATTCTGTGAAGAAGACATCAAACCATCCAATCCCAGACTCTCCAACCCGGAAAGCATTCCGGCACTACCTCCCTTTTTATCGTCCTTTATTAAAACCGTAGCAGATATGTTATACACAGGAGTAGCTATATACAAACAGACCCATGCTGTAATCAAACATACCACAACCGCCCCCACAAACCAAGGCCAATGGAGCAAATACTTAAACAGCAGTTCCTTGACATCTATACTTTCTTCCTTAGGCTCTTGTGTTCCGTTGAATTCTGTTTCTTTCATTGCAAATCGTTATTTTAAGATGTTTACTAATAGGCTGACAACGGATACCAAGATAGAGGTAGCGGAGAACCAGAGGCTGGTACTATTGCCCACATCAGAATTTCGAGCCTTTGCTTTATTGGGAGTTATATAAACAATATCATTCTGTTGTAACCAATAGTAAGGTGAAAGAATCGTTTCGGCATTATTTAAATCCAAAGTGACAATTTGCTGTTTGCCATTTGCGTCCTCACGAATCAGCTTCACATTATCACGAAGACCGTATACCGTCATATCACCAGCCATGGCCAATGCCTCCAATAGATTCACCTTCTCATTAGAAATAGTAAATGTACCCGGTCGAGCAACCTCTCCAATGACTGATATCTTATAATTTACCATACGTACTGTAACAATAGGATTTTCTTTCATATAAGGCTTCAATTTATCAACGATTAACTGCTCTGCCTGTTTTTTTGTAAGCCCTCCAACTGTCAGTGCTCCTAATACTGGAAAAGATATTTTCCCTTCATTGTCAACCAAATATTGTTGTAACACAGGCTGAGTAGTAGTGTACTGTATTGATAAATTAGACGGGCTGGCAATTGTCAAGTTAAAGGGTGCAGCTAGTTCCGGACTGGTACACGAAACCACAATTGTCAATAAATCTTTCGGCATGATCTTTGCATCATAAAGAGTTTCCTGCTGAGTAGCTTGATTGACTGCTTCCACGTCTTGCAAATAAGGTACCTTTTTATAAGATTGACATGCTGCTAATAAAAAAGACAACAATATCACACATATTAGTTTATTTACTTTTTCCATATTCTTATCATCTTATTCACTTTTAAAAGTAATATCATCTGTAGGGGGGTATATAAATTCAAACTCTAAAGTTCTTGCCAGCCCCTCTCCTAAAGAATAAGGAGCTTTAAAAACAGAAGAATGTATTTTAGCAGCATCAAATTCAGTTGTTGCACAAAACTTCTTCACACGCACAGAACTTACTGCCAATTTCTTACGAGTAATGCAAGCAAATATATCAAAACAATATCCTCCTATCATGCCCAACCAATAAGGGAAATGAGTAGCCGGAATATGTTTATTCATAACTTTGCTCACATGAGCCACTAGTTCATTCATTGTAAAATCCGGCTTGTCAACATAATTAAACACATTATAACCTGTCCGAACCTCATCAATCATGTATTTTACAAAAGCAACAACATTACCGACATAAGCCATTGACTTTTTATTGTTTCCAGAACCAATCATTAGAAACTTTCCACTCGCAATTTGCTTTAATAAATTGTACACATTGCCTCTGTTACGTTCTCCAAAAATGACTGTTGGACGAATAATATCAATATTCCAATCCGGATGTAACTTATACCATTCATGCAAAATTTGCTCTGCCTGCCATTTACTTTTCCCATAGTGATTAAACGGATCTGCCGGATATTCTTCATTTGGATTCTTTTTATTTAGACCATATACTGCAACAGATGAAAAAAAAATGATTCGTTTTATATTATTTTTCTCCATTGCTTTTAATGTCTTTTCTATACCACCTACATTTGTATCATAATAAAGAGATACCGGAACAACATCATCTCGATGCTGTGCTGCTAATAAAACAACACATTCAGCCCCTTCCAATTTCTTATCTAAATAATCCTGATCACGTACATCACCAATTGCTGTAACTTCTGGAAAGAAACGACTTTGTTGCAAATCAATATTCAACATCTCATATCTTTGTGCTTTTTTCAAAAGTGTAATCAAACGAGTCCCGACAAAACCTGACGCACCAATTAAAGTTATTTTCATGTTTTTTACTAATTATCTTTTTACTAACAATTTACAAATTACAGACATCTTTAAATTTCACGCATAGTTTCGCATAATCATATTTTTCGGCTGCTTTTTTCGCTTTATTACATATTGCCTGATACTCATCAGAAGGCAAGTTTTTAAGCGAAAGTATAGCAGCGGCATAATCCTGCGGATCAGTTAACTTACAGTCTATGCCGACACCCTCCTCTAATATGATACTGTATGGCATTCCCACATTACAACATAATGGTTTACCACTTGCCAGTCCCAAAAACATCTTATTCATACTGCCACCATACTTCCCGAAATTAGTAGAATAATTCAGAGCATTCACATCTGCTTTTGAAAGTATATATGGCACATACTCAGGTGATGTCCATTTTGCTTTAAATTTTACGTTTGTAATCTGTTGTTCTTCACAATAATGCTCTAAAAAAGCCCTATCCTCACCATCACCATAAATCAAGACCTGCACACTATTATTCTGCAATATTTTAGCTGAATCTATAAGCAGTTTAAGATTATTTGCCAATCGAATGCTTCCCAAATAAATAATATTGAAAGTTTTATCGTTTGCCAAATCAAAATCTTCTATTTTGTATCTTTGCATGTTAACATTAAACTCAGACAAATCAATACCATTATTTATATAATGCAATTTATTTAAATCAATTGTCCCCCCCTGATCACTATCCCATCCGTTTTCTCTCACATAATTAACTGCACCAGGCATAGAAAAAACAACGTTGTCTGCTTTACTATAAATATATCGTTCTAAACAATAAGCAATTTTCACGCATGGATTATTTTTTCCCAATAAGCCTAAGCTTACGAATGAATCAGGCCATAAATCTGTAACATCCACAATATATTTTGCTTTTACCTTTTTAGCAAGTTGATAAATTGGAATATCAAAAGGAATACGAGATGTATGAATTATCACATCCGGTTTCTCAAATTGTTTTCTATGGATGAATAATTTAACCGCAAACCTAAAATATGATATAATCCTTCTTATCCCATTAGTAGATCCACAACCTGCATTTACTAAAACAAAAGGGATATTATCATAAGTTTTCTCTTCAAATGTCTTATTAGAGTCAGACAAACATAAGTTTCTATTGTGAACATAACTAGAACAAAACAATTTCACATTATAGCCTTCTGATTGAAAATATTGTGCCAACTTTATTGTTCTCAAATGAGTGCCATAAAATTCAATAGGTGCTGCATCTTTATTTATGAACCAAATAGTCTTTTTCTTCATCATAAGATTATTACTTCCAAGCATTCAACACTTTTACAACCCTTTCAACCTCTTCCATAGATATAACAGGACTCATTGGAATACTCAATTCTTCAGCATGAATCAATTCTGTAATTGGAAAGCTAAGATCATTCCATTCTTTATAGCATTCTTGTTTATGAGGAGGAATAGGATAATGGATATTAGTTTGAATATCATTCTCTGCTAAATATTGTTGCAAGCCATCACGATCTGCACAACGAATTGTAAAAAGATGAAATACATGTGCATTCCAATCTTTCACAATTGGCAAAATAATCGCTGGATTCTCAATGTTTTCTATATAATATTTTGCAACTTCTTTTCTTAATTGTATATCATTATCAAGATAACGGAGTTTAACATCAAGAATAGCTGCCTGAATTTCGTCAAGACGACTATTACGCCCTACATATTGGAAAACATATTTCTTTGCAGATCCGTAATTAGCAACCGACCTTACTATATGTGCCAACTCATCATCATTCGTTGTCACAGCTCCTGCATCCCCTAATGCACCTAAGTTTTTACCCGGATAAAAGCTATGCCCTGCAGCATCGCCTATCGAGCCTGTCATTCTCCCATTAAATTTGCAGCCATGTGCCTGCGCATTATCTTCTACAAGCTTAAGATTATATTTTTCACATAATTCTCCTATTTTCTCAGTATACGCACACTGACCATAGAGATGTACTATAAGTATAGCTCTTGTACGAGAAGTTATAGCTTTTTCAATCTTAGAATCATCAATTTGATATGTTTCCAGATTGGGTTCAACCAACACAGGAATGAGTCCGTTCTCAGTAATGGCTAAAATAGAAGCAATATAGGTATTTGCAGGAACGATAACTTCATCTCCAGGTTTCATTATCCCCATTTCAATATAAGCACGGAAAATCCAAATCAATGCATCAAGGCCGTTAGCACATCCTATAGTATATTTAGTACCAATATATGAAGAATAATGTGTTTCAAACATTGCATTTTCTTTGCCTTGTAAATACCACCCTGAATCAACGACTCTCAATACTGCTTCATGAATCTCTTCTGCATATTTTGCAGTAACTTTCTGTAAATCTAAAAATTTAATCATATCCGTTTTATATTTTATGTTTAACTCCATTTTTATCACACATATTTAAGTCCAGGGCAATACCATCTTTAGTGATATACCCTTTTTTACATGCAGGATTACCAAACCAAATCTCATGTGCCGGAACATTTTTTGTAACAACACTTCCTGCCCCGACAAGAGCGTACTCACCAATAATCAATCCTCCCATTATTGTAGAATTGGCTCCGATCGAACAATGTTCCTCAAGTGTCGTCATTAGAAATTCACTTGGATAGACTTTTGAACGAGGAATCAAATCATTAATAAAAGAGACATTTGCTCCGATAAAAACATTATCTTTTACTCTTAGACCATCCCACAATTGTACTCCTGATTTTACAGTAACATTGTTACCTATAATAACATCATTCTCTACAAAAACATGGGCACATAAATTGCAGTTACTTCCAATAACAGCACCATTTAAGATGACACAAAATTGCCATATAGTAGTCCCGTCACCAATCAATTTACTTTGACAGTCAGCCAGTGGGTGTATCATATATTCCTCGCTTTATATATTTGTTAATACTTCAATGTATAGTTTAGCCTGACTTTCCCAGTTATACTCTTCTAAAACTGCTCGTCGACCATTTTGCCCCATCTGATAAGCCATTTCCTTATTTTCAACTAAATATTGAATAGCCTCCTTTATTTGCTGCGAATTATGTGGATCAACACAAATTCCACAATTATATTTTTCTACAATTTCACGATAGCATTTCACATCCGAAAGCAACACCGGTAACCCCGCCTCCATACTTTCAAATATTTTCAACACACCAAAAGATCCATTCGGACTGCCTGTCCGACTAAAATCCCGAAGAGTATTACTAATAGTCATTTTTGAAAAAACTGTTGATATCTCTTCTTTCTTAAACGGCCCTGCAAAATCCACATTCTTCCAGTTTGGAAAAGTTTCAAGAACATCAACATATCCTTCTTCAATCACACCTGCAACATAATATTTGATATCCGGCAATTCCGCTAAAGCTTTTAATACTTCTTTTTGACAACTAATCCAATAGACTGTTCCAATATATCCAAGAACATTTTTACGGGATAAATATTCCTCCTTGGATAAAGTAAACCTGGAAGATACAACAGGGAAATTTTTAATAACATAATGATTCTTTATTCCCCACTTTTCAAGGCGATTGTCAGTATCATCAGTTACAGTAAATACAGCATTATATTTCTTTAGAGATGACTTCAGATATTTCTCCATCAGCACTGCAATTACATTACGAGCTATTTTAGGCAAATATGCTTTATCATGAATGATGCCAGGATAAAACTCACGAAGATTAAATACAACTTTATATCCCTTATGTTTCAATTTAACCCCAAGAGATAATAGCTCCGGATCAGAAATTTGGTATACATCTGCATTTATCATCAGTGCTTTCCTATAAAGAAATTTCTTGGCATTCAGCATCCTCTCTATACGCGAGCATGGCTTATAGTTACACGAAATAAGCTCAATACCATCAATTGTTTCATTCGGTTCTAAGTCACAAACAACAATAGTAACTTTATAGCCAGCCATTGCCAATGCCTTCCCCTGACGGTCAAAGATCAATGGGTCTTTTCGAGAATAAAGCCCTGTGAGATAACAAATATGCATCATGGATTTAATTTTATATTTTCACGTTTGTCGTGCATTACTATATACATAGAAAATAGAAAGATATAATTAACAGAAAATAACCCAGGACGCTGATATAATGTAGCAAGTAGCAAGGTTATAAATATAAGAATATACCATATGGACTTTATACGATTTAAGGCATAAAGAACAAAGAAAAGCAGGTACATAATACAGACAACAGCTCCATTGGACAGAATTGCATTTCGATAACCAGCACTATCCGAGAAGTTTGCCAACTGTCTCTTATTATCTACCCCCCACCAATATTGACTTGTATCCTGAATAGAATTAAAATAACTTTTTAAACTACTATCAGCCCTATTATCCCCACTGATCATCCCTTGTGTTTTATCATATTCCAATCTATCCCAAATCAACAACCTAGTCATTGTATTTTGCATAGAAAAAACAATTAACAATGCCATTAAAGAAGAGATGAAGAATTTATATACGACCTTGACATTTCTAGAAAATAAAAAATACACTAAAAAAAATGGCAGAAAGGATATAGAAAAATAGAGACAATGAAAGAAGTCCAGAAATTAAAATAAATATATTCCTTTTATCCTTCAGATTAAAATTATCTATATACAGCATAAGTCCGGCGATAGTACCAACAACACCCGGCTCATCAAAAGGGCCACAAAATCTTAATGATTGAAAATAAACATCAAGACCTGCCCCTAAATAGTTGGGAATAACTAAAAATGGATATGTAATATAATTATATGTTTTTACAGCATTCAAAGGAGCTATTATTTTTCCAGGGACAGGAATACCAAAGAAAAGTAACAGCCATACCAAAATGGATATTCCAATTATTATAGAATATAACGTTTTGTACCTATCAAACACGTTAACCATAAATCTTTTCGATCCAAAAGGTACTGCTGCCAAAATAATCATAAAAAAGAATCCTATCAGATTACGATTTTGAGAAATAGAAGCTAACAAAAGGGTAAAAACAAAGAAAAACAGATACAGCACATTCAATCTATTCATTCTATAATTCCGCCAGAATAGAATCGCCAATGGGAAAAGAAATACAATTTGCGCATAAGACCCACTTAGACTCCAAGTAAAAAATGGCCTTAGAGTTAACAAAAGTAATATACCTCCTATAAAATAAGTTATATCATTACTTATTTTTAATCCTCATTATAATCAATCATTTTTTTCAGTTTATCAGTGCTGACAATGTAATCAGCATGTAAATCTACTGTACTATCAGAAATACCAGCTAAATACCGCATTTTAACATCGACAATATTAGCAATAGTCGAAAATATTGGAGAATAGTTTCTTATGGATCTAAAACAAATAACCTTACAACCGCTATGACAAAACAATAAATTTGTAAATGCAGCTCCAGAACCACCCACAATATAGTCAGCATTATTAAACAAGGCCATTTGCTCACAAAAAGTGTATGTTTCGGGAGCAACAACTTCAAACCCATATTCTTTAAGTATTCCCCAAACTTCAAATTCATTATAATGCCTCTTTTTTGTACTCTTCCGTGTCAGAAAAATGCGTTTCGGAGTTGCTAAATTAGACTTAAACAAGAGCAATTTATCACGCATTTGCAATGTTAAATGACAATCAAAAACAAACCCAAATAAATGATCAGGATCAGTAATATCTCTATAATGAGGTGCAATAGAATTCACAGCAGAAAGAGAATATAAAGTACCAAATTCTACTATTTCTTTTTCTCCTATAGTAATTATGTCACGTTGGGTTTCATTAAGAATCTCAAAAATCTTTTTAAAAGAATCTATTTTCATTACGATTTCATCGATTATCAACGGAGCATCTTTTGATATGTTTATTCTGTTGAAGACAAGCAGTTTAATGAGAATTTCATACAATTCATGATAGTAATTACATGAAAATTTCCCTGAAAGCATAATTCCAGACTTCAAATAACGACATTTCCCAATACCGCCATCGTTACGTAAAACAGCAACATTATTCTTTAACCGCAATAAAAGCCCATCAAACATCACATAGCGATCGTTCATATTATAACAGAAGTCGTTAATTACACACTTTTCTTTCACATTTAAGATAAAATCGGAATTTCCTTGTATTCTAACACCTTCATGTTTATAAATAAAAATATCTTGCATCGGAACTGATATCAGTTCTTTCTTCAAAGGCTCCAACTCATAGGTTAACTTACTTGTATACCCTACTCTATTAGTAATAAGTGGTATTATAGATGAAGTCAAATGCGATTTCGCATAGACATGATGACTAACAACTTCAAACGGTACAAACGAAACACAACGTAAAACCATATTATTCATCGCATATAAACAATGCCCCCAACTGTTCTTTTTTGAATGATAATAGAGTCTACATGATATACTTTCTATAGCATTTCCGATTCTTTTATTTATTGAATGTTTTATTTCGAGCAATATTTTCTTCATTATCCATCATATTAGTTTTTACGATGTAATTTGTTTATTATAACCTGCCTAATCCCTATCCTACGATCTAGTCCCGTATATGAATAATATGTCGTTAAAACTAAAAACACTGTCACCACTGCGTATCCACTCCAGCCAAACATTAATATTTTGCAGGTAAGGACTATGGCAGTGATACAAGAAAATAGTATAAATAATTTCATTATTGATCTGGTAAATTTGAGATTACATTTTATTCGACAAATGATCCATAGCTGCAAAAAATAGAATCCATATTTAATGAATGATGATATGCCAAGTCCTATTAATCCCCAATAGTAATACCCTATCATATTAAAAATTAATCCATAACAAACTGTAATAAATTCATTCCAAAAGTATACTTTGGAATCACCTTTCGCTAATAAACCATAAGACATACTCCACGCCATGGCTTTAAAAAACATGGCTGCCATTGCCCAATACATCATACCTTCAGTAGGTATAAACTTTGTAGAATAAAGTACTACTACAGCTACCCGTATATAAGCGATAAAAGCAATAATTATTGGAGCAAGCAACAGTAACGAAATCTCTGCCTGCTGATTAATCGCCCTAACAAATGAGTCATTATCCGAAGCTATCGCTGACAATCGGGGATAATAATCTGTTGCCATAGCCGTAAATACCAATCCAACATATGTGTTGACTATTGTAAACCCAGCATTGAACAACCCGACATCATCAATAGAACCCATACGACTTATGAAAATACGAATGAAATAGGAAGCTAATATTGCCAACATACCCTGAAGACTGATCAACACTCCCATCTTCAACATATCTCGCCCTTCAACTTTTATATCCGTAATGGTTATTTCTTCCTTCTCAATCTTTATTTTGCGGGCATATATATAAGACAGGATAAAAATCAAAGCATTCGAAAACAATAAAACAGGAACAATAGCATCTATCTTCCAAAAATAATATAACGGTATGATAAATATTAAACCGACTGCATTGCCAACTACATTGGCCTTCGCCAAATAACGATACTTCCGCATCCCCTGCATTAAAGCATTTTGCCCGGAAGTTAATTGCATCAATAAAACCGAGAATGAAAGTATTATAAAAGCAAAAGTAAAATCTGTATTTCCAAATGTCACTTGACTTAACAATGAAGCTGAAACCAAACAAATCAATGCACCTGTCAATCCGGTAATCCAAACCAATCTCCTAAATACAGAAATAATAAAAGCTATACGTTTAGTATCATTGGCTCCGTTAGCTTCTGCAATATTACGTACGGCACTGGTCCCTAAACCACAATTTGTAAAGGATGAAATCATTGTAATGGTAGAATTAAGCAATCCCATAACCCCCATCCCTTCAGGGCCTAATAATACTGCAGCAAATTTAGACCTGATGATTTGTATAAGTATATTAAAGATTTGACCCCCTCCAAACAATGATGTAGCTTTTAGGCTTTGTTTATACGAGTTCCTGTTTTCAGTGTCCATTGCTTCTGACATTCCTAGTATTATTGAATTAATCTTCCATAATTCTTCTCAAGAATTTTGCAGGTAACCCTACATGTATTTCAGAGTCTGGTATATCATGAGTAACCAAACTTCTTGCTCCTGCCATAGCAAAATTGCCAATCTTTCTCTTTTCTAAAACTGTAGCACCTATAGAAACATCAGCACACTTACCTATAACCACCAATGAACCGGTTATCGAACCCATTGCAAAATGACATAATGGTCCACATTTAACATCGTGTCCGATACAAGTATTGGATTTTACCATTGTCCCTATGCCCAGTTCTGTTCGAGGAGCAATATATGCATGACACATGACCACTACCCCTGGATGAAGAACCACGTTCTCTCCAATAAATGCTGTATAATGTATTATTGTTACTAATCTATCCAATGGAACATTTAGTCTCTTAAACAGTTCTTCTGTCAAGACATTTCGTCCTATCATATGTATTCCCCATATAAAATAATACCCTTCATCGACAAAATGCTGAATTCTATCAGTACCTCCCAAAACAGCATACTCATCTACATTATCTACAAAATCGTTCACAAAACCACAGATTTCAATATCTTCATCGTATCCGTTTTTCTGGTTATCTTTTATACAAGCTGCAATAACAGAACCATGTCCATTACCACCAATTATCAATACCTGCTTTTTCATTTTGTATTCTTATACTCCAAGAAATCCTTATATATTCGTATATAATCAGCTTCATCATAAGGCATTGAAGCAAGTACCAGACACACTGCTCCAGATGAAAAGTTATCCAGTTCTCTCCACATTCCCGGAACAATATATAAACCTTGATAAGGACGATTTAATGAAAAGGTACGTTTCACACTGCCATCATCAACTGTTACATTAAAACTACCGCTAGCAGCTATCACCAGCTGAAACAATTCTTTATGAGCGTGTCCACCACGCGCCTCGCCACCTGGTATATCGTATAGATAATAGGTACGTTTTACTTCAAATGGAACAGTTTTAACATTTTCAACCACAGTGATATTACCTTCATCTCTGTGATGCTTATCAAGCTCTATAATTGTGCAGTCATAGACTGTACTATTTTTACTCATAATGCAGTATTTTTGAAAGTTTCGTAATCACGTATATAATCATTTTCTCCATATGGAGTTGAAGATAATATTAAAGCTAACGAATTAGTAGAAAAATTATCCATCTGTCTCCATATCTGCTTTGGTACGTACAATCCATAGTATGAACGATTCAAATGGATTTTTCTCCTCTCTTTACCATCATCCAAGAGCACATCAAAACTACCGGAAAGTGCAATAATAAATTCCTGATTTTCTTTATATGCATGCCTCCACGTTTCTCTCCACCAGGGACATCGTATATCCAATATGTCCGTTCTATTTTAAATGGAATATGCTTAAATTCCTCGGCAAAAGAGAGATTACCTCTTTTATCCAAAAATTTTGGAAGATCAATCAACCTACAATCTGATACATTCATAACTTTTATATTTTGTACATACTTTCATAATACTTATTATACTCTCCACTCGCTATATTTTCCATCCATTCGTTATTTTCCAAATACCAGCGAACAGTTTTTTCAATACCTTCCTCAAATTGCAAAGACGGTTCCCATCCTAATTCTTTTTTCAACTTATTAGAATCAATAGCATAGCGTAAATCATGTCCTTTTCTGTCAGCTACATATGTAATCAACTTTTCGGAAGTACCGTCCGGATTACCCAATAACCGATCTACAGTTTTAATGATAACCTTAATTAAATCAATATTTGTCCATTCATTGAAACCACCAATATTATAAGTCTCAGCTATTTTTCCTTTATGAAAAATGGTATCAATAGCACGTACATGATCTACTACATACAACCAATCACGTACATTCTCACCCTTACCATAAACCGGTAAGGCTTTACCATGACGGATATTATTAATAAAAAGAGGTATAAGCTTTTCGGGAAATTGATAAGGCCCGTAATTGTTACTGCAATTGGTAACAATAACAGGCATTCCATATGTATCATGAAAAGCACGTACGAAATGATCACTACCAGCCTTGCTAGCAGAATAAGGACTATGTGGCTGATATTTTGTTTGTTCAGTGAAGAATGTTCCGTCAAAATCTAATGCACCATATACTTCATCTGTTGAAATATGATAAAAAAGTTTATGATCATATCCCGTTTCTGAAGTTTCCCAAGCCAACTTAGCTGCCTGTAATAATGAAAGAGTACCCATCACATTCGTTTGTGCAAAAATAAATGGATCTTTAATACTACGATCAACATGGCTTTCTGCTGCCAAATGTATCACACTATCAATATTATACTGTTTAAAAAGCTGTATTATTCTCTCAAAGTCACAAATATCAGCTTTTACAAAAGTATAATTCGGCTGACCTTCAATATCTTTCAAATTAGCTAAATTTCCAGCATAAGTCAACTTATCTAAATTTATAATATGATACTCAGGATATTTATTCACAAATAAGCGAACAACATGGCTTCCAATAAATCCTGCACCACCAGTAATCAATATATTCCGCTTCATCTTTCTATTTCTCTTTTAATTCATCTATTACATTCATCAAGTATTTCCCGTATTGATTCTTTAACATCGGCTGTGCCAATGCCATCATTTTTTCAGGAGTAATCCAGCCTTTCCGAAAAGCAATTCCTTCTAAACAAGCTATTTTTAACCCCTGACGTTTTTCTATCACTTCAATAAAATTACTAGCCTCTGATAAAGAATCGTGCGTACCAGTATCAAGCCATGCAAAACCACGTCCTAAAAGTTGGACTTTTAATTCTTTAGTATCCAAGAAACATTGGTTTACTGTAGTTATTTCCAATTCTCCACGTGCAGATGGCTTGCTATTCTTTGCTATTTTAACCACTTTATTGGGATAGAAATAAAGGCCCACTACAGCATAGTTTGATTTTGGGTGAACAGGCTTTTCTTCCAATCCTAATACATTACCGTTTTTATCAAATTCCGCAACTCCATAACGTTCGGGATCTGATACCCAATAGCCAAATACAGTAGCTTTGTTTTCTTCTTCAGCCATGCGTACAGCTTCTTTTAGTATATAAGTCAGCCCCTGACCATGAAAAATATTATCTCCTAGTACTAAGCAAACCGAATCATCACCAATAAATTCCTCTCCAATAATGAATGCTTGCGCAAGACCATCAGGCGAAGGTTGTTCTGCATATTCAAAACGGACACCGAAATCAGAACCATCACCTAATAATCGTTGAAAACCAGGAAGATCATACGGAGTAGAAATTATTAAAATCTCACGAATACCTGCAAGCATCAAAGCCGAAATGGGATAATAAATCATCGGTTTATCAAATATGGGAAGAAGCTGCTTAGTAACTCCCTTGGTAATAGGGTACAAACGAGTACCAGATCCACCGGCTAAAACAATACCTTTCATTTTAATATAATCTGTTTAAATGTGTGCGCTTATCTCTCACTTTATCCCACCAAAGATTTAAAGCAATCCAGGCTACAATATCTCCTATCAATATCACAGTATTATTCACCCATGGTATCAATAAAATATTTACAGCACTAAATGCACAGGATATTAATATTATAATAATCATAGCTTTACGGGGTGTAAATCCCATTGCCAAAAATTTATGATGAATATGATTCTTATCTGGTTCAAAAGGGCTCTTTCCATTACGCAAACGTACCATTACCACACGAATCACATCAAAAGCTGGAATTATTAGTGTACTAAAGGCTATAAGAAAAGTACCTTTGGTATTAGAAATTACCTCAGGATTGTTCTGACTATATTTGATAGCAAGAAAACTTAGTATATACCCCAAAGTTAAGCTGCCGGTATCTCCCATAAATATTTTCCGTGCCCGTTCTGCATTACCGAAAACATTATAATAAAAGAAAGGAACTAATACACCTAAGGTACTAAACGCAAGCATACTATACATCCACAGCCCTTTCTCTATAAACAAAAGGCCAAAGACCAAAAGCGCAACACTACTCAATCCTGATGCTAATCCATCAATTCCATCTATTAAATTAATAGCATTAGTAATGAAAACAATGGTCAATATAGTAAAAGGAATACCAATCCAATTTGGAATTGCATATATCCCCAATAACCCATATAAGTCATTTATCCAAAGCTCTGCGATAGAAAAAAAACAAGCACAGAGAATTTGTATCACAAACTTTTGGCGATAACGCACTCCAATAAGGTCATCTGTAATTCCTGTCAAATATAAAAGAGTCAACCCACAGACTAAAAACAAACATTCCAATAAAAAACAAGTTGCATGTAAATCTGAAATATAATATCCTGTTATAGTACGGAATGCCAATACCAAACAACAAGAAAATAATATCGTTGGGAAAAAAGAAACTCCCCCCAAACGTGGAATGGCACATGTATGGATTTTACGTTTATCTGGTATATCAAATAATCTCTTACGAAGAGAAATTAGTAATATGCGAGGTATGACAAATAACGCTATACAGACAGAAATAACAAAAGCTAAGATTATAAATATATAATTCATTCGAATAATTATTTCATGAATAAAGTTTAATATTAAGCCCCATTTAGTTGATGCAATAATTCATTTTTATACAGCAACTTGATTTTCAATCTTTTCCACATACCCAACCGGCATATCCGCACAAGCACACCCCAGCATATTCAACCGGACAGCAATCTTACTCCTGCCATCCACCGTGACAAGTTCTCCTACAAGACCAGTCAAAGGACCTTTGACAACACGTACTTTTTCACCACGTGCCAAAGGAGCGCTATTCATACAGATTGCCTCTTCGGAATAGTCGAGCATAAAACGGAAACGGGCCATTTGTTCATCAGGAATGATAGTCGGACTGCTCTCACCGCGCATTACCATATAACGACTAACGGTAGAAAAGGAAAGAACCTCTTTGCGTTCTTTAGGATCAGCATGTACAAAAACCATCATGGGAAGCAGCACGGATTCAACCACTTTACGGCGGTCGCTCCATTGATGTACTTCTTGCTGGACCGGTACAAAATTTTCAATCCCCATTTTGTCTAAACGTTCGGCTACCTTCTTCTCATGATGCATACGAACCAGAGCGACATACCAGCGTTTAGAGTGTGCTACGCCTTCCCCTGTCCCAATTTTAGGCCCAGCACTTAAAGTTTCTTTCGTTAGAATCATACTTTTTTACCCCTTAAGTTTCCGTTACTTCTTAGGTAACGGACAATACACACACAAGGCGCGCGTCTCTATAAAAATGGAAATCACATATAGGAATAGGGCACAAGAAAGGAACTGCCTAATACTCAACAGGAAAAATCCAGAGATTAGGCAATAAAAAGTTTAGAACATGAAAATAAAGTTATTTCATGTTCGGATAGTTTTTTTCCTATATTTCAGATAAAACGAAAAAAAGTGGAAGAATATTTGCTTACTATTTATGTTTTTGTCTATCTTTGCGTCAAATTTAAGTTCCGTTACCTAAGAAGTAACACACACTTTAGTTCTGAATACTAATACTTTGCACTTTTCATCCTGCCTACACAACAGTTTTTAATGTAAGATAAATTCCCTTTATTTACCTCTGTACGTTCTTTAAGTCCAAAGCCTTTCAAATAGATTTGTGTGGTTTTTATAGATTTATGGCCCAATGATTCACTAATCATTTCAATAGGTACTCCCCGATACTTCGCTGTCGTTGCCCAAGAATGGCGAAGTGTGTAGGAAGTGACGGGAGATTGCAAATGCAAGGCTCTTGCCAAGTCCTTCAAACGATTATTGAATTGGCGGAGAGCGGACTGATATTCCCGGTACCCTCTTTCATCCAGACGCTTTTGATCGCCGCTAAGAATGTCAAACAGATAATCCGGACAATCGGGTTGTGCATCTTCCCTATTGCGAAGCTGGTTAATCATTTCCCTGGCTGTATCAAGTACTTCCACACTCATCGGGGTTTTAGTTTTGATACGGTTGTATCGCAACACATTCTGTTCCAAAGCTGATTTCTCCAGATGAGCTAAATCAGCAAACGACATTCCACAGAACTGAAACATCAGGGCAGCAATAGCTTGCGTACGACGCAAACGCTCCGACTTGGGATCCTCATACAGAAGCTTATGCAATTCGACAGCAGGCAGGGCCTTCTTCTGGCGAACATCGACACCCGTATAAACATCATGAAACAGTCGCGGCACATAAAGCGCAATGCCCGCTTCCACTCCCCGATTATAAATACTACGAAGCATACGCATATACGTAGAAATCGTGTTGGGCTTCAAGCCACACTCGTAAAGATACTGCCCGTAGCGTCGTAAACTTCCCCGGGTGACTTGCCTGAACGACACATTGAGCGTGCCGCAAAACTTGCTGAAAGAGAAGAGAGCATTCTTGTAGACATGCGCCGTAGAATAGCGTCCCTCCTTTCGCAAACGGCCGATGTAGAACTCTGCACATCGGCTAAATCCATTTTTGTTCCTCATTACATCACTAGTTATTTTATATATTATGCCATTTGGCTAGCGGCAAAAGAACGAATCTTTTTGTGTGTTCCAGATAAACTTTTTAATAAATATAGTTAAAGAGTTTTTTGCCGTTTTTATTCTATTAGTAATAAAAAAAGTCATCCGGCTTTGCCCATCATGAGGATGAAACAAAGTCGGATGACCTTCATTTTGTACGCTATTATCTTATACGTATGTTTCCAGCAATTTCACACTTCCTCCTTCGGGAGTGATAGTGACATCTTGCGTGGTAGCAGGCAACAGGATAGATTCTCCTGCACTGACAGTCAGTTCATTGCCTTCATTGTCTCTCATCTTGCAGGATCCTTCCATACAGATAAAGATCACGAATGAATCGAGTTCGGAATAGTCGCAACTGATTTCTTCAGTCATGTCATACAGAGAAGTCGTGAAGTAGGTGCAGGCAACCAGTTCTACCGGTTCGTCCTTCAGTGGTTCGTATTTAGTACGATAGTCATCCAACACTTCGTAGTTGATGGCTTCACGGGCTAAATCGGTGTGAAGTTCACGGGTTTTACCATTCGCATCTTTACGGTTGAAATCGTAGATACGATAAGTTATATCAGAAGTTTGCTGAATCTCGGCGATGAAAGAACCTGCCCCGATGCTGTGCACGCGTCCGGCAGGAAGGAAGAATACATCACCCGGATGAATTTCATATTCCTGCAATACGTCGGTAATCGTATTGTTCAACACGCGTTCTTTATATTCTTTCGGGGTAATCTGTTCAGAGAATCCTGAACGCAATTTAGCTCCTTTGTCGGCATCTACCACATACCACATCTCGGTTTTTCCCATTGAATTGTGGCGTTTCTTCGCCAACTCATCTGTTGGGTGTACCTGGATTGACAAATCCTGTTTGGCGTCGATGAACTTAATGAGCAGTGGGAATTTATTGCCGAAACGGGCATAATTCGCTTCACCAACCAGTTCCTCACGATACTTTCTTACCATATCGGCCAAGGTTAAACCTTTATCCGGGCCATTAGCCACTACGGATTCATTGTTCTCAACACCGGAAATCTCCCAGCTTTCTCCTACTCCTTTCAAGTCTGAATTCAAATGCTTGAACGGAATAATTTTGTCGCCCCCCCAAAGCGTCTGCTTCAGAATAGGTTCGAATTTTAATGGATACATTTTTGTTTTTCTTGTTATAAACTTAGATTAAATTCGCTCGGATTGTTACAATCCGGGAACAAACATACAAAAAATAGTTCAGTTTTTAAGAAAAGGAGGATGAAAATTCATTTAAGAAATCATCTTTTGTCCTTGCATCCAAAGAAGATGAAGTAATAAAGCTAAACTTTCCTAAAGCACCTGTCATATTTAGTCGGAATAATTTGTGAGTAAGAAAGAATTTCCCTTTATTTGCAGGAAATTTTTAATAATACCAGACATGAATAACACATTCCCAACAGAAGGGAATCTATCAGGGCTCAGCCGGAAAGATTTCCAAAAGGATATAAATGATAAGAAAACTGATTTATTTATCCTCAAAAACACAAAGGGAATGGAAGTAGCTGTAACCAATTACGGATGCGCCATTCTTTCTATCATGGTACCGGACAAAAACGGTAAGTATGCTAATGTAATCCTCGGACACGACAGCATCGACCACGTCATCAACAGCCCGGAACCTTTCCTAAGCACTACTATCGGACGCTACGGCAACCGTATCGCGAAAGGAAAATTCACCTTGTTCGGCGAAGAACATGAACTCACGATTAACAACGGACCTAACTCTCTGCATGGTGGACCTACCGGTTTCCACGCCCGTGTTTGGGATGCTGTCCAGATTGATGAGAGCACAGTGCAATTCAACTATGTTTCTGCTGACGGCGAAGAGGGATTCCCCGGCAATCTGGAAGTGGAAATGACTTACCGCCTGGAAAATGAAGTAAATGCACTGACTATCGAATACCGCGCTACCACCGACAAAGCTACAGTCGTTAACTTGACTAACCACGGTTTCTTCAACCTCGCCGGTATTTCCAACCCTACTCCTACCGTTAACAACCACATCGTTACGATCAACGCTGATTTCTATACGCCTATCGACGAAGTTTCTATCCCTACCGGTGAAATTGCCAAAGTAGAAGGTACTCCGATGGATTTCCGTGCTCCGCACACTGTAGGCGAACGTATCGACGACAAATTCCAGCAACTGATTTTCGGTGCAGGATATGACCACTGTTATGTACTGAACAAGATGGAAAGCGGTTCGCTCGACCTGGCTGCCACTTGCAAGGACCCGGAAAGCGGACGTATCATGGAAGTATATACCACCGAAGCGGGTGTACAACTCTATACGGGCAACTGGCTCAATGGATTTGAAGGTGCACACGGAGCTACATTCCCTGCCAGAAGCGCTATCTGCTTTGAAGCACAGTGTTTCCCGGATACTCCGAACAAACCTCATTTCCCATCGGCTACTTTGCTGCCGGGTGATGAATACCAACAGATCACTGTCTACAAATTTACGGTAGAAGAATAAGATTTGAAAAATAACTAACCTAATTTTATAAACTAACATTTTTTTTGAACCATGACACAAGAAAAAAAGAACGGTAAAATCATTGCAATCATTACGATGATTTTCCTTTTCGGTATGATTTCATTTGTTACCAACCTCGCTGCTCCTATGGGTATCGTGTTGAAAAACCAGTTCGACGTATCAAACGCGTTAGGTATGCTGGGAAATTTCGGAAACTTTATTGCTTATGCAGTAATGGGTATTCCGAGCGGTATCCTGTTGCAACGCGTGGGCTATAAGAAAACAGCACTTATCGCAGTAGCTATCGGTTTCATTGGCGTAGGTATCCAATTCTTATCCGGTCATTCCAGCCCGGAAATGGCATTTGCCGTTTATTTGATTGGTGCATTCGTAGCTGGTTTCTCCATGTGTTTGCTTAACACAGTTGTAAACCCGATGTTGAACAAACTGGGTGGTGAAGGTAACAAAGGTAACCAGCTTATCCAGGTAGGTGGATCTTTCAACTCTGTAATGGCTACCATTACTCCGATGTTTGTAGGTATCCTGATCGCCGGTTCTATCGAAAAAGCAACTATTTCACAGATATTTCCTGTGATGTACACTGCTATGGCTGTGTTCGCTTTTGCTTTCTTCGTACTTCTGTTTGTACAAATCCCCGAACCTAACGCCAATGCCGCAACAGAACCTATCGGCAAATTGATGAAGGGTGCTTTAAAGTTCCGTCATTTCATCTTGGGAGCTATCGCAATTTTTGTATATGTAGGTATTGAAGTAGGTGTACCGGGTACTTTGAATCTATTCCTGACAGACCCTGTAGAAAAAGGCGGAGCAGGTATCGCTTCTACGATTTCAGGTTTCGTGGTAGGAACTTATTGGTTCTTAATGTTGATCGGCCGTCTGGCCGGCGCATCACTCGGTGCTAAAATTTCCAGTAAAGCGATGCTTACGTTTACATCTGCACTGGGTTTGATTTTAGTATTCCTTGCTATCTTCTCTTCTACCGGAACATTGGTTAACCTGCCTGTACTTCAACAGAGTGCTACCGGCGGTTTGTCATTCGGTTTTGCAGAAGTACCTATCAACGCTATGTATTTGGTATTAGTAGGTCTTTGTACTTCTATCATGTGGGGTGGTATTTTCAACCTTGCAGTAGAAGGATTAGGAAAATATTTGGCTGCTGCTTCCGGTCTGTTTATGGTATTGGTTTGTGGTGGAGGTATCCTGCCCGTTATCCAGGGTTGGGTGGCTGACATCGCTGGTTTCATGCCTAGCTACTGGGTTATCATCGCGGCACTTGCTTACCTGTTGTTCTACGGCCTGGTAGGTTGCAAGAATGTAAATAAGGATATTCCTGTGGAATAATCACCATAGAATAGAATTCAATTTATTCACCTTTAAAATATATAAATATCATGGATACAGAATACGTAAGAAGTCGATTCATTAAACACTTTGACGGAACTACTGGATTTTTATATGCTTCTCCGGGCCGTATCAACCTGATCGGTGAACACACTGACTACAATGGTGGATTCGTATTTCCGGGAGCCGTAGACAAAGGCATGATTGCTGAAATCAAACCGAACGGTACTGACAAGGTTAGAGCTTACTCTATCGACTTGAAAGACTATGTAGAATTTGGCCTGAACGAAGAGGATGCTCCACGTGCCAGCTGGGCAAGATATATTTTCGGTGTATGCCGTGAAATGATTAAACGTGGCGTTGACGTGAAGGGATTCAATACTGCTTTCGCAGGTGATGTGCCTCTGGGTGCAGGTATGTCTTCTTCTGCCGCTTTGGAAAGTACGTATGCTTTCGCACTGAACGAACTGTTCGGTGAAAACAAAATAGATAAATTTGAATTGGCTAAAGTTGGCCAGGCTACAGAACATAATTACTGTGGTGTGAACTGCGGTATTATGGACCAGTTTGCTTCCGTATTCGGTAAAGCTGGTAGCTTGATCCGTCTGGATTGCCGTTCACTGGAGTATCAGTATTTCCCATTCCATCCGGAAGGTTATCGTCTGGTTCTGATGGATTCAGTTGTGAAACACGAATTGGCTTCTTCTGCTTATAACAAGCGTCGCCAAAGCTGTGAAGCTGCTGTTGCCGCTATCCAGAAAAAACATCCGCACGTAGAATTCCTGCGCGACTGTACAATGGCTATGCTAGAAGAAGCGAAAGCTGATATCAGCGCTGAAGACTATATGCGTGCAGAATATGTAATCGAAGAAATCCAACGTGTACTCGATGTTTGCGAGGCATTGGAAAAGGATGATTACGAAACTGTAGGTAAGAAGATGTACGAAACTCATCACGGCATGAGCAAGTTGTACGAAGTAAGCTGCGAAGAACTCGACTTCCTGAATGACTGCGCTAAAGAGTACGGTGTAACCGGTTCACGCGTTATGGGTGGCGGCTTCGGTGGTTGTACTATCAACCTTGTTAAGGATGAGTTGTACGATAACTTCGTTGAAAAAACAAAAGCTGCTTTCAAAGCTAAATTCGGCAGAAGCCCGAAAGTGTATGACGTAGTAATCGGTGACGGTTCTCGTAGACTGGAATAAGAATTTATTCGAAATTAAATAAATAAGAAGGGCGGCTTCCGTGATGGAAGCCGCCCTTACTTTTTACACGGCATAATAACACACAACCTCAACTCTACTCTCTTAAAATGAGAATTTCTCTCATTTTAAGAGAATTATCTAAAACTATTCGTATCTTTGTCATGTTCTATAGAATAGACAACTTAATATAAAAACAATATGATAATCAATTTTACAGTAGGCAACTATCGTTCGTTCAAAGACAAAAAGGTTTTGAGCATGGAAGCTACCGCTATTAAGGAATTGAATGAATCTGTTATAGAGAAAGAAGGATATAGACTACTTCCATCAGCTGTTATTTATGGAGCTAACTCAAGTGGAAAAAGTAATTTATTGAAGGCAATTGGTAGATTTAAAAAGATTATCAATTCTTCTTCTAAATTAAACTCTACAGACAAATTAAAAATTTCCCCTTTCTTATTAAATCAAGAAACAGCCAAAGAACCATCATTTTTTGAAATTGAACTATTACTAGATAACGTAGCATATAGATATGGTTTCACAGCAAATAATCAAAAAGTTTATGAAGAATGGCTATATACAAAAGAGGGAAAAGCGAAAAAGGAAAAATGCTTATTTGTTCGTACGGAAGAAGGAATCGGAATAGCTGACGATTATAATGAAGGTAAAGGTTTAGAAGAAAAGGTACGTGACAATGGACTATTTTTATCGACAATTGATTCTTTTAATGGTGAAATTGCAAAAAAAATCATTTACAAAATTGATAATTTTTGGATAATATCAGGCATTAACCATGAATCTTGGTCTGGATTTACAAATGATATGTGTAATATTGAAAATCCGGATCTTAGCTTTCAACAAGAGATTCAAGACTTCTTGAAATCTATGAATGTAGGGTTTAACAGATTTGAACTTCCTGAAGATGAAAAGTTGGCTAAAGAAATCAAAGCATACACCATACATAATTTGTATAATGAACAGGGAGAAGTCATTGGAGAAACCCGCTTCTCCATGAAAGAACATGAGTCATCGGGTACTAACAAACTATTCGATTTGGCCGCCTTAGTTATTAGTCAATTGATGTTAGGGGATCTACTGGTTGTAGACGAACTCGATTCGAAGCTTCACCCACTGCTAACTCAACATATTATTAAACTTTTTAATAACCCCAAAACAAATCCCAAGGGAGCTCAATTAATATTTGCTACCCACGACACTAATTTACTGAATGTAAAGACATTCCGTAGGGATCAGATTTGGTTTACGGAAAAAGATCATTCGGAAGCTACCGACCTCTATTCATTAGCAGAATTCAGAGAACCGGAAGGAAACAAAATTCGGAAAGACCGTAGTTTTGAAAAAGATTATATCAACGGACGTTATGGCGCAATTCCATATATTAAAGATTAATACACAATGAGTAGACTGCTGCCGAAACATCGGTTTGAGGAAATAAAAAGAGAACAAAGACAGGCAAAACTGGATAAAAGAAGAAAAGTAGCAATACGCAATGTATCTGTTAGTTTCCTTATCGTATGTGAAGGTGAAAGAACTGAACCTAACTATTTCAAGGCTTTAATAAAAGACCGTTATTCGGATATCCGTGAAGTTACAATTGAAGGTAAGGGACAAGGTACAGTCAGTCTTATCAAAGAAACCATAGCTATTCGTGATAAATCAAATAAAGAGTTTGACAGGGTATGGGCTGTTTTTGATAAAGATGACTTTAATGATTTCAATAACGCCATACAGCTTGCAAAAAAGAATCATATTCTTTGCGCATGGTCTAATGAGTCATTCGAACTTTGGTATTATCTACATTTTCAATATTTGGATACTGGCATATCCCGTTCTCAATACATTGAGAAAATAGAAAGGGAAATCCAAAATAGAACAAATGATTCAAACTACCGATATAAAAAGAAATCACCGGAAACTTTCGACATATTACAACGTATAGGAGATGAATCATTAGCTATCAAACATGCTCAACGCTTAAGAGAATCATTTTCGGGAACAGATTATGCAGCTCACAAACCTTGTACTACTGTATATGAGCTAGTAGAAGAACTAACTCATCCTGAAAAGTTATTATGATCATAACATAACTATACATCAAGAAGGGCGGCTTCCGTGATGGAAGCCGCCCTTACTTTTTACAATTAACAAAAATCTAAAACCTATTGATCTAATAACATCTAATTAGTTCTACTTATTTCTTCGTAAATTTATATACTGCAAACGTAGTGGGTTCCAATTCGGTAGTAAACACATTGCCTTCAATAGATACCGGAGTTTCCTGCGGAACGATGGCAAAAGGTTGTTCAAGTGTATTATCCTTATCCAAATCAAGCGAACGAAGTTTGATACAACGACCATTAGACAGTACATCTTGTTTCTTCAATCCTTCAAAATTCAAGGAAATCGGTTGAGCTGTGGCGGAGGTATTGGCAACCTTTACAATCAGTTCATTCTTATCCTTATCGTAAACAGCACTGGCAAAGAGTCCGTTCTGCCCTTCGGCTCCCGTTACATTTTTCTTATTCATGGTAAGGGGAAGCACATTTGTTCCTTTATTCTGCGCATACAGTTGTTGTACATAATAGCTAGTGGTACGCACAGAGTTCAGGTTATCGAACCAAATCATATCAGGACGCCATTGCCATCCTTCCACATGAGCGAAAAGCGGAGCATAGGTAGCCATGTGAACGATGTCAGCATTACGTTCCAATCCGGTCATAAAAGCAGCCTCTAGCAAAGCAGCATGGTAATGATTCCATTTCTTTCCTTTTCCATGGCAGGCATATTCACCGGCAAATACTTTCGGACCTTTACGGTCATAGTTGTCATAGCGGGCGCCTTGAGCCAGAAACCAGCTTTCAGGACGATAGAAATGTTCGTCCACCAAATCAACTTTCAGGCGTTTCATTTCAGGCCACAGATAATCAAAATCTTTTCCTTCGGAATTCGGACCGGAGCTACCTACTATTTTGATTTCCGGGTGAGCTTTACGAATGGCTTTGATAAACGGTTCGAGACGTTCGGGATATTCTTTCCCCCATTGTTCGTTACCGATACCGATAAACTTCAGGTTAAACGGAGCAGGATGTCCCATATCGGCACGTACTTTTCCCCACGTAGTATTCACGTCTCCATTAGCAAACTCAATCAGGTCGAGTGCATCCTGAATATAGTTATCCAAATCACAAACTGCTACGTGAGCTTTCGGATCATTATTCTGATATTGGCAGGAAAGTCCGCAATTCAGAATCGGCAGAGGTGCCGCACCCATTTCTTCAGACAGCAGGAAATATTCGTAGAATCCCAATCCATAGCTTTGATAATAATCAGGGAAGAATCGGTGAGTAAAAGTATACTGCCAACGATTTTCATTTAAGGGACGGTTTTCTACCGGGCCAACTGATTTTTTCCAGTCGTAACGAGTTTCCAAGTCGGTACCTTCTACGATGCAACCACCGGGAAAGCGGAAGACTCCGGGATGAATATCCGCCAATGCTTGTGCCAAATCTTTACGAAGCCCATTTTCATGTCCTTTCCAGGTATCAACCGGAAAAAGGGAGACGTGCTCCAAATCTACTGTTCCTTTGGAGGTAAGGAAAATACGGAGTACGGATTTCGGATGAGTACTGCCGGGCTTCAAGATCATCTGGTATTTTTTCCAGTCCTTAGAATCAATCGTAAGATTCCCTGCAACAAGTGCCTGACGTTCGCCCATTGATTGGGTATCTACAAGTTCGATTCTCAATGTTTCTTTCGTACTTCCTTGCGGCAAACGCGCCCAAACAGAGAAACGATATTCCTCTCCCTTCTTGACACCGATGCCGAAGAAACCTTCGTTATCCAATCCGGTATGCTTATGTGCGTGTCCGGGGTCGGAAAGGCGCACATAATGCGGATTACGCTCAAAAGGACCATCGTTCATTAATGACACTTTTCCATACGTTTTCCATCCCATCAGGTGTTGTGGAAACTCAAAGGAACGATTCTTCACCAGTTCGGCATAAAGTCCGCCGTCGGCAGCGTAGTTGATGTCCTCAAAAAAGAGTCCATACATAGTAGGTTGGATTTCTGCACCCAGCTTCTTCGTCTGTATCACCAACTCATTGGTTTGCGCATGAAGGGCAAGGTTAGTAGACAAGGCTAATACTGCCAATAAATTTGCGTATCTTCTCATGGTTCTCAATAAAAAATTATATATAGTTAAAATGCAAAGATAATCAGATTCTCTATTTTCTCCGTACCCAAATTTATCATTAATAGGTGTTTATCGGTCAAAAAGGATCAAATTCCATTCATTTGCACAATTTTCCATCCGCATCTGATATTTATAATACGAAACCAGATTAAAAAGCACCTATTTGCACGCTCTATTATATGAAAAACAAACGGATGGAAAGCGTACATTTATATATATAATAAGGTGTATGGAAAATCATAAAATACACCATTTATGCTGCACAACATATAAGAGTGTATTTGATACACCAAACGAAAGTGTTACTTTTACACCCAAAATAAGATAAGCATCTCATTTACATTAAAAATAAAACCATGAAAAAACATTTTCTACTTGCAGGATTTGCCGCGCTGATGCTGGCTGCGTGCAATAACAAGCCGGCTTCCGAGCTGACCTTGTCCGGTCTCGACCCGGTAAAATTTCAAACAGAAGTGAACAATGCCCAAACAGCTCTTTATACCTTAAAGAACAAGGCAGGTATGGAAGTATGCATCACTAACTTCGGAGGACGTATCGTGTCTGTCATGGTACCCGATAAGAACGGTAAGATGCAGGATGTAGTTTTAGGTTTTGACAGCATTGCTGACTATATTAATGTACCCAGCGACTTTGGTGCTTCTATCGGACGCTATGCAAACCGTATCAACCAGGGACGTTTCGCATTGGACGGTGATACCATCCAACTGCCGCAAAACAATTTCGGCCACTGCCTGCATGGAGGTCCGAAAGGTTGGCAATACAAAGTTTATGAAGCTAATCTGATTGATCCGACAACGTTGGAACTGACACTTGTCTCACCGGACGGAGACGAAAACTTCCCGGGGAATGTAACAGCTAAAGTGACCTATAAACTAACTGAAGACAACGCTATCGACATCAAATATAGCGCAACTACCGATAAAAAGACGATCATCAATATGACCAACCATTCTTACTTCAACCTGGCTGGTGATCCGTCAAAAGCTTCAACTGACAACATACTGTATGTGAACGCAGACTATTATACTCCGGTAGACAGTACTTTTATGACTACAGGCGAAATCGCTCCGGTAAAAGACACTCCGATGGACTTCACCACTCCGAAAGCGGTAGGTAAAGAGATCAACAATTATGATTTCGTTCAACTGAAGAACGGAAAAGGGTATGACCACAACTGGGTGCTCAACACTAAGGGAGATCTTTCTCAAGTAGCAGCCAAACTAACTTCACCTGAAAGCGGCATCACTCTGGAAGTATATACCAACGAACCGGGTATACAGGTTTATACCGGTAACTTCCTCGATGGAACGGTAACCGGCAAAAAAGGTATCGTTTATAACCAGCGTGCTTCTGTTTGTCTGGAGACACAACACTATCCTGACAGTCCTAACAAGGCAGACTGGCCGTCTGTTGTACTGGAACCAGGACAAACTTATAATAGCGAATGTATTTTCAAATTCTCTGTAGAGAAATAATATTAACTTATAAATCATATTTATTGTGGAAGCATTAGATTGGCTAGTAATCGGAGTCTTTTTTCTGGCTCTGATCGGTATTATTGTTTGGGTAGTCAGACAAAAACAAAATGACTCGGCGGATTATTTTTTGGGTGGACGCGACGCAACATGGCTTGCAATCGGTGCCTCTATCTTTGCATCAAACATTGGTTCGGAACATTTGATCGGACTGGCAGGAGCCGGAGCATCCAGTGGTATGGCTATGGCACACTGGGAAATCCAGGGATGGATGATCTTGATTTTGGGATGGGTATTCGTTCCTTTCTATACACGAAGCATGGTATATACAATGCCGGAATTCCTGGAGCGTCGTTATAATCCTCAATCACGTACTATTTTATCTGTTATTTCTCTTGTAAGTTATGTATTGACCAAAGTAGCCGTAACTGTTTATGCCGGTGGCCTCGTATTCCAACAAGTATTCGGTATCAAAGAGCTTTGGGGAATTGATTTCTTCTGGATTGCAGCTATCGGTCTGGTAGTGTTAACTGCGCTTTATACTATCTTCGGTGGTATGAAATCAGTTCTTTACACTTCTGTTCTTCAAACCCCTATCCTACTGCTAGGATCATTAATAATTCTAGTGCTCGGTTTCAAAGAATTAGGTGGATGGGACGAAATGATGAGAGTCTGCGGTGCTGTTACTGTAAATGATTACGGTGATACAATGACTAACCTGATTCGTAGCAACGATGATGCAAACTTCCCTTGGTTGGGTGCTTTGATCGGTTCGGCTATTATCGGTTTCTGGTACTGGTGTACCGACCAGTTCATCGTACAACGTGTACTTTCAGGTAAAAATGAAATGGAAGCTCGTCGTGGTACTATTTTCGGTGCTTATCTGAAACTGCTACCCGTATTCCTTTTCTTGATTCCTGGTATGATTGCATTTGCATTACATCAAAAATATATCGGTGCCGGTGGTGAAGGTTTCTTACCGATGCTGGCTAACGGAACAGCAAATGCTGATGCCGCCTTCCCGACATTAGTAGCCAAATTACTTCCTGCGGGCGTGAAAGGTTTGGTAGTATGTGGTATTCTTGCCGCTTTGATGAGTTCCCTTGCATCTCTGTTTAACTCATCAGCCATGTTGTTTACTATCGACTTTTACAAACGTTTCAAACCGGAAACTCCGGAAAAGAAGCTGGTGGGTATCGGTCAGATTGCAACAATTGTAATCGTTGTTTTAGGTATTCTTTGGATTCCTATCATGCGTAGTGTAGGTGATGTACTTTATACTTACTTGCAGGATGTTCAGTCTGTATTGGCACCAGGTATCGCTGCCGCTTTCTTACTGGGGATCTGCTGGAAACGTACTTCCGCCCAGGGTGGTATGTGGGGATTGATCTCCGGCATGGTAATCGGGTTGACCCGCCTCGGCGCAAAAGTATATTATAGCAACGCAGGTGAAGTAGCTGATTCTACATTCAAATATTTGTTCTATGACATGAACTGGTTATTCTTCTGTGGATGGATGTTCCTGTTCTGTATTATTGTAGTAATCGTAGTCAGTCTGGCAACAGAAGCTCCAACTGCAGAAAAGATTCAGGGACTAGTATTCGGTACGGCTACTAAGGAACAAAAAGCCGCTACACGTGCAAGCTGGAATCACTGGGATATTATTCATACGGTAATTATTCTGGCCATTACTGCTGCTTTCTACTGGTATTTCTGGTAAAAATAAGCTTCTCTTTCAACCCTCCTCTTAGGGAAGGGTTGAAAGAGAAGCCTGAAAATAGTCTTATCTACGGAAAGACTGTTTTATTATAACTAAAATCACAATCTAAATGGATAAAGATAATTCACAAGAGCCAATGATAACCTCTAATTCCCCCTCTTTGGAAAAGGGGCGGGAAAAGATTTATTATAGCTCGAATCCGGCCTTCTATGTCGGCATAGACTGTATCATTTTCGGTTTCTACGAAGGGGAAATCAGCCTGTTATTGTTAAAGAGAAACTTCGAGCCGGCAATGGGTGAATGGTCACTGATGGGAGGATTTGTACAAAACAATGAAAGTGTGGATGATGCCGCTAAACGTGTATTGCATGAGCTTACCGGACTGGAAAACGTTTACATGGAACAGGTAGGAGCTTTTGGAGCTATCGATCGCGATCCGGGTGAACGGGTTATCTCCGTGGCTTATTATGCATTGATTAACATCAATGAGTATGACCGGAAACAGGTTCAGAAACACAATGCTTACTGGGTGAATATAAATGAACTTCCCCCGCTTATCTTCGACCATCCTGAAATGGTAGAAAAAGCACGGGAACTGATGAAACAGAAAGCATCTGTAGAGCCCATCGGTTTCAATCTATTGCCGAAGCTATTTACATTATCCCAATTACAAAGTTTATATGAAGCCATTTACGGTGAAACAATGGATAAACGGAATTTCCGTAAAAGAGTAGCTGAAATGGATTATATAGAAAAGACTGATAAAATTGACAAACTGGGTTCGAAACGTGGTGCTGCCTTATATAAGTTCAATAGCAAGGCTTACCGCAAGGACCCGAAATTTAAATTATAATCATTATGCTGGAAGAACTAAAAGAAAAAGTATTTCATGCCAATCTCGAATTGGTAAAGCATGGATTAGTCATCTTTACTTGGGGAAATGTTTCTGCCATCGACCGTGAAAGCGGATTGGTAGTAATCAAACCCAGTGGTGTAAGTTATGATGATATGAAAGCCGAAGATATGGTAGTAGTGGATCTGGATGGCAAGGTCGTTGAAGGACGGCTGAAGCCATCCTCGGATACTCCTACTCACGTAGTACTTTACAAAGCATTTCCGGAGATCGGAGGAGTGGTACATACGCACTCTACCTATGCTACAGCCTGGGCACAAGCCGGATGTGACATTCCGAATATCGGAACCACTCATGCAGATTATTTCCATGATGCCATTCCCTGCACAGCGGATATGACAGAAGCGGAAGTGAAAGGTGCTTACGAGCTGGAAACCGGTAATGTGATAGTGAAACGTTTTGAAGGCTTGAACCCTGTACATACACCGGGAGTATTGGTGAAAAATCATGGTCCTTTCTCTTGGGGAAAAGACGCGTATGATGCCGTACACAATGCTGTGGTTATGGAACAGGTAGCTAAAATGGCAAGTATCGCTTATGCGGTGAATCCCAATTTAACAATGAATCCGCTGCTGATAGAAAAACATTTCAGCCGCAAGCATGGTCCGAATGCTTATTACGGACAGAAATAATTAAAGATTAAAAATTAGAACAATAACAATTAAAGCAATAACATTATGAACGCATTTAATCAATATGAAGTATGGTTCGTAACAGGAGCACAGCTTTTGTACGGAGGTGACGCAGTAATCGCAGTAGACGCACACTCTAATGAAATGGTTAACGGATTGAACGAATCCGGTAAACTTCCTGTAAAGGTGGTATACAAAGGAACAGCTAATTCTTCTAAAGAAGTGGAAGCTGTTTTCAAAGCAGCCAATAATGACGAAAAGTGTGTCGGTGTTATCACTTGGATGCATACGTTCTCTCCTGCTAAAATGTGGATTCACGGCTTGCAACAGTTGAAGAAGCCTTTGTTACACCTGCATACTCAATTCAACAAGGAAATTCCTTGGGATACAATGGACATGGATTTCATGAACCTGAACCAGTCTGCTCACGGTGACCGCGAATTCGGACATATCTGCACCCGTATGCGTATCCGTCGTAAAGTAGTGGTAGGTTACTGGAAAGAGGAAGAGACTTTGCATAAGATTGCCGTTTGGATGCGTGTTTGTGCCGGTTGGGCAGATTCACAGGATATGCTGATTATCCGTTTCGGCGATCAGATGAACAACGTAGCTGTAACCGATGGTGATAAAGTGGAAGCTGAACAACGTATGGGTTACCACGTAGATTACTGTCCGGTAAGCGAATTGATGGAATATCACAAGGATATCAAAAATGAAGAGGTAGATGCATTGGTAGCTACTTACTTCAAGGAATACGATCACGATGCTTCTCTGGAAGATAAATCAACTGAAGCTTACCAGAAAGTATGGAATGCTGCCAAGGCTGAACTGGCTATACGCGCTATCCTGAAAGCAAAAGGTGCCAAAGGATTTACTACCAACTTCGACGATTTGGGCGACATTGAATACAATGGTTTCGATCAAATCCCGGGTCTTGCTTCACAACGTCTGATGGCGGAAGGTTACGGATTCGGTGCTGAAGGTGACTGGAAATCGGCTGCTCTGTACCGCACTGTATGGGTAATGAATCAGGGTCTTCCAAAAGGCTGTTCATTCCTGGAAGATTACACACTGAACTTCGATGGTGCAAACAGCTCTATCCTTCAGTCACACATGTTGGAAATCTGTCCGCTTATCGCAGCCAACAAACCTCGCCTGGAAGTACATTTCCTCGGTATAGGTATCCGCAAGAGTCAGACTGCACGTTTGGTCTTCACTTCAAAAGTAGGTACAGGCTGCACTGCTACTATTGTAGATATGGGTAACCGTTTCCGTCTGATCGTGAACGACGTAGAATGTATCGAGCCGAAACCGCTGCCTAAGTTGCCGGTTGCTTCTGCTCTCTGGATTCCGATGCCAAACCTTGAAGTAGGTGCAGGTGCATGGATTCTGGCTGGTGGAACTCACCACTCTTGCTTCTCTTACGACCTGACAGCAGAATATTGGGAAGATTATGCTGAAATCGCAGGTATCGAAATGGTACATATCAACAAGGATACTACGATCAGCTGCTTCAAGAAAGAACTGCGCATGAACGAAGTTTATTACATGTTGAATAAAGCACTTTGCTAAAAACAATTATTCAAGTTTCGCATGGCTTAATTATTTCGTTAAGTTTTTGCGAAACTTGATTTTTTTATAATGATCGTTATACCTTAAAATATTGATTTCAACATGAAATTAGATGCAAAATCAACCATCGAGGCAGGTAAAGCAATTCTTGGTATAGAACTCGGTTCTACACGAATAAAAGCTGTCTTGATCGACCAGGAAAACAAGCCTATTGCTCAAGGTAGCCACACTTGGGAAAACCAGTTAGTTGACGGACTTTGGACGTATAGCATTGAAGCCATCTGGTCAGGGCTGCAAGATTGCTATGCCGATCTTCGTACTAACGTAAAGAATGCATACGGCATAGAGATCGAGACTCTGGCTGCCATCGGTGTCAGCGCTATGATGCATGGTTATATGCCATTCAACAAAAAAGAAGAAATCCTCGTGCCTTTCCGCACTTGGAGAAACACCAATACAGGTCGCGCAGCGGCTGCTTTATCCGAACTATTTGTCTATAATATCCCTCTGCGTTGGAGCATTTCCCACTTGTATCAGGCTATTTTAGACAATGAATCACACGTTAATGAAATCGACTTCCTGACCACTCTGGCAGGTTATGTGCATTGGCAGATCACAGGCGAAAAGGTGCTGGGAATAGGTGATGCATCAGGTATGCTTCCTATTGATCCGACTACCCATAACTATTCGGCTGAAATGGTGGCTAAGTTCAACAAACTGATTGCTCCGAAAGAATATAACTGGAAACTGGAAGATATTCTGCCTAAAGTATTGTCAGCTGGTGAAAATGCCGGTGTCCTCACTCCGGAAGGAAGTAAAAAACTCGATGCATCGGGTCATTTGAAGGCAGGAATACCGGTTTGTCCGCCGGAAGGAGACGCAGGTACCGGAATGGTTGCGACTAACGCAGTCAAACAACGTACCGGAAATGTATCCGCAGGTACCTCTTCATTCTCAATGATTGTATTGGAGAAAGAACTGTCGAAGCCATACGAAATGATTGACATGGTGACAACTCCTGACGGAAGTCTGGTAGCCATGGTGCATTGCAACAACTGCACTTCTGATCTCAACGCATGGGTTAACTTGTTCAAGGAATACCAGGAGCTTCTGGGCATACCTGTAGATATGGATGAAATCTATAGTAAACTCTACAATATTGCGCTCACTGGTGATACTGATTGTGGAGGTTTGCTTTCATACAATTATATTTCAGGCGAGCCTGTAACAGGACTTGCTGACGGAAGACCTTTGTTTGTACGTTCGGCAAATGACAAGTTCAACCTGGCAAACTTTATGCGGACTCACTTGTATGCTTCGGTAGGAGTACTCAAGATTGGTAACGACATCCTGTTCAACGAAGAAAAAATCAAAGTGGGCAGAATTACTGGTCACGGAGGATTATTCAGAACAAAGGGAGTAGGCCAAAGAATACTTGCTGCAGCCATCAACTCGCCTATTTCCGTGATGGAAACAGCCGGTGAAGGTGGTGCCTGGGGTATTGCCCTGTTAGGTTCTTACCTCGTGAACAATGAAAAGAAACAATCTCTTGCCGATTTTCTGGATGAAAGCGTATTTGTCGGTGACGCGGGTATCGAGGTATCACCTACGCCCGAAGATGTAGCCGGCTTCAATGCATACATCGAAAATTACAAGGCAGGATTGCCTATCGAAGAGGCAGCAGTCAAATTTAAATAATTGACAGTCGGCAATCCATTGTTGTTCATCAGAGATTGCCGATAAATCCCTGTTTATCAAGAGCCAATTCTAACTAAGTATTAACATTAATTATCTCCACCCCTCTCCTCTTTTGGAGAGGGAGATGGGGAGACTATTATCATGAAAACCACCTCGTTCATACTTGCACTTGTCCTGTCCACCTCACTGGCCAAAGCTCAAAACGCTCCACAGGTGTCTTACTTCCCTTTACAAAATGTGAAACTATTGGATAGTCCGTTTCTGCAAGCTCAACAGACTGATCTACATTACATACTTGCATTAGACCCCGACCGTCTGCTCGCTCCTTTTCTCCGCGAAGCAGGGTTACAGCCTAAAGCCCCCAGCTACACCAATTGGGAAAATACCGGATTGGACGGACATATCGGCGGACATTATTTATCCGCACTTTCCATGATGTATGCCGCCACCGGAGATACCGCAGTCTATAATCGCCTCAACTACATGCTGAATGAGTTGAATCGGGCACAGCAAACTGTCGGCACAGGATTCATCGGAGGAACTCCGGGAAGCCTTCAACTTTGGAAAGATATAAAAGCAGGAAAGATCCGTGCCGGAGGTTTCGACCTTAACGGTAAATGGGTACCTCTATACAATATACATAAGACTTACGCTGGATTGCGGGATGCATATATCTATGCAGGAAGCGACCTTGCACGCCAAATGCTTATCGCTTTTACAGACTGGATGATTGATATCACTTCCGGCTTGAGCGACGAACAAATGCAGGATATGCTTCGTAGCGAACATGGCGGATTAAACGAAACGTTCGCTGACGTGGCCGAAATCACAGGCGACAAGAAGTATCTGGAACTGGCACGCCGTTTCTCTCACAAGCTTATTTTAGACCCGCTTATCAAAGAGGAAGACAAATTGACGGGGATGCACGCCAACACACAGATTCCGAAAGTGATCGGCTACAAGCGAATAGCCGAACTTTCACAAGACGACAAGAATTGGAATCATGCTGCAGAATGGGATCATGCCGCCCGTTTTTTCTGGAACACGGTAGTCAATCACCGTTCCGTCTGCATCGGAGGAAATAGCGTCCGCGAACATTTCCATCCGTCGGATAACTTCACGTCCATGCTGAACGACGTTCAAGGACCGGAGACCTGTAATACTTACAACATGCTCCGTCTTACCAAAATGCTTTATCAGAATTCTCACAATCCGAATCAAACAAACGAACCTGATCCCAACTACGTAAACTATTACGAACGTGCGCTTTACAATCATATCTTAGCGTCACAAGAGCCGGATAAAGGTGGATTTGTCTACTTCACTCCTATGCGTCCGGGACACTATCGTGTATACTCACAACCGGAAACATCCATGTGGTGCTGTGTAGGTTCAGGCTTGGAGAATCATACCAAATACGGCGAATTTATCTATGCGTATCGGAAAGATACGCTGTATGTCAATCTCTTCATTCCTTCACAACTGACCTGGAAAGAGCAAGGCATTATTTTGACACAGGAAACCCGTTTCCCTGATGACGACAAGGTAACTTTGCGAATAGATGAAGCGCCTAAGAAAAAACGTACTTTAATGATACGTATTCCGGAATGGGCGAACCAATCCAAAGGATATAGCGTCAGCATCAATGGAAAAAGAAAAATATTCGTTATGGCAAAAGGTAACCAGTATCTTCCCCTCTCCCGCAAATGGAAAAAAGGAGATGTCATTACTTTCCACTTGCCTATGAAAGTCAGCGTGGAACAGATTCCCGACAAGAAAGATTATTATGCTTTCTTATATGGTCCAATCGTTCTTGCAGCTTCCACAGGCACTGAACATCTTGATGGTTTATATGCCGATGACAGCCGTGGCGGACATATCGCTCATGGCAAACAAATTCCTTTGCAAGAAATCCCGATATTGATAGGAAATCCTGATTCAATCTGCAAATCTCTTCAGAAAGAACAGAATAGCCGGATTACTTTCAGCTATAACGGAGAGGTTTATCCTGCACAAGGCAAAGCATTGAAACTCGTTCCGTTCTTCCGCCTGCATAATTCCCGTTATGCCGTTTATTTCCGGCAGGCAAGCGAAGAGCAGTTTAAAGCGATTCAGGAAGAGATGGCAACGGCTGAACGAAAAGCAACAGAATTGGCTAATCAAACCATTGACCTTATCTTCCCTGGCGAACAGCAGCCGGAGTCTGACCATGGCATCCAGTATGAACAGGCAGAAACAGGGACGAATAAAGACCGGCATTTCCGACGTGCCAAAGGTTGGTTCGGCTATCAGCTGAAAGTGAAAGAGGAAGCAAGCCGCATACTGATTACAATACGGAAAGATGACCGCAATAAAGTGGCTATTCTTTTGAATAACGAAAAGTTGGCTGTTCATCCGACTATCAGTGAAGCAGATAAAGACGGTTTCATTACTCTTTCTTATGTTCTGCCTCAAAAACTGAATACGGGTAGTTGTCCGATACGTTTTATCCCTGACGGGACGGAATGGACCTCTGCCGTTTATGAAGTTCGTTTACTAAAATAGAAGTCACCACAGATTACACGGATTAACACAGATTATTTATTGATAGTAGTCAGAATAAAATCAATCTGTGATAATCTGCGTAATCTGTGGTAAAAAATAATCATTAAACAAATACCATTTATGAAAGCAAAACTATTAGTCAGCACGGCTTTTCTGGCAGCATCTGTATCTCTTTCTGCACAAAAGAGTGCTACCATAACCGTACATGCCGACCAAGGCAAAGAAATCATACCGAAGGAAATTTACGGCCAGTTTGCCGAACACCTGGGTTCATGTATCTACGGCGGTCTTTGGGTAGGCGAAAACTCGGATATTCCCAATATTAAGGGATACCGCACAGATGTATTCAATGCACTGAAAGACTTGTCCGTTCCCGTCCTTCGCTGGCCGGGCGGATGCTTTGCCGATGAATACCACTGGATGGACGGCATTGGTCCGAAAGAGAACCGTCCGAAGATGGTGAACAACAACTGGGGCGGAACCATTGAAGATAACAGTTTCGGAACACACGAGTTTTTGAATCTTTGCGAAATGCTGGGTTGCGAACCATACGTGAGTGGAAATGTAGGTAGCGGTACCGTAGAAGAACTCGCCAAATGGGTGGAATACATGACCTCCGACGGGGACTCTCCCATGGCCAATCTTCGTCGTAAGAATGGTCGTGACAAAGCATGGAAACTCAAATATCTGGGAGTAGGAAATGAAAGCTGGGGCTGTGGTGGCAGCATGCGTCCGGAATATTATGCGGACTTATACCGTCGTTATTCTACTTATTGCCGCAATTATGACGGCAACCGTCTGTTCAAGATTGCCAGTGGCGCAAGTGACTATGATTACAAATGGACAGACGTATTGATGAATCGTGTAGGACACCGGATGGACGGTCTTTCTCTGCACTATTATACCGTAACCGGATGGAGTGGCAGCAAAGGATCAGCCACTCAATTCAACAAGGATGATTATTACTGGACGATGGGCAAATGTCTGGAAGTGGAAGATGTACTCAAGAAACATTGTACCATCATGGACAAATATGACAAGGACAAGAAAATCGCTCTCTTACTGGACGAATGGGGAACCTGGTGGGATGAGGAGCCCGGAACCATCAAAGGACATCTGTATCAGCAAAACACGTTGCGTGATGCTTTCGTGGCTTCTTTAAGTCTTGATGTATTCCACAAATATACAGACCGCCTGAAGATGGCAAACATCGCACAGATTGTCAACGTACTTCAATCCATGATTCTGACGAAAGACAAAGAAATGGTGCTCACTCCTACTTATTATGTCTTCAAGATGTATAAAGTACATCAGGATGCCACTTATCTTCCCATCGACCTGACTTGCGAAAAGATGAGTGTACGTGATAACCGCACCGTTCCGATGGTAAGCGCCACAGCTTCCAAAAACAAAGATGGAGTGATCCACATTTCTCTGTCCAATGTAGATACTGACGAAGTACAGGAAATCACCATCAATCTGGGTGATACGAAAGCCAAAAAAGCAGTCGGAGAGATTCTGACCTCTGCAAAACTGACCGATTACAATTCTTTTGAAAACCCTAATATTGTAAAACCGGCACCTTTCAAAGAGGTAAAAATCAATAAAGGTACAAATGAAGGTAAAACTTCCTGCTAAGTCCATTGTTACTTTAGAGTTACAGTAATTTTAGGGCAATTACTTATTGTATCACAAACAAGAAGACCGTAAAATTGTCGATAAAAAAGATAGCTCTTTGGGATTGTTAAATCCACATAAAGAGTTATCTTTGCGAACAATCTGATAGAAATCAATTAAATTTTAATGATATGAACGATAACAAACTTATGAATCGTGCAGCGGATAACATCCGTATTCTTGCTGCTTCAATGGTTGAGAAAGCCAATTCCGGTCACCCGGGTGGCGCCATGGGTGGTGCTGATTTTGTAAATGTACTCTTCTCTGAGTTTCTAGTATACGATCCTGAAAATCCCCGTTGGGAAGGACGTGACCGCTTCTTCCTCGACCCGGGCCACATGTCTCCGATGCTTTATTCTACGCTGGCATTGACAGGAAAATTCACTCTGGACGAGCTGAAAGAATTCCGTCAATGGGGAAGCCCTACTCCGGGACACCCTGAAGTGGACATCATGCGTGGCATCGAAAATACTTCCGGTCCGCTGGGACAAGGACACACTTTTGCAGTAGGTGCTGCCATCGCTGCCAAATTCCTGAAAGCCCGTTTCAATGAGGTGATGAATCAAACAATCTATGCTTACATCTCTGACGGTGGCATCCAGGAAGAAATCTCTCAAGGTTCCGGACGTATTGCCGGTGCACTGGGATTGGACAACCTGATTATGTTCTATGACTCCAACGATATTCAGCTTTCTACAGAAACGAAAGACGTAACCGTTGAAGATACTGCCATGAAATATGAAGCATGGGGATGGAACGTACTTAGTATCAACGGTAATGATCCTGACGAAATCCGTGCGGCAATCAAAGAAGCACAGGCTGAAAAAGAACGCCCGACGCTGATTATCGGTAAAACCGTAATGGGTAAAGGTGCACGCAAGGCAGACGGCAGCAGCTATGAAGCTAACTGCGCTACACACGGTGCTCCTCTCGGCGGCGACGCTTATGTAAATACAATCAAGAATCTGGGTGGTGATCCTACTAACCCGTTCGTTATATTCCCGGAAGTAGCCGAACTGTATGCAAAAAGAGCAGAAGAACTGAAAAAGATCGTTGCTGAAAAGTATGCAAAGAAAGCTGCATGGGCGAAAGCAAACCCGGAACTGGCAGCAAAACTGGAACTCTTCTTCTCGGGCAAAGCTCCGAAAGTGGACTGGGCTGCTATCGAACAAAAAGCAGGTAGCGCTACTCGTGCTGCATCTGCAACCGTATTGGGCGCACTTGCCACGCAGGTAGAAAACATGATCGTTGCTTCGGCCGACCTTTCTAACTCTGACAAGACTGACGGTTTCCTGAAAAAGACTCATTCTTTCAAGAAAGGCGATTTCAGCGGAGCATTCTTCCAGGCAGGTGTATCTGAATTGTCAATGGCTTGTATCTGTATCGGTATGTCTTTACACGGTGGTGTAATCGCTGCTTGCGGTACATTCTTCGTATTCTCCGATTACATGAAACCTGCCGTACGTATGGCTGCTTTGATGGAACAACCGGTGAAATTCATCTGGACACACGACGCATTCCGCGTAGGTGAAGACGGTCCTACTCACGAACCGGTAGAACAGGAAGCACAAATCCGCCTGATGGAAAAACTGAAGAACCATAAGGGACACAACTCTATGTTGGTACTACGTCCGGCCGATGCAGAAGAAACAACTATTGCATGGAAACTTGCCATGGAAAATATGTCTACTCCGACAGGATTGATCTTCTCTCGCCAGAATATTGCCAACTTACCGGCAGGAACTGATTACGAACAGGCAGCTAAGGGTGCTTATATCGTAGCAGGTTCTGACGAAAATCCGGATGTAATCCTGGTAGCTTCAGGTTCTGAAGTGGCTACATTGGTAGCCGGCACAGAGTTGCTTCGCAAAGATGGTGTAAAGGTACGCATTGTATCTGCTCCGTCTGAAGGTCTGTTCCGTAACCAACCGAAAGAATATCAGGAAGCTATCCTTCCGGCAGATGCGAAGATTTTCGGTATGACTGCCGGTCTGCCTGTCACTCTTCAAGGTCTGGTAGGTTGCCACGGTAAAGTTTGGGGATTGGAATCTTTCGGTTTCTCTGCTCCTTACACTGTATTGGATGAGAAACTTGGATTTACTGCCGAGAACGTATATAACCAAGTAAAAGCAATGCTCTAATGAAAACAATCGGATTAGCATGCGACCATGCCGGTTTTGAACTGAAAGAATATGTTCGCGGCTGGCTTGAAGCAAAAGGCTGGGCTTACAAGGATTTCGGAACCAACTCTACCGCTAGCGTAGACTATCCGGATTATGCTCATCCGCTGGCTCTTGCAGTGGAATCGGGAGAATGTTATCCCGGTATCGCTATCTGTGGCAGTGGAAACGGAATCAATATGACGCTGAACAAGCACCAGGGAATTCGTGCCGCTCTCTGCTGGAATGCAGAAATCGCACACCTGGCTCGTCAGCACAATGACGCTAATGTACTGGTTATGCCGGGACGCTTCATCAGCACTGAAGAAGCGGATATGATTTTGACAGAGTTCTTCTCTACCAAATTTGACGGCGGACGCCATCAGAACCGTATTGATAAGATTCCAGTAAAATAAAGCTCGAAGATAAATCAAATAGGTGTAAAGCTGTTCTTCTTTTTGAAGGACAGCTTTATTTTTATACTAGTATAAGATTTTATCATATACGAGATTACAAAAGAAGGGCAACTTCGTCTTTATTACAAGACGATATTAAAAACTGAAATTATGGGTAAACTGAATATGAAAGAATGGATCAGCCAAACGATCCAACGTAAGGAAACGATTGCAATTCCGATCATGACACATCCGGGTATCGAATTTATCGGGAAAACGGTGCATGATGCGGTAACAAACGGGCAGGTTCATTATGAGGCTATCAAAGCTCTTTGTGACAAGTATCCGGCTGCGGCAGCAACCGTTATCATGGATCTGACGGTAGAAGCGGAAGCTTTCGGGGCAGAGATTATCTTTCCGAAAAATGAGGTGCCCAGTGTGTCCGGCCGTTTACTGGCGGATGAAGCTGCTATTGAAAAGCTGGAAGTTCCGGCGTTGAATAAAGGAAGAATCCCGGAATATCTTAAAGCAAATATGCTGACAGCCAGAAATGTTACAGACCGTCCGGTTTTTGCCGGTTGCATCGGTCCTTATTCGCTGGCCGGACGTTTGTATGATATGTCGGAAATCATGATGCTGATTTATATTAATCCCGATGCAGCCAATACGTTATTAAGAAAATGCAGTGACTTCATCACCCGCTATTGCATGGCATTGAAAGCAACCGGTGTGAACGGTGTAATCATGGCTGAACCTGCTGCAGGACTGTTATCCAACGAAGATTGCCTGCAATATTCTTCTTTATTTGTGAAAGAAATAATAGAGAAGGTACAGGATGAGCACTTTGCCGTAGTGCTTCATAATTGCGGAAACACAGGGAATTGCACGCAAGCGATGGTTTATACCGGTGCAGCCGCTTACCACTTCGGGAATAAAATTAAGATGGAGGAAGCGTTGAAAGAGGTTCCGACCGATGCACTGGCAATGGGAAATCTGGACCCGGTGAGCCTTTTCAAGATGGCAGGCCCGGAGACTATGAAGGAAGCGACTTTGCAACTATTGGAGACTACCCGTGCATATCCTAATTTCGTATTGTCAAGTGGTTGTGATATTCCGCCACATACGTCTTCTATTAATATAGACGCATTTTATACCGCATTGGAAGAGTTCAATAATGGTTGAACAGGAACTTACTTACCAGAAACTGCAAATCCCATCGTCCGATATCTACGAAGCGATGGGATATAAAGATTCTATGCCGGATGGAATGGTTATAGAAGAAATAAATACGTTACTTGACCGTATCACTCCCCTTCTTCGTCCCCGTTTTTTCTTTTTCCTCACTGACGGACTGCTTGACACTGAAAAAGCAACACTGACTGTAAAAGATACGGTTCTCTCAATCAGTAAAACCATTGCCCGCCAACTACGGGGTTCGGAAGCCTTTGCCTTTTTTACTGCAACTGCCGGAGTTGAATTTGAGAAGTTTCAACATCTGCTTCAGCAAGAGGACGACATGGTGAAAGTATATATAGCAGACTCATTAGGGAGCATCATTGCAGAAAAGGCTGCTGATTGCATGGAAGAGAAGTTGGCTGCATTTATCGAAAAGAGAGGTTGGAAGCACACTAACAGATACAGCCCCGGCTATTGCGGATGGCACGTATCGGAACAACAAAAACTATTCTCCTTATTTCCGGTCGCTTCGCCCTGTGGTATTCAGTTGACAGATTCCAGCCTGATGATTCCCATCAAATCTGTAAGTGGTATTATTGGAGTGGGTTCTCATGTCCGTAAGCTGGAATATACTTGCGGGCTGTGTACGTACGAAAATTGCTTTCGTAGAAAATAGTTTCACCACAGAGGACGCAGAGACACGGAGTCTTTTTATTATTAGATAATAATCTCTGCGTCCTCTGTAGTGAATAAAAACTAGTGACCATTGAAGAAGATGTAAAGCCCGATCATAGTCACAATAAGTAATCCCCATAGGATAAGAACAATTCGTGCAGGTTTGTCCTCTATCTTTTCCATATTCAAGATGCCCAATTGCGGAGACTTATCCCACAGGCTGACTACTATCATGCCTATTCCGATGATAACGAATAAGTAGAAGGAAAGCAGCATAAAATGGGGCCATGCATCATATTGTTCTGCCGGAAACACCCATAAATACAAGATTCCTACTCCGATACTGAACACTGTTCCCAATGTTAGAGCCATATTAGCTGCCAGAGTAGTGGTGCGTTTCCAGAACACGCCAAAGAGAAATACAGCTGCCATCGGAGGAGCTATAAATCCCAGTACAGACTGGAAAACATTAAACAAATTCAGTCCCTTGATGCTGTCGATCGCTATGGTTATTATCACAGAGATCAGTGCACCGACTACCGTAACCACTTGTCCCACTCTGATAATCTCTTTCTGTTTGGCCTGCGGTCGGATTTTCTTCACATAGATATCCATCGTGAATACCGTACTTAATGCATTCAATGCAGAGCCGACAGTACTTACCAATGCTGCTGTCAATACAGCCAATACCAAGCCGACCATTCCTGTCGGGAACAAATGAGTCACCATTGTCATATAAGCCTCATCGGGATTCTCCAATTGTGGGAATAAAGCGAGGCAGATAATGCCGGGAAGAATGTAAAGAGGTACATCTAATATTTTCAACCATCCGGTAAAGTTGGTTCCCATCTGTCCTTCTTTGAGATTCTTGGCAGCAAGAACCGGTTGCACCATCGACTGATCCGTACACCAGAACCAAACTCCCATAATAGGATAACCCAGGATAATAGGTAGCCAGGGAAAAGCCGGGTCATCATTTGGATAGAAAAGATTCCAGTAATCCGCCGGAACGGCATCCACCAGTGCTCCTACACCACCCACTTTATAGATTCCCATGATAGCCAGTGTGGCTGATACTACAATCAACAGTATCATTTGATATACATTCGTGTAGGCCACAGCTTTCAGTCCGCCGAGCATCGTGAAGAAAGCGGAGATGACAAGTAACAGCAATGCCGATTGCCACATAGGAATATCGAAGACCTGACGGATCAGGACTCCACCGGCAAATAAAGTCAATGCAAGCCATGAAATAAGAATGGTAATAATGGTATACCAGGCAAGGATGTTACGGGTAGATTGTCCGAAACGTTTTCCCATAAATTCGGGCAATGTCGTAATGCGACTACCCAAATATCGGGGAGCAAAGACAAAAGCAAGCAGACATATAAAGACAAATGCATACCAGGCATAATTCCCCGAAACAATACCAGTAGTAAATCCGGCACTTGCGGAAGCTATCAACATGGAAGGTCCGACATTCGTCCCCCACATGGAAAAGCCGATATGATACCATCTCAACGAATTCTCCGCAAGGAAAAGACTACTCCCCTTTTTTCGTTTAGAACTTGCCCATATACCAATAGCTATCAAAATAAGGAAGTAGGCAATCAGAATACTCCAATCTAATGTCTCTAAGAATTTCACATGCATAATTCAAGTATTAAATAAGTAACGTAAGTTTAAATCTAATTTTCTTTTAGGCAAGGATTACATGGATTTCACGGTTTTAATAGGCTATGTAATTAAGAGCCGTGTTGATCCGTGTAATCCGTGCCTTTTTATTCTATTTTTTATTTCCAATCAGTTCTTTGGCAACTGCTACGGCTGTATTCGCATTATCACTATATCCGTCTGCACCGATTTCGTCAGCAAACCCCTGACTGACGGGTGCTCCGCCAATCATCACTTTCACCTGATTACGAATACCGGCCTCTTCCAATGCCTGAATAACCTCTTTCATATACGTCATGGTAGTAGTCAGCAATGCGCTCATGCACAAGATGTCAGCATGGTTTTCCTTCACAGCTTCCACAAACTTGTCACAAGTCACATCAATACCAATATTTATGACTTCAAAGCCGCACCCCTCCAGCATGGAAGCCACCAGGTTTTTACCAATATCATGGAGATCTCCTTTCACTGTACCGATGACAATCTTACCGATTGTAGTGGAAGCACTTCCTGCCAATAAAGGTTTCAGTAGTTCCAAAGCCCCTTTCATGGCACGTCCTGCCATCAACAGTTGGGGAACAAAAGCCTTTCCATCCTGGAAACGTTGTCCCACTTCGCCCATTGCTTTAATCATATAATTATTGATAATCATTTGGGGAGCTACTCCTTCCGCAATGGCTTGTCGGGTGATTTCAACCGCAGGTTCCAGTTTCCCGGCAACAATGGCTTCATACAGAGGTTTCAGTTTATCCTCTTGCTGGTGTTGTTCTTCCCGTATACAAATACGTTCCTGTCCGGTAGCTGCCAAGTCGGTATCCTGTTGATGTTCATTGGTATTTACAGCGGTAGAAGAACCGGTATATTCTTCAACAATCCGCATAGCCTGCTCCACTTCCTTTTCGTTATGGAAATCCATTTCCAAATGTACACCGTCCGCGCCGATATGATCCAATAGAGGTTTTAGTTCGTCTAATGTCACCCAGCAAGCCATCACGCTCTTTCCGCCTGCCAGAATCTTCTTATACAAATCGTACCATTTGGGAGATCCTCCTTGTGGTTCGCCCACTCCGGGAGTCCATTGAATCGCATTCAATTCTTCAATTTCAAGCAAGGCAGGCAGGTGATGCATGGCTCCCACTCCATCCAGATGATAAAGGGTATAATCAATCTTCTGACATTGTTCACGAATAAAAGGTTGCACAAACCGGCGATAATCATCCTGACTAATCATGGTCGAAATATCACTTTGCAATTTACTCATCTTTCCGGGAGCCCAGGACGAGAAATAACAGAAAGCCATCTCGTCGCCTTCACGGATGATGTCGTATAGTTCATCAAATACTTTGAAGTAGATGTCGTTGATTTGCTGCATCTGTTGTTCCAAGATTTCGGGCTGCATCACTGTGTCCAGTAATACCCTATCCGTTCCTTTCAGTGCGGCCAGGACATCCAGTCCTTCCATCAGGTCGGGCATACCGACAAAGTAGTGTCCGTTGGCTTTCGCTTTGCAGGCTTTCAGGAGTTCTTTATGAAGAATCCAGTTCGGGTGTTCGGGGTTAAAGACTATTTCATCGGTGAAATCCGGGTTGGGATGAATCCAAATGGTGTCTTCCCCGCCTTCAAACACTCCGCCTAAAATGGCGGCTAGAGAACCGGGACCCAGTTGGGTATTCGCAACCGGAAGAATATCGGCCTTCAGACTGCTGTGCGCCACATACCAATCCAGATATTCCGCTCTCCATTGAGGGTCGAACCACTTTTGTGACAGGTCTTTTGCCGGTGCGGGAGACGTTATCTCTGCATGTGGTTGCACTCCTTCCTGGAAGTGCTCCCACATATTGAGAATGATTCCTTTATGGTTCCACCAATTTATATAACGTTGTTTTGTTTCTTCTAAATTACTCTTCCATGTTTTCATACTATACTAAATTAATTAATTTTCTACCACAATCTATCATAGTCCAAAATCCTTTATAATCATTATCTATGCGTAAAGCCATGCTCTTGCTTAAATCCATTTCATCCGTACAGTCCACGTCTTCCGGATAGATGGGTATCACGGCATTTGCACGCACATATACGGGCATTTCTTCCAATGGAACGTATACGTCTTTCAGCCAGCATGCTCCTTCCAGACGTTCTCCCGTAAAGAAGTTCACCCATTTTCCTTCGGGAAGATAGATATCCCGACGGTTCTCGCTGTTCATCACCGGAGCTACCAGGAAATCATTGCCGAAATAGTATTCATCATCCACATGCCAACAAAGTTTATCTTCCGGATGATGCAGAATGAGTGCCTGCAAGAGCGGATAGCCGCTTTCTATGGCTAGTTTACTTTGTTCTATGATGTATGGAATGAGCGAATAACGCAATTTCCACCACTTTTTCACCAACGGAGCTATGGCCGGATAGTGCCAGGGTTCACGCTTATTGGTTCCGTGATAACGGATATGCGATGTGAATACGCCGAATTGAGTCCAACGCATGTACACATCATCTGCTACTACCGAGTTCATAAAATTGGGCAATGTATGGAAGCCGGGAACATCATGGCTCCAAAAAGCAAATCCCGACAGACCGAAATGCAGACCGCCTTTCAGAGAACCTGCCATTCCATCCCAAGAGCTACATGAATCGCCTCCCCAATGCAAAGGATAACGCTGGCATCCCGCCCATGCGGAACGTGCCCAGACAATGCCGTCACCTGTCACTTCTTTCGTAATTTCGTAAGCGGCCTTTTGATAAAGCAAGGCATACAGGTTGTTCAACAATTCCGGCTTCATACCTTTATAGAGGGCGTCCATGTGGATGTTTTCACCGAAATCGGTTTTGATACAGGTTACTCCCATATCCAGGAGTTGTTTCAATAGTCCTTTGTACCATTCGGTTGCTTTCGGATAAGTAAAGTCGATTGTTCCGGCATAATCCAGGGCGGAGAAGTTGGAACCATCGGTCGCTTGTTGTTTGGTCAATGGGGCTATATAATCATTGGCTCTGGCTTCATCAATCTGCTCTGCATTTTCCGCAACGTATGGAAGTTGCCATAAAGAGACACGATAGCCGTTCTTTTTCAACCGCCCGATGAATCCTTTCGGATCGGGAAACCGTTCGTCATTGAATTTCCATTCGCAGAGCCAATCGGTACGGAACCAGCCCGTATCCAGATGAATGACATCACAGGGATAGTGTTCGGCACGCATGCGGTCGCATATTTCATCTACTTCATCGGCACTGAAATAAGTCATACGGCTCATCCAAACGCCAAAACTCCAAAGAGGAGGCATAGACGGATAGCCGGTCAGGTCACGATAACCGCGAAGAATATCTTCCATCGTATCACCGCCTATTACAAATACATCCAACAATGCCTGGTCGCTTAGAAACTGGACGGAACGGGTGGAATGTCCGGCCAGCGAGAGCTTGCTATGAGCACATGTATGGTAGAATGTTCCATACATGCGGCTGGATAGATAGAAAGGGATATTCTTATAAGTACGCCGATTATTGACTCCTTGCCCGTCCTGGTTTTTTAGGAAAAAAGTCTGTCCGCTTAAGTCCATTTTAAAGAAACGTTCTCCGGTTCCGGCAAAACATTCATCGGGCTTACATTCAAAAGAAAGCGTTGCACGTTCTTTCCGACCGTCGCGTTTGCAAAAGGCAACAGGTAGCGCATCGTAGCGGGGAGGCGAAAAATGGTCGTAGGCTGACAAGCGGATTTCACGCTTTCCGTCAGGGTATAAAGTGATGTCAAGCGTTTCTTGAGGGTCGGGTAGCAATTCGCTCCATCGGTCTAATAGAGGCTCTTCCACATTGATAATGGCACGCTTCGTTCCGTCTTCCGTCGAAAGAATCCATTTTCCTTTTTGTTCTTTTATAAACAGGGGCACTTTCTGAATCCGGTCACTGAATTGTAGCATTTCCGACTCATCTGTCAGTACATAATCGCCGAAGCCAAGAAACAGGCGGGTGATGCCGATGTTATACTGACGGATGATTAACGTATATTCCTCCTGGGGAACATCGGTATCCGCCATCATATCGTTAGCCAGCTTTTGCTTCTGAAAGGGAACTGTTACGTAAATATCTCCTTCCTTTTCATAAACAGCCGTTGGCTTGTATGCTTTCCAAAGCGACTCATTCCTTGATAACTCGGTATCGAAATCAAGGAAATCAAATAAGTGGTAGTTCGTTGGTTTCATCTATTTTATTGATTAAATATCGTTTATTGATTACTATAATTATCATATTAGTTTGAATGATTACCATACTAGTCTAGTTCTAATGATTATTACACTAGTTTATTGATTGCTATACTAGTACATTGATGACTATGTTAATCCATTGATTTGTTTCAATCTTGCTTTATTCTTCCGGCTTTGTACTTAATACTGTCCGCCACTTGAGGCCCGTTATTCTTCCACACGTTCTTTTTCCCGGGGCGGTTCGAATCAAAACGTTCAGCGGGACACCAGTTGTTTTCCATTGTATATCCGTCCGTAGCTTCATCCAGATAGATATAAAAAGCACGGTCATTCGTAGCGTAGGGGGCTTCGATTAAATGTTCGATCCGGTTATTTCGCATGACGGAACCCGGCTGGTTGGAAAGAGTATACAGGCCGCCTGCATCGTATAGCCGACGGGCAAAGTGATGTATATAGTTTGCTTCTATCCGGTTGTTGCACATTCCGCTCTCCAGCGATGTCCATCCCCAGCCTACACAAATCCCTGAATAGTTCAGATGGCAGACTTCATTATGAGAAATATCCATGTTTCTGACATATCCGGCGCCGATACCTACACATCCCCAGTCTTCATTAGTCACATTACTGATGAAATTGTTTCTGATAGTAATATGGGAACATAATTCCCGTACGTCAGCAGGAATAAAAGGAATGTGCGTCTCAAATCCTCCGTCCGGAAATGCACCGACCAGTAAAGCCGTTCCTCCAATATCCGTAAATTGACAATCTTCGACGCTCGATGCTGTAACGGCCCATTCATAATCCAGTCCGGTGGACGATAAATGACGGAAGGTGCAATGCTTGAAATCAATATGCTCGGCACCTCTTACACGTATTGCCGTTTCGGGACGGGTGATCCAGGCTTGGTTCTCCAGTTCCGCTTTTTCCGGAAGCCCCGGTTCCTGTAGTTTATAGGCATCCAATAAAGGAAATCCCCCTTGCAAGGTGACGTGTCCCTGATAAGAAGGACGCATCCAGGAGGTATGCGCAAAAGTAATTCCGTTAAATTGTATATGTTTTACCGGACGAGACAATGTACCGTCTATGGTCACTAAAGTTTCCAAGGTAGGGATAATCACTTCAGCTGTTTCCATATTTTCGCTCGCCTGCGGATAATAGTAAATCGTGCCGGAAGGATATTCCTGGAACCATTCACCGGGTTGGTCCAGCAATTCCAGTGCATTGGTCAGGCAAAAGGAAGAATTTCCTTTCTCTCCTCCGATGACGGGTTGCGGCCAGGGATGCGCAAACTCCAGGTGACTTTCAGGTTCATGGAAGCGAACTACAGCTTGTCCGTCTTTCACGTCTATACTTTTCACGCGCAAAATAGCAATTGCCCAGCGTTGATGGACAATCATTTCCAATTGACCGGCATTTTGTAGTCTTTCCGAATTTACACTTTGAGAAACGGGGATCGCAATTGTCTGCTCTTCCGGATTGAAGTCAATCATTCGTTCCAATCCTCCGTCAGGAAATTGCGCAGCTCTTTGAACTTTATGACCGTTCACCCACATTTGCCGGGTTTCTACCCTTCTATTTCCTATTAGGGGAGCCTCTGCCGACCATATCTTCTGCCTTAGCTTTTCAGGAATTGCCGGATGATTGCATCCACGCTTCCACCCCGTAACAGCAACTCCACCACTAATCACAGGATGAGCACCATCTACTGCACAAATCACTGTTGGAGAATCGGGTGTCCCACTATCTTCCGGACGAAGAAACAGAGAATTGCGCTGGGCATAAACACCCTCTTCCAAACGAATATAAATTCCTCCGGCTACTTCCGGCCGATTCAGTCTACGCCATTCACGAGCCTGCTTGATTGCCCGGTTTAATGTATTAAACGGGGCTTCCTTTGTCCCGGGATTCTTATCATTCCCCTGCAGGGATACATAAATTTCTCCCGCAAAAAGCGAGGGAAACCACCCCAAGAAAATGATAAAAGAAAGATAAGTAAAAGTCTTTTTCATGGTACTACCTCAATGTGCTACTTCAATAAAGACGAACGCACATCGATTTAGTACTCTATGTAAAGGCAATAGATAGGTTATTCTTACGAATGTTTTACAACATCAAATAGGTTACCGAATAAGACCTATGATAAATTGATAACAAAAATAACCGCAGACAACGAACTTCAGTAAAGTTCCGAATATAAATCCGAGTAAAGAGCCCACACCTGATTTAAGTGCCTGCGAGAACTCTTTATTTCCTAATAGTTCACCAATCACCGCCCCTAGAAACGGACCGAGAATAATGCCCCAAGGCAAGAAAAGAAGACCGACAAGGGTTCCTATGATACATCCCCAATTACCCCATTTACTACCGCCACTATATTTACTTCCCAGCATCGGAGTGAAATAATCCAATACCTGCAAAACAGCTACAATCAATAACCATACGATGAATTGTGTCGTAGAATATTGTACCTTATCCGTGAAGTGCAGAATAACCAACCCGACATAAGCAATAGGCGGACCGGGAAGAAACGGCAGAATACAACCAGCTAACCCGGCTATCATACAAAGGGCACTAATTACAATCAAAATAATGTCCAACATAATCTATTTTTTTAGTTCTGCACAAAAATACAGTATCTTTCAGTAAAAACAAGCTAACCCCGAGAATTATTTCCGCCCCTTCACAGCTGTTTCAGAATAGTTTTGCGAAGGCTGCAATTCTTAGTGTGAATGAGTTTTTCCAATACTTTTTTGAGGATGCCTCGTACCCAACAAGAACTTTTACTATCTTTGTGTCGTTAACGCTATTAATAAGCAAGTTATAATATAAGAAATCAGCAGGAGGACAGGAAATGGATCCAATGGAATATATAGTACCCAACAGAAAGCGTTTGCCTTACGGTATGATGAACTTCGCAGTCATCCGCCGCGAAGACTATTATTATGTAGACAAAACCCGCTTCATTCCTATGATAGAGCAGGCAGACCGGTTCTTTTTCTTCATCCGTCCCCGCCGCTTCGGCAAAAGCCTCACGCTGAACGTACTGCAACACTACTACGATGTGCGTACCCGCGATAAGTTCAACGATTTATTCGGCGACCTCTACATCGGGAAGCATCCCACAGCAAACCGCAACAGCTACCTGGTGCTTTACCTTAACTTTTCAGGCATCACCGGCGAACTGAACGATTATCGAAAAGGACTGGATGCACATTGCCAAATCCGCTTCGACTTCTTCTGTGAAGTCTACTCCGACCTTCTACCACACGGCATCAGAGAACGATTGGACGAAAAGGACGGGGCTGTCAACCAACTGGACTATTTGGTTTCGGAGTGCGAACGTGCCGAACAGAAAATGTATCTCTTCATCGACGAATACGACCACTTCACCAACGCCATCCTTTCCGATGCGGAAAGCTTGCACCGCTACACTGATGAAACGCATGGCGAAGGTTATCTGCGTGCTTTCTTCAATAAGGTGAAGGCAGGAACTTATTCCAGCATAGAGCGTTGTTTCATCACCGGCGTAAGCCCCGTAACGATGGATGACCTGACGAGTGGCTTCAACATCGGCACGAACTACTCACTTACACCCCAATTTAACCAAATGATGGGGTTCACCGAAGAAGAAGTGCGCGAAATGCTGACTTACTATTCAACAAACAGCCCTTTCCGCCATACTGTTGACGAACTAATTGAAATAATGAAACCGTGGTACGACAATTATTGCTTCGCACAGGATTGTTACGGTGAAACTACCATGTACAACTCCAACATGGTGCTCTACTTCGTGAAGAATTACATAGATAACGGCAAAGCACCACGAGAAATGATAGAAGATAATATACGTATCGACTATGAAAAGCTGCGTATGCTCATTCGAAAGGATAAGGAGTTTGCACACGATGCTTCCGTCATTCAAACTTTAGTGAGTCAAGGCTATATCACCGGTGAACTGAAGAAGGGTTTCCCTGCCGTCAACATCACCAATCCAGACAATTTTATAAGCCTGCTCTACTATTTCGGAATGTTGACCATTAGCGGAATAGATAAAGGCAAGACCAAACTGACCATTCCGAACCTGGTGGTTCAAGAGCAGCTCTACACTTATTTGCTGAATACCTACAACGACGCAGACTTAAATTTCAGCAGCTACGAAAAGAGCGAACTTTCAAGTCAGCTCGCCTATGATGGCAATTGGCAAGCCTATTTCGGTTACATTGCCGACTGCCTGAAACGTTATGCATCCCAGCGTGACAAGCAAAAGGGCGAATTCTTCGTTCACGGCTTCACCTTGGCCATGACTGCGCAAAACCGCTTCTACCGTCCTATCTCCGAGCAAGATACACAAGCGGGTTACGTCGATATTTTCCTCTGTCCCATGTTGGACATATATTCTGACATGAAGCACAGCTACATCGTTGAGTTGAAGTACGCCAAATATCGCGATTCTGAAAACCGTGTGGAGGAATTGCGTCAGGAAGCCATCGCCCAGGCCAACCGCTATGCCGACACGGACACGGTGAAACAAGCTATTGGCTCCACGCAACTACACAAGATTGTAGTGGTATATAAAGGTATGGAAATGCGGGTATGCGAAGAGTTATAATGAACAATCTCTTCACCCTTCACTTTTCCTTGTATTATCCTATCTATAAGCAGTTTATAGGTGAAGGGTGTTCCCTTCACCCATCCTTTCACGTGTAAGCGTCTCGTAAGCGTCTCCGCGATTCTATATAGTGTATTAAAATAAAAAGGCTAATGATCCCTTTTTAGTCATTAGCCTTTTCCCATCTGTCAGGAAGCAGTTCCCTGTATTTTTCAATTGGTGTGTTCGGTTGCCATTCGGCTGTTCTGTTTATCACATCCGTGAGATACTCAAATAAATTCACTTTATGCATCCTACAAGTGAGTGCTATTGTATAGAGTATGGCGCCTCGTTCGGCCCCCTTATGGCTGCCGAAGAACAATGAGTTTTTTCTTGATAAGGATATGTACCGGTTCATCCGTTCAACCATATTGTTGTCCAGATAAGTGTCACCATAATTAAAGATGTCCACCACTGCATTCCACTCATTGCGAAGATAGGTAATGGCTTCCTGCAGTTCGCTCTTAGGTAACAAATCCCCCGTTCTTCTATTTCATCAAGCACATCTTTTT
>NZ_GG774949.1:2161345-2232957 GCF_000162555.1 Bacteroides sp. 3_1_23
ATTTTTATACATAGCAAAAATATAAGAATGAAAAAAGGGCGACAAGATAGAATCGCGGAGACGCTTACTTTCACGTTTTTTCTTTTTCAAACTGTACCTTTCCACAATAAAAGCACTACCTTTGTCAATTATGTATGTAATATACAATATAAAATGAACGACAATAAATTAAAAAACAAAACAGTCCCTTTCAACTACGCCCGCTGCTACAACGAGCAATGTCCGAAAGCTTGTAACTGCCTGCGTCGGGTGGCTGCACTTCTCACTACCGCTGACACGTCCTACATCAGCATCGTAAACCCAATGTGTATTCCGGCCACCGGCATTGACTGTCCTCACTTCCAAAACGCAGAAAAGATACATGTGGCATGGGGTATCAGCCACCTGCTGGACAACGTACCTTATAAGGACGGAACAAACATCAAGCAACAACTGATCGGGCATTTCGGAAAAACTCTTTACTATCGCTTTTATCGCGAAGAACGCTTCCTAAGCCCCGCAGATCAAAACTATATCCGCCAACTTTTTCACCGGAAAGGTATCACCGAAGAACCGGTCTTGGACAGTTACACGGATGAGTATAATTGGTAAAGCTGCGTTCTAACTAGTTTCCAGCCTGCTGAAACTTTTTGTTTCAAGCGCTAGAAACCATTCGTTTCAAGGTATGAAACAAAAAATGGAACTAGTTGAAAACAAAAGAAACCCTGATGAAAAGGCAGGTGAAGCTTAGGCCTTCACCCGCTATCACCGATGAACAAAGCGATGCAGAAGATGTTGAAGAGGTGAGAGGAATTTGAAGAGAAAAAGATAAGATATTTATTTCAACCACCTTACCTTCATTAGAGTTAGAACGCACCTTTATTAATTACAGTTTCTTCAGGTATAATTTCTATTTCATCAGGAAACAGCCATTATATTATTCGCTTGTTTCTATCTTTTTGATGATTCGTGCCGGATTGCCGGCTACGATTGTCATCGCCGGAACATCTTTAGTTACCACGCTACCGGCTCCCACTATCGCTCCATAGCCAATCCTTACACCTGGAAGTATGGTCGAATTTATGCCAATCCACACCTTGTCTTCAATCACAATCGGACGTCCGTATGTGGCACTGCGGTTATCCGGATCCGGATCATGATTAATAGTTATCAAGTTGACTTTCGGCCCGATAAACACATCATTACCAATCGTAATACCACCTCGTCCGAAAAACGTGCAGCATTGCTGGATGAAACATCGCTTACCAATTTTGACAGGTTTACCATAATCAATGTAGAGTGGCGGCAGGACAGTGGTGGTTGCATCCAGTTCTTTGTCAAGAATACGTTCCATATATTCATGCACCTCTTCAGGCGTACGATACCCCGTGTTCATCTCGGTTGCAGTCTTTATGGTAGCGAAAATATCCGCAATCAGTTCATCATAACCCGGTTCATCAGGTGAGACCATCTCACCGCTCAAGTCTTTTGCAAAAATATCGTTCATCATTTAATTGTTTTAATTGTATATAGCTATTACTACTGTTTACTCATAATTTATTATTTCAGGTTCTTTCTGAAGAAGTCCTCCAATTTGTCGAAAGGAATCGTACGGTCGTAGAGATCAGTATGGTTCGCTCCAGGGATAATCATCAATTCTTTATTATCACCTGTCAACTTTTTGAAAGCATCCTCACTGAAATAACGCGAATGGGCATTTTCACCATGAATAAGAAGTACGGGGCGGGAAATCTCATGAATATAAGCTAATAGCGGCATATTGATAAAAGACAGCGTCATCGTAGGACTCCATGCACCATTGGAATTGATAGAGCGAACGTGGAAACCACGGTTAGTCTTGTAATAATCGAAATAATCCTTGACGAATTGTGGCTCTTCACCGGTGATGCTGTCAGGCAACCCAGGGACACCGGGAGTGATTGTACCACTCTGCGCGTCACGGGTACGGATAACATTCATCATCTCCCTTTTTTTGTTGCGGTCGTCGGCACTATCCTCTGCGTCGAAATAACCATTAGCATTCACACGGCTCATATCGTACATCGTCGAAGCCACTGTAGCCTTAATACGTGTATCCATAGCAGCAGCATTTAGTCCCATCCCACCGAAACCACAGATACCAATAATCCCGATGCGCTCTGCATCCACATCAGGCAATGCTGTGAGAAAATCGACTGCTGCGCTGAAATCTTCGGTATTGATGTCCGGTGAAGCTACATTACGAGGTTCACCGCCACTCTCACCGGTATATGAGGGGTCAAGAGTAAGGAACCCACGTTCCGCCATTGTCTGTGCATAAAGACCGGATGCCTGTTCCTTTACAGCTCCGAAAGGACCGCTCACAGCTATGGCAGCGAGTTTGCCTTCAACATTCTTGGGTTCGTAGAGGTCGGCAGCAAGTATGATGCCGTAACGGTTCTTAAACGTCACCTTGCGGTGGTTTACCTTGTCACTTTGCGGGAATTTCTTATCCCATTCTTGAGTAAGATTCAATGTTTCCATATTATCACTTGTTTCTTGATTTGTTTTACTATTTGTGCAACCTGCGCCCGCAAGCATGACGGTTCCTAACAAGGCTGCGATTGCCACGGATGTAAGATTCGTTGTTTTCATTCTGCTATTACTTAAATGGTTGTTGAATTATTCTTTCTTATTTTACAGCGCAAAGGTAAAGCAAAAGCCCCACAGCGGCATTGCTGTGAGGCTCAAATAGTATTGCTCAAAAGCTCAATATAAAACTATCCCGATTTACACAAATAAGAATTCTATGCAAATATGGCGGTCGGTGATATACCATATTGTTTCTTGAATGCGGTTGAAAAATGGGAAGGATTCTTAAACCCTACTTCTGCGTAGACGTCCACAACCTTTTTACCGCCTTCCTTCATCTTGTTGTAAGCCACCTCAAGACGCTTGCGAATAAGCCACTTTTCAGGTGTCAGGTCACTTATCTTCTTGAAGTCCCGCTTGAACGTGGCAAGGCTGCGCCCGGTATAATGAGCCATTTCCTCCATTGTGAACTCATACATGTAGTTCTCGCTCATAAATTCCAGAATATCTATTTTCCACGGCTCGTTGAAATCGAAAAGCGTCGGGGCAAACCGTTCATCTATATCCAACAAAGCGAGCAGACCTTCCTGTATCTTCAGATTCATAAAATCATCTTTCGGTTTTACTTCAGGATTGAAATAAGGTGTCATTGAAGCGAAAAGGCTTGCGAGTTCCACCGTTTGGGGCAGTTTTATCACATCCGAATCAAGTTTTGGAGTATTGACGGGTACTCTCCGCTGTCCCAATTTGCGATACATCTCACGTAAAAAACGACGTGTAAACATCAGGAAAATACCACAATACCGCTCACCGTTGTACGTTCTCTTATACATTGTTATATGATGATCGCGGGGGATAAAGACACATTCGCCTTTTCTGACATGAATTTGTTCTTTTCCATTATCGAGAATCATCTCACCTGAATACACATAGTTGATAGCATATTCACGAGAACGGTGTATACAACCGCCAAGGTCATCATAATAGAAGCTGTAAAATACATTGTTATAATTGAATATAAGCTTCATTGGTTCTACTTGTTCCGCATCGCCTTTAGTCATAACATTGAGTGTTTTTTTAATTTCCAATCGCAAATGTAACAAAAGAATTCTGTTTCTTAACGGCTCATTATCCTTTTATTTGTGTGAGTAGAAACATTAGTTACATGATAACTAATCGAAAACACTCAATATTTATCGGTCATCACAAAAACCAACTCCCCTCCCTTCATAATTTCCGAATGATGTATCCTGAAATTCTCAACGGGTTCGCCATTCCACGTTACCGACTTCACATACTTATTCTCATTCGACAATCCTTTTGCTTGCATCGTGAACGTTTTATCATTCGGTAATGAAATAGTAACTTCTTCCACCTGTGGTGCTCCCAATATATATTCTCCCCCAATCGGATTCACCGGATAGAACCCCATTGCAGAGAAGATATACCATGCTGACATTTGTCCACAATCATCATTTCCACACAATCCATCCGGTTTGGGGAGGTAAAAACGGTCAAAGATTTCACGAATGAGCTGTTGGGTTTTATAAGGTTGTCCGGCATAGTTATACAAATAAGCTACATGATGACTGGGTTCATTGCCATGTGCATATTGTCCGATAAGTCCGGTTACGTCTTGCGTGAACCCTGTATTTTCTGCGGATGATTCTAAAAAGAATAAAGAATCCAGTTTGTTAACGAACTTCTCTTTGCCTCCGAGTAAATCGATTAATCCCTCCACGTCATGTTGCACGTGCCAAGTATATTGCCAGGCATTTCCTTCTGTATAATCTCCGCCGGAAGTAGCAGCATGAGACAATAAGAATGTATTAAAAGGTGTACGCCATTTTCCTTTCGAATCCTTTCCCCGCATCATAGTCGTAGAGGGATCCAACAGATTCTTGTAGTAGGAAGCCCGGCGGGAGAAATAAGCATAATCTTTCTCTTTTCCTAAAGATTTCGCCATGCGGGCTACACAATAATCATCATAGGCGGACTCTAATGTACGGGAAACCGACTCTTTGGGGATGATGTCGAAAGGATAATATCCATAACGATCATAAACCTCCCAGTCCGAATGTTGATGGCTTACGGTAGAACTTCCACGGATAGCGGCATACGCCTCTTCCACGTCAAATCCCCGGAAACCTTTCAGATAGGCGTCCACGATGACAGGGATAGCATGATTGCCTATCATGCAATGTGCCTCTTTTCCCCACAATGCCCAGATAGGAAGATACCCCATCGTGCGATAGTGTTCGAGCATACTCTGTATCATTCCGTCCACCCGCTCCGGGGAGAGAATGGTGTACAAGGGATGAGCTGCACGATAGGTGTCCCAAAGGGAAAGCGTGGAATAATAAGAGCCCGTCTTTGACGGTATACACTTTATCGTCAGCACCCCGATAACGTCCGTCCGTGTCCGCCATGTCGTTGGGCTGGATAAACAGGTGATAAAGCGAAGTATAAAAATTCTTTTTCTGTTCGTCGCTACCCGTCACCTTTACCCGATCAAACAAGTTGTTCCATTGTCGGCGGGCCTCCATACGAATCTTATCGAAGTCCCATCCCGGATTCTCTTTCGCTAACGCCGCTTTCGCGCCTTCCAAGCAAACGGAAGAGAGCGCTATTTTCACTTGCAGCGTATCACCTTCAGCAAGGTCGAAATCAAGAATAAGTCGTTTCGCCTTCTCCCCTCCTGCCGACGGAAGCACTTCACGTACAACATACGGTTTGTCAAAAGAGAGCACATAATAGTATTGTCGCTTTACCCAATTTTCTACCACTTGATGACCTGTGATGGTATGATTATCGGGCATATCCATTTCAGCAGACAAGACATGCGTCTTCAGCCGTTCTTTATCCCAAACGATCCCGTTCTGGAGGTCTACCAGTAAACGGGCAGGAGCAGCAGAATGATAAACGTAACGATGGAAAGCGGTACGCTGCGTGGAGGTCAATTCCACGTCCACAGCAGCATCCGTCAGTCGGACGGAATAGTATCCGGGAGACGCCTTTTCGGATTTTTTATCAAACTTGCTTCTATAGACTCCGTCTTTCACTTCCCCACTGAAAGGCAATAGAAGAACGTCTCCCAAATCGGGACACCCCGTCCCACTCAAATGTGTCTGGGCGAAACCGATAAGGGAATCATCCGCAAAGTTATATCCGCTACAATACTTCCATTCGTCATTGCCCGTTTCGGAGCTTGCTTGAATGAAACCGAAAGGTACACAGGCTCCGGGAAAGGTATGTCCGTTGTCGGAGGTACCAACGAATGGATCAGCATATCGAATATAATCATCATCCATGTCCGTCCGGAAGAACAATGTTCCATAGCCGGGGCCATCACACCATTTGGAAGCGCCCTCTGCTGACATCTTGGAGAGAACCCGGCGAGTATACGGCATATCCAATCCCTTGCGGGTGACGTAATGATTGTATACGATCTCATAGATTGGCCGAAACACTCCCCGTAATTTGTCCGAGATAGTTTGCCAGTTGCAATATCGGCCCGAAATATCAGTCCACGTAATAAAGGGAACGGATTCTCCCAAGTTATATTTCGCTGTATATTCGTAACCGGTCAACAAACGGTTGTCAAGAGCGGCGTACATCTTCTCATCCCCCTGATTGTAAGCGGTTTCGCAGGCTTCCGCCAAATTACCTAAGCCGAACATCACGTGGTCTTGATCGCGACCGCTCTCCTGACACTGTCCGTTCTCGCCGATATAATTCTTAATCGTTCCGTTGTCGTGCCCGTTGTAATAGAAGTGAACTGCCTGATTGTAGAGAGCCTCATCTTCGAGGAAAATGCCGAAAGCCATGTATGCTTTGGTAGCAGCAGCCCCCCAGTTGCCGTTTGTATATGGTTTCGCCTTGAAGAAAGTGTCTAATACAGGAATGAATACCGTTCGCAACATCTTCTCCCAACCGGCAATCTCCGCCGGAGTGACTTTGGAATAAGTATGTTTAATTAGTTCTGCCGCGTTCGCCAACATACTGCCTTGTAGAGAGGCGCATAGTGGGTCGTCATTGTCGTTCTGACCTATCAGTTTCAGCGTGGTGCTGTAAGCATTCAATATCTCTATCGACTTGCGGGCGTGGGCTTCATCTCCGGTAAGGGTCCACATCAAGGCGTTGAGATAAGCTGCCTTATGATCGTCTTCACTAGGGCGTTTGGTATGTTTGTTCACTCCCAAGCGGGCTATCACCTCAAAAGGGCCTTGCATCTGATAAGTGGACGAAGCACAAGAATCAGCTTCGAGCAATCGGTAAGAACTGTAAGCCGGCTCTATCCGGTGATCTACGTAATATTTCATCCTCTCCAGGCTCTCTTTCGTATGGAGAATACCCGGATGCATGAACTTGTTCGCTTCGGACAAAGATTGTCCGGCACGTATCTTCTTCCATCTCATGAGTGCTTCAATGTAATAATAATCAGCATAGATAATAGAGGCATCTATCTCATCGTCGGCTGGATAGTGTCCGGTAGAGTGCAGCAGAAGAGCAGGATTCTTATCACGGCTTTGATACTTCTTCGTAGAAAGGTTGCGGAGCATCTTCTCCGCCAATTTATAATATTTATCTGCCCGCTCCTTATCGTCTTCCAGCGTCGACAGTTCCAATAAAGCTGAAGCAACAACTGCCGCTACCGAAGCATCTCTGGGAGCGGTTGGGATATCGGGAGCATCGAAGTCCCAATAAGGGATCAAGTCGGCAGGCAGGCGACGGATGTAGAGGTCTGCCACTTTTTCGGCAAAGCGAAGATATTCTTTGTCACGTGTTTCACGATAGACCATCGTATATCCGTAGATAGCCCATGCCTGTCCGCGCGCCCACATCGAAGCATCGCTATATCCTTGATGGGTGATTCCTTTGATGAGTTTTCCGGAAATGGTATCGTAGATAGCTACATGGTAACAAGAACCGTCTGTACGGAAATGGTTAGCTTTCGTCACACGAGCATGAGACAAAGCGATATCATAGAGCCTCTTCCCTCCTCCATTCTTGGCAGCCCAGAAAAGAAGTTCCAGATTCATCATGTTGTCGATAATCGTGTTATGAGGCCAATTGCTTTCTTTCACTTTCCAAGGCCATGATAAGATAGTACCTACACGGGGATTGTAAAGTTTTGCCAGTTCGTCCGCACTTTTCAACAGGATATCTTTGTAATAGTCATCTTTCGTTAGACGATAAGCATGACCGTAGCTACAAAACATTTGAAATCCCATATCGTGACTGGTAACTTTGCCCGACAGAGACTCCAGCAATTTTGTAAAATGAATAGCTTTTTCCTTTATCTCCGGCTCATGACTGTATTCGTAATCATACCACAGGACTCCCGGAAAAAATCCGCTTGTCCAGTCGTGGGGACTCACCATATCCCACGATGACTTACCGGCTTCAATAGCTCTCGGAAGTTTCGAAGAAGTTCCTATCGCTTTCAATGTTTTATGTATTTGCCGGTTACAGTAAGCCAGTTCTTTTTCTTGGGCACCGGCTATACAGATAACGCATAAACTTATCCACAAAGAGAGTATTCTTTTCTTTATCATTTACCTATATTTTAATGATGTATATAATAACAAGAGGGTGTATCAAAAGTCTACAGTAACTCAAGACACACCCTCCCTTTATCCTCTTTTTACCTATTTTTTTACCTTATAATTGGAAGGTGATTAGTTTTCTTTCAAATATTTAATCAGTTCTGCCTCGTTTCTAAAGGATTTCGTCCATTTAATAGTATAAGGTGTCACAGTACCCGAATAAACCATATCTGCAAGTTTTATTTTAACAGTCATATCAAATGATTTATCAGTAGGTATTGGATTTCCGGTGAAGGTACCTTTAGTCAGATCCCAATAATAAACGGTACCATAATCTTTTTCAATAATTGAATGTGAGTTAAGTCCGTATTGATTACTTTTATCATTCACAAAAGACCCATAACCATTAGTAGGAGAATCGAATGTTATCGCTTTCTTCTCCGGCAATCCTTCTATTACAATTGCAATAACCGGATAATTACCTACATGCAATGTCAAATCGTTCTGTATATCTCCTCTGTATTTTTCACCAGATTTAGCCGGCGTCACAACCAAATTATCTCCATCATTTTTTTCTGTTGCACCACTCGTTATTACCGACCATTCGCTTCCTTTCGCATCAATAGCTCCTTCACTCGGCGGCATACCCGATTCTGTACGGAACAGTAGTGTCCCATATCCCGGATGGTCACACCACATTGCATCCCCTTCCGGAGAGATTCTGGATATCACCTGTTGCGTATACGGCATTTCCAGACCTTTGCGAGTTACGTAATGATTGTAAGCAATCTCAAATACCGGTCGGAATTTTCCTCTATCGTCATCAGAGATATTATTCCATCTCACTCCTGTCACATCCGTGAAAGGCTCAAAAGGCACATCGTATCCAAGATTATACTTAGCTGTATACTCATACCCTTTCATTAGTCTGTTTTCCGATGCGCTCCAAAGCGTCTCGTTGCCCTGATTATAAGCAATTTCGCAGGCTTCTGCCAGATGGCCTATTCCCAGCATCGTGTGATTTTGGTCACGTCCACTTTCCTGACACTGTCCGCTCTCCATAATATAGTTCGTCAAACTTCCGTTGTCGTGCCCCTCATAGAAAAACGTCACCGCTTCGTTATAGAAACTTTCGTCATCCAAAAAGATACCGAATGCCATAAAAGCCTTGATAGCAGCGGTTCCCCAGTTGCCGTTTGCATAAGGAGATTTGGCAAAGAAGTTTCTCAATACCGGAATAAATACGTTACGAAACATATTCTCCCAGGACTTGACATCCGTATCTGATACCGAAGGATAAGTATGTCTCATCAGTTCAGCGGCATTAGCAAGAAGAAATCCCTGCAAAGCAGCGCACAGGGGAGCGTCATTATCACTCATGTCAATCTCACGCAATGTGCCGGCATAAGCGTTCAATATCTCAATCGACTTTTGAGCGTGCGCCGGATTCTGGGTAATACACCACATAATAGCGTTCAGATAAGCAGCTTCGTGATCTTCTTCGCTCGGAGTCTTGGTCGCCGAAGTGTTCTGTCCGAAACGTGAAATAACCGTGAAAGGGCCTTGAATCTCATAAGTAGACGAAGGCAAAGGACTCTGTTGCAACAGTCTGTAACAATCTATTGCAGGAGAAACATTCCCATTCACAAAGTTCTGCATCCGGGTAATGGAAGCTGTCGTGTGTAGAATACCGGGATGAACGAACTCCATAGAAGGTCCCACTTCCGTATAGTTGGGATTCGGATTGGGCGGCGGAGGCGTATTATCTTCCTGACACGAAACAAACGTAAACAACAAGCATAATATCGGTAGTATATATTTCATTTTCATATGAATATCATTTTAAAGGTTCAACATTCGATTACCAACCCGGATTATTACCCAATTCGTGACCGTTGGACAAAGAGTTCAGCCACTGCAAAGGAATCGGACGCAATTTAAACTTACTCTCAAACGACTCTTGCGTCAAGGTAGTCTTGATTGTCCCACCATAGATGTTGGAAACATCCCAGTTGTACTTCAACACACGTTCAGCCAGTTTGCCGGTGCGTTGCAAGTCGTTCCAGCGTGATCCTTCACCAAGGAGTTCCTTTGCTCTTTCGTCCAAAATATTATCTATCGTGACATTGGAATAACGAGAAAGCCCACCCTGCGGAGAATGTTTTTCAGCACGGGAAACAACGTAGTTAATATATTTTTCGGCATTAGCCTGATCGTTGTTATTCATCACTGCCGCTTCCGCTGCAATCAGACAAGTTTCCGCCAAACGGAAGAGATAGATATCACGCGTCCCCGAACCGGATTCGTCTTCCCTATACTCCGCGTTTCCATCTTTGAATTTCCAGATAGGAAGACAGGTACGAGAAGTTGAATTCGTCGTCTGATAAGCGTGTTTGTAGTAATCATCATTCGCCCAATTTGTCTCCTCTCCCATCGGATAGTTGAACACTTTGTATCTTACTCCATTCTTGTCCGTTTCAGCCCAATACTTATATTCAGGATCGGTAGGTACCGGGAAATAGATAATCTTATCGCCTTTGGCGAACACTCCATCTACAGGAGTAGTACACTGGAACCAGTTCTTGCCTGCATCCTTTCCGTCTGTGGAAGTACTCGCATTACCATTCAAAGGACTCATAAAGGTCACAGAAGGACGTCTGTCTTTCTGCCAGTCATACATCATATAAGCAAATTTAGTAGGAATCGCCTCCACATGCATACTCGCATTACCATAATAACTGTCTTTGCCCAATCCCAGCCATCCGCCAATAGCATAAGGCATCATATACCATTGATTCCAGATATTGGTGTTGTAGTTAGCTCCGTCAGCAAAACCAATAGGGAAAATAATTTCATCGTTTATCTCATTCGACTGACGATGAACCATCGCATAGCCATCCAACAGCTTATGTCCGGAATTAAGATACACATCTTCCGCATCCTTGAATGCGTTTTCAAAATCCTTCGGATCGGCATACTCTTCATAACCACGTGTCAGATAAGCCAACGCCCGGATATGCTTCGCAGCAGCTTTGGACATGCGTCCGTAGTTGGAACCCGTTTGACGCCAGGGAAGAACACTAATGGCTTCTTCCAAATCTGTAAAAATCTGCTGGTAGAAAGCGGCGCCATTCGAATACTCGACAGTATAGCTCGGCTCTTTAGACTCGTTGATTTTCAACGGTCCCTGTCCCCAATTCCTCACAATCTCAAACAAATACCAGGCTCTCAACGCTTTGGCTTCAGCCACAAGCTGCGTCAACGCACTGGGTTCTATTCCATCAGGGTCGTCTGTCTTCAAAATGACACTCTTCGAACGATCGATAGCAGCATTTACATTGTTCAACGCATTGAAATAAGAACTCCACATCGCATAAATCGTACCGTTATTTGACTGATAAGTAGTGGTATACTGATTCATTGCCGCTACTTCCGTCGGATAATTCTGTGTGAAGACATCCGTACCTTGTTGTGTAAATATCTGATAAGTAGTCGTATTATAGATATTTTTCAAGTTTGAGTAGCAACCTACAATCAGACTCTCATATCCACCCTTTGTCTGATAGTATTTGTCCGCTGACTGGCTGGAATGGTTCACTTCGTCCAGAAAATCAGAACAAGCAGTCATTCCAAAAGTAAATAACAGAAGCGTATACTTCAAATATCTTTTGTTTATCATAGATCTGTTTTTTTAAAATGAAATATTAACACCAAGTAAAGCATTCATAGTCATACCGTCCGTATCTCCAATGTTAGTAAGATCAGGCTGTTCGGGATCAAGACCTCTGAACTTCGTAAGAATGAAAGGATTCTGTACAGTCACATAGATGCGGGCGTTATCCAGTCCCCATTTTGACATCAGTCTCTTGTTTAAAGTATATCCCAACGTGATATAGGAAACTTTCAGGAAGTCTGTTCTTTCATAGGCGATATTACCTCTGGAACCCATTTGTGAGGGACGTCCCATGGTATTCGAAGGATTCTCCGGCGTCCAATAATTAGTCCGCAGATTGTTGAAGTTCTGGCTATTCCATTCTAATGCGAAGTTCTCAAAGAAACGGTCGTACTGTGTGGCTCCCGCCTGGAAATACATGTGGAATGAAAAGTCGAAATCATAGATCTTGAACATATTTGTCATACCTCCTGTCCAGTCCGGTGTTCTCTTGCCGTCGATGATATAGTCATCGTCCGTCAGCTTGCCGTCATTGTTATAGTCTTTAATCTTGAAGTTACCCGGTACACAACCATATTTTGCAGCCTCTTCTTCTTCTCCCAACTGCCATACGCCAATTGTATTTTGAGTCCAGTTCGTATCTACCGGCTTACCGATGAAACGCTTGTCAGAATAGCGTCCTCTCATGCCTTGCAGATGAATGGAATAATTGCTAAGATCTTCTTCGTCAGCCAGACTTACGATTTCGTTTTTGTTGTAAGCCAGGTTGATGGTCGTATTCCAGGCAAAGTTCTTGGTCATGATATTCGCGGTATTCAACTGCAACTCAAATCCGCTGTTTCTTACGGAACCTACATTCGAAGTAACCGACGAATAACCCAAATGAACAGGAATATTACGTTTCATCAACAGGTCATTGGTAGTACGATTGTAGTACTCAATGTTACCCGAAATCCGTTGGTTTAAGAAACCGAAATCAAGACCTACGTTATATTCTGAAGTACGCTCCCAAGTCAGCATCGGATTGGCAATGTTGGCAGGAAGATTTCCTACGGAAGTAGACGTTCCGAACGGATAATATACAGACCCCGAAATGGTACCTTCGGATGCATAAGGAGACACAGAGTTGGTATTTCCCGCCTGACCATAGCTGAAACGCAGTTTCAGGTTGGACAACCAATCCAGATTCTTGGCAAAGTCTTCTTCAGTGATTCTCCACGCAATAGCTGCGGAAGGGAAAAGCGCCCATTTATTTCCTTCGGACAAACGTGAAGAACCATCATAGCGCAAGCTGGCTGTAAGCAAATATCTATCCATCAGCCCATAGTTGATTCTACCTACATAAGACATCATCGTCCACTGGCTGAAATTGGAGCTCAAACTCTCGATAGCTCCCCCATTCAGGTTATACCAAAGTGAATTAAAAGACAAGTCCTTGCTTGCACCATACAATCTGTCGTACTGATACTTTTGAGCGGAGAACACTCCGGTCGCAGTAATAGAATGAACGGACTTCTTCCAAGTATAGTTCACAATATTATCCCAAATCCAACTCAATGAATTATCTTTCGTCGCATTCGCCTTAGCACCTTTGGCAGTTCCCTGCTGTGCTTTTGTCCACACTCCGATATAATCCCCCATGGAAGTCTGTGTAAAATAGGGAGAAAATGAAGAAGTAAGCTCCAAATTCTCAATAGGTGTTATTTTAAGATAAATATTGCTTTGCAGGTTGAGGCTCTTCACTTGTGAGCGTTGGTTTTGAGAAGTAACCAACGGATTGAAAAGATTATTGCCGGAATATTTCCATATCTCCTCACCTGTCACCAAGCTATTCGGATGTTGAGTAGGACGCATACGGAACACATCACGCAACAAGTCCCAGTTACCTTTTTCACGAATACTGTGAACCGCATACATACTTCCTCCGAAAGAAATATGCTTATTAATAGTGATGTCTATTACCGAACGCAAGTTGTAGCGTGTATATTCTTGCGGCTGAATCATACCATCTTCGAAATAATAGCCGCCAGAGAAACCGTATTTCACAGCTTCCGTGCCACCAATTGCCGACAAGCTATGGTTTGTCATAAAGGCAGGACTGGATACAGCGTCCAACCAATCGAAATATTTACCTTCTTTCACCGCCTGCAATTCGGACGGGTCGGTAAAAATTTGTTCGTCTCTCTTATAAATATAGTTGGGAGCTCCGCCACGGGTAGCCTCTCTCGCCAGCTGCACATATTCGTCACCGGACATCATATCGGGCAAGTTTGTATAAGATCTCACACCAACATAACCGTTATAGGAAATTTTCGGCTTACCAGTCTGTCCTCTTTTGGTCATTACGATGATTACACCGTTTGCGCCACTGGAACCATAAATAGCCGTTGCCGAAGCATCCTTCAGGACGTCAATCTTTTCAATATCGTCCGGATTGACAAAATCCAGATTACCACCGGGAACCCCGTCAATGACAATCAAAGGAGACGAAGAGGCGGTGATAGAGTTGATACCACGAATCTTTATATCGTAGCCTCCACCCGGTTTGTTATTCGAACGTGTGATGGTCACACCGGACAACTCTCCTTGCAACGCACCTGCGGAGTTCGTTTTCCCACCTCTAAGCAGAGTTGTATTGGAGACAGAAGCAACAGAACCAGTCAGGTCGGACTTTTTTACAGAGCCGTAACCTACCACCACTACTTCGTTCAATGACTTCGCATCTTCACGCAATACAACATTCAGAAAGTTTTGAGCGGATATTTTTATTTTTTGTGTCGTGTAACCAAGATAAGAGATTTCAACTTCATCCCCTGCTGCTACTTCCAAAGAGAAATTACCGTTCATATCCGTTATCACTCCCTTTTTTGTTCGGGGAACGATCACATTAGCCCCCACCACAGGAAGGTCTGCTTCATCTTTTACGATACCTGTTATCTTCTTTTCCGAACCGCTTGCGCGTCCGTCTTTGTTTGTAGAAGAGACGTTGGGCTTTTTAGCCAAAATGATATGACGTCCTTTAATGGTATATGACAAGTTGGTCTTACTTGCAACCGCATCCAGGACATCTTTCAAGGAACTGTTCGTTTGATTAATTGTGATTCGTTGTTGCTTGTTGATTTCGTCCGAATCATAGAAAAACAAATAGTTGGTCTGCTTTTCTACCATTCGTAACACAGTCTCGAGTTTTTCATTTTTTACTGATATCGATATTTTCTTTTCCTGCGCATACACGTTACCAACTATGCCCTGCAGAATAAATAACAACAAAACAGCAAAGGTTATTTTTGTATTTTTTATGCTTCTTTTTAGGGCAAACCCATAGACAATAGGCTGTTTATTCATACATTTGTAAGTTTTAAGATTAAATACTATTCCGTTCGAAGGAAGTTTAATTTAGGAGATGCGTGCATCTCTCGGAGAGAAGAGGATTCGCCAAAATCTTCTTCTCTTTTTTTAAGGCTAACTACTGTTCATAATAATGTTTTATTAGATTATACGGCTCAATTAATTATCACTTGCCGATTATTAATACTATATCGAATCGGGATTGAAATATTAATTATATCCAAAATGTCTTTGATGTTTTGGCCCCGATAGAAAGTCCCGGTAAACCGGCGTTCTTTCAACTTATCAGACTGTATCCGGAAACTGACACCGTATATATTTCCCAATCGGGCTAATATACCTTCAAGATTCTCTTCGTGGAAATAGTAATAACCGGAAATCCATGAGGTGTAAAGGGCAGCATCTACTTGAGCCACTTTATAAGTACCTTTGTTTTTGTGATATATATATTGTTGATTCGGAGTTAAAACGGTTGAAGAACTGATCCTCTCACTAACCAAACGAATGGAACCTTCCAATAATGTGGTGGTTACCACGGAATCAGACGGATAAGCGTCAACATTAAATTTCGTCCCTAAAGCTTCTATTTCCTGCCCGTTCACAACTACGATAAAAGGCTTGTCTTTCTGCTTGGCTACATTAAAGAAGGCTTCTCCTTCCAGATAAACAACACGCTTTTCTTTTCCATATTGCGGATCATAGCGGAAGTTAGTCTGACTACCCATGCTGATTTCTGTGCCGTCTGGCAAAACAACTTTATCGGCTACGATCCCATCGCCACCAACATATCGGGCAACAGGTACGGAAGAAGCATCACCCAACCACCAAAAGAGAACGGAAGTAAAAGCAACAGCTATCACCGCCACCGCTGCATAAGCCTGAACTTTCCGGAAGAGAGTGTATGTTTTCCTCGAAGCCTGTTTCTGTTTCTTTTCCAGTAGCCGCTGCCAGCTCTTATCCATATCGATATCACTTCCTTTAGACAAGCAAGCATCATAGACCATCTTTGCCTCAAAAAAGATCTTTTTATTTTCAGGCGTTTCATTCACCCAATCATAAAACTGATTGATCTCTTTCTCATTCAATGAGCCTTTCAAAAATCCTATTATTAAATCTGAAGTCATGCTTTCCATATATAAATAGATACTATTTTCCTGTTTTTATATATGTAACGAGCAATCAGCAGGAATTACTCACCGACTTCTTTATTTTTTTGAATTTTATTTTCCGGGACTGCGAAGAATGGCAACAAATCAGCACTAAACGAACATGAATAGATAAACGAAAGCAGTCTGAAGCTCTTTCCGTAAGAAAAGTAAGGTTCTGTATAATTGGTTTTCCACTGTCCGGGTAGATAAGTTTAACCTCTCGGCAATTTCCGCCGCTTTAAGCCCTTCCATATAAGATAAGAGGAAGATTTCACGTCTCTTTTCGGGCAGTTCATTTATTTTTGCCATCACATGTGCCATTAAGTCTTTCCTCATAAACAATTCATCAGCACCGTCATAAAAACTCAACTCATCTAATTTGAGCTGAATAGCACGCTTGTCGGCAAACTCCTGTTCCAAACTAATACGACGCAAATGATCTATACAAGCATTTCGGACAGCAACAAACAATATATTTTTAACCTCTGATTCTGATAACAGAAATACTTGTTTGTCCCATATTCTAAGAAATACATCATGGACAATATCTTCCGCAAAGAAAGGAGAAATAAACTTCACCGCAAAACGCAACAACATAGGTGCATATTGCATATACAGTTTCTGATAATTATTTATATCATTCACATGTTCATCTTTCATTTTAGTATTCTACAAGGCCAAAGTCTATTAATAATCCATTATCAGAGAAAATAGGATTCATCTTATTGTTGGCGACAAAAATAGATATATTCTTGTTATAAACAAAAAAAGATGAGAATCGTTTTTCTTTTCCCCTGACTATATATTCATAGAATATGCAATAAACTCAAAACGTTGCAAATTTCCGTCCTCATTTGCCCTGTTTACATAAATAAAAACTATCTTTGCGTTTCAGAATCCCGAAAGACGAAAAGAAATGGAGCAAATAGACAACCTAAAAGAGCTTATCAATCAGGGGGATGTGGACACAGCGATTAAGCAATTGGACCAGCTTCTCCAGGACAGTTCTGTCGAAAAAGAGAAAGATACTCTTTACTATTTACGGGGAAATGCCTACCGAAAGAAAGGAGATTGGAAGCAGGCACTGGACAACTACCAGTATGCCATCGAGATCAATCCGGACAGTCCTGCCGTTCAGGCCAGGAAGATGGCAATAGATATCCTCAACTTCTACCACAAGGATATGTTCAATCAATAAAAGAGATGTATAATCAATAACCGTACTCAAAGATAACGTAATAAAATAAAGATTATGGCAAAAATCAAAGGAGCAATCGTAGTCGACACGGAGCGTTGCAAAGGATGCAACCTGTGTGTAGTGGCGTGTCCGCTCGATGTAATCGCCCTCAATAAAGAGGTAAACATGAAAGGCTATAACTATGCCTGGCAAGTGAAGGAAGATACCTGTAACGGATGCAGCTCGTGTGCAACGGTTTGTCCGGACGGATGTATTTCAGTGTATAAAGTAAAAGTAGAATAAAAGAAAAGAATATGGCAGAAGAAGTTGTATTAATGAAAGGAAACGAAGCCATCGCCCACGCAGCTATCCGTTGCGGTGCCGACGGTTACTTCGGTTATCCTATTACTCCCCAATCGGAAGTGTTGGAAACGCTTGCCGAACTGAAACCGTGGGAAACAACCGGCATGGTAGTACTCCAGGCGGAAAGTGAAGTGGCAGCTATCAATATGGTATATGGAGGTGCAGGTAGCGGAAAGAAGGTAATGACCTCATCTTCAAGTCCGGGTGTGAGCTTGAAACAAGAAGGAATCTCTTATTTGGCCGGTGCCGAACTTCCTTGTCTGATTGTGAATGTAATGCGTGGCGGTCCCGGACTGGGAACTATCCAACCTAGTCAGGCTGACTACTTCCAGACAGTAAAAGGTGGTGGTCATGGAGACTACAAACTGATTGCCCTCGCTCCGGCATCCGTACAGGAAATGGCGGATTTCGTAGCATTAGGATTCGAACTGGCTTTCAAATACCGTAATCCGGCTATTATCCTTGCCGACGGTGTGATCGGTCAGATGATGGAAAAGGTTGTTCTTCCTGCACAAAAGCCACGCCGCACGGAAGCAGAAATAATTGAACAATGTCCATGGGCTGCTACCGGAAAAGCAAAAGACCGCAAACCGAATATTATCACTTCCCTTGAATTGAAACCGGAAGCCATGGAAATCAACAACCTCCGTTTTCAAGCTAAATATCGTGAAATTGAAGAAAATGAAGTACGCTTCGAAGAGATCAACTGCGAAGATGCAGAGTATTTGATTATCGCATTCGGTTCAATGGCACGTATTGGCCAGAAAGCAATGGAACTAGCCCGTGAAAAAGGAATTAAAGTAGGTATCCTTCGCCCGATTACACTGTGGCCGTTCCCAACCAAAGCAATTGCTGCATACACTGATAAAGTAAAAGGTATGCTCGTTACGGAACTAAATGCCGGACAGATGATTGAAGATGTCCGTCTCGCTGTTAACGGTAAAGTAAAGGTAGAACATTTCGGACGTCTAGGTGGCATCGTTCCCGATCCGGATGAGATTGTAACTGCCTTGAAAGAAAAAATAATCAAATAACGAAACAATGAATCCCGATAAAATAAGAAACGTACTGAACATCCTATTTATGATATTGGCTGTTGCAGCCATCATCACCTACTTTGTAGCAAAAGATGATTTCAAAATGTTTATCTACGTATGCGGCGCGGCAATCTTTGTCAAGCTGATGGAGTTTTTTATACGGTTCACCAACAGATAAGGAGATGAAGTTATGACTAAAGAAGAAATAATCAAACCCGAGAATCTGGTTTACAAAAAACCGACTCTGATGAACGATAACGCCATGCACTACTGCCCGGGTTGCAGTCACGGTGTGGTACACAAACTCATTGCCGAAGTCATTGAGGAAATGGGTATGGAAGATAAAACTGTAGGAATCTCTCCGGTGGGATGTGCAGTGTTTGCTTACAACTATCTCGATATTGACTGGCAGGAAGCAGCACACGGACGTGCTCCTGCTGTGGCAACTGCTGTGAAACGCCTGTGGCCGGACCGCCTTGTTTTCACTTATCAGGGCGACGGTGACTTGGCTTGCATCGGTACAGCCGAAACAATCCACGCTTTGAACCGTGGTGAAAATATCACGATCATCTTTATCAATAATGCAATCTATGGTATGACAGGCGGCCAGATGGCTCCGACTACACTGGTAGGCATGAAGAGTTCGACTTGTCCTTACGGACGTGACGTTGAACTTCACGGCTATCCATTGAAGATTACTGAAATCGCAGCCCAACTGGAAGGAACTGCTTACGTAACCCGTCAGTCCGTACAATCCGTACCGGCTATCCGTAAGGCTAAGAAGGCAATCCGCAAGGCTTTTGAGAACTCCATGAACGGTAAAGGTTCCAACCTGGTAGAAATCGTTTCCACTTGTAGTTCAGGCTGGAAGATGACTCCGGAGAAGGCGAACAAATGGATGGAAGAACACATGTTCCCATTCTATCCGCTGGGTGATTTAAAAGATAAAGAATAACGCTAAAAGTCAACAGAACAATGAAAGAAGAAATAATTATAGCAGGATTCGGTGGACAAGGCGTATTGTCTATGGGTAAGATTCTGGCATATTCCGGTTTGATGGAAGGCAAAGAAGTGACTTGGATGCCCGCTTATGGTCCCGAACAACGAGGTGGAACAGCCAACGTTACAGTTATTGTAAGCGATGACAAAATATCCTCACCGATTCTTAGTAAATACGACGCTGCCATCATTCTGAATCAGCCTTCACTCGAAAAGTTTGAAAGCAAAGTGAAACCCGGCGGTATCCTGATTTATGACGGTTACGGAATTATCAACCCTCCTACCCGTAAGGATATTAAGGTATATCGTATCGACGCAATGGATGCAGCCAACGAGATGAACAATGCCAAAGCATTCAACATGATCGTACTTGGCGGATTATTGAAGCTTCGCCCCATCGTAACGTTGGAGAATGTTATCAAAGGATTGAAGAAAACCCTGCCGGAACGCCACCATCACTTGATTCCTATGAACGAGGAAGCTATCAAGAAAGGGATGGAGTTAATCCGTGAGGTTTAATAAATTAAAAATTGAGAATTGAGAATTAAGAAATAATTGCTCGCCAAGTAAAGGATGCAACATATTTTTCAATTCTCAATTCTCAATTCTCAATTAAAGTAAGTATCTTTGCCTCCAATTATGAGACGAATCTTACTATTATATATATTACTTTCCGTTATAGGTTTGACGACTGTTCACGCACAGTTCGATAATGGTCGCCAGAGAGTAGACGAAAACGGATACGACCAATACGGAAATCAGGTAGACCCTGCCATGATTCCGGACAGATTGGATAGTGCAAATGTCGAAGTACAGGGATTGCCTCCAAAGTTGTATATGTGGCGTATCAAGAACCAGTTGGGCGACCGGACTATCATCCCGGCAGATACAGCCTTTCATCATTTCCAGAATTCAAACCTGACTGAAGGACTTACCGGACATTATAATTATCTGGCCAATATGGGTTCTCCCCGTATGTCACGCATCTTCTTTGACCGCCGTGACCCGGAGCCGACTATTTTCATGGAGCCTTTCTCCAGTTTCTTCATTCGTCCTACGGAATTTAATTTCACTAACAGTAACGTACCTTATACGAATCTGACGTATCACAAAGCCGGTAATAAAGTGAATGGGGAAGAGCGTTTCAAATCTTACTTCTCTGTCAATGTAAACAAGAAACTGGCTTTCGGATTTAATGTAGACTACCTATACGGACGAGGATATTACAATAATCAGAATACGGCGTACTTTAATGCAGCAGTTTTCGGTAGCTATATCGGCGACAAATATCAGATGCAGGCTATATACAGCAATAATTACCTGAAAACAAATGAAAACGGAGGTATTGAGGACGACCGCTATATCACTGCACCGGAAGAAATGGCGCAAGGTCAAAGAGAATATGAATCAACCAATATTCCTACCGTACTAAGTGCAACGACCAACCGCAACCATGACTTTTATGTCTTCCTGACCCAACGATATAATCTCGGATTCAGTCGTGACATACCACAGGCTGAAAATGACACCACTCCCGTCAAACAGGAGTTTGTCCCCGTTACCAGTTTTATACACACCATCCAAGTGGAACGGGCACGGCATAGCTTTAATTCTAATGACGACATGCGTGAAAAAAATTATTATCAGAATACTTACTTTGATACGGATAATCCTAATGTCAGAGACAGTACCACCTACGTCGGAATCAAAAACACCATAGGTATTGCGTTACTTGAGGGATTCAATAAATATGCCAAAGCCGGATTGACTGCATTTGCTTCCTATAAAATCAGCAAGTATACACTGATGAATATGGAAGGAAATCCGTTGCCTGATAAATACAACGAAAATGAAATATTTGTTGGAGGCGAATTATCCAAACGTGAAGGGAATGTGCTTCATTACCACGCTATCGGTGAAGTGGGATTGGCAGGAAAAGCAATCGGACAATTCAATGTAAAAGGAGATATTGACCTGAACTTCCCGTTGTGGAAAGACACCGTCAGTCTTATAGCCCGTGGTGAAGTCAGCAATAAACTTGCTCCTTTCTATATGCGCCATTATCATTCCAAGCATTTCATGTGGGATGACGATATGGACAAGGAATTCCGTACCCGTATTGAGGGGGAATTGAGCATTGCACGTTGGAGGACACGCCTGAAAGCAGGAGTTGAAAATATCAAGAACTATACTTACTTCAACCAGGAAGCAAAACCGGAACAGAATGGTGGAAGCATACAGGTATTATCTGCAAGTCTTAATCAGGATTTCAAGTTAGGCATCTTCCATCTGGACAATGAGGTGACCTGGCAGAAATCCAGTGACCAGACTGTACTTCCTTTACCTGATCTCTCGCTATATCATAACTTCTATATGCAGTTCAAACTGGCGAAGAAAGTACTTAGTGTGCAATTAGGTGCCGACGTACGTTATTTCAGCAAATACAATGCACCTGCCTATATGCCGGCCATTCAGAATTTCCACCTGCAACCGACAGACGATCAGGTACAGATAGGAGGTTATCCGATTGTGAATGTATATGCAAACTTACATTTAAAGCGTACACGTTTCTATGTAATGATGTATCACGTGAACCAGGGCATGAGCAGTCCGAATTACTTTCTGTCTCCTCACTACCCCATCAACCCACGTGTGCTAAAATTCGGTCTTTCATGGAATTTCTATGATTAACAAAAACTATACGACTTATGGTATCACGCCCCAAATTGAGACTGTTCAGATATTTAGTGCCAGTGATTGTTGTATTGGCATTTATCTTCTCTTTCCGTCAATGCGGCAAGCAGGAAAAACCTGCGGGACATCCGCGTGATTATGCTGCCATTGCCAAAGAGGGTATCATACGTGTAGCTACCGAATATAATTCCATCAGTTTTTATGTAGACGGTGATACCGTTTCCGGTTTTCATTACGAACTGATACAGGCATTCGCCCGGGACAAAGGACTCAAAACCGAAATAACACCTATTATGAGTTTCGAAGAGCGGTTGGAAGGATTAAACGAGGGACGTTATGACGTGATTGCTTATGGCATATTAGCCACCAGCAAGTTAAAAGACTCTCTGCTTCTCACCTCTCCCATTTTCCTCAACAAGCAAGTGCTGGTGCAACGCAAAGAGATTGGAGAGAATGATTCACTCTATATCCGTACCCAACTGGATTTAGCCCAACGAACACTTCATGTCGTAAAAGGCTCCCCCTCTATTTTGCGTATTCAGAATCTAGGCAATGAGATCGGAGATACTATCTACATCAAGGAGATTGATAAATACGGTTCCGAACAATTGATATCAATGGTAGCGCATGGAGACATCGACTATGCCGTTTGCGACGAAAGCATCGCACTGGCAGCAGCAGATTCGTTGCCGCAAATAGATATTAATACAGCTATCAGCTTCACGCAGTTCTACTCATGGGCAGTCAGTAAACAATCCCCCGCCTTACTCGATAGTTTGAATACATGGCTGGATAAATTCCAAAAGGAAAAGGAATACCAAAAGATTTATAAGAAATACTATGATAAAGAATAACCTTATTTCTATTACACTAAAACTTCTATTCCATACACGTTCATTTTCTTTTATTGCTTTCTTGATTTTCCTGTCTATCTGCTTTCCACGGGCTTATGCCACAGAAAGCGGAATATTCAATTTCTCGAATATCAATCTCAAGAATGGCTTGTCGCAACTATCAGTCCTTGCCATTGCACAAGACTCCAAAGGTTATATCTGGTTTGCAACCCGCAATGGATTAAACAAATACGACGGAGAGAAATTTACTATATATAAGCATGATAACGATGATCCTCATTCATTGTCGGACAATCATATCACTTGCCTGTTGCCGGACGATGCAAACGAGGGATTGTGGGTAGGTACTAATAACGGGCTTAACTATATCAATCTCAAAACCAATCAGATTACCAAATATCAGACGGACGATTATCCAAACATGCCAGGAAACAACATTGCCGTTCTTCAATTTGACCAGTCCGGTAATCTATGGGTTGGTACCCGAACAGGGTTATGTATATGGCAACCTCGTTCCGGGGAATTCAAGAAGAAATATTCCGACCATGTCCCGGAGAATGAAGCAATCATGCAGCTTTATATTGATGCAGAAAAACGGCTTTATATTGGTACTCATCGTCACGGATTATTTATCTGTACACCTGAAATGGAGTTGATTCAGCAACTCAATAAAAGCACACAGCCTGCCCTGTCGGACGATGCAATCAGTTGTATTTTCGAAGACTCCCAACATCAGGTATGGATAGGAACAGAAACCAGGGGACTGAATAAATGGAACCCGAAGACCAAAGACTTATCTATCTACAATCAGAAAAACAGCGGACTGACAAATGACTATATCCGTTGCATCACCGAGCAGGACCAGAAATTGATTATCGGGACGTTCGACGGACTTAGTATTCTGGATTTAAGAAACGATGATATATCCAAGTACAACCGGTTCGATGCTAATCAGAACAGTCTAAGTCATTTTTCCGTCCGCAGTATCTACATCGACCGGGAGAAAACGCTCTGGGTAGGTACTTATTCCGGTGGTGTGAACTACTATAACCCGCTCAATAACCGGTTCATCTTCTACCATCCGGTAGAAAATAACAACCAGAAGTTATATAATATCTTTGGTACAATGGTGTATGATTCCACTTCATTGTGGATTGCAACAGAGGGAGGAGGACTGATGCAGTTCAATCCTATCACCAAGGAATATACCAACTTCCTGATTGAGCAGACATCCAAAGGATTGTTCAACAAGAACATCATCAAATCCCTTTTACTGGACGGAGACTATATCTGGTGTGGCACAAGTACCGGAGGAGTCTATAAATTCCATATTCCTTCCAAAAAATTCACATTAGTATATTCATTCGGCCGGGAAAAAAACTTTGCCATCTATACTTTTTATAAAGATGCAGAGAATAATCTATGGATAGGGACGACAGCCGACAAAGGACTGGTTAAACTGTCTCCGGACGGAAAAATCACCAATCAGTTCCCGTATGGCAAAGAGAAAAAGGAATTCGTCAACTTCACCAGCCTACGGAGCTTCCTGGCACTGAATGCTCACACCTTTCTGATAGGAACCCGCTCGTTCGGACTTTACGAATATGATATGCAAAAGGGAACGGTGCTCCGTTGCAACATGTCAGAGACAAATCCCAATCAGAAACTCGAAAATAACTACATCACTTCCATGGTGCGCAAAGCGAACGGAGAAATCTGGTTCAGCACTTTCGGAGGAGGAATATACCTGTATAAACAAGGAACAGGTGTCGTCAAACATATTGGCAAGAAAGAGGGACTACCCAATAATGAGGTATATGCCATGGTGGAGCACAACAACAACTTATGGATTAGTGTCGATAAGGAAATAGCCGAACTGAATACCAAGACCGGGCAGGTACGCAGTTATGACTGTTTTGTCGGTTCCGAAACGTTGGAGTTTACACCGCAGGGAGTCATTAGTCTGCCCCACGGTGAGGTCTACTTTAGTGGAAGCAATGGTTTCCTTTCTTTTACTCCCGGCTCTCTTCTAAAGAATAATACCATGCCACCGGTAGTACTTACCCAACTGACCGTAAACAATAAGGTAATCACACCGAATGATGATACTCATCTGCTGGATAGTGCCCCGGACGATACGCAAACGTTGGTTCTTGCCTACAATCAGAATAATTTTTCCATTGCGTACAGTGCCTTGAACTATATTCTGCACGAACAGAACCAATATGCCTATAAACTCTCCGGTCACGACGAAGACTGGAATTACGTAGGTAGTCGTAAAGAAGCATTCTATACCAACATGGCTCCAGGAAAATATACATTCCAAGTCATAGCATCCAACAATGACGGCGTATGGAATGAAACCGGAAAGAAAATGGAAATCATCATTCGTTCTCCGTGGTGGGGAACGCCGCTGGCCTATATCCTTTATGTCCTATCCGCATTGGGAATCATGTTTACTATCGGCTATTATATGTACAGTAAGCATAAACTGGAACTAGACCTGCGCATGAAGCAAATGGAGAAACAACGCATGGAAGAATTCCATCAGACAAAGCTACACCTGTTCACCAACTTCTCGCATGAGCTACGTACTCCGCTGACACTTATTATCAGCCCACTGGAAGAGTTGATGAAACGGGCAGAAGTTCCGCAGTTTATCAGAACACAACTGGGCATGATTCTGAAAAATGCCCGCCGATTATTACTTCTCGTCAATCAATTGATGGATTTACAGAAGAACCAGAGTGGTAATCTCACTCTCCAACTGTCTCAAAGCGACCTGAATGCTTTCCTGCTCGAAATATTCTACACATTCAGGCAGATTGCCGAAAGCAAACAGATTCGTTTCGAATATCAGGCTCCTCAAGGCGAGGTGACAGCCTGCTTCGATCAGGGCTTACTCGAAAAAGCCGTTTTCAATTTATTGTCGAATGCTTTTAAATTCACAGTACCGGGAGATACAATCACACTGCGTTTATTGCTGATTACAGATATAGACACTCTCCGCCAAGAACATAGCGAGTGGCTATCGGAACATTCTCCGCTTATCACCTCCCATCAGGGAAGTTATTTAGTGATTCAAGTAGCAGATACGGGAAAAGGAATTCCAGAAGATGAACGCACCCAAATCTTCACTCCCTTCTACCAGGTCGGTCACACGACAGGTAGCGAGAATATGAATGGCACAGGTATCGGATTAAGCCTGACTCAATCTGTCGTTCATCTGCATCACGGAGAAATTGGAGTCACAGCCAATACTCCCAAAGGAAGCGTATTCACTATCCTATTACCGAACCACACCATGACAGAAGAAGAGGTGGCGAATACTGCCGTTCTCTCGGGAAAAAACAATGAACAAGTAGAAAAGGGTATGTCCGGAACCATTGATTCCGAAAACACCATTTCCGGAACCACTCCATCCCTACCCGGCAAAACGGTTCTATTGGTAGAAGACAATGAAGAGATACGAAGTTATGTAAAAGGACACCTGGAACAATATTACAACGTATTGGAAGCCGACAACGGTTCGGATGCTTTTGAAATTGTCCTGAAAGAATTTCCCGACCTGGTAGTGACGGACATTATGATGCCCGGTATCGACGGACTGGAACTTTGCGCACTTATCAAGAACAATCTGCAGACGGGACACATTCCCGTTATTCTACTCACTGCCCGCACGATGGTGATGCACGTCAAAGAGGGATTCTTGTCGGGAGCAGACGATTATGTGGTTAAACCATTTAATATTGATGTTCTGCTGGTACGTATCTACAATCTTCTGGCACAGCGGGAAAAGCTAAAATCCGTATATAGCAAAAACTTCTCCCTGCAATCCATGGGAATTGAAGTGGAAACGACCTCCGCCGATGAGAAATTCATGCAGAAACTATTTAAAATCATTGAAAAGTATCTCACCGACCCCGATTTGAAAGTAGACAAAATCTGTGAAGAGATGGGATTCAGCCGGAGCAATCTTTACCGGAAACTGAAAGCTATCACCGACCTGCCGTTGAATGACCTTATCCGTCATAAACGTTTGGAGATAGCTACACAAATGCTGAAGCAAACAGAAATGAACATTACCGAAATTGCAACGGCCACGGGATTCAGTACTCTCGCCTACTTCACGAAATGTTTCAAATCAGCTTACGGTGTTTCTCCATCGGAATATCAAAAGTCACATTCAGGCCATACAGATGTTGACACCATCCGGGAATAGCCGATTTACAAAATCGTCCCAAACAATAAAAAATGTCCCAACAAGGCTTACAGTGCGGATTTTTTTATTTGTTTGGGATGAAAATGCAAACATCTGGCATCATTAGACAAACCGATTCTACTCTGTTTCCATACATTTGCAATGTTGTTCTACTTAATATAATCATATGGAAACAAAGATTAAAAACTACTTGTTAGTCTTCGGACTTGGAATTATCACACTTACCAGTTGTAATCACTCTAAAGAGCAAGATATCGTTGCTTCTAACTTCGCATTTGCCGAACAGCAATTAAAATACGCACTGACTCAAATAGACGAGGCACGTGCCAATGAATCACAAGAGAGTAGAGAAAAGAGAGAAAGTAAGGGCTGGGGGGAATTAACCAATCCCCGCAGTATCAAACCGGACGGTTCACTGGAACTGGTTGTTTCTAAAGACTGGACCAGTGGATTCTTCCCCGGTGAGCTTTGGTATCTATATGAGTACACGCACAATCCATATTGGAAAGAGCAGGCGCAGAAACATACAGAAATTCTGGAACGCGAAAAAAATAACGGAAAGACACACGACATGGGCTTCAAGATGTATTGCAGCTATGGAAACGGTTATCGTCTGACCGGAGATTCCACTTATAAAGATATTCTGTTGCAATCCGCACGCACCCTGATTACCCGTTACAAACCGGTAATCGGCTGTATCCGTTCCTGGGACCACCATGCAGACAAATGGCAATTCCCCGTTATCATCGATAATATGCTGAATCTTGAACTTCTGTTCTGGGCATTCCGCGAAACGAACGACTCCACCTATTATAATATAGCAGTCAACCATGCACTCACTACCATGAAGAATCACTTCCGTGAAGACAACAGCTGCTATCATGTAGTAGAATACGATACCATTAACGGAACGGTACGCAGCAAAATGACGCATCAAGGATATTCCGACGAATCAGCATGGGCACGCGGACAAGCATGGGCCTTATACGGATACACCATGTGCTATCGTGAAACCGGCAGACCCGAATTCCTGCAACAGGCGGAGAAAGTGGAGAAATACATCTTCAACAATCCGACCCTGCCGGCAGACCTGATTCCTTATTGGGACTTTAACGCACCCGGAATACCCAACGAACCCCGTGACGCATCCGCTGCATCCTGTATGGCATCCGCCCTTTATGAACTAAGCACATACGTTCCCGAAAAGAAAGAACAATACAAGCAGGAAGCCGATAAGATTCTCCAGAATCTGACGCATAGCTATCGTGCGCAACTAAACGGAGATAAAGGATTCTTGCTGCTGCACAGCACAGGTTCCAAACCACACGACAGCGAAATAGATGTCCCGCTTTCATACGCCGACTATTATTTCCTGGAAGCCTTGCTCCGCAAAGCTAAATTGGAAAAGGAAGAAAGTCTTTTCTAAATCTTCCGACAACTCTCACGATAACATCACTTTACTATTTATCTTTATTAGTACATTACTAATTATGAAAAGATTATCTTCCATATTCATCCTGTTCAATCTGCTGATACTCCCGTTGAATGCCACGATTCCGACTCAACAAAGAATCCGGCTGACAGACTCATGGGAATATCTGAAAGGTGACCTGGGAAGCATTTGGGAAGCAGTACGTCCCGCCGCTCCCGGTTCTTCCGAAGCAGTGCCTATCTGGCAACAGGTTACCCTACCCCACTGTTTCAATGCAGAAGATGCAGTAGACCCGGATATCAATTATTATCAGGGCGCAGGATGGTATCGCACGCAGCTTTCTATCAAGAATCCATATCTCAATGGACGCGTCATACTGGAGTTTGAGGGAGTAGGACAAAAAACAGAAGTGTATGTCTATACGTATAAAGTAGCCAGTCACACAGGAGGCTACGACGGTTGGAGTGTCGATATCACCGAAGCCGTTCAACAAGCCCTTGCCAACCCGGATTGCGCTAAACGCTTCAATGGCAGAATTCCATTGTCCGTTCGTTGCGATAATACCAGAGATACGGAGATGATTCCGTCCGACCTGTCAGATTTCAACTTATACGGCGGCCTTTATCGCTACGTGAATCTGATTTACCAGCCCGAAGTGTCTTTCAGCAATATACAGATAAATACCCCTGTAGAGAAAGATATGAAAAACGCTTCTCTAAAGATACAAGGAACATTCCATAACCCGAATGATATTCGCCAGGCAAGCATTCACCTTTTATTAAAGGCGCCTAATGGAGAAAAGGTATGGGAACAGACAACGACGGTTCTTCCGTTGGGAACAAATCCCCTGTTCGAGACAACGATTAAGAATCCGATTCTGTGGAGTCCCGACCAGCCTCAACTCTATACCTGCGAACTGACATTGACTACTCCTCAAAGTAAACAGACTATTACAGAATTCATCGGATTCCGTCACTTTGAATTCATTGAAAACGGACCTTTCCAGTTGAACGGAGAACGTCTGCTGTTAAGAGGAACCCATCGGCATGAAGACCATGCCGGAGTAGGCGCCGCTATGACAGAAGAACAAATGGAAGCGGAAATGAAACTGATTAAAGAGATGGGAGTCAACTTTATCCGTTTGGGACATTACCAACAATCGGACATCATCCTCCGTTTATGCGATCAGTTAGGCATTTTGGTATGGGAAGAAATACCCTGGTGCAGAGGTGGACTGGGAGGAGAGAAATATCAGGCACAAGCGCGCCGGATGCTGACCAACATGATTACCCAGCATCGCAATCATCCCTCCGTCATCCTTTGGGGATTGGGAAATGAAAATGACTGGCCCAATGATTTTTCAACATTCGAGCAATCGGCCATCCGCGCTTTCATGAAAGAGTTGAATGACTTGTCACACCAACTCGATCCGTCACGTATGACTTCCATCCGCAGATGTGATTTCTGCAATGATATTGTAGATGTCTATTCTCCCTCCATTTGGGCAGGCTGGTATCGCGGACAATTTACAGACTACAAGAGTATTTCGGAGAAAGAGATGAAACGGGTGAAACATTTCCTGCATGTAGAATGGGGAGGTGACTCACATGCCGGACGTCATTCCGAATATCCTTTCAACCCGCTACAAGCAATTATGGGTGGAAACAGTGCCGACGAACGGGCAGGCGACTTCGCCCTGCAAGGCGGAGATCCCCGTGCTTCCAGAGATGGAGACTGGTCGGAAACGTACATCGTAAAACTATTCGACTGGCACCTGAAAGAGCAAGAAACAATGCCTTGGCTGACAGGAACCGCCTTTTGGGTATTCAAAGATTTCTCCACCCCTCTCCGCCCCGATAATCCGGTGCCATACGTCAATCAGAAAGGAGTGGTAGAACGGGATCTTACTAAAAAAGAAGCCTACTACGTCTTCCAGTCTTACTGGACTAAACAGCCTATGATTCATATTTACGGTCATAACTGGCGGACCCGATGGGGCAAAGTGAACGAAGAAAAAGAGATTCTGGTATATTCCAACTGTGCAGCAGTAGAGCTGTTCGTGAACGGCGTCAGTCAGGGAGTCAAGCAACGCAACAGCCAGGATTTTCCGGCAGCGGGACTTCACTGGAACTGCATACTGAAAGCAGGAGAAAATAACATAAAAGCGGTTGCAGTGAAAGGACTCGGTAAAGGTAACATGAAAGCAGCCATTACGGATGAAATAAGTTTCAACTACCAGACAGAAGAATGGAGCAATCCGAAACAGCTGAAGTTGAAGACATACCCCGATAAAGGTTCTATCGTATGGGTGGAAGCCCAGCTGACAGACAACAAAGGGATCCCCTGCCTGGACGCGGCAAATGTAATCTCATTTGAAGCTGCGGGAGACGGAAAACTGATTCAGAACTTAGGAACATCCACCGGCTCCCGGAGAGTACAGGCTTATAATGGCAGAGCTGCAATTCGCATTGACTTGAACGGCACATGCCAGGTAGCTGTAAAATCACCGGGCATTCAAACTGCTTTCATCGAAGTGAAAGCCGAATAGAAGTGAAAGCTGAATAAGAAAGGAGAAAAGCACCATGAGAAAGACAATAATTTCAATAGGTTTCATTATATTCTTTGGCACTGCTACGGCAGTTGCCGGAGAAGACACAGCCGAACAGATTCGTCACCTTTTAGAAAAAGAAACGATACAACGGGCAGATGCCGCACTTCATGAGGAACCGGTCACTGTGACCGCTACCCGTGCGACAAGAAGTGCCGGAGGTATTCATGACTTCTATTCGGAGGGTGATTACTGGTGGCCGAATCCGGAAGCTCCCGACGGTCCTTATATCCGCCGGGACGGAGAAACCAATCCGGAGAATTTCACAGCACATCGGCAGGCCATGATTCGCATGAGCCAACTGGTAGGCGACCTTACTTCCGCCTGGATACTTACGGGTAAACAAGTATATTCCGATGCAGCCATGCAACATATCCGGGCATGGTTTGTCAACCCGGACACACAGATGAATCCCAATCTGCTGTATGCACAGGCCATCAAGGGAGTAGTAACAGGACGAGGGATAGGAATCATCGATACGATTCACCTGATCGAAGTGGTGCAGTCGCTCCGGCTTATGGAAGCGAAAAGGATGATTGACAAGGAAGAACTGGGGACTATCAAACAATGGTTCTCCGATTATCTGACTTGGATGTCCACGCACCGTTACGGAATCAAAGAAATGGAAGCGAAAAACAATCATGGCACCTGCTGGGTCATGCAAGCCGCTGCCTTTGCCTTGTTCACGGACAACCGGGAAATGATTCGTTTTTGCACGGAACGTTATAAAACAGTACTTTTACCCAATCAAATGGCTGCAGACGGCAGTTTCCCTTTAGAACTGGAACGCACCAAGCCCTACGGTTATTCTCTTTTCAACCTTGACGCAATGGCCACTATCTGCCAACTGCTCACTACTGGAGAAGAAGATATATGGAATTACACTACACCGGACGGCAAAAACATCGATAAGGGTATCGCCTGGCTTTATCCATACGTAAAAGACAAAAGTAGCTGGAAGAGACAACCCGACATTATGTTTTGGGAAGAATGGCCAGTGGCGCAACCGTTCCTGTTATTCGGCACATTACATCATTTCAATAAAGAATTTTTCAACACATGGATGCAACTGGAACATTTCCCCACCAACGAAGAGGTGGTACGTAATCTTCCCATCCGTCACCCGTTATTATGGATTCAATAAACTATAAAATCAATAGAATATGAAAAACTTATTAGTATGCACATTATTGTTCGCCTCTGCTTTCACACTGAACGCACAGGTAGCCAACACCCGCATCTATGCTGCGGAAAAATTAGCCAAAGTAAAAGAAAAAGCCGATTCACCTCTATATGCCCCTGCCGTCAAAACTCTTTTAAGAGATGCCGACAAGGCTTTGAAGATGACTCCGCCGTCCGTAATGGACAAAACAATGACAGCAGATAGCGGAGACAAACACGATTATATGAGCATGGGCCCTTACTGGTGGCCGGATCCATCCAAGCCTGACGGTTTGCCCTATATCCGTAAAGACGGACAAAGAAATCCGGAATTGGATAAGCTCGACCGCAACAAACTGGGAGATATGTCGAAAGCAGTCACCACACTGGGACTTGCCTATTACTTCTCCGGTGATGAGAAATATGCGCAAAAAGCCGTAGACTTCCTGAATGTCTGGTTCCTGGATGCCAAGACAAAGATGAATCCGAACCTCACTTACGGACAAACCATCCCCGGAAAGAATAAAGGCATGGGACGTGGTGCAGGTATGATCGATATTTACTCGTTCACGGAAATGATTGATGCCATGACATTAATGGAGAACTCGAAAGCATTTACTCCCAAAGTAAAGAAAGGGATGAAAGAATGGTTCACGCAACTAGTGGAATGGATGCAGACCAGTCCCGTAGCTGCCGAAGAACAGAGAGCAAAGAACAATCACGGTCTGGCTTATGACGTGCAACTGACAGCTTATGCTCTATATACAGGCAATCAAGACCTTGCCATGAAAACCATTCAGGAGTTTCCCGAAAAGCGTTTGTTCACACAGATAGAACCGGATGGCAAACAACCATTGGAACTTGCACGCACTACTGCCCTGGGATATACGATCTTCAATCTGGGACACATGCTCGATATGTGTTCAATCGCCTCCACGCTGGGACAGGATATTTACAACGCTACCAGCCAGGACGGACGTTCCATCACGGCAGCACTGAAATTTCTGATTCCATATATCGGCAAACCACAGAGCGAATGGCCTTACCAACAAATCAAGGAATGGGACAAGAAACAGGAAGAAGCCTGCTGGATTCTTCGCCGTGCATCGTTCTTTGATCCGAAAGCCGGATATGAAGCCATCGGCGCTCAATTCCGCGAGACACCCGCTAACAAAAGAATTCATTTAATCTATAGTTTAGAATAAGAAACACTTAAAATACTAATCAGATGAGGAACAAATTTATTCATTACTCTTTGGTAATGGCATGGATGCTGTTATTCTGTGTTCCGTGCGTTACCGTCACTTATGCACAGTCGTTTACCGTCACCGGAACAGTGACCGACAGTCAGGGTGGAATCCCCGGAGCGAATGTGAAAGTAAAAGGTGGTACCGCAGGTACAATCACCAACATGGACGGTCAGTTTACGTTGAGTGTCCCCTCTTCCAAGTCTATCCTGGTGGTTTCATACATCGGATACACCCCACAGGAAGTTGCCATCAACGGTAAAAACAAATTGGATATTCACCTGCTGGAAGATACAAAGACACTAGATGAAGTGGTAGTCGTAGGTTATGGTGTGCAGAAAAAGTCTCACCTGACGGGATCTGTGTCCAAGATGGATATCAACAACCTGACAGATATTCCCGTGACCCAGGTAGACCAGTTATTACAAGGTAAAATTGCCGGTGTCAATATACAGAACTCTACTTCCGAAGCGGGAGCCGCCCCGCAAATCCGTGTGCGTGGTATGGGTTCTATCAGTGCCGACAGTTCTCCGCTGATCGTCATCGACGGTTATCCCACACCGGACGGTCTTTCCACACTCGATATGGCGGATATTTCTTCCATCGAAGTATTGAAAGATGCCGCTTCGGCAGCCATCTACGGTTCACGTGCAGCCAATGGCGTTATCCTGGTTACTACCAAGACAGGAAAAGCCAGTAAACCGAAATACAGCGTGAAAGCTTCCACCGGTTTGAAATGGGCTTATAAGTTACATCCCATCATGAGTTCACAAGATTATTGCAGCATGATCGGATACGAATCGGTATTGAAAAATAAAACAATGTCACAGACAGAGGAGGCTTTCGGTCTCATTGATAACTACACCGACTGGCAGAAAGAAGGATTGAACAGCAGTCCGCAGATTCACCAGGTGCAGCTCTCCGTATCAGGTGGCAAGAATGACATCACTTATTATATTTCGGGCAACTATGCACAGGAAGACGGTATCATGCTCAACAGCAACTATACCCGCCTGAACCTGCGTTCACGCATCAATGCAAAACTATCCAAACGGGTAGACTTCAGTTTGAATCTGGCACCGTCGTACACCAAGACAGAAACTCCTGCCACCAACTTCATGGATTTCTATCGTACGCCCTCTTTCATGCCTGTACGCCATACTGCTGCCACTTCTGCGCTGACCGGCAAACCTATCGGTTCGTATGCACGAGGCAGTGACTTCAGCAATGTTACCTATACCCGTGAGGACGGAACAACTTTCACCCCGTCCAGCAGTCCTTTCGGTTCGAGCAATAACAATCCGCGTTCACTGATGGATACGGAAGAACGTTTCCGCGAGGACTACAACCTGCAGGCGAATGCCTCTTTCAATGTCCAACTGATGAAAGGACTGGTATTCACCACTTCCAACGGTTTCTTTATCAAGTATCGCCAGAACAATCAATATCGTGATTATGCTGCCAAGAAAGATGAAGAATCAGCTATGGGTACTTATACCAACCGTCTGTATATCGACTTATTGAGCGAGAACACGTTAAACTATACCGGAAAGACAGGGAAGCATGACTACTCCGTACTGGCCGGCTATACAGCGCAGACTACTTCTGAAAGAACTGCCGGTATCGTCGGACTGGGCTTCCCCACCGACTATATCCATACGCTGAACGCTGCAACTTCTTTCGACCTCGACGGAACTTATACCCAGAAATACCGTACGGCAATGATGTCCCTATTGGCACGTGCCACATACAGTTATGATGAGAAATACCTGCTTTCTGCCAGCATCCGTACAGATGGAAGTTCTCTGTTTGCCGACGGTCATCAATGGGGTTACTTCCCCTCGGTATCTGTGGGATGGCGTGCTTCGGAAGAATCTTTCCTGAAACAATTCGGTTGGCTGAACCTGCTGAAAGTCCGTGCCAGTTTCGGTGTGACAGGTAATAACAGCATTCCTGCCAATTCATACTATGACCTGCTCTATCCCAACAATTACGCATTGGGAGAGGGAAATGGCAATCTGATCTCCGGACTCGCCAAGACCAGCGAAACCAAAGGTAACAACCGCATCACTTGGGAACAGACTTACGAATACAATGCCGGATTCGACTTGAGCATCCTGAACAACCGTATCAACCTGACAGTGGACGGATACTACTCCATCACCAAACAGTTATTATTCAAACAGCCGGTTCTTTCTTTCACCGGATTCAATAATTACTGGAATAATATCGGACGTATCCGCAACAGTGGTATTGAGGTGGAACTGAATACCCATAATATCCGCACCAAGAATTTTGAATGGGAAAGCTCATTCAATATCTCTTCCAACTTCAACAAGTTACTGGAACTTTCGGGAGAAGAACGACTGATCTCTACGGGTGAACGTAACGAAACATATCTGGCACAGGTAGGCAAGAGAGCCATTTCTTTCTTCGGCTACAAGACAGACGGTATTTACAAAAGTCAGGAAGAAGTGGACGCTGTTCCCCACTTGGCCAGTGCCGTACCAGGCAGTCTCCGGATTGTAGATATCAACGACGACGGAGTGATTAATGACAAAGACCGTACAGAAATCGGCAACCCATTCCCGACAGCAACATGGGGATTCACCAATACACTGACCTGGAAAGGCTTCGACCTCTACGTTATGATTCAGGGAGTTCACAAACTGGATGTATTCAACGGTGACGGTTACTTTACCGAAACCAAGAAGTTCAACCGCAACTACGTGAAAAACCGCTGGATCAGTGCAGACTATCCGGGCGACGGAAAAACTCCCTCTTTCGCAGCAAATGGCGGTGTCGCCTGGGAATTTACGGATTACCTGATTGAAGACGGCTCGTATGTAGCATTGCGCAATGTGACTTTAGGCTATAAGTTCAATAAGAAGCAGTTGAAGAAGATCGGTATCAGTTCACTCCGTCTTTATGCTTCAGGACAGAACCTGTTCTATATCTGGTCCAAGGACTACCGTGGTATTAATCCGGAAGCACGTAAAACGAGTGGTTCTTACAGTTCTCCTCTTATCAACGGTTACCAGTCAGGTGGGTTCCCCCTGCAATCGACAGTCACTTTCGGATTCGAACTTAATTTCTAACTCCTTAAAGACAAATAACAATGAAACTAAAACATACATTCATCGGTATTCTCTCAACCTGTGCGTTGGGACTCGCCTCCTGCGACCTGAACATCACGCCGGACTCTTACATAGCCGATATCAACTTCTACCAAAATGAAGCGGAAGTGAACACAGCCGTCATCGGTTGTTACGGAGGCATACACGCTCCACTGAATATAGAATGGGCGTTGACGGAACTTCGCTCGGACAACACTCGCATGAACGGCACCCGTTCCAGCAACGACGCATTCATGCAACTGTTGGCACTGGACCTTGGAACAATGGACGCCAGCAACCCGAATATCCGCACCTACTGGGAAGCTACCTATCAGAATATCAATAACTGCAACTCAATACTGAAACCCGAAGCGCTGGCCGTAGTGGAGAACGAAAAGAAACGTGCACAATTTGAGGGTGAAGCTCTCTTTATCCGTGCCTATCATTATTTCAATCTGGTACGTCTCTTCGGCCCAACCTTTCTGGTGACAGAAGAGATCAGTATCGCAGAATCACTAAAGAAAGACCGCAGTTCGGTGCAGGCCACTTATGCGCAAATCATCGACGACCTAAAACGTTCCGTTACGGATTTACAGGACATCACATACAGCTCTAATGATCTGGGACGTGCCACAGTACTGGCAGCCAAATCTCTACTGGCTAAAGTGTATCTTACCCTCGGACGGTATGAAGATGCCAAACCGTTATTAAGCGATGTAGTGACTGCCAAAGGCGAGACACTGAATGTCAAATATGCCGACGTGTTTGATACAACCAAAGAGATGAACGATGATATTATCTTCACTGTACGCTATAAAAGCGGTAGTCTGGGAATCGGTTCTCCGTTTGCCAATACATTTGCACCGCAAAACAGTGGCGCGAACGTAATCACGGGTAGCGGTGACGGTAAGAATTATCCTACGAAAGAAATATCCGCCGCATACAGCAAAGAGGATTTGAGAAAGGACGTCAGCATGGCAGACAGTTATTATGATAAGAGTAAAGACGTGGAAGCACAAGTGGCTTATGTAAAGAAATTCCTTTCGGAAGTATCCATACGATACGATGCTGAAAATGACTGGCCTGTCATTCGTTATGCAGATGTACTACTGATGTATGCGGAAGTATTGAACGAAGTAGACGGTCCCTCTGCCGGGTTGAAATACCTGAATCTGGTACGTGAACGTGCCGGACTAAGCAAAATCGAGAGTGATGCAGTGACTACCCGTAACGTATTCCGCACCTATCTTGAGAAAGAACGTCGTCTGGAACTGGCTTTCGAAAATCAACGCTGGTTCGACCTCTTGCGTTGGGGTAAGGCCATAGAAGTAATCAACAAGCATATTCAGGAAACCGAATGGGATTTCTATGCAGGCTACACCCAACAGATCAACAAGTTAAAGGATTATCAGTTGATACTTCCGATTCCACAAAGCGTAATCGACAATAATCCGGGCGTCATCACACAGAACCCTAACTATTAATACTAAACGACACTGAATCATGAAAAATAAATTCTATAGCCTATTCATCTTCTTCGTTCTCACTGCACTGGCAGGCTGCAACGAAAAAGAATCGACTGATGTCATCGAGCAGGGTGATCCTCAAATTATAGAGTTCACCCCGACAAGCGGTAAGTTCGGACAGGAAATCACTATCAAAGGAGAATTCCTGCGCGATATACAAAAGGCAACGATTGGTGGCGTAGAAGCTACGATACGCTATAAGCTCTCTCAACAGGAGATTGTTATTGTAGTTCCCGCCAATGCCGGAAACGGGAAAATCGTTCTTAGTACGAAAGAAAAAAAGACGGAAAGTGAGCAGTCATTTACGATTGTATATCCGGTTCCCCAAGTGAAGAATGTTCCTGCCGGAGCGCACGTGGGAGATCAGATTGAAATACAGGGTGAGAATCTGGACATCGTGTCCAAAGTTTGTTTCGGTGATAAAGAGGCTTCTATCTCCTATCAGTCCGAAAGAGAAATTGTAGCAACCATTCCTTTCGTCATCACGGATGCCGCTCCTATCTCCCTCTATTATCTTGACTCTACAGGAGAGCAGTTCACTCAACCGGAGGGTCCTGCTTTTGAGATCATCAAAGATATTCCGACCATTGACGCAATGGCAGAACGGGTGACCGAGGGAAGTCTGATTACCCTCAACGGAACTTTCCTGAATTTGATTGAAAGCATCCATTTCGGGGATGAAGTGAAAGTGACTAACTTCGTTGAGAAGACTGCCAACAGCATTGTATTCCGTGTTCCGGAATTGCCGGAGAGTGCTACTGTGGATGTTCTGGCCAAATATTATGAGGGAACAGGCAGTCTGACACTACGGAATGACTGTTATGTATTTATTCCGAGAGTATTCAGCTATCCGAATCTGAAGATGGGCGCACACCGCAATGAAGATTTCGGTAATATGATTAACGGAACTACCGGACAGGTTTCCACCACTTGTATCCTGAAAGATGTGGATTCCCGTGCCCTGATTGATTTTGCAGCGGTACACAACAGTAATAATGACTTTGCATTGAACGGTCCGCAGAACGTAAAGGCTAATTTGAGAAACTACTGGTGTAACGGTACTCCATTGCCTCCATTGAAAAGTTCTTCTACCGAAGCCGAAGTCAACGAAAACTTTGGTGAGTTTACTTCTACTGTCACCAAACTTCTTGTACTTCAGGAAAGCAAAGGATATGGCGAACTGATTAGAAACATTAAAGAAGGAAACATCGAAGAAATATCTCCTACCGATGAGATTACCAAAGCATTATTCAATATTGATATGGATGCGGAAGGTTCCAACTCGGTACGCAGCCGTCAGAAAACGGAAGCAGAGGATAAAGAAGCATCGAATATATACAAGGCAGGCAGTGTCGTTGTGTTCAAGAATCTGAAGAAGAATAAATTCGGTATCATGATTATCCGTTCTGTCAATGTAGATTTTGACGCTGTTAAGGCGACGAATGATGCCAATGCAACGATTACTTTCGACCTGTATTATCAACGTTACTAAAAAAGACGAAAGACAATGAAAAGACAATATAAATTTACCGCATTATCGGCAGTCCTATTCTGTCTGATAGGTTTGTTGTACGGATGTACCCGTGACAATGAAATTATAATTCCGGAAACGTCTGTCAATCCACTGGCTACGGATTATTCCGTAGCAATCGGTGACGAGGTTACCTTTACCGGGCAGAATATGCATCTGATCTCTAAAGTGGCTTTTGACAATCAGGTGGTCAACATCACCACCGAGCCATCCAACCGTTCACAAACCACGCTGATAGTGGCGGTGCCCGATAATTTTGAAGTGACACAGCATATCTCTGTCGTTGCCACTTACAATTCGGTACACAAACTGACTTTGAGTGATGCATTCGAAGTGGTAGTGCCGGGTGTCACCACTGATGTAAGTTCTGCTACTATCGGAGATAGGATCACACTTACAGGAAAGAATATGCACCTGATTACTAAGGTAAACTTCGGAGATCAAGTGGTATCTTTCGATCCCAATCCGGACCGTTCGCATACTTCACTTATGGTAACCGTACCCTCAACTTTCGATGTAACTAAAAAAGTCCAGTTGAGCGTTACGTATACCACCAATACCGTGAATGTATCTAATGATTTTGAAGTAATCGTGCCACCGATTATTCCTACTGTCACCACTGTTCTGGAAGGAGAAGTGGGCACAGGAGCCATTATTACGCTGGCCGGAACCAACCTGAATATTATCAAGAAACTAATGGTAAACGGTCAATCTTACGAGTTTACAGCTACTGCTACCAGCCTTTCTTTCAATGCTCCCGAAGACATTACCGAAAATTTAGTAATCGACAACGTAGTATTAGTGTATGACAACGTGTTGGGAGATAATCAGGAACTAGCCGTATCGGGAAGCGTAACTGTGAAACCGACACCTACCCTGCCATACGTCCTTTGGGAGGATATCGAACTGGGAAGTCATGGAACGGAGAATGCTTTCTTTGATGTTACGAATGGACGGACGATGACTCCATGCGATGTAGTCGAACATAAAGAATGGGTTACTTTCGCAATGGATAATACTAGCGGTGCACCCACAGCGCGTCTGTTGAACCCGGCCAATATCGGAACCAATCTTCTGAACAGTCAGTTTTGCAATGGTACAGCTTTGAATCTGAATGATTATGCCATCTGGAAAGAATCCACACAGACAACTCCGTTCAAGAAAGTCACAGATGACGCACTGATTACCAAAGTGACAAACGGTGAAATCACCAATATCCGGGATGACATCGGAGATGTGAAAGCGTCTGATATCAAAACAAATACTCCGACTGTTGCAGCAGGAGAAGTGTATTACTTCTATCATAAGGAGAAATTCGGATTGATTTGGGTGAAACAGCTGAATATTCAAACAGACAGAAAACTGAACACCATCATTATGAATGTATATTACGAGAAATAGACAATACAATAAAACGAGTACCCAAAAAGTTATATTATCCCATGAATCTACGAGCGAACTACTCCAAGAGAATCCGTTTGTCACTGGCTTTCAGCATTGTTGCAATGACTGTTTGCGCCCAGAGCATCTGGAATGCGGAACATCTGGAACAAGTGAAAAAGTCTCTCAATCAACCCGCATACAGCGCCACTTATCAGAACTTACTAAAGCAGGCAGACAAGGCTTTGAACGCCCACTATCTTTCTGTTATGATGAAAGATAAAACGCCACCAAGCGGAGACAAACACGACTACTTGAGCCAGGCACGCTATTTCTGGCCGGACCCGACCAAGCCGGACGGTAAACCTTATATCAGCCGCGATGGTGTATCCAATCCGGAACTGAATAAACTGGACCGTAACCGCTTGGGAGAGATGGCAAATAATGTCACGACACTCGCACTTGCGTGGTATTTCAGTGGCAAAGAACAGTATGCACTGAAAGCAACCAAACAGATTCGTGTCTGGTTTCTGGATAAGAAAACCTGCATGAACCCACATCTGAAATATGCGCAGGTTGCGCCCGGACATAATAATGATCTTGGCCGTTGCTATGGTGTGATAGATACTTATTCGTTAGTGGAAATGCTGGATGCCGTTCAGCTTCTTGAAAAATCCCGTTCGTTCACCTCGAAAGATTCAGAGCAGCTAAAAAAATGGTTCGGGCAATTACTGGACTGGATTCTGACTAGTGAACAAGGAAAAGAAGAAGCCAGCCGCCCCAACAATCATAGTACTGCTTATGATGCACAAGCCATTGCATTTGCACTCTATACAGGCAATCATAAAGTAGCCGAACGGATACTTCGGGAAGTTCCCAAGAAGCGGGTATTCAAACAGATTGAACCGGACGGCAAACAGCCCGAAGAATTACGCCGGACATTGGCTTTCGGATATTCAGAATTTAATCTGCAACATCTGATAGATATTGCGACTATGGGAGAAAAAGCCCATGTACCTGTTCTTTCTGTCAGTTCTGCTGACGGACGAAGCATTTACAAAGCTGCCGATTTTCTGAAGCCATATCTCGGCAAAGGAGTCAAAGAATGGCCTTACAAGCAAATCAGCGAATGGAACGGTAAACAACAGGAATTATGTAAAGACCTGTATCGACTGTATCTGCTAGATTCCACTCGTACCGATTATTTAAAGGCATATCAGCAGTTCCGGAAAAGCAATCCGAAAGATCTTTTTAATCTTCTTTTCCTGAAAGAGGAAAGTAAATAAACTCTCAAAGACTTGACTTTCGCTTCCGAATGTCGTATCTTTACAGAGTTAATGATAAAGTAGTTTCAATTAAACTGCACGTAAAGGAGGGAATTGTGATTCCCTCCTTTCTTTTTATATATCAAAGAAAAAATCATATTCATAGAGAGGAAAGTTCCCCCACCCCGGCTTTCCTTTCAGTTTTGCCCGGTGTTCATTCTCCTTTAACCCGGTGCATAGCGATCTTCACCTTGCTTCTTACCGGAATTAGAGTGTGCGTTGCCATCTTTTAGAGGCTCTGTTCTCTCCTAACAGACCGTCTGTTCAGGTAAAACAGAGCCTCTATTGAAATAAAACGTAATGTCTGTTTTCCCACTGTCTCTGCCAAGTTAATAATCAATAAAGTTGCTCTTGACAAAAAATAGCTTTATCTTTGGGGTTTGTTAAAGCAGACACAATAGGTATATATTATGAGTGAAAAGATTATCAAATGGGGCTTCATTGGTTGTGGAGAAGTAACCAAGACCAAAAGCGGTCCCGCTTTCCAGAAAGTAGAACATTCGGAAGTCGTAGCCGTGATGAGTCGTGACGGTGCGAAAGCGAAAGCGTATGCCAAAGAGAGAGGAATCAAAAAATGGTATGACGATGCACAAGAACTGATCGATGATCCGGAAGTAAATGCCATCTACATTGCCACTCCTCCTTCCTCACATGCTACGTATGCCATTATGTCCATGAAAGCAGGCAAACCTGCCTATATTGAGAAACCAATGGCTGTGACGTACGAAGAATGTACGCGCATCAACCGCATATCCAATGAAACGGGAGTTCCCTGTTTCGTTGCTTACTATCGCCGTTATCTCCCCTATTTCCAGAAAGTAAAGGAACTGGTAGAGAACGGTACTATCGGTAATATTATCAATGTGCAAATTCGTTTTGCCCAGCCGCCACGCGATCTGGATTACAATCGTGACAACCTTCCCTGGCGTGTGCAGGCTGACATTGCCGGAGGTGGCTACTTCTACGACCTTGCTCCGCATCAAATTGATTTGTTGCAGGATATGTTCGGTTGTATCCTCGAAGCAAGCGGTTATAAGAGCAATCGAGGTGGACTTTATCCTGCTGAAGATACATTAAGCGCCTGTTTCCAATTTGATAGCGGATTGGTTGGTAGCGGTTCCTGGTGTTTCGTAGCCCATGACTCTGCCCGCGAAGACCGTATTGAAATTATCGGTGACAAGGGAATGATTTGTTTCTCTGTCTTTACTTATGAGCCTATCGGCTTACATACCGAAAAAGGACGGGAAGAAATCTGTATCGGTAACCCGGAACATGTGCAACAACCTCTTATTCAGGCAGTGGTCGATCACTTGTTAGGTAAGTCCGTTTGCTCCTGCGACGGAGAAAGTGCAACGCTCACTAACTGGGTAATGGACAAGATATTAGGTAAACTATAACCCGAAAAAAAGCAAAAAAAGTATCATTTTCTTGCGAAGTTTACTGATACTGTTAAAAATTAATAGGAATATTCCATTGTATATTGTTAGTTTTTTCTATCTTTGTAAAAAGAAGCAAAGGGAAAATGAAACTAACAATATATTTTTTGTGCCATGACTAGAGAAGACTTAATGCGGAAAGCAATCGAGCTCTCCAAAGAAAATGTTGAAAATGGTGGAGGTCCTTTCGGTGCTGTGATTGCCACGAAAGAGGGGGAAATAGTTGCAACAGGAGTAAATCGTGTTACGGCATCTTGTGACCCCACTGCTCATGCCGAAGTGAGTGCGATACGTGCCGCAGCTGCCAAACTCGGTACTTTTAATCTTAGCGGATACGAAATCTATACTTCCTGCGAACCTTGTCCCATGTGTCTCGGTGCGATTTACTGGGCGCGATTGGATAAAATGTACTATGGAAACAATAAGACCGATGCCAAGAATATTGGCTTCGACGACTCTTTTATCTATGACGAACTGGAACTGAAGCCTGAAGACAGAAAGCTTCCTTCCGAAATCTTATTGCATAATGAAGCCCTTACTGCCTTCAAAGCCTGGGCGGCCAAAGAAGACAGAGTAGAATATTAAAAAACCTCTCACTATTATTAACCTATTAATTACCCCTCAAATGAAAAGAAAAAGCCTTTTATTTGTTATGGCATCAGTATGCCTGTTCAGTTGTCAACAGCAAGAAGAACTGCAAGATCCCAGTAAAGAAGTGATCGACTTTTCTACTTCTATTGACCAAAGTATCAACAATGCTCTTACTCGTAACAGCAGTAGTTTGACACTTCCGTTAAAGAACAATTTCGCTGCCGGAGATGTCATCTCAATGTCCGTTGCCGAGCAGGATTATCATCCATTTGCCATAGGTATGGATAGCCAGACCTGGAACGAGGCAGGCACCGATTCGGAAACGGTTACTTTCTATGCTCATTATCCTGAATTGACCGACGAAGCAGCTACTACCAGATCATTGAGCAGCCGCTATCGTGAAATCAAGGGTGGCTTAGAATATTTGTTCGGTACAGCCCAAGCCAACAAAGGTTCTAAGAATGTTGCTCTTGCATTCAAGAGAATGACAACGCCCGTCGTTCTGCTCGACGAGAACAACCAGCCGTACGAAGGTAGAGCAATCGTTAAACTGTTCTTGAAGAACAAAGGTGTACAGGACTTGTTCAGCGGCAAAATCGAAGCTGACCCCAATGCAAAACCGGAATACATTGATATTCGGAAAGTATCTGAAGGTATCTTGACTAACTTGATTCCACAGATCATCAAAGCCGGCGAGAAAATAGGAACGGTTATCCTGGAGGACGGTAAAGAAGAACCTATCATCGCAGAGGAGGACATTACCATAGAAGCCGGAACTCCTGTTGCGGTAAAAATGTACGCAAGACGCGGAATCATTGACGAACGAACTCCACTATTCAGATAAGACTAAAGAATAAAAAGTGATACTAATAAAAATCCCCGGAACCGCTGTAGACACTCAGCATTCCAGGGATTTTTTACACACAAAAGTTATTATTGAAATTGAAAACTGTCTCTTTATTAGATTAGAAGCGCATACCTACGGTAAACAACACTTGACTGCGTGTATTCGTAACTTTCGTTGCTTCTGGTGAACCAATGATTGTACTACCATCTTCATCTGTAAATCCATTCACAAACGGATAGAAGTTTTCTTTATATGTAGAGTATTTATAAGCTAAATCAGCATAAAACATTGATCCGCGATAACCAATACCCAATGTATAATTACTCATTGATTTAGAATTGGCAAAGTCTGTATCTGTCTGAATAGAGTTAATAGCCAAATCTTTGAAAGCATCTTGATGGAAAGCCGCAGTACTATAATTATATCCTGCCCTAAAAGCAAACTGTGGAATCACTTTATACTCCAAACCAAGACGAACAGTACTAACCCCTTTCAACATAGATGTCGTACTATTTTCAAATTCATAAGCAGAAGAATTACCTTCGGTATCTTTAAATTTCATGGAAGAATAATCTTGATACTCATACTCTGCTCCCAAAGCCAAACTCTTACCCACCGTATATCCTAAACTTACATTATAAGTCCAAGGAGTTTGAAAATCGAAAGGAAGAATCATATCCCCTTTTCCCGGAAGATTATCCCATGATCTCACGTCATATCCTTTTATTTCTCCAGTTACAACATCCATCACATCCGATATAACTTGTGCACTCGTTTTATAATCCAAACTATAGAATATTGGCGTATGTATAGCTAATCCAACTCGAAAAGGCGAATATTCAAAAGGACGAATAATAGCCCCCAACTTCACGTCAAAGCCAGACCCCTTTATTCTATTCCAACTCTGCAAACTATATCCTTCATCGTTTCCATAATCCTCATCATAAAAAGTATACTTATTATAATCTACAGAATAAGCACCCAGCGTCAACCCTAAATATACCCGATCATTAAAATTAAACGATACATTAAAATCATATTGGTCAATTCCTCCGCGTTCTTCCGAACGAAAATTTGCATATCCATTATCTAACATTCCTTCAAAATGTCCAGGAGAGATATAAAGAGGATTACCATTTATATCCTTATACTGTACCTCCTTCCCTTGTTCATCCTTATAGGTATAAGGAATATTGTTTACCCCTCCTGTTTTGTCATGTATTGTAATATCTCTAATCAGCCCAGCATCAGCTCCAAGAATAGAAAGCCACCCAATACCATTATCCGTATAAGGCGAATCTCCCCATTTTTCAATGCCAGCTGCTTGAGATGCCATTAGATAGGTTTGGGAGTAAAGCCCCAAATTACCTTCCATGCGCATGTTGTTATTAAATGATTTCGCTTTATGATAGTTAAAACCGAAATTCACAAAACGCAGCGGAGTTTCATTACCAATCTTCGAAGAAAACACAAACCCGATGTTATTAAAATCTCCTTTAGTTAAATCGGAATTAAACTTTTTCCCCAAATACTGACTTTCATTCCCATAAAGAGAAAACCCAAATGAAGTCATTACATCACTACTACGATAAAGACCAATACCTGCCGGATTAGTCCCCATTGTAGATATGTCTCCTCCAAGAGCCCCATAGCTCCACCCATACCCACAAATCGAGCAGTTCCATTTAAATCTTTTCCTGTTAATTTGGCACCATCATATATCGTTTGTGCCATTCCCCAAGGCGCTATCATCAACATCCCTAGAGCAATTAAAACACTTATCTTTTTCATTCTTGTAAAACCGTTTAATTAATACTTATCTTCTGGCACTGCCACTACGAGAGGAGCCTCCACCTGATGATGACCTAGAAGAACCACCACTCGAATAACTGCCCCGAGAACTACTACCACCTGACGAAGCTGGAGAATAACTACGTGAAGAAGAACGAGAAGTACCATAGGAAGAAGAACGGGTATTACTATTATTCGCTGGAGAATAACTACGCGGTGCTTCTGAACTACCACGACTATAAGTTGATCTTGCACTACTGCTCCTAGTAGTGGTTCCGGACGAACGCGAATAACCAGAAGAACCAGTCGAACGGGAAGATGAAGAACTTCCGCTACTTCTAGTACTACTTGGACGAGAATAAGTAGCACTGCTACGACTACTTGAGCCACTGCGTTCACCTGAAGTCCGTGTACCCACTACACGCCTGGAAGTAGTTCCCCTGCTATAAGTAGAACCAGAAGAACGAACAGAACTACCTTCTGAACGAACTGCAGAGCCTCCCCGAACAGAAGAACCACTGGAACGAACGGCACTCGAACCATAACGACGAACAGTGGAAGGATTCCTGTAACTGCTTTGTCCGGAAGAACGACGGTTTGTATAGGTAGGACCTGTCCAATGACCGCTTCCACCTCCGCCCCAGCCCCAGCTAGGACCACCGTGCCAGTGGTGATGATGTCCCCAATAGCCACCGCCATACCAGCCACCCCAGTGGCCGCCATACCAGCCGCCCCAATAACCCGGAGAATATCCCCAAGCGTAGTAAGGACGATTCCATCCCCAGCCATAGTTCCATCCCCAGCCGTAAGAGCCATAACGCCAATCCCACCAGAGTGGATTACTGAATGTCGGGAACGCATAAGCATACATACCGTCGGTATATACATTCCAGTCCCATGAATTCGGACCGTAAACTACATCCCAATACAACGGGCTGCTGATGCTGATAGCAAAACGAGGATTGCGGAAACGGATGATACGTTCAGCGTATTCATAGTCGTCTTCCGTACCATTGAATTCGCCTGTCACCCATTCTCCGTCCAAATCCGGATTAGATTTTTCTTTTATATATAAGGTATCATTATCCATTACGAATTCATTATCACGTGCATCGTAACGGCGGTTATATTCATCCACATCCCGTGTTCTTCCCTTACGGTCCTGAACCACTACTGTAGTACCCGGTGAAGTATAGATGTTGGTCACCTGTTTCTTCGTTTCCTTCTTAACCGGAGTTTCTTTCTTCTCCTGTTTGTCTTTTGAAGGAATGAAGTAAAGGTCGTCATCAACGCTTTGTGCCATCAAGCCTATCGGGAGGCACAAGGCAAATAGCAAGAAATAAACAATCTTTTTCATATCATCTCGGTTTATGTAATTACTTAAACTTATTCATGTTACAAAGATAAGGAAGAGATTTTTCGTCCGAGGGAGATTTTCCCCAAAGGATAATAGGGAAATCCCTATTTCTAACTATCTTTGTCCATTATTCACCAGAATTAAAAACAACTATGAAGTATTTTGAGTTCACATTCCGCACCCACCCTTGCACAGAAATCGTCACTGACGTACTGGCTGCCGTACTGGGTGAAGTCGGGTTTGAAAGTTTTGTTGAGTGTGAAGGCGGACTGACCGCATATATCCAACAGACAATCTGTGATGAAAACGCCATCAAGATTGCCATCACCGAGTTCCCCCTACCCGATACGGATATTACTTATACATACACCGAAGCGGAAGATAAGGACTGGAATGAAGAATGGGAAAAGAATTTCTTTCAACCCATCATTATCGGAAACCGATGTGTGATTCACAGCACTTTCCACCAAGATATTCCCAAAGCGGAATATGACATTGTCATCAATCCTCAAATGGCCTTCGGAACAGGACACCACGAGACTACCAGCCTCATCATTGAAGAATTGTTGGACAGCGAATTGAAAGATAAATCTCTGCTCGATATGGGCTGCGGAACTTCAATTCTTGCCATCCTCGCACGTATGCGGGGCGCACGCCCCTGTACAGCCATCGACATTGATGAATGGTGTGTACGAAACTCCATCGAAAATATCGAATTGAACCACGTAGACGATATTGCCGTTTCACAAGGAGATGCCTCGTCGCTTACAGGAAAAGGACCTTTCGACGTTATCATCGCCAACATCAACCGGAATATATTACTGAATGATATGAAGCAATATGTTGCCTCCATGCATACGGATTCCGAACTCTATATGAGTGGATTTTACGTAGACGATATTACCGCCATCCGCGAAGAAGCGGAAAAGAACGGATTGACTTTCGTTCATTATAAAGAGAAGAATCGCTGGGCAGAGGTGAAGTTTGTTTATAAAGGATAAGAGTCCTGATGGATGTAGAAAAAATAGTGACGGTATATGCTTGGGATAGTGACGCTATCCCAAGCATATACCGTCACTATTTGTATCGGATAGCGTCACTATCTTATAAGGAGAAACAAAGTTGTTACGCGAACTCTTTCTTTAGCTGTTGACACCATGCTTTTATTTTCTTTTCCGCCTGCTCGGACTGATTATCCAAATCGACAACTAAACCGCACCACTGCTCACCACGCAAAGCTTTGGAACGTTCGAAAGTATAACCTTCGGAAGAAGTAAAACCAACTAAAGTAGCCTCATCTTCTTCAAATACCTCCGCCAACAGACCGATTCCATCTGCAAAATTCTCCGGATAGCGTATCTGATCTCCCAGACCGAAAATAGCAACCTTCTTACCTTTTAATTTCATTGTCCGGAGTTCCGGCAACAGTTCGTCCCAATAAGTAGGAAGTTCTCCATCAAACCAAGTGGAAGCACCCACAATGAAGCAGTCATAAGCAGCAAAGTCATTTTGCCAAGCCTGTTCAATAGGCACTGTCTCTATCTTTTCCTTACCGAATTCTTTCTGTATTTTCTCTGCCACCCAACTCGTTCTTTCGGCTTTGGTAGCATAAAATAAACCTATCTTTTTCATAATCCACACTATTTAATATTCCAATAATCTCCGGGCAGCCTCGTATATCTTGGCCTCATCCGGCAAAATTTCCTTTTCCAAAATCGGATTAAAACCGACAGGAGTAAAAGTAGAACCGACACGCTGCACCGGTCCATCGAGATAGCGGAACATCTCTCCACTAATCATAGCAGCAAGCTCCGCACCAAAACCGGAGAATACTTTATCTTCATGAACCACCAATGCCTTGCTCGTTTTCTTGACCGATTCGAATATCGCCTCTTTATCCAACGGAATCAAGGAGCGAATATCAATGACTTCCACTTTCCAGCCACCTTCTTTTTCCAATCGTTCTGCTGCGTGCAGACAGAAATGGGTGGTATTGCCATAGGTAATAATGCTTAAATCTGATCCCTCACGACGAATACGTGCTTTTCCGAAAGGTACTTCAAAATCTTCCGGCACTACTGCCGCTGCTTCTACCGAATTATACAATGCTTTCGGTTCAAGGAACAGCGTGAAGCCTTTGGATCGCATACTGGTACGAAGTAATCCGGCAGCATCATCCGCAAAAGACGGGCAGACAATACGTGCCCCCGGTAAAGTGGTCAAAGCTCCCTCCAGGTTTTGAGAATGATACAAGCCTCCACCGATATAGCCACCGGAAGCCAGACGCAGAGTTATATTCGGAGCGAATTTCCCATTGCTACGCCAGTACTCATGTGTACACTCCACATATTGTTCTACGGCAGGCCAGAAATAATCGGCAAACTCCGCTCCCTCAATCACCACATGAATTTTAGGATCAAAGCGACTCATTCCATTGGCGGTGCCTACAATATAATCTTCCGCAATCGGTGCACTGAATACACGGGCTTCGCCGAATTCCTGCTGCATACCTTTGGTTACATTAAACACGCCTCCTTTTTCCCTGTTTGCCACATCCTGTCCCCAAATAAAGGTATCGGGATTATAGCGGAATTCAGCTTTCAATGTTTCATTAATGGCATTGACCAGAAAAGTCTTCTCCCCTTCCGCCTCATGTGTACCATCTTTATATTTCTGTGGCTGATAAGGTTCGGGCATTACAAAATCATAAATGCTTTTAGGATCGGGATCGGGAGCAGCCAAAGCCTTCCGGTTGGCAGCAGACAATTCTTTCTTTGCATCAGCTTCTATTTGTTGCAGTTCTTCCTCGGTCAGACGTTTATAACGCAGCAGCATCCGGCGGAACTTCATCAAGGGATCAGCATCTTTCACATATTCCAATTCATTCTCATCCCGATACAAGGTGTGTTTATCTGAATTGGAGTGCGAACCGATCCGGACACAATTCGCCTGCACAATAACCGGATTACGGGTACTGATAGCATATTCCCGCGCTTCGGTCATAGCATTCATCGAATCGAATACATCCTTTCCGTTACAATAGATAATCTTCAGGTTCTTGAAGCCCGAGAAGTTTTCGGCTACTTTACGGTTGGCAGTCTGTTCCGATTTGGGTACGGAAATACCATACCCATTATCTTGTATTACAAAAATCACCGGAAGACGTTCGAGGCTGGCACCATTGATAGCTTCGTAAACGAATCCTTCGGAAGTAGCCGACTCTCCGTGAGAAGTGATAGCTACGCCTTTATGTCCATAATATACCATTGCTCTGGCCACACCTGCTGCGTGAAGGTCGTGTGTACCAGTAGCAGAGGAGATGTTTTCAATGTGCCATTCCGGTTTGGCGAAATGGTTCGACATGTGACGTCCTCCGCTACCCGGGTCCGTTGCTTTGGAAATACCGTTCAGGATAACTTCTTCAGCGGTCATTCCGGCGGAAAGCACGGTTAACATATCCCGGTAGTATGGGAACAGGAAATCTTCACCGAGGGTGAATACCTGACCGACAGCAAGTTGAATACCATCATGCCCTGCATAGGGAGCATGATAAGACCAACCCAAAGATTGCAACAGGTAAGACGGTGCCTTTTTCGTCCAAGGCACGCCCCAATGTCATCAGATGATACCACTTTTTCAGGGTTTCTACATCTGTAGTTTTTATATCATATTTCTTTTTCATGAGTAATGAAGTTCTTAATGAATGAAACAATCAGTTATCAGCCTTTCCAATTTTCGAGATAGTCGGCTATAAAATGCAGGAAGTTACCTCCCAACATTCCATCTACTACCCGATGATCGTAGGACAAAGACAAGTACATTTTATGCCGGATTGCAATCGTATCACCCTCCGGAGTTTCTACAACAGCAGGTTTCTTCTCAATATATCCTACTCCCAGGATAGCTACTTGCGGCTGATTAATGATTGGCGTACCGAACAGGCTCTTGAATGTACCAAAATTGGTTATCGTAAATGTACCCCCATCAATATCTTCCGGCATTAATTTGTTATCCCTTGCTTTCAAGGCCAGAGAATCGATGGCAACAGCCAACCCGTTCAGATTCAGATGATCGGCATCATGCACCACAGGAACAATCAGATTTCCATCATTCAAAGAGACGGCAATACCGACATTAATATGCTTTTTGAAAAGAATATTGTATCCATCTACCGATACATTCACCTGTGGATAGGCAGCCAATGCTTTTGCCACGGCTTCCGTTATCACAGGCATATAAGTCAGTCTCACTCCTTCGCGACGGAAGAAAGCGTCTTTATTCTTTTCACGCCAACGTACCAATTTGGTAACGTCTACTTCTACTACATTGGTCACGTGAGGAGATACTTTCTTAGACATAACCATGTGGTCGGCAATAATCCGGCGGACACGATCCATCTCTTTTACTTCGACTCCAGGCATTGCTACAGGAGCAACCTTCGGACTTGCCTGTTCAGAAGAAACAGCAACTGATGTTTTGCTTGCGGCCGGGGCAGCAACAACAGATGCCGGCTTCGGTTCAACACTACCTCCTCTTTTCTTCTTTTCAATATAATCTTTTATATCTTTCTTACTCAATCGCCCTTCATAACCAGTTCCTTGTATAGCATCCAGCTCTTCTTTCGGAATTTTAGCTTCCCGCGCCAACTGAATCACAACAGGAGAGTACCAACGTTCTTCCTCTGCAACAACAGGTTTCGATGCAGTATTCGCTGATTCGTTTTTAGCAGTTTCCGCTGATGATGGTGATGTTTCAGAAACATTTGCAGCAACCTGACCAGCATCGGCTTCCTCTCTTACAACTCCTTCGCTTACCGGCTCCGTTCCTGAAGATTCTTCTCCATCCAAATCAATTATAGCGACTACTGTTCCTACAGCAACCGTATCGCCCTCCTTATATAAAATCTCCACCACTTTTCCCGCTACGGGAGAAGGGATCTCCGCACTTACTTTGGCAGTATTCACTTCAAAAAGCACATCGTCTTCCTGAATCATATCACCTACCTTTACAGACCAAGAGACGATTGTCCCTTCGGTTATACTCTCGCCCAACTTAGGCATTTTTATTTCGAATTTTGACATAGACAGTAAATTTATTATTCAACCTTGATATATTACAACAACGGGCTGAAATAGAAAGTTTTAAGTTAAGTAAATTTTAACCGGATGCTGACAAAGCCAGCCCGGACATCAACGACTATATATCCACTCTTTCTGAATATATTTCCCTTCCCGGAGCTGATTAACAGCCTCTATTTCCTTCCCGGTAAAAGCACTGACAGATTGGGACTTACTGAAATACTGAAAAGCCTTCTCTTTAAAATCAGTTACAGTTCCCTCCGGTAAATAACTCCGAATATTGGTTACCTCACTCCGAACGGAAGGAACGGCATATACTGACGATAAAGTTTCATCATCAACCATCGGTTCCGGATTCAAAGCTTTATGCAATGCTGTCAGATCCGTATCATACAATAAAGTGCAATGATACAACACCCGATTCTTATGTACGCATTGCGCACTCCCTGATATTTTCAATCCATTCAGATAAATCCCCAGTCGTTCGCCTCCTTTTGCCATCAGGCCTATAGAGTTCAGGAAATCCAATGTCCGTTGCAAGTACGTAACAAATTCCGGCAATCGGGGAGCCGTTTCTATAAAAGTCAGATTGATATTGCCCAAATCATGGTACACCGCTCCCCCACCCGAAAAACGACGGGCAATATGTACTTGTTCCTGTTCCGCCCATTTCTTATCGACTTCCGACCGCAACCGCTGATGCTTACCTATTACCACAGAAGGAGTATCCTGCCAAAGCATGAAAATATTTTCATTTCCCTGCTTCAACAGATACTCTTCTGCTGCCAAGTGAAAGTAAATATCAGTAAACGGACTATAGATACATCGAATCATAGATCAAGCGGAATAAGAGTTAAAACATAATTTCGTGATAAATCTCTCCAACCGTAGGATGTGGAAACACAGTCTTCTGGAATTCCTCCACCGTGTACCCTCTCTGAATAGCAATACCTGCTATCACAATAAGTTCTGATGCCGGATTTCCCAACATGTGACAACCGATAATCTTCCCATCTTCATCCTGAATCAGCTTACAGAGTCCGTTTCCCTGTTCATTCTCCGCAACGAACCGTCCGGAATAAGCCATCGGTAATTTTGAAACACGGTAAGGAACTCCTGATTTTACCAGTTCTTCTTCCGTCTTTCCCACTCCCGCCACTTCAGGGTTGGTATAAACGACTCCCGGAACACAATCGTAATTCATCCGGTCTTCCACTCCTAAAATATGATTGATGGCGACTTCCGCTTCACGGATAGCAGTATGCGCCAATAAAGAGTAGCCTGTAATATCACCACACGCATATACACGAGGATGTGAAGTCAACAGATGTTCGTCTACTTTCACTCCATTCCGATGCAGTTCTATATTCAGCTTGTCCAGTCCTACCTTGGATAGATTTGCCTTACGTCCTACACTAAGCAAGATCTTCTCCGCTTCAATAGTAGACGTCTTGCCTTCTTTTTCTATCACAACTCCATGAGGATTTACTTCCACCACTTTCGTATTCAAATAGAAAGTGACTCCCCGTTTGGCATATTCGGCACGAAGCATACCACTGGTTTCCTTATCCATCGCTCCCAGAATCTCCGGCATCATTTCTACCACATGTACTTTCACGCCCATACTGTTGAAGAAAGAAGCAAACTCCATCCCGATCACTCCGCCACCAATAATGACCAGTGTCTTAGGGAGTTCCTTTATCTCCAAGGCCTCCTTGGAAGTCCAATAGCTGATTTCTGACAGCCCCGGTATGGGAGGAATCACTGTATCAGAGCCGGTACATACCAGCAAATATTTCACGGAATAGGTTTCTCCGTCACAAGTGATTTGTATTTTCCCCTCTTTCTCTCCTTCTATCAGAGCTTCCTTTTCTATAATAGTCACTCCGTAAGAACTCACAGTCATCTTCACACCGCCCGTCAACATTTTTACTGTTTTATCTTTACGGCTCATAATCTTGGATAAATCGAACGAAGGAGATTCGGCAGAAACGCCGTATTTGGAAGCACTCTTGATGCTATCCAGTATTTTAGCAGAATATAACAAAGTTTTAGTAGGAATACACCCCTCATTGAGACATACTCCCCCCATTGCCTTTTTCTCAAAAAGAACGGCCTTTAATCCGTTGGCCCCTGCCCGTTCGGCAGCTGTGTACCCGGCCGGACCACCACCAATAATAGCTATATCAAAGTTCATAATCGTTTTTTTTAGTAATAATACGATTATAACAAATATGAGAAGAGATAAGTTGTAGGGAAAAGAAATACCCGTTACTTAATTGTCAGCTTTTTAAGTTCCTCTAACGAGCCATTGAACACATTCAAATCTACGTCTTCTTTAATGCCGGGGACACTTCCTACATCCGTATGTTGCCAAAAGTGCCATTTTCCCTGATACCGCACAGAGTCCACATAATAATGGGCAATCCAGTAAGGGTATGCATTGAAGATAGAGTCGTCCAGATAACGGGTTTTAAATTTATAAGAGGTATAAAGAATAGGCTTCACTCCATAATGAGATTCCACCCGGTCGAGCCAGCGTTTGATGCCTTGCTGTAATTCCTTTTTTTCCTTCCGCCCGGTCACTTCTACATCAAGTACGGGAGGTAAATCACCGGAAACAAGTTTTACCGTGCGAATAAAGAAGTCCGCCTGTTTCAAAGCATCCGTGCTTGGAATATAAAAATGATAAGCGCCACGGATAAATCCATGATTACGGGCATTGGCAAAATTTGCCTCAAATGTGGTATCGTTATGATCTCCTCCTTCTGTTGCCTTCATAAAGACAAAATGCAAAGGAGTAGCCGTCTCTTTATTCTGCAACAGCTTCTTCCAGTCAATCTTTCCCTGATAGTGAGAAATGTCAATACCATGAATATCATATCCGTCAGGGATGCAGACACCATATTCCTTTAAGCCATGGCAAGGTTTCCATCGATAAGCATAAGGGCGGATAAAGAAATAATAGAAAGCGACGGAGAAACAACCGACAATTATCACTGCCAGAATATTACGAAGCCAGGTAGGCATCACAGTTCGATGCTTCACCTGTTCCTTTTTTGAGGTACGGGAAGTCTTGGAAGAAGAAGTCGTTCCCTTTCTTTTGGTAGTGGAAACAGTTCTTTTCTTCTGTACGGCAGACATCGGGTTGTTGCGTTGCGGCATTTACTTTAAACGATCAATGTTTTTAGAGATAGGCACGGATTACACGGAATACAGGGTTATAAGAAATAACTAAAAACCGTATTAATCCGCGTAATCCGTGCCTGAAAGAACCCTTCATTGCAGCTGTTGTATTAACAACTACTTTGAAGTGTATTTATTTAGCTTGTTCCAGTTGCAAAGTCTTAGTTGCCTGGTCGCAAACTTCTGTAGGACCGAAGTATTGGATCGGACCCGGATATACATAATCCGTTTCGATAGCCCAACGTTCGCGTTGTGAAGCAAATGCTTTGAAAGGAGCACCATCCAGTTTTACCAATGCTTTCTGGATAACCGGCTTCATTTCACCGTGACGACGTTCCATGTTCATCATCATAGTAATAGGCACACCACCAGCAATCCATTCAGCAGCAGGAGCTGTTGTGTTACGTACAGAAGACATATAACCAGTCTTACCGTTAGCAATCAACATAGAAGCTGTGTAACCCAAAGAGTAGCAATAGTCAGCGTCAAAGTTTGACGGAGCAGCACAACGTCCTTCATAACCGAAGAAGTGGTGTTGAGCAGCAAATTTACCAACATACTTGCCTTCTTCTTTCCATGCAGCCAACTTAGTAGCTACCATTTCAGACAACAGTTTTTCAGTTTCGATCAATGAAACCTGAACGTTTCCGTGCGGGTCACGATCCAAAGTCAACTGACGGGCAACACCTTCCGGCAGACTAGCATAAATAGCAGAGTTTTCCGGAGAAAGTTTGCGGATGATATAATCACGTTGGTGAGATTTCTTAATCTGACCGAATTCTTCAGCATTAGCAGCCAGGAAGTCATTCAATTCAGCAATCAGACGTTTCATGGCAGGAATGAACTCTACCAATCCTTCCGGAATCAAAACTGTACCGAAGTTGTGTCCTTGTGCTGCACGGTCTGCTACCACTTTAGCGATAGATGTCACCACATCGTCCAAAGACATATCTTTTGCTTCCACTTCTTCTGAAATGATACATACGTTAGGCTGTACCTGCAAAGCACATTCCAGTGCGATGTGAGAAGCCGAACGACCCATCAATTTGATGAAGTGCCAGTATTTACGTGCAGAGTTACAGTCACGTTGGATGTTACCGATTACTTCAGCATAAGTCTTACAAGCTGTATCGAAACCGAAAGAAGTTTCAATCATATCGTTCTTCAAGTCACCGTCGATTGTTTTCGGGCAACCGATTACCTGTACACCATACTTCTTAGCAGCATAGTATTCAGCCAATACACAAGCATTTGTGTTAGAATCGTCACCACCAATGATAACCAGTGCCTTGATACCTAATTCTTTAATGATTTCATACCCCTTTTCAAACTGGCTTTCAGCTTCCAGTTTCGTACGTCCTGAACCGATGATATCGAAACCACCTGTGTTACGGTATTCGTCGATGATATCAGCAGTCAGTTCCATATAGTTGTGATCTACCAGACCACCAGGACCCAGGATAAAACCATATAATTTGTTTTCCGGGTTCAATTTCTTGATACCATCGAACAAACCGGAGATTACATTGTGTCCGCCCGGAGCCTGACCACCGGAAAGAATTACACCTACGTTCATAGCGGGAAGAGCAACAGCTTCACCAGCTTCGAATGTAATCAACGGCATTCCATACGTGTTCGGGAATAATGCTTTGATAGCTTCCTGATCGGCTACAGATTGAGTAGCAGCACCTGCTACAGCCTTAACAGCTCCTGATGCCAATGCTTTCGGAAGTTTGGGCTGGTAAGCAGCCCTTGCGATTTGCAATGCACTTTTAGTCATTTTCTTTAATTTTTTATTTAAAGGTGTTAGTAAGTTTCTTGTCAAACTTGAAAAGCGTTGCAAATTTCGCATTTTTTTCCGAATTATAAAAATTCTTCTTCTGTTGTTTTTAAGACAAAAGAAAGAAGAAAGAAAAATTAAGGCTATCTCCCGACGTAGGAGATAGCCTTTACGTTTTCTTCAGCGAGCTAATTTATAATATAATTCTAGGGATTCTGCTCCCAGCCTCCGCCAAGAGCCTTATAAAGTTGAACCACCGCAATCAACTCGTCACGAATGGCATTACTCAATCCGATTTGGGCATCAAAGTATCCACGTTGGGCATCCAACACATCCAGATAGTTGATGACTCCATTGATGTACTGTAATTGTGCCAGGTCCATGTAGCTCTTGGCCGAACGTTCCAGATTGGCACGAAGTTCGTACACTTCCTTAATCTTGTTGAAGTTGACAATCGCATTACGTGTTTCCTTGAAAGCTTCCAGTACGGATTTCTCATAACTATGTACTTCAGCCTCATAAGCAGCCTTCCTCGCTTTCAATGCCGCACGGTTCTTTCCCCAACCAAAGATAGGAGTTAATAAAGCTCCTTCCATCACTGCATAGGGAGATTTTAGAAGTTCCGACAAAGAAGTACTTTCACTACCGAAACCGCCTGTCAGGGCAAGACGTGGGAACATATTCGTATAGGCCACTCCTACTTTTGCATTGGCAGCAATCAATTTCTGCTCTGCCTGACGAATGTCGGGACGGCGTTCCAACAAAGTAGACGGCAACCCTACAGGAAGTGTTTCCGGAGAATTAAACTCCTGAAGCAAACGGGAACGGGCTATCTTATTAGGATATTCACCCGCAAGATAAGCAATATCGTTCTCTTTCAGGGAGATTTTACGTTCCAAGTCAGGAACCAAAGTGGCCGTACGTGCCAACTCCACTTGTGCCTGTCGATAGGAAGTCTCGGAAGTCAATCCACCGGCAAACCGGATACGCGCCAGGCGCACCCCTTCTTCACGGGCTTTCAATGTCTGTTTGACAATATCAAGCTCTGTATCCAAAGCTACCAGTTCATAGTAAGCCTGTGCCACTTCAGCCACAATCGTCATCTGCAATGCACGTTGTGCTTCAATAGATTGCAGATACTCGGCAATGCTGGCCGAACGCGCCCAACGCAGATTTCCCCAAAGATCGACTTCCCACGAAACGAGGAATTGTGCTTCAAAGGTATCCGATCTCTTGAAAGCATCTCCTCCATGATTCTCGAGTTCGCGTTCCCCTGTCACTTTTCCTTTAATATCCGGAAGCAATGCAGCCGTAGAAATTCGTTTCTGCGCAGCCATTTCTTTCACACGGGCAGCAGCAATCAGCATATCTTTATTATGATCCAATGCACGCTCTATCAGACTTCTCAATGTAGCATCTGTATAAATATCCCTCCAGTCCTGGTCACCGAAGCTAACCGAATCCTGTGATCTTTCCAAGCTGTCGGGTAAATGAAGATCAGGACGGACATAGCTTTTCCCTACCTTGCAGGAAGTCAGTACTCCGGCAAGTAACAGGATAGCAATATATAGTTTCTTTCGTTTCATTATTTCTTATGTTTTAAGATTTTCGACTTTGTTTTATACACCATCACAAAGAAGAACGGCACAAGAATGATACCAAATACGATGGCAAATATCATTCCGAAAAATACACCTGTACCGATTGCCTGCCGGCTTGCCGAACCCGGACCACTTGCCAGTACCATCGGAAGCATACCGAGCACAAAGGCAAGAGAGGTCATCAGAATCGGACGGAAACGCAATTTGGCTGCGTATATGGCCGATTGCACCAAGTCTTCACCTTTATCTACCTGCACCTTTGCGAACTCTACAATCAAAATTGCATTCTTAGCGGCAAGTCCGACCAACATAACCAAGCCAATCTGGAAATAGACATCGTTTTCCAATCCGCAAACCCATACTCCCAAATAGGCTCCCAAAGCAGCCACAGGTAAAGAAAGCAACACAGCAATAGGCACTGTCCAACTTTCGTATTGTGCAGCAAGGAAGAGGAAAACGAACAAGAATACCAGTGCCATCACCATACCCGTCTGACCTCCCGCCTGCTTCTCCTGATAGGAAAGGCCGCTCCATTCCAGTCCGATATTATCGGGAAGATGATCGCGGGCAATCTGTTCCATGATCTCCATCGCCTGTCCGGAACTATATCCTTGCGCAGCTGCTCCACGAATAACGGCCGTAGTAAACATATTGAAACGTTTGATACTTCCCGGTCCTGTGGTATATGATGCATTTCCCAGAGAAGTCAATGGTACCATCGCTCCATTGGAGGCTTTCACAAAAAACAAATTAATATTGTCTTTGTGTTCGCGATAAGGAGCTTCTGCCTGAATATAAACCTTATATATACGGTTGAACATATTAAAGTCGTTCACATAAACCGAACCGGTATAAGCCTTCATGGTAGAAAACACATCAGCCAAAGGTACACCCAGCATCTTCACTTTGTCTCGATCCACATCAAAATAGAGTTGTGGGATTTCCGACTGCAAAGAAGATGACAAGCCCGCCAACTCTTTGCGTTTGGATGCGTAGTACATTAATGTATCTGTCGCGTCTACCAAATTATCAAAAGTGGCTTCTCCACGAGCTTCCAGCTGCATCTCAAAACCTCCCGAACTACCGAGCCCCGGAATAACCGGAGGAGTGGACAGATAGACTTTACATTCCGGATATTCCTCAAGATGTTTCTCTACCGTATGCATGATCTTCTCAATAGTGGTACTCTTCCGTTCCTCCCAAGGTTTCAGGATCACCGTCAGTTCTGCACGTCCCTGGTTACTTCCGACACGAGGACTACTTCCCGTTACATTCTGTATATACTCAATGTACGGGTTCTTTTCCAGATAAGCAATGGCACGCTCTGTCACGATACGGGTACGTTCCAGAGTAGCCCCTTCCGGCAGTTCCAATTCAATCTTGAAATATCCCTGATCTTCCACAGGTAAGAAACTGGTCGGAATAATGCGATGAATCAACATGATAGCAATCAACACCATACCAAAAGCACTCAAAACTCGACGAGGATGCTTAATTGTACGAGTTACGGCAGCTACATACTTATTACTACCGATACCCAGCCATTCATTAATCTTCCGGAAAACGATATTCTTTTTCTTCCCGCTATCCGGTTTCAGAATCAGCGAACACATCACCGGACTCAATGTCAGAGCCACGACCGTAGAAATAAGCACGGATACTACAATTGTCACCGTAAACTGGCGATACAACTGTCCTGTAATCCCACTTAAAAAGCTAACCGGGACGAACACAGCCGCCAATACCAGCGAAGTGGCAATCAAAGCACTGGCAAGTCCGTTCATCGCTTTTTTCGTAGCTTCATAAGGACTTAGGTGCTCCGTTTCCATGATATGTTCCACACCTTCCACCACCACAATCGCATCATCCACCACAATACCGATCGCAAGGATCAATCCGAGCAATGTCAGGATATTCAATGAGAAACCGAAAATCAACATGAATCCGAAAGTACCGATCAATGAAATAGGCACCGCCACTACCGGAATCAACGTTGCACGCCAGCTCTGCAAGGATAAATAAACTACCAGAACCACCAATACCAACGCTTCAAACAACGTCTTATATACTTCATGGATAGATTCGGAAATATAAGTCGTCATATCGAACGGAATCTCATAGCTCAATCCCTCCGGAAAGTTCTTACTAATCTCATCCATTGCCTCTTTTACTCTCTCGGCCACTTCCATCGCATTAGCACCCGGTAACATATAAATACCAAGCACGGCAGCATTTTCACCGTTGATACCACTCTCTGTATTATACGAAGAAGCTTCCAGCGATACACGTGCCACATCTTTCAATCGAATGATAGAACCATTCGCATTGGCACGTACTACGATATCTTCAAATTGTCCTACAGTGGAAAGACGTCCCTGTGTCGTGATAGGAATCGTGATATCCAATCCTTGTACAGGCTGTTGTCCCAGCACACCCGCTGCTGATTCACGATTCTGATCTTTCAATGCATTCTGCAAATCCTGTACGGTCAGTCCGAAGTTTGCCAGCTTATCCGGCTGCGCCCATATCTGCATGGCATAATAACGGCTACCGATATTGGATACACGTCCCACTCCGGGAATACGGCGAATCACATCGAGCACATTGATGGTAGCAAAGTTACTCAAGTAAATCTCATCGAACTTTGGGTCGGTAGAAGTCAAACAAAGCGTCATCAACTGACTGGGAGCCTGTTTTTCTACCGAAATACCATTCTGAATCACTTCCGCCGGCAAACGGGATTCTGCCAGTTTCACACGATTCTGAATCTCAACAGCTGCCAAATCCGGATCAGCAGATACATCAAAAGTAACTGTTGCCGAAAAACCTCCGGAGTTAGAACTATTTGATTCCATATAAAGCATCCCCGGAGTACCATTGATTTCCTGCTCAATCGGGGTAGCTACTGCCTGTGATACAGTAAGTGCACTCGCACCCGGATAAGAAGCACTAATCTTCACCACCGGAGGAGTAATCTGCGGGTATTGATCCACCGGAAGCATCGTCAGACCAATAATACCGACAATCACAATCACGATGGAGATTACAGCCGAAAAGACCGGCCTATCTATAAAAAAAGTAACTTTCATCGTTTATTCTCCTTTCGCGTTATCCTTCGTTCCGGTAACATTTTCTTTCGCCCCGGCCACTTCATTTTTTGTCGCAGTTATACTATCCTGGGCTTCTGCATCCGGTTGGCTCACCCGTACTTTCATACCCGGAGTCAACTTATGGAACCCTTCTACAACTACCATTTCTCCTTCTGCCAATCCTCTTTCTACCACCACATTATTCCCGACTTCCGGTCCTAATTCGATAAAACGTTTCTCTACTGCATTATCCCTGCGCATGGTATAAATATATGCTCCACCCTTTTCGATGGTAACGGCTTTCATTGGAACAACGAGTGCTCCTTCACGAACATCCAGCAACAATTTCACCTTTGTAAACTGTCCCGGCAACAATACTTGTTTCGGATTAGGCATTTCTGCACGTACAGAGAAAGTGCCGGTTTGAGGATCCACCTGGGGTTCGGCAAAATCCACGTATCCTTTGAATGGATAGACTGTGTTATCTGCCAATGTTATGGTAATATTGGGCTGCCAGGAACGGGTAGAATCCTGCTGTCCCAAATTAATATTTCTTTCTTTACTCTTCAGATAATCGAGTGCCGTCATACTAAAATCAACCAACACCGTATCACTCTTCACAATAGTAGCAAGCAATGATTTTCCCCCGGGTCCCACTAACGTACCCAAATCCACATTTCTTTCACTAATGTGTCCCGACAAAGGCGAACGGACAATGGTGTAGCCCAGCTCCAATTCAGCCTGTGCCAAATCCGCCTCACTCATGGCTACCGTTGCCGCAGCACTTTCATAAGCAGCTTCCGCATTATCCAAATCCAACTGGCTTGCAGCATTCTGCTCAAACAACGGACGGATACGTTTTAAATCACGCTCCGCCTTCAAAGCCTGCGCTTCGTCTTTTTTCAACTGCGCTCTGGCCTTATCAGCTTTGGCACGATACCGGTCCTGATTAATGACAAACAAAACCTGATTCTTATTGACATATGTACCTTCGGCAAAAAGCATATTTTCCAGATAGCCTTCCACCCGGGCACGGACTTCGACGAACTGTTGGGCACGAATACGCCCTACATACTCCCCGTATATCTCTACATCATCTTTCACTACCGGTTCTACAATGACTGTCGGCATTTCCGGCGCAGCCTTCTGAGGTCGGGTCAGTATCCAATACACACCCAACACAAGTACCACACATATAATAGCAGCAATGGTTCTCTTTCTCCTCAGTTTCAACTCATGTTTCGAAAAGAATAATCTCATATCGAATCTTATTATTTAATTTAACTTATGTTTGTTCTATACTCTTTCTTGCAATTAGTATGCCAAAATTCATTACACCTATTATTTACTGGTATTCAGTCTATTATATTTTGCCTTAAGAAATGTAGAAATGTAGAATCCACCAGATAAAATGTAGAAATTATCCACATTTCCGACTTTTGGAACATTTTTTTTAATTCCCATTTCAACAACTAAACAAATTATGCTCTACATTTGTATTATATTAAACATCAATACTAGACCATGTCCTAATGAAAAAACAAATCTTTTCAACATTAGTTTTATCAATTGGCATCTTATTGCCTTTTTCTTTGCATTCTCAGGAACAAAGAAAAAAGGTAGGTGTCGTTCTAAGCGGCGGCGGTGCTAAAGGAATGGCACACATCAAAGCACTGCAAGTGATCGAAGAAGCCGGAATTCCTATTGATTATATAGCCGGCACCAGCATGGGAGCTATCGTAGGCGGTCTTTATGCCATCGGTTATACTCCGGAACAATTGGATAGCATGGTACGAAAACAAGATTGGACATTCCTATTGAGTGACCGTATCAAAAGAAGTGCCATGTCATTAACAGATCGTGAGCGATCTGAAAAATATACAGTCTCTATTCCTTTCACCAAAACTCCCAAAGATGCCGCTACCGGAGGAATCATGAAAGGACAGAATCTGGCTAATCTATTTTCAGACCTTACCGTAGGGTATCATGACTCTATCGACTTTAATAAACTTCCCATTCCTTTTGCCTGTGTAGCAGCCAATGTTGTTAATGGAGAACAAATTGTATTCCATGACGGAATACTCTCTACTGCCATGCGTGCCAGTATGGCTATCCCCGGTGTATTTACTCCGGTACGGCAAGACAGTATGGTATTAGTGGACGGTGGCATTGTAAACAACTATCCGGCAGATGTTGTGAAAGCCATGGGGGCCGATATTATTATCGGAGTAGACGTACAGAATGCTCTGAAGAAGGCTGACAAGCTCAATAGCGTCCCCGACATTCTGGGACAAATTGTAGATATCACCTGTCAGTCTAACCATGAAAAAAATGTAGATCTCACAGATACCTATATCCGTGTCAATGTAGATGGATATTCATCCGCCAGTTTTACTCCAGCCGCCATTGATACCCTGATGCGTAGAGGCGAAGAAGCAGCAAAAGCCCAATGGGGTTCATTGCTTGCTTTGAAAAAGAAAATAGGAATAGCCGAAGATTATACCCCGAAACAACATGGTCCTTATTCTTCTCTTTCTAATGCGCGTACGGTTTATGTGACGGACATCTCATTTTCCGGTGTAGAGGTGGATGATAAAAAATGGTTGATGAAGAAATGTAATCTGAAAGAAAACAGCGATATTTCCACTCAACAAATAGAACAGGCCCTGTATCAGTTACGTGGCAGTCAGTCCTACTCCAGTGCCAGTTATACGTTGAAAGAGACACCTGAAGGTTATCACCTCAACTTCCTGTTACAGGAAAAATATGAAAGAAGAATCAACCTGGGCATCCGTTTCGATTCGGAAGAGATCGCATCTTTGTTGGTCAATGCAACAGCAGACCTCAAAACTCGTATTCCTTCCCGCCTGGCTCTTACCGGTCGGTTGGGTAAACGATATGCTGCCCGCATAGACTATACGCTGGAACCAATGCAACAGCGTAATTTCAACTTCTCGTATATGTTCCAATACAATGATATCAATATTTACGAGGAAGGCGACCGTGCCTATAATACAACTTACAAATATCATCTGGCCGAATTCGGCTTCTCTGATGTATGGTACAAGAATTTCCGTTTCGGACTCGGTCTTCGTTTTGAATATTACAAATACAAAGATTTCTTGTTCAAGAAACCTGAAATTTCCGACCTGAAAGTAGAATCCGAACACTTTCTAAGTTATTTTGCCCAAGTGCAATATAATACCTATGATAAAGGACGTTTCCCTTCTAAAGGAAGTGACTTCAGAGCCGCCTATTCACTCTATACGGATAATATGGCACAATACAACGAACACGCTCCATTTTCAGCACTGAATGCTTCGTGGGCAAGCGTCATTCCTGTAACCCGCCGTTTCTCTATCATTCCTTCCATTTATGGACGTATCCTGATCGGAAGAGATTTTCCCTACCCGCTGCAAAATGCCATTGGCGGTGACGTACCTGGTTTCTATATTCCACAGCAATTACCATTTGCCGGGGTTACCAATCTGGAATTGATGGATAACACCATTATGATTGCATCTATTAAGTTCAGACAACGCATGGGAGCCATTCATTATCTTACACTGACGGGTAACTACGGACTAACAGATAGTAATTTCTTCGATATATTGAAAGGCAAGCAATTATTCGGTATCAGTGCAGGCTATGGAATGGACAGTATCTTCGGGCCATTGGAAATATCATTGGGATATTCCAATCAGACGGACAAAGGAAGTTGCTTTGTGAATTTAGGGTATTACTTCTAATGTAATACAGTATTTTCGAAAAGCAAAAGAGGAGACCGCTTCACAGTGACCTCCTCCTTCTATACTCTATATGAACATGCCCCAAAGGGTTTATTGGAAAAGGAGCATATTCAAAAGGGTTTTATCTTAAAATGAATAATTAAAAACTTATTATACTGCCATCAACTTGACAAACGGTATCAAAGTCATATCAACGATCTTCACAGACAGTTGATATTTGGGGAAATGTGCATCAAAATAAAATCTGATGCATGGGGCCAATTAGGTAAAGAAGTACCTCTGTACTTTTTTCTAATCGACTAAGGCAGGGATTCAATGCTACAAATGAATCTAAGCCCCTTACTATAAAACATCTTAGATACTACCACCCTTACCACCGCTATGTGTCGGATTATAAGTAACCGTTTTATATTGATGGTCCGTACCGGTATAACGAGTTGCTGTAATCGAAACAGACTTTGCAGTACCCTTAAACTTTACATTAGCCGTCAACGTGGTAGTACGGACTTTTGCATAGCAAGTATAACTCATGGTAGTATATCCGTTTACATTTACAGTGTTATAAACACGTTCAGTTTCCGTAATGCCAGATACCGATCCCATTAATGAGAACATACGAGTTTTCATAAAAGCAACCATTGCATTCACCGTTTTTGTATCTTCAGCACTAGCACCAGCTCCTAATTGCGATTTAACTTCAGCAACAAGACCAGCATCATTCTTATCATAGTCCCAACCAGACTTTTCCTTATATTTCAGTTCAATGCCAGCCACCGCTTTAGCATTCTCGCTATTATCACGACTAGCTTGTCCTAGAATATTAGTTGTCACAGTTTCATTACTAATCTTGCTATATACTTTATTCTCTATAGCATAAGCAGAGAAGTGATCGACTTCGGCTGTATATGCAGTGACAGCTCCACTTTCTGTAGTAGAAGATATATTTTTAATTACATTTCCATTATTATCTTTTGCATCCCCCCATTCTCCTGTATTTGGATTCTGATAAGTAAGTATCATATCAGCATCAGCGAATGTTATTCCAGGGATAGGATTAGGAATAGAAATCGTAACAGACTTCTTAAATTTCAAACCAGACGGTTCAAATTTAGCAGCAGCTAAAGGTATGCTTTTAGGTACATCTCTATTCACGTCCTCTGCCTTTACTTCAGTAGTTACTTCTTCAGGAGCAGGAACAAAGGTTGTCACACTAATGTTGACTTTACCATCTTCAACAATTCCTGCTTGTTGTTGAGATGCCTCAATTGCATCTTCCGGTATTGTCAGTTCGACTTTCACGAGCGGTTTATCCTCTACCACTTCTTCCGGAGCAACTTCTCCCGGCTTTTCAATTGCCTGATTCGATTCACTATTATCCTCTACTTTAGTTTCTCCTGTAGCCTCTATTGACACAGCAGTTTTCGGACTCTCCTTTGTCAAAGCCAGAGCTACCGTTACCACACTACGATTCTCTGCATTATTTGCAATGACAACTGACGTTTTCTGTGAAAGATATCCATTAGAAGACGCTTCAATACTATAAGTACCTGTAGCACTTTCTGTAACAGAGAACTTACCATTCGAGTCGGTTGTGTAATTTTTACTACCCACTTTTACCTTTGCCCCATCCATTGCTGCTCCTCCGGAAGTCACCGTCCCCATAATGTAATACTCTACAACCGGTTTCGGAGTTTCAACAACTTCCCCTTCTGCCGGTTTCGGATCGTCATCATCATCGTGACAGGCTACTGTCGCAAAAGTTAACATACCCAAGGCTATCGCCATGGCACCCACATAAAACCATTTTACACTTTTCATAATGTTCAAATTTGTTAAAAATACTAGTTTAAATATCAATCATGTTTCACTTCTCACTCGTTCTAATCAAATAATATCGAATATAATCCGGCTGCCAGAAGTGTGAATTCTCTGCCGACTTAGGTTCAACACTATAACTTTCGCCCAATGAACGATGAGCGTATTCATTCCCGCTACGCATATCATACTGAAAAGCAAAATATTCGGGAAGCATCACCCGTAGCAGATGTCGCCTGCGTTTCTTTCCCGGTAATGGAATAGAGAAATTAAACCCTGCATTCGTTGCTCCATCTGTGTACATACCATATATACCTACAATATATTCGCCGAAATAGCGTGAAAGAGTTCCGCGTACTCCATAATCTCCATAAATAAAGCGGGCCCCTTCTACTTTCACCAAGGTATTCACTTCCGGCACATAATATCCTACGCTAATCTGTCCATTGACTCTTTTCCACTTACTCATTTTCCAGTCACTGCCATAGAAATGGGAAGAACCGGTAATTCCTCCTCCACCTTCTACCGTCCACCTGCCGTTTGCTGAAAAATAGCCGATTCCTGCAGCAAGTCCCTGACGGTCATTAGAGAAACTACCGCCAGTGAGGTATCCTTTCCAATGGTTAGCCAAGCGAAAATCCTGACGCAAAGCCATGAATCCCAAGCGAACGCAGTTCCACTTACCATCTTCATTACTTACAATAGGCAAAGAAACCTGCATCCGTAGCGAAGCTCCTTTCCATAATTGCATTTCCAGGGCAGGTTGCAACTCGAGTGCCGCCTTATACAACTTATAAGTTACATTATTGACTAACATCACGTTGGGATATATCACAAAATCTACCTTACCGAAAGAACTTTCTTTTCGTTTTACACCTTTCAGCTGACGCACAGCAGTTCCGGTAGAAGTAGTCATCCCCATCTTACGATACACTTCATCCAACGTACATTCACCGGACTGACATTTTTGAATCAAATCTGCAGGGATAGTTATACATAATTGTGGTAGGGCATTATCTAATATAAGTAGCTGCAAAGTCGGTATTTCCGGTATAGCAACCAAATGGCGTATAGCAATACCGATTCCATTATAAATACCTCTATAGGCAGAGGTCTCAAAAGCCGCAGTTATCGTGTCCCTTTTCTCCACAACTGAAATATTCTCCATTTCCAATTCTTTCAGTGTCTCACTCACACGAACTGGCTGTGCCTGTAACAAAGAAATACCACAGAGAAAAACAGCAGTCACACTAACAATCCTTTTCATCTTCTTTTAATGTATTAATGTACATTCATACCGCAGACCAGCGGAAACACACGTAAATTCACGAGTAAACACATTGACGGACAAATGCTTCCAAAAGCGCATGGCAGCCCCCATATTCCATCTATGCGTATCATATTCCACCATCAATTTCAATTCTTTGCAAAAAGAAGGCGTGTAACGGACACCTCCGAAAGGTCCTTTATTAAATACCCGGCAATCGCCTTGATGAATATACCATCCGGCTGTGACAGCCAATTGATCTCCTGAACGAAATCCGATAGTCTTTGTCAACACACCATAATAAGCTCCCCAATATGGAGTCTTCTTCTCAGTCAAAAGATCATCTCCACCAATCACAACAGCCGGAAAATAGCGGCTTTCTTTTATTGGACGAATGCGAATCGTATTAGAACGGTCCTGATTATGATAACCCGTTCTGCCTGTGCCGGTTGTCATTTTGAGTAATGTCATCCGATAAGTGAATTCGATAAAAGAGAAAAGAGTCATATCTACAAAATAGTTCATGGTAGGGAAACTGAAAACCGATGGAGTAACCTGTTCTGGTAAGAAATTGACTCCTCCCGTAAATGTACCGGTCTCTTGCATTTCAGCGGTAGGTATCATCAACTGCCCCGTTGTTCCCATGGAATATTGCGCATGAATCAGACCGCTCATCGGAATGAGTATCAGAAATAGAATACTACCTTTTAACGAAATAAATGGCTTATTCCTAAAAGCCGCTTTAGTTTGTTTCATCTTTATTTGTATGTTATACTTTTAAATAGAGATATTCTCAAAACTTTTTTGATTAATCCACTATTTTTACCTTATATAATTCTGTTACTTCTTAGGTAACAGTAAACACACAATCGAGACCAACCGGAATGAGAACAGAGAAAAACATCGACAATTACAGTGAGAGAAGAGCTTTTGCCTTTAGCGAAGGGGAAAATTCTTTTTAAAACAGGACATATAAATCATTGGGCATGAAGATATAATTATTTCATGTTCGGATTTTTTTTTGCCGTATGCATCAGATAAAACGAAAAAAATGGGAGAATATTTGTTTGCTATTTTATATTTTT
>NZ_GG774949.1:2233340-2336543 GCF_000162555.1 Bacteroides sp. 3_1_23
ATTATTAAAGTTTTGTCTATATATCACCTGCCTGCATTGCAATCTCTAACGTAAGATAAATTCTTTCTATTTACTTCTGTACGTTCTCTTAATCCAAAGCCTTTCAGATATATTTGTGTGGTTTTAATAGATTTGTGCCCCAACGATTCACTTATCATTTCAATAGAAACTCCGCGGTATTTGGCAGTAGTGGCCCAAGAATGTCGGAAAGTATATGAAGTGACAGGCGAATTTAAGCGCAACGCTCTCGCCAAATCCTTCAAACAATTATTAAATCTACGAAGAGCAGACTGATATTCCTTATATGCTTTTTCATCTTTTCGCTTCTTATCACTATGTAAAATATCGAATAAATAGTCGGGACAATCAGGAAGAGCAGGTTTATTGCTTCGAAGCTGATTCATCATCTCCTTTGCACTTTCGAGAATTTCCAGGCTCATTGGTGTTTTAGTCTTGATACGATTATATTGAAGCACATTCCGGTCTAAAGCCGACTTCTCTAAATGCGCCAAATCTGCGAATGACATTCCACAAAACTGAAACATTAAAGCGGCAATCGTCTGCGTACGACGCAAACGTTCGGATTTCGGATCCTCATATAGAAGTTTGTGTAACTCGGTCACAGACAATGCTTTCTTTTGCCGGATATCCACGCCTGTATAAACATCATGAAACAACCGGGGAACATAAGGGGCACTTCCCGCTTCTACTCCCCGATTGTAGATACTACGAAGCATACGCATATAAGTAGAAATCGTATTGAGCTTTAATCCGGACTCGTAAAGATGCTGTCCATAGCAACGTAAACATTCTCGCGTGACTTGCCTGAACGATATGTTCAATGTTCCACAAAACTTACTAAAAGAAAAAAGAGCATTCTTATAAACATGAGCGGTAGAATATCGCCCTTCTTTCCGCAAACGCTCAATGTACGCTCCGGCACATTGGCTAAATCCATTTTTATTAATTTTTTGCATCATTAGTTATTTTAGATTATACAATAAATTAAGAGAAAGAACAAAAATAACCTACTTTATGATTGCAGCTATTATAAAAAAGAAAAATAAGAGAAACACCGTCATTCACGTGAAAGTTATTCTTGTACTTCGGTGAGAAAACAAGTGAAACCGATACAAAAACGAGGGTATCCAAAGAGGGCTGTACAAAGCGCTGAAACGCCTGCCAGTAAAGGGGGAAAAGCCAACGAAAACCAGTAGAGTAAAGTAGAGAAGAGAAAAGTATTATTTCTGTTATAAATAATAGCAATAATATAGGGCAGAGAAAATGGCTTTGGTTGCTACCGCTGTCGGTCCGGATCACTTTGTCGGTGCCGTTTCTATTCCCGTGTCCCTCATGAGTTGTTCGTCCGGCAGATGACCGACTCTCGTCCGGCAGGTTGTTGATGCTCGTCCGGTGGGTAACGGATATTCACACGGTAGATAACGTACGTTTGTCCGTTAGGTAAATTCTATATTATTTCTCGGGCTACCGCTTCACTAAAAATAACATTTGGCCCATACATAACCAACATTGGTTAAGTAAGTGACTTACCCTATCAACTGTTGAACTAAATAAATTACTCATTAGTGATCCGAAATGAACTAAATAGGAATTTATTGAAACGCAGATTAACAAGTAAATCATATAAATACTATTCAGGATCACAATCAAACCGTTATTCCATCAATAATAGCCTGTGAAATTATTTAAATGAAGAGATAGAGTTAAGAAGATGAAGGCCTGAATAATGTTTTTCCCTATATTATTCGCTAGAATCAAAGAAAGTGCCTATCTTTACCGCAAGTATTTTTATTATTCACCATTAAATGTAAAGATTATGGCAAGTAGAAGAGAACTCAAAAAGAACGTAAACTATATCGCAGGAGAATTATTCACCGAGTGTTTAATCAACAGTATGTTTATCCCTGGCACAGACAAGGTAAAAGCAGATGAACTGATGGCAGAGGTACTGAAGATGCAGGATGAGTTTGTCACTCGCATCAGCCACACAGAACCGGGCAACGTGAAAGGTTTTTATAAGAAATTCCGTGCTGATTTTAATGCAAAGGTAAACGAGATTATTGAAGCTATAGGGAAATTGAACTAACAACAGAATGAAAAAAGCAATTTATAGCTTTATCTATTACCGCCTGTTAGGATGGAAGACAAACGTTACGGTGCCTAATTATGATAAATGCGTGATATGTGCCGCTCCACACACAACAAACCTTGATTTATTTATTGGAAAACTATTTTATGGTGCTATAGGCCGTAAGACAAGTTTCATGATGAAAAAAGAATGGTTTTTCTTTCCACTTGGAGTTTTTTTCAAAGCAGTTGGCGGAATTCCCGTCGACCGTAGCCGAAAAACTTCGCTAGTAGATCAGATGGTTCATAATTTTGCTAAATATAAAAAGTTTAATTTGGCTATCACTCCCGAAGGAACCCGCAAAGCGAATCCAAACTGGAAAAAAGGTTTTTATTTTATAGCTTTGAAAGCACAGGTTCCTATCGTCCTGATTGGTATTGATTACAGCAAGAAAACGATTTCGGCAACGAAAGCTATCATGCCGTCAGGAGATATTAATAAGGACATGAGAGAAATCAAACTTTATTTCAAGGATTTCAAAGGAAAACATCCGGAGAATTTTGCTCTTGGAGAAATATGATTTAAGTATTAGGTATTAAGTATTAATCGTAGCTTTTGATATACTTATCCGCACGGCTTAATACTTAATACTTATTACTTAATACTTAGTTATCATGGAGTCTATCCGTATTTCTATCATACAAACCGATATTGTTTGGGAAAATAAACAAGAAAATCTCCGTTTGCTCCACGAAAAGCTGCAAAGTCTTCGTGGAATAACGGAGATTGTTGTTTTACCGGAGATGTTTTCCACCGGATTCAGCATGCAGAGTAAAATGCTGGCAGAGCCGAACTCCGGAGCAACCATTACAATACTCAAACAATGGGCTGCCCAATTTCAGCTAGCCATTTGTGGAAGTTATATAGCAACTGAAAACGACCAGTTCTATAATCGGGCCTTCTTCCTGACACCGGAAGGAGAAGAATTCTATTATGACAAACGTCACCTGTTTCGTATGGGAAGGGAAGCCGAACATTTTTCGGTCGGTGACAAACGACTTATCATCCCCTATCGTGGATGGAATATCTGCCTGTTGGTTTGCTATGATCTCCGTTTTCCTGTATGGAGCCGGAACGTAAACAACGAGTACGACCTTTTAATATATGTAGCCAACTGGCCTATCCCCCGCCGTCTGGTTTGGGACACTCTGCTCCGGGCGCGTGCTTTGGAAAATCAATGCTATGTATGCGGTGTCAACAGGGTGGGTATAGACGGATATCAGCTTACATATAATGGAGGAAGTAGAGTTTATTCTGCTTTCGGAGAAGAAATCGGCTCATTTCCAGATGAAAAGGAAGGAATAGCTACTGTGAGTCTTAATCTGAACACTCTCAACCAATTCAGAGAGAAGTTCCCGGTATGGAAAGATGCAGACGAATTCCATCTGTAACATTGGCAAAATAACAAATGTTAAAAACAGATTCTTGCAGCAACAATACCTAGAACTCGGTAGTTAATTATATAGACTTCTTTTGTATCTTTGTCGTGAAAATACAGTCGTAAGGACGCTAATCTTACATAACTTAATTAACAACTTTATGAAAACAAATCTTAGTTCTCAAATCAGTCTCCACCGGGTCTCCCCCAGATACTACAGACCGGAGAATGCATTTGAAAAATCAGTCTTGACAAGACTCGAAAAAATCCCTACGGACATCTACGAATCCGTAGAAGAAGGTGCTAACTATATTGCGCGCGAAATAGCACAAACCATCCGCGAGAAACAAAAGGCAGGACGTTTCTGTGTATTGGCTCTTCCCGGAGGAGATTCACCCAGCCACGTATATACCGAGCTTATCCGTATGCATAAGGAAGAGGGACTTAGCTTCCGCAATGTGATCGTATTTAATATGTATGAGTATTATCCGTTGTCTCCCGATGCAATCAACAGTAACTTCAATGCTTTGAAGAGTATGCTGCTGGATCACATCGACATTGACAAGCAGAATATATTCACTCCCGATGGAAGCATTGCCAAAGATACCATCTTCGAATATTGCCGTCTGTATGAACAACGCATTGAAAGCTTCGGAGGTATTGATATTGCTTTGTTAGGGATTGGTCGTGTAGGTAACATTGCGTTCAACGAACCGGGTTCCCGACTGAATTCTACCACTCGTCTGATTTTGTTAGATAATGCATCACGAAACGAGGCATCCAAGATTTTCGGAACGCTGGATAATACGCCGATCAGCTCCATTACAATGGGAGTAGCTACTATTCTTGGCGCAAAGAAAGTTTATCTGCTTGCATGGGGTGAAAACAAAGCAGCTATGATTAAAGAGTGTGTGGAAGGTCCGATCACTGACACAATTCCTGCTTCTTATCTGCAAACTCACAATAATGCACATGTAGCTCTTGATCTTTCAGCCGCTATGAACCTGACACGTATCCAACGTCCATGGTTAGTCACTTCTTGCGAATGGAATGATAAATTAATCCGCAGTGCAATCGTTTGGTTGTGTCAGTTGACCGGCAAACCGATTTTGAAGTTGACAAATAAAGACTATAACGAAAACGGTTTGAGTGAACTTCTGGCACTTTACGGTTCTGCGTACAATGTAAATATCAAAATCTTCAATGATTTGCAGCACACCATTACCGGATGGCCGGGCGGTAAGCCTAATGCTGATGATACCTATCGTCCGGAACGCGCAAAACCGTATCCGAAACGTGTGGTCATCTTCTCTCCGCATCCGGATGATGATGTTATTTCAATGGGTGGTACGCTTCGCCGTTTGGTAGAACAAAAGCACGAAGTACACGTAGCTTACGAAACTTCCGGTAATATCGCCGTAGGTGACGAAGAAGTAGTTCGTTTCATGCATTTTATCAATGGATTCAATCAGCTCTTCAATAATAGCGAAGATTTGGTTATCAATGAAAAATATATAGAAATACGCAATTTCCTGAAGGAGAAGAAAGACGGTGATATGGACAGTCGTGATATTCTGACTATCAAAGGTCTGATTCGTCGTGGTGAAGCCCGTACAGCTTGTACTTATAATAATATACCGCTGGAACGTTGCCACTTCCTCGATCTGCCATTCTATGAAACAGGTAAGATTCAGAAAAACCCAATCAGTGAAGCAGACGTAGAAATTGTACGCAACTTGCTCCGTGAAATAAAACCTCACCAGATTTTTGTTGCTGGTGATTTAGCCGACCCACATGGAACTCACCGTGTATGTACAGACGCTGTATTTGCTGCTGTCGATCTTGAAAAAGAAGAAGGTGCCAAATGGCTAAAAGACTGTCGTATCTGGATGTACCGTGGTGCGTGGGCTGAATGGGAAATCGAGAATATTGAAATGGCAGTGCCTATCAGTCCGGAAGAACTTCGTGCAAAACGTAACTCTATCCTGAAACATCAGTCGCAAATGGAAAGTGCTCCGTTCCTGGGTAACGACGAACGTTTGTTCTGGCAACGTAGCGAAGATCGTAACCGTGGTACAGCTACTTTGTACGATCAATTGGGATTGGCTTCTTACGAAGCAATGGAAGCATTTGTAGAATATGTTCCATTATAAGAGTAATCATTCTTAATTAAGAGAATATAAAACAATGAAAGAAGAGTGGGAAGTTTCGATACTTCTCGCTCTTTTTTGTTTATTTTTGCGGGGAGAATTAAACGCGGATTAACGCAGATTTTCGCAAAGAAAAATAGAATAAAACAATCTGCGATAATCCGTGATAATCTGCATTTAGCAAAAAAGCAACAAGTATGAAGAAAATAATAGTATTTTTTCTAGGCCTTACATTCTGTGCAACTTTTCTTTTTGCGCAGGATATTGAAAGAAATGTAAAAGAGCGGCTGACGGATTACTTCAACCAATATACCGCAACAGCCAAAATCAGCACTCCTAAACTGAATAGCTTCGATATTAATTACGACCGTAAGACGATTGCAATCTATGCATCGGAGAGTTTCGCCTACCAGCCTTTCCGTCCGGAAACTGTAGAAAACATTTATAATCAAGTTAAAGAATTGCTTCCGGGTCCCGTTCATTATTACCAACTCACCATTTATGCGGATGGGAAACCCATTGAAGATTTGGTACCTAATTTCTACCGGAATAAGAAAAAGGATAAGGAGCGGTTATCCTTAAATGTAGATTATAAAGGAGCTCCCTGGGTGAAAAACACTTCACGTCCTAATGAAATCTCACGCGGACTACAAGACCGCCACATTGCAATCTGGCAAAGCCACGGCAACTATTTCAAAAATGATAAAAACGAATGGGGATGGCAACGTCCCCGATTATTCTGCACCACAGAAGACATGTTCACTCAATCTTTTGTCCTTCCTTATGTAATTCCAATGCTGGAAAATGCAGGAGCGATTGTCTATACTCCCCGCGAACGAGATACACAAAAGAATGAAATCATTGTAGATAATGATACCCCCAATGCTTCCCTTTATTTGGAAATGGGGGGTAAAAAGATTAATTGGGCAAATGCTCCGGTAAAAGGATTTGCTCAGAAGAAAACAATCTATAAAGATGGAGAAAATCCTTTCACTGACGGAACCTGTCGTTTTATTCCGACAGAGAGAAAGAAAAAGAAGAATAAAGACCAGGTATTTGCCGAATGGGTGCCTACTCTGCCGGCAACAGGCAAGTATGCTGTTTATGTTTCCTACCAGACATTACCCAACAGTGTAAGCGACGCCAAATATCTGGTATTTCATAACGGTGGAGTTACCGAATTCAAAGTAAACCAAAAGATAGGTGGAGGCACATGGGTTTATCTCGGCACTTTTGAATTCGACAAAGGGAACAATGACTACGGTATGGTGGTTCTTAGTAACGAGAGCAGCGAACATGGAGTTGTATGTGCCGATGCAGTACGTTTTGGAGGAGGAATGGGTAACATTGCCCGCGGAGGAAGAATCAGTGGGCTACCGCGTTACTTGGAAGGAGCACGCTATTCTGCTCAATGGGCGGGAATGCCATACGAAGTATATGCCGGACGAAAAGGTGAAAACGACTATACAGACGATATTAACACACGCTCTAACGTTATCAATTATTTATCGGGCAGTTCCGTCTATAACCCACAACAGTCGGGTCTGGGCATACCTTTGGAAATGACGATGGCATTACACAGTGACGCCGGATGCAGCAAAACAGACGAACTGATCGGATCACTCGGCATTTACACCACCGATTTCAATAATGGCAAACTGAATGCAGGAACAGACCGGTATGCCTCACGTGATCTGGCAGACATTCTGCTGACACAGATTCAGAAAGATATTTATTCAAGCTACAGCTTGCCGTGGACACGCCGCAGCATGTGGAACCGGAATTATAGCGAAACACGTCTTCCGGCTACACCTTCCACGATTATTGAATTACTCTCCCACCAGAACTTCGCAGATATGCAGTTAGGACATGATCCGAACTTCAAGTTTACAGTGGGGCGTGCCATTTACAAAGGTATTTTGCAGTTCATTACCAACCAGCACGATAAAGAATACATTGTTCAGCCTCTGCCTGTGAGCAATTTCGCCATTCAATTTGGAAAGAAAAAGAATACATTAGAACTTTCATGGAAAGGCGAAGACGATCCGCAAGAACCGACTGCACGACCACGGGAATACATTGTATATACCCGCATCGGTTATGGAGGTTTTGACAATGGCACTTTAGTCAGCAAAACGTCCCACACCGTTAAGATAGAACCGGGACTTGTTTATTCATTCAAAGTAACTGCTGTAAACCGGGGTGGGGAAAGTTTTCCTTCTGAAATCCTTTCTGTCTATAAAGCCAAACGTGAACAGGGAAAAGTAATCATCATCAATGGCTTTGACAGAATCAGCGGTCCGGCGGTCGTTAACACTTCTGATAAAGCTGGATTCGATCTAATGCAAGATCCCGGCGTTCCGTATATATCGAATATTTCATTTTGCGGAGCACAAACCGGCTTCGACCGTACACAAGCCGGTAAAGAAGGAAAAGGAAGTCTGGGACATAGCGGAAACGAATTAGAAGGAATGAAAATTGCAGGAAACACGTTCGACTATCCTTTTATTCACGGAAAAGCAATTCAGGCAGCCGGAAAATATAGTTTCGTATCATGCAGCGACGAAGCAGTAGAGAACGGATTGGTTACATTAGAAGATTATCCAGTAGTAGATTATATTTTGGGACTGGAAAAAGAAGATCCTGCAAGTAAAGCATATTACAAGACATTCTCTTCGGCTATGCAACGGATTATGACCAGTTATTGCCAAGCGGGAGGTAACCTGTTTGTCAGTGGTGCTTATGTAGGAAGTGATATGAGTGGAACACAAGGAAACCGGGAGTTTACGGAGAAAATACTGAAATATGGTTATCAAGGTAGCCTGACGGATAAGAGTTCGAATCAGATTAAAGGATTGGGCCGTACTATTACAATCCCACGTCTGCCTAATGAAAGCAGTTATGCTGTACCTGCTGCCGATTGTATTGTTCCCGTAGATACTGCCTTCCCCGTATTTACGTATGCACCCGGCAATCAGAGTGCAGGTATTGCCTACAAAGGGAACTACCGCACTTTTGTATTGGGCTTTCCTTTTGAAAGCATCCAGTCGGAAGCGGATCGGGCAACCATTATGGCAGGCATCTTGGGATTCTTTACTCAAAAATAAAAAATATCCTTTTTTTAATCCGTTTCTCATTTTAAATTCTATCTTTGCTACTATAATAACCTTTAAAACTAAAAAACAATGTATACTATACAAGCAAATCCCAGCGGTACACGCAGCATAGAAGTATCTAATGAAAACTTGAGAACGATTGAAAAATATGCCCTGTTCCGTCATCTTATCGACAGTACCGGTATTGTAGATGAAGCAGTTCTGGATAAGTTGAAACTAAATATCCGCTCCCTTATCGCCAGTCAGGAGGAAGACAGTAAAGACTTGCTGGACCTTTGTATTGACGTGATTTATCACAATAATATGAAGGCATTCGGCTTGCAACAGCTCATCAAACTTTATCTTACCTGGCTCTCCAGTCCGGAAGCGGAAGAAGAGGAGGAATAATGATTACGGTAGATACCTGCGGAATAACAGCATACAGTCCGCTGATTCCTGCAATAAAAGCGATGTGCACTGCCTCTCCGGGTGAAACAATAGAGATTATCATGAACCATGCTGATGCGTTTCAGGATCTAAAGGAATATCTGTCCGAGCAAGGTATCGGCTTCCGTGAAATCTATGACGGAGAACAAATGACATTACAGTTCACAATCAACGGGAAGTTTTAAGAAAACACTCCAATGATTGGAAGAAAACATCCTGATGATTGAAGTTAAACATCTCAATGAATAAAAAAATCATTGGGATGTTTTTTATTATCCGTATCTTTGCAGCATGAAAGAATATCGATTGACCGACTGGTTACCCACTACCAAAAAAGAAGTTGAACTTCGCGGATGGAATGAATTGGATGTCGTTCTATTCAGTGCTGATGCTTATGTGGATCATCCTTCTTTTGGTGCTGCCGTTATCGGACGCATTCTCGAAGCGGAAGGTTTGAAAATAGCCATCGTTCCCCAACCTAACTGGCGTGACGACCTGCGCGACTTCAAGAAGTTGGGACGTCCACGGCTATTCTTCGGTATCTCCGGCGGATGCATGGACTCAATGGTTAATAAATATACCGCCAACAAACGCCTACGCAGTGAAGATGCTTATACTCCGGACGGCCGACCGGATATGCGCCCGGACTATCCTTCTACAGTTTACAGCCAGATACTAAAGAAACTTTTTCCGGATGTTCCGGTAGTCATTGGAGGAATCGAAGCTAGTTTAAGGCGATTGAGTCATTACGATTATTGGCAGGACAAAGTACAAAAGAGTATTTTGTGCGACAGCGGAGCAGATCTGCTCATCTACGGAATGGGAGAAAAGCCTCTTGCAGACCTGGTGAAAAATATGAAAAGCCTGCTCACCACTGAAGAACCTGTACTGACAAGTAGCAAATTTAGAACAATTATCGGATCTGTGCCCCAGACAGCCTATCTTTGTCGTGCAACAGAATGGACATCTGCCGAAGATGACCTTCAACTTTATTCACACGAAGAATGTTTGGCAGATAAAAAGAAACAGGCTAGTAACTTCCGACATATCGAAGAAGAATCCAACAAATATTCGGCTTCACGAATCACACAAGCAGTAGGGAATAAGATAGTCGTAGTCAATCCTCCCTATCCTCCGATGAGCCAGAAAGACCTCGATCATTCGTTTGATTTACCATATACCCGTCTGCCTCACCCCAAATATAAAGGAAAACGGATTCCGGCATACGATATGATTAAATTTTCCATCAACATTCATCGGGGATGTTTTGGTGGTTGTGCATTCTGTACCATTTCCGCCCATCAGGGAAAGTTTATTGTCAGTCGAAGCAAAGAGTCTATACTGAAAGAGGTAAAAGAGGTTATTCAATTACCCGATTTCAAAGGATATTTAAGTGATTTGGGCGGTCCTTCCGCTAATATGTATCAGATGAAAGGGAAAGATGAAGCTATTTGCAAGAAGTGCAAACGACCGTCATGTATTCACCCGAAAGTTTGCCCGAATCTAAATACAGATCATCGTCCCCTACTGGATATTTACCGTGCAGTAGATGCCTTGTCCGGAATCAAAAAATCGTTTATCGGTAGCGGTGTACGCTATGACCTGTTACTTCATCAAAGCAAAGATGAAACTACCAACCGTAGCACTGCCGAATATACCCGTGAATTGATAGTCAATCATGTGAGTGGCCGGTTAAAAGTGGCTCCGGAGCATACCAGTGACCGGGTATTATCTATAATGCGCAAACCTTCTTTTGAGCAATTTGAAACATTCAAAAAGATATTCGACCGCATTAACCGGGAAGAAAATCTGCGTCAACAACTGATTCCGTATTTTATCTCTTCGCATCCCGGATGCAATGAAGAAGACATGGCGGAACTTGCCGTTATCACCAAACGTCTGGACTTCCACCTGGAACAAGTGCAGGACTTCACTCCTACTCCGATGACAGTGGCTACCGAAGCCTGGTATAGCGGATTCCATCCATACACGCTAGAACCGATATTCAGTGCCAAAACCCAACGGGAGAAACTTGCACAACGCCAATTCTTTTTCTGGTACAAACCGGAAGAACGAAAAAACATCATCAATGAGTTGAGACGTATCGGACGTTCAGATTTGATAGACAAGTTATACGGAAAAAGAAAGGACATGGAAAGAGGGAAAGGAAAAAGATAGAATGAAATAAATTATAAATCAAGCATAAGGCATGATTATGAATCAATTATAACTTGTGATCTTATTGGCTACTTTTAAGTTAGCGCTCTCCAATTGATATGTATTTGATTACCTAGTAAGTTTTCGTTTGACAATAGTCAAACGATAGTTCAACAACTGTCAAACGAAAACTCATTAGTCAATCGAAAAAATAATATAGGTAAGAGAAAGAAATAAAAGCTACATAGTAATGAGTTGTTGCCAATGATAGCATCTTCAACTCATTTATGCTTCCTTTACCGGCAAAGCCACAATCTCCTGCAACACACTGACCGCCGTTTCCACATTAGTAACATCCTTAATCAGCATACTCCGTCTGCCGTTCTGTTCACGCAAATCACAACGACGAGTATATTTCATCATATAGTCTATCACTTTACCAAAAGCCTTACTTTGATAGAACGGACTATCCGGATTGGAAACAAAAAACAAGGTCATCCGCCCACCTTTCAGGAAGATTTTCTCTGCACCCAAACGGGCTGCAAGACGGCGTAGAGGCACAATACGGAGTAGTTCTTCCGTTTCCCGGGGAACCGGTCCGAAGCGGTCTTCCAGACGAGCACGGAAAGCTTCCACATCTTTGTCCAATGTCAGTCCATCCAGTTCGCGATAGAGCAACATACGTTCGCTGCTGCCTGTTACGTAGTTGGCAGGCAACAATAGTTCGAGGTCGCTTTCTACCTGACACTCGTCTACAAACTCTTCTCCACTAATTTGTCCTTCGCCCTTGATTTCATCCGCATACAGTTCTGCAAACTCGTCTGTCTTTAACTCATGGACAGCTTCAGTAAGAATTTTCTGATATGTCTCATATCCCAAATCGGCAACAAATCCGCTTTGTTCGGCTCCAAGCAGATTTCCGGCTCCACGAATATCCAAATCCTGCATGGCGATATGAATGCCACTTCCCAAATCACTAAAGTTTTCAATTGCTTGAAGACGTCGCCTTCCTTCGGCTGTCAAACTACCTAACGGAGGAGCCAGCAGATAACAAAAAGCTTTTTTATTACTACGTCCTACCCGTCCACGCATCTGATGGAGATCACTCAATCCAAAGTTTTGCGCCTGATTGATAATGATAGTGTTGGCATTCGGAATATCAATACCACTTTCGATGATTGTAGTTGCCAAGAGTACATCATAGTCGTAGTTGACAAAATCCAGAATAATCTTCTCCAGCTCTGTCGGTTCCATCTGTCCATGTCCAATCGCTACACGGCAATCCGGGATATGACGTTCGATCATCGCTTTCAATTCCGGCAAGTTCGCAATCCGGTTATTGACAAAGAAGACTTGACCGTTGCGGCTCATCTCAAAATTGATGGCATCCGTTATCACTTCTTCATTAAAAGTATGCACTTCGGTCTGAATCGGATAGCGGTTGGGTGGCGGAGTAGAAATCACACTCAAGTCGCGTGCACCCATCAATGAAAATTGAAGGGTACGGGGAATTGGAGTAGCAGTCATAGTCAGTGTATCCACATTCACTTTCAACTGGCGCAGCTTTTCTTTGACAGAGACACCGAATTTCTGTTCTTCGTCCACAATCAACAATCCCAAGTCTTTAAACTGGACATCTTTTCCCAAGATACGGTGGGTACCTATCAGAATACCGACATCTCCATCTTTCAATCCCTTCAATACAGCTTTGGTCTGTGCGGCAGTACGTGCGCGGCTTAAATATTCCACCCGACACGGCAAGCCTTTCAGACGTTCACGGAAAGTCTGAAAATGCTGGTAAGCAAGTACTGTTGTCGGAACCAGAACGGCTACTTGTTTATTATCGGCAACAGCTTTGAAAGCCGCACGAATCGCAACTTCTGTTTTTCCAAATCCTACATCGCCACAGACTAGACGGTCCATCGGGCGGTCACTTTCCATATCTGCCTTGACATCAATCGTCGCCTTACTCTGATCCGGTGTATCTTCATAAATAAAGGATGCTTCCAGCTCACGCTGCAAGAAACTATCGGGACTGTAAGAGAAACCTTTTTCCTGACGACGCTGCGAATACAATTTTATCAAATCGCGGGCAATGTCCTTGATTTTACTCTTCGTACGTTCTTTCAGTTTCTCCCATGCACCTGTACCTAATTTGTTAAGCCGGGGAGCCTCTCCTTCTTTACCTTTATATTTGGAAACCTTATGCAGGGAATGAATAGAGACGAACACCACATCTTCATTTTGAAACACCAGTTTCAAAACCTCTTGCGTAGTGTCACCATTCGGAATACGTACCAAGCCGGAAAAACGTCCGATACCATGATCCGTATGCACCACATAGTCTCCCGGAGTGAACTGATTCAGTTCTTTCAAGGATAGTGCCACTTTTCCCGAACGGGCTTTATCACTTTTCAGATTATATTTATGAAAACGATCAAACAACTGATGGTCTGTGAAGATACAGAGCCGCAGTGTGTTATCTACAAAACCTTCGTGAATGGTACGTTCTACGGGAGTAAAATTAATCTTATCACCCCGATCTTCAAAAATAGCTTTGATACGATCTGTTTGCTTCATGCTGTCACTGCAGATATAAAGCGAATAGCCTTTTTCCAGATAATCCTTAAAAGAAGAAGCTACCAGATCGAAATTCTTATGAAAGATAGGCTGGGCAGATGTATTGAAAGTAACGCTGGCATTGGGCGTTCCGGTCGGTTTATTACCAAATTCCAACCGGCGGAAATCGAGTGCCCGTACAGTAAACTCGCTGCCGTCTATCAATTTCCCTTCCAATGTAATGCCACCATTCTCTTCGGCCTCCTGAACGGCTATTGCCTGTGGAGTCAGCGCCTCATCGTGTACCACCTGGATTCGCTCGCGCAACCAAAGAAAATCGCGCATCGCCAAGGTAGTCTCTTTCGGGATAAAAATCCAGAAAAGAAGTCGTTACATCTCCTGTCACCGCCAAATCGGGAACGATAGACACTCCATCTTTCTTCTCACGGGATAATTGAGACTCCACTTCAAAGGTACGAACACTTTCCACTTCATCACCAAAGAAATCGATGCGATAAGGATATTCCGAAGCAAAAGAGAAAACGTCGATAATACTACCGCGAACAGCATATTGTCCCGGCTCATATACGTAGTCTACATATTCAAAACCATAACTATGCAACACATCGGTGATGAAAGTGGTATCCACTTTCTCTCCTACATTCAGCTTCAGCGTTTTATTACTCAATTCCTTGCGCGACACCACTTTCTCCGCCAATGCATCCGGGTACGTAACGATACATAATCCCTCTTCCCCCTTTTGCAAGCGGCTAAGTACTTCTGTACGCAAAATCTCATTGGCCGCATCTTTTTGTCCATACTTGATGGAGCGACGGAATGAAGATGGAAAGAACAATACTCTTTCCGTACCCAATATCTGCGTCAAGTCGTGATAGAAATATCCGGCTTCTTCAAGATCACCTAAAATAAATACAAACGGGCAACCACCCTCTTGCACCAGTACAGAAGAAAAAAGAGAAGCGGCGGATGCACACAGTCCTCCGCAAAAAACAGTCTGAACGGAAGTGTCCTTCAACAAGCGCTTCATTACTGCCATATTGGGATGGGCAGCATATTGTTGTTGCAACTCAGTTATTGTCATACCTATAAAATTTCCCCGCAAAATTACAAAAAAGATTGGGAGTATGCACCCAAAGAACAGAAGTATTATAATAAGGTATCTGCCGTCTTATTCCGCATGGGGCATGAAACACGTTAAATTTTCCTTAGTTCAGCTATAACTAAAGGAAAAAGAACTACTTTTGTTTCTAAATTTTATAGTATCTATATGCAGACATCGGATAGCATTGTAATTATCCCCACCTATAATGAACGGGAGAACATAGAAAATATCATCCGTGCCGTTTTCGGCCTTCCCCAAGTATTCCATATTCTGGTCATAGAAGACGGCTCTCCGGACGGAACGGCAGCCATCGTAAGAAAACTGCAACAAGAATTTCCCGAACAGCTTTTCATGATAGAACGTAAAGGAAAACTGGGACTGGGTACTGCCTACATTACTGGATTTAAATGGGCACTGGAACACGCATACGAGTATATTTTTGAAATGGATGCAGACTTCAGTCATAATCCGAATGATTTACCCCGTTTGTATCAGGCTTGTTCGGAACAAGGAGGAGATGTATCCATCGGTTCCCGTTATGTCAGCGGAGTGAATGTAGTGAATTGGCCGATGGGACGGGTATTGATGTCATACTTTGCCTCTAAATATGTGCGGTTTATCACCGGAATACCTGTACATGACACCACTGCCGGATTTGTTTGCTACCGCCGCCAGGTGTTGGAAACAATCGATTTAGATCATATTCGCTTCAAAGGATATGCCTTTCAGATTGAAATGAAATTCACTGCTTACAAGTGTGGTTTCAAAATTATCGAGGTTCCCGTTATCTTCATTAATCGTGAATTAGGGACTTCTAAAATGAATAGCAGCATCTTTGGAGAAGCCATATTTGGTGTGATAAAATTAAAAGTAAATAGTTGGTTCCATAAATTCCCACAAAAGAAATGAAACGTACACTGATTCAAAACGCCGTTGTTGTCAACGAAGGAAGAAAAGTTCTGGGTTCAGTAGTAATCGAGAATGAAAAGATAGCCGAAATATTGGTTGGCGGAGAAAACGCAACTGCCCCCTGCGACGAGATAATAGACGCAACCGGGTGTTATCTTTTGCCGGGTGCCATCGACGAACATGTGCATTTCCGCGATCCCGGACTGACTCATAAGGCAGATATCACCACAGAAAGTCGTGCTGCGGCAGCAGGAGGTGTCACCTCTATCATGGATATGCCCAATACCAATCCGCAAACTACCACATTGGAGGCTTTGGAGGAAAAATTTGTTCTGTTGGGTGAAAAGTCAGCAGTCAACTATTCCTGCTATTTCGGAGCAACGAATAATAACTATACCCAGTTTGCACAACTGGATAAACACCGGGTTTGTGGAGTGAAGTTATTTATGGGTTCAAGCACCGGCAATATGCTGGTAGACCGGATGGCCAGTCTGCGTAATATATTCGGTGGAACCGATCTGCTCATCGCTGCTCATTGCGAAGATCAGGGAATTATCAAAGAAAACACGGATAAATATAAGAAAGAATACGGAGACGACGTACCTTTGGCTCTTCATCCGCTCCTTCGTTCGGAAGAAGCTTGCTATCGTTCATCCGAACTGGCAGTGCAGTTGGCACGTGAGACAAACGCCCGCCTGCACATCATGCATATTTCCACAGCTAAAGAGTTGAGCCTGTTTTCTAATGTACCTTTGGTACAAAAAAAGATCACGGCAGAAGCCTGTGTTTCTCATCTGCTCTTTACGGAAGAGGACTATCAGACACTGGGTGCCCGCATCAAATGCAACCCTGCCATTAAGACAGCGCAAGACCGGAAAGCTTTGCGAGAGGCTGTCAATAGCGGTTTGATTGATGCTATTGCCACAGATCATGCCCCACATTTACTTAGCGAAAAAGAAGGCGGTGCCTTAAAAGCAATGTCCGGAATGCCGATGATTCAGTTCTCACTCGTCAGCATGTTGGAGTTGACAGAAAAAGGAGTGTTTACTATCGAAAAAGTAGTAGAAAAGATGGCTCATGCTCCTGCGCAGATGTATGAGATACAAAACAGAGGATTCATTCGCAAAGGCTATCAGGCTGACCTGGTATTAGTCCGTCCCGGAAGCGAATGGACTGTAACAACCGATTGTATTCTAAGCAAATGTAAATGGAGCCCATTAGAGGGACACACATTCGACTGGAAAGTAGAGAAAACATTTGTAAACGGACATCTGTTATATAACAACGGAGAAATAGACGAGACTTATCGCGGACAGGAATTAAGATTCAGATAAACAGCAGCTCGCCTTCAACAAGCCTATGAGTACCATTTTATCTTATAAAATACATACAGTCACTCCCTACATCAACTGGATTTACTTTTTCCATGCATGGGGGTTCCAGCCACGTTTTGCAGCCATCACCAACATTCACGGATGTGATGCCTGCCGTGCTTCGTGGCTGACAACTTTCCCGGAAGAAGAACGTAATAAAGCTTCCGAAGCAATGCAGCTATTCAAAGAGGCCAACCGGATGCTCGATCTGCTTGACCGGGATTATGAAGTAAAGACCATCTTCAAGCTTTGCAAGGCAAACTCTGACGGGGATAACCTGATTATTGAGAAAGAAAAAGACCGGTTCATCACTTTTCCTTTACTGCGCCAGCAAACGCCGAAAAGAGACGGTAGTCCTTTTCTTTGTCTAAGTGACTTTATCCGCCCGATCTCTTCCGGCATCCCGGATACCATCGGTGCTTTTGCCTCTTCCATTGATGCGGACATGGAAGGATTGTACGAACAGGACCCTTATAAACACCTGCTTGTCCAAACCCTCTCCGACCGTCTGGCAGAAGCAGCAACAGAAAAGATGCATGAATATGTGCGCAAAGAAGCGTGGGGATATGCCAAAGACGAGAATTTAGGCATAGCGGACTTACTGGTCGAAAAGTATCAGGGCATTCGTCCTGCTGTCGGCTACCCGTCTTTACCGGATCAATCTGTCAACTTCCTGCTGGATGAACTGTTGGACATGAAGCAGATAGGCATTTCGCTGACCGAAAACGGAGCTATGTACCCGCACGCTTCTGTTTGCGGGCTTATGTTCTCACACCCGGCTTCCGAATACTTCTCCGTCGGAAAGATTGGAGAAGACCAATTGGAAGATTATGCCCGCCGTCGGGGAAAAAGTATCGAAGAAATGTGTAAGTTTCTGGCAGCTAATCTCCAATAGTCCTTATTCCCCTGTGATTTTTCTCCTTTTCTCACGACTAACTAACCAGAAAAGTAATCATAGATTCCATGAGAGAACAAACAGCAGAGGTTAGCGCCCCTATTGAACAAGAGTTTTTGTCGGTGATCCGCGAATATGAACGGGTGATCTACAAGGTATGCTATCTGTATGCCAATCCCAATGCTCCTCTCAATGATCTGTATCAGGATGTGGTATTGAACCTTTGGAAAGCCTATCCCAAATTCAGAAAAGAATGTAAGGTTTCCACCTGGATTTACCGTATTGCCCTCAACACCTGTATCAGCTTCTATCGTAAAGAAAAGAATGTGCCGGAAATAGTCAGCCTCACCAGAGATACCGACTGGGCCATAGAAGCACACGACCCGATCAACGAAATGTTGAAACAGCTTTATCAGATGATTAACCAACTGGGACAACTCGACAAATCAATTATCCTGCTTTATCTCGAAGACAAAAGTTACGAGGAAATAGCAGAAATCACCGGACTGACGGTTACCAATGTAGCGACCAAACTAAGTCGCATCAAAGACAAACTTAAAAGAATGAAAAAGGAGGAATAAGATATATGGAACTGGAAGAACTTAAAAAATCTTGGAATGCCCTGGATGAACACTTGAAAGACAAAGAGTTCATCAAAGAAGAAGAGCTTGAAAAGCTGATAAGGCATGCGGACAAAGGTATCCATGCCATTGCCAGACTGAACATCAAGCTTATTCTGATTTCTCTGCCGATACTGATCTTATTTTTAGCGGAGGTACTGTTGCACAACAGATTGAACCCGATCTATATCATTATCATTTTCGCATGGATTCCTGCCCTTTGCTGGGATATCGTCACCACCCGTTTCCTCCAACGGACACAAATAGACGAGATGCCTTTGGTAGAAGTAATCAGCCGCGTGAACCGTATCCATCGATGGACCATCAGGGAACGATTGATTGCTATTGCCTTTCTCCTGGTCCTGGCTATACTTTCATTTATCTACTGGCAAGTGTGGCAATATGGAATGGGGATGATCGCTTTCTTCATCCTGTTATGGGGCGGAGGACTGGGATTGATCTTATGGATTTACCGCAAGAAGTTCTTAAATCGTATCCACGAAATCAAAAAGAATTTAAGCGAACTGAACGAATTAATGTAAAAGAATCCAACCTGAATAATTCATACTAAGTAGTAAGGAGTGTGCTTACCCCACCACGGTAAGCACACTTTTTCCATTCACTTTCTTATGTACCTGCACCTGAACAGAAATCCGTTCACTCATCTCCTGCACATGAGAGATTACTCCTATTTTCCGCCCCTGCATCTGTAATTGTTCCAATGCTTCCATCGCTGTACGCAAACTTTCCGCATCCAAAGAGCCGAAACCTTCATCAATAAAAAGAGATTCAACTTTCAGATTATTACTTGACAAGGAAGACAAACCTAAAGCCAGTGCCAAAGAAATCAGGAACGATTCACCTCCTGAAAGAGAGTACACGGTCCGTATTTCATCACACATATCGCAATCTATTACCTGAAGTGCCAACGTATCGGGTACCTGTTGCAGCTTATAGCGTTTAGAGAGATAGGATAAATGTTGATTGGCATGAAGCAGCAACAAATTCAAAGTATAACTTTGAGCAATCACTTTAAATTTCGCTCCATCCGCACTGCCAATCAGTTTATTCAATTTTGCCCAACGTTCGGCAACAGTTTGTTTCTCTGCCAGTTCCTTCGCAATCTGTTCCACAGTCAGTTTATTCTTTGCTTGTTGTAGCAGGCGGGCTTCCATAGTAGAAAGGGCACGTTCTATATTCAGGTTTTCTTCCTGTTGCTTCTTTATTATTTCGGGAAGCAGTTCGGGAGACTCTATCTTTTTATACTGTTCCTGCAACTCTCCTATAGCTAGTGCAATTTGCTTCATCTCTCCTTGCAAACCGGAAAGCCGGTTGTGTACCGCCTCTACTTCTTTACGTGCTTTCTCCAAAGCGAGATTCAGTTCTTTCTCTCTTTTTGCTACGGCAGCTTCCGCTTCATCCGCACTTTTTCCTTTCAATAGCTGCGAACGTTCCTGACGAAGCACATTCAGCGCTTTCTCTATCACTTCAAATCTCTTTAGTTCGGCCGAAGCAGCATTCTGTAAGATTACCAGCTGTTCTTTGGCAGACGATACTTTCTGCATAGCCAAACGACAGAGAGAAACATTCTCACGGAGGGCTTCACAATGTGCACGCATCTTTTTAATTTCTTCATCGCTGCGCTGCCATTCTGCATAAAGATTGCGATATTCCAAAATACGTATTGCCAGTTCCGCCAAACGGTGTTGTATTTGCTCTTCGTTTCCGGCTTCAATCCCTGCTTTATATAATGCTGCCAACTGTTCCGCGATCTGTCCGTCCACCGTTTTTTGATGCGCCAAATCACGTTGCAGAGCAATGCTCCGGTTATTCATCTGCTGATAGTTGGTTGATGCTACATTATACTCCTGCTCTATACTCCGGAAAAGAGTATCTACCACCTCCTGTTCCTGATGATAAGGATGCGCTGTGCTACCGCAAACCGGACAAGCCTCCCCTTCCTGTAATTGCCGGCGCAATGCTTTCACGTCTTTTCCCACTGCCATACGTGCATTTTCGTAAAGACGTTGAGTAACTTTCAATGCGGTTTCTTGCTCCGTCAATTGTTTCAGACAATTGGCCACTTCTTTCTCCAGTCTTTCTATTTCCGTCTTTGCTTTCGTCTGCGTTTCCGTTAATTGCCGGATATTCTGCTGACGAGTCAACTCTTTTTGCAACTTCACCTGTTCTTCGGCCAATAACGGATATCCGAAAGAATTTAAGCGCAACAAACGTTCCTCATTCGTACTGGTAGCGGCAACCAGTTTACTTTCTTCTTGCCGTAGAATCTCTTCCACCTGTTCAAGTTGCAGTGCTTCTTCTATCCCTACATGGCTTAATAAGCGGTTCAGAGAAGAATAAGACACCTGTAATTGTTCCGCAGCCACTCGCATTTTTTGTTCCTGCTCCGCCACCTGCCTGTTAGCCGCTTGTAAAATCTGCTGCGACTGTATATAGCTGCTTTGTTGAGACTGTATCTGTACATCCAATTGACGTGCTTTCTTCAAGTCCGGCTGTATGGCCTCCCATTGTGCCTTAAAATGCACCAATCCTTCCTCTTGGGAAGCCAATGCACCCTGCAGAACTTTCTCCCTAGCCTGTTCCTCCTGTTCTTCCTGCTGCTTTTTCTTACAAAGTTCTTCCTGTATTTTTAATGAACGAACCACATTCAGTTGTTCATTCTGTTCTGCCAGCAGTTTAATCCCTGCCGCACGCTTTTCAGTCGATAGTTCTTTCTCTTTTTGCAGAGCAAGCAGCTCTTCTTCCGGCATCAATTCGATCACATTCATCCGATTCTGAATCAAGGTCACCTCTTCTTGTGCCGCCTTATTCCGGGCATAGACCTCTTGAGAAATCCGGGAATACACACCGGTTCCTGTCAACTTCTCCAGTAATTCTGCTTTTGCCGCCCCTTTTGATTTCAGAAATGTAGCAAAATCATTTTGTGCCAATAATACTGTACGGGTGAACTGTTCATACGTCAGGCCAACCAACTCCACCAACTGAATCAACAACTCTTTCTTGGTACCTTGAAATTCTTTCTCCGTATCCAGTTCTTTCACTTCCAGCGTTTGTGGCTGCAAAGAACCGTTTATCTTGTTTCTTGTCCGCCTCACCGACCAACGAGAACGGTAACGCCGTCCGTCAATACCTAAAAAATCGACTTCCGCATAACCATCACTTGTCCCCCGGCGCAGCAAATTTCTAACATCAGACTGATTAATCTGATTGTCTCCCACATCTGCCAGGTTCACATTTTCCACTGAAGTAGCAAAGCGGGGAGCCTTATCATACAATGCCAGGCATAAGGCATCTAATAAAGTAGACTTACCTGCACCGGTAGGTCCTGAAATGGCAAAGATACCTGCAGAATGTAATGGTTCTGCCATAAAATCCACTTCTACCGTTCCTTCTATCGAGGTCAGATTCTTCAATCGTATAGCTAGTATTTTCATTCTTCTTCCTCCTCTTCTTTACGGGTAGCAGCCAAATAGGCCTCTTCAAACAAACCTGTCAGTTCTACAGGCATTTCCACCTGATAAATCTTCTCAAAGGCAGACTGTGCAATCTGCAAGGGAGACATTTCCTGCAACCCCCTCTTCCAGTTTTCATTTTCTTTCGTCGTATTTCCAGTTTCAGTGCGATAGGTAGAAACAATACGCGCCAACCGATAGTTTTTATCTGCCAGTGCATCTTCAATCTCCTGCCGAAGCATGGGTTCCGGTTCCTCCAACAATACCTTTACTTCCAGATATGGGGCTACGGCTTCTGTCTCGGGTAGTTCCTTCAAGGCTTCCAAGACGGCTTCCGGTGAAACAGGTTCTCCGTTCGGGACACTCAACAAAGGTATTAATTTCGGGCATTCCAACCGTTCAATGTCCACCGCACAACCTCCGTCGAAAGTCACCATCACGACTCCATGATGATAATGTTTCTCGGCAAAAGACATCGGAATGGGACTTCCGGCATACCGCACATTCTCTCTTCCGGACACTCGCTGCGCTTTATGTATATGTCCCAATGCCGTATAAGCTATCTGTTCGGAAAAAGTTTCCGGAGATACGCACTCCAGCCCACCAATCACGGTACGCTCGCTATAATCCTTCTCTGCAATTTCCGATCCTGTAGCCTGCAAATGACCGATGGCAAGAATCGCCTGATTCTCCGTCCTTCGCTTCCATAGCCTTTGCAAAAGTTGTGCATAAAGTTCGCGAACTCCCTCCGCATACGGATTGCCTTCCGTTTGCACGGCCGGATAATCTCCCTGACGCAGAAAAGGAACTGCCATGCAAAGCAATTCCACTTCCCCTTTCCGGTTCTTCAGTTCCACAGTCAAATGGTCATAATCGATTTCTCCGCCTTCGAGCTTGCGAACTACCCCTCTGACTTCCGTCCGCATAGCTTGCAACAGAGGCAAAGGAGCCTCCAGGCGTGCTGCCGAATCATGATTGCCGGCAACAATGACAATCTGCAAATACGGATTCTCTGCTGTCACCCGATAAATAAACTGATAATACATGCTTTGGGATGCTGCGGAAGGGTTGGAAACATCAAAAACATCTCCGGCTATAATCAATGCATCAATCTCTTTCTGACGAATTTCTTCTGCCAGCCAATTCAGGAATACTCCATGTTCTTCCGTGCGATCATAACCAAAAAAGGTTTGTCCCAGATGCCAGTCGGCAGTATGTAATATACGTATCATAATTTTGTAACTATCTCTAATAACAAGAGGCAAAAATAACACAATCAAAAAGATTATATCACATCTGCCTCTCTTTTTTACCAATAATCATGTATATTTGCAGGATAAAAATCCAACCCTATGAAGATACTGTATTATATTTATCAGATTTGCATCGCTTTGCCTATTTTATTAGTGTTGACCATCCTCACGGCAATCGTCACTATTGTAGGTTCTCTCTTGGGAGGAGCCCACATCTGGGGATATTATCCGGGGAAGATTTGGTCACAATTAATTTGTCTGTTTCTATTGATTCCCGTGAAGATTGAGGGACGTGAAAAGTTGCATGACAAGACTTCCTATATTTTCGTACCTAACCATCAGGGTTCATTTGATATTTTCCTTATTTACGGCTTCATCGGAAGAAACTTTAAGTGGATGATGAAAAAAAGCCTGCGCAAACTGCCGTTTGTAGGAAAAGCCTGTGAAAGTGCAGGACATATCTTTGTAGACAGATCTGGTCCTAAAAAAGTATTGGAAACAATCCGGCAGGCAAAAGACTCATTGAAAGACGGGGTTTCTCTCGTAGTCTTTCCTGAAGGAGCGCGTACATTTACAGGACACATGGGATACTTTAAGAAAGGCGCTTTCCAGTTGGCTGATGATTTACAGTTGGCGGTTGTACCCGTCACCATTGACGGCTCATTCGAGATTCTGCCACGCACAGGCAAATGGATACACCGTCATCGCATGATTCTGACTATTCACGAGCCTATTCCTCCCAAAGGGAAAGGAATGGAAAATATCAAGGCAACCATGGCAGAGGCCTACGCTGCGGTTGAAAGCGCCCTGCCGGAACAATACAAGGGAATGGTGAAAAACGAAGATCAAGACCGATAGTCAGTACATAATCTTATATAAATATGGGGATGCTCACGCACCCCCATATTCCTAACCAGTTTTATGCATCAAACTATTAAATTAAGAAATTCAGATATTTAGATGTTTTGCAAGGTTATGGTTTGGTTTGACATCATTTGTAATTCTTGAAAAGTCAAATTAAAACTTTTATAAATTTCCTTTTCTAAATTCTCTAATGAGAAAGATTCATTTCTGACACCATTAATCTTCCCTCTAAACCGATTGTTATAATGCTTGCGGAATGTATCCGGAGTAACCAGACCTCCCAAGCCATAATCACCCACTACAATCACCGGCTTTCGGCGCAATACCCCTTCGTAAGCGGTAATCCCCGCACCAATAATCAAGTCGGCTTCTTCAATCAGTTTACCGATCTCACTCTCGGAGGATATATAATCCACCTGATACTCTGAATATTTACTTAATAGAATTCCTATCCGTAACCTGGTGCGAGAATTTGCTATTCCGACAACAATGCTGGCTTTTTGTTCTATTAACTGCAATTCGTCACCTCTCAAAGAAGAGGCGGCAGATAATTCATTAGGATTTTTCATATAGCTATTTGGTTTTTGTTGTGTCAAAAGTACAGCATGCATCCGAAAACACAAAAAAAGTCACCCGGACAAAATCAGTGCGCCTGATTTTTCGTAAGCACTTACATTTCAATCAAATACAGATTAGCGTTCTATTAATGACCCGGACAATTCATTTTTTATTTATCAAAAATCCCTTAAAAACACATTCAAATCTTCTTGTGGAGAAATGCCTAATCGACCTTTCAGCCTTCCTTTTGCTTTGGTAACAGAATCGGAAGAGGTCTGAAAAATACGCGCCAGTTCTTCATTGGTCAGTCCAAATTTAAGAAAGCAACAGATCTCAAGATCATGTTTAGTTAATAAAGGAGTTTTGTCAAGCAACCGGGTAACGTAATTAGAATAGAGAAAATCAAACAGGCTAAACAATTTATAGCGTTCTCCATTAGACAATTTACCTCTTAATGTTCCCTCTTTGATAGCAAGCAGCAGACGAAAAGCGGATATGTACTGTTCAGAAGAGGGTCCGACAGTTAATTCTCCTCCCAGTTCTTTCAACAGTCCCGATAAGGTTTTGTTCTGCATACTTAGAAGTACAATCTTTCCATTCAACTCGCCTACCTTCATTCGATTTTCTTCCAGTATGCGGTTCTCTTCCAGTACTTGATCTTTCAACTCCTGGATTTCTTCCATCTCCTGCTGGTATCGCTTTATCTCCTCTTCATTATCTCTAATCTGGGATTCGATTTCGGCAATCTTCTTCCTGTGATTTTTACTTTTGTAGTAGTAATAACACATATAGAAGGCCACAATCAGGAAAATAACCGTACCGCAAAATATAAAAACTGTACGGTCCACTTTCAGTTGTAGATTATCATTCCGGAGTTTCTCGTTCTCGTACTGCTTTTGCAGTTCTGTTATCAACTCCTGCGAATCGACTTCATCCAATACATTCACGATAGAGTCCGCTTTTTCATGGTAGATAATCGCTTCTTCAAAATTATCAATATCTTTTTCAAGAAAGTATAAATTGTTATATGCGTCAATACGGGTATATTCTTTAGAAGAATTGATACTCATCTTAAAATATTTCCGGGCATTCTCTGCATCGCCCATCTGTATATACAAATAGCCGAGAGACATACACTCCACGTATTTCCTTTCTTCATCCGTTTCTTTTTCATAAGCTGCAAGAAAATAGCGTTCTGACTTTTTCAGTTCTCCCATGGAACGGTACAGTATCCCCAACTCATGTAAAATGGAAACTTCAGACGGATATTGCTTTTCCCTGGCTAGTTCTAAAGCGTAAGTATAATAGAAATAGCAGCTATCCCATTTATTCTGAAACAAATAAGCCCGGCCTATATTTTGCCCGGCTCTGACAAGACTCAAAGAATCTTTCAACTCTTCATAGATCGTATATGACTCCCGAAAATTCTTCAACGACTCCTGATACAATTTCTTTTTCCGGTTAATCATCCCTATCTCATCAGTAGCCATTGCAAACATCTTACAACATTGAATATTCCCGAACATTTCCTTTTGCCGAAGATAAAAACGTCAAAGCCTCTTCATCTTTGCCCAATTCACGCAGCACTCTTCCATAATAATACTGCGCTTTAGCACGCGTAACAGAGTCACCACGCTCTACAGTATAGTAATTCAGCGCCAGTGCAATCAATGAGTCAGAAGTAAACTTCACATAGTTCTGATCCATCGCCTGCGTCAATAAAAGTGCATAATCCGCCTGCAACTTTCCACGCAATTTTTCAGTATGAGGTATTGACTTTAATAGATACAGAGCTGTATCCGGAAGAGATTCCATGCACATTTCAATCCTCTGGAATGCCGCATCAGGGGCCTCCGAATCTCTATGACAAGAAACTGATAAGACTAAAATAAAAAAGAAAGCGGCGTATACCGAAACAGTAGTCGTTTTCACTTTACTTGAGTTTTGTGCAAAAATACACAAAAAACTCAAGTATTACTTATTTGTTGAAGCATTTTGTTCCAATCGTTGATGTTCTTCTATCAACTTCATGTTTTCTCTTGCTTTAGACAGGAACTCTCTAACCAGCTTATTGTCTTTAAAAGAATAAGGAGCATCCTTGATTATATCATCAATCTGCGGAGTCATAATGGGATAGGGCAAAGAGCTGCAGAGCATCATAAACACACTGGGTCCCAGCACATTTTCGTAATTATCGGAGATGAACGTTTTCACATACTGATTCATCGCTTTCATCAGTGAGTCTCCTTCCACCACCAACTGACCGTGAATCTCATCCAGATCGCCTCCATCCAGTACCATACGGGTTTCCTTCTGCTCCAGTTCACCAATGCTTTCTTCCAATTGGTTTCTTTTGCTGATAAACTCGTACAGTGCATTATTTAAAGATGTTCCGACTGCCTTGAGGTCCGTATTGCTAATGGTAACAGTTATCTTCCCACTTTCCAACACAATCGGCATAATGCTTTCTTCATCCATATAAAGTGTCACCATCTGTACGGAATCTATTTTCCCTTTCATTGAGAACAGACCATGCACTACTTCAGCTGAATCCAGCTTCACCCACTCTCCATCACGAAGGGACTTAAGATACAACATCTTTCCATCCAGACTATTCACTGAAGAGGTTCCTTCAATCTTGTACTTACTGGTGCAGGAAGCCAAAAACGGAAGCAAAAGCAAAAAAGGCAAAATTTTATTCACGTTCATCTATTCATTAAATTCTGGGTACAAAGGTACAACTGATTCAGAATTCAAAGAAACATTTTATCAATATTTAAATCTTGTAAGACTCTTTTCTTTAATAATCCTTATAAACATAGGTATAAGGCTATTTTTTTCATTTAGTTTATCTAATTTTGCGGTCATGAAAACATCAACATTTGCCCCTTTTGCCAAACCGCTTTATGTAATGGTAAAGCCTGTAGGTGCCGTATGTAATCTAGCATGCGATTATTGCTACTATTTGGAAAAGGCCAACCTATACAAAGACAATCTGAAACACGTAATGAGCGATGAACTTCTGGAAAAGTTTATCGACGAGTACATTAACTCACAAACCATGCCGCAGGTGCTTTTCACCTGGCACGGAGGAGAAACGCTGATGCGACCGCTCTCCTTCTATAAAAAGGCGATGGAACTACAAAAAAAGTATGCCCGCGGACGAACGATCGACAACTGCATCCAAACCAACGGAACCATGCTCACCGACGAATGGTGCGAGTTCTTCCGTGAAAATAATTGGCTGGTAGGAGTCTCTATCGATGGTCCCCAGGAGTTTCATGACGAGTATCGCAAAAATAAAATGGGAAAACCCTCTTTTGTGAAAGTGATGCAAGGCATCAATCTTTTGAAAAAACATGGGGTGGAATGGAATGCGATGGCAGTTATTAATGACTTCAATGCCGACTATCCACTAGACTTTTATCGTTTCTTCAAAGAAATCGGTTGTCAGTATATCCAGTTCGCTCCTATCGTTGAACGTATTCTCTCACATGAGGACGGTCGTCACCTCGCTTCTCTTGCAGAAAATAAAGCCGGAACTCTTGCCGATTTTTCGATCACTCCGGAGCAATGGGGCAACTTCCTTTGTGCTCTTTTCGACGAATGGGTGAAAGAAGATGTAGGCAAGTACTATGTACAAATATTCGATTCGACTCTGGCGAACTGGATGGGCGAACAGCCTGGTATATGCACAATGGCAAAGACCTGCGGTCATGCCGGTGTGATGGAATTCAACGGAGATGTTTATTCGTGCGACCATTTTGTATTTCCCGAATATAAATTAGGTAACATTTATAGTAAAACTCTGGTGGAAATGATGCATAGCGAGCGTCAGCACAATTTCGGGAACATGAAATATCAGTCTCTCCCTACTCAATGCAAGGAATGTGAGTTCCTGTTTGCCTGCAACGGAGAATGCCCGAAAAATCGTTTCAGCCAAACGGCAGAAGGCGAACCGGGATTGAATTACTTATGCAAAGGCTATTACCAGTTCTTTAAGCATGTAGCTCCTTATATGGACTTTATGAAAAACGAACTGATGAATCAACGTCCGCCTGCTAATATCATGGAAGCACTGAAGAACGGAGATTTGAAAATTGAATACTAACCAATCATATATTTTAATTTTATCATTAAATAATGAACAGACTAAGACTTTATCTATTAGCGCTGGCTGCGCTTTTTGTATGTTCCGTTAAAGCGGATGAGGGTATGTGGCTATTGCAACTGATGCAACAGCAACACTCCATAGACATGATGAAAAAACAAGGATTAAAACTGGAAGCACAGGACCTATATAATCCGAATGGAATTTCTCTTAAAGATGCCGTAGGTATATTCGGAGGCGGATGTACCGGAGAAATTATCTCACCCGAAGGTTTGATTCTGACCAATCACCATTGTGGCTACGCCTCCATCCAGCAACATAGTAGTGTTGAGCACGATTATCTGACTGATGGTTTCTGGGCTACTTCCAAAGACAAAGAACTCCCTACTCCGGGATTGCAATTCACATTTATCGAACGTATCGAAGATATTACGGATATTGTCAATGCCAAGATCGCGGCGAAAGAAATCACCGAATCCGAATCATTCAGCAATATATTCCTTCAAAAGCTGGCTCATGATCTTTATTTTAAAAGTGACCTGGCAGACAAAAAGGGAATTGTTCCGCAAGCTCTTCCGTTCTATGCCGGAAATAAATTCTATCTTTTCTATAAGAAAATATATCCGGATGTACGTATGGTAGCCGCTCCACCCTCTTCTATCGGTAAGTTTGGTGGTGAAACAGACAACTGGATGTGGCCGCGTCATACCGGTGACTTTTCCATGTTCCGTATTTATGCAGATGCAAATGGTGAACCTGCAGAATACAGCGAGAGTAACGTCCCACTGAAAACCAAGAAACATTTGTCTATCTCTATCAAAGGATTGAAAGAAGGAGATTATGCAATGATTATGGGATTCCCCGGAAGTACGAGCCGCTACCTGACCGTATCAGAAGTAAAAGAACGTATGGAATCGGAAAACGATCCACGTATCCGTATTCGTGGTGCACGTTTGGCTGTCCTGAAAGAGGTAATGAATGCCAGTGACAAAATCCGTATTCAATATGCTAACAAGTATGCGGGTTCCAGCAACTATTGGAAAAACTCCATCGGCATGAATAAGGCCATCATCGATAATGATGTATTGGGAACAAAAGCTGCACAAGAAGCCAAATTCGCAGAGTTTGCAAAAGCACAAAACAATGCTGAATATGCAGCGGTAGTGAAGAACATTGATGACCTGGTAGCTAAGACAACTCCTCTCAACTATCAGTACACCTGTTTGAGAGAGACTTTCTTCGGAGCTATCGAATTTGGCAATGTGATGTTGACTAAAACACGCGAAGCATTGCTTGAGAAAAACGATTCTGTAATCGAAGCACGCATGAAAGCCTTGGAAAGCACTTACGAAAGCATCCATAACAAAGATTACGATCATGAAGTAGACCGCAAGGTAGCGAAAGCCTTGTTCCCCTTATATGCTGAAATGATTCCGGCAAACCAACGTCCTTCTATTTATAAGGTTATTGAGCAGAAATATAAAGGCGATTATAACAAATTCGTTGATGATATGTATGACAACTCTATTTTTGCCAACCGGGCAAACTTCGAGAAGTTTACAAAGAAGCCTTCAGTGAAAGCGATTGACAATGATCTGGCACTGCAATACTGCCAGTCTAAATACGACTTAATGGATACACTGGCTTCCCAACTCAAGGATATGGATCGGGAACTAGCTTTGCTGCACAAAACTTATATCCGTGGTCTAGGTGAAATGAAGTTGCCTGTACCTTCTTATCCGGATGCAAACTTCACCATTCGTCTGACCTATGGTAACGTGAAACCTTATGATCCGAAAGACGGCGTACACTACAACTACTATACGACCACTAAAGGTATTCTTGAAAAAGAAAATCCGGAAGACCGTGAATTCGTTGTACCTGCCAAACTGAAAGAACTGATTGAAAAGAAAGATTATGGCCGTTATGCTTTGCCAAATGGTGATATGCCTGTCTGCTTCCTGTCGACCAACGACATCACCGGTGGTAACTCCGGCAGCCCGGTATTGAATGAAAACGGAGAACTGATCGGTTGTGCTTTTGATGGCAACTGGGAATCATTAAGCGGTGACATCAATTTCGACAACAACCTACAACGTTGTATTAACCTGGATATCCGTTATGTCCTGTTCATTCTGGAAAAGTTAGGAAACTGCGGACACCTAATCAATGAAATGACAATCGTAGAATAAATGAGAAAACAAATCCTATTTGTCCTATTTTCACTGGCCACTCTTAGCATCCACGCCGACGAAGGCATGTGGATGCTAACCGATCTGAAAACCCAGAACGCAGTTTCCATGCGCGAACTTGGCCTCGAAATTCCGATAGAGGAAGTATACAACGCAAATGGTCTTTCTCTAAAAGACGCTGTTGTACACTTCGGAGGAGGATGTACGGGAGAAGTTATCTCTTCCGAAGGACTGGTACTGACTAACCATCACTGTGGTTATGGAGCTATCCAGCAACATAGTAATGTAGAACATGACTATCTGACAGATGGTTTCTGGGCTATGAACCGTGATGCGGAACTCCCTACTCCGGGATTAACCGTCACTTTTATCGACCGGATTCTCGATGTGACGGATTACGTCAACGAACAACTGAAAAAAGATCCGGACCCGGATGGTGTTAATTATCTATCTCCAAGTTATCTTGGCAACGTAGCAGAACGTTTTGCCAAAGCCGAGAATATAGAAATAACTCCTGCAACAAAGTTGGAGCTCAAGGCTTTTTATGGAGGAAACAAATATTATCTGTTCATCAAAACAGTATACAGTGATATTCGTATGGTAGGGGCTCCTCCTTCTTCCATCGGTAAATTCGGAGCTGATACCGACAACTGGATGTGGCCTCGTCACACAGGCGACTTTTCTCTCTTCCGTATTTACGCGGACAAGAATGGAAAACCGGCAGAATATTCTAAAGACAACGTTCCTCTGCAAGTGAAAAAACATCTGAAGATCAGCCTCGCCGGAGTTCAGGAAGGAGATTTCACCTTTGTCATGGGATTCCCCGGACGTAACTGGCGGTATATGATTGCCGACGAAGTGGAAGAACGGATGCAAACGACCAATTTCATGCGCCAGCATGTACGCGGAGCCCGTCAGAAAGTACTTATGGAGCAAATGCTGAAAGATCCGGCAGTGCGTATTCATTATGCAAGCAAATATGCTTCTTCGGCCAATTATTGGAAAAATGCAATCGGCATGAATGAAGGACTGATACGCCTCAATGTACTGGATACCAAACGTGCACAGCAAGAAGAACTATTAGCCCGCGGCCGTGAAAAGGGAGATGATTCGTATCAGAAAGCCTTTGATGAGATTCGCTCTATTGTATCTCACCGACGCGATGCGCTATATCATCAGCAGGCTATCAATGAAGCATTGGTCACCGCCCTTGATTTTATGCGTATCCCTTCCACGACAGAATTGGTTACCGCTCTGAAATCGAAAGATAAAGAACAGATAAAAGAAGCAAAACTAAAACTGAAGAAAGAAGGTGATAAGTATTTTGCTTCTGTCCCTTTCCCCGACGTGGAACGGATGGTAGCGAAAGAAATGCTGAAGACTTATGCCAACTACATTCCTGCAGAACAACGAATCAACATCTTCGAAATCATCAATTCTCGTTTCAAGGGAAGTATTGACGCCTTCGTTGATGCCTGTTTCGAACAGTCCATTTTCGGCAATCCTAAAAACTTTGAGAAGTTTATCAAGAAACCAAGTTTGTATAAAATAGGATATGACTGGATGGTATTATTCAAATATTCTGTTACCGACGGAATTCTGAAAACAGCCATTGCCATGAAAGAAGCCAATCAGAACTATGACGCAGCTCATAAAGTATGGGTGAAAGGCATGATGGACATGAGACAGGAAAAAGGAACGCCGATTTATCCGGATGCGAACTCTACTTTACGATTGACATACGGCCAGGTGCTTTCTTATGAACCGGCTGACGGTGTGGTATATGATGCTCATACCACCCTCAAAGGTGTGATGGAAAAAGAAGATCAGGGAAACTGGGAATTCGTAGTGCCTCAAAAGCTAAAAGAGTTATATAAATCCCAGGATTATGGACGTTATGGCAAAAACGGTGAAATGCCTGTCTGCTTTATCGTAAACACCGATAATACAGGAGGAAACTCCGGCAGCCCAGTATTTAACAGCAAAGGTCAGCTGGTTGGAACTGCTTTCGACCGCAACTTTGAAGGCTTAACAGGAGACATTGCTTTCCGTCCTTCATCGCAGCGAGCCGCTTGTGTTGACATCCGCTATACCTTGTTTATCATCGATAAATACGCAGGAGCCTCTCATATCATCGACGAACTTAGCATTGAGTAAATTGAGAGTTGAGAATTAAAAATTGAGAAATAAAAGTTATGCCATCTGGCATTATATTTCTCAATTTTTAATTCTCTATTTTCAATTTATATAAACTCTTCCACCATATACATCTCGTCAATCATCTCATTCATTATATTCTGTAAATTCTGAACTGCTTCTTCAGGAGATTCCCCATAAGCATTACATTGCATATTTACAGTCAACCAGGCATAGTAGCCACCATCTGATGCGCGTTCAAGCACATAATCCGTTCTGTTTAGTTTCATATTGGTAAATAATTAGTGAATGTTGGTATTGAAGTTATTTCTGAATGTGAAGCTGCCAGTTTCTCCAGTTCACGGATCATCCGACGTTCACAGCTACGAACCCAATAAACGAAATGACGGTTCGGAGTATATTCTCCTGCAAAACGAAGCAACGGCTGCAAATCAAAGGAATCACTGATTATTCCTGCCCCCGCTTTCATTGCATCATAGGCATTGCAGTCTTGTTCAATATGTGCTGGAACCATTAATACAGGTTTTCCAAGATACATTGCTTCGCAAATAGACTCGAAGCCTGCCGTACTGGCATAAGCCTTACAACCCGCCATAGCATTAAGAAACTTCACATCATCTATTTGATGGAAACTCAATGTTTCGTCAATCCGTGTCACCTCTTCAGCATCCGATCTATCCCAGAAAAAAGTTAAAGGAACTTCCGGATGTTTCGCATGAAAACTCTCCACGCTATCAGCAAACCCGGAATTAACCATATATCCATGAATATAATCACCCTTTTCCGGACGGATAGCGGTCACTTCCTGACGAATCAATGGAGGAACGGTCACTATTTGATTCATATCATCCTGTTCCATTTCCAGGAAAGACAAAGCCAGTTTCTTCGAAGATCTTAGAGCGGTCATCCGGGTAAAGAAACGCAGCATCCATAACTGGCACGAATTTTTATCCGGAGACTCGAAATCACGATGTAAAAACAGATACTGATGCCCAACACAAATATACGGAACGGAGGGACGGAAGAGTGCATAGGTAAGTCCGGTTAAAAGCTCGTAGAAGTTGATGACAACTTCCGCCCCTGTCTCCCTGATCCGCTGATTTATATAATACATGCTACGAAGATACTCCGGTAATCTTAATAAATTGTATGCAAAGCTTTTCGTCAGGTTCGCCCGTTTATTATCTGCCGTAGGCAGAAAGTTCGGACTAATGAATCGCTTCACCGGTGCATGAATACTCCGATTGAAAAATCCCGGCAAAGTACGTGTCGAGCTTTTCCCGACTAAGACTTCCACTACTTCATGCCCATTGCGCAATAACATTTCTTCGAGAGTGATTGCCTGTGTAAAATGCCCTCTCCCCTCACCTTGAACAATAAATAAAAATTTCATAGTTCCATTATTTTTAGATACGCAAAGTTCCCTCTTTCACATTACAAGATGATGACTCTATGATTACTATTTCATGAACAAAATCAGCTTTTTCTCGTTATATAATAAAATAGAAATTATATTTGCGGTCTTCAAAGACTGCTTTTTAACTCTAAGAAAGAAAAGATTATGGAAAAATTTGAAGATTTAATACAGTCACCAGTGCCCGTTTTAGTTGATTTCTTTGCAGAATGGTGTGGACCTTGCAAAGCAATGAAACCGGTTTTAGAAGAACTAAAACTTATTGTGGGAGATAAAGCACGTATTGCAAAGATAGACGTTGACCAGCATGAAGACCTGGCTACTAAATATCGCATACAAGCTGTACCAACCTTTATACTGTTCAAGAATGGAGAGGCTGTCTGGAGACATTCCGGCGTAATCCATAGTAGCGAACTACAAGGGGTTATCGAGAAGCATTATACATAAAAAGATAATAATAACGAATGAAGAAAGTATTAGTAATGGTAGCCCTCGTCATGGCAAGTGTAATTGTATACGCATTCAATGACAGTAGGGAAACTAATCAAGGTAAAAAAGAGGTAACAGGTAACGGTGAAGTCGTCGTAATGGACAAAGATATGTTTCTGAAAGACGTCTTCGATTATGAGAAATCAAAGGAGTGGAATTATAAAGGTAATAAGCCCGCCATCATCGACTTATATGCAGATTGGTGCGGACCATGTCGCCAAACAGCTCCTATCATGAAAGAATTGGCAAAGGAATATGCCGGAAAAATTGTCATCTACAAAGTCAATGTAGATAAACAAAAAGAACTGGCAGCTTTATTTAATGCAACAAGTATTCCATTGTTTGTATTCATTCCCATGAAAGGAGATCCACAGCTTTTCCGTGGAGCTGCTGACAAGGCAACTTACAAAAAAGCGATTGATGAATTTCTCTTGAAGTAAAGAAGAAAATATAGTGACGCTATCCGGTCGGGATAGTAACGCTATAATAGGAAAAGAGTGACGGTATCCTTGCGGGATACCGTCACTCTTTTGTATATCTTGCCAATCCTTATTTGAAGTATCCCACAGGATGATTCATCATTGGCATTTGGCTATCTTTCAATTTCAAAACTTTCTTCAATTGTTCATTGTCCATCGAAGCGCGTGGCACTGTTGCTATGTTAGCAGCGGAACAGAATATTGAAATATTTTGAGAAACGATGCCGGAATCCATAGCCCCCATCAACTGGCTGCGTGCACTCTTCGCATCTCCAAATCTGGAAAGATCACTGATTAACACCAAAGACACCGGAGCTGTTTTCACAAATGCCTGTCCACCGGCTACTGCTCCACGATGATCTCCTTCAGCAACCAGAGTCAACTGATGATTTTTAGCATCATACAGATAACTTCCTTCAGGTAATACTACATATACATCCACATCCTGCTTATTCAACGCCGACGGAGCTGTTCTCATTCCGGATTCCTTACGGTTTATCCCATTAGCAGCCCATAACAAATCAGACAGATCCGACAGACTCAATGATTTAGAAGCATACTCGCGAGTTGAATGTCGTTCAGACAATGCCTTCATCACCGCACTGGTACGGTTTAAATTAGGCTTCGGCAATTTAATCACTTTATCAGCAGCAAAAGCAGCCACCGAAAGCATTAAACAAACTAACAATAGTTGTATTTTCCTCATAACTGTGGTATTTAAAAATTGATAGACAAATATAAATAAAAAAGGTCTGTATTCGTTGCAGAATACAGACCTTTTAAGAGTTTATTAGGCTTAATTATTTCTTATCGCCGAAATAACGGTTGTACAATCCTTCAAAACCTTTGCCGTGACGAGCTTCGTCTTTGCACATTTCGTGTACAGTGTCATGGATAGCATCCAGATTCAGAGCTTTAGCACGAGTTGCGATACGTTTTTTGTCCTCGCATGCACCTTGTTCAGCATCTTTACGTTTCTGCAGGTTCGTTTTAGTATCCCATACGCAGTCGCCCAACAATTCTGCAAACTTAGCAGCATGTTCAGCTTCTTCCCAAGCGTAACGTTTGAAAGCTTCAGCTACTTCAGGATAACCTTCACGGTCTGCCTGACGGCTCATTGCCAAATACATACCAACTTCAGTACATTCTCCCATGAAGTGATTGTTCAGGTCCTTAATCATTTCTTCGTCACAACCTTTTGCCACACCAATAACGTGTTCGTCAGCAAAAGACAATGCGCCACCTTCTACCTCAACAACTTCTACGAATTTGCTGGCAGGAGCTTTACACAATGGGCATTTTTCAGGAGCTGCGTCACCTTCATGAACGTAACCGCATACAGTACATCTAAATTTTTTCATTTTCTTCTCAATTTTAAATTAATTAGTCAATACGTGTTTCTTTATCTTTACTTAAGCAATTCTTGCAAATACCTTTATAATAATAATGAACTTCTGATACCTGGTGACCATCCATGTCTATATTCTCCACTTTCTTTATGGCTTCCGGGCATTTCAGATCATAAATGTGTCCACAACGCTTGCACAAAAAATGAGAATGTACGGAAGTATCTGCGTCAAAGTTCGTATTCTTCTCATCAATTGTAAGCATCAAGGCTGCTCCTTGCTCCGAAAACAATTTCAATGTATTATAAACCGTAGTTTTTGAAAGTGTCGGCATCGAGGGAGATAGTGCAGTATATATATCATCAGCTGATGGATGAATCGGATTATCCATCAGATATTCCATGATAGCGATACGCTGCATGGACGGCTTGATATTATGTTCTAATAATCGATCGTATGGCTTCATTATCTTCCCTTTCTTTCAAAGTTGTATTCATTACAATTATAAATTCAATGCAAAGATAAAGAGTTTCAATATTATTTCCAAATAAATCTTCGTTTTTTTATATATAATCTATACTACTGAAGATTAATACAAAAACAAAACCGTTTAAGTGCAAGAAACTGACTTAAACGGTTTTATTATAAAAGATACTAAAAGTATCAAGATTAGAATGAAGTTCGTGTTCCGGTTAAGATATCTGATGGTATATCCTCACATCGAGTATAAACTTTTATTTCCCCCATATCCTCTTTAGCAGTCCATACCATTGAAATATCAGTTAACCCCGAAACGATATATGAATATTCCCATTCATCGTCCGTATCAAGCTGGTAATAATAAGTACCGCTAATAACATCTCCGTAATCCTCCTCTTTATTCAGAGTAAAGGAGCCGGGAATTTGCTGGGACGTAGCACTGTTGAGGTTTGTATAAATGGTATAAGAACGTTTTCCGTCTTTCTCTTTCCGGTCAAACTTGATATAATAGTATCGTGTATCACCGTCTATCTTTTCTCCATTCCATTCACTCAATCGCCAAGTCCCTGCAATATTCGCATAATTTACATCCTTCGTATCAGGAAGCTTCACTTCATCGTCGTCTCCACATGACATAAATAATGCCATAGTGACCAGTAACATCATTTTGAATATATTTTTCATATACATATTTTATAATAATTATTATTGTAACAATAGTTTCACCTGTATTCTCCTTTCGCAAGGCCGGACAGGAATACCATCCAACATAAAATGAAATGTAATTTCATTCTTTTGAGGTAGTAAGCCCTTATCAATAGAAAGAACCATATCAGCTTCTATTCCCGGAGAAATAATTTCCGGTTCTGTATGGAAGTGAATGTATTCCGGTAACAACAAGGCTGATAACCTCAAAGGCTGTTTCCCTGTATTAACGCATACAAATCTTTCCACTTGCCTCCCTTCTCGGGAAAGTATCCTGACTTGCCAATCCTTTCTTTTCAGCCGTAATGTGTTCCCTATATATACAGGATAGTCCCTCCATCGGTCAGCGGTAGGCAATACCTTACCGACGAGTGCCAACTTAGCTGTAGGATGCTCCTTCGAAAGATCGGTATAAACAAACGCTTCCCTATACAAATCACCAGCCTGATCCATTGGATGAAAGACCAATATGATTTCTCCCTGCTCTCCCGGTTGCACTACCTTTTTATCATATTTGGCTACCGTACAACCACAGGAAGTAGTTAACTTGGAAAGGTATATAGGCTTCTTGCTTACATTATGATATTTAAAATGATACATTGCCGGATCATCGTCTTCTGATAAAGTTCCTATATTCATTACTGTATGTTCAAACTGCAAGACTTGTTCGACTGTTTCCTGCGCAAAGCTATGCACAGGAAACAGGTAAATAAGAAGGAACAGCCCAAGTTCGATGGTTTCGGCAAGATATCGTTTCATAATAGAGTTTACATCCAACTATCGTTCTTACGAACAGTGATGAAAAAATCTTGCTTGGTGCCGTCACTCGCCTTGACTGTAGCTTTTGTAGAACCAACTTTCAAGCCTTTCAAAGTGAAAGTAATGTTGTTCTCTGTCGTAAGGGTAGCAATTGAGTTATCATCAACTGTACAGGTAAAGGTCATATTCTCTCCATTTTTGAAATAACGGGAATAATTGATTTTACTTGTAGCTTCGACGGCCACATACATATTAGGTACAGTCATCTCCACACCACCTCCTTCAACTGCTTTCAACAGCTTATAGGCATCAATCAACCCTGTTCCCATATTGCCCGCATAAGCGGCAGGCTCCATTTGTCCGGCAGCTATTTGTCCGAACGAAGCATTTGTGTACCAATAAACTTTCGTTTCTTTAAAATAGGGTTCCACCGGATTGACAGACTCCAATATCATTTTACGGAATTCATCTGCACGGAAATGACGATGTAATTCAGCTGCATAAGAAAGTCCCAATGCCGCTACTCCCGAAATATGTGGACAAGCCTGCGATGTTCCTTCCATATATCCGTAATGAGAATTTTCCCCACCATCTTCATTGGCAGAAGGAGGTAATGTGGAATATATTTTTCCTTTCGAGCTCTGATGATAATCACTGTCACCACCCGGAGCTGCAATAGAAACGCCCATCGCATAGTTGGAGTAACAGGAAGGAGTCCCGTCGGCAGCCAAAGCGGCTACAGATATATAATCAGGATAAGCTCCCGGATATCCGGCCATAGCTGCATATTCATTACCTGCGGCAAATACAATGATACCTCCGTCTATGACATCGTTTGGCGAACCGGCATTATGAAGAAAATAATCGAAGGCTTCTTTTTCCAACGGAGCAGCATCGACCCAATCTTTATCAGAAGTAAACCCCGGGGTATACCCACTAATAGGATTGGAAAGCCCCGAATTATATCCCCAACTACACTGCAAAATAACGGCACCGTTATCTGCTGCATATTTCACAGCTTTCGCTTCCTGATACAAGTCACATCCTTTAGAACCGGAAAAGACCTGACAACTCATGATTTTTACACCACCTCTATTATTGGCTTTATCCCCTCCTGCAATGCCACTAATACCTTCACCATTATTCCTCACTGCACTGATAATCCCGGCCACATGAGTCCCATGTCCGGTATCATTCGGGTCGTCATAAGAGATATAGCCTTTATCATCTGTGAAGTTGTAGCCATAGCGGTCACCGGCATAACCATTTCCATCAGCATCTTCCTTTGAAGCAAATGTTTCATCCTCATTCACCCATATATTTCCTTCCAAGTCAGGATGGTCGTACATCACACCTTCATCAAGCACAGCAACAACAATGGAAGGATTACCCGTACAAAGCTTCCAGGCTTCCCCACAATTTACATCAACACCCATTACAGCAGGTACTACATTATCTCCTTTATCATTTTTTTCTCCATTCTGAAGAATAGAACCATCATTCTTACATCCCCATTGTAGATTAAAAAAAGGATCGTTCGCATCGGTATTCACAGCACGAGTTGTATGCACCACACGGGTCATTGCCTGCTTGGTGAGCACAGTTGCCCGTACATTCGGATCATAAGAACGCTGAATAGCACGAGTGAACTGGACTTTTGCTACATCCGCCACTTGTGACAAGTCCTTGGCTACCTGCTCCAAATCCGTATCTTCAGCAAAATGGATAATATACCAAAGATTCAATCCCGCTTTGCGAGTACGTTCTTCCGTACGACTGTCCACCGGAAAAATACGTTCCAGTTCAGAAATACCGATTCGCTGCAGAACTGCATCCATATCCGAAATTCCCGAACGGGTCAAAGCACCTCCGATAGAGCGGGTAGTAGCAGCATCCAAAAAGGATGCCGCTTCCGGTTTAAATTTTACCAAAATTTTACCCTGAGTAGCTCCTTCGGGTAAATCTATGATAGGAGCTCCCTGTCCTGTATCAGGTTTCACAGCATCCATATCCTGATCGGAACAAGATGCAAAAGTGATCGCTACAGCGGCTATTAGAATTAAATATATTCTTTTCATAATCAAAAAATCAATTATCTGTTAATGTAGGTCTGGCTTTCGGATAACGTTCATAGAACCATTCCAAATTTGACGGTTCATTCTTAAAACCAGGAATATTGCCACTCTTATCTTTACCTGAATCTTGCGTATAAATCAAGGTAAACGGATCAAAACGCGCAAAACGTGGATGATAGAGTAACCAATCCGGCAAATCATCACCAGTCAAGAAATTCAAGTTAATAGAGAAATGTTCGGCATTAGGCAGAATATTCGGAATTGTTTTTAGTTTTGCTTTCACCTCCTCGCTGGCACTCATTAATGTATCGTTTTGCTGGATATCCTCATCTGTGTAAGTAGATACACCATATTCAGGACTACCATTATAGCTATTAATAAATGTTGGGAGTTTACCATAAATCAAATTATAAGATAATGATAAAGATTTCAGATTTTTCCACTTCAATAAATTTTTTAATGTAGAAGAAGAAGCATCTATACATAACCCTGGATTGTCACGCGTTTCAGTACTTAAATCTGTAATTGTACTATAACGGCGATTACCTGTTAAACTTAAATTGAGCAGTCCCGGGAAATTAGCAGGAGTCAAATCATACGGAATAGTCGTGAAATTATTTCCACTCAAATCCAAGGTGATCAAGTCTTTACGCGAGCTTTCCAATTCTGTTTTCGAGATTGTTGTAATACCTAGTGCACTTATTGTCAGATTCCTTAGATATTTTAATCCTGCCAATGCATTTCCAATCCGATAAGGAGAAGGGAGCAACATAGTGTTCGTGTTACCATAAACAACCAACGTTTCCAGATATTTAATTTTACCGATTTCAGCAGGTAACTCTTCTTTTGTATTCAGCATCCTGAATTCAACGGAACGTACACGTCCCAGCTGCTCGGGTGTTACACCTTTATCTGTCTTTTCCCAAACGGTTACCCCCAACCAATAGTCAAGACGTTCACTAGCATCCCAGTTAGTCATTGAGCGCAATTTTGTACTTGCAATAACAATAGCAATAGAATCTCCTCTTCTATCATCCGTTATTTCCGGTGCGGCTTCCTGCTTTACCGTCAAGGTCACTTCTTTCTCCAATTCATCAGCTTCGTTCACTGGAAGAAATTTTATAGAAGCAATTCTTTCTTGGGGGTCTGTATTCATCTCCCACTTGAATCGCATCTTGATAGTACGGGGACGAGCTCCATAATCCAATGAAATATCAGGATTTCTTTTAGTAGTAGTTACCCAAGAGCCTATCAAAGGATAATCAACCTTAAACTCGACATTTGTAGTCACTGATATATCAAAATATCTTTTATCTGCATTCCCCATATTGGGCACTTCCACTTCATATTTATCCAGTCCAATCATCTTTCCATATCCGGTCTGATGTATTTTCAATTCCTGTTTCGGTTGTCCTTCCGGTACAAATGTCACGACAGCATGTCGCACGTCATTAGAAAGCGTAGAGTCTACTACAATTTCACAATTAGTACTTCCTACACCATTAGCGGGCATCACCTTCACCCAAGGTTTGTCTACCTTTGCCACCCATTTGGTACCTGAAGCCACTTTTACCGGCTCCATTCCTCCAGTAGCACCTAATGTAACTTCTTGAGTGTCAATGGTGAAACCAGTAATCCCCTCTTCATCCGAATCATTACAAGCTGCAATAAAAAGCAAACTTGCAAAGAGGCATAAATATATATTAAACAATGGTTTCATATAGATTCTTTTTTATTATTTATCCATTTAATTTTTCAAATAATCACATCCGCGAATATCCTGTTCCGGATCATAGATAAGGAGATACGCTCCTGCCTTAATCATATTGCAGACATTGGAAAGATTAAGAGAGATATTTGGATTATCCTTTATCTCAAAAACGATAACATACGGGGAAATCGTATCAGTAATCTTTCGCAAATCATTTCCACCAATGCAGAACTGCCGCAAACTCGGACATAAAGATATATTAGACGGCCATTTTCTCAACAAACGATTACCGTTCTCATCGCGCTGGCTACGGACAGCGTAAACAGTCAATGTAGCTGCATCCATCGGACCTGTAGGAACTTCCGTAAAACGGTTGTTACTTATATCTACTCCATAAAGGAAAGGCATGTTCTTTCCGTTGAAATCATCCGGCAACTTCGACAACTTATTATAAGTCAGGTCCAGCGTTTTCATCATATAAGAATATTTTGAAGCACTAAACGTACCTTTCGGAATCTCCTCTATACCGTTACCGTTCAATCCTAAAACAGACACTTGAGAATTTGTTTTGAATAGTATATCCGGGAATTTTTTCAGTTTATTACCACCTAAGGCAATCGTATTAGCATTCACGCCCTTAAATGTACCGTCTTCCTCACCTTCAAATCCATCTATCTCATTGAATGAGAAATTAACCGAAGACATTACATATATAGATTGTGAACTAAATATATTCGGGAATTTTTTCAATTTATTATGTGCAAAAGAGAAAGACTCCACATCTGCATATCCGCAGAAGCTTCCACTTCCATCACGCGGCAATTCTTCTATTTGATTATAATCCATTGACAATTGCACTAAGACCACATCGCTACCGAAAGCTTTCTCAATCTTTTTAATCTTATTGTATGCACAATCCAGTTTACCCAGTTTTTTCACCATCGACATATCCGGTAAGACAGTCAGATTATTGTAGGTCAAATAAAATATTTGTAATGTCTTACTTATATTTTCACTAGCTACAAACTCGCCCAAATCCTCATGAAAATCTCCCAAATTCGGATTGCTCGCCAAATTGAATGATTGAAGGTTAGGTAATTGTTGCAATTCCTCTGGAAGTTTTTTCATTGACGGACAATTGTAAATTTCGAGGTCTGTCAGATTTTCTAATTTGCTAAGATTAGTACCCGGTTCAAATCCCTCAAATTTGCCATTGGCAATGTATAAGTATTGCAAATTTACCAGATTTCCTATAGAAGCAGGAATTCTATGTATTCCATTTGTCAACCGATTAACCGGCACATCCTTCAAAGAAGGACGACTGGCTTCGCTCTTTACATCAGCCTGTGAAAAACGACTAGGTATCCCCTCTTTCTGCCATTTCAGCGCAGCTTGTATAGGTTCAGAGAAATATGATGCCATATCCTTTTTTACGAACTTATTATAAAAATCATTTCGTACAGAGTTCTTCTGTACTTCAGTCAGTTCAGTTCCTATTGTTTTCTCAATAATATTATCACCCACTTGTTCGGAGTGATTACCTAATGACAATGTTCTAAGTTCCGTCAATTCTCCTAAGGATGCTGGAATATCGCCTTCAGGACCGAACGCACCAATAGTAAGACCTATGACACGTCCTTTCTCATCCAATCCTACGCCAGGTTGCTCTCCCCATAAATCAATATCTTTATTAAAATCCCAGTTAGTTCCTAAAGGATATGTAACACCGGAATAACTCCATCCCTTTTGATTCTTTTCAGGAATAGCCGGACCTTTCAGGGCTTCCCAAATTTCTTTCAGAATCAGATAATCTTTAATACTGCCAGTAGTTTTACTGAAATTAACTGGAATTTTAACTTCAGTAGTCACATTATCCGAAACTTCAAAATCAGCCCCATTCACCTCTCCATACTCCAAAGAACTTTTGTTTTTCTTAATGGTCGTATAATTCTTGACTTTATACTTACCTGCAGGAAGTCGGAAAAGTGAATCACTGACGGCCACGGATATTTTTGTTCCATTGCCGTCCAGTTTCTCCGTATATTCTACACTAACATTACTAAAAGTCGTATCCTTTTTTGTAAATTGCTCCTGTACTGTTACATTAATATATTTAATATCAGAGAACAGATAATCCTCTCCCAATGTCGCACGAGTAGATGGTAGAAAATTCTTAGTCACGGTAAATTTCACTATACCTCGATTCACGACTTTCACATGTATATCTTGTACAGCCAATCCACCATTGATCACCGTGATAATCGTCTTTTCATACGGTTCTCCGGAAAGAATTTGTTTCAATTCCTGTGCTGTTCCATCTGCTTTAAATAGGTAGAAACCAACAATCTGGTAGGTTCCGGCCATCAACTGAAGTTTTTCACTTCGCAGGCCAAATTCACTATCATCTCCCATCGCCTCCAGACCCACAGTCTGCACAACTTCAGTACCATCGTCCTGATTGATGAGTACAATCTTCATTTTTTGCGCATCGCGCAAATAGTTCAGTTCATTCGTACTGGCACGCGTTTTTTTCGTTTCTGCCAACCCACTCTTATAGAGTTTGAACTGAGCATATCCATATCCTGCCTGAAGCACAGCATCATCGTCGTCAGAGCAACTTCCTACTGTAAACCCTAGAATAAACAGTATACAGGAAAGGACAAACATTCTTATAAATAATATCTTTGTTTTCATAAAATCATTCTATTAATCTTCATATCGTTTGGATATTATTAATACAGCATAAACTTCTCCACTAGAATCCATAAATGACAATTCCATATCCTTTTCACCATTTACATCGGGACCAATTCCATGAATAGTCACATCCACAAAAGGTTCTTCTTTTTCTATGCCATTCCATTTATAGCCATCTATGAAATTGACAGCCATTAAATAATGTGTCATTGTGATTCCTTTTGGAGCAATTATTAAAGGATCAAAACTAATTCCCAACGGCAATGATGCAATCCATACATTCTTCGTACCATATTTCTCCATCGCTTGCTCTTCTCCAACATTATCTGCATAAGAAGTTAATGTCACATTGGTCAATGCTCCACCATCACCATTCTTCAACACAAATCCCATAGAAGCACTCGCATCTTCCGCTTGCAGCACATTAGCTATAATATTTTCATCATAGGCTTGCGGAATACCCGTTTTAAGCAAAACAAGATCGGACAATTGGTCCTTAATTTCAGCATATACACTATTAGGAAATGCTAAGACATAGGCATTTCTTTTTTCCGAAGAATTCCGGCTTACGGCTATTTTGAGACTCCCTTTTTTATCATTATCTACCCAAAGCCAACGATCAGAACCACCTTCTATTATTTTATAGGTGTATTCATACTCCCACATCATATTCCGTTCTTCCAGATATTCTACACAAACCAAAGTATATTCATCATTCTTAGCCATTACCGTCACAGGAACTCCTTCCGAATCATAGCTATCATTCCCTACAGTATAACTTTCTCCATCAGCCGAAGCCTCTATATTACCTGTCAGAGTACCAATAATCCTATCAGCAGGGATGCCTTCATACTTCACAGGAACTTTTGCAATGGCTCCACTTCTACTTTCAGTTGTCAAAAAGCCGGTAATTTCATTCTTTTTATATTGCGTTATCATCTGCGGGGTCATCTTGACATTATCTCCTGCCCTACCGGATATAACTTCGCTACTGCGATTGAACTCCATCCATTCAGGTTTATCTTTCAACACCCAATCTTCATTGGCATCCAACACTAATATGTCAGTTCCATCGAAATTGATCACAAAGGGATTTTCCTCTGTATACATTACAGATTTATCCGCATTGAAAGCCCGAACTTCATAACCAATAGACAGACGCGTTACTTCTGCTATTACCTGCCGACTTCCCGCCATCGTCATTGTCAGTTCCGCCTTATAGGATTTCATCAGTTCCGTAGCATCATCACTAATATGAATGGTGACAGTCTGTTCGCCAGCACCACCTGAACAAGTGAAGGTCTGTTCACCCTCCTGTTCAAAATAGCACCACAACGACGAAGAAGTCAATATCCAGTTATCAATAGCTTTAAAAGTCAGCGTCTTGACATCCCCGACTTCACATTCTATTTTCTGTAAATCCGGGAACACAGGTGTTGCAGTCTCATCATCATCACTACAAGCAGACGTGAAGAGACAGAACGCCAACACAATCAATTGCAAATAATATTTTATTATATCTTTCATATTTATTTCCGATTATAGTTTAGAGTCCTTCCTCTTTTTTATACTGCTCCGCTTCTTCATCACTAATCCACTCCAAAATATTCACATAAGTACCTACCGTACCTTTACCCACCACATAAATAGTTGTATATAGGATTACAAATTTCTGGCATACATTGTAATAAGAATCGTATGCTACAGGCTGATCACACATTAGTTTTCCATTGCCATAAATAGTTCCGAAAGCTTCTGCTGTACTACCTATAATTTGTTCATCAAACTCTACAAATGGTTTTAACGGATCGGAAGGATCATACTTAATTTTAAGATCATAATTCTTATAGAAGAAATCATGTAATATGATAGTATTATCTTCAGCCTTGTCTCTTTCCGCTTGTAATAATCGATGTTCTGTATTCGTCATATATGCACTAAAGAAAGAAGAAGTCAATAGACAATAGCCTTCAAATGTACTAAGTTCGAAAGGACATGCTTTTTGCATTTGAACACGAGTACGTGTACCGTACAAATCCCATATATTTTCATCTTTCGCAAGCAAATTGAACGTAACCGATAAAGAGTCGGTTTTACCTATATTCTCATAAACACCTTTCATCCGGAACTTTGCTACCCGTTCCCCTGCTTTAATGGTTACCGTATTTGATTCAACCACATATTGCTTTTTTTCAATTGCATTACTAGCCTTATCGTCTACTTCTACGCCAAAAGAACGGTCATAATCGCATATATTTGTAGCTACTACCGGAATTTCAAACCATTTCTCGCTGTCCTGCACCGGATACATAGATAATGTATCGGAGAACATCACGTAGTCGGAACCGCTGTAAGTCGTTCGGGAGAGATCATTACATCCCCAGAATCCGACAGCCAGCGTTATCAGTGCTACTATTCCTGTTATTAATAGTTTCATTGTTTCTCTATATTATCTTTATACATTATTTATTGCTTTCATTAGGCATTAAATCCACACCTGGAGCATCCAACTCATGTTGCGGGATAGGCCATACAAAACGCGGATCGTCTTTCTCCAACTTCAGCGTATTGCCCGGAGAGACAGTCGAGGTTTGTTCTTTACGTTCAAATCCCTCATGCCAACGTTTCAAGTCATTAAGGCGGAAACCTTCCATAAAGAGTTCTTTCATACGTTCTTCACTGACAGTCTTAAACCAGTTCTCTTCTGTTAGTGTGGTAGAACCACCGTAGGAAGAATAACGAGCCATACGTAAAGTAGAAATATCAATTCCGGCTTTTCCATAATAAGCTGTTCCCATCCGGCAATAAGCCTCTGCACGAATTAAATATTGCTCTGCCAACCGAAACGGCTTCGGCATGGAAACACATAATACTCTTTGGCTTATAAAATCCTGATTACCCATATATTTGATCAAAAGCGGCCAGGTTAACGCATGGGAGAAGCCGGTTGTTACCGAACCAAAATAGGCATTGTAGCGTAAATCAGCATTAGCATAGGCATCCAATACCCATTTAGCCGGTACATAATCCGGTTTATAAGATGTATAATCATAATTGAGGAATACGGTACCCAATGCGCCTCCATAGGAATTTACCTCAAACATTACTTTCCAGATGATTTCAGTAGAATTATCATACTGCCACATATACGCAAAATCATTGTAAGTAACCGAATAACTGTTCTTTGTAGCATCAGCTAATGCATACTTCTTACTATCTATCACTTTAGTGGCATACTCAACGGCCTTCTCCCACTTCTGCATATACAGGTACATACGAGCATACAAAGCATTGACTGTACCAACCGTGAAATATGCAGAATTATAGATAACCGCAGTATCATCATCATCCGCAGCCAGATATTCGGCAGCTTTAGCCAAATCATCCAAAACAAACTGATAGGAATCTTTTAAAGAAGCACGTTTTACAGGTCCCGGATTAACGTAACTGGACTGTAATACAACTCCCAGTTCATTGGCAGCCTCTTCATCACTGTCATAAGCTTTACAGAAACACTTCAGCAGTTCCGAATAAGCCAGCGCACGGGCAAAATAAATATGTCCCTTGTAGTTATCCAACTTATCCAGTTGTTCGTCATCGGAAGTAGCCGCTTCTACGGCAGCCATGTTATCAAGAACGAAATTACAACGTCCGATAACGGCATACAAACCACCATACACATATTCCACCTGTTTATTGATAGCTAATATCTCATTACGCCATACATCACCATAGACATTTGTATATCCTTTAACAGCGTACACCTGATCTGCCTGAATATCAGGCAACAAGGTCAAGTAACCGCTATATAGGCTGCTGTTTTTAAACTGCGCATAAATACCGATCAAAGCTTGACGCACATCGCTCACTGTTTTAATAGCATCATCTTGCGGAATAGCATCTTGCGGATATTTGTCAAGACAGGAAGATGCCGAAAGCAATACCGCAACCAAAGCTATATATAATTTTATTTTTCTTATCATCACTGATTTATTTTAGAATGAAACTTCCAGTCCGAATGTGAACTGACGTGACATCGGATATTGGGCCTTATACACATTGGACGTAGACTCCGGATCCATACCCGTGAAATTTGTAAATGTCAACAAATTCTGTCCCTGCGCATAAATACGGGCACTATTCAAAAAGCTAGTCCGCTTCAACCATTTCTGTGGGAACGTATAGCTGAGCATCAAATTCTTTAGACGCAGGAAAGATGCATCTTCAAGGAATCGTGAATCCAGTTGGGGAGTTACTCCATAACGGGGAATATCAGTCACATCTCCCGGTTTTTTCCATCGGTCGTAAAGCATACGTTTTGACTGGTTATAGGCACTGAACAGTCCGTTACTCTCCTGAAAGACTCTGTCGTTGTTAAGCATCCAGCGATCAGCCACCCATGTGAACTGTGCGGAAAGTGAAAATCCCTTCCAGGAAAGTGTAGTACCAAAACCACCTTGCCAGGGAGCTTCATGTGTTTTGCCCAGCATCACCTTGTCGCTTTCATTATATTCCGTAGTAATTTCACCGTCTTTGGTATACCATAAAGCATCTCCATTAATCGGATTAACTCCCGCATAACGGTTCAGATAAAATTCTCCTAACGGATGACCTACCGCAACCATTCTACCGGTATCGGAAGCTACATATTCTGTCACCCCATTATAGAGCTCGGTTATTTCATTTTTATTATAGGATACATTGGCATTCACATTCCATTTAAAGTCTTTGATGCGGAGTACATCTGCGCCGACATTAATTTCTACACCACGATTCCGCATGGCTCCCACATTATCCCAACGAGTCCCAAAACCGGTAGATGTATAAGAAATAGGAACCGCCATCAACATATTGGTCGTTTTCTTATTATAAAACTCCACATCCAAATTGATACGATCAATAAAACCTAAATGCAACGCCACATTAGTAGCCCATGTAGACTCCCAACTCAATTCTTCATTTCCTAACTGGGAAATTGCAATACCTGATTCGTTATCATACTTATATCCACCGGAAACTAAAGCCAGATGCTCATAGTTATTAATAGAAGAATTACCGGATGTACCTGTATTAACCGCAATTTGCGCATTAGTAAGCCAATCATATTTTTGCATGAACTTCTCCTTACGAAGGTTCCACATAAAACCGACTGACCAGAAAGCTCCCCAATGGTTATCGGTACCAAAACGTGAAGATCCATCCCCACGAATCGAGAAATCAGCATAGTAACGGTCATCATAATTGTATTCGCCCCGGGCAAAGAAAGAGAGAAAAGAATATTCTGTGACAGGATCTGACCATGATGAAGCAGTTGAGCCTGAAGCTAAGTTTGTCAAAATATCATTTGTCTGTCCCCGAGTAGTTAACTGGAAACCTTCATAATGATAGTTTTCACCTTCCTGACCAACCATAAAATTGAATGAATGAACATCATTCAACATAAAACGGTAGTTTGCCGTATTTGTAATCATCAGGTTAAGCATATCAAACGAGCTACGCTGCGCACCTCCATAATTATTATTTGGCTTGTAACTGGGGAAACTTTGATAAAAAGAGGTAGTATGACCATAATCAGCACTTAGCTGTGAACGGATTGTCAGATTCTTTACCGGAGTAACCTCGGCATAAAAAGTGGATAAAAGTTTGTATTTCTTATTCGACAACGGATTATTTGCCATCCATGCCAACGGATTTTCTGTCGTTCCCTTCCAACTCCCGTCATCCTGAAGTGCCAGACTTCCATCTTCCTTATAAGGGTTCCAGTAAGGCAACATAAAAAAAGACGCGGAAATAGGAGCCCATAACGCATACTCTCCATCATCACTCTGTTCAACTTCCTGATAGGCAAACATTGAATTTGTTCCTATCTTCAACCATTTATTAGCTTTTGCCTCTACATTGGCGCGAAAACCGACACGTTCGAATGTAGACCCTACTGCAATGCCATCTTGATCGTAATAACTTCCTGAAACATAATAATTCAATTTCTCCGTGCCTCCGTTTACAGATAACTCGTAATTCTGCAAAGGGGCAGTATCATTGTACACTTTATCCAGCCAGTTGATATTTGTCTTACTCAACTTTTCATAATCTTGTCCTTTATCCAGTCCAACTTCTTTCTCAAATTGAATGCGTTCATCCGTATTCATCTGATCCCAATCTTTTGAGGCTAGTTGAGAAAATCCGAGCTGTGTACGGAAAGTAACCTTAGCCGCTTCCCCCATACGCCCGCGCTTGGATGTAATAACGACCACACCATTGGAAGCACGTGCCCCATAAATAGAAGTAGAAGAAGCATCTTTTAATACTGAAATACTTTCAATATCATTAGGACTAATTGTATTGAAATCCGAACTTGAAATAGCTACTCCATCCAATATAAAAAGAGGATCTTTTCCCGAATTAATTGAATTTGTTCCGCGAATACGAAAAGTGGCTGCCTTACTGGGTTCACCAGAATCAGAAAGCACCATTAATCCTGGCGCCTGTCCTTGCAGTGCCTGGTCGAAACTCGGAGCAGGAACATCTTCCATCTTTTCAGCTTTTACCGTAGATACAGAACCTGCGATTGTTCCTTTCTTACGTACACCATACGCGACAACTACCACTTCTTCCACCATCTGTGCATCGTTTTCCATTGTCAAATTTATACGAGTAGAAGCAGTCACCTGCTTATCTATCGTTTTCATACCGACATAAGAGAACTGCAAAGTAGCAGGAGACTTCGTCACTGTGATACTGTAATTACCATTGATATCGGTAATTACTCCGTTTGTTGTACCCTTCTCCAGAACAGACACACCAATCATCGGCTGATTATCTTCCGCCGAGATAATATGTCCGGTTACCTGATATCCACCCTGCGCAAAAAGCAACAGGGGGATACTTGTCAGAGTAAAGAGTACAAACAAGAGAATTGATTTTCTCATCTTTGATACTTGAATTAAAATTAATGAAATTGATTTATTTTTATAGATTTATCTACAATGAGGAATACGCTTATCTTTGCGTAGGAAATAACAATACACCCCTTCCCCCAAAATCGGTTTTAAGCATATTCTGCACCGACCCGGGATAGGCTATTATTATCTATAAATATAGAATAGGAATAGACTAACTTGGCAAATTCTTAATATTGCGCCAAATATCCAAATAGACTTTTCGTGTTGTTGCTGTGTGAATTAAAGGTTTGACCATCTGCTCTCTTAAGTTATAAATTAAACACTAATATCACTTGTTCTGTTTAGGTGTACTTCAATATCGTTTTATTTTGCCTACAAAGATATATATTATATTTAAATAAATGAAACTATATGTCGCATATTTTATACCATATTTCCACTAATGTCTTTTTGCTACATATTTAAGTACATATAGTCCATTAAAGAAGTAAATCCATAGTATATTTCAAGGATAATTAAATATTAACGTTCATTTTAATAGCTGTTTTAATTGTTTAAACAACAATATCGTAACTCATACCAAATAGCTTATTGAGAGGATTCAACACAGAAAAGATAATTATTCAAAACTATTTCCTATTTTTGCACCCATTATATATAAATAAGGTATAAGATGAACTACGGATTTGTAAAAGTAGCCGCAGCTGTGCCACACGTAAAAGTGGCCGACTGCAAATTCAATGTAGAGAAGATAGAAAGTCTGATTGCAGTGGCTGAAGGAAAAGGAGTGCAGATCATTATTTTCCCGGAAATGAGTATCACAGGATATACGTGTGGCGACCTGTTCGGACAACAACTTTTGCTGGAAGAAGCAGAAATGGGGCTGATTCAAATTCTGAATAACACTCGCCAATTAGACATCATTTCTATTGTTGGTATGCCTGTCGGTGTCAATTCGACAGTAATCAATGCAGCCGTAGTGATTCAGAAAGGGAAAGTGTTGGGAGTTGCCGCCAAGACCTATCTGCCGAATTATAAAGAATTCTACGAACAGCGCTGGTTTACTTCGGCGCTTCAGTTGACAACAAATAGTGTACGTCTCTGTGGACAAATCGTTCCGATAGGTTCTAATCTGCTTTTTGAGACTTCAGATACGACTTTTGGCATCGAGATATGCGAGGACCTTTGGTCTACTATACCTCCGAGTTCTTCATTAGCACTGCAAGGTGCAGAAATTCTTTTCAATATGTCTGCTGATAATGAAGGTATTGGAAAGAATAATTATCTTTGTTCTCTCATCAGCCAACAATCTGCACGTTGTATTGCCGGATATGTATTCTCGTCTTGTGGCTTTGGAGAATCTACTACCGATGTAGTTTTTGCCGGTAACGGGTTCATTTATGAAAACGGTTCACTGCTTGCACACAGCGAACGTTTCAGCATGAAAGAACAGCTGATTATCAGCGAAATTGATGTGGAACGTATCCGGGCAGAACGCAGGATAAATACAACCTTTGCAGCTAATCAAGCAAACTTAGGGGATAAAAAGGCGGTTTCTATTGCGACTGAATTTGTCAACAGCAAAGAGCTAACCTTAACCCGGAAGTTTAATTCTCATCCTTTTGTACCGCAAGGAATAGAGCTAAATGAACATTGTGAAGAAGTGTTCTCCATACAGGTAGCGGGATTGGCACAAAGGCTTGTCCATACAGGAGCTAAAACTGCTGTAATCGGTATCTCTGGCGGGTTGGATTCAACATTGGCATTACTTGTATGTGTGAAGACTTTTGATAAGTTGGGATTGTCCAGAAAGGATATTCTCGGCATTACGATGCCAGGATTCGGAACGACCGACCGTACTTATCATAATGCCATCGATCTAATGAAATCGCTGGGTATCTCTATTCGTGAAATCAGTATCAAAGATGCTTGCATTCAACATTTTAAGGATATAGACCATAATATTAATGTACACGATGTCACATACGAAAATTCTCAAGCACGCGAACGTACACAAATATTGATGGATGTGGCGAACCAGACTTGGGGAATGGTTATTGGTACAGGAGATTTATCAGAACTTGCACTAGGATGGGCAACATATAATGGCGATCATATGTCCATGTATGGAGTGAATGCGAGTGTCCCTAAAACTCTCGTAAAATACTTGGTACAATGGGTGGCAGTAAATGGCATGGATGAAAATTCGAAAGCGACTTTACTCGATATTGTAGATACTCCCATCAGTCCGGAACTGATTCCGGCAGATGAAAACGGAGAAATTAAACAGAAAACAGAAGATTTGGTGGGTCCTTATGAACTACATGACTTCTTCCTATATTATTTCTTACGTTTCGGTTTCCGGCCTTCCAAGATATTCTATCTGGCAAATATTGCATTCAAAGATATGTATGATGAAAAAACCATCAAGAAATGGCTTTCTACCTTCTTCCGTCGTTTCTTTAATCAACAGTTCAAGCGTTCTTGCTTGCCGGACGGTCCTAAAGTAGGAAGTATTTCTATCAGCCCGAGAGGAGATTGGAGAATGCCGAGCGATGCCAGTTCAGCCATGTGGCTTAAAGAAATAGAGGCTTTGTAAGGACGTCCTATCAATAGGCTTGTGCCACCGCATTGGCACAACTGTGCCAGCATGATGGCATGGTTGTGCCAATACGGTGGCACAGCTGTGACAGAGCGATGGTAAAGATATGGCATATTATAACTCTCCACCTTCCATTACTTCTTTTCTTATTTGCTCCACATTTGCTTCCTTGATTCTTCTAATAATATTCTTATAAATTCGATGAAAGCCATAGCCTCCTTCAGTCATTTCATGGATTGCATCTTCTTTTGAAACATTCTGAAAAATGATACGATAAAACGCACAAACAACCCCTGTACGGTCAGAGCCGTGGTGACAATGGAAAACAATAGGCGCTTTACGATTTTTAATAATGCGTAATGCCTGTATCAATTGCTTTTCACTAATCGAATGTGCTTTAGTTTTTACCCGGTGAAGTTTTATACTTGTTCCTTTTGCTTCGTCATCATCACTATGTCTGTTTCGTAGATTAAGTACTTCTCCAATACCATACTTTTCTAAAGCTTTAAAGCCCTCTTTTGAAGGTTGCTCCGAACGATATACGCCCGAATCTATTTGATACAAATTTGTCAAATCACTATCAAACAGAATAATCTTATCCGCTTTCAGATTTTGACCGAAAAGAGAGACGGATAAGACTATCGCCAATAAGCATAGTGGGATTTGCTTTTGCATAAGCAATATGGATATGATTCTAAAAAACATTAAAGCACACCCTTACTAGATGGAAGTTCAAAATGATAGATATCTCTTTTAATTGCCATTTTCAAAGCACGGGCAAGGGCTTTAAAAATTCCTTCTATCTTATGATGTTCATTCTGTCCTTCCGCTTTGATGTTCAAATTCATCTTTGCCGCGTCACTTAGTGACTTAAAGAAATGAAGGAACATTTCCGTCGGCATCTCTCCTATCTTCTCACGCTTGAATTCAGCATCCCAAACTAACCAGGGACGACCACCGAAGTCCAGACAAACCTGACAAAGACAATCATCCATCGGTAAGGCATAGCCATAACGTTCAATCCCTCGTTTGCTACCTAAAGCCTGATAGATACATTCGCCCAGTGCGATAGCAGTGTCTTCGATCGTATGATGTTCATCTACTTCCAAATCTCCTTTAACACGGATGGTTAAGTCCATGCCAGAATGTTTTCCAATCTGCTCAAGCATGTGATCGAAAAAGCCAAGACCGGTAAAAATGTCACAAGTTCCATTTCCATCAAGATTCAAAGCAACATAAATATCTGTTTCTTTTGTAGTACGACGTACTTCCGCTTTCCGTTCTCCGGCAAAAAGGAATTCGGCTATCCGATCCCAATCAGTAGTTGCAAGAACACAGACTTCTTCTAATCCTTTTTCTTTCAGAGCTTCGGTCGAGTCTTGCAAATAAATTGCCCGGCAACCGATATTTTTGGCAAGTTCCACATCTGTGGGACGATCGCCTATTACAAAACTTCCGGCAAGATCGTATTCCGGATTATCCAGATACTTCGTCAACATTCCGGTACGCGGTTTGCGGGTGGGCGCATTATCTTCAGGAAAACTACGGTCTATCAGAATCTCATCAAAAGTAATCCCCTCCCCTTCCAATGTTTTAAGCATCAAGTTATGGGCAGGCCAGAATGTTTCTTCCGGAAAAGAAGGTGTACCCAATCCATCCTGGTTAGTGACCATCACAAATTCAAAATCGAGCTTACTGCGGATAAAGCCCAAATTACGGAATACTTTCGGATAGAATTCCAGTTTTTCCAATGAGTCGAGTTGGTAATCTACAGGAGGTTCGATCACCAACGTGCCATCTCTATCGATAAATAATACTTTCTTCTTCATAAATTATCCTTGATAGTTTTTAAGAGCTGCCAATAGGGTATTATTTTCGACACGAGTACCGACAGTCACACGCAAACAGTTGCAGCAAAGTGAAATGTTATGGCGATTACGCACTATTATTCCTTCCCCTACCAAATAATTATAGATTTTCACGGCATCCGTCACTTTTGCCAAAAAGAAATTCGCATCGGACGGGAACAGTTTAATGGTACATGGAAGTTTTTCAAATTCCGCTTCCAGATAATCACGCTCTTCCTTCAACGTTTTCACCCAACGTTCTATCTCATAGTGCTTATGCAACATAGAAATAGCTTGTTGTTGAGTCAACTGATTGACATTATAGGGATATTTGATTTTACTAAGAATGTCTATAATTTCTTTGGAAGCAAAAGCCATTCCCAAGCGAATTGCAGCACATCCCCAAGCCTTGGAGAATGTTTGGAATACGACAAGGTTGGGATATTTATCCAGCTCTTCGAGGAAAGACGGAGCCTGGGAAAAATCATTGTAAGCCTCATCCAACATCACCAATCCTTCGAACTGACAAAGTACCTTTACAATTTCAGAACGAAGCAAATCATTACCTGTCGGGTTATTAGGCGAGCAAAGGAAAATCAATTTGGTGTGTTCGTCGGTAGCCGCCAGCAGTTTATTGGCAGAGAACTGGAAGTCATCATCCAGTAATACTTTCCGATATTCCACATTGTTCACATCGGCACAAACCTGATACATACCATAAGTAGGGTCGATGGCTACGACATTATCTTTTCCCGGTTCGCAGAATGCACGAAAAACCAAGTCGATGGCTTCATCGCTACCGTTTCCAAGAAAAATATGCTCGGGGGATACTTTTTTGATTTTCGACAACAACGTCTTCAGTTCGCACTGCATAGGATCCGGATAGCGGTTATGAGGTGTATTGTAGGGGTTTTCGTTTGCATCCAGGAAAACAGAGGCTGTAACTCCTTTATATTCATCTCGTGCCGAAGAGTAGGGTTTTAATTTCCAGATATTCGGTCGGGTTAGTTCTTGTAACGTTTTCACTTCTTTAAGTTTTAAATTATAAATTTTGAATTGCTTTGAGACGAACTGTGACGGCATTTTTATGTGCATCCAGCTGTTCATTAGCCGCCATCTCTTCAATAGCAGGACCGATAGCTTTTATTCCTTCCGGGAGAATTTCCTGAAATGTAATCTTACGGATAAAACTATCCAGACTTACACCACTATAGGCTTTGGCATAACCGTTGGTCGGCAAGGTGTGATTCGTTCCGGAAGCATAGTCGCCGGCACTCTCGGGAGTTAATGAACCTAAGAAGACAGAACCTGCATTTATCACACGTTCGGCCACTTCCATATAGTTCTCCGTTTCTATGATTAGATGTTCCGGAGCATACGCGTTAGTCAGTTCCAATGCTTCATCCAGATCCTTCACTAAAATCAATTTACTATTCTCCAGTGATTTCGCCGCAATTTCACGACGGGGAAGTTCTGCTAATTGACGCTCCACTTCTTCCATCACCTCTGTTTGAAGTTTCTCGGAAGTGGTAATCAATATAGCCTGGCTATCTATTCCGTGCTCTGCCTGTGACAAAAGATCTGCTGCTACAAAAACCGGATTGGCAGATGCATCAGCCAAGACTTCCACTTCTGAAGGACCGGCAGGCATATCAATAGCTACATCACGCAGGCTTACTAACTGTTTGGCAGCTGTCACATATTGATTGCCGGGGCCAAATATCTTATATACTTTGGGTACACTCTCCGTTCCATAGGCCATAGCGGCAATAGCTTGCACACCACCAGCCTTGAATATTTTGCTGACACCTGCCAGTTGCGCAGCAAAAAGGATAGCCGGATGAATATTTCCATTTTTATCGGGAGGCGTACAAAGTACGATTTCCTTGCATCCTGCGATTTTAGCCGGAACAGCCAACATTAATACAGTCGAGAAAAGCGGTGCTGTTCCACCCGGAATATATAAGCCGACCTTTTCGATTCCCACTGATTTTTGCCAGCAAGTTACCCCATTCATTGTCTCTACCTTCTTCCCGACAAAACGCTGGGAAGAGTGGAATGTTTCAATGTTTTGTTTAGCTAAAGAAATGGCAGCTTTCAGTTCATCGTTTACTAATGTCCCGGCGGCTTGAACCTCTTCAGGAGTCACAGCAAGTGCGGACAAGGTTACTTTATCAAAAGCAGCCTCATATTCCAATACTGCTTTATCGCCTTCTGTCCTTACCTTATTTATAATAGAACGAACAGTATCGAACAAACTTTCCGTATTTAGTGCCGGACGTTTCAAAAGTTCTGTCCATTGCTCTTTTGAGGGATATTTAATCAATTTCATGGTTCATATTTTATCAGGAACGAATTTTCGTTCCTATCTATTTATACAATCATCTTTTCAATCGGCAGTACCAAAATACCTTCTGCTCCCAGTCCTTTCAATTTTCCGATAATTTCCCAAAAACGTTTTTCATCAAGTACTGTATGAACAGAACACCAGCCTTCCTGTGCCAATGGCATCACTGTAGGACTCTTCATACCGGGCAATACAGCTATGATTTCTTCCAGTTTGTCTTTTGGAGCATTCATCAATACATATTTTTTATCTTCAGCCGTTTTTACTGCGTTCATACGGAACAGCAATTCTTCGAGCACTTCTTTTTTCTCTTCGCTCATGTTCTTGTTGCCAATCAACAATGCTTCCGACTTCATTACAACTTCCACTTCTTTCAAGCGGTTGCTGACCAAAGTAGAACCGGAACTTACAATATCAAAAATGGCATCAGCCAATCCAATACCCGGAGACACCTCTACCGAACCGGTTATCACATGTATTTCGGCATTTACGCTATTTTTTTTCAGGAAGTTACGAAGAATAACCGGATAAGAGGTAGCAATCTTCTTGCCTTCAAACCATGACAAACCGGGATATTCAATATCCTTCGGCATAGCCAGTGACAGACGACATTTGCTGAATCCCAGACGTTTGACAATTTCCGCATCTTCCTCCTTTTCCATAAACTCGTTCTCACCAACAATTCCCAAATCAGCCACCCCGGTAGCTACCGTTTGCGGAATATCATCATCACGAAGAAATAGAACTTCGATAGGAAAGTTAGAAGACTGTACCAACAAGGTACGTTTAGTAGTGCTTAACTTGATATCTGACTCTTCTAAAAGTGCCATTGTCTCTTCGAAGAGACGTCCTTTGGCTTGTACTGCGATTCTTAACATGACTTTATTTAATTACTAATTATTAATTACAAATACAATCTGCGTTGAAAAACAAAAAAGGCTTACCGCATTCGGTAAGCCTTCGTTATCGTTTATATAGTTATACACAATATCATCCACGCCCACCGATTATTCGTTAGGAAAATGATGATGATGATGTGTAGCTGTATATTTCATATTTCTTTTATTAACTGCGACAAAAGTAAAGTATTTGTTTGATACTACCAAACATTTATCACAAAAACTTAAGTTTTTATTTCAAATTAATGGTAATATCTCTTCCGATTCTACATCACATTTCGAAAAATGCATTTCATCTTTCGACTTTTCTTTCGAGAAAGTAAAGTAAGTACAAACTGATTCTGTACAGACTTCTCCATCCTTATTATATAACTTTGCTTCAACAATAACGATGTTCCGCTTTACCTCTTTAATAGACGCGCGTAATACGATATGAGAATCTTTGGTATCAATCGATTTTCGGTAACGAGTTTCCATCTTCGACGTCACCCCCGTGGTTTGTAGTTTACGAAGTATAACCCAGGCACAGATTTCATCCATCAAGACAGCTTGAATACCGCCATGCAAGGTATCAATCCAGCCTTGATATTCGGGACGTGGTTTCCAAATGCTTACCACTTCGTCACCATCTTCGTAAAATTCCATTTTTAATCCGGCTTCATTATTGGAAGCACAACCAAAGCAGTTGTACCCTTCCAAACCTTTCCAGGGGTTTATTATCTTCTTCATAGTTCTCTCTTTTAGTTAGTTTTACTTCCCAAATATAAGCAATTTATGGAAAAGAGAAGCCTTTTTCGTCGATTTACTTTCTGATGCAACGAATGGCAAAGGCTTTTGTATCAACACCTGCATTAGATTCTTCAATGATATCCGTATCACTTTTCAGATAGAAAACCTTGATATCGATAGCGGCATTTGCATTATCCAGTGTCCAATATGCCAGATGTTTTTTCTCGTAATCAGTTTGAAAAGCCCCCACATACATTCCTACAGGTATTCCATTAAAACCGGATAAATTAGTTGCAGGCTGTACCTGTTCTCCCGCTTTCAAAGGTAACCAAGTACCTGATTTCAGCAAAGAAGCCTCTCCATTCAGATAGTCTTTTAAAATGTTCCAGTCTTTCCAATCCGGTATACTCCAATGAATAGGTAGAATTTTATTAGAAAGTACTACATTAGCTGTATAAAAATAGTGTTCCGCAGTAGATTGCAGATATCCGACAACATTCGCTGTCACTGCATCCAGTCTGGGAAGTGCTTCACCGCCAACATACGAAGATGCCTCCAGATTATCCCGCATCCAATATTGTGTTCCAATCTTCACTAACGGATAATTATGAATGATTCCTCCACGTACATCACGAACGATATCTTCCAAAACCAAAACAGATAGTACGTCATCTGCTGTCGTAACAGATAAAGAAACGGTTCCGTTTGCCATCACATATACATTATTACGAATCGGCAAAGTTCCGTCAACATAGGCCAATGAGTAATCTTCCATATTCCATGATACGCTTCCTCCATTCACTTTTCCGGATTTCCCTAGCAACTGTGCTACAACACCTTGAGATAAGTCCACACTACCATCTTTTTTCATCGGATAGGCAACGATTGCCTGCGAAGAAAATTCCGGAGTAACAAGATACTCCTTACATATTTCGGCTACTTGCTTTCCCGAATGTAACACTTTATACACATTCGACTTTTCAAAAGTTAACTTCGAAACATCTATGTATTTATGAAGCGTGACTGATTCTGTATGATCTATTTCGGTTCCGTCCCAATCTCCGATTTCCCCATTCACTTTGCTCATTAATACATCTTCGGCTGATACAAACTTTATTTCCAATTCGCGCTGCTTTCCACTTTTTAATTGTAAAGTAGATAGTAATGGGCTTGTATATAGCTTTCCTGCAGCTTCCAACGTTATGTATTGGTATCCCGAAGTCGCCTCCTGCGGTATCAAAATAAATTCCTTTCCTATCAGTCGTCCGTCTTTTATCTCCCATTCTCCTGCAGGAATAATATCTTTCTCTTCGGAATAACCAGAGAAAGTCTTTTTCTGAAAATCATAACTTGTTTTAGTATAAAAGCCACTCACCGAAAGCGTAGGCTTAACGGATAACATATCTTCCAAATTCTCCCCCTCTCCAGGAATAAGAACAATTTTCAGACGAAAAAACTGATGATTATAGGTCAGAGCGACCGCCTCCTTACTGGCTAAGACCTCTTCTTTAGAAGCAATTAGGAAATCAGAATGTGAATAATCGTCAGGAATATTTTGAGTCGTTGAAACCGCCACCTGCATGGTACTCTCCCCTATCCCCACGCCACTCTTTTGATAAGGATAATAACTGATTAAATTCAATGTAACTCCATCATCCGGATAGTATACCGACTCGTTAGATTCAAACTCACCATTGGATGAACGTATGAAATGAAGATTATCCACATAACGTTCTTCTTGCATTGTAGTGGTTCCGGCAAGAGCAAACAGACCGACTTCATCCCCTTCAGCAAAGTTATTATTTGCCATACGGGTACCAACTGATTCACGAATATCGGCAATAAATTTCAATGGAATATCTCCATTATTAACACTATCCTCCTCTTCTTCCGAAATATGGTTCACACAAGCACTAAGCAAGATAGTACAAAAAACAAGTAAACCCACGCCCCTTTGTAGGTTATAAAATAGTTTCATCATATTTATTTTTTAATTTCCCAATAGAAACTTTTGATTGAACAGAAAGAATAGCATAAGAGGAAGTATTCGCTTTCGGTTATGGGATACTGAACAACACGTCTGTTGTACTGAGGAATCATCAATTTCAAGATATCATTTTGATGTCTTGAAAGCAAAAGTATATAATTATATTAAGTCGGAGTATAGTTTCTATAGGAAAATTTCACATTTTCATCTATAACGCAAACAATCAACAAGTTACAAACGACTAGTCAGGAACAAAGAATTAAACTCTCACATTATTATATTAAGAGCCTGCTAATTTCAGAAAGAATATCCCACTTCTATTCCGGCAATGTGTCTGCCTTGCGAAGATGCATATTGATAACAATAGAATGCATCCAACGACCAACGTTTGGCCAAAGCTATTTCTACTCCGGGACGATAACGCATACGATCGGCTCTCCAAAAAGAAACGTCATCCAAACTCTGATAGATTTCAACAGAGAAATAGGGAGAAACAATTCCTTTTGTAGGAGCATAAGATAATTTCAAGCGGGAACGCAAACGAGTTTCAGAGTTGCCACGATCAAAAGTCTGCTGAAATCTTTCCCTTACAGCTACTTTCAACCATTGATAACGAAAACTGACAGTAGCAGTTATATGATAGCGATGCCTGAACTTCCAGTCCGAGTCACCCAAATTCCGAAGATGGGTTTCATAGCCAACCCCCAGATTCAAAAATGAATAGGGTCGGTAACTTCCGCCAACAGTCAGCCCCCAACGATCCAATTTACTCACATCATCTTTCATGCGCAATTCCAAATCACCTGAAACTGAAAACCGGGAATCTATCTTATGATTTACCTTGAATTTAGTCCATGTATTGAAATCGTCACTTTGTGCCCATGCAGAAAATGATATTCCAAGCAACAGCGCAAATAATAGCCAAGTCTTAGTATTTAATAATATTCTACTCATTGATTTTCGGGTTAAAGTAGCAAAGATAGTAAATTATTCTACGCAAAGAAAAAGCATGATACTGAAAAGATTCTGAAAAGATTATATTCGTATTCTGTCTAAATTCTCATTTGCATATTGTATCTTTGCGTAAGAAACTCTAAAATCATCGGATATGGACAACTTGATGCGTAAACTTCCTATTGGAATACAAACATTCGAAGGGATACGGAAGGACAATTATCTTTATGTGGATAAAACTGCACTTGTATGGCGTATGGCTAACCTAGGAAAACCATATTTTCTAAGCAGACCGCGTCGCTTTGGTAAAAGCTTATTAATTTCTACATTCGATGCTTATTTTCAAGGAAAAAAAGAGCTATTCGATGGTTTGGCTATTGAACAACTGGAGACGAAATGGGAACAACATCCTGTTCTACATCTTGATCTGAATGCCAAAAAATATGAAACGGCAGCAGATTTAATTGCAATGCTAAACCAATATTTAGAAAAATGGGAAGCTATTTACGGCAATGAGAAAAAAGACCGTAGCCCTGAGGAGCGCTTTAGTTATGTAATCGAACAAGCTTCCTTGAAAACAGGAAAAGGTGTCGTCGTATTGGTGGACGAATACGACAAACCGCTTTTGCAGGCTATTACCCGTCCGAAATTATTCGAAGACTATCGTCAGACATTAAAAGCCTTTTATGGAGTACTAAAAAGCGCCGACGCATATCTCCGTTTTGTTTTCCTGACCGGAGTTACGAAGTTCTCACAAGTCAGCGTATTCAGCGATTTGAATCAGTTGAATGATATTAGTCTCGACTATTCTTACGCCACACTTTGCGGCATCACCCGTGAAGAACTAAAGAGTACTTTCGAACCCGAAATTGAAGTTTTCGGGCACAAAAATCATCAGACTCCAGAAGAGGTAGTCACAGCAATGGAACGCAACTATGACGGCTATCATTTTCATCCGGATGGTGCAGGAGTATTCAATCCGTTCAGTGTGTTGAATGCTTTCAGCAAACTGGAGTTGGGTAGCTATTGGTTCCAGACTGGCACACCGACATTTTTGGTTGAACTACTGCAAAAAAGTGAGTATGATCTCCGTACTTTATTAAATGGCATAGAAGCACCTGCATCTTCTTTTGCAGAATACAGAATGGATGCTAATAATCCCGTACCGCTGATTTATCAAAGTGGATATTTGACTATTAAGGATTACGACAGACGGTTCAATAATTATTTACTTGACTTTCCTAACGATGAGGTACGTTACGGATTCATTAACTTTCTTGTGCCATTCTACACTCCGATGAAGAACAATGATCAGGGATTTTATATTGGAAAATTCATTGATGAATTGGAGAAAGGTGATTACGAATCTTTCCTCACCCGTCTGGAAGCTTTCTTTGCCGATATTCCGTATGAATTGAATGACCAGACTGAACGCCACTATCAGGTTATCTTCTATCTCGTATTCAAATTGATGGGACAATTCACGGAAGCGGAAGTGCGCAGCACCCGTGGACGTGCCGATGCTATGGTTAAAACGCCGAAATATGTCTATGTGTTTGAGTTCAAATTAAATGGAACAGCAGAAGAAGCGATGAAGCAAATTGACGAGAAAGGATATCTGATTCCTTATCAGAAAGACCATCGGGAAATAATAAAAATCGGAGTGGAATTTAGTGCGGAAACTCGCAATATCAATCGTTGGCTGGTAGAGACGAGGTAAATATGATAAAACATTTCGGGAAGAATCGTAGCTACGAACTTCCCGAAATAAAAACCGATACCATTGAAAATAAACACTTGTTATCCTCTTTTGGAAACAAGTGTTTTTCAATCTAACCTAATATACCTGAAACTAATCTGACTCTTTTGATTTTGCATTCCAAACCAATAATGCAAAGAATACCGACAGCAGAGCCGCTCCTATCCAGAACCAATTGATATAAGTGAAATCATAAACATCGACTCCATTCTGAACCGTCTTCTGCCCCTCTATCAGAACACCACTCATTACATCCTGTAATCCGGCCCCAATATAACTGGCAATGCCGACTACCCCCAATGCTGCTCCCGACGCATTACGGGGAGCAATATCGACTGCCATAAGGCCACCCAGAAAACAAATGAGAACTCCGATACCCAAACCGAAAAGAACCATGGCCAACACATCTATCCAGAAGTGTACGCCGGGAACCAACAAGAACAGGCTAAGTGCAAGAACATTCATCAATCCGAAAATCAGGGCGGGAACATTTCGACGACCGCCAAATAACTTGTCAGAAATAACACCCGAAAATATGGTACCTACGATACCACAGACCGGACAGATGGAAATAATGAAGCTGGCATCCAGTGTGGAATATCCCTTTTGCGCTTCCAGATAAAAAACACCCCAGCTATTGATAGCATAGCGACTGATATACATAAAAGCACTCGAAAGAGCCAGTATCCAGATGGCAGGCATCATCAATACCTGGCGTTGGGCTTTATTAAAGTCTGTCGTTTCCGCCACACTCATCTCCTCTTTCTGTTTGGGAGCATTCACAGGAGGAAAGCCCTGACTCTCGGGAGTGTCATGGAAGAACTTCCACACAATTAAAGCACCAAGCAAACCAACAATACCGGCACCAAAGAAACCGTATCTCCACCCCAATACACTAACGATAGATGCAACAATTAGGAAGGTCAACGCTTCACCGATATTGTGGCTGGCAGACCAAAACCCGTAATAGGAACCCCGTTCTTTGTCCGTGAACCAACGGGAAAGTCCCACTACACAAGAAGCAGCACCCATAGACTGAAACCAGCCACTAATCCCCCAAAGGAGAGCAAACAGAATAAAAGAATGGGTAAAACCCAGGCACAAGTTCACTAAAGCAGTTACCAGTAAACCGGTAGTCATAAAGCGGTTGATATTGCTACGGTCAGCCAGAAAACCATTCGTAAATTTTCCAAGGGCGTAAGTAAAGAACAATACCGAACCGATAATTCCCAGTTCCGTTTCGGAGAAAATTCCTTCATCTACGATGGGCTTCTTCACGACATTCAGGCTAAGACGACAAACATAGTACATGCCGTAACCGAAAGTGGCTGAAAGAAAAGTAGACCATTTCAGGTATTTCAGACGACGGGCATCGGAATGAAGATGTTGTGAGCCGGATGAAGACAAAGCTTCCCCGTTACAAGGTCTCGGTGAAGAGACCTTGTAAAAGTTTATAAGTTGTTTCAACATGAAAAAGTCTATTTAGTCGTGAAGTTTCTTTTTGCGCAGATACTCCAATAAGAGGGCAGGACGGTCAGTTTGAATTAATTTGGCTCCCTGATTAATGATCCATCCCCAGCTTTCATCCGGTTGATGAAGTTCTACTGCACGGTCGTCATCATGACCACCACATAATTCGGGCCAAAGAGAGTTTATAAACAACTTAGAACCCGTATCACGCACTTTTTTTATCAGGTTAAGCACCTCAGGACTATCATTATCAAACACTAACTCATAAGCAGCAGGCTTCATGTGAGTCTTGTAACTGTCAATAATAGCTTCGGCTCCTTTTTTATGCAACTGTACAATAGGCATAAAAATCACTTTATCCAATACAGCACCGTTTTCGGCTTTCACTTGTTCATAAGGAAGGCCGGCTTTGATAACACACTGGTCAACCGTTCCCGTCTTTTCGAGTACAATATAAGCTTCCTGAAAATAATCATACCCCTTATCAATATTTACCATGATCTTACCTTTGCAGAGCAACATCACTTCTTCCAATGTAGGAATCTGATGTCTTGTCTTACAAGCTACTCCATTTTTAAGACGCATTGCTTTCAATTCGGCCAATGTATAATCTTCCACCAGTCCTTTTCCAGACATGGTACGATTGATCGTTTTATCATGCATCACTACTAAATGTCCGTCTTTGGTTCGTTTCAAATCGATCTCCACCATATCGACACCCATATCAATGCAATTCTGTATACCTTGCAATGAGTTTTCCGGTGCATTACGCCAGTCAGCCCGGTGGGATACAACCAATATTTTATCTGGATGATTTCCCAGCAGATTTTCTCTGATTTCAGCTATTCTATTTTGAGCAACAGCCAGTTGCACCAAACACAGAAGAAGTATGAAGTTACATATCCGTTTCATAAGTTCAAGCATTAAGAATTTTAGTTCAGTTTATTGTTTTTCCAGACTAGTTTTTCTCCCCACATTGGTACATAAGTCTGTTCACAGTTAATCTTCGAAGCCCGTTCGAGTGCCATATCCAATGACCATCTTGATTCATCAACACCTGCATGAGCCAGTTCCAAGATATGTGATAACAAGACATAATCGGGCTCCACCTGTCCCGCACCTGAACCCAGAATATTATTTTCGGTCAGAGCATTGGGAGCATAACGCGGTATCAAAACATTCACATGAGAAGCCAGATTCGTATATTGTTCCGGTTTATAGTTAGAGTCTCCTACATGCATAAAAACGAAATTACCGGTATCTTCCCCACAATCGATCGAAAACACAGTCACAAAATTAGATAACCCGGCATTGTTATGGTCAGTGATACAGGTTTTAATCTTGAATTTTCCAATTTCATAATCTTTATCCCCCTTTGCAGTATAAGGATATGTCGTGTCTTTCAAATAGTTGGATAACACCGGTTTACCTAAATCAAACATAGCCTGGATAAGATCATTACTATAATGATCGGAGTGCTTGTGTGTAACACAGAGAAAATCAATATAAGGTGCCAGCTCTTTCGCCCAACGATGAGAAATGTCAATAGCAAAACATCCTGACGGAGTTTTTACCACATACCCCATATTATAGAGTAACCAGATCGCTGCCGTACCATTTTCTACTTTTGAGTTTTTAATTCCATCCATTACACGATCAAATGCACTCCGATAAAAATAGATAATCGGATCACACTTTTCCATACTCGTACTTGCCTGATCGAAGCCATTCAGATAACTGATGAAATAATCATCTTTACACTTATCCGCATATCCCTGGATCTTGGTCAAAGTAGTGGTACGTCCGGTATTGACAATCAAAGGAGAAGAACTCCACAACTGTTGTGCAGTGGCATCTACTTCCTCTGCCAATTGCGTAAGAATTCCTTCATGACCAGTTTCGGTACTGTTGTTGTCATCATCATCACAAGCAACAAAACCTATTGCCAAAAGACAAAACAGTAAATATTGTATTTTTCTTATTATATCCATCTTATTTCTGATTTTTATAGTCATTAATTATTTTATTGAAAGTCTCAACCACCCGTTCCGGTGTCGGACGCGTATTGTCGTTTTCATGGTCTTTGGTAGCTTCATGCATGAAAACCCCTTCATAGCCGATTCCTTCGAGTGCATGCATTAACTTTCCCCATTGAATGTCACCTTGTGTAGGAAGCCAATGACACTCGTTGACAAAATCAAAGTCCGAAGCGTGTATAGTACCTATACGTTCACCAACAGTTTCTACAAAATGCCCTGTCGTCCCTTTAGTATAATGATTGGTATCAAAACAAACCTTCACACCCGGAGTATCTTTGATTATTTCCAAAAGCTCTTCAGGAGTATTACCCAGACAAGTTCTCGGCAGATTTTCGATGCACAACTGTGCTCCTATTTGATCCGCATATTTTTTCAGATAAGCGATAGACCTGGAAGCGTTAGTTATTCTTTGTGCCCGAATACTGTCAGCAATAGGCTCGGAACTAGGATGCAGTACCAAACATTTCGGCTGAAACTGAGCGCACTGTCCAATCATCTCCGCCATAAAATCTACATTTTCTTTCCTTTTCTTTTCATCCAGCACCGATATATCCAACGTGCGTGAGAAAGGAAGATGTATAGACCAGACCTTGATACCGGCACTATCAATTTTTGCTTTCATATCCCGGATACGAGGAACAACTTCATCTGCCGGAACTCCTCTATAACACTGGTTAAATGCTACTTCCACATACTCTACCCCCACAGACCGGGCTTGAGAAAAGTCTGTGGAAGCAGGTACTTTCCACAAAGCTGTAGTCGTACCTACTTTATATTTCTGTGCATATAAACCCATTGTCATCGCCATAAATAAGATAAAAACAGGAACTCTCATTATCGCTTACTTTTGACGGTTTGTACCTTGAATATCACCACCACGAATACTCCAGGAGTCTGTTGCTAATGTCTTATTGACAGCAAAAGCCTTTATCGAACCGATATTATTAGATCCGATCGTTCCGCAATAAAGCCGTCTGTCCGGACCAATGCTAACAGCTGCCATGACCTGTTGTCCCACAGTCTCTTCAAAAACAATGTTTCCATTAGTGATGTCAAGTCCCAGCACTTTGTTATTCGATTGGGTACCTATATAAAGAATACCATCCGTACTCAAAGCACCTCCACTGTAGTTCAAATTGTTACCCACATTTTTCTCCCAGATTTTAGATCCGCTGGCATTTACTGCATGAACAGTCTGCGATCCTTTTTCAGTAAAATAGACATTGCCATTTTTATCAGCAATCGGGAAATAAGCATCTCCTTTTGTAGTCGGATACGTCCATTTCTTTGTTCCGTTTGTCATATCAACAGCAACGAGTCCTCCGTTTTTCAAAGTCGCATAAAGTACCTGATCCTTCAAAGCAAACGTAGCCTGTTCTGTCACATTCACTTCTTCCAATTTCCAATTCTGCTCTTTATTCGATTTAAAAGAATAAATGGCTGCACTTGTACCTGCATAAACATTTCCGGCTTTATCAATAGCCACAGCACTACCGGTTGCTCCGTCAAGCGATTGTTGCCATTTAATAGCACCACTGGATGCATCCAGCGCATACAACGTACTCTTATTGGTGAGACAGTAAAGAACACCATCGGCCGACAATGCAGGGAAAGCTCCTATCGCAGCATCCAATTTTACTGCCCACTTTTGAGTTCCGTTCGGATTAATAGCATATACATTATTAATAGTGGCATTTCTTACACACTGATAGATTGTACCATCAGGAGCCACCAACGCACCTCCGCCATAAGTTATCTGACTGATAGCAAACACCCACTTGAATTCACCGCTCACTACGTCAATAGCAAATAAATGACCCGCAGGAGTAGATGTCGGGATATACATTGTTTTTCCATCCGGAGAGAACACCGGATTGGAGGTCTTTACATATCCGGTAAGTCCACCGAAGTTCAAATCGACAGAATTCCATTTATAATTGCCGACCGTGACAGTCAGACTGCCCGACTCGGTGGTATTATTAACATAAGTCACCGTTACAGCCACTGTATAAGTACCGGTAGTAGTAAAAGCATGCACCGGATTGTTTTCTCCCGATGTCGTACCATCACCAAAATCCCAACTTACCGATTTCACTTCACCAGCCATGAAATACATATCGTTATAAGCAAAGGTAGAAGGCTCCCACACAACCAGTTCCGTACTAGCGAGAATAGGATAGATCAATCCGGGAGTAGCAGAAGTTTCCACCGCAATAGAATTGCCTGTAGGATAAACACAGGCTACATTAAATGTATATTCCTGATCGTTAGTCAAACCATCAACGATGTATTCTTCCAATGAAGTATCATCCAGATTGATAATCTGATTACCGGGATTCACGGTAACCTGATAGCGAGTGAAACGTTCACTCGCAGGTTTCGTCCATCTCAAACGCACTCTTTCATTGCCGGCTGCTGCCGTCAGATCAGAAATCGGATATCTTGCATTCTTCGGTGTACAGGCAGCAGTAGTTTTACTGGCCAATCCTCCCTCATAACGAGGTTGCACAGAAAAAGTGTAAGCAACATCGTTCACCAGATTATTGATAGTGGCAGTCATTGTTTTTGCATCCACAGTCATCTCGCCTCCTTCCGCTTCTGATGATCCGGAAGTCCAAAGAATCAAATATTCATTCGGACGGGCATTCTCGTATGCTTCCCAGGAAAGAGTCACATTCATATCTCCGGCTGTTGCCGTTAGTGACTTCAGTTCATATAAATCGAAACTTGCCTTTGGCAGATCTTCTTCACAAGCAGTAAAGACTACCGTGAAAATAAACAACAAGCTATATAGTATTTTTTTCATCGTTTGATTTCTTTTAGTTTAATCCTATTAATATCCCGTATTCTGCCACAACAGTTCTGTGTTGTTTATTCTTTCCAACTCCGTTTTTGGAATAGGATACAGGAATTGATAGTCCTGAATAATATGTCCTTCTGCTTTCATAGCCTCCTTAGCACCTCCCATACGTACCAAATCGAACCAACGCTGTCCTTCATAAGGAAACTCCTGCTGACGTTCCAACATAATCGCTTTACGGAAGCTATCCTGATCGGGAAGCTCTGTTATCTGAAGCGGAGACAATCCGGCACGAGTATGCACAGCATTCAAAGCAACCATAGCTTCTGAATTTTGCAAATTACTATAACTGATTTCATTCAAAGCTTCGGCGTACATTAACAGCACATCGGCATAACGGAGAATAATCTGGTCATTACCGACTGTATTATAGGTCGCACTTTTGACATCTTTAAATTTATTCATCACGCATACTTTATCTTCCACCTTTACATAGGTAATCAGATTCTTGCGCTTATCCCCATCTTTGTAGCACTCTTTCAGAGACTTTGTCTGATTGGTATCATCAGTCAGATTAATAATAGAGAACCAATATCCATGTCCTTCTCCTTCAACATCTTTATTAAAGCGAACAGCAAAAATAATCTCATCATTCATTTTATTGTTCACGTCAAACACTTGTTCGGGAGTAGTCATTAAAGAATACCGACCCACTAGTTGAGATAGCACATTGCGAGCCTCCGTCCATTTATGGAAAGTCAGGTAAATCTTGCCGAGCAATGCCATTGCAGCACCGGAAGTCACTCGTCCCATATCGGCACTTGTATAAGAAGACGGCAACATATTTTCATTAATAACCTGATTCAAATCACCGACAAGAAAATCATAAACCTGTTGATCGGAACTGCGCCCGATTTTAAGAGCTTCAGCCACCGTCACCACTTTATTAGTCATCGGTATCCCTCCCCATAAACGATACATATTAAAATAAGTAAGGGCACGGATAAAAAGAGCTTCGCCCTTATATTGTTTTTTCAGAGTTGCGTCGAAGTTGGCCTCATCAATTCTATCTAATACAAGATTGCAACGATAGACTCCATTATTAAAGTTCGCCCAGGCATCTTCCAAAATTCCGTTAGAGGCTTTATCTGCAAACTGATCGATATCATAACGGTCTTGTGTTCCGGCAGTGGGCGCACTCAATGTCAAATTATCACTCCGATATTCGCAACACTCTGTAAAATAGGAAACTTGTGTCTGCAATTTGGAGTAACATCCTATCACAGCTACATTAAAATCTTCCGCTGTCTTATATACCTTGTCGGTAGGCACACTGCTACTCGGTTCCAAATCGAAGAAACTATCTGTACAAGCAACTGATAACAAGGCAGTTGATAGGAATAGTATTAGTTTATATTTTTTCATATAACGTGTATTTTAAAGGATGATTAAAGTGTTATGTTTAGCCCAAACAAGAATGTTTTAGCTAATGGATAAGTTCCATAATCCTCACCCGGTGAAAGAGAATTACTCGGACGTGCATTTACTTCCGGATTATATCCGCTATAATTAGTCGAAGTCCATAAATTTTGTCCGGAAACGTAAACTCTTAATTTTTCCACGAAAAAGCGTTGAGTCAGGTTCTTCGGCAAGGTATATCCTAGTGTCACATTCTGCAGTCGCAGATAAGAACCATCTTCCAGATGCCAGGTTGAAGTACGACCATTATACCCCTTTGACTTACGGTTGGCACGGTTCACCTGACCGTTTCCCGGATCTTCCGGACTTTTCCAACGATTCAAGGCTATAGTGGTGCCATTGGTATTACCTTCCAGATTATCAATGTAACGACGATTCAGATTCAGAATCTCATTGCCATATACTCCTTGAAAATTAAAATCAAGGTCAAATCCCTTAAACCAGACTTTACCACCAAACCCATAGGTAAAATCGGGCATATAGTTACCCACGATTGTACGATCTTTATCCAAATCCATCACTCCATCCCCGTCTACATCCACAAAGCGGAAATCTCCCGGCTGGGTATTGCTGAAATGAGGATACTTTTTTAATTCTTCTTCATTGGAGAAAATTCCATCCTGCACCAACAGATAATAACATCCGATGGGTTCACCGACTTTCGTTATGTAATAAGCATGATCTACGCTACCGGTAGATATGATAGGAGCATTACCCGGACCGAGTGCCTTCACTTCGTTCGTATTAGTGGCATAATTAGCATTAAACGAATAACCGAAATCTTTAGTTATATTCTTCTGTGAGGTCAAAGCAACTTCCCATCCCCTATTATTCACTTTACCGATATTCATCAATGCAGTGCTATATCCGGTCAGGTGGGGAACTGGTACATTCAACAACATATTAGAGGTATTGGTATTATAATAATCCACAGTCAGTCCCAGCAATCCTTTGAACATCTGCAAATCAACACCCACATTCACCATCGCATTCTTTTCCCAACTCAAATCTTCATTCTTTATGGTACTTGGCTTATAACCATTCACCAATTGTCCGTTACCTGTGCCAAGCACATAATTATCCAAAGCCATCAGAGACAAATGATCATAATTGCCAATCTGGAAGTTACCGGTCACTCCATAACTCGCTCTTAACTTCAAATCATCAACAAACGACAGACACTTAGCCTTCATAAAGAAGTCTTCTCCGCTTATTCTCCACGCCAAAGAAGCTGAAGGAAAATATCCCCACCGGTTATTCTTGCCAAAACGGGAAGAACCGTCTGCACGAATAGCTGCCGAAGCCATATATTTACCTTTATAGCTATACTGCATACGCGCCAGATAAGAAGCAATCGTCCATTGGGTTTTATCAGATGCACCTTTCGTCACCGTACCTCCGGAAATTGTTTGTATATAGTCGTTCGGGAAATCGGTCGCCGTCACATTATCTCCTTTATATGTCTCTTTTTGAGCCGACTGTACTAAGACCACATTGATAGAATGAGCATCTTTAATCGTTGTGTTATAATTGATTTTATTCTCCACTAACCAGTTGAAATAAAAACCTGATGAACTGTAGGCTGTCGGATTTGACTTTACATCATAATACTTTTGTCCCAATAAAGGAAGTTCCGAAGAACGATATTGGTCATTATGCGAACCATAATAATCGCCACCAAAAGAAATGTTATAAGTAAGCCCCTTATACAACTCCAATTCAGCAAAAACTTTTCCGACAATCGCCATACGGTCTACGACATCCGATTGTAAGTTTGCCATGGCTACCGGGTTCAATACGGCATTATGCTGATAGTCATTCCCAATTCTCCAATAGCCGTTTCCCTGATAATTATAGCTGCCATCCGCATTATACACCGGCCATACCGGAGGCATCATCAATGCCGATTGCACAATACCATTAGATCCGGAAGCATCTACCCGATTGGAAGTAGAATAGGAAGGAGAGAAATTCAGACCGAATTTCAGTCTTTTATATTTCCCGTCCAAATTCATACGCATACTATATTTCTTAAAGTCGGAATTAATTATAATACCTTCTTTATCATAATAGTTGGCTGAAATGAAATAGCCGACTGTCTTTCCTCTGCCGGAAATAGAAACATTGTGGCTGGTAGTAGCAGCAGTACGAAAAATAGCATCTTGCCAATCCGTATCCGTCAACCCCTTATCACCATTCAGATAGGGAAAGAGTTCGGTAGGAATACGTTCCCATGAATTCGGGCGCATTCCATTCGGGTCATCCGGTGAACCTCCGGGATTAGCATCCAGATAAGCGTTGTCATGACCATCCTTTGCAAATTCGGCAAACTGATATGCATTCATCATTGAAAGTTTCTTCGAAACACTCTGGATGCCATAATATCCATCATACTGCACTTTCATCTTTTCCGATTGTCCCTGCTTGGTCGTGATAATAATTACACCGTTGGAACCGCGACTACCATAAATAGCTGCCGACGAAGCATCTTTCAAAACTTCCACAGATTCGACATCATTATTATTCAGATTGGCAAATCCACGTTCCACCGGCACGCCATCAATAATATAAAGAGGATCACTACCGGCATTAACCGTACTGATACCACGAACACGGATACTTACACTTCCCTCCGGATCACCACTTGGCTGTGTAACCTGTACCCCCGGCATCTTACCTGCCAACGCCTGACGAAAGTCTGAAGCAGAAACATCCGCAATTTGTTCAGCTTTCACGGAAGAAATAGAAGTAGAGACGTCTCTTTTTCTCTGAACTCCATATCCCACCACTACTACCTCATCAATCATCTTACTATCTTCTACCAACGTGATTTTCGCCGTATTTTTATCCTTTGCAGAGATATTTACCGTTTTATATCCAATATAAGAAATAGTCAATGTTGCAGACTCCGGTACATTCATTAATGAATAACGTCCGTCAATATCGGTAATCGTACCACTGCCTTCTCCCTTAATCTGCACACTGGCACCAATCACCGGTTCTCCTTTATCATCTGCAACTATTCCCTGGATAGTGCGCGCACGTTGAGCAGTTTCTTCTTTCTTAAGCGGCTGTTTGCTGACAGCAATTGTATGATCGGTCCTATTGAAATAAAGCTTGGCCTGGGAAGTAATTTCTCCCAGAATCTGTTTTAATGAAGCATTTTTAATGTCGAAAGAAACTCTCGGAGCCTTGTTCACCGTCTCCTGATCATAGAGAAACTTAAAATTAGTCTGTTTGCTGATTTTATTGAAAACACTCTCTACCGGCTCGTTTTGCACACGAAGCGTAATATCATGCTCTTTCAATGTCTGAGCAGCAGCCGGAGCTATTAAAATGAAGGTGAATAGTAAAAAAGCTAAAAACGAACAGCTATTTTTACTTATCCCTTTACAAATAAGAAGATTATTCATAAATTTGTGCGTTTTAGTAATTGACTAAAGTTATTAAAAACAAGCAATGCACGATACGTTATTCATTTGGGTCGAAGCTTATGAATATCCGTCCGGATTGCGGATAGAGGCATTCCTTTGGAGTGCTTCTATCATTTTGGGGAGGTTCATGAAGGAGCTGTTTTCATCTATTATTTTTTAAAAGGTTGAACATTATCTATTATTCATCTCATTCTTTATAAAGAAGTACATTGATGCCCTCTTTCTTATATTTGATATCACCGCTGATAAATTCAATGGATTTAAGTACCGCTTCCAGACTCTTGTTATCATGTTCGCCGGTAATCAAGTTGTTGAAATCCTGACCGGGAGCAAAAGTAATCCGGCAATTATATACCCGTTCCAGTTCTTTTGCCACATCGCGGATAGGTGTACTGTAAAAGCGTAACCCACCTTTCATCCAGACAGCCACTCCCCTATCCTCTGTTTTCTTACTATATTCTCCGGAAACAGTATTGATAAGCACCTGTTCTTTAGCAGTCAACCTCATCATCGCTTCCGGCAAATCGACCTGCACCTTACCACTCTCCACACTCACAGACACTATTTCATCTGTTGAATAGGATTTTACATCAAACCGGGTACCTAACACCTGAACATCCAGTCGCTTCGTCCTCACAACAAATGGCATCTTTTCATTACGGGCAACACGGAAATATCCCTCTCCTTCAAGTTCCACTTCACGGAGATCTCCAACAAAACGATCCGGATAACGCACTTGCGAACAAGAGTTCAGAACCAAAAGAGTCCCGTCCGGCAAAGTCACTTGTCTTTTCTCACCAAAGGAAGTGGTAATTTCAGCCAATGTGACCTGTCGTTCATTCATATACCGGAAAAAGTTGACACTCCCTATGATAATGGCTATTACAGCCGCTGTACTGACTGCCACCACAGAAGCCCGGCGGAACCATGTACGTTTTTTGTGTTCAATACGCTTCAGTAATTGGCGTGCCTCTCTCTTATATTTTTCCCGCTCCAAATCATTACCAGGTTGCAGGTTCCCGGATTCTTCCCAAACCTCTGCTGCCAGTTCGTCCAATATATCTTGGTTTTCTGAATCCTTAATACTTTGCAACAACTGTGAAGCATCATCCCGGGTATAAAGATCATCCAGATAGCGATGCAATTTATCTTTTTCCGTTTTAGTATCTTTCATCATATATTCAAAATAAGGATATTAATTTCCTTCCCTTTGTATAAGTAATACACAAAAGTAAGAAAGAGCTAGGGTGTGATTAACATTTATTATAAATTCAAGCACAATAGAATCAAAAGTACATCGGCTGATGTACTTGAATATTTAGTCAAATAGGAACGAATCACTTTTAGAGAAAGAGAAATATGTTCTTGCACTGTATGAACTGAAACGCCCAATGCTTCGGCTATTTCTTTATGAGACATCTGTAGTTCACGGCTCATTTTAAATACCTCACGCTGGCGGGGCGTTAATTGCTCCAATGCACGGGCAATAATCTCTTTCAAATCATTGAGCAGAATATGATTATTCGTTTCGTTCGTTGAATCGATCGCTTGAGAAAGAATCTGCTCTTTCAGCTGATCTTCATTAGCCATATCCCGCAACTGATTCAAAATACGATTACGCACAATAGTATAAAGATAGGAAGAAAAAGAGGCTTCGGGATTGATGAAACGACGGGTTTGCCAAACTACCGTAAACGCATCCTGAAATATATCCTCCGCAAATTCATGCGACTTGACGAATTTCAGGGCGAAGTAGAGCAAACGATTCTTATAAGCGGCATAAAGTTCGCAAAAGGCCTCTTCATCTCCGTCTATCAGACGGAGAACCACTTCCCGTTCATCCATTAGAGTGTCTGTTGCGTACATACTTTCTTTATTTTTGGCCACAAAGGTATTGTTATGATGTTACAAACGTATGTATTTTTTCTGAAATAAAAAAATAAAGCTCCCTTCTTATTAAATCTCCCGTTAAGAACTTTATCTACCTTTCCATTGTTATTAGTAATAGTAAAGTGCAAATAAGACGCACACCAAAGTTCTATTAAAAAAGAAAGGAAGATTATGAAAAAAGTAATCGACAGAGCTTCATCAAGAGGCTATTTCAATCACGGCTGGCTCAAGACCCATCACACATTCAGTTTTGCCAACTATTATAATCCGGAAAGAATTCATTTCGGAGCATTACGAGTGCTGAACGATGACAGTGTAGACCCGTCTATGGGATTCGATACACATCCGCATAAAAATATGGAAGTGATTTCCATCCCTCTGAAAGGTTACCTGAAACATGGTGACAGTGTACAAAACACAAAAACCATCACTCCGGGTGATATTCAGGTTATGAGTACAGGCAGCGACATTTATCACAGTGAATACAATGGCAGTGATAAAGAATAACTGGAATTCCTGCAGATATGGGTATTTCCACGAGTTGAAAACACCAAACCGGAGTATAACAACTTCGATATTCGTCCGCTCCTGAAAGCAAATGAACTGGCGCTAATCCTGTCTCCGAACGGGAAGACTCCAGCTTCTATCAAACAAGATGCATGGTTCTCTATGGGAAGCTTCGATACGGAAAAAACAATCGAATATAAGATGCATCAGGAAGGTAACGGGGTATATATCTTCGTACTTGAAGGAGAAATCACAGTGGCGGAAGAACGGCTGTCCAAACGTGATGGTATCGGTGTTTGGGATACAAAAGAATTCCCGATACATATATTAAAAGGAACCCAACTTCTATTAATAGAAGTACCCATGTAATTTTCGCTAAAATTTCAATTTATTCTATTCAAAAAGCGGCCTCATCGAAAAGATGAGACCGCTTTTTTATTCATTATCCAAGATTGGTCATTATCGGAGAAATCGTTATTTTCCTTTCTTATAATTCTCCAATCCGGTCTGTAAGAATTCAATATACTTAGGAATATCTTCGTTATAAGCATACGACTTATTCAACGGTTTACCCTGATTGTCCAGCAATACATAGAAAGGCTGGGCATTAGCTCCGAATTTCACACGTTGCAGATAGCTCCATTTATCGCCGACAGTACGCAAAGTACGTTCTGTACCGTTTTCGATAATCTTCACAGGTTCAGTCAACGGAGTTTTATTATCTACATAAAGTGTAATCAATACGTAGTCGTTATTAATCAAATCACTCACTTTCGGGTCAGTCCATACCGCTGCTTCCATCTTACGGCAGTTTACGCAACCATATCCGGTAAAGTCGAGCATAACCGGTTTTCCGTTCAGACGGGCATATTCCATTCCTAAATCATAGTCATCGAATTTCGCGTGTACATCATTCTTATGCAGATTGAAATCTTGCGTCTGCATAGGCGGAGCAAATGCAGATACGGCTTTCAATGGTGCTCCCCACAAACCGGGAACCATATATACGGCAAATGCTAAAGAGATTAACGCCATAAAGAAGCGGGTTACTCCCACCTTATTATCATCGTCATCGTGCGGGAATTTGATCTTGCCCAACAGGTAGAATCCAAGCAAAGCAAAGATGACAATCCACAGAGCCAGGAATGTTTCGCGGTCAAGCAATCTCCAACCATAAGCCAAATCAGCAACTGACAAGAATTTAAGTGCAAATGCTAATTCGAGGAAACCCAGCGTAACCTTGATAACATTCATCCATCCGCCGGACTTTGGCATCGATTTCAGCCAAGACGGGAACAGGGCGAAGAGTGTAAACGGCAATGCCAAAGCGATGGCAAATCCTAACATACCGATTGCCGGAGCAACTACGCTTCCTGTTGTAGATACCTGTACAAGCAGGAAGCCGATAATCGGACCTGTACAAGAAAAAGATACCAATGAAAGCGTGAAAGCCATCAGGAAAATACTTAGCAATCCGGTCGTAGATTCAGCTTTGCTATCTACTGCATTTCCCCACTTCGACGGCAGCCTGATTTCAAACGCTCCAAAGAATGAAGCAGCAAAAATCACCAGCATCAGGAAGAAGAGAATGTTGAAAATAGCATTGGTAGATAAAGCGTTTAATGCACTGGCTCCGAAAATCAAAGTAATAGCCAAGCCCAATGCCACATAAATCACTACGATAGATGCACCGTATGTCCACGCATCACGAATTCCTTTCTTTTTGTCTTTACTACGTTTTAAGAAGAAACTGACTGTCATCGGAATAATCGGCCATACACAAGGGGTAAACAATGCCAATAATCCACCCAGAAAACCTGTTATGAATATATATATCCAGGACATGTCTTCCTGACCATGTTCTTCTCCTAAGGCTTGTAAATCACTGATTACCGGTTTCCAAAGATCACCCGATGCAACAGCAGGCTGAATATCCGTAGCAGCTTCGGTTGTAGTTGCAGGCACCAGTTCCATCATCGCAGAAGAATCTTTCGTAGCAGCAGGAACGGGTTCTTCTTTTTGCTTATCCGCTACCTTTTGCTCCGGTTGCTCTGTTTTTGTTGCAGCGGCATTTCCGGCTTTTGCTACTCCGGAACACTTAAACGGCACCTGAGTAGGAGGCAGACAACTCTCGTCATCACAAGCTCCATATTCCAGATAACCTTCGATTGCGTAAGCTCCACCCGTGAATTTTACTTTCTGCACAAACTTTGCTGTATTCTCGAAATAGCGTACCTTCATTTCGAACAATTTATCGAAAGTAGATACTTCTTTGCCTACAGGCTTCAGTTTGCCTACAAGCTCGACACCCGATTTATTATCAACATTGAATGTTGCGGAAATAGGGCCGCCATCTCCCAAATCGGTAGAATAAACATGCCAACCTTTATCCATGGTAGCTGTAAACACCACCTCTGCCTCCGTATCGGAGAGAGCTGTCAGCTCTGTTTTAAACTTTACCGGATCTTTGATCTGCGCTTGCAATGCATATACAACAAAGCTTAAAAGCAGGAAAGAAATTATTTTTCTCATCTTTATTTTTTGGGTTTATAATTCATAGTCTACGCACGCACGGCTCTCCTTCGTTTCAGCCAGAATCTTTCCGGCAGCTACGTGATCGGGATGTGTTGCGTAGAATCTAACATCTTCTAGTGTATCAAACTCACTGTAAAGCGCAATATTCCATGTTTCACCAGGATTCATATTCAATCCGACCTCCACTTTGCGAATTACAGAAATTTTAGCAGGAAGAGCTTCTATCGCTTCCTTGAATTTAGTCATGACTTCCAGTTTCTCTTCAGCAGGAACTTCGTCTTTTAACTTAAATAATACAATGTGTTTTACCATTACGTTGTTATTTTAATGAATTGTTTCTATATTTGTCTTGTTAATGCGTTTACCACATTAATAGTAATGCAAAAATACTCTATTTGGTTCAAATATACATTTAAAGAGATGTTAATTATAGGAATAGCAGGCGGAACGGGCTCCGGAAAGACCACCGTCGTACGGAAAATTATAGAAAGCCTCCCCGCAGGAGAAGTAGTACTCTTACCACAGGATTCATACTACAAAGACAGTAGTCATGTCCCGGTTGAAGAACGCCAGAATATCAATTTTGACCATCCGGATGCTTTTGAATGGAGTCTGCTATCCAAGCATGTCATGACGCTGAAAGAAGGGAAGAGTATCGAACAGCCCACCTATTCTTATCTCACATGCACGCGCCAGCCCGAAACCATTCATATCGAACCTCGTGAGGTGGTTATCATTGAAGGAATCCTTGCCTTATGTGATAAAAAGCTGCGCAATATGATGGACCTTAAAATATTTGTTGATGCCGATCCCGACGAACGCCTGATTCGTGTCATTCAGAGAGATGTCATTGAGCGCGGACGTACTGCCGAAGCTGTAATGGAACGCTATACACGGGTTTTAAAACCTATGCACCTGCAATTTATCGAACCTTGCAAACGATATGCCGACCTTATTGTACCGGAAGGAGGCAGTAATAGGGTAGCTATTGATATACTGACTATGTACATCAAGAAGCACCTTAAGAATTAAAAATTAAAAATTAAGAAATGAATGTCAAGACACTGAGTATTCCTTTATTTCTTATTCTATTTTGTTGTATGCTCGGATGCCGGAATAAGCATCATAACAAGATGGATGAGACAGCGCGTGATCTTCCACAAATAAAAGATAGTGGCGAACTCGTTGTATTGACATTATATAGCTCTACTTCCTATTTCATTTACCGGGGACAAGAAATGGGGTTCCAATATGAACTTAGTGAACAGTTTGCCAAAAGCCTGGGACTAAAACTTAGGATTGAAGTAGCCAACAGCATCGACGAAATGATCCAAAAATTATTGGCAGGTGAAGGAGATATGATTGCCTATAATCTGCCAATCACCAAAGAGTGGAAAGACAGTCTTCTTTATTGTGGCGAAGATGTAATTACTCACCAGGTAATTGTTCAGCAAGGAAGAGGAAAACAGAAGCCGTTGAAAGATGTAACCGAACTGGTCGGAAAAGATATATACGTAAAACCAGGGAAATATTATGACCGCCTCGTCAATCTGAATAGTGAATTAGGAGGAGGTATCCGGATTCATGAAGTCACCAATGACAGTATCACTATTGAGGACTTGATTACGCAAGTAGCGCAAGGAAAAATTCTGTATACGGTGGCCGACAATGATTTAGCCAGACTTAATAAGACCTATTATCCCAATTTAAATATCGGCCTGTCCATCAGTTTCGATCAACGTTCTTCGTGGGCGGTACGAAAAGACAGCCCCGAGCTGGCAGCCGCCGCTACCCAATGGCATCAGGAAAACATGACTTCTCCTGCTTACACAGCCAGTATGAAACGTTATTTTGAGAATAGTAAAATGATGCCGCACTCTCCTATCCTCTCCTTAAAAGAAGGAAAGATATCTCATTATGACCATTTATTCAAAAAGTATTCCAAAGACATCGGTTGGGACTGGCGTATGCTTGCATCATTAGCGTATACAGAATCCAATTTTGACACTACCGCTGTATCTTGGGCAGGTGCCAAAGGACTCATGCAGTTAATGCCTGCCACAGCACGTGCAATGGGAGTACCTCCCGGCAAAGAGCAGAATCCGGAGGAAAGTGTGAAAGCGGCTATCAAATATATTACTGCCACCGACCGGAGTTTCAGCATGATTCCCGATAAGCAGGAACGGCTCAATTTTATCCTGGCATCTTACAATGCCGGTTTGGGACATATATATGACGCAATGGCACTAGCCGAAAAATACGGGAAAAACAAATTAGTATGGAAAGATAATGTAGAAAACTTCATCTTGCTTAAAAGCAATCAAGAATACTTCAACGATCCTGTCTGCAAAAACGGATATTTCCGTGGCATCGAGACTTACAATTTCGTTCGAGATATTATGTCGCGCTACGAATCCTACAAAAAGAAAATAAAAGCATGAGATAAAGTATTAAGTATTAGGTGTAATACCTAATACTTATTTCCTATAGGTCATCAGACTGATTACGACAATAGCCAATACAGATAATGGTAAGGCAAATAATATCGGGTCAATCACAGGGAAAGGATAAGTGGTAATCAACACATCCCGTCCGAATAACGCTTTACAGATACCTAATGCTTCAGATTCTTTCTGATGAAGAAACACAAGAGCAAACAGACTGCCGATTGTTCCCACCCAAAGACTTGCCATGACACCTTGTTTAGTAGCTTTCTTCCAATATAAAGCACAGAAATAGGCCGGAAGAAAAGCGGCTGCACAAATTCCCATAAAGATAGAAGTTCCGCGGGCTATAATATCATGAGGCAACATATAACAAATAATATAGCTGACCAGGATAGAGAATAATACGCCCAGACGGATCACATTGGTAAGTTTATTCCGTGAACGTGGTTTATAAGTTCCGTAAATATCAGAGCCTACCGAAGCACCCATCGTATGGAACTGCGAACTTAACGTAGACATACTGGCTGAAAGGATGCACAACATAAAGAGTGCGGCAAACCAGTCGGGCATCGCTTTATTAATAAAATATGGAATTATCTTATCAATATCCTGCACAACTTCGGTAGCAACCGCTCCTTCTGTTTTCAGGAAGAAAAGATTACTCAAGGCTCCAGCATGATAGATAGCCCCTACTGTTATAATCAGAAAGAAACAACCGATAAATACACCGCGGTTCAACTGCTTGCTACTCTCCACGGTCATAAAGCGAACCACTAACTGCGGCTGTGCAAGACAGCCGATTCCTACTCCTAAAATGAGAGAAGTTACCAGCGAATACCATTGTGGAGAACCTGTGATGGGCATTGCAGTCCATCCTTGATGTCCTAGCGCTTTAAACTTTTCCGGAACTAGCGGAGCAATGGCAGTCAATTCTTTATTAGCTTCGATAAAGTTCATATCAAGCACCTGATACAAAGAAAACAACAGAAATAACATACAGCCAAACATGATAACTCCTTGCAAAGCATCTGTATACATTACTCCTTTCATTCCCCCTGCTATGACATAAGCAGCAATAACCAAGGTAAATATCAATAAGGAAACATTGAAATCAATCTGAAAGATTTGTTCGATGAATACGGCTCCACCTTTCATTACAACCGCTGCATAAAGCGGCATTCCGATGAAAATAACAGCAGCAATAAATACCTGTATATTACGGGAACGGAAATGACGGCCTAATAATTGAGGGAAAGTACTCACATTCAACTTCGCCCCCATACGCCGGGTACGCAAACCGAAAAAGATAAAAGCTATAACCACCCCAACAAACATATTGAGGAAACAGAGCCACTGAATACCCATTCCAAAAGCAGCCGCCACTCCTCCAAAACCTACAATAGCAGATGCGGAAATAAACGTAGCACCATAAGAAAGTGCCATTACGATAGGATTCATCTGACGTCCGCCTACCAAATAGTCACTGGTATTCGTTGTTTTCTTATATCCCAAAAAGCCGAGGTAGGCCAGTGACAGCAGATAAGCTACCACAATTAGTCCAAGAGTAAATGTATTCATCGGGTTTCGTCTTTTTCGTCGTCCTTATTCCAATATTTCAGCCCAAACCAGGCAGCAAAAATCACACATACCACCGAAAGCAGGTAAGGCAGAATAATAAAAGGGTCGTCTATTCCAAACATTTGCGTATCAGATTTTAATCAATTTAGACGCAAATGTAAGGAAATTATTGAAAAGACAAAATTTTTGTTTACTAATACTGATTATAATGTATCTTTTTCTCGTCAAATTTCTGTTTCGGGTTCTCTTTTGTAGCCGGATAGCCAAAAGGAATGACACAAAGCGGAAGAATATTATCGGGCAGGTTAGTATATTTACGCACTACTTGCATACGGTCTTCATAAGGATAGGCCGCTGTCCATACAGCACCCAATCCCAGACTTTCAGCAGCCAACAAAATATTCTGTGCTGCTGCAGAACAATCTAAATACCAATATGACGAGCGTACTGAATCTCCACAGACGATGATGGCATTACGGGCCTGCGTCAGCATTTTGGCATAAGGAAGTGCAGCTGCCATTGAATCCAGTTTGGCACGATCGGATACCACCACAAATTCCCATGGACGGATATCCCTACCCGTAGGAGCAGCCATTCCGGCACGAAGCATCAAGTCGATTTTCTCTTTCTCTACTCCTTTATTTAGATAAGCACGCACACTTTTGCGCTCGAAAATATTATCCAACACAGCATTTCCGGTTCCGGATGTTCCTTTTTCTTCTTTTGCAGAAGAACAGGAGGTCATAGCAGTGACTGCTACAATCAGACATAAGAAAGAGAAAATCTTTTTCATTGTGACAATGTTTAAAACAGGTTCAACTTATTTTTCTGTGCTTCTTCCAACGAAACAGTTTCACGCTTCATCAGCCCACTCTTTTCACGAAGCGCTTGATATTCTGCCTCCAATTCATTCACCAGCTCGGCTTTTGCCTGCGGGTTGAGCAATTTGGAAGCGACACTTGCATTTTGGGAAGCATCTTTCAGGTGTACTACCGGAGCATGATAAACAGGAGCAATCTTTAATGCCGTATGCATCTTCGATGTAGTGGCTCCACCAATCAAAAGAGGAATATCCAAACCTGCTTTTTCAAGTTCAACAGCCACGTGAGCCATTTCTTCCAAAGATGGAGTAATCAGTCCACTCAACCCGATCATATCTACCTTTTCTTCAATAGCACGCTGAACGATGGTTTCTGCAGGAACCATTACTCCTAAATCTACAATATCATAACCATTGCAGGCCATCACTACAGCTACAATGTTTTTTCCGATGTCGTGCACATCCCCCTTTACAGTTGCCAGTAGCACTTTACCAGCCGAAGCACTTCCTTCCACTTTTTCCGATTCAATGATCGGTTGCAAGATAGCTACGGCTTTCTTCATGGTGCGGGCAGTCTTCACAACCTGGGGAAGAAACATCTTACCGGCACCAAACAGTTCACCAACATGGTTCATTCCATCCATCAGCGGTCCTTCAATTACATCGACAGCTTTATCATAAAGAGGCAATGCCTCTGCCAAGTCCTGTTCCAGAAAATCTCCAATTCCTTTCATCAAGGCATACTTCAAACGTTCCTGAACAGTTCCTTCTCTCCAGGCATCTTGCTTGACAGCCGGTTGTCCGGCAGTTTCGCTCATGTTTGCTTTCAGAGATTCCGCTAATTCGATAAGCCGTTCCGCCGCATCCAGACGACGGTTTAAGACAACATCTTCTATCTTTTCCAAGACATCAGCCGGAATATCAGTGTACAATACGGAAGTTCCCGGATTCACAATTCCCATGTCCATTCCTTGTTGGATGGCGTGATAAAGGAACACTGCATGCATGGCCTCACGGATATAATTGTTGCCACGGAAAGAGAAAGAGAGGTTGCTGACTCCTCCGCTGATATGTGCACCGGGGAGATTTTTCTTTATCCAAGCAGTAGCTTCAATAAAATCTACAGCATAGTTATTATGTTCTTCAATCCCCGTAGCTACGGCAAGCACATTGGGGTCAAAAATAATATCGTGAGGATTAAAACCGATTTTGTCAACCAAAAGACGGTAAGCCCGTTGGCAAACTTCGATTTTACGGGCGGCTGTATCTGCCTGTCCTTTTTCGTCGAACGCCATGACCACAGCAGCGGCTCCATATTGCCGGATGATTCGGGCATGTTCAAGGAAGGCTTCCTCCCCCTCTTTCAAAGAAATAGAGTTGACAATTGATTTGCCCTGAAGACACTTCAGTCCGGCTTCAATAACTTCCCATTTGGAAGAATCGATCATAATCGGAACACGGGCTATTTCCGGTTCAGACATGATAAGGTTCAGGAAAGTAGTCATCTCTGTCTTTGCCTCCAACAATCCATCGTCCATATTGACGTCAATCACTAAAGCACCGTCCTCCACTTGTTGGCGGGCGATAGAAAGGGCTTCATCATATTTCTTTTCATTGATGAGACGAAGGAACTTGCGCGAACCGGCTACGTTGCAACGTTCGCCGACATTCACAAAGTTTATTTCCGGCTTCACTTCCAACAGTTCAAGTCCGGAGAGCCACATACAATCCGGCGCAGAGGCAGGAACGTGTGGTTTAGCTCCTTCTACAAGGGCGGGATATTCAGCAATATAAGCATCTGTCGTACCACAACAGCCACCAATAATATTGATTAATCCTTCTTCAATATATTCTCTCACTTCATGAGCCATATCCGCAGGTGTCTGGTCATATTTACCCAGACTATTCGGTAACCCGGCATTCGGATAGGCACTAATATAATAAGGTGCACGGGATGCCAGCTGTTCCAGGAACGGCTTCAACTGACGGGCACCGAATGAGCAATTCAAACCGACTGAAAATATATTGGCATGTTGCACAGAAGCCAGAAATGCATCCAATGTTTGTCCGGACAATGTTCGTCCGCCAATATCAGACACTGTTACAGATAACATGATCGGCACTTCTATGCCTGTCATTTTCATGGCTTGTTCGGCAGCAAAAATTGCAGCTTTGGCATTTAGGGTATCAAAGATTGTCTCAATCAGAATGGCGTCTACCCCACCTTCGAGCATTGCTTCCATTTGTTGCTGATAGGATGCAGCCAGTTCGTCGTAACTCAAAGCACGATAAGCCGGGTTGTTCACGTCCGGGCTCATAGAACAGGTTTTATTGGTAGGTCCTACGGAGCCGGCCACAAAACGTGGTTTATCTGGATTCTTTACAGTGTATTCGTCGGCAAGATCACGGGCTAGTTTTACGGCTGCCAGATTCATCTCACGTACGTATTCTTCTACATGATAATCAGCCATAGAAACTGTAGTCGAACTGAATGTATTGGTCTCGATGATATCCGCACCTGCTTCCAGGTATTTACGATGAATATCTTGAATCACGTCGGGACGTGTGAGACACAATAAGTCGTTATTCCCTTTCAACTGTCCGGGGATATGCGCAAATCGTTCACCACGAAAATCTTCTTCCTTGAGGTTATATTGTTGAATCATTGTACCCATTGCCCCATCCAGAATAAGGATGCGCTCGGATACGACTTGAGAAATTGTCTTTTTCATTACCCTATCACATTAATTCCTAATTACCTACTCTGCCATCATCTGCCAGACTCTTCGCAGTCCGGCGTTTATCTTATAGCGGTTTTTAGTTACCGCTTGAACATTCTTGCCATATCTCTACGGTCGTCTTTCTCCTTTATAGATTCCCGTTTATCATATTCTTTCTTACCTTTCGCCAAAGCGACTACCAGTTTCGCCAAACCTTTTTCATTGATAAACAAGCGTACAGGAACAATCGTAAAGCCGGGATTTTTCATCTCCCGCTGAAGTTTTTCCAATTCTTTTTTATTAAGTAACAACTTCCTCTCTCTACGTGCCGTATGGTTATTGTACGATCCATAGAAATATTCGGCGATGTGCATATTCTTCACCCACAATTCGCCTTTCGTAAAATAGCAAAACGTATCTACCAGACTGGCTTTTCCCAAACGAATGGATTTTATTTCCGTACCGGTCAATACAATACCTGCTGTGTAGGTATCTATCAGCTCGTAATCAAACGTAGCCCGTTTATTCTTTATATTTACAGGAGGTTGTTTCATCTTTACTCATTAATTAAGTATAGCCGTCAGTCTATTAAACACGATCTGTATCACCGCCGGACATAGTATTAACAATACAGACGACAAAAGGGTGTATTTTAATCGTTGTTTTTCTTCTACTCCCATCAGTACAGGAACTCCCTCCCATACCACATAGACGATGTAGAACTGCAGCAACCAAGCAATAATTCTAAAATCAGGTAACAGTCCGGTTACTATCTGAAGCAGGAAAGGCACAACCAATGCATATCCTGCAAACTGTTGTGTCAACGGCATATTACTATGCATACCAAACATTCTTGTTCCCATTTCATTAATGGCATAAGCTGCCAGAAAATAGCCACCGAACAGGGCTACAGCTACGGCACAACAATTGGTCATAGCTATCTGGAAACTTTGCGGACCTCCCCATCCATTCGTCAATAACGAACCAATGAATACGGACAGACCGCATAAACCAATCATAGGATAGACAAAAGCTATATATACTTTTCGCCTATCCTCTTCCATAGAAATTTCCTCCCAGGCCTTGGCCGGAGAGGAAATCAATTTCATTGCTATGTTAAATAGTTCTTTGTAGTTCAATGTTATTCTGTAAACGCGTATTGATATTCAACTGAAGTTTCTCCATTCTCGTCTTTCAATTCATCTTTTGAGCTATTGGTTTCAGCTTTTAATACCAAATATTGTGGCAATTTACCAGTTTTCTCTTTAAACTGATAAAGAGCTGAACTAATTGAATAAGCTCTATAAGCATATGTGAAGTTGGAACGAGTTACACTTTCCTCTCCATCCTCAACACGGTGACTAATATATAAATTCAACTTAGTAGCATTGCTTTCTATTTCATCAGGATTATAGGAAAGACAAAATGAATGTTTCTTTAATTCTGATTCTTCAACACTAGAGTTTGTAACCTTCACCCAATATGGCATTGTTAAAACAATCGTATTTTTATCATAATAAACCAGACTTGACTGTTGCTTATCCAATGTATAAAGAGGATTAGTAGGTTCAGTCTTTGTTGTAGACAAACTTTCATCACCTTTAGGATCAATACAAAGTGGAGTAGATAACAGCGTTACTGGTATACTATTACTATTCGCTGATACCTGTGATTGGTCATATTGACATGAAATTATGTACATAATCCCATCCAATAAACCTAATTCTGTAGTTGGAACCAACTTAGTAGTTCCATCACCCATCAAAAATGATGAATAATTATACTTAACAGGAACAGTCATCGTAACATTGTGGTTATCGTCTCCATTCATACATGAAGTAACCGACATCCCCATAACCACAGCCATCAAAGCCACCAAGAAAAATTTCATCTGTTTCATAAACATATTTTTTAGATTTTGCAAAGATATAAATTCTAATTCATAATTAATAAATGCAAGTACTTAAAAAATACTGCATCCGTTACTTTATTATTTTTGCAAAAAGTTCCAAATGATCATCTACGTAGCTTGCAATCAATGCTGTGACTTGTTCTTCCATCTCTAAATAAGCTTCTTCCAACTCATCAAAAGCTTCATATTGCTCGTACATAGCCATAAATTCATCATCCGTCCGTTCCTTTTCCAAATCTTTCCGGTTGGAATCAAAGATTTTCTTAGCCTTATAAACTAATTTAGAGAATTCTTCCGCTCCCCACAAACGCATCACTTTCGCAAACGGATTATCAAAGATATAGCCACCATAGCCATTCTGAATCAATTGGCAGAATCCCCCTACCATCACCTCATCACGAAAAATCTGATAAGCCAGCAAAGAATGTTGTTCTCCTGTCAGCAGAGGCATTGTTTCAGCAGTTAGTTCACCACCGATCACCTCTTTATATTTATCTGTAAACGCTTGGATAAATTCGTCCATTCCTTCACCCGCAGCCTTCTGTAAAGCAGACTCTAAAACTTCGATCATATCTTCATTTAATATTTGAAGCAACAAAGTTACAACTTTAATCCCATATCTAATAATGATACGCCTACAATCTTACTAAAAACAATTATCAATCCGTTTCATTCCTTCCGGTACGGTTTTGAAGCAAATGATACTTTAGCAAACAAGTATTGAAACGGTAGCCCGTGAAATAATATAGAATTTACCTAACGTACAAACGTAGGTTATCTACCGTGTGAATGTCCGTTACCTACCGGGCGAGCATCAACAACCTACCAGACAAAAGTCGGTCATCTGCCGGACGAACAGTTCATGAGGGACACGGGAACAGAAACGGTACCGACGAAGTGATCCGAACCGACAACGGCAGCATCCAAAGCCATCTTCTCCGCCCAGTATTATTGCTGTTGTTTATAACAGAAATAATACTTTTACTTACTCTTCTTTACTCTTCTCTTCTCTACTCTACTGGTTTTCATTGGCTTTTCCCCCTTTACTGGTGGGCGTTTCAGCGCTTTGTACACCCCTCTCCGAACACCCTCATTTTTGTATCCTTTTGAACTAAATAACGTAAGCTTTTAGCGGAATAATCCCTCTCCCCCTATTTATCTGCTGCCTAATCCTATACGTGTAATCGCATCCCCAAATAAACCCCTATTAAATAAGGTATAAGCCAAATGCACCAAACTACAATGCTGAAACGATTAAAATGTCTCTTTTCTATAGGCGTTCCCTTCACATAGGTCCATATCGCCCATAACGCATGTACAAACATCAGAAGAATAGCAATTGCCCCTGTCACCGTATGCATTTCGTCATGCAGATGAGTCAGTTCGGCAATATGCTCCATCAGGCTTGTACCCACCGTATCAGCCAACAACCCGAGAAGAAAGAAAATGAGATGCCAAAACTTTAATTTCCTTTGAAGACGTTCTCCCCAAACACCTATCGTATAAAAAATAAGTGCAGATGAAATAACGCAAATTGCCGCTATTAAATAATGTATATCTACTTGATTCAGTTCCATAAATTTTCTTTTTCTAATAACAACAAAGCAAAGAATAGATAGTTCTCCCGGTCTCAATCTTTCACAAATGCAATCCCGACTTTACAAACGACAAAAAAACGTAAACAGATTTGTCACTTTTCACAAAAAAGTAATAAAAGGCGATTTGCAGAAACAAATAAATCGACTACCTTTGTGGGCGATTTAGAGAATCGTGACTACGTATTTTTAATTATATCACTTAAAAAAAGAGCTAATTATGACTTATTCACACGAAGTGGAACACATGTGTGTTGTAAAGAAGGGTCCTAACCATGGACCGGCTCCCATACCCGAAGAAGGCAAATGGGTAAAATCTAAAGAAATCGTTGATATTTCTGGTTTGACACACGGTATCGGTTGGTGCGCTCCTCAACAAGGTGCTTGTAAACTGACACTGAACGTTAAAGAAGGTATCATCCAGGAAGCCTTGATCGAGACAATCGGTTGCTCTGGTATGACTCACTCAGCTGCTATGGCTTCTGAAATCCTTCCGGGTAAAACAGTTCTTGAAGCATTAAACACTGACCTTGTTTGCGACGCTATCAATACTGCAATGCGCGAACTTTTCTTGCAAATCGTATACGGACGTACTCAATCGGCTTTCTCTGAAGGTGGTTTGATTATCGGTGCAGGTTTGGAAGACTTAGGTAAAGGTCTGCGTAGCCAGGTAGGTACTCTTTATGGTACTTTGGCTAAAGGTCCTCGTTACCTTGAAATGGCAGAAGGTTATATCAAGCAAATCTTCTTGGACAAGAACGACGAAATCTGCGGATACGAATTCGTACACATGGGTAAGTTCATGGACGAAATCAAGAAAGGTACTGATGCTAACGAAGCTTTGAAGAAAGTTACAGGTACTTATGGACGCGTAACAGCAGAACAGGGAGCAGTTAAATCTATTGATCCACGTCACGAATAATATAAGGAGGAAAGAAACTATGATTAGAGAAGTAAAATTCGAAAGCCAAGACCGTCGTATCAAAGGTATCATTGCAGCCTTGAACGCTAACGGCATCAAAGACATCGAAGAAGCTAACGCTATCTGCGAAGCTGCCGGACTTGATCCTTATAAAACGTGTGAAGAAACTCAGCCTATCTGCTTTGAAAATGCAAAATGGGCTTATGTAGTAGGTACTGCTATCGCTCTTAAGAAGAACTGCACAAACGCTGCTGAAGCTGCTGAAGCTATCGGTATCGGTTTGCAAGCATTCTGTATCCCGGGTTCTGTAGCTGACGACCGTAAGGTTGGTATCGGTCATGGTAACCTGGCTGCTATGTTGCTGCGCGAAGAAACTAAATGTTTCGCTTTCCTGGCAGGTCACGAATCTTTCGCTGCTGCTGAAGGTGCTATCAAAATCGCTGCAAAAGCAGACAAAGTACGTAAAGAACCGTTGCGTTGCATCCTGAACGGTCTTGGAAAAGACGCTGCTCAGATCATCTCTCGTATCAACGGCTTTACATACGTTCAGACTCAATTCGATTATTTCACAGGTGAACTGAAAGTTGTTCGCGAAATCGCTTACTCTGACGGTCCTCGTGCAAAAGTAAAATGTTATGGTGCTGACGACGTTCGCGAAGGTGTAGCTATCATGTGGAAAGAAGGTGTAGACGTATCTATCACAGGTAACTCTACTAACCCGACTCGTTTCCAACACCCAGTTGCTGGTACTTACAAGAAAGAACGTGTTCTTGCTGGCAAACCTTATTTCTCAGTTGCTTCTGGTGGTGGTACAGGTCGTACTCTTCACCCGGATAACATGGCTGCCGGTCCTGCTTCTTATGGTATGACAGACACTATGGGTCGTATGCACTCTGACGCTCAGTTCGCCGGTTCTTCATCAGTTCCTGCTCACGTAGAAATGATGGGATTCCTGGGAATTGGTAACAACCCGATGGTAGGTTGTACAGTAGCTTGTGCGGTTGATGTTGCTCAGGCTTTAGGTAAGTAATTTATTACTTTTATATATAAGGAGAGTGCCGTATTGAGCACTCTCCTATTTTTATTTAAAAACAAAAACTTTCGGAATAGCGATTCCATTCTATATTTATTAAAAGATACTTGAGCTTTTAGCTCTTATTCTCTCAATCTGAAAACCGCCAATTTGAAGCAAACGAGAATAAGTAACTGAAAGTTTACGTCCTATGGGCGTGAACTATTCGTACTTATTAGTTTGCAGGGTGCTTGGCGGTACCTCAGATTGAAAATAAGTTTCGAATGGTTCCGCCTTTTTTTATATCCCTCTTACATTTATGAAGAATGTTACATTTTATCTACACTTTTGTTGTTTACTTATCTACAATAATATTATACTATCAAGCAACTATAAACATACCTTTGCACAACAATAATATAAAACGACATTACCATATTCTTCAATAGAGATAAACAAAGAGAGGAGATAAAAGAGAGAAACTAATGGCATAAATAAAAGAATTATTAAACTCTCGAAGATCGCCCGGATGTATGATACATATAGGACAACTGATTGAAATGGAACTTCACCGTCAAGAACGCTCTGTGACCTGGTTTGCAAATAAACTATATTGCGATCGAACAAACGTGTACTCTATATTCAAAAGAAAGAGCATTGACACAGAGTTACTATTACGCATTAGTTATATATTAAATCATAACTTCTTCAGTTACTATTTCTCCGAATTTGAAGAAGAACAAACAATAAATCCGAAAATTAGCCAACCAACACGTGAATAATATTCTACAGTTCTGTATATATACTTCCAACAACATATTTTAACCTTATACGTTTTACAAACTATCTTTGCATCAGAAATAAAACAAAATTATAGATATGCAAAACATTAAATATATTATATCAATAATCTCTTTATTTACAATATGCAGTTACACTCACGCACAACAAGTTGACTACTCTATTGTATCAGTACCCGAAGAATCTGGAATAGATTTTATGAAAATAACGTCATCCGGTGATTATGTATGCATGCCAGTTGTAAAACGTTCGTCAGGAAAAATAGATTGGCTTTCTAACCATATACTAGATATTTCTGTAGATGGAAATAATATAGCTTATCTTTCATACAGAAATAATACAACCAACATATTTATTAAAGAATTAAGTAAACAAGGCAGTTCTATCCAGAGAACAAACCGAACAGGAGTATTAGACTTTTCTTATTCTCCAGACGGAAAATATCTCTGTTTTTCTGAAACAAGAGGAAATACCAATCAAATATTTCAGACTAATGCGAATAGTGGATACGTTTGCAGACAAATCACTAATGGAAACCAAGATTACTCTCCCATATATTCCTCAGATATGAAATTGATTTTTTTTGCACGGCAAGAGATGAAAGGAATAAGCATATGGAGCTATAATATTCAAAATAACTTCTTATCTAATTATAGCAATGGAATGAATCCTTGTCCGATAAACAAAGAAAGTGCATTCCTTTGTACACGTATCAGTGGAACTGGAAAAAGCGAGATATGGAAAATTAATTATAAAACAGGCGTAGAAGAATGTATTGTCTCTGATCCGCAGCATAGTTTTACCACTCCCACTCTTTCACCAGACGGTCAATGGATTCTATTTGTAGGAGACAGCAAAATCGATGATAATAACTTCAGTTATCTCAACACAGATATATTTGTATGCAAAGTTGATGGAACAAGACTTTCACAAATCACTTATCACGCAGCGGATGATCTTAGTCCTGTATGGAGTAAAGATGGTAAATATATCTATTTCATCTCCCAACGTGGAGACCCAACAGGAACTACTAACATTTGGAGAATGAATTTTTCTTATTAATTCACTAAAAACATAGAAAACAATGAAAACAATGAAACTTTATTTAACGTGCTGTTTATTAGCTATAGTAACATCAGTTTCTGCACAATTTGCAAACTCTAGCAACAATGTTTCAGCATCATCTTCATCAGGGAGAAATATCGATACAAATGGCTGGAACCGACTTTCCGTATCCGTAAATCCAATGAAAATAACTACCGATATAAAAGGAGGTGACGACTTTAATATGACCGGGTTCTCTTTAGGATATACAAAAGGATTTAGCATAGCCAAACAGATTCCTTTATTTCTAGAAGTCGGTATCAATGCCCGATATGCATTTAAGAAGTTAGACAAAGATGATATGGATGCTCTAGAAGACATGGACGGTTACGAAATGGAACGCAAATATTCACTTTTGTCTTTGGATGTTCCTCTTAATATAGCCTATAAATTTTCATTCCCCAATAGTAACATCGCACTTGTGCCTTACATCGGAATTAACTTTAAAGGAAATATCATAGGTAAATCGAAATTAAATCTAGCAGACCCTGACGAGTTGGGAGAAGATTATGATGATGAAGATGATTTTTGGAAGGATCAGGAGAAACAAGAGAAAGACGGAATAAGACAAAGCACTAATATGTTCGACAAAAAAGAAACCGGAGATAAAGATGCCACTTGGAAACGTTTCCAAATGGGATGGCAATTAGGAATAGGTTTATACTACAACCAACTCTATGCAGGAATAGGCTATGGCAAAGATTTTACAGAACTTTGCAAAAAGACGAAAATCGGTACCACTTCCATTATTATAGGATATAGTTTTTAACGCATTAATTATAGAATAATATGAAAACAATTAAATATTTGTCGATCTTACTAATGACAATTTTATGTTTGGGAACAGTTTCCTGTAGTAAGGATGACGACGAAAAGAAGAAAAATAAAGATGACATTGAGAACAATGAAGATGACGAGAATGATGAGGATGATAAAGCAACTCTAAGCATCATTGGTACATGGAAATTTGACGATGGAGATGGGTGGAGCATAACTCTTAAGCTAAACAATGATGATTCTTTTAAACTAACCGATACGGAAATCTTGAATGGTAAACCAGATACATCTATAGATGAAGGCACCTATAGATATAATAAAAGTAAGTCAGAACTTAAACTAACCCTTGACGACGGTGAAATTATTGTATTTAAAGTTATATCACTAAGTTCTACAAAATTGAAGTTATATGATGAGGAAGAAGAAGGATTTACCTATACTTTCACTAAAAAGTAACCAAGGCTAAATAAAAAAACCTTTTTTTATATCGATCCGCATCTTTGAATCTTGACATTTTTTACAGAAGAGAAAAAGATGCGGATATTTATATAGATATTAACTAAAAAACATTATGAAAACGATTCGAATTTCATCCATTATATGGATATTAGTATTAATTGTAATAGCTTGTGATAACAACAATGACGAAAGAGGCAATTCGAATTCTGCTATCATAGGGACATGGATATCAGAAGATGGAGAATCCACTTTCAATTCTGATGGAAGTGGATTTATATATAGCTATGAAAAAGAGGAATACGACTTCACATATACATTAAAAGGAAATAAGTTAACAATTATTATAAGTAAAGAATTAGGTGTTGAACTTTACTACAAAATTAAAATAGAAGGAGACATAATGAAAGCCACTGAAATAGAAGAAGGAGGGATTACTATTTTTCACAAAAAACATAATAAAGAAGATGGGAGCAAATCTACAATTGCAACTAAAATAATTGGGTCTTGGTATTCGGCAGATGAGATTCTAACCTTTAATTCAAGAGGAAAAGGAGTAAGCCAAGAACTAAATGGAGATGACGAAATCAGTTTCACTTACACTTTAACAGGCAATAAAATAATCATTAAATTTTCTGATGGCAATAAAGTGAAAGGTTCAGTAATTATTTATGGAAATGAAATGTATATCACCACAAACGACGATGCTATCAAATATACAAAAGAATGAAATAAAAACATATCAACTGAATGTTGTTGGATATAAACTAAATAACTATATTTGCATAAACTCATAATCATAGAAATTATGGAATATATCAATGAATTTCACAAGCAATGGATAGAGCGAACCCGCCAATCAATAGCATCTTGGAGCAAGCAGCCTGCATCGTCAGAAGAAGTAAAGAAGCAGCAGGAACGCTTGAAACAACAGAGAGCTATAAGAGAAAACAAATCAAAGAATTAATTAAATTCACTAACCTGAACAGTTTATGGGTTGACTTATCGGATTTTGATGTTACCTATATGGATAAAGGAGGAGAGAACGAAGTCTTTCATGATGGTAATATATCTGTTATTAAGCTTAACAACTTTGAATATGCAGGAGAAGATTTAGAGAATTTCTTCATCCGCATATTTGCGCATAATAAATTCTTTAGTAATGTCCCTTATCACATGATTGGCTTTACCTATAATAGTCAGCATGAATTTTGTGCAGTTCTGATACAACCTTATATAAAGGCAAAACGTGAAGCTACAGAAGATGAAATTGCTGAATATATGGAAGCACTTGGTTTTGAAATGGACTATATAGATGAATTCCATAATGAACAATACGAAATCTTTGACGCTGTCCCTAACAATGTATTATATGGTATTGATGGTGACTTATATTTCATTGATACGCAAATAAGATTAAGATCCCAATCCTACTAAAGATTCTTCTATACCCAAAGAGGATTTGCCTATGACGCAGCCCTTTTGATAATTCGTTCTCTAATTTTTTGGCAAATAGTTCAGATTACTTTATATAGATAAAGAACTCCTATAATCTTAATGATTATAGGAGTTCTTTTTATTTGTAGTAATTTGATATGGATAAATTTATTCAGAAATGTATTACTTCATATAGACCATATCATCTTTTCTTTCTCCTTTGTACCAATCAGTGTTTGATTTACATCCACTTTCAACCCACTTTGTATACATAGGGTAAGCCTTATCAATTCAAATCCCCTCCAGACACCATTTAAAATTAGCTGATGGAATATTAAGAACATTGGGGAAATCAGCACTATGCTCATTATACGAATTGAGATCAAAGGTAGCCTTTCCGTTATTCAGCATCGGAATGTATTCTGCAGCTTTCGGCAAGGTAATTTGAATGACGTCTGTTTCCACTTTAGGAGCATCTTTCACATTCATATAACCAGTCAAATTCTTAACGTAGGTATTACCATTGATACCAAAGCTATTATTAAATAATGCTCCTGTTGCCATAACCTGAATAGAAATCCGTGCATTATTACTATCCTGGATTTCTTCAATATAATACCTCACTACAACATCATTAAAGTCATAATCTCCCTGGTTGGGATAGTTATCCTCAAACAGCCACATTCCTTCCCAAGCAATCTTAGCGGGGTCCAATTCCGGAACTGGTATCTCATTCTCCGGTGTCAAAGCCGGATTGGATTCAATCAGACACAGCACATCATTATAATCCTGGTCAAACCATCCGCCAGGCAGCAAATCTTCCATACCCAACGTCTGATACTTTTTACCTTCAAACGTCAGTGTTCTGATAACTCCTGATGTCATCAATACGTTATTATACTTCACATTGAATTTCGGAGTGGAATACCGATAATCACCCGGATTGAATGCACAGGCAAAGCCTATTTTACAATTGGTAAATGTACCAAGCTTTATTTTATCCCCAATATTTTGAGTTCCATCAAATAAAAGAGTGTGAACTTGAACCTCATTGTCAGTATCGGAATAAGTATAATAGTATAAACTATTATTAAGGTGTGCACCGCCATTACCAATATAAGTAATCCAAACTTCTGTTTTTTCACCTCCGACTATCAAGTCAGAACATACTGCATACATATCACTCGGTGTATTTCTGATCCCTTCCGGATAATAATTATTGATGGCTGTAATCAAAGCATCGGAAAGTTCGCTTTCGGCTCTCGTAACACCTTTATTTACAACAACACTCCCTTTCGAATAGGTATACATCTGACCATTCATCAACAAATATAACTTATCTGTAGCTTTAGGGATTCTGACAGTTTCCGAAAATGGAGCATAGTCAACTAAAATAGGCTTCCCAACCAGATGGCCATCCACGTAAGGATCGTCAGCATAAAGAAGACAGCGTGTATTTTCAACAGCGTTAACACTCACAGTAATGTCTTCAACCAAAGAGAAATCTTTGCCGGCCTCCGGCTCCTGATAATAATTTCTTTCTTCGCACGAAAAGAACGCAAAAATTGCGATAAGCAAGAATGATAATTTCTTCATACCTTAGTCTGTAAAATAAATATGTTTAGTTTTTAAGTCTGGACAAATATGCTACTTTTAACTTGAATATACAAATACAAACCTGTAAGAGCAAATAATGTAGCTAATTCGAGAACTTTTGTATGACTTCGCCTGTTTACATAACAGATACTAAAACATTATACAACAATGCTACTCACATTCTTAAATACACTTGCCACTATTATCAGTGTTATTAGTCTGCTAATTGTCACTTACGGAGTATTAGTCTGCTTCATCGCCTTTTTACGCAATGAAATAAAACGATTCAACGGAACATATACGGTTAACAATATACGGCAGTTGAGGGCGGATTTTGGCACTTACCTTTTGCTTGGATTGGAATTTCTAATTGCTTCCGACATACTAAAAACTGTGGTTGATCCAACGTTGGACGAATTGGCAATCCTGGGTGGAGTGGTTGTAGTAAGAACTGTGCTTTCTGTATTTTTGAATAAAGAGATCAAAGAATTGGCCGAAAATGATTCAGCGAAAGAAATATAGCATATCGCCGCACAACTAAGTTTCTCCAAAGCCATATCTTTTTTATTGCCTGATATTTCTATTTTGCCTACCTTTGTACGGGAAACATTTACACACTGACTGGCAAGGAATAGAAACACGTCAAAAAAAATGGGAATTACACATCTATCTATTGAGCTTACACTTGATCTGATTGCGTTAATTATAGGAATCATCCTTATTATACGTGCTAAAGACAATTATCCGAAATTATATTGGGGAATTATAGCAACCGGCATCGGTATTATGTTTTCATGGGAAAATATCGGATGGCTGACAATTGTCACAGACACTCCGGAATACAACTTCACAGAATTGCTCAACATAGAGAAAATGCTCAAATGGTATGCTTTAGCAAATATTGTAGCCCTGTTCCCTATCGCTTCTTTATCGCCGGGCTATCTGAACCATTTCAGGATATTTACTTTTCTGTTATTACCTATCATTACGATAACGGTAGGAATCAGTTATTTAGGTTTCAATGGGAATATCACCCCCATCCACTCCATAGATGAAATTATTCCGAATATCCATCAAATAGATGTCAAGCTTAGGGCTTGCATATTCCTGTTATCCGTTTTTACCCCACTCGTTCTTCTTATTTATCCGATGATGAATAACAAGACCTACCGCAGGATAAATAATAACATGTATCTATTCATCGGTTTTCTATTCGTATTTTTAGGGATATACATTTTGTTCACTCTAAATATCAATGAATTTGTTTTCAACCTGTTCGGTATTATGGCAATCGTTTTTACGGTCTTATTCTCCATACAATATTTACGTTATGAGAATCCGTTTTCGAACCATATAAACATGATTCATAATGCAAAGAATACGGAAAGCACTATAATGCTACAAGCTGGAAAGCCATCTCCTACTCTCCCGCTCTTCTCAACGATTGAAGCCTATCTTCAGGAACAGCATCCCTATACCGATCAACGGTATAATATAGAACTTTTAGCCAAGTCCCTGAATAAACAGGAACATGATATTTCAGCAGCAATCAAAAGTCAGGGCTTTACAGGTTTCCGGGAATACATTAATTATCTTCGATTGGAATATTTCAGACAGTTAGCCGCCGAAAATCCAAAGAGTAATGTAAAAGAACTTATGTTTGCATGCGGTTTCACCTCCCGGGCAACTTTCTATCGTAACTTTTCAGAAAAGTATGGTGTATCACCCAGTAAATTCATTGAGAATCAAAGAGTAGAACAATAATTTCTTTTTTTAAAAGCACAATTCTTAATAGTAAGGTTCTTCGTCAAATTTGGTGGTAATCTCTTTTTTATTTCAACTGTCTTCTTCTTTCTTAATCCTATTAAAAGTTGTAGATATGTTTGCTTTTTAGTAACTTTAAAGACACCACATCATTAAGAGTTACAATGCAACAAGTCATATCTACAACGTACAAATATACATCAAAAAAAGAAAATGCTCCTACAAATAGGGGATTATTCCATGATTTCAGATTCAGTCTTGGCTACGATAATCTGCAACAAGATGGTATCTCTGAAGCTGTTGGCTCATTGACGGTCTTTCTACATACGGCTGGCAAAGGGGCTTCCTGTCCTTATTGCGGACATTTCAGTCACCGATTGCACAGTTACTACTCCCGTCATATTGAGGATCTTGAAGTTTACGGTCATACTTTGGAGTTAGTCATCAAGGTTGGCAAATATTAT
>NZ_GG774949.1:2337471-2507130 GCF_000162555.1 Bacteroides sp. 3_1_23
GAATCAGATACGACAAATACATTACGTAAAGGGAGAATCGGATAATCCTAAACTAGCGGAACTGTATAAGTCCTCACCGCAGATTAAAGAACTTTTAAGCGTGTGTCAGAATTTCAGAGATATGATTAATGGGAACACTTATGATAAGGATATTAGAAAGTGGATTGAAAAAGCGAAGGCAACACGGAATATGGCACTGACGAACTTTGCATATGGTATTGAAAAAGACTGGGAGGCAGTACAGGCAGCTATTGATATCCCCTTCAGTAACGGATTACTGGAGGGGACAGTGAATAAAATTAAAGCGGTAAAAAGACAGATGTACAATAGGGCAGGAATTAAACTACTGAGAGCGAAGATTATTTATTCACAATAGAAGAAGTACCACCAAATTTGACGAAGAACCAATAGTAAAAAAGTGTCTCATTTCAGGAATGAGACACTTTTTATTTTTATAGCTAAAAGCAATCCGTTACTTTTGATGCAAAATAAAACTACGACGTTGGCATCATCAACAGATTAATCGAATACTAAGATAAATAGAATATGAATATTGACAATTGTAATCACACCGACACAGAAAAACATCAAGAAGAAAAGATCTTTTTATATACTACCATTACTGGAAACTTGCAACTAATCCATTTAGAACAGATTGGCTATTTCCGGTATAACTCCAAGAGTAAACTATGGGAAGCCGTATTAAATAATAATCATACCCTGGCACTCAAAAGAAATACAAACTCACAAAAGATATTGAGTCTGCATCCCTATCTTATCCAGATTAGCCAGTCACACATTATCAATATAAGCTATCTGGTTTCGATTGAAGACAACAATTGCATATTGCTTCCTCCATTTAATGAGATGGAACTTTTACAAGTAAGCAAGTCTTTTATGAAAAAGCTAAAAGAAAAATATCCATGTATCTGATTGTATATAGCTCATCTTTATGCTTTATGCTCTATGCAACACCAAGCAATTCCACTTCGAAGATCAATGTCGAGTAGGCAGGAATAGAATCAAAAGATTTGATACCGTATCCCATTGCATAAGGAATATAAATAATCCATTTATCACCAACATGCATTTTCTGAAGTGCCACCTGCCACCCTTCTATTACATCACTAAGACGTAGGGCATCGGGACAAGTACGCTCATAAGAATTATCAAACACCTGGCCATCAATCAGACTTCCTTTGTAATGCACGGTAACAATGCTCCGTGCACCCGGAGAAATCGTACTTTCGCCAGTTTCCAAAACTTTGTAATAGATTCCACACGGCAACGCGAAAACACCTTCCTGAAAAGATAGTTTTTTCAAAAATCGCCGATTGGCCTCTTTGTATTCTTTCTTTTTCCCCATAAATAAATTGATTAAGAACTTGCAAAAATAATCAGAATAACAAAGGATTTAGCATAAAAACTGTATATTTGTTTGTTGAACTATAAAAAACTTCTCACTATGGGACAAACAAAGACTACACGTAGCATCAGTGCTACCGGACTATTCTTACTTATCATGATGACTGTGGGCCTATATTCATGCACACGCACTCAAAAAGACATCATTCCTTCTGCCGATTATGCACCGTATGTAAATGCGTATACGGGAGGAGTCATCTCGCAAAATTCGACCATACGTATAGAACTGACCCACGACCAACCCATGGTGGATATGAACAATGAGTTAAAAAGCAATCCGTTCAGTTTCTCACCTTCATTAAAAGGAAAAGCATATTGGGTTAGCAACAACACCATTGAATTTGTGCCCGAAGAAGGAGCGCTGAAACCGGGAACACTTTACGAAGGAACTTTCCGGCTCGGAGACTTCATCGAAGTGGACAAAAAGCTGAAAGAGTTCAACTTCTCATTCCGTGTACAGGAACGTAACTTCACCCTGCAACTGGAATCATTGCCGATTACAGCTACCCAACCGAATGAAATAAATATTAAAGGAGAGATACGTTTCAGCGACGTAGTGAAAAAGGAAGAGGTAGAAAAGATGCTGACTGCCAGTGACGGAAAAAAGAGTTATCCGGTGGAAGTCACCGCAACCGACAATCATACCCGGTATTTGTTTAGTATCAGACAAATCCCCAGAGAAGCCGATGATTACCCCTTGACTATCACAGCCAACGGCAACGCAGCCGGCATCGACCGTAAACAAAGCGAAGAAGTACTGATACCGGCGAAAGATTGTTTCCGTTTCATGTCTGCCGAACGCATCGACCAACCGGAAAATGGAATCGAGATTGTTTTCTCCGCTCCCTTATCCACCACTCAAGATTTAAAAGGACTGATTGAGATCCCGGAAATCTCCTCATCAATCTTCCAAATCAGTGAGAACAGAGTTTTTATCTATTTCGAAGCAAACACACAGAACAAACTGACGTTGAATATCCATGAAGGAGTCAAAGACAGTCAAGGTAAAGCGTTGGGAACTTCTCATACGATCTCATTCAGTGAAGTAAGTCTGAAACCACAAGTGGAAATGTCTACTACCGCCGCTATCCTGCCCGATTCGAAAAGTCTGATTATTCCTTTCAGGGCTGTCAACCTGTATGCTGTGGATTTGAGCGTGATCCGCATTTTCGAGAACAATGTATTGATGTTTATGCAAACCAATTCACTGGCCTCGGCCAATGAGCTACGCCGTTCGGGAAGACTGGTTTACAAGAAAACGTTATGGCTTGCCAAAGATGCTTCCAAAGACATTCATCATTGGGGAGATTACTCGATAGACCTTGCCGGATTAATCCATCAGGAACCGGGTGCCATCTATCGTGTGATACTTTCATTCCGTCAGGAATACTCCGCTTATCCTTGTGGAGGAGGCGAGAATCAGGATATGAAATTCGCCGACAGCAGCACCTCCGACGGGCTGACCAAAGTAAGTGGAAGTGTCTTGTCCGAAGAAGATGAAGCAATCTGGAATACTCCCGAAGCCTACTATTATTACAACGGAGGAACAATGGACTGGAGTGTGTACCGATGGACGGAACGTGACAATCCCTGCCACCCGTCTTATTATATGGATTCAGACCGGGCAGCTGCCTGCAACGTTTTTGCTTCCAATCTGGGAATGATTGTAAAACGGAACTCACTGAATAAACTGTGGATTGCCGTTAGTAATATTTTGGATACAAAACCGATAGGGAAAGCACAGGTAACAGCGTATAACTTCCAGTTACAACCCATAGGGAAAGGAGAAACCAATGGAGAAGGATTCGTTGAAATCACTCCGAACGGTGTGCCTTTCATTATCGTGGCAGAATCGGACAAACAAAAGGCGTACGTCCGCGTTGTGGACGGTGAAGAACAGTCGGTCAGCAGATTCGACGTGGGAGGAAAAGATATTCAAAAGGGACTGAAAGGATTTATATATGGCGAAAGAGGGGTATGGCGCCCGGGAGACACGCTGCACATTTCCTTTATATTGGAAGACCGCGAAAAGAGAATCCCCGACAAGCACCCCGTAGCACTGGAGATTTACAATCCGAGAGGACAGTTCTACACGAAAATGATTTCAACACAAGGAATGAACGGATTCTATACATTCGACGTTCCGACACAGGCAACAGACCCGACCGGACTTTGGAATGCGTATATTAAGGTGGGAGGAACCACCTTCCACAAAGGTCTGCGTATCGAAACCATAAAGCCCAACCGCTTGAAAATAAATCTGGCATTGCCGAAGGTTCTTCAAGCCACGGACAAGGATTTCTATGCCCCACTCACTTCAACCTGGCTGACAGGAGCAACTGCCTCCAAACTGAAAGCCAAAGTAGAAATGTCTTTATCGAAAGTGAATACACAGTTTAAGAATTACGGACAATATATCTTTAACAATCCGGCTACGGATTTCACGACTATCAAAACAGATATATTTGACGGCACACTGGATGCAGAAGGAAAAGCAAATGTCATGCTGAAAGTTCCGACCGCAACGGAAGCGCCGGGTATGCTGAACGCCACTTTCACCACCCGCGTGTTCGAACCGGGAGGAGATGCCAGCATCTACACTCAAACAATTCCATTCTCACCATTCACCTCTTATGTCGGTATCAATCTAAACCAGCCAAAAGGCAAATATATTGAAACTGACAAAGATCATGTATTCGATATTGTAACTGTAAACACGCAGGGACAGTTAGTGAACAGTTCTAATCTGGAATACAAAATATACCGCATCGGCTGGAGTTGGTGGTGGGAAAACAGTGGTGAATCTTTCGGAACGTATATCAACAACAGTTCCATCACTCCTGTTGCCAGCGGCAATTTACAGACAAGAGGCGGAAAAGCATCTTTCAAATTCCGTATCGATTATCCGTCATGGGGACGCTACCTGGTTTACGTGAAAGATAAAGAGAGTGGACATGCCACCGGAGGTACAGTTTATGTTGACTGGCCGGAATGGCGGGGACGTTCGAGCAAGACTGATCCCAGCGGTATCAAGATGCTTGCTTTCTCGCTAAACAAAGATTCTTATGAAATAGGAGAAACAGCCACAGCAATCATTCCTGCAGCAGCGGGAGGACGTGCACTGGTATCCATAGAAAACGGTTCTACCGTATTACGACAAGAATGGATAGAGGTTTCCAACGGAGGAGATACGAAATATACATTCAAGATTACACCGGAGATGACTCCGAATGTATATCTGCATATCAGTCTGTTACAGCCTCACGCACAAACAGTCAATGACCTGCCTATCCGTATGTATGGCGTCGTTCCGGTATTCGTGACTAACAGTCAGACGGTGTTGCAACCGCAGATACAGATGCCGGAAGTGTTACGCCCGGAAACCAACTTCAATGTGACCGTCAGCGAAAAGACCGGAAAACCGATGACTTATACATTAGCTATTGTAGACGACGGTTTGCTGGATCTTACCAATTTCAAAACCCCGGACCCATGGAATGATTTCTATTCACGCGAAGCACTCGGCATCCGGACATGGGATATGTATGATAATGTATTGGGAGCTTCCGCCGGAAGTTACAGTTCACTTTTCAGTACGGGTGGAGACGCCACATTAAAACCTGCCGATGCAAAAGCAAACCGCTTCAAACCGGTAGTCAAGTTTATAGGTCCTTTCTATCTGGGAAAAGGTAAGAGCCAGACGCATACGCTGAAACTTCCGATGTATGTAGGTTCGGTACGTGCCATGGTGGTTGCCGGACAAGAGGGAGCGTACGGCAATGCGGAAAAAACGGCTTTCGTGCGGACTCCGTTAATGATGTTGTCCACCTTGCCCCGTGTGCTTAGTATTCAGGAAGAAATCACCGTTCCGGTAAATATCTTTGCGATGGAAAATCAAGTGAAGAATGTAACCGTATCACTTCAGGCGTCCGGTGGAGGAGTACAGATTGTAGGGGCCAATCAACAGTCGCTCAAATTTAGCCAACCGGATGACCAGCTCGTGTTCTTTACCTTAAAAACAGGTAGTAAAACAGGAAAGGCTACCATCCATCTGACAGCCAATGGTGGCGGACAACAAACTAAAGAAACCATTGAAATAGAAGTACGCAACCCGAATCCGGTAGTAACCCTGCGCAACAGCCAATGGGTAGAAGCCGGACAAAGCAAAGAACTTTCATACAATCTAAGCAGTTCTTCTGCAAATAACCAGATAAAGCTGGAAGTATCACGCATACCTTCGGTTGATATCAGCCGCCGGTTCGACTTCTTATACAACTATCAGCATCATTGTACAGAACAGTTGACTTCCAAGGCTTTGCCTCTTCTGTTTGTCGGCCAATTCAAAACAATAGATAAGATAGAAGCCGAAAAGATAAAGACAAATGTACAGGAAGCTATCCGGCAGATTTATGGTCGTCAACTCCCCAATGGCGGATTTGTATATTGGCCGGGAAATGCTGTTGCCGACGAATGGATCAGTTCTTATGCAGGAATGTTCCTGACACTGGCACAAGAAAAAGGATACGCCGTTCATTCGAATGTACTGAACAAGTGGAAGCGTTTCCAACGTGCTGCCGCACAGAACTGGCGGATGCCGCAGGATGCAAGCGGCTGGCAACAATGGCAGTCGGAATTGCAACAGGCTTTCCGTTTATATACGCTTGCATTGGCAGGAGCACCGGAATATGGGGCCATGAACCGGATGAAAGAACAGGCAGGATTATCCATTCAGGCTAAATGGAGACTGGCAGCAACCTATGCACTGACCGGAAAGATGAAACCGACTGAAGAACTGGTGTATAATGCGGAAACAACAGTAAGCCCCTACTCTTCCATGAATCAGATTTACGGTTCCTCCGACCGTGATGAAGCTATGATTCTGGAAACACTGATCCTGATGAACCGGGAACGGGATGCTTTACAGCAGGCAAAAGTCGTTTCTAAGAATCTGTCACAAGAGGAGTGGTTCAGTACACAATCCACCGCTTTTGCTCTTATGGCAATGGGACGTCTGGCTGAAAAGCTGTCAGGCACATTGGATTTCGTATGGACATGGAACGACAAACAACAACCTGCCGTGAAATCGGCTAAAGCTGTGTTTGAAAAGGAAATCGCCACCACTCCCAAATCCGGTATGATTGCTGTGAAGAATCAAGGAAAAGGAGCGCTTAGCGTAGACCTTATCACACGCACACAGTTGTTGAACGATACATTACCGGCCATCAGCGACAATCTTCGCATGGATATAAGATATGCCAACCTGAACGGTACACCGATCTCTGTCAATGATATTATACAGGGAACTGACTTTATGGCTATCACCTCCATATCCAATATTAGCGGAACTTCCGACTACACCAATCTGGCACTGACGCATATCATACCGTCCGGTTGGGAAATATACAACGAAAGAATGGTTGCCCCCGAAACGGAAAGCGTAGCAGCCGACGGTTCCGGTAAGTCCGTCAGCAAATATAATTATCTGGATATACGCGATGACAGAGTATTGACTTATTTCAATTTGCGTCGTGGTGAAACGAAAGTATTCACTGTCAGACTGCAAGCGACTTATGCAGGTAACTTTATTCTTCCTGCCGTTCAATGTGAAGCAATGTATGATGTAAACGTACAGGCACGCAGCAAAGCGGGAAGAACAACTGTCAGTCGATAAATTTTAGGCACGGATTACACGGATTACGCGGTTTTGGTTAACGAGTAGAACCGTGAAATCCGTGTAATCCGTGTAATCCGTGCCTAATTATTTCTTCCCTAATCATGTTTCAAAAAGATATGTCTCTTAGCTTTTAACATTTAAATGAACCCGATATATAAATTCTTCAAACGATTATCCGTCACTAAGAAAGTAATGACAATAAGCATTACCCTTTTGACGATAGGATACATCTTTTGCCTTCCCCGGCAACTATTTCATGTACCCTACTCCACCGTTGTGACTGATCGAAACGAAGAATTACTGGGAGCACGTATCGCTTCGGATGGTCAATGGCGGTTTCCTCCCCGAAAGACAACACCCGAGAAAATCAAGCAATGCCTTATTACCTTTGAAGATAAACACTTTTACCACCATTGGGGAGTTAATCCGTTATCTACCGGAAGGGCACTCTATCAGAATTTAAAGAATAAACGTGTTGTAAGCGGAGGTAGTACCCTTACCATGCAAACCATCCGTCTCGCCCGAAACAAACCCAGAACTATCGGAGAGAAAGTCATTGAAATGATCTGGGCTACCCGTTTGGAGTTCCGGACTTCCAAAGAGGAAATCTTATCCATGTATGTCTCTCATGCACCATTCGGAGGAAATGTGGTAGGACTGGATGCTGCTGCCTGGCGTTACTTCGGTCATTCTGCCGAAGATTTATCATGGGCGGAATCAGCCATGCTGGCTGTCCTGCCCAATGCCCCCGCCATGATTCATCTATCCAAAGGACGAAAAACACTTCTTTCCAAACGCAACCGTTTATTGAAACAACTTTTTGAAGAAGAGATTATTGATGCGTCCACCTATGAACTGGCTATCAGCGAACCGTTACCCGACGAACCACATCCTCTTCCTCAAATAGCCCCCCACCTGGTTACCCGCTTTTATCAAGAAAGAAACGGATTATATACCCGCTCAACCATCGATAAAGGAATACAAACCCATATAGAGAGTTTGGCGGAACGGTGGAGCAATGAATTTAATCGAAGTGATATCCGTAACCTGGCTATCCTAATTATAGACATTCCCACCAATCAAGTGGTAGCATACTGCGGAAATGTACATTTCGACCGTAAGCAAGGGGGGAATCAAGTAGACGTGATTCAAGCTCCCAGAAGTACAGGCAGTATTTTAAAACCCTTTCTCTATGGTGCCATGCTACAGGAGGGAAGTCTATTACCGCAAATGCTGTTACCGGACGTACCCGTTAATATCAATGGCTTTACTCCACAAAACTTCAGCCTGCAGTTTGAAGGAGCCGTCCCCGCTTCCGAAGCTCTTGCCCGCTCATTGAATATCCCGGCTGTCACCATGTTACAAAGATATGGAGTACCCAAATTTCATCACATGCTGCAACAAATGGGGTTCAAGACTATCAACCGATCAGCCTCCCATTATGGATTATCACTCATTTTAGGAGGTGCCGAAGCTACTTTATGGGATGTGACGAATGCTTATGCACAAATGGGACGAAGCCTCTCCAACAGTCATTCCAACGACCTTCCCCAAGAAAAGGAAGTGCAGATACTACTGGGAACAGAAGAAAAGACAGTTTCGGAAAGAGATGGTTCAAGAAAAGTTACTTCAGGAAAAACCATTTCAAGAAAAACAACTTCGAGAAAGGATATATCAGAAGGAGTCATTTCTGCAGGAGCGGCCTGGCTCACCCTTTCCGCCTTAACAGAAGTCAACCGCCCTGAAGAAATTGACTGGAAATCAATCCCCTCAATGCAGACTATCGCATGGAAGACCGGAACGAGTTACGGATTCCGTGACGCCTGGGCCGTTGGCGTGACTCCCCGCTATGCAGTAGGCGTATGGGTAGGAAATGCAACCGGAGAAGGAAAACCCGGATTGGTCGGTGCACAGACAGCCGGTCCCGTATTATTCGATATATTCAATTATCTCCCATCTTCACCCTGGTTCGAACGTCCCAAAGGAATTTTCGTTGATGCAGAAATATGCCGTCAATCCGGTCATCTGAAAGGACGTTTCTGTGAAGAAACCGATACCGTACTGATCCTTCCTGTCGGATTACGGACGGAGGCTTGTCCTTACCATCATCTCGTCACACTATCCGCCGACGAAAGCCACCGCATCTATGAAAACTGTGCAAACACGGAACCTACCATTCAGAAATCATGGTTTGCCCTGCCGCCCGTATGGGAATGGTACTATAAACAACACCATCCGGAATATAAACCGCTGCCACCTTTCAAAGCCGGCTGCGGAGAAGATTCTTTCCAACCCATGCAGTTCATCTACCCTCCGATGAACGCCCACATCAAGCTGCCCAAGCAACTGGATGGCAGCAAAGGCTTTATCACGGTGGAACTGGCACACAGCAATCCCAATGCCACTATCTTCTGGCATCTCGACGACACCTATCAGACACAGACACAGGATTTCCACAAAATTTCCCTGCAACCTGCTCCCGGCAAACATTCCCTGACGGCAGTAGACGGAGAAGGTAACACAGTTTCCACCACTTTCTTCATCGAATAAACATCTTATTTTATTATCTTTGCCGCATGAAACAGCCATTAAAAGAAAACGGTGGACTACCGGCATCTATCCTCTGGACACTTGCTATTGTGGCCGGTGTCTCGGTAGCCAACATCTATTATATTCAACCTCTATTAAATATGATACGCCATGAACTTGGCATATCAGAGTTCAGAACTAACCTGATTGCCATGGTCACGCAAATAGGCTATGCGGCAGGATTGTTGTTTATCACCCCTCTGGGAGATTTATATCAGCGTAAGAAAATCATTCTGGTCAACTTCACCGTTCTGATATTCTCTCTATTGACTATCGCCCTGACGCACAATTTTCATTTGATACTTATCGCTTCATTCCTCACGGGAGTTTGTTCGATGATTCCACAAATATTCATTCCGATAGCCGCCCAGTTCTCCCGTCCGGAAAATAAAGGCAGAAATGTAGGGATTGTCTTATCAGGACTATTGACCGGCATTCTGGCTTCACGTGTCGTCAGCGGATTTATCGGTGAACTGATTGGCTGGCGGGAAATGTATCACATCGCTGCAGGCATGATGTTTATCTGCGCAATCGTTGTATTAAAAATCCTTCCTGACATTCAGACCAACTTTCAGGGAAAGTATAGCGGCCTGATGAAATCTCTGTTAGCCTTAGTGAAAGAATACCCGCAACTGCGCATTTATTCGATCCGGGCGGCACTGAATTTCGGTTCCCTCCTCGCCATGTGGTCCTGTCTGGCTTTTAAAATGGGACAAGCCCCGTTCTTCGCCAACAGCGACGTAATCGGTATGCTGGGACTTTGCGGAGTGGCCGGAGCATTGACCGCTTCTTTCGTAGGAAGATACGTAAAGCAAGTAGGTGTACGCCGCTTTAACTTTATCGGTTGCGGATTGATTCTCTTTGCCTGGTTACTGTTCTTCATCGGTGAAAACACTTTTATTGGTATCATTGCCGGAATCATCATCATTGACATAGGGATGCAATGCATCCAACTTAGCAACCAAACAAGTATCTTCGAACTAGACCCGCGCGCTTCGAACCGTATCAATACAGTTTTCATGACTACTTACTTTATTGGCGGTTCAATGGGAACATTTCTGGCGGGCAGCTTTTGGCAACTGTATGGTTGGCACGGAGTTATCGGTACCGGAGTCGTTTTAACCGGAATTTCTTTATTAATTACGACTTTCTACAAGAAGTGAGTCAACAAAACGGACGGTCAAACCGTTTATTACAATAAAAAAGCCAATGAAATACGGAGTTAACAGACAAATCTTACTTATCACAGCCGGCACCGTCTGGATTATAGCCGGTGCGAATATTCTGCGAATAGGAATTGTAACCTGGTTAAACACCTCCCAAGATTGGATGTTCAAAATAGGAGAAGCCACCGTCGTTTTCTTGTTATTCTTCGTTCTGGTGTTCAGAAGACTTTATTATAAACATACCCAACGAATCGAACAAAAGAAAGAACACAAAAATTGCCCGTTCTCCTTTTTCGATGTGAAAAGCTGGATTACAATGATCTTCATGATTTCTCTGGGAATTACTATACGTAGCTTCCATCTTCTGCCCGAAACGTTCATTTCTGTTTTCTATACCGGATTATCCATTGCCCTCATCCTGACAGGGGTACTTTTCATCCGTTACTGGTGGATAAGGCGTAAGACTTTCGCTAATTAAGCCGGTCTTATACATATTCCAATCAAATACAAACTTATAATAATTTTTATTGCCTGACGTTTTGAAGCAAAAGATTTCATTCTTTTTTGTTGTATCTTTGCGCGGCCATAAACAAAACAGTAGCCGGAAAACAAATAAAAGGTTATAAGAATCAACATGAAGAAAGCCCCCTCTCCCATTGTATCATTGATACCGATCATTGTACTGGTGTTATTATTGTTTGCCACTATCCGCACATTTGGCAGTGATGCCCTAAGCGGCGGAAGCCAAGTGTCACTACTCACCACTACAGCTATTTGTATCCTTATCGGTATGGTGTTCTATAAAATTCCCTGGAAAGATTATGAGCTCGCCATCACCAACAATATTGCCGGAGTGGCAACAGCCATTATTATTCTATTGATAATCGGTGCGTTGAGCGGGATCTGGATGATTAGTGGAGTAGTGCCTACGCTAATCTACTACGGGATGCAAATTATCCATCCCAGTTTCTTCCTGGCATCTACCTGCATCATCTGCGCATTGATTTCCGTTATGACCGGAAGTTCGTGGACTACCATTGCTACCATCGGTATCGCCCTGATGGGTATCGGAAAGGCGCAAGGTTTTGAAGACGGTTGGATTGCCGGAGCCATTATTTCAGGAGCATACTTCGGAGATAAAATATCTCCTTTATCCGAAACCACCATCCTGGCCTCTTCTATCACAGACACTCCCTTGTTCCGTCACATCCGTTATATGATGATTACTACGGTTCCATCTCTTGTCATTACGCTAATTATTTTCACCGTAGCAGGATTCTCTCATGATGCCAACAATACACAACACATCGCAGAAGTGGCAACAGCTCTGAATGAAAAGTTTCATATCACTCCGTGGCTACTGATAGTTCCCGTAGCAACCGGGATATTGATAGCGAAGAAAGTGCCGTCTATCGTTACGCTGTTCCTGTCTACCCTGCTGGCTGCTGTTTTTGCTTTGATCTTTCAGCCGGATTTGTTGGAAGAAATTTCAGGAATTGCCGCTTCCGGATTCGATTCACTGTTTAAAGGACTAATGATGACTATCTACGGAGAGACAAATTTACACACGGATAATGCCGTTCTGACAGATTTAATTGCCACACGTGGCATGTCAGGAATGATGAATACGATTTGGTTGATACTATGTGCCATGTGTTTCGGCGGAGCAATGACAGCAAGCGGCATGGTGGGAAGTATCACTTCCATCTTTGTGCGCTTTATGAAGAAAACAGTCAGCGTGGTCAGTGCGACGGTTTGTTCCGGTCTGTTTCTTAATCTGACCACTGCCGATCAATATATCAGTATTATTCTGACGGGAAATATGTTTCGCGATATTTATGCCAAGAAAGGGTATGAAAGTTGCTTACTAAGCCGTACCACGGAAGATGCAGTAACCGTTACATCCGTATTGATCCCGTGGAACAGCTGTGGAATGACTCAAGCCACTATCTTGAGTGTACCCACACTTGTGTATCTCCCTTATTGTTTTTTCAACATTATCAGTCCTTTAATGAGTATCACCGTGGCAGCCATCGGATATAAAATTGCACGACGTTCGTGAACAATCTGGCATACACTTTGTTTTTGCAATAAACGAACAACATATTAAACCTAAACAAAAAAAAGTTATGAAAAAGTTTATTGCATTAGTAGCATTAGTATTAGTGAGTGCAAGCACAATGATGTATGCACAAGAAAGTAACGCAGCAGCACGCCGCGCAGAAAGAAAAGCTCAAAGAGATGCAGAGAGAGCGAAACTCCGTGCCGAAGAAGAGGTGCAGGACATGGCAGCCTATCAACAAGCTGTACAGGCTTTGAAAAACAAGCAATTTGTATTGGAAGCTAATCAGGTTGTCTTCCGCAACGGTATGAGTGCTTTTGTTACTTCAAACACCAACTTCGTCCTGATGAACGGCAACAGAGCTACCGTACAGACTGCTTTCAACACTCCTTACCCAGGTCCTAACGGAATCGGTGGTGTGACAGTAGATGGTAATTCTTCGGATATGAAGATGAATATCGACAAAAAAGGAAATGTGAACTGTTCATTCAGTGTTCAGGGTATCGGCATCTCCGCTCAAGTATTTATTAATATGAGCAGTGGAAACAATACAGCTTCGGTTAGTATCAGCCCGAACTTCAGCAATAACAACCTGACATTGAACGGAAATATCGTTCCGCTTGACCAGTCAAATATCTTCAAGGGACGTTCCTGGTAATCCGGATACAAGAATCTTATCATAACTCCGCTACAAATCACGCAAAATGCGTACATTTGTAGCGGAGTTTTTTTTATTCAGTATGGCTTATGAGAGAATTTATCATTGCAGACAATCAGGATATCAGTAAGGCAGGAATGATGTTCCTGTTGAGTAAACAAAAGGAGGTATCCCTTCTTTTAGAAGCTGACAACAAAGCTGAACTGATTCAGCAGCTACGATTGTATCCGCAAGCAGTGATTATCCTGGATTACACCTTGTTCAATTTTGCGGGGGCAGATGAATTGATTGTCCTGCAGGAAAGATTCAAGGAAGCCGACTGGATTCTATTCTCTGACGAACTAAGCCTGAACTTTCTCCGTCAGGTATTATTCAGCAGCATGGCTTTCGGGGTAGTGATGAAAGATAACTCAAAAGAAGAAATCATGACTGCCATTCAATGCGCCACCCGCAAACAAAGGTATATTTGCAATCATGTCAGCAATCTGCTGCTTTCGGGAACTTCTTCTCCGCTGGCAGCGTCAAGCATGGACGACCATTTGCTGACGCAGACAGAAAAGAATATCCTAAAAGAAATTGCATTAGGGAAAACAACGAAAGAGATTGCCGCAGAGAAAAATCTTAGTTTCCATACGATCAACAGCCATCGTAAAAATATCTTTCGTAAATTGGGAGTGAATAATGTGCACGAGGCTACTAAATATGCGATGAGAGCAGGGATTGTGGATTTAGCCGAATACTATATCTGACACCGCTATTCACTAACCTCTACCCCTCTAAGGGAACTATTTAACAGACGATTTCTCCGCTTCCCACGCAAACTTTCGTCTCTTCATCATAAATCACCCCAAACTGCCCCGGAGCAATGCCTTGCAGCTTTTCAGAGGACAAAATGTGGAATTGCTTCTCTCCTTCCTGTATCAGTTTTCCTTTGGTAAAGTCGGGAGTGTGACGAATCTTGAAAGTGATGTCTATCTCCTTCTCCTGCCCTTTCCAGGGATTATCAGTAATGAAATGGAAATCATGCATCCGGAATTCATTGCCGTACTGTGTTTCCACACCGTAACCGCGGGACACATAAATTGTATTTTCTTCAATATCCTTCTTGACTACGAACCAGGGACCACCACTCAATCCAAGCCCTTTGCGCTGGCCGATTGTGTGAAACCAATAGCCGCGATGTGTACCCAATTTCTTTCCGGTTTCCAATTCAATAATCGCCCCTTCCTTTTCTCCTAAAAAGCGACGGACAAAATCATTGTAGTTTATCTTCCCGAGAAAACAGATACCCTGACTATCTTTCCTTCTGGCACTCGGCAATCCGGCTTTATTGGCAATCTCACGTACTTCTTGTTTCATCAAACCTCCAATGGGAAACATGAGTTTGGAAACTTGCAAGTAATCAATCTGTGCGAGAAAGTCTGTCTGGTCTTTCACAGGGTCTTTCGCTGTGCCCAACCAAGTTTTACCGTTGCGTTGCAAGGTGGTGGCATAATGACCGGTTGCCGTAAAGTCGAAGTCTTTCCCAACACGCTGTTCAAAGCAACCGAATTTGATAAGCTTATTACACATCACATCCGGATTAGGCGTCAGTCCCTGCCGGATTTTATCAATGGCATAGGCCGCTACATTCTCCCAATACTCCTGATGCAAATCCACTACCTCCAAAGACAGACCGTACTTACGTGCCGTAGCAGTAGATAATTCAATATCTTCCTCTGCCGAACAGTCCATATATTCCGCTCCGTCCATGCCTATCTTAATATAAAAAAGAGTGGGCTTATATCCTTGCTCACAAAGGAGATGTACAACAACCGAACTGTCGACACCTCCTGATAATAATGCAGCTATATCCATGAATAATGATTCGTCTATTAATAACGTTCTATATGTAAGCTAATACCTATTAAAAAATTCTATGCTACAAAGATAAGGCAAGAATCTCTAACAGCCAATCACATATTGAAGGCATTTTTATACCATAAATGTGGTAGATAAGCAAAGTATTTCCTACATTTGCACAGTAAAAAGCTTTTTATGATGACGAAATTAAGAAAGATAATCCTCATACCTGCCCTGAGCATCGTATTTATCAGTGGCTTTTTCTCCTGTGGTGTCGACCGCTGGCCGGAGTATGCCCATCAGACCGCACTGGATACATGGATGTACGACATCATGCAGCAGAACTATCTGTGGTATCAAGATCTACCTTCCTACGATGATGTGAATCTGTTTCTGGATCCTGCTTCGTTCTTGTCTAAAGTGAAATCGAAAAGCGACAGTTATTCGTTTGTGGATTCTGTGATGGAAACTCCATTGCCTAGTTATGGATTTGATTACTCGCTGGTCCGGAATCCGGATATTGATACTGCCTATAATGCACTGATTACTTATGTTATTCCAGGTTCACCGGCGGCTCAAGCAGGCTTGGAACGTGGTAAATGGATTGTGAAAGTAGACACTTCATATATCAGTAAGAAATATGAAACAAAATTACTGCAAGGTACAGAGCCATTAGAAGTTACTCTTGGAGTATATCAGAAGATAGAACCGGAAGACCCTCCTGCAGAAGAGGAAGAAGATGATATCTATCGGGTAGTGCCAGTAGGTGATCCGGTAAAGATCGGTGCAGCTGTATCATTAGTAGACAATCCGGTACATTACAAGACAATACTCCCGTATAAAGATGGTGAAGTAGGATATTTAATGTATAATAGCTTTATAGCAGGCACCAAAGATGATACGGAAAAATACAACAATGAACTACGTGCCTGGTCGGAGGAACTTGCTCAAAAGAATATCCATAAAGTGATACTTGACCTACGTTATAATAAAGGAGGAAGCATTGACTGTGTACAGTTATTAAGTGCAATTCTTGTACCGTCTTTTTATCTGGGAGAGACGATGGCGTTTCTTGAATACAACAACAAGAATACGGTCAAGGATGCAACCTTGACATTTGACTCCGAACTATTAGCTCCCTCCGGTAAGAATCTTGATTTAAGCACTCTTATTGTACTCATCAGTGGCGAAACTGCAGGAGCACCAGAAATGTTAATGCATTGTTTGAACGAAAAAGTTAAGCAACTGGTTGCTATCGGTAGTTCAACTAAAGGACAAAATGTAGCTACAGAACAATTCGTCAATGAAGAGTTTCTATGGTCTATCAATCCCGTCGTATGTACAATATACAATTCAGAGCATACCACTTATTCGGGATTTAAAGCAACTTACTCCGTTAACGCTTCAACCGATTATTTGAATTTCTTACCTTTTGGCAATCCAAACGAAACACTATTAAGCGTGGCACTCGGTTTTTTGAATGGTACTTATCCCCCTAAAGATGATACGGAAACAACTCAAAATGCACAACGTTTAAAGATAGAGAAAAGTGTAAATAGTCCTTCAAGCCGGGTATTCACAGGAGGAAACGGATTAAGAATCAAGTAAAACAATAAGGAATTGCCATTGGGGTAATGGATTGTTGGTAAATACACGATCAGAAAATCCTGTGATATAAATTCAGTATAGATACTTATATAAAGGAACGAAATGATTCTCCTATAATCGGATTGTTTCGTTCCTTTTGTCAATAGCAGATTTACGCATCATTAACAAAAGAATCCCATTATTCCACCTTTTCAAAACAGACCGTCTGATTCTACTAAACAAAGCGTCGGTTTACATCTAACAAAGCATCGGTTTACACTTAACAGAGCGTATGATTTACCCTGATAAAACACCTGATTTACCGTCCCCCAGCAGCTAAAGAGTCTTTAGACCCGGGCTTACAACCGCTACAAGCCGGGGTGAGATTCTCCGTCACCGCAGCATACAACAAAAAAGGAGAAAGCTTCCGCTCCCTCCTTCTATCGTAGTTTAACCTCAATCTATTTTATGATTCTGTACCAAAGATACAACATTGAAAAGCCAAAGTCAAGTATTCCCGGTTTTATTTCTTGAAAAACTTATCAAAGAACAGAATCTGATAATCAATGGAGTTATTCCAATACTGCCCTGTATGTCCTCCCGGACGGGTAATAAAATCATGATCGATCTTTTTTTCTAACAGGCGGTTATGCAAATCCTTGTTCACATTCAAAAAGAAATCTCCTTCTCCACAATCGACAATGATAGCCAAATCGCCATTCTCTATCTTATCAATCTGATTGATAACGGTATGATTATCCCATACTTCCTTGTTAGATTCATATTCTCCCAACTGCTTGGACATGTCCCAGTTTTTCGGGAACGGGCGAATATCCATCCCTCCGCTTGTACTTCCACTGGCACCAAACGTATCTTTATGACGGATCGCATTCCACATCGCTCCGTGTCCACCCATACTTAATCCGGTGATGGCACGTCCTTTTCTGTCGGCAATCGTCTTGTAATGTTCGTCGATATACTTCACCAGTTCCGATGAAATAAAAGTTTCATAACGATAAGACGGATTGAGCGGACTATCCCAGTACCAGCTATTCTTTCCGTCCGGACAAACGAATATAATTCCTTTTTCGTCCGCAATTTGAGGAAGATTCGGTTTAATTCCAATCCATGTTTTAGCATTTCCACCGTAACCGTGCAACAAATAAATGGCGGGACAAACTACTGCTTTCTTCCCCAGCGCAGCATCCGGCGTTACCACCACCACTTGCACATCCTTATTCATGGAAGGACTTTTAATTAATAAAGTATCTACTTTGGCAGCAAACGAAGGAGCCACCCATACTAAAAAAAGAGCAATTAATAGAAGTTTTTTCTTTTTCATTGTGTGTTATATAGTTAGATATAGTTATTCCTCTGCTACTGCGGAAGGATCAAATTTAGAAACCGGCATTTCAAAGGTTTTATGACATTGTTTACAGGTATAGTTCCAGTGGTTGTCTCCCGGGGGAATGACCATTAATGCAGAAATGATAGCAGCCCCCATCGCACGCCAGCGCTTTCCTTTTCTCAAAACCAACTGAATGTCCGATGAACCGCAATACGGACAAAGCGTTAATTCTTCCGGCCAACTATCGTTATCCTTCAACACTTGAACAGCATTCTCGTAGTCTTCATCTGCCACCAATATATCCACCCCCGCTATACTGCTCACACAACTTTTATACAAAGTAGAGAAGTTCTCATTGTGCAGAATAGACTCGATGCCTTCATTCTCCAATGCCCCTTGAAGGATATGTGCTTTCATCGCATCATTACAAGTTATCAGTTTTACAGTCTTCATAAGGAATCTGTTTTTAATATGTCCTACAAAAATAAGACATAAAAATGAAATGAGAAACAAAATCCGGCTAACTTTATCAGGAAGTAAAACGAATCAAATAAGAAGTGACTCTATTTTTATTCACGGAAGGTATCATTCTTTAATACTTTTTTTGTACTTTCGCAGCAATAATTCGCAATCACATGAAAAGACTGTTGACACTGCTACTATTTTCAAACCTTCTACTTTCCCTGCTACAGGCACAACCTGTACATCGAATCAGGGGAACGGTTATTGAGAAAAACAGCCGTCAACCATTAGAGTTCATTAACGTAATGGTTCTCGGGCTGAACAAAGGTGGCGTCACCAATGCGGAAGGCCATTTCACCATCGAACAAGTACCTCCCGGCATCTACCGCCTGCAAGCAACTGCCATCGGCTACAAAAGTGTCACTACTCCCGAATATATTGTATCTACCAAAGATCTGAATATCTCGATAGAGATGGAAGAGAACCTGACCGAACTCGCAGGAGTAACCGTCACCGCTTCTCCTTTCCGACGTGATTTGGAAAGCCCCGTCAGCCTGCGCATTATCGGATTGCAGGAAATAGAAAAAAGTCCGGGAGCTAATCGGGACATTTCACGTATTGTTCAGTCTTATCCGGGAGTTGCCTTCTCACCGATTGGATACCGCAACGACTTGATTGTGCGCGGTGGTTCTCCTTCTGAAAACCGTTTCTACTTGGATGGAGTGGAAATTCCCAATATCAATCACTTCAGTACGCAAGGAGCCTCCGGTGGTCCGGTGGGAATCCTCAATGCCGACCTGATACGTGAAGTCAATTTCTACACCGGTGCTTTCCCCACTGATAGAGGAAACGCACTTAGTTCCGTTCTTGATTTCAAGTTGCGCGACGGAGATATGGAGCACAACTCTGTAAAGGCTACCCTCGGAGCATCCGAAGTCTCACTCGCCTCCAACGGGCATATCGGGAAAAAGACCTCTTATCTGGTATCTATACGTCAATCTTATCTGCAGTTCCTGTTTGATATGCTCGACCTCCCTTTCCTGCCGACTTTCACCGATGCGCAGTTCAAATTGAAAACCCGGTTTAACGAACAGAACGAGTTGACAGTGCTGGGACTCGGAGGAATCGACAATATGCGATTGAACACGAAAGCGGATAGCGAAGACAACGAATATATTCTTAGTTACCTGCCGAAAATCAAGCAGGAGACATTTACATTGGGAGCCGTTTATCGTCATTATGCAGGCGCACATGTGCAGTCAGTGGTAGTCAGTCACAGCTATCTGAACAACCGCAACACCAAATACCGTCAGAATGATGAAAGTATTCCGGAGAATCTGATGCTCCGCCTCCGTTCTACCGAACAAGAGACAAAGTTCCGTTTCGAAAACAATTCTTCTTTCCGCAACTGGAAGGTCAACCTCGGATTGAACCTGGATTACAGCCAATATACCAACACCACCTTTCAAAAGGCATATACCAATCAGGCACAAACGTTTGATTACCATACTTATTTGGGGATGATGCGCTGGGGACTTTTCGGCACTATCAGCTACTCTTCGATGGACGAACGCTTCACTGCTTCTTTGGGATTGAGAGCGGATGCCAACAATTATTCATCGGCGATGAAATCACTCTCCGACCAGCTTTCACCGCGCATATCGCTTTCCTATCAACTTGCCGATCACTGGTTTTTAAGCGGAAATGCAGGACTTTATTACCAGTTGCCTCCTTACACGGCTCTCGGTTTTAAGGATAATAACGGAACGTATGTCAACAAATACAATCTCCGCTATATGAAAGTCAGCCAGGAAAGTCTGGGTATCAGTTGGCGCAAAGGAGATACTTTCGAAGTTTCCGTGGAAGGATTCTACAAAGATTATGATAAAATTCCGCTCTCCGTTGTGGATGGCATTCCTCTTACCTGCAAAGGAAATGACTACGGGGTGATTGGCAACGAATTGCTGACCTCCACCGCCCAGGGACGTTCGTATGGTGCGGAGATTTTGGTGAAATGGCTGATCGCCAAGAAACTGAATCTGGCTTCTTCCTTTACCTTATCTAAAAGCGAATACCGCAACGACAAAGAGAGTGAATACATTGCATCCGCATGGGACAACCGGTATATCTTCAACTTACGGGGAACCTACAATCTGCCGCGCCAATGGAGTGTCGGGATGAAAGTCAGTTGCATCGGCGGTGCTCCTTATACGCCTTATGATGAAGAAAAGTCATCTCTGGTATCTGCCTGGGATGCACAAGGTAAAGCATATTACGACTATTCTAAATATAATAAAGAACGTCTTCCGGCTTTTGCACAGGTAGACCTCCGTATCGACAAGACATTTTATCTGAAACATTGTATGCTGGGATTCTATCTTGATTTGCAAAATATCACGGTAAGCAAACTGAAACAGCAAGATGTACTGATGAGCACCGGTATCATCGAAAATCCGGAAGCCCCTGCCGACAGTCAACACTATAAAATGAAACGCCTCAAACAATCGAGCGGGACATTGCTCCCCACATTAGGAATAACATTTGAGTATTAATTTATGCATAAAACTGTAAACTAGAAAAGAGTATGAAAAGAGAAATCGCTATGATTGCCTTCGTATTGTTAGGCATGGGTATGACAGCTTCTGCACAATTCGGCAAGAAGATTAATTTGGGAAAAGCGTTACAAGCCGGTAAAGACGTAGTATCAGCCGTTACTTTATCTGATGCGGACATCGCCAACATGAGTAAGGAGTATATGGTATGGATGGATGCTCATAATCCATTGACCAAACCTGATACTGAATATGGCAAACGTCTGGAGAAGTTGACGGGACATATCAAAGAAGTGGATGGACTGAAACTTAACTTTGGTGTATATGAAGTGGTAGACGTAAATGCTTTCGCTTGTGGCGACGGTAGTGTACGTATTTGCGCCGGTCTGATGGATGTGATGACGGATGAAGAAGTGATGGCAGTGGTAGGACATGAGATTGGCCACGTAGTTCACACAGATTCTAAAGATGCCATGAAGAATGCTTATCTCCGTTCAGCCGTGAAGAATGCAGCAGGTGCCAGCAGCGATAAAGTAGCCAAACTGACCGACTCCGAGCTGGGAGCTATGGCTGAAGCTCTGGCAGGCGCACAATATTCACAGAAGCAGGAAAGCGAAGCGGATGATTACGGAGTAGAGTTCTGTGTAAAGAACGGTATCGACCCGTATGCAATGGCTAACTCACTGACTAAGTTGTCCGAACTGTCGAAAGATGCTCCACAAGCTTCTTACCTGCAAAAGATGTTCTCGTCACACCCGGATGCCATGAAACGTATCGAACGTGCGAAAGCAAAAGCAGCAACCTACGCTAAATAATAACGGACATCGTTCCTAAATCAAATAAAGGAGGAGATACTGCGGTTGACAAACCAATGTATCTCCTCCTCTGTTTTTGATAAAAAAGGACACACTATTATTAAAAAATCATTAATCTATAACATAGATTTGCATAGTGCCCTGATTTCTTGTAATTTCGACCCTATAACCATTTTAATCCATTTATGGAATTTCTTATCATACTTCTCTTACTTGTACTGAATGGCATTTTTGCCATGTATGAAATTGCGCTGGTATCATCCAGCAAAGCACGTCTTGAAACACTTGTCGCAAAAGGTAACAAATCAGCCCGTGGAGTTTTAAAACAATTGGAAGAACCGGAAAAGTTCTTATCTACCATTCAGATCGGTATTACGCTGATCGGTATCGTATCCGGTGCGTATGGTGGTGTGGCTATTGCCGACGACCTCGTTCCTTTCTTTTCCCTCATTCCGGGCGCAGAAGCTTATGCACGCAACCTGGCAATGATTACTACCGTAGCAATCATTACCTATCTTTCTCTGATTATCGGAGAGCTAGTACCCAAATCTATCGCTCTTAGTAATCCCGAGCGATACGCCACTTTGTTCAGCCCGGTCATGATTCTCCTGACAAAGGTTTCTTATCCTTTTGTATGGTTGCTGAGTGTCTCTACCCGGCTACTGAATAAACTCATCGGTTTGAAAAGCGAAGAACGCCCCATGACGCAGGAGGAAATCAAAATGATTCTCCATCAAAGTTCGGAACAGGGTGTGATTGACAAAGAGGAAACGGAAATGATACGTGATGTGTTCCGCTTCTCCGACAAACGGGCTAACGAACTGATGACGCATCGCAGAGATCTCATTATCCTTCACCCTGATGATACGCAGGAAAAGGTGATGAAGACAATCGAAGAAGAACATTATAGCAAATATCTGTTGGTGGACGAACGGAAAGATGAGATTATCGGTGTGGTTTCCGTAAAGGATATTATCCTGATGATAGGCAGTAAAAAGCTGTTTAACTTACGCGAAATAGCCCGTCCTCCCCTCTTTATTCCGGAAAGTTTATATGCAAATAAAGTTTTAGAGCTATTTAAGAAGAACAAAAACAAGTTCGGAGTTGTTGTTAACGAGTATGGCAGCACAGAAGGCATTATCACACTGCACGACCTGACCGAAAGTATCTTCGGAGACATCCTTGAAGAGGATGAAACGGAAGAAGAAGAAATCGTCACAAGGCAGGATGGTTCGATGCTGGTGGAAGCTTCAATGAACATCGACGACTTCATGGAGGAAATGGGGATTTTATCCTATGAAGATCTGGAATCGGAAGACTTCACCACTCTGGGGGGATTAGCCATGTTCCTGATTGGCCGTATCCCGAAAGCGGGAGACATCTTCACCTACAAGAATCTGCAATTCGAAGTGGTGGACATGGACCGCGGACGAGTAGACAAACTGCTTGTCATCAAACGGGACGAAGAGCAGGAATAGGATAGCAAAAAACGAGCAATAGCTCACTATATTTATATTAACTTAAAGCACTTAACGATGAAAAAAGTAATTATGTTAGCAGCAGTCGTAGCTGCTTTGGCATCATGCCAATCAAAAGCAAACAAAGCCGCAGAGGCTCAAGCAGACAGTCTAGCTCTTGCTATGACTCCGATTACCGAACTAACTGAAGTTTATGAAGGTACTCTTCCTGCTGCCGACGGTCCGGGTATTGACTATGTACTAACCCTGAACGCTGCAACTGACGGTGTGGATACTGCGTATACACTGGATATGACTTACCTCGATGCTGAAGGTCAAGGACAAAACAAGACTTTCACTTCAAAAGGAAAACAGCAGACTGTACACAAGGTAGTGAACAAAAAACCTGTGACTGCTGTTAAGTTAACTCCGAAGGATGGTGAAGCTCCGATGTATTTCGTGATTGTAAATGACACCACTCTTCGTCTGGTGAACGATAGCTTGCAAGAAGCTGTCAGCGATCTGAATTATGACATCATCAAGGTAAAACAATAAAATAAACCTAACCCTAACCAGTAAAAAAAGCTCTGCACGGAACCTTCGTTCTTGCAGAGCTTTTCGTTTTTTACTCTATCATCTATACTAATCTAATTATTCACTTTATTAGTTCTACCGATACTTTGATATTACCGTATTCATAAGCCCGGTAATACTGTTATCCCAATACTCCGTGTCCTTCTTGCAGACGTTTCAGCCTCAACAAGGCTTCGATATAATAATAATCTGCATAAATAATAGAAGCATCTATCTCTGAATGAGCCGGCCAATGCCCTACGCTATGAAGCAGGAAAGACGGTTTGCTCTTGCCACTCTGATAACTGTCAGAGTTCAGGCTTGCCAGCATTTCGATAGCTGCATCTTTATAACGTTTTCCGGTTCCATTCGGGAGGTAAGTGGATAGTTCAAGCAAAGCAGAGGCCACCACTGCCGCAGCAGAAGCGTCACGCGGAGCATCCGGTATTCCCGGTGCACTGAAATCCCAATAAGGAACCTTGTCTTCCGGCAGACGTTCGAGATAGACATCTGTCACTTTCTGCGCGAAATCAAGATACTTAGGATCTTTCGTTTCACGATAAACTACCGTGTATCCATAGATTGCCCATGCCTGACCACGCGCCCACATGGTACTGTCAGCATAACCTTGGTGGGTTACTCCTTTTATCAGATTACCTGTAATGGTGTCGTATACCGCTACATGGTAAGATGTATAGTCGGGACGGAACTGGCATTTCATCGTTTTATCGGCATGAGAAACGGCAATATCATATAAATAAGGATTTCCACCATTCTTCGCTGCCCAGAAAAGCATTTCGAGGTTAATCATGTTATCCATGATGGTATTGTGCGGCCAGTTGCGGGGTTCCACTTCACGAGGCCATGAAAGGATGGTTCCTACGATAGGATTGAACAGAGTAGCCAACGTATCGGCTGTATCAAGAATCACTTGTTTGTAAGCCGGATTCTTGGTCAGGCGGTAACCATTTCCGTAGCTACAGAACACGAGGAAGCCCAAATCATGGTCGAAAGCCGGAGTCTTGGAAAGGAATTCCAGTGAGTTCGTGAACTTCTCCGCTTCTTTCTGAATCTGTTTATCTTTCGTATATTCGTAATCATACCACAATACTCCGGGCCAGAAACCGGCACACCATTCTTCCTTCGTCGCTTTCCGACAATTCCAATGATGTTCGTCAGTCATGATATTACGTGGCATCATTGTATAGTCGATGCCGGAGTCTGTTTTCAGTTCCGCAAGCGTACGTTGTGTCTGCTCTGCACAATAGTCCAATGCCTTATTCACATCCAATGTACCGGACGGCTGATGAACACACGTACAGAAACCTAACATCACAGCCAAACCTACTACAATCTTTTTCATCTTAATCTGATATCTTCGAGTTAATTCTTAATCTTTATTTCTCTTTGTCAATTATTGATTGGTCAATTACTTATTCATCCGAAACCAATCGACATCTGCCCATCCCCGATTGCCTTCATTCGGAGTCACACAGAATAGTCCGACTTTGGCTCCAATCCATTTGCCCTGACGGGCTGTGAAAGACTCTCCTACTGTCGTATATTTCTTCCCGTCCAGACTATAAGCAAGTGTACAAACGGCTCCTTTACGAACCTTTACTTGCAAGTAAACAGTTTGCCATTCATTATCTGCTACTCCCGGCATCTTCAAATATTTTACCGGAATGTTTGCCAATTCTTTTATCTGTTCAGGATTTTGCTGTTCCGCATCCTTACAAACTGCCTGTTGCAGAATAAACTGATCGCCCGCCTTGCGAATAGAAAGATAACTATAATCCCATCCCATCACAATAATTCCGGTTTGTTCTCCATCCTGCTTGGCAGTAAATGTCAGCTTGGTCGTAGCTGTAAATTCTTCAGCCGGGAACTTTTGCATCAACAGATTAGGAACTTCCCAGAAGTTCACAAACTCTTTCGACAGACTGCCTGTATAAAGACGGATAAATCCCAAATCGGTAGTAAACCCGTAGGTGTCTTTTTTATTGGCATGCCATTGCCATTGTAATCCCAAATGCCGGGTATTGAATTCGTCACTCTCCGGCGGAGTAGCAATCGGATAGGTCTTTCCCACATTCGGTTTCTTATAAGTCGTTACAGGTTCACCGCAACCGTCTTTATCCTTGTCCACTCCGATTACAGGCCAGTCATTTACCCACATCATCGGATTCAGATGGATCACACGTCCGTAAGCGCCTTTATCTTGAAAATGGACGAACCAGGATTCTCCTGTGTTGGTGTCTACCCAGCCGCCCTGATGGGGGCCGTTTATCGTTGTCTTTCCTTGTGCCATCACGATTTTCGATTCGTAAGGGCCATAGATGTTCTTTGAGCGAAGCACCAATTGCCAACCGGTTGCTACCCCTCCTGCCGGAGCAAAAATATAATAGTATCCGTTGCGTTTATAGAGCTTCGGTCCTTCTACGGTATGATTCTTTCCATCATTTCCGTCGAACACCATCACCGGATCGGAAATAACTTCTGTTCCTTCCGCATTCAGTTCGCAAATGACGAGGATACTGTTCACCCCACTACGACTTCCGGCATAAGCATGTATCAAATATACTTTTCCGTCTTCATCCCACAAAGGAGTTGCATCAATCATTCCTTTCCCTGCTTTTACCAATACAGGTTTGCTCCATTTTCCTTTCGGGTCTTTGGTTTTAATCATATAAATTCCATAATCCGGATCCCCCCAGTAAATATAAAATTCTCCGTTATGAAAACGAATAGCCGGTGCCCATACGCCTTTACCATGCTGTGCCTTATCGAAGAAAGGTTCCGGCTCCTGAACCGGTAACGCATAGTTTACTAACGACCAATTAACCAAATCATTGGAATGAAGAATAGGAATTCCGGGAATACAATTAAAGCTGGATGCTGTCATATAGAAATCATCTCCGGCCGCACAGATATCCGGGTCTGAATAGTCAGCATGAAGAACTGGGTTCTGATAAGTTCCATTCCCCTTATCAGCCACCCAGGTCTTAGAAATTTCTTGTGCGCCTGCCAATGAACTGCAAGCCATCATTCCTGCTAAAAACAGAATCTTTTTACGCATATACCTTACTAATCAATTTCATTCAAAACTAGATTCGTTATTCCTAAAAACAGGTTCTTTCTACCTTATATAAAAACCAATCACTTTTAAAACTGAATCCTATCATCTCTGATTTCAAAACAATCTATTTACTGACCTATTTACTTATATATACGAAAGGGATTAGGTAAATACCTAATCCCTTTCCAACTTTTTTCTATTTATCTAAAAACTCATACCCATTTTATTCACGATATAACATTAACGTAGCCCAGCCCAATTGGTCAAAAGCGCCACTATTAGAACCGTAGCGATTAGCAGTCTCTCCTGCCCCACCTTCAGGACGCATTTTATCCGCCAGTATTTGAGCATACTTATAACCACTGCTCAATCCCTTAATCTTTGCATAGTGAGTATAGAAAATTTCCCATCCGGGACGAACTTCCCCACGACCATCGTCAGATACTACCTTATGATCTTGTCCGTGATTTTTATCTTTACATGTACAATTTGTACAGTACTGATACTCTTTAAAAGGTATTTTTGTTATATCAATCAGCCATGTACCATCCGAATTGTCATTTTTCACTCCATCCGTTGCATTGCTAAGTGCTACATATTCACCCATTTTCATAACTGCGTTATTATTAGCCGCGAAGAAATCTAGTCGGGAAATGTCTTTATTATCCTGATAGAATGTATAAGCTATCTGACAAAGATTAGCTGTTACGGCTGCCGACATTTGAGCATGCCCCTGGTCGCGTCCGCTTTCCTGATTCTGACATATCTCTTCACCAGACAGTGGATCAACATGAGTACCCTGGATTAAATTATTAAGAGCTCCATTGCCAACACCATTATAAAAGTAGTTCACAATATAGTTAACCATATCATCATCTTCAGTTAAAATACCAATAGACAAATAGGAGCACATATTAACTAAATCCCAATTCGACCAGTAATGTAAAGCACAATTGTTACTACCTTGATGATTATCCAGAAAATCTTTATTTTTAGAAGCGAATACTTTCACCATCCACGTTTTAAAAGTAGTTTTATCTGCTTCTGTCCAACCATCATAGGTTTGCATTATTTCTGCCGCATTAGCAAAAGTATATCCTTGCGCACCTGCCGCTAATTTATGATTAGCATCATTTGAAGTCACTTCCGTACAGGTTGCAGCCCATTGATTCAAAATGTTAACCACATTCTTTGCATACTGTTCAGTACCGGTAAGTTTCCATAAAAGCGCCATCTGATAAGCAGCTGCAGCATCCTCCATAGCATAGCTGTAGTTTTCACTACTAAATCCCGTTCCAGTTACATCACCACGAACAATCTTTGTCTGTGGTTGCGGAGTATAGGAAGAAGCTGATACATAACTGGAGTTTTTCAGATTTTCAAACTCATCCTTTACTTTTTGAGGTGCAGTCCCATCATTCAGCATTTTCTTTACCCTATCAAAATCTGCCTGATTAAACATCGCACAAGGATGATTGTAAGTATATTCAGCTTCTACCGGAACATATACTCCTTCCGGAAGTGTCAAATCCACTACTCCGAATTCATTCTCACGGCAGGAGGTCTGCACTGCTATCAGCAGTGCGAAACCCATTATCTTAATTGTATTTTTATTCATAAAGAATCTATTTTGAGCCTTAATTTATTATTCTATTATTTTATCACTTCATAAGTCAGCCCTTCTGACTTAATATATGCTTGCACATCCTGTAATGTTTTGAACGTCTGAACCCAGTAAACATTATAACTTACAGCTGTAGACGATACAATATCAGCATATTTGAATTGAAGAGTTGTAAACGATGCAACAGCAGTTGCCGGGAGTAAACCACCTGTACCCCATTTCTGACTGGCCATATCATAAATAAGCACATGACTTCCATCGCTACATTTATAATCATTCAGCCATTTATTGTTATTTCCGTCTAGACCACCGGAATATTTAGTACCATCACACATCCCGGATGCGTCAAGAGTTATATTACGTGCAGTTACTCCCTCATAATCTTTCACATCATCCATGCGAACTGCGAAAATAGGATAATTGCCAGAATGTAACCAAGAGGTTGTACTCTTACAAATCAAATCTCCACGGCATTTACCACCGGTTAATTTTGTATTGATCGTTATATAGCCTCCATCTTTATTCCATGTATGTGATTCCGCATTTGAAGCATTAGCCCATGTATAATTCTCATTACGGAAAAGCTCCCGTATTAATCCTTCTGCCAAATTCAACTCTATAGACGAAGAATTACCTGTTTCCGGACAGGTGGCAGTTATAGTAACCTTGCCAAACACCCCATTCGCATTGAAAGTAACAACACCTGCCTTCACCGTAGCAATAGTTTCATCACTTGATGTCCACTCTATCAATGACTTGGTACAATTTTCCGGCACTGTTGTAAAGTTCAAAGCAACGCTCTTTTCTGCAATAGCAAATTCATAGCCATTAGTCGATGAGTAATTTTGGTCAATAGCTACCTCCTCCGGTTGTACAATTGAGTTCACGATAATTTCTTTAGTTGCGATCACATTTGCGCCATCTAAAGAAGTTGCAGTAATAGTAACGGGCACAGCCGCACCTTTACCGCTGTCCAAACCTGTAACAACTCCATTCTTATCTACTGTAGCAACAGTTTCGTCAGAACTTGACCACTTCACAGTTTTATAAGTCGCGTCAGATGGTAAAATCCCAGCTGTCAACTGTACAGTTTCTCCTGCATATACATTATCTGCACTTGAAGTAATCGTAATACTCTCCGCACTAATCAGTGAATTCACAACCAACACTTTCAAAGCACTAGCCACATCGCTACCCGAATAATAAACACTGGGGGCAACTTGAATCACCGCTACACCTGTACCGTCACCACTAATAGCATTTACTGTTCCATTAGCATCTACTGTAGCTACGTTTGCATTACTGGAAGTCCAATTTACCTCTTTATAAGTAACATCATCAGGAGTTATATTATAGCCCAACTCTATTTTCTCTCCTTTTACTAAGGGCAAGACTTTCACTTTCGTGTCATCCACATAAATAAGTTGTTGTAAATCTTCTGAAATAATCATTTCTACCGATTTAGGATAAATCGCTTTAGATAGTGGGGATACCTCATCATTATCATCACATGACAGAAATGTGGAAACGACCGCTGTCATAAACAGACAACCTAACCCATATTTTAATATCTGTTTCATACGTTTTTTCTTTTATTCATTATTACAATAATACATCTTAGTTTTTCCATCCCGGATTCTGTTCCAATTGTGGATTCAACTGCAACTGGTCAGAAGGTAGCGGATAAAGATAAAGTTTATCATTCCAGGTACGATCACTATAGAGTATAAGGCAGCCGTCACTACTAAGCGAACGTTTATGATCAGTCCAGTTGGTTTCAAACCAAGTCCCTGTAACTTGCACTCCAAGCTGATCTTGCGGCATCTCAACTGGTGCAGTAGCCCAACGTTTCAGATCATCAATGCGAAAACCTTCCAGTACAAGTTCAACAGTACGCTCCCTACGGATTTCTTCACGCATTGAAAGATTGTTTGCCGAAACCAATTTGCTACTCAATTTTGGCATATCCGGATTGACACGAAGACGAACCAGATTTAAAGAATAATCTAATTCCGGATCCGTTATAGTACCATTTAGTTCATAAACAGCTTCGGCATAATTCAGCAACACTTCTGCATAACGAATAACTGGAAAGTCATAAGATTCGTAATAATCTTCCAACTGACGTTCTGTGCCCCACTTACGATTTTGATAGCCACTACCAGAACGTACATTAGCGGTCAGGCTACTTGTCAAATCTGCATCTGTCCAGGTTGTACGCCATTTTCCATCGTTATTCCAATACTGTTGTCCATGATACAGCATATTATTTCCCATACGGTTATCTCTATTTTGGAATTCATCAGTTACTCCGGCATATTGTTGAAACTTGGATGATTTCCCTATAGGCAACCCGTCAGAACAAAGGTACATATTCGCCAACTTACGAGTCACATAACAAGCATTTGCCACCATACCGTGAGTCAGATTCCATGCTGTTTTATCTCCATTACGATGACGTTTCACAAAGATATATTCTGTATTATCACTCTTTGAAAGGTTGGCCGGATTGCATTGTGCTCCATCTTCTAACGTAAACATATAACGATAACTCTCATTCGCTAATTTTTCATTATAGAAGATTTTATATTTACCACCTTTAATAACCTCATTAGCTGCATCCCTGGCAATAGTCAACAGTTCCGTGCTGCGAGTAGTATTTGAAGTAGCATCTTTTCCATTTGTATGAAATTTTTGCCAGGTACCTTCATATAATGCTACCCGTGACAACATGGCATAAGCGATATATTTATTCAATCGTCCGGCTTCGGAAGACGTTTCGGGTAAACTGCCGGCTGCCTCCTTCAAATCTTTAATTACCTGATCTATCACTTCACCGCGATCATTACGCTTCCCATACAATATTTCAGAGTCCAAGTCTAAAGGTTGTGTAAGAACGATGGCGTCTCCATAAAGCTGCACCAACTCAAAATGACTATATGCACGGAAGAATTTTGCTTCAGCAACAGGCACTGCAATATCTGCAGGTACAGCAAAACTTTCAGCATTCTTCAACAACAGGTTAGTATAATAGATACGTTTATATAGTCTAGTGTAATTAGCATCTGTAGCAGGAATAGCATTTGTACCCTGGCTATACACATTCATAGATGAACCCGCCACTAAATCTGAACGAAAATCACTATGAGGCTCGTCTGATACAGCACGGTTGAAGTCATGAGGCCAACTATAAAATTGATTGGCAAATAACTGGAAATTGGTAGCATTGTTCCACACCAGATTATCACCCAAATCCGACAATGGTTCTAAATTCATGCAGGAAGTTGTTACCGCCATGAAGGAAAAAAGACATGCAGCTTTTATATATTGCTTTAGTTTCATATTATCAATTATTTAAAAGGTTAAATTAGCTCCAATGGTAAAGTTACGAGTAAACGGATAACGTTTCACTCCCTTAGCAGCTTGAGTAGTATTATTGGTATCTCGAGCCGATGCTTCCGGATCCCATCCATCTTTAATTTTGGTGGTCTCCCATAAATCTGCTCCTGTCACATATATACGGGCACCTGAAATCGCTTTTGTTTTATTCAAAAGCTTGGCAGGAAACGTATAACCGATTGTCACATTCTTCAAACGAAGGTAACGGCCATCTTGCGCTGTCAAAGAAGATGCCTGATAATTATAATTATTGATATTACTTTCATTAGTATATGGAGCGTAGTAAGCATCCCGGTTATTTTGACTCCATGTGTTACCAAGAGAAGCAGTGCTTGTATTGGTATAATTACTACGGAATGGAACAGTCCAGTTATCAATCGGACGATAAACAAATCGATTGGCAGCTCCTTGAAAAACGACATTTATATCAAATCCTTTATAATCTGCGCCAAAGTTGAAAGAATAAGATATTTCAGGAGTATCACTACCCAAATAGATATAATCTTTTTCATCCAACACACCATCTCCATTCTCATCGCAATACATATTGTCACCTACACGCAAGTTAGATGGCATACCAATACCATTATTATTATAATACTTAGTCTTGTAAGCAGCCAGCTGTTCCTCGTTTTGAATTTTACCTCCGTAACGCAGACCGAAAATTGAATTTAGTGGATAGCCTTGCTGTGTTTGTACATATCCTGATTTCAACACAGTTGTACCACCATAGTCGACTAATTCATTACGGGCAAAAGTAAAAGTACCACCTACATGATAATTTACGTCTCCAATCCGGTTACGATAATTAAGCTGACCTTCATATCCCCAACCTTCAAACTTTCCGGCATTAGCTTTCGGAGCAGAATCACCTAACGTCCCCGGAAAAGTAACATTCACTAACATATTATTATTATGCTTCATAAACGCTTCAACAGAACCGGTTAGAGTTCCATTTAAAAAGCCAAAGTCAACACCTATATTATAATTCTTAATACGTTCCCAACTACGTGTAGTGGAGGCCAGAGTTCCATTTGTTTTAATATAAGAAAGCTTATTGGAACCAATATATGCACCATCATCTCCAGCCGCAACCAGATTATAGAGCTGTACCCCATCATAATTTCCAATACCACTCTGATTACCCACTTCGGCATAGGAAAGACGTAATTTCAAATCACTTAACCAATCGACTTTCTGCAAGAAAGATTCTTCTTTTATACGCCATCCAAGTGAAACACCATAAAAGAAATCCCAACGGTTTTCAGGTAAGAATTTAGAAGAACCGTCATAACGTCCATTCAATTCCAACAAATAACGTCCATCATAATCATAGTTGAAACGTCCGAAATAAGAGAGGTTTGCATTCTGATACTTCTTCTCATCACCAGTCAGAGTCACATCCCCCGAACCGTTTACTATTTCCATACCGTTCTGAATATCTTTAACCATTACACCGAAATAAGTGTATTCTTTAAATTCATACTGCGCGCCCAACGTCAAATTCAGCTTATGTTTTTGAGCAAATGTCTTATTAGCCGCCAAATATCCGGAGACAGAGTAAAAATCCATTCGTGAACTTGTCTGTGTATAAGTTGAGTTTGCCTGGCTTGGGTCTGTCCGTACTTCTACATCACCCATATAATTATAAAAAGTAACAGCGTTTGTTGTTTTATTACGAGCTGCCGTACTTGTACTATATCCTACATTGGCATTAGCTGACAGCCAATCAAAAATCTGATAATTCAAAGTTTCGCTTAATGAAATAGCAGAAACAGAGAGTTTATTGTCGCCTCCATCACGTACAACAGCTGCAGGAGATCCCCATGTTCCCCAAGCATATGGTTTTCCATTCAATGATTCAAAAGGAAGACCGGGCATAGGTAAAGTGGCAGACAAAGCTGATTCAATCTGCGTTGGCGCAACTTGTTCCTGACGATTATACGAAATAGAAGAATCTAATTTCAGGTTCTTAGTAAACTTATACGTATTGTTCATACGAAAGTTATAACGCTGGTTGTTGTTATTACCAAATTGTAAGGTAGAACCATCATAAAGATAACTCATGGAAATACGATAAGATGATTTCTCCGAACCACCGGAAACACTTAAACTATGTTCTGTACTCCATGTATCGCCAAAAAGCGTATCCAGCCAATTTACATCATCCGTAAATACAAAATCAGCGACATCAGTAAAATTGGTCGAACCGAATGGATTAGGACTGTAACGCATATCAAGATAAGAACCTTTATATTTCTTCGCTAATTCGGCATAAGTATACCATACGTCAGATGTCTTTTTATCATTAGTCAATGCTGTCATTACACCATCTGCCCATTGGTCGATATTCATAGCAGAGGCCATCAAACCAACAGTCTTCAAAGTAGCACTACCACTATACTCTACCTTTACTTTACCTTCAGCACCTTTCTTTGTAGTAATTAAAACAACACCACCGGCAGCGCGTGAACCATAGATTGCAGCCGCACCGTCTTTCAAAAAGTTCATTGATTCAATATCATTGGGATTCAACAGCCGAAGTTCGTTCACACTCTCATACGCCACACCATCAATGATAATTAATGGTTCTGTACTATTCACAGACACTGAACCGCGCAAACTCAATCCCCAACTCTCATCTCCCGGAGCAGAGGAACTACGAGTAATCATGACACCTGGCACCTGCCCCTGTAAAGCTTCCAATGGACTAGACAGTCCTCCTTTTTCCTGAAGCATTTTAGCTCCTACAACCGTAACAGCACCTGTTAATGAAGATTTTTTTTGGGTACCATAGCCTACAACCACCACTTCATCCAACACTTCAGAATCTTCCTGCAATGTAATTTTCACAGGTGCGCTACCATTCACATTAATTTCTCTTGTTTTATATCCAATATAAGAAACAACCAAAGTCCCCGGATTGACATTGCTAAGTGTAAAGTTTCCATCTATATCCGTGATTGTACCATTAGTAGTTCCTTTCATCAGCACACTAGCACCAATTATTGGTTCATTATTTGCATCCAACACAGTTCCCTTCACAGTCACAGTCTGCATCACAGATTGTGACCTGTCAACTTCTGCATAAGTCTTCTGGGGTATTCCTGTCAATAAGGCAGAAGCAACCACCATTGAAAATAAAAATCTTTTCGGTGAACATTTTAAGATATCATTCATAAAATTAAATTTGAGGTTTAAAAATAGTATTAAATTTTTGTTCTCTAAAATAAGGTGAGGCATACAAGTACCTCTTTGTAAATTCTGACTCCTTTTCCATAAGCACAAAGGGTTATTTATTAATGAATAAGATTATATACAATTCCGGAAAAACTCGCGCATTTCACGACGTCCCAGAAACAAATGGTTTTCCACCGTCCTGCAACTTAAATTCAGTTCATTTGCGATTTCCGGAGACGTTTTATTTTCGAAGCGGTTCAATGTATAAATTAACCGACGTTGTTCGGGCATAGCTGCCAAGCGGGTCCGTTCCATTGTCATTAAATCATCACCGATAATTTTTTCTTCGGTTTCATTGGTAGAAGCGGACATAGTATCATAGATGTAGCTGTCTATCTCCTGTTTCTTATAATAACGACGGATATAGTCGATTACAATATTGCGGGCAATGGTGAACAAGAAATATTTCACTGTGTCCGGACGGAGCATTTGCTTGTAGTCCAGCAGACGTACAAATACATCCTGGGTTAAATCCTCCGCTTCGTAGCGATGAGTGATACGATAAGTAATATAGGTAAGAATCACCTGATAATATTCTTCATAAGAACGGGTGATAATGTTGTCGGAAGTGTTAGCTATTGTCTCCATAATACTATCTTTTTCGGTTTTGATCACGATGCAAATATAGAGGTGATTTGGGATATAACAGCCAGAAAATAAAGCAGATCAATCTCAATGAATCTAGGTAGACTTATTTAAACATACAATTCTAATTATCAATATATTACGTTTACAAAAAAGAGAGTATCACTTTATAAAATGAGACTCAAATCACTCAAATCAACGTATCTTTGCTCCACTTACGCTCGTTTGCTCCCATCCTCTTCCCCTCTTCAATTTTATTATTTGATCGTTTCATTGTCACATCAAAGCTATTAATGAAGTACGAACATTAATAGATAAATTCCGTTTCATTAAAGATAAACTTGCTTTGCACTTATTGCAAAGTTATGTTTGATTAAGGGTAAACTATAAATGAAAGCTTCAATTATATAATTGCAAGCTTTGTTTTTATAAACGCAAGTTTCATTTATAAAAACAAAGCTTGCGTTTATAGATTACTCCCTATAAAAAACAACTTTGCAATAGGACCAAAAGAAGTTTATATAGGGAGAAGAAGAACTTATCTATTAATAGATTACGAGAAAAAGACTAGTAAAAGGAAAATCCACTTGGTGAAGGGAGGTCCTTCACCCTATAACCCCGATGAATAGGGCGGTGTGAAGGGTGAAAGGGATATGAGTATAAAATAGATTTCAGTGATAATAAGTCGAAAAGTTACTCTTCTTTGGCTGTTCCACCTATACTACGAATATATTCATTCGGAGTGACTCCCGTACTCTTTTTGAATGAACGGAAAAAAGAAGCGCGAGAACTGAAGCCGCAAAGTTCTGCCAGTGCTGTTAATGTATAGCGGGAATATTGACTATCTACCACCATTTTCTTGAATTGAGTGACGCGGTATTCGTTTATAAAATCATAATAAGACTGATTGAGATATTGATTCAAAAGATACGATAATGAATGCGAAGAAGTATCCAAAGCAGAAGCCAGATCGCCCATTTTCAAATCAGGATTAATATATGGCTTTTCTTTCTCCACATAAGCAACCAGTTTCTTATGGAGTTCTTTACATTCTTCTTCAGTCAGCCTGTTGGTTTTATACTTTTCTTCGGTTGCAGCGATAGAAGACTCTTCAGAAATCACTTCCGCCTGTTCTATCATTCGGTCTTTCTGCTGTGTATTCTCTACGGATACGGAGATTGCCGATGCAGGAGAAGTAAGCAGGCGGCGCATACGATTCCACACATAATATCGTATAAAAGCAATAATGCCTATAACTAATAAAACAGAAAGTGCCCATCCCCACCAAGGTATCATAGGACGCACCGTCACTTGATAAACAGCCTCCGACTGTTCATTTCCCGGAAGGCGCACACGGAACGTATAAGTTCCGGAAGATAATCCATAATAGGAAACCTCATTCTGCGCAGCCAATAGTTTCCAGTCTTTATCCACTCCTTCCAACTGATATTCGTATAATAGAGCAGAAGGCAGACCATAAGCAAAATCCGTAAAGCAGAAAGTCAGATTATTCTGATTATATTTTAAAGACGGGTTGGTAAAAGAAATGCCATTAGCCAATATATCCGTAAACACAATCGGACGGACTTTACCACGCACTTCATCCACGCGCTTCGGATCGACATAAATCAAACCTTTGGTGTTGCCGAACCATAATATTCCTTTTTCATCTTTATAAGCAGCCCCATTCGTAAAGGTGGGTCCCGGTACTCCATCATTGAAAGTGAAGGCATCGTACTCTTCTCCTTCTTCCTTTATGCGTAACAATCCATCATTGCAAGCCACCCACAACCAACCTTGGTTATCTTCCACGATCGACATCAGCGAATTGTCAGGAAGCGTAGAAAAGACGGAACGGTTCCGAAAACGATCCATCGTTAAAGTAGAGGTAAACAGACTTCCCTTTTCACGAATAAAATAAAGGTTGTGTCCTGTATCTTCATAAATGGTACGCACCTTATCCCTATGCACAAATCCTTCAGGGAACACATTCGATCGTAAACTTTGAGAAGCAGGATCATATATACACATACCGGTTTCCGTGGCAATCCATCCTTTGCCGGTAGAGTCAAAACTAACTTCATAAACGTTACCTTCCGGCAATTGGGAATTGGCGCTGGTAAAGTGTTTGATCTGCTTTGCCTGTCTATTATAACAGAACAATCCCTGTGAAGTGCCTATCCAGAGATTTTCTTTTTCATCCGGTCGCACACAAAAGATATGTCCTTTCTGAAACAGCTCTGCATCTCCATCTCCTCCCTGGGCAAAATATTTTAGAGATAACGTCTCCGGATTCAACACCATCATACCTCCGCCATACGTACCGATATAATATTCGCCTTCATAAAAGCAAATTGTCAATATCAAATCTGAAGTCAAAACAGGTTTCACAAAACTCTTTACGACTCCGGTAGTTTCATTTATATAATACAAACCATCACGTGAACCGATGACCTTTTCGTGTCCTCTGTTGACATAAGAACGAATGGAAAGATTGGCAGAGTTAAACAGAGGAGGATAAGCATAAGTTTGGAAAAGACCATTCTGATAAAGTGAGTAATCTAAACCTGCCTGAAAGTGCCCCACCCAAACAGCACCTCTGTCATCCACCAATAGTGAATAAATGGAATTACTGCGAATACCTTCTTTATCACTTACATCGTGACAAAAACGACGTGTCACTTGTTGGGCTTTATGCGAAAGGAAATGAACGCCATTGCCATCTGTTGCTATATATACAGTCTCCTTTCCATCACTGGATATGTCGGAAATGACATCACAGCCTAAAGATACTGTATGCGAAAAGCTCTTTTTGTTTATATCGAAACGAACGACTCCCTGGCTCATTGTACCTAGATAAAGGGTTTCTCCAATACGAGTCAGGCAGCGGAAGTAATCGGCCTCGGGAACATTCTCCTGGAAATGCCAGGAATCAATCTTACCATCTTTCAATGAATAAGAGAATAAACCTTGCACTGTAGCCAGCCATAACGCACTTTTATCTTCATTCAGACAGAGATCCATAATTCGATTACAGGCAGCCAGCATATTCCGGTCGGTCAATACTTGGAGCAATTGCCCGTCCTTTTGGATGAACAGCCCTTTCTCCGTACCGATATAGAGAATATCTCCATCCGGAAGTAAGGTATTTACAGCAAAATCTATCTTTTCGGGAACAATTCTCTCCAACTGGCCGTTCGCACGATTCAGACGCCAAAGTCCGATACCGTTTCCTACCCAAAGCTGATTGTCGGCTGTTTCCGTGATGCAGTTCACCCGTTTCTTTCTTCCGGAATCCACGCCTCGAAATTCATAATGTCGAACTTTCACACCATCAAAACGATCGAGGCAATTATCTGTTCCTAGCCATACAAAACCTTCCGAGTCTTTATAAATGGCATTCACCAATAACCCGGACAGTCCATCGGACATGACTACATTACGAAATGTATAATTCTGGGCTTGCAGATTTACACCACAAACCAAGTATATGATTAAAAGAATCAGATATTTAATCGTGTTCTTCACTTACAACCGTTTCCTTTCATATTAAACATGTGACAAACATACATAAAAATCTCCAAAAGAGCACATTCCTTCTTATAAAAAAAGTCTCCCCTTCGTATCTGTTATATGTGATAAACAAATACGAAGGGGAGAAATTATTTACTCAATGCTATTGAAGATTTATTGATATTTCACTTTCACATGAGCGTTTTTGTAAACAACAGGGAAGTTATTACCATTCACAATAACAGTTGTCGGTTTCTTCTCACTTCTGAACGTTGCATGGAAAAAAACAATGCAGGCCTTGTTCTATAATATATTAATCAGTTACAATATTATTCTTTATTGAGCGCTTTTCAAAAATTCTTCCAATGCAGCATTAAATTCTTCCGGGCGTTCCATATTCAGCATGTGTCCGCAATCGTCAATTACTTTCAGTTTTCCATTGGGAAGATATTGTAAAATGGGAGGTTCTTTTGAGAATCGGTTACCGGAAGAATGACCTTCAACAATTAAAGCAGGTACATCGGGATGATTCTTTTTCAATTCCTCGATGGCATCCAAACCAGCTACCACCCGTACTTCTTTGTGTAAAGGTTGCCACGCATCCCACTCATCGATCATTTTCCATAGAGACTCACGCATTCGTTCACGCTGACTTCCACCGGATTTCATCAATCCTTCAAACCACTCTTTCTTCATCACATCTACCCCTTTCTCTTTCAAAGCAGCAATCTCCTTATCACGTACTCTTGCTTCTTCCGGAGTCATCGGTTCACTTGGGCCTTTCGATTTCCGAATGTTTCCACTGGCTAAAAAAGCAGATAACATCCGGTCAGGGAAATACGCCAACATATCAGCAGTAATAAACCCACCCAAAGAAAGTCCGACGATATGCGCTTTCTTGATGTGCAAAGAATCCATCAAAGTAACTAAATCTTCAGCGTGTGTGAATTGATAGTCTTCCGTTTGTGAAGACGAAATGCCATATCCTCTCAAATCATAGCGGATCACACGATATTTTTTGCCAGTACGGAAAATTGTTCATCCCACATACGATGATCCAAAGAATGACCATGAACAAGGATGACGGGAGCACCTGTGCCGGCTTCCTCATAGTAAAGAGAACCGTTGCCCACTTCAACGCAGCCTTGTTTCACAACCAACGGATGTCCCTTTACAATCTCTGAAACAGTTCTCGAAATTACAGGACTACCATAAAAAGATGAGAAACCATCTTCTTTACTGGAAGCACCGACTACATGAGCAATAAAGAAGCCATAAACATTCTCCCGTTTATTGATCCACGGGTAAGCGCCAGCCCATCCTGGTGAACTGATTTGATAGGCTTCTCCTGTCTTTTTATCGACCAGTTCACGCCACTCACCTAATCCGTAAATGCCATTATGAGACTGTCCCAATGCTCTTTCCGTATATTCTCCGGGAGAAACAACAGCATTTTTCACTTGGTCGGCCTGCATTTCCTTTACAGTCTCGGTTGTCAGTATCCGCTTATCATGATATATTCCTTCGTGATAAATCATAGACAGGAAATGAATATAATCGTTCAAGGTAGTACACAGACCACCACCTAACATCGGGGCATGTCCGCCATCTGTATTTATCGGAGTAAAATGAGAATTTTTCATTTCTAATGGCTGTGCTAATAATTCCTGAAAAAGAGTTTCAAACTCTTTCCCCATTGCCACTTCCGCCATTCTTCCGGCAATCTGCATGGCAAGCCCTCCATATTGGAACCGGCTTCCCGGAGTAAAAACCGTATCTAACGGCAATATCTCAATAATGGCGGAATCCAGATGATTGTAATTATCTACACGCGGTTCAGGAAGATAGGGACGCACTCCGGAAGTATGAGATAACAATTGTCGCAAAAGGATTTTTCCTTTGGCATCTCCCTTAAATTCCGGCAACCACTTTTCCACAGGGTCATCCCAGTCCAAACTGGTACTATCCACAACCGCTCCGATAACAGCAGCCGCCACCCATTTTCCGGCAGAGGCTACGTATACTTTTGTATCAGGAGTATAGCTACCATAGTTCTTCTGAAAAATGACAGAATCATTCTTTACTACACAGATAGAAGCACCTGGATAGTACTCTTTACTCACCCAGCCTTGAATAACAGAATCTAATGAAGAGAAGTTATAACGACTCCCTTGTACGGATGATACATTGCAGGAACCTGCAATAAAACAGATACTTATAAAAATTATGATTAATAATCTTCCCTTCATTTTCGTTATCTATTAACTTCGTATTAAACACAAATTACACGAACTACGCTGTTGTTTGATGCAATTATATTTGATGCAATTATAATTATAAAACCGCGTAATTCGTGTAATTCGTTCTTAAATTTTTCTATTTCGACTGCAAATCCCAATATACCACATAACGCTGATGATGTAAATCATAAAGCGGACGAATCACATCTCCTTGTTCTGTTGTAAATTTCAGTTCTTTTCCTGTACGCTGCAAAGTACGTTCCGGATGTTTCATATCTACTTTCAATGAGGTACGCAAATCGGCAGGCACATGGAAATTATAAGTATAATAATCATTATAAAGAGCAGGATTAGAGAAAGGTGCGGGAGCCTGCATACCTTCCGTACCCCGTTCTCCGGCAAGCACTAACGGGCCATACAATAAAGCCACTTTATTCGGATTATCGGGAGTGGCTTCCAATTCAATCTGCATCGGGTAAGTAGCCGAGATACGGTCATTATCTTTCCAGTCACGGGTGATAGCGATGTAAGAACCCGACTTTTGTTTTACTGCTACTTTTTTACCGTTCACAAGAACTTCCGCTTTTTTACTCCATGAAGGATATCTTAGATAAACAGTAGTACGAACCGGTTTCTCGGCACGAATAATAAACCGGGTCGTTTCCTCTTTCGGAAATTCCGTTTCCTGGAGAAGGGTTAATCCTTTTTCTTTCCAGGTGACTTGGGAAGGAATAAACAGATTTACGTAGATTCCCTGGTTGTTGTGGTAGTAGATAGCTTCTCCATATTTAGCATGATTTTCGAATCCGCTGCCGACACAACACCAGAAAGAGTTCTCTTTGGTACTATACAGTTTATGTGAGCCCGAAAGTAAGGGTAAGAAATAAGTAACCATTCCTGTTTCCGGATCTTGCTGTCCCAGGATATGATTATATAGTGCCCTTTCATAATAATCGGCAATAGATGAATCGCCCGTCCAACAGAAAAGATGACGACTAAGTTTCAACATATTATAAGTACAGCAGGTTTCTCCGGTATAGCCGGTCAAGTGTTTAGAAAATTTCTTCGGGTCGAAAAAATGCTCCTTATCACTACTGCATCCCGGAGCAAAAGTATGGTGGTCAATCATGGTATGCCAGAAGAATTCCGAGAGCTTTTTGCTAGTCTCATTCTCTGTCAGTTCATAGTTACGCGCTTCGGCTATGACTTTCGGGATAAACGTATTCGTATGTTTGGTTCCCAAATCGTCCCGAAGTTCTTTCAACGGGTCAATTACATCATTATGGTAGAAATATTCGGCCAACCAACGGTAACGTTCATCTCCTGTGATAGCATACAAATTGTAGAATGATTCGTTGACACCTCCAAACTCATTGCGTATCATGAGTTTGCGGGTTTCTTCACTAAGTGGCTTCAGTTTGTTATAAGCCCAGTCGCCCATTTTAGTCACTGTTTTCAAAGCCTGCTGATTATCTGCATACAGATATTGGTCTATCAGACCGGAATAAAGCTTATGCAAGGTGTACCAAGGTGCCCAAACACTCTTTCCACGGATATTTCGGTTTATCAGTTCTTCGGGAAAAGCACTTAAATATCCGCCTTTCAAAGCGTTCTGAACTTCGGTCAGCCCGTTGACAAGGCTATCCCCTTTCAGCTTGAAAATCTCACTTCCGGTAGCAGCATACATCAAAGCGTAAGCCGAAAGCAGATGTCCGGTAGTATGTCCGCGAAGTTCACAGTCCAAGGATTCCCAACCACCGAGTTTTTTCACTGTCATATAACCGCCTTCACGACCGGCAAAGACTCCGGCATTTGTCCGGAAACTATGCAACAGGCGACTTACGTCGATAGAGGTCATCCATGCGGAATCCCGCAACATATTGTCACGAAAGCGACTCGGTAATAAACGGACGTCTTTCAAATCAAAACTTTCTACCCGAACAGGAGCCACTGTCTCTTTTTTCATTTTCCCCTGGTGCTGTCCGGGGTACACAGATTGAGCCGACGATATAGCCGATACTGCCAATAATGCGATTGCAACTAAAGATTTCTTATTCATAATCATTTTTAATATCCTTATTTATTATTGGATACGAATAGACTCCGCCTATTACTCAATGCAAAAATACGAATTTAATATTTCATGGATAAATGAAAAAACTCCGTTCTACCGGTTCGGCAGTCTGTACTTCTCCTGCCAATCCATATTGCCATGCCACCACAGTCACTTTCAACGGGAACTTACTGCGTGGGGGAATTCGAGTAAATACCAACTTGTTTCCCTCTATTTCTGCCGGCCCTTCTTTCACGTAGTAATATACGGGTAGCCCGCAATCGGAAGTTGCATGTAAAGAGATAGTTTCCGTGCCTTTCTTCACATCGTCAAGACCCGGAAAAAGAATATGCTGGCGTTTACCTTCCGTATTGCGATAGGGAATCCGGAAACTAAGTTCCTGAACAGTGCTTTTATAGTGCTTGTCACCATCATTGCTGGCTAGAAGACAAATATCTCCCGTACGGCGCTTATTGTACATTCCCATACGGTAGAAACGGACAGTAAAGGTTGTGTCGTTCACTTTCTGAACCGGACCACAGATACGGGTTATTTCAGGAGAAGTGAGCGAATGTTCGCCAGAAATTGCAGTATGCAAGCTATCCGTATATACAGCTTTCAGATGAAAAGTCAATCCGTCTTTTTCCGGCAGGAAGCGGGCGGCAACTTTCACATGGGATTTGGGATTATATGTGAGTAATTGCCCCTTTTGTACAAAACCTAAATATTGTGGTTTCTTACCTCTTTCCCGGCGATAGCGTTCTTCCGTCATTTCAGCCATTTCCTTATCGAAATACCAGAATGCATCGTGCGAGTCTCCTTTATACTCTTTATAAGGAGCAGCTTTTGCACGTTTCTTCTGATTCGGATGCCACCTTTCGGCAAGCCAGCCATTCTGCGGATTCAGCTTCTTCAATTCCACAGGCTTATCCAAATCATACGTTGCGGGCATACGATATTCCAGTGCTTTCTTTAAGAACAACGCAATATAACCAGCGGTACGGTCGGCTATATCGAAATGCCCGCGTCCTGTGTCGCAAAGGAAAGAGACGCAACTTTTAGGATACATCATACGGAATGCCAAAGCCGGATTTACACGGTCTTCCCACCATTCGTATTCGCCTTCAATCATCAATCCAGGGATGCCGTCAATCGTACGTTTCCCCCACTCCATATTGTCACGACCATATCCGGTAAGGTTAGTGCGTGGCGCATCTCCATGTAAAGAGATAATGGCTAATGTGCGGTCGGGATTCCAAGCAGCGAAGTTCCACGGATAGGTAGCCATTGCCGAATGTCCGAACGGAACAATCGGAGCATATTTCAATTCGTTATATCCGCTAACAGAAGCAAAGTCATCCAACATTTGTTCAAATGCCTTTTGGCTTCCGGCAGTTATGTCCCATTTCTGATCCCACCCCGGAGTTATCCATATCAGTGCCAGACCTATTTCAGACATTTTCTCCCGAAACAAGGCGTTCTCAAACAGAGTTTCTTCCGTCATATTATGAGTACCTATCATAACCCCTTTTATTTGGACACAATCAGACGGTATCCATAAAAAAGCCTGCGGATGGTCATTCGTCTCGTTGGAAACAATACCCGAAATCTGCACGGACCACTGCCATTCGGCAGCTATGCTACTTGGTAATAAACTAACAGCCAATATTACAAATATAAAAAACCGAAATAGTTTCATGTTTAATTCATTTATCATTCTCCCATATAATACGCAGTAATGACTACATATACTCAACCGAAAAATATAAAAAACTATTATTATCGGAAGTCTTTCACTGGCTATTTCACAAAAACGTTGTATCTTTATTCTCTATTAAGAAAGGAGTTATATGGATTTACGTACAGCAAATGTCACAAGATATATTCTTGCCCTGCGGGAAGGGGGCTCATTACCGGCTTTGGCCGAAGCTGACGATGAATTTAAGTATGTGGTAAAGTTCAGAGGGGCAGGACACGGGACGAAAGCGCTGATTGCCGAACTGATTGGCGGGGAAATTGCCCGTACGTTGGGGTTCAGAGTACCAGAGATTGTTTTTCTGAACCTGGACGAGGCTTTCGGACGGACGGAAGCGGACGAAGAAATACAGGATTTACTGCAATGGAGCCGCGGGTTGAATCTGGGGCTGCATTTTCTGTCGGGAGCATTAACGTTCGACCCCGTTGTGCATAAAGTGGACAGTAAGACAGCCTCGCAAATTGTGTGGCTGGATGCCTTATTGACCAATGTAGACCGTACTATCAAAAATACAAATATGCTGATGTGGCATAAGGAACTGTGGTTGATTGACCATGGGGCTTCCCTCTATTTTCACCATTCATGGACTACTTGGCAAAAGCATGCGCTTAGTCCGTTCGTGCAGATAAAAGACCATGTGCTGTTGCCGTTTGCCGATAAATTGGAAGAGGTGGATGCTGAGTTCAAGCAACTGCTGACTTCTGATAAAATCCGGGAAATAGTCAATGCAGTTCCCGATGACTGGCTGAACTGGACGGACGGGCAGGAAACTCCGCAAGACCTGAGAGATATTTATATTCAATTTTTAGAAGAAAGGATAAACCATTCCGAAACATTTGTAAATGAAGCGCAAAATGCAAGATAGGCACTTATATGAATACGCAGTCATCCGTTTCGTCCCCAGGGTTGAACGTGAGGAATTTATTAATGTAGGTATTGTACTGTTTTCCAAACGGTGCAAGTATCTTAAATCCCTTTATACAATAGACGAAAACAAATTGAAACTGTTCTCTTCCGAATTGGACATCAACTGTCTGATAGAAGGTCTGAAAGTCTTCGACAAGATTTGTCAGGGAAATAAAGAAGGAGGAGTTATTGCCAATATGGACATTCCGGACCGCTTCCGGTGGCTGACTGCGGTAAAAAGCTCCTGTATTCAAGTATCCCGTCCTCATCCGGGATTCTCTACAGATTTAGATAATACTTTAGAAAGGTTGTTCAAGGAATTAGTTCTTTAATTCCTTGAATAACCTTTCCACTCAATGAATGAGAAAACTCTCCTCTTCTCTCATTACGACCCGGAAATGGTGAAGTGGTTGATTAATTATAGCAAATAATACCTCACTATATTTTTCAGGCACGGATTACACGGATTTCACGGTTTTAGAAATGATGGTTGCATAAAGCAACAGTGTAATCTGCGTTATCCGTGCCTAAAAAGAAACATAAACTTGCCTACTTAAGCGGAGTGAAATGCAATGCGGCTCCGCCACTTGCTTTTAGCTTCAAAACAAGCTTATCTCCGGCTTTTATCTTCTTATGAGTACTGCGTACTTTCGTTCGTGTATTCAGCTTGTCATCATCTTCGTACAGGTGAAGCATATACTTCTTACCTGATTCCAGAAAATCCGTAGTCAATGTAATTGTGCGGGCTTCCGTATTCGTCATTGCTCCTACAAACCAGTCATTCCCCGAACGACGTGCCTGAACGATATATTCACCAATCTCCCCATCTAACGCGCGGCTGTCATCCCATACACTCGGAATTGCTTTCCAAAATTCCAGTTCTTCTTCTCCCTGGTAGAATTCCGGTCTGTCATACCAAAACATAAATTGCAAAGGACTGTAATACACAGCTGCCATCGCCAACTGATGTGCTTTCGTATTCTTCACCCGGTTATTGAAATAGCAAAGCGTATAGTCTCCTGCACCTGCCAGATAGCGGGTAAAAGGGAGAGTCGTATTGTGTGTGGCATCCGGCATTTCTTCATTTCCACGAATACCTTCCTGCGTCATCAGGTTAGGATAAGTACGGCTGAAACCTGTCGGACGATATTCGTCATGAATATCTACCATCAGACCATATTCTCCACATTTACGAACTGCATCATGCAGCCAAGTACTCCAACGCTGATTACCTATCTGTACAAAACCGAACTTGATACCTTTCAATCCCCATTTTTTATACAAAGGCAACAGAGTATCCAACTGCTGCACTAATGCACGCTGATTGACATACACCATAAGTCCGATTCCTTTCGATTCGGCATATTTACACAAAGCAGGTATATCAAGGTCTTTATCAGAAGAAACTGTAGTAGCGTCCGAACTCATTTTCATTTCCGGTCCGTACCAGCCTGCATCCATGTGTACATACTGAATACCGCGTTCTGCCGCAAAATCAATGGCCGCTTTTACTCTATCTTGTTTCAAGTCGCCCGAACGGAATACTTTCCCGGGTTTGATCCAAGAAGTATCAGCCAGTTTGCAAGCCGGATTCAGATTCAAGACAAGATCATTATTATTAATTAAATCGACCGGACGTTCGCCAACCATGATTACACGCCACGGAGTACTGTAAGGAGAAATAATATCGACGCTACTATACAGGCTTGTCTCCAAAGTGGAAGGTTTCTCTGCCGATAAACGGAATTTACCACGAACATAATCCACCATTTCCGCTTCCAACAAGGCTACAGATAATCCATCAGGCAGTTTCAATGTCAAAGGACGCTCACTCTCCTCTTTGCCCCATCCTTCCAACGGACGGAGTTCATAAGGCCCTTGTGCCCAACGTTCATAATACGCCATCGTTCCTTCAGGCATTGTGAAGCTAGTCTGCTCACCGACGATATGCAAGAAAAGCCCGTTTGTCATTTCCGGAAAATGATAGCGGAAAGTAACTCCTTCATTATAGGCGCGGACTATGATATTCATAAAGTAGTTTTTACGCTTATCATAACCACCATCCCGATTACCTTTTCCTTCTCCTTTCTTGAACTTCAAGGTCATCTCATTATAGCAATCACGAACCTCCGCACGCTCGCCATATACAGGCTTCCATCTCTCGTCCGTCTTTTGATGTTCAGTCCCCGTCAACTTCAGATTCTCACACCAAAAATGACAAGTATCATTCGGTATACCCAACGCCGATTCAAACAACTGATTTTCAATCAGAACACCCAGTTTACTTTCTTCAATCACCGGACGATTTTTATAAGTCAAGGTATAATACATTTGTGCATTATCCTCTCCTACCGCACGTTGATAAAAGGTAAAACGATAAGCTCCATCAGGAGACGTCAGTTCCTGACGGGTTTCTGTCATCACATCTTGCGCTTTTATCAATGCCGGTATCACCAACAACAAAAGCAAAATTCTTTTCTTCATTCTATTTACGTTCATGTTTATTCATCTTTCCTATTATATACGAACGAGAAAGAAATTATACTCAAATGTTTATTGCCTGAAAAGCTTATTCCATCTGTTCCCTATAAAAAGTAGGTGTCATTCCTGTCACCCTTTTAAAAATGCGGTTAAAATGTACAGGTGATTCAAATCCGCAAGTAGCACTGATTTGAGATATATTCATCATACTACTATTCAATAGTTTACAAGCATATCCGATACGCATATCAAGTACATACTCTTTGAATGTTTTTCCTGTGTTTTCTTTAAAGTATCGGCAGAAAGCAGTAGGGTTCATCGCTGTATAAGAAGCAATTTCATCCAGACCGATAGACTCGGTATAATGTTTATTCAAATAGGCAATCACTTTTTCCATTCTTTCATTACGCATAATCGAAGGAGACGGAGTATAATGAGAAGTAGTCAGATACTTCCTGTGATTACTGGTAGCCATCATTTGTAGGAGTGAAAGCAACAGGATAATTTGATCTACTCCTTTGGCAGAAGGTATTTGTTTTAATAGCTTAATGATTTTCCCCGAACGGGTAATTGTGAATTTAATTCCTCTGCAAGCATCCTCCAATAAATTCCTGATAGGAATAAACTGGGAGTATTGAGATATAGAATAATGCATGAAGTCTTTTTCAAACTGAATATTGACTCCTCTTACTTTCAGTTCGGATTTTTCTTCGTTATCAGATTCTTCCCCGCCGTCCGGTGGACTTTGCATACTATGAGGCAGTTCGGAACCGAAAAGAATCAAATCACCTTTTGAATAGGAGATAATGCTGTCACCCACCAGACAATCCCCCTCTCCCTTCTCCACATAAATAATTTCATACTCACTATGAAAATGCCACGGATACGTGAAACGTGGATATTCATAAAAGCGGGCACGGACGGGATTAGAAGTCGTAATAGTCAACTTCTCATTCATTATCTTCTTCATAAATCTCCTTTCTAAACTGCTTTTGCAAAGATAGGTAAATATCTTGCAAAAATACGCATCATAGCATGTATAAAAACCCGCTATTTTTGCATCCATTCATAAAAACATTTGATAGAAAACATGAACGAATTATTTAGTATTGCCGGTAAAGTTGCTGTTATTACCGGAGCAGGTGGTGTACTGGGCGGAAATATTGCCCAACACTTTGTACAGCAGGGAGCAAAAGTTGTAGCTATTGACATTCGTCAGGAGCAACTGGACAACCGTGTGGCTGAACTTAAGCAATACGGTAACGATGTAATCGGCATCATCGGTAATGTACTTGACATCGCCAGCCTGGAGAAAGTAGCCGAAGAAGTCGTAGCCAAATGGGGACAGATCGATATTCTATTGAACATTGCCGGTGGCAATATGCCGGGAGCTACTCTCGAACCGGATCAGCACTTCTATGATATGGACATCTCTTGCTGGGAAAAAGTGACTAACCTGAATATGAACGGTACAGTTTATCCGTCTATGATATTCGGTAAGGTAATGGCAAAACAGAAGAAAGGATGCATCATCAATGTATCTTCTATGGCTGCTTATAGTGCTATCACCCGTGTACCGGGTTACTCGGCCGCTAAAACGGCAGTAGCCAACTTCACCCAATGGCTGGCAAGCGAAATGGCACTGAAATACGGTGATGGTATCCGTGTAAATGCTATCGCTCCGGGATTCTTTATCGGTGACCAAAACCGTCGTGTACTTATCAACCCGGATGGTTCATTGACCGACAGAAGTAAAAAGGTGTTAGCCAAAACTCCGATGAATCGTTTCGGCGATATCAAAGAATTGAACGGTGCTGTACAATTCCTGTGCAGTGAAGCCGCTAGTTTCGTAACGGGAGCTATGTTGCCTATCGATGGTGGTTTCAGTGCATTCAGCGGCGTTTAATATTTAATCTTTTAATTTATTCAAACGCTATGATGGAAAAAACATGGAGATGGTTCGGCAAGAAAGATAAAATCACCTTGCCGATGCTCCGTCAGATAGGTGTTGAAGGAATCGTCACTGCATTACACGAGGTACCGAACGGAGAGATTTGGACAGTAGAAGCCATCAACGATTTAAAATCGTATATTGAATCGTATGGGTTGCGCTGGTCGGTCGTGGAAAGCCTTCCGGTTTGTGAGGCAATCAAATATGCGGGTACGGAACGTGAACAGTTGATTGAAAATTATAAAGTAAGTCTTGCCAACCTAAGTAAATGCGGAGTGAAAACAGTCTGTTACAACTTCATGCCGGTAATCGACTGGATACGTACGGATTTACAGTACCCTTGGCCGGACGGTACCAGTTCGCTTTACTACGACCGTATTCGTTTCGCTTACTTCGACATCAAAATACTGGAACGTGAAGGAGCTGAAAAAGACTACACAGAAGAAGAACTGCATAAAGTTGCCGAGTTGGATAAGGTTATCACAGAAGCAGAAAAAGACGCTTTGATTGATACGATCATTGTCAAGACTCAAGGTTTTGTTAATGGCAATATCAAAGAAGGAGATAAAAATCCGGTTTCCATCTTCAAGCGGTTACTTGCTTTGTACAAAGATATAAACCGGGATGCTTTGCGTGAAAATATGCGTTATTTCTTATCTGCAATCATGCCTGTATGCGAAGAATATGGAGTTAATATGTGCGTACATCCGGATGACCCTCCATTCCAGGTATTAGGTTTACCACGTATCGTTACCAATGAAAATGATATTGAATGGTTCCTGAATGCCGTAGATAATCCTCATAATGGATTGACTTTCTGTGCAGGCTCTTTGAGTGCAGGCGAACATAACGATACACGTGAGTTGGCTAAGAAATTTGCAAAAAGAACTCATTTCGTACATCTGCGCAGCACAGCTGCCATGCAAGGTGGAAACTTCATTGAAAGCTCCCATCTTACGGGAAGAGGACATCTGATTGATCTTATCCGTATCTTCGAAAATGAGAATCCGGGATTACCAATGCGTGTAGACCACGGACGAATGATGCTGGGAGATGAAGATAAAGGTTATAATCCGGGATATTCCTTCCACGGACGTATGCTGGCTCTTGCACAAGTAGAGGGAATGATGGCTGTAGTAGATGATGAGAAAAGACGACAGATAATATTATAATCATTACAGTACTGATATAGTCAGAGCTTCGTCAGAGCAATAACCTCGTTATTTGTTTCAAGCGTTGAAACTGATGGTTTCCCGTCTTGAAACTTTAGTTCCAAAGGCTCGAAACTCCAGTTCCAAAGGCGGGAAACTATAGTTTCTAAAGCAGGAAGATTCTGTCTCAAAGACAAGAAACAACCATTCTGTCTCTAGGCTTTTAGTTATAATCATATAATTCCGATACAATAAATACAACGGACTGTTCTCTCAATAGCTAAACCTTTCAATGCCAATGCATACTCATATCATTTGGTAAGCGTCGGCAGTGTGAGGGTAAATTTTACCCTCACACTACCCTCACCTTTACCCTCACCCACGAAAGTACGATGGATAAAGGGATTGAGAGCCGGGTGAGAGTGTGAGGGTAAAATCAACACAATCTTTTATTTGTTAGCTACTTTATCTGTATCTTCCCTACAAAATCTTTTTTATCTATATTCAGTTCTTCCAAAGAAGTGATCCGTTTGCCGTTCAACATTATGTTCTCAAACAAAATATTCTCAACCTTCCTATTCTTATCATAACCTTCCATCAAAGAAGGACTGATATATTTCCCGGTACATGAAATATTACGGAACGTTATGTTTCTGACACCTCTGCCGGGACCTGTGTTATATTTTTGGTTATACATCACCCGAAGATGAAATAACTGTCCTTCCTGGATATGTTCCACACGAATATCCTCAAAAGTGATGTTTTGTGCCAGATTGTGATCTCCTACATTAATAGTCATGCAGCCTTGATAATCACGATCGTCCTCATCATGTTCCAAGATATCGATATTCTTGAACAATATATCTTCTAAAACCTCATCTCCTGTTTTCGTATTTCCATGCGTACCGATATTGATAGGGTGAGCAATATCCGCCCATAGTGTAGAATTAAGTACACGGATATTACGAGAATCTCCATAATAATTCCAACGATGCGTATAGATGGCTATACAGTCGTCTGAATTACGAAGAAAAACATCATCAATCACTACATCCGAGCAAGACATAAAATCCAATCCATCACTCCAACCCTGATAACTGAATGATTTCAGATTCTTGATAGTAATTCCCTGTGATTGTCCACCGGAAACTGTATAGTGACGGGAGTTGACAACTGTAATTCCATCAATCAGTACATTCTTGGAGTATGCCACCGATATTCCCTGCTGCGGTTCAAGCAACATACCGTGTCCGAGAATCTTTACATTCTCTACACTGTCGCAAGTCAGGCAACCTTTCAGCACCGCTCCACCTTCCAGATAGACAGTCGTGTTGGAAGGAATACGGAAGCATTTGCCTGCCACATCTGTGGGTTCGTGTATGCCGGACTCAAAATACATCACATTCGGATCACTTTTATCAGGCACATTCTCAATGATCGGATTGGCAAACACATGCAGATTATTCAAACGGTCACCGTTGAACTCTACAGAGAGCTTTTGTGGTTTATCCAATGTGAACAGCAGAAAATTTCCGTCTATCTCCGGCTGAATGCCTTTAGATAGTGGACGCACTACTGCTGAACGGAGTTCCCCGTTATTCTTTTGCACCAGCACTTCCACTTTACCGGAAAAATCAAACTGTACCATGGTTGCATCCGACTTGGTATCCATATCCACCTTTACATTATATTCGTAAAGGTCTACCCAATCTTTTTCACCCACTTGCCGTACTTTTACTGTATAATCGTCATTATGGCGGGCATAGTAGATGCCTTGTGGCACCGGATAGATGACAATTTCTGCCTGTATAACTCCTGAAGTCATTACAAGTAAAAATGTAAGCGCTATTCGTATCAATCTATTCATTTTGAATTATTCATTTATTGTGCATACATCAATGTACCGAGTCCAAGTACATCATACCCACCAGAGTTAGCATCATAATAACCGCCGCCGCCTTCTATTCCTACATATTCGGTAGCAATCTTAGTATATTTGAGATTATCATCCGAGATGTTTTTTATCCCTTTGTAATGATAGTAAGGCAACGCCCATATCGCACGTTTGATCCATTTACCGCCACCAAGTGTTGTTTGTTCTTCCGGAATCGGATATCCCCATTGACTCTGTTTTTGCCATATATAAGTAGTATATGGTACAGTCTCATTGGTATAATTACAGCAAGCGGCATATTCGCAGGCCCGTAGGAAGAGATTATCATCATAAGCAAAGAAATCGTCTCCCTGGCTCCATGCCAACTGACAAATAATTCCCATCAATCCGACACACATCAACGTGTGTCCTTGGTCACGTCCACTTTCCTGCCATTGAGCAAAGTTATAGTCCGGTGCATAATCGTGATAGATAGCACGACGTAAACGTCCGTTTGTATCACCCGTCTGCAAATGGGCGATACCTTCATTATAAATATCACGACGATCGGTTACAATGCCGATAGCCATTTTAGCCGCTATATTACAAAGACACCAGTTAGCCCAATAATGTAACGCATTCGTATCGTGATGACGTTTCAGGAAATCATCATTAGCAGGATAAAACACTTTAAGCAACCAATTCTGGAACGCTGCGAAGTCCGCACGATCCCATCCTCCATAATCCCTCAATAATTCACCGGCAATAGCAAATTCATAACCATAAAGTCCTGCAGCAAGCGATAAATTCGTATTACCTGTTACACCTACACAAGTCTGTACCCACTTATTCAGATTCTCCACCGCTTTTGCCGCATATTCATCATCTTGTTCAATTTTCCAACGAAGCGCTTGCTGATATACAATAGTGGCTCCTCTGGCTGCATTCATATAATTTTCATCACCGGAAACTCCACGTTTAATCCATTCCGTAGGATAAGTATCTGCCGTCTTCTGCGAAAACTGACTTTCTACTAATAATTGATAAGCACTTACCCAAGGCTCTTCTCCGGCAGCTTTTTTATCCCGGATACGCTGGAAGTCTTCCTCTGTATGCAACCCTTCATGCAACATGGGTTCCGTTGACGGTTTAAGTTCAACTTGTTCCAAATTTACGTTATTATCAGGAAGAGGAATTTTATTCAAATCAGTTTCCACATTGACACCCGGAAGGTCAATGCCGTCACCACATCCTGCCAAAAACAGGATAGCGAATACCACGACTATATAATATATCTTTTTCATCATTTTTTTGGTTTAATGGTACACCGCATCTACCATTGATTACGGTGCACCCAATTATAGTTTATTGCTCTACTAACTCTAATTTGAAATTATCTATCTTAGCCCGTCCTTGTTTTACTGTAATCGTACATACAAAACCAATGACAACATCGGTAGGCTCTTCAACAGAAATATCAACTACTACATCACCCGTACCCGAAATAGAAGCGTTTGCCAAACTCTTACTTGGTATATCACTCGTATTTGCCATCTCATTACCTTTACAAACCGCAACATAACCGGTAAAACCTCTGCCATCATATTCATAAACGTGTGCCGTCAACTTATATTTTCCTTTTTGAAGATGAGAAGTCTGATATACCTTACCATCATTTTTAGGATTGTCAAATCCCCAATCTGTTTGTAAAGCCAAACCTGCATCACTTCCATCACCATATTTCGTTTTAAATGCCAAATCAACAGCAGCACCTCCTTCACCAGCAGTCAAGTTAGAGTTCTGAACTATCCAATAAGCAGCTTTTGCCCACTCTCCTTTTTTATGGAATCCTTTATCTCCACCTTCTTTTACATATTCAAAAGGCTGTTTATAGTTCATGAGTACATATTGAGAAATATCTCCATCCGTCGGCAGAGGTCGCAATATATCACTCTCTACGGGTTGTGCAATACCTTCAAACACCATTGTTACTTTTCCACCATTGAAACCTTGCGGAACCGTTACAGTAATAGAAGTCGTAGTAATCTCTTTAACCGTAACGGGTACGGATATTCCCTCAAAAGTAACTGTAACAGAATTCTTATCCGTTCCAAAACCTTTTCCTGTAAATGCTATTTCCTGTCCGGCTTTTACTAATGTACCATAAGGATAAATATACGGTGTTTCAACAGAAGTGATTTCCGGAGTTGCCCAAACCTCAAATGTGCCTGATTCGCCCATCTCTATTTCCTTACCCTGAATTATCAGTTTAATCTTCACCGGAGCTTCAGATGAAACTCCTTTGGGAACATTCACTACGATATTACCTTTATCATTCAGTGTCACTTTATCACAAACTGTTTCTCCGAAAAAGACCTGAATATTTTCAGCTTTCGTACCAAAGTTCTGACCAATGATCGTTACTTCCGCATTAATGTATCCGGCTTTCGTTGAAATGCCTGTTACTGTCGGCATCGGTAATACCGTATATTTCAACTGTGTCCCGATAGCTTCAAACGGAGTAATGACAGTAATTGTATAATCTCCGGCTTCCAACGAAGCAGGTACAGTGAGTGGAATACTCTTATCCGTCAAATTATCTGTATCTATTGCAGCTTCTACAGGTTCTCCGCCAGCTTTAAAGAAAGTTACTTTCAAAGGCTCCAACCCTTCAACAGACTTATCCAGCAATTCTTGCACAAGATTGGTTCCTGTTATTGCAAATTTACTGCCAGCAAAACCTGATGGAACCGGTTCGTCTTCCTTAGGAGTATCAAGCGTTGCATGCTTCAACACAGTGAAAGGATAAGAAGCCAAATCAATCGTTTGTTCTGCCATAATAAGTGTCATAACTCCACTGACAGCTGTCTCGGGAATTTTGGCCGTAAATTCGGTATCAGTAGGTGTACCCACAATCTCTGCCTTGTCTGTGGAAGTCCCGAAAGTCAAAGTATACAGTGTTTTAGAAGAAACAAATTCTTGTCCTTCGAAAACGATACTGGCACCCGGAAAACCATAAGAAGGTTTCACTACGCTGACACCCGGCTTACCAAGTACACGATAAACTAGATCAGTCTCCACACGTTGCCCGAAAACCTCAACGGTTATCTTTCCGTTTGTTGCCGATTCCGGCACTTTCGCAAGGATAGCATCATCGGCGCAGGAGACTACTACTGCCTCCTGGGAACCGATAAATACTTTCACATCTTCTGTTATGATACCAAAATCACTGCCACTTACGGTAAACTCATTCCCAACATATCCTTCTACGGGATCTATCTTTGTTACAGTCGCCACAGGATCAGTGTAACTCATTGAAACAATTTCTTCGTTATCCTCGTCACAAGCAGCTAATGCGAAAAGCGAGAGAAAAACGGGAAACAGATAGTTATATATTTTCTTCATAATCTTAATTATATTATCACGATGAATTACTCTTTTTTCTTTTTCCACATCATTCAAGAATCAATTTCAATTCTGTCACCTTAAAGTATGAATTACCTTTAGCCAGAGAAGTCAGGAATCCAATGACAACATCCGTTGTCTCCGTCACTTCAAATGAAGGTGTAACCAACGTACCCGAATCATTCGCTGTTCCCATTTTATCATAGGCCACATAAACTCCATTTAGTTGCTCAAGATCAGCGACATTCGGTATATCACTTTCACTATCTCCTTTAGCTATCAATACGGAAATAAAGTTCCCCGCATCAGTAACTACCAATGTATATGCATAAGTGACTTCCAGTCTGTATTTACCAGGACGGAGCGTAGCAACCTGCCACATTTTCCCATTCGTATAAGCTTCTTTATCCCATCCATTCTGGAATGCTAACGTTAAGCCTTCTTCTGATTTATATTGCATTCCGGAAACAGTCGTATTGCCTTTTGCATTGAACGATGCTACATTTTGATTCCACACTGCCGGAGTCCACCATTCACCGTTCTTCCAACTTTCATCATTTGCCTTGGCAAACGGCTGCTTATAGTTTTGAAGATAAAGCACTGTCACATCACCCTTCGAGTTAGGATTGAACATTGCACCACCTGTCATTGTATATCCGTGAATAGTCACAGTCACACTACCTGTCTGATAATCAGCAGGAGTTGTCGCAACAATAGTAGACTCATCCACCAGCTCAAATTCGGCCGGCGTTCCATTGAAACTAACAGAAATATCGGATGGATCCGTACCAAAGTTTTCACCTGTTATAGTGACCTTGTCTCCCGTATCGGCTACCCCTTCACCGTCTTCACTATCAGAAGTCACTGTAATGACACGTGGCGTAGGCAGTACTGTATAATGACCGATATTCTCCACCTTTTTATTATAAATCTGTAAAGACAGATTGCCTGTTACTGCAGTTTCCGGCACTTCCACTACCAAACGGTTATTTTTGCAATCGAGTACTTTATTGGATTGGGCTTCACCGAAGAAAACTTTCACTGCTTCAGCACGGTCACCAAAATTGGTTCCCGTAATAACTACCTGTGTAGTGACATATCCGTCCGTAGGATAAATGCTCTCCACTACTGGCACAGGATAATCATAAACTCTATACTTGGGGTCTTGCTCACAACCGGAGAAAAGTGCGGAAACACAAGCAAGTATTGCCAAGTGAAATGTATATTTGAATAAAAACTTCATATAATCTATGGTATTATACGTTAAACGATTGAATGATTAATATCCTGGATTTTGTACCAGATTTGAATTCAGGTTGATTTGATTTCTTGGAATCGCCCACAAATAATCTCCCTTAGTAAATGCGCAGTCGGATGATTTGAGGAGCACTACACAAGGTAATTTGCCTTTACCTGTTTCCACTTCTTCCGTCCCCTTCGTAAAGATAGCCGGATTGAAAGCACTGGTAGCATTCCCGTTTTCGTCTATAAATGCCGTCGGATAGCTGGCATTACCTACTACCGCACCGCAACGAGACTCATTCAGATTCTTCTCCGCAATACCCCAACGTTTCAGATCGTCACAACGGAAACCTTCCATATAGAGTTCCAAAGCACGTTCACGGCGGATCTCATCCAACATTACCTGATTGACTGTCTTACTCGCATTTGCCGGCACTCCTTCCTGAATTCGCTTTGCCAATGCATTTGTTAGGTTAGCAATTCCCGCACGGGCACGGATTTTATTTATCGACTTATTCAACTGGTCATCTGATATTTCACCATAGCGTTCCATCACAGCTTCGGCATAGTTCAAGTATACTTCTGCCAACCGAAGTACCGGATAATTGGCCGATTCATCTTTACTTTGGCGTTGAATATCGGTAATAGCAAACTTGGAAACACCATACCCACAGTTCTCAACAGTCAGGCTCGTAGCATATGAACCTATATAAGAAGTCAAACGGAAATCCCGATTCTGAAATTCGTCCCCCGGATTTTTATATCCCTGGAACTTATCAGACATGCTGACCGGAAGCCCGTCAGTGCATAAAAACATATCAATCAATTTCCGGCTGGGACGCATATCCGTATAAATCACCTGATTCAAATCTACCTGTCCTTTACGCGTTTCCTGACTATATACAGAAGCGATGATAAATTCCTTGTTCGTCGCTCTTCCGGCACCGGCAGGATTACTGGCTTCTTCTTCAATATTAAACAGGTAACGATTGCTCATATTTCTCATAGCTGCAACATTGTTATAATTCCAAAGGGAATAAGCAGCATCTCCCATCACTGTTTCGGATAATTGAACGGATTCTTCCAGAAAAGCATTTACCTGATCGGAAGCCGGACCGGCAGAACCTTCAAAATCAGTAGAAGTGCCATTGTACTTACGCCAGGTAGCTTCATAAAGTAACACGCGAGCCTTAAATGCCTGTGCAGCCTGTTTGCTGATTTTACCTTTGTCGGCAGAGGTTATATTCTGTTCCAACGGCAACCCTGCAATAGCCTCATCCAAATCGGAGAGAATCAAGTTGACAACCTCATAACGGCTGTTACGTTTTCCATATAACTCCGGTGAAGTCACGTCGAGAACTTTCGTAACGACAGGCACTCCACCAAAAAACTTCAATAAGTAAAAATAGTTATAGGCACGGAAAAAATGACCTTCGGCTAATTCTTTTTTAATATCCGCTAAATTACCTGTATAGGAAGAAACTGCTCTTTCAAACATGTGATTAGTGGCACGAATATTACCATAGCAATTACCCCAACGGCTATCGTCATTAGGAACTCCCATCACACCGGTCCCCACACCATACGAATATCTGAAACAAGTAGAAAGATCGGATGCCGCATCCATGTGATCGAATATACTTCCATAGGAAGACTGCCATCCCAATAATTGCCCGTAAAGCCCGTTAGCATATTCACGGAAATGCTCCGGAGTTTTGAAATAAATCACATCTGTCTTGGCATCCAGTGGTTCCAAGTCAAGGAACGTATTCACACATGAAGAAAATCCCAATGCGCAGGTGCAAATTAATATATAGTTCGTTATCTTTTTCATATCTTCTATTCTGTATTTAATTTTCCATAGCTACTATAAAGTGATGTTCAGACCGAACGACCAAGTACGTGCAAACGGGTATCCACTGTTGTTGGAGGCTGCTCCCATTTCCGGGTCGAAACCGTCTCGAATACTAGTAGCTTCCCATAAATCATTACCAGAGAAGTAAACACGTACTTTTTCCAGTTTCACCTTGCGCGTCCATATCTGCGGCAATGTGTAGCCGACTATTAATGTTTTCAAACGGATATAGCGGTTATTCTGCATCATAAAGTCGTTATTCTGATAATTCCAGCGTGCGAGATTCGCATTGGTAGTCAAGCGAGGGAATTCAGCATTCGGATTGCTCTCTGTCCATGTCTTTCCCAAATATGTCGGGTTCTGATTGGCAGTACGTGTTTGAAAAGGATAAGCCATCCAGTCATTACGGATAACATACTGCTTGCCGACACCTTGGAACATTGCGTTCACATCAATACCTTTCCATGATCCTCCCAGTGTGAAACCGAAAACAAAATGTGGATTGGAGTCACCGAGATATTGCAAATCGCTATTCTCATTCCCTGCACCGGAAATCTTATAATCACCATTCAAATCCAAACGTTTGGTATCACCTGGACGCAACCGGCTTGCACTTCCTGCTCCTACACCAGTCAAATCTTCTTTACCCTCTCCATAGAGTGCATAATAGCGGTCTACTTCTGCCTGATCTTTAAAGTAACCATCTGTGCGATAAAGGAAGTACGAATTCAACGGATACCCATTCACGGCTGCATTCCAACCAGCCCCATAAGAATCTGCTCCTTCCATCTCTTTCAACAGACTCTTTGTATCACCAATATTAAAGTTGGCATAGTAAGAAAAGTCTTTAATCTGATCGCGCCATCCAATAGTGAATTCCCAACCTTTTACATTCAAATGACCACTATTCGTTTTAGGAGCTTTACCTCCTAATACACCCGGATATGTGACATTTACCAACATACCGGTATTATCTTTTATAAAATAATCGAATGTAGCTTTCAAACGATTATCGAAAAAGTTAAGATCGATACCAAAGTTTTTCTGTGAAACTTTCTCCCAAGTACGGTCATAAGAAATTAAACCGCCAAAACCTGAAGATACCTGATTGGCAGGTATAGTTCCAAAACCGGCTGTTCCAAGAGAGACAGTAGACACATAATCGTAATCACCCAGCCCGACATCATTACCCGAACTACCGTAACTTAAACGCAACTTACCAAAAGAAAGAACAGGTTTTAAAAATTCTACAAATTGTTCTTCCGAGAATGCCCATCCCAAAGAGACAGAACCAAAGCTTTTGAAACGATAACCGGGAGCAAACTTGGAATTTCCGTCACGACGCCCCATCAATTCAACCATATATTTTTCCGCATAGTTATAATTCAAACGGGCAATATATGAATAGGTACCATTATGAGTCTTTCCTCCACCGTTACCCTGTGTACCCGTAGCCAAATTCAAATCGTAAATTCCGGCATCCTCAAACTTCTCACGGGCGGTAACAACTTTCTTAGTCACCCATTTCTCGGCATTGATGCCGAACATAGCATCTATATTATGTACTTCGGCAAATGTACGCTTATATTTCAATAACCCTGAATAGTACTGATACCGGGCATTATTTGCCTGTACCAAATATCCCGGCTGATGGGAATCTTTAAAATTCAGCACATCTTGCGGAGTACTAAGGGTTTGTGTTGTTTCATATACTAACTTCGCCGTCTGCTCGCCGAACCAATTGTAACACTGTACCGGAAGCGAATAGCGTTCTCTGCGATATTCCTCATTTTGAAATGAAGCAGTACCCTCGAAAGTGATTCCTTTCCAAATATCCACCAATGCTTTAAAATCGACACGAGTAGTCAACTTCTCTCTCTCGTCACGTCCACCATCCGTTGTAGCTGCTGCCGCATTGCGATCACCTACATTACCGAAGTTAGCGTACCATTGTCCATAGGGATTTTTTGCCGGGAAAAACGGAGCATCGTTTCCGTAAAGTGTACGGTCGATACCATGTGTGGGTGTTTCGGTATTTGTTTTAATCATACTGGCTGAAGTCTCCAGTTTGAACCAATCAGTCAATTTGATTCCGTAGTTCAAGCGCAAGTTCAACTGTTTCTGTCCGTCATAGGCTGTAGCCAGATTAGCCTGGTTATCAGCATAAGCTAATGAAATGCGGTAATCGGATTTATCCGTAGAACCTGCTACACTCAAGTTATGCTGGTAAGAATAACGGCGGGCAAACAATTCATCCAGGCGATTGGCATTACCAACGAACATCGTACCCCAATCGGCTACAGTCGACTCATAAATACCTTCAATGCCTTGAGCCATCTTCTTCAGGTTTTCTTCTCCCCAGCCCCACCAGTCATGTTCCGGCATTTCTTTATTGGCTTCCAGCCACATGGAAGCATATTCCTGCATACTGGGAGAGAAAGCCATAATACCATTGGTAGTAAAACGCATATTGAAGCCATAATCAACCGTTGTCTTGCCTTTACCTTTTTTGGTAGTTACCAAGATAACGCCATTAGCTGCTTTCGCCCCATAAATGGAAGCTGAACCGTCTTTCAAAACACTAATATTCTCAATATCATCTGAGTTTAGATTTTGGAATGACTCTGAATTCAATACAGGTACCCCATCTACAATAATCAACGGACTACCTCCATTGACAGATGTCAGACCACGAATCTGAAAATTTAAACCTTCATTACCCGGACGTGAGGAAGAACGAGTGACTACCAAACCCGGAGTGGCTCCTTGCAGAGCAGCACCGACATTGGTAATGGCACGACTTTCCAATACCTGGCTACCAATTTGTTCTACCGCCCCTGTCAACGTCGCTTTTTTCTGCGTGCCATAACCCACTACAACAACCTCGTCCAGTGCATTATTATCTTCCTTTAATACCACTTTAAAATCAGAGCGGTCATGAAGGTTAATAATCTGATCTACATATCCGATATAGCTAACTTTTATCTGTTTGGCATCAGCAGGAATATTCAGCGTAAACCGACCGTCAATATCGGTAATTACTCCTGCATTACTTCCTACGACCACTACATTACAACCAATTAGTGGTTCACCATTCGCATCTGTCACAAGTCCTTTGATGGTGCGGCCCGTCTGGACTACCATCAAACTCTCTTCTACAGAATCATTTGCATAGAGCAATACACCGGGCGAACCACCCAGCAGCATGGCGAAAGCCAATGCGACTCCTTTTGAACATAAGAATTTGGATTTAATTTCCATAATACTATTAAATTGTTAAAGTTAATATGTGTTTTTCCGAATCTGGTATTTAACCGACTTTGGAGAATTCATTTTTCAAATAGGTGCGAACCGTTTTACGAGCCAGTAATAGTTGACATTCTACTGTACGGGGAGATAAGGACAGCTTTCCTGCAATGGCAGGACAAGAGAGTTCATGATTGAAACTAAGTTCATAAATCTGACGGCGTTTGACAGGAAGAGCTTCCATAACCTGGTCATGCATCTTCTTTAGTTCACGAAAATGAATGGTATCTTCTGTGGTATTCCGACTGGTGTCTTCCATCCTATTATATATGTAGGCGACGAAATCTTCCTGTTTATAATAACGACGGATTTTATCGGTTACTATATTGCGAGCGATGGTAAAAAGCAAAGACCAGACTGTATCTTTGTTCACGAATGCCCTGTGTTCCCATAAGCGGACAAAGACATCCTGTGCCAAATCTTCCGCTTCATGCGGATGGCAAATGCGGATAGCGATATAGTTCTTGATATACTCCTTATATTTAAGATAGCATTCAGAGAAGAAGTCGTCAAATGTAGCTTGCTGTTTATTCATGGCATTAAATTTATCCGTTTAACGATGATACAAAAGTAGGAACAAGTTTCAAATTCAAATATCACAAAAGTAACAGATAACAAAACTATCGTAACAAGCGTGTATTTTTGCAAAAACTTCCCATTTCATCGGGATAAATCTAACCGTCACACCAATAAAAAAGGGGATGTCGTTACATTTGACGACTCCCCTGTTCTTATATTTGCATGGATGAAAGCTTTCATCCGGAAGGATTCATTATTTATTTTCCTGTGATGCCTGGAAATCCGGTATACGTTTTACGTTCGCACCTTTCATCACACCTCTTTTGATCGCTTCATTCGTATCGGTGATTTCTTTCTTCACACGTTTATAGTATTCTTTTGTCAGTCCTTTCTCTACTGCTTCCGATTCTGTTACTGCCCAAAGATACTGATAATCCATCAACATCAAATCCGGTGCCACTATTTTAAAGAAAACACTATCATTTGCAAATTTTTCACGTAAGTCTCCCAAATAGATGGTATCTGCAGGATTTACCTCCTTAACATTTGCATTATTTTTTGAACTGCTACCTCCGCAAGAGGATAACATCAAACCTCCTACCAATGAAATTAAAACTAATACTTTCATATCAACATATATTATAAAATAAAACTTCTTCTGCCCCAATGTGAACAAGAACTTAAAATTATCTCACTTATTGAGCGCAAATGTAATAATTAAACTACAAACACAAACACAATGTCATTCTTTTCTTCCCGATTCCTCGGCATATTGCTTGGGAAGCATCCCGAACATTTCTCTAAAACACTTCGAGAAATAGCTGGGTGAACTGAATCCTACCCGGTTCGCTATTTCAACAATCGGCAACTGACTTCCTTGTAATAACTGTGCCGCCCGTTTCAAACGGATGCTGCGAATAAAGTCCGTCGGTGTGTGTCCGGTGATGGATTGTAACTTACGGTAAAGACTCATACGCACCATACCCAAATCACCACTCAACTCTTCTACACCATATTCAGGATTATCCATGTTCTTCTCTATGTATTCCAGACACTTCTGTATGAGTTGTTCGTCTACTGAAGTAATAGTGATAGCGCTCGGATTTACTTCTATGTTTTTACGGAATTCCTGTTTTCTCTTTTCCTGTTGCTCTATCAGCTTTTCGATGCGTACCATGAGCATATCAAAGTTGAAAGGTTTTGACATATAAGAGTCTGCTCCTACCTCATAGCTGTTAATCTTGATATCATCGGCAGTGCGGGCCGTCAACAATATCACAGGTATATGGGAAGTCTGCACGTTCGTCTTAATCCGACGGCAAAGTTCGATACCGTCAACTTTCGGCATCATAATGTCGCTGATAATCAGGTTTGGATTTTCCTCTATTGCTTTTCGCTCTCCTTCCTCACCGTCTGCCGCTTCAATGATCTGATAGAAATCTTCCAACTGTTCTTTCAGGAAAGTACGGAACTCCTGATTGTCCTCCACTAACAACAGTTTCTTCAGGTTATCATCAACTGTAGATGTAGTGGTTTCTTTCTCTTTAACATCTGATGCTTCCGTTCCGATGATTTCTTCCGGCAGTTCGTTCGGTTCCGGTTTCAGGTCCATCGGCAACCAAACGGTGAATACTGATCCACGATCTATCTGACTGTCCACTTTAATACGGCCACCATGTATATTTACATATTCCCTTACCAAATGAAGTCCGATGCCACTGCCTATTTTTTCGTCCCCTTCATTTCCTACCTGATAGAAACGGTCAAAGATATAAGGAAGGTCTGATTCGGATATTCCGATTCCAGTATCAGATACGGATATTCTCACGTAGTTTCTTTCTTCTATCTCTTCTGTCGCGAGCTGTAAGTTCACTGTGCCTCCCTGCGGTGTATATTTGAAGGCGTTGGACAAGAGATTATTCACAATCTTATGTACCTTATCCCGGTCGAAGAACATATAAAGCGCTCTATGTTCAGATTGGTTCACAAAGTTAAGGTGCTTCTCTACTGCCATTGGCATGAAGTTGTTATAGGCAGAAACAATAAATTCCTCCATATCGCCGTTCATCAGATGCAACCTCTCTCCTTTCATTTCCAGTTTGCGGAAATCGAGTAGCTGATTCACCAATGACAATAGGTTTTGAGCATTCTTATAGATGGTATTCAGTTGCTTTTTCATCGCATCGTCTGTCAATCGACGTATCACCATGTCTAATGGCGTGATAATCAATGTCAGCGGAGTGCGGAGTTCATGGCTTATATTTGTGAAGAAGCGGAATTTCATCTGATCCAGTTCTTCTTTCTGCTTCAACGCTTCCTCTTCTTGCATACGAATCATCTTCTGCCGGTTGCGGCGGTTTATTACGTAGATCAGCCCGAAGATTAAGAGAATAACTAAAATTGCATAGAAAATACGAGCGGCCAGTGTATCCCAGAATGGGGGATGAATTACAATTTTGAATGCAGACTCCGGTCCCCATATCCGGTCGTTTCCGGCAGCGGACACACGGAAGATGTATTCGCCCGAAGGGAGATTATTATAGACAACACGTCCTTGTCCATTCTCAAAAAGGGTTTCCGTCCATTCTTTGTCAAATCCTTCCAGTTGGTAACGGAAAGAGGTTTGAGAAGGATTAGGGAAGTTCAGACCAGAAAACTCAAGTGTGATATAGTTCTCATCATATTTTAATTGTACTTCGTCCGAATAACTTAATGCTTTATCAAATAAGACACGTCCGTTATATGCTTCGCCCGAAACAACCGGAACATTAAACAAGCGGAATGAAGTAAACAGAGGACGATTGAGGCACTGATTATCTATCATGTTTTCTGGTGAGAAAGCAATAAAGCCGTTCATCAGCCCCAGGAAAAGCTGATTGTCCCTGGTCATTAACGAAGGGAAACTATATAAATCATCCTGACGGATTTCATCTTCCGACAGACAGCTGATTACATGAAAACTGTATTTATCTGCTCTTCTGTCTACTTTTATCTTATAAATAGAAGTGACTGTCGAAATCCATATATCATGGTTCTTATCTTCCACTACGTTCAGGATAGCTTTAGACAGACCTTCTTCTTTCCCTAATGTGTAGCTTTGCCCATTGTAAGTCAAAACGCTCAAGCCATATTGTGTAGCAAACCATAAAGTTCCCTCATGGTCTTTGAGTATCTGATTATACTTGATACTTCCCTGATTGAAAATAGAATTAGCCTGGCCGTCTTCCTCCGGTATCCATATTTTATTCGTTGCAGGATCGTAAATGTAGAGTCCGTTATCACTGCCTACGACCAACCGGGATTGATTATCTATGGCCAATGCATTCGCTACTTTATATTTTTTGAGTTCGGGAAACTGTTCGGACAATAAGTTTATTTGCCCGTTTTCAGGATTGAATAATCCTACACCACCATATATACTTACCCACAATCGACCGGAAGAATCTTCGACCATGACACGGATATTACTGAAATCCAATTCATTCTGATAATCCGTATCGGGATAATCGTAAGATTGTACCTTTCCATGATCTATGCAGTAGAGCCCATCGTGGTATGTTCCGACCCAAACACGCTTCTTGCTGTCCTCATAAAGTACACGGCAATTCTTCTGACTGAATTCATGATAGAATCTGTTCATGCTTTTAGTCTCCGGTTCATAGCGATAGACACCCTGCGTAGTACCCATCAGAATTTCTCCTTTAGATGTTTCGAGCATACAGCGGATTTCCTCTCCTTTCCAGTCGCCATTTATCATCTTCTTATTGTACAGCACTATTTTATTCATGCTGGGATGATAATAACACATTCCCTGATTATAAAGTCCTATCCAAACGGAATTATTTTCCCGGTCGCAATAGATGCTTTGAATACCGTTTCGTACTGTATTACCTGATAATAAAGGAATATCCAGTGTCCGGGTTACAGAGAAATTGTGCATATCAATGATATAGAATCCATCAATAACGGTTCCTACCCATGCATTTCCACCTTTATCCACATCCATAGAAGTAAACCATGAATAGTGTCCGAGTTGGATACCTGAAATTTGGTTCCATTTTTTATTATAGACATCATAATAGCCTACTCCACGATCCCACATCAACCAAAAGTCACCATTATCGAGTATCTTCAAAACCACACGGTCATCCGGTTTCAGTTGGTCTTTCAGGAAATCAAGTTGATGCACGAAACGTTTCTTTTCTAAATCGTAGCAACGGATAGCCCCTTTCTGATGAACCATCCAACTGTATTTTCCATGACTTTCTACTCCGAGTAATCCTCCATAGTATTCCATAAACTCATCATTCCTGCAAACCTGTTCGATTGACTTTGTCTCTGCATCGTACATATAGACAGAGGAACCCGGCGTCAGAAACCAACAATGTTTCTCTGAATCAATAATCAGGTCCGCCACTTTATCCTTTAAGCCGAATTGTTGAAATAAAGAATCTACGTTATAGATATACTGTTCGGTAGTCAAATCGAAGACACGCAGGCTCTTGCGTTCTTTCATCCACAAACGTTTGTCGGCATCAATATATTGTTCGGGAATAATATGGTTATATGCTATCGAATATTCGCCATGAATATTGAAAGGGAAATTTGAATAGTTCGCACCATCATACAGGCTTAATAACACAGTACTTCGCACACCGATACGTCCGTCGGGAATGGGGAAAACGCTTTTTACATAGTTATCCGGTAATCCTTCGACAACTCCAATCTGGCGGAATACATAAGGGGATTCTTGCGAGCTAATATAACCCGGATACAATAATCCCATTAGTATGATTAACAAACATATTCGAATTTTCATGGCCATCTTTTTTTGTAGTACTATTATTAAGTACGAACGAAGAATCAAATCCCCTTATCCTACTTTACTATTATTTTCTGAATTTCGAGTTTATCTCCGGCTTGCTCTATCTGTAAACGAAGTACACAAGCTCCTGCGGGAAGAGTGAGTTTACCTATTTCTCTTTCCGTCCATTGTACGGAGCTGGGTAATTGCATGGGTTCTGTCTTTACTTCCGAATCAGAAGCTACGGACAATAAAGAATTTCCTTTTGATTGATAAACAAGATAAACGGTATAATCTCCATTGGTAGGAATACTTACAGTATAATTCATCCATTCTCCATCTTCTATTTGGGTAACGACGTAGTTATCTTCTTCTTTTCGTAGCTCTACTGCTCCGTCAGGTCTGTATTCGTTGCCACGTTTCTTTCCTACATTGTGATAGGTATGCCCTTCGGGATCTTCCGCAAGACAATAATAATCGTAATCGGCAGCCGATATTTCACAAGGTAGCAAATGAATTCCTGATACACGCTTTCCCGTAGAGAAAGAAACGGGATCGCCTGCCATCCAGGGAGTCAATCGCTTGGTCAATGTTCCCCAGCCAGTCCATTCATAAAACCAGTTGGGTGCTATCCCCCAGTTTTCGCAACCGTGATGTTCTATCATATAATCACGGTAACGTTTCAACCAGGTATAGTTGTTCTCCGGCAATCCAGCACGTACTGCATAATGCGCCAATGCCATTTCACGAGTTCCGCCACTACCTGCTACGTCTCCACGTCCGTGAGGAGATACGGCTACGGATTCCCAACGTCCACTACGGCTTTTTATCTGGAGAAATTTTCCGTTCTCAAAGGTAACTTCATTTGAATTCTTACTATAACTTGTCGGTTCCCAAGGCTCTTTTTGCTTTTCATAGGTCTGAACTTTAGAGAGGTTATAACGATAGTTCCATTCCAAACCAAGAAGCAAACGGTTATTGAGACAATTATACAAAGAATCTCCCTGATTCCACGCCATTTCTGCGATAGCTACATAATTGTGGATACCTGCCAATACATGTCCCTGGTCGCGACTCGACTCCTGACATTGACCGTTTGGATAGATATAATACTGTAGCTGTTCATCGTATCCATAATCTGAAATCTTGTTTTCTCTTCCTTCCAATTTATAATCAAGCATGGCTGGTGATTTCTTAATGGGTTCTTTGCTAGTGACCGGTGGTCCTGAAGGATAAGGTAAATCATCCGGTCGATGCTTCATTCCCAATAAATAACGGTAAGCACGGTCATACATTACTTCGTTATCTAAGTAAATCCCCATTGCCATCATTCCACGAGCAGCGAAAAGTCCTTGATTACCAAACCTTGCGGCATCGAAATTAAAAATATTCCAATAGAATGTAACTCCGTTCTTTGAATCATCCCAGTAATTTGCATATTTGGAAGAGAAATCTTCCGTATTGCTATATCCAGGATAGACCAACATATTTTTAAAACGTTGCTGGTCTTCTACTTTCCAACCGGAATAATCACGCATTAATTCGGCGGCATCAATTAAAAGGTAAATCTTTCCGTTATCTAATGGTCCTGTTCCACGACTACTTGTATTGGTATAATAAGAATTAGCATTCAGATATTCGACCGCTTTACGAGCATAAGCCTCATTGCCCGTCAGATGCCAAAGCAAAGCTAAGTCATGTGCCCGCCTGCCATCTACTCCGATAGTAGCATTAAAACGTCCTTCTCTGATTTGTTTTCCCCGATTGATAACTTGCGTATTGAGTGAAGAATAGGGAGATTCCTTTAATTTCAGAAAAGTAGAATAATAAGGCTCATGTTTCGCCTTGACCATAGCTTTCATCCGGTCTAAATCACCTTGGGTATAGGTGATTCCGGGATGGATAAAGTTACGTCGTTGCGCTTGCACTCCATTTTGAATATTCCCAATCCATACAATCCCAATAATCCATATAATTTTGTTAATCATAGTGCGATTCGTTTTTTATACAAGTGATAAGCAAAGATAGTATTTAGTAATAGAAAGGAGTTCAAAGTGAATGAAACATTTACTTTGATTAGCATAAACCCGGGAATAAAACTCTTGTATTTATACTCATGGTTCTCTTTCAGACTCCTTAATTCTGATTCCAGTGCAGCTTTGCTCTCATCTATTAATAGATAAGTTATTATCTTCCTATTGCAAAGTTCTTTCCTTCTAATACTAAAGTTACTCTTATCTAATAGAAATCTATAATTGCAAGCTTTGATTATAAAAACGAAAGTTTCATTTATATAATTGCAAGTTCTAATTATATAAATGAAACTTGCATTTATAGTTTATGTTTAACCTAAAGAAAGTTTGATATTAGAAGAAAAGAAGTTTGCACCTAATACAAAGAGATTTTTCCATTCATACTTCATATACCAGATTATGCTATTTGACTGTGATATTCTTTATGTATTCATTCGTGATAAAATCATCTATATTTTTCATCTTCATGCCGTTGATAATCACATTATCGAAGATGATATTCTTGACGGAACGTTCTTTATCAACCCCTTTCAATAGAGATGGATTCTCCCCTACTCCATTATAAATGATATTCCGAAAAATAATATCTTCAATTCCCCGGCCGGGTTGCTTATCATACTTTGAATTGAAACGAACATTAATATGAAACAATCTTCCCTCCTGGATATTCTCTACACGGATATCCTCAAATAATACCTTGCGTACCAAGTTTTTATCACCGCAATCCACTGCCATACAGCCCTGATAAAGAAGATCATCTTCATCATGTTCCAGAATATCGACATTACGGACAGTTATATTCTCAAGAATCTCTCCAACCTTATCGTCCGGGTTACCGTGTCCTCCAATGTTGATCGGATGAGCAATATCCGCCCAAAGGATTGAATTCTGTAAAGTCACGTTACGACTTCCTCCGTAATAGTTCCAGCGATGGGCATAGATGGCAATACAATCATCACTGTTCCGCATAAAAACATTGTCTATTAATACGTCACTGCAACACATCAGATCTATGCCATCACTCCATCCTTTACAACTAAAAGACTTTAAATTATTGATGGTCAACCCTGTAGACTCACCACCAAATACTGTATAGTGATCTGGATTTATAACTGTAATACCGTCAATCCATATATTTTTAGAATGAGTAACTTCTATTCCACGGATCGGATGGTCGAGAATACCACGCCCGACAATGCGTACATTTTCAGCTTTGTCAATCACTAATTTAGCTTTTACAACAGCTCCGGGAGCTAAATAAACAGTAGTATTGGAAGGAATCTGTATCTGTGTATTCGGCAAATCTTTCGGACGATGGACACCCGGTCCGAAATACATTACCTTGTCACTGCCTTCAGTATAAGTTTCTGTTTCCAAAGGATTAGCAAACAAATGAAGATTATGCAAACGATCACCGTTAAACTCAATCGACAGGCATTGAGGTCTAGTGAGTGTAAAAAAGATAGCATTGTGGTTTACCGTATGTTGTATACCTATTGCTAACGGACGGATTTTCACATCCTGAATGGTGCCATTGTTCTTTTTCACCATCACTTCTACGGGACTGCCTATATCAAACTGTACCATTGAAGCAGATTGTACCCGATCCATATCTACTTGGACTTCATATTCGAATACATCTTTCCATTCACCGCCTGCTTCACGTACTTTGACTGTATAATCATCATTATGTGGCATACCAGTGTTCAATCCTTCCGGATAGGTTACTAATTGGGCATTCCCGAATGTCGAAAATGCAATAGCTATTGCTAACAAACATTTTCTTTTACCTGATAAAACTCCTACTATATTCATATCACTAAACTATGTTATATTTTAATTATTCTGTTTATTGAAGTTCTTTCTAAAACTATACTTTCTATTCCACCCAGGTTGGCAAACTGGTAACAGAAACTATAGAAAAAATAACCAATGCAAAAAATCTCCTTTATTGTCTATTACGAACAATAAAGGAGATTTACCTAGAACATTCCAGTTTTTTCTGTCTTCTTATTTTTTACTTTTTACATACGGTTCTGCATATTGAGTCGGCAGTGCTCTCGATATATCTTTAAAACATTTAGTAAAACTAGTATACAATACACCTTCCTATTCCTTTATTATAGCTTTATTCGAACGGAACTGCCAAGTACTAGAATATGAATTGAAAACGTCCCTGTACTACACTAAAGTTTGTGCTTTCGATCTCTTTGATATGCGAGCCGGGGATGAAGTAGCTATAATTCAATTTGACAGCAATGTGTTTATTGATATAGTAATTCAATCCGAAGGAGAGGTCTTTCTGTGTTCCGCCTTTTATTCCGGCATCATTCAGAGAGAGATAATTGAAACGGGCACATAGTTCAAGTGCTTTTCCTTCCGGTCTTCCGGGACAGGCTACTTCTTCGTCATACAGATAATTCTGTCCCAACAATAGCCAGGAACATTGCAGATAAGCTCCTTGTGCCGTATAGTTCTCAAAACCCTTTTCCCGTTTTACATGGGCGCGGATGTATTCACCCTGAAGAAAGAATTTATGATAGTAAATTAGCAGTTCGGTTCCTATTTTAAATTGGGATGCTGCATGATCTACATCTGCTTGTATTAATGTACGATTATCAATCGTGCTCACGCCCGGAGATTTATAAGTAAACGTATTCCTGTTCTCATCTTCGGGAAGCGTGCCGTCCGGTGTACGATGGATAGCTGCTAATCCTATATGTATCAGTTTCGCTTGCTCATAAAGTGGACGGTAAACCAAACGTCCGTCAATGGCATATCCTTGCGATGCGTTTTTCAGGTTGCTCAAATCATTATCGGTAAAGAATCCGCCACACAGATAGTAATATTGGGTACGATAGGAATAGGCTACTCCCATACGTCGGCTATTTGTCAATGCCAGCACAGCTCCCGGAGATTGGTTGAAGCGAAGATCAAATGTACTACAAATCATATCGAGACTGAATGGCTCATAGAATTGTCCTATCTGAATGGAACTATTCTTATAGGAATAGGTGGCAAAAGCATCTTTGATGGCTACTTTGTTTCCGGCATATCCCATTTCCAGTTTCATTCCCCAGTTCTGATAGGTAGCTTTTACACCGATGCGAAGGTCATTAAATTCCGTGCCGTTGCCAAAGTTATTCGGATTCTTCAGATACACTCCTCCATCCATTAATAGACGCCCGGTGATTTTATATTGTATGCCATCGGGCAGATTCTGTGCCGTTATCCGGGAAGTCGTTAGTATTAGAGATAGAAGGAAGGAGAATTTCAAATATAGTCCTATTATTTTCATCGTCCACCTTTTATCAAATTTGTGAAAAAGTAGTTGGCTCCATACCTTCTCCCGTAAATTTTATCCCGTTGCTCATTTCGGCTTCTTTCGCTTTCTTCAGCTGTTTCTCTTTTTTATAGCGCTGTATCAGGTAAATCATGGAGCAGGTGAAAGCAACCGTACAGATCAGTCCTACGTAACCGGATAATATATTATAAAATTCCAACCAGTTTATGTCTGCATGGGCAAATTCTTTGAACATCAAGACAAGTACAGTTCCCGTATATCCGATAAAATCAATGGTCACAATGAAGAAACCGACATTTCCTTTTATCTTGAAACAAGCGATGAAGCGGTCGAAAAAAATGCTTTGAAAACAGAGGTAGGCAATATACAGACAGAGACTTTGGACAAACAGCCAGGTGATTGCATCCAATTGCAGAGAATCGTAATTGAAAGATATAAAACTCATGGTGGCTGTCCCAAGTACGACCAATCCCAGCAGGGCAACCAAAACTTTTATGTTACTTTTCACAAAGACCATCGCTCCGAATAACGCCAGAATTATTAATGTAACGACTGTATCTACCTGCGCAAACATCCATGAGGACTGTCCGTTCATATCAATAATCTTCACCAGGAAATCTTCCTTAATATCTCTAAGCACTACCAACATTAGGTTAGCTACAAACAATAATACAAGAAATGGCATAAAGTCGATGAACAGTTCTTTCCGTTGCTTGCCATTCAGAGTTACACGACTACTCTTTTGTTCTATATCTTGTGCCGTAGGTTGTGGCAAACGGGTTAAGCTATATCCCAAAAGAGCCAATAAAGGAAGTGCAAAAGCACCGATAAGTGCCGGCATCCAAAATTCGCTGACGTTCAATGTATTCATAACGAACAATCCGATGGATTTTGCCGTTCCCGAACTGATAACAATACTGATTCCTAAAAGACTGGCCAAAATATCCGTAGTGCGGCGACCTTCGATAAAACTGAAAATAACTCCCCACATACAGCCCAATGACAATCCATTGAAGAACATGGCAAACATATTATAAGGAGTGGGAAGTGCTCCGAACGCAACCAATGACAATTCCGCTACGGCAATGGAAACGAGTATAAACTTCAGGCGATTCTCTCTCTTCAATTCGGAAATCAACTTGATACCTATAAACTTGGCTATCAGATAACCTGCTATCTGAATGATAGTAACCAGTACTTTATAATCAAAGCCGAATGCTTCTATCCCGTCAAAAGTAGCAGCTGTGAAAGGTTTGCGCAATGTATAAACCAGTGAGTAAGAAAGAAGGGCTGCTCCACCTGCCCATAGAATAAAGAGGAAATCGGCTAATCTTCTGTTTGAACTTAGTTTCGATATTGCTTCAGTAATCGTTTTCATACGTTTTCGTTTTAATTTCTGGAGCAAAAGTAGAGGAGAATAGCAAGGGAGAAAATGAATTCTAAAGATTCATTTTATTCATTATCAGGTAGAAATGGAAGTAATATTAATGTAACGTTTATGTAACCGTAATTTCTTGGAAATGGAATACAAAAAGGGTTGCACAATCACTAATCCGGTATTGCGCAACCCTTTTTATTCGATTTCTTATTTTTCTTCTTATTGGAAAGTAGGCATCTTGAATCTGTACAATAATCCACCTACCATGGAAGCTACGCGGTCAGGTCTTCCTTGTTCGGAGCCATCGTATGTATCGGTACGGATACCGACTTTAGGTTCGGCATACAGATACAAAGAAGAAGCCACTTTCAGCTTTACCTGCACACCGGCATCCAGTCCCGGCACTGCTCGGAACTTACCGTAACGGCGTACCAGTCCGGCCGTAACTCCCACAAAAGGAACAACATCTATCACATGATCGGGGCTGTATCCTTTTGCCAATGTGGCCAGACTCATCATATAATCCATACCCAAACCGGCATAATGAAGATTCATCTTCGACGACGTTTTGGCCTTGTACATAATTGTTCCATTTACCCGCCATGCAGATAACGGAGTGTACCATTTACCTATGCTTCCTTTTGCTTCTACACCTGCATTCTTCACCAAATCTTTGTTGGCTACGAGCAAGCTACCCAATCCAAGTGCACCGGAGATGAAGTAACGCTTGTCATCCTGACCAAACACGCTACGATTGGCTGCTTTTGAATAAGGAACAAAGCGATAGTGGAAACCTGCATTGACTCCTACCATTACGTCTTTCTGCATAAAGCCCAGATTACCTTCAATGAACTTATCTCCATACAAGCGAATCTGCGGTTCAATGTACAAACCGAGAAAATCATTCACATGCCATAATCCCTGTATGCCTGCATTAATACCCGGTTGGAACTTATGGTCTGATTTGGAAGTATAAGCAAGGTTGACACCTACCGAACCTATTAAATCAAAGATACGATCGGGATTATATCCACTCATGGTAGACGTTATGTTCCACAAGTAATCAAGACCACCACTGACGCTGGCATGTCTAAGTTTGCCCGCTTTAACACTTCCCGGAACTACATAGTTCGTAAAGAATCCACCCGTACCCACCAGGCGCAAACCGGAATAAGGGCTCAACCACTTACCGATAGAGACAGAAGCCTGCGGACCTAAAGAACCAAGGTTTTCAAGATTCGTCTTATTCAGGAACATTTGCACACCGATTCCCGAAGTCATAAACAGATTGTCTGCGATGTGATTGCTTGAGAATCCGTTCTTCGGACGTGCCGCACGGTCAATCGTATGATAAGTCAAACCAAAATTCAACTCTCCGAGCTGATCCGTATTGCCACCTACTCCGCAACCTCCTGCATATTTCTTATTATACACATTGAAGCGAGGTTCTATAAATAAATCCACAGAACGGTTGATACGGAAACTTCCTTGCACACCGACTCCTATTCCCGGAGCATACTTGGCGGTTTTATCCACTCCTTTCGTACCTGCCAAGTTAACTCCGGCAATACCGATCAGACTAAATATTCTGTCTTCATCATATCCCCAAAGAACATTATTGATATTCAACAGATAGTCCGCATGCAGATCGACATGTTTAAAGTAGCCGCTTGCACTGCCCGAAGGGGTGTCTGAAAGTCCAACCGTCCCGGACAAACGCAGACCGGAAGAAGGACTGAACCATTTACCGATTCCGGCAGAGAACTGGGGACCTAATCCTTTAATCGTATTCTTGATTCCCGGAACTTTCAGTGTACTGATACCACCGGATAAAGAGATAAACATATGATTCAGGAAGGAACTTTTATCGAAATCATCGAAATGAATCTTAGTTCCCATCGGAGCAGCAGGCATATAGGTCAGACCTACCAGAACCGAACCAGCCATTTTATAGTTTCTCCAACTTTCCGTATACGCAAAACCGTCATTATACCATCCGATCCGCGGTTCTACAAACAAATCCAATGTAGAAGAAAGACGTACATTTCCCTGTAAACCGAGATGAGCGCCGTAATAAAGCTGACCGCCGCCTTTCAAATCCGGATACTTTTCGGAACGATCGCTATTGTCGCCCACCTTAGAATAACCGGCTTCTATACCTGCAATCCCTACTAACTCAAAACAACGGTTTGCATTGTATCCGTATGCCAGGGAGGACATATTCAACAGATAGTCCAGGCTGCCGCCACCCATTTTTATTTTAGAATCGTAGATACTCGACGGCAGATAACCTAAATTCACCCCTATCCGAAGTCCATGAACCGGAGTTATCCACTTTCCCATAAAGAGATGGGCGGTCATTCCCATTCCATCCTGACTATCTCCACTTGTTAACAAGCTGTATGGCCCTATTCCGGCAGAGAAAAAGAGATGTTCATTGAATTTATTGCTCTCGAACTTTTCATTTGCAGGCCGTTTCTGTAACATATATTGCAATGCACCATAATCCTGTGCCTGTAAGGTAACAGCAAGCATCAGGAAGATTGCCACTGCTACATATTTATTGTTGATTCTGAAGATATTCATCGTTTACTCTTGTTGTATATATCATTATTTAATTTTCTGCTCTTCCGGCAGCAAGTCAATAATATCACCGTCCACCTTCGCTACTTCCAATAAGGAAGGATCAAGTTCAAGGGCCTTCTCAATGCTCATAATCGCATCACCTATTTTCTCCAGGCGGTTGGCGGCAATCGCTTTTATATAATATTCGCGGGCGGTCTCTACATCTATGGTAGAAATCTTATCCCATGCTTCCTGATTCTTCTTCATTGCCAGCAGCATCACCACCTCATTGAAAGGGCTGGTAGCCGCCACCTTTTCGAAAGCATCATTATAATAACCGGCCAATGCCTGAACAATGGCCTGCAAATCTTCAGAAACCGCTTCTTCGGGAACCAAGGTCAAGACTGAATCTGCTTTTGTATATTTCCCTTCGTGCAACAAGGCAATAGCCTGATTGGACAATAACTCCACCGGTGCCGATTTACTGACAAACGGTTCGAGAATACGTGAATCCGGAGTATCTTTCTGTATCGTTGCCACTGCCAGTTCATTGGCTGCATACGTAAAGTTATCATAAAGTTCAAGAGCTTCCCTGCAATACTTTTCTCTTTCGTCGGGAGTTTTTGCTGTCGTAATCATACGGTAATATTCGAAACGGGTCAGTTCCTTCGGATTCTTTCTGTAAAGTTCTCTAATCTCGTCGTCCGTCAAAGAACGGAAGATTGAATAACCATACGTATATTGCACCTTTCTCAATTTAGGCAGATAAGTAGCCGCAAGTTCCTTGTAGAAAGGTTTCGATTTCAAGACCCCATTCAACCGGTAAGGAGTAGCTGCATATTGTTTGATTAAGTCCTCTACTTCTTTAGCCAGTTCCGGCTTGGAGTTTTTTTTCAGCAATTCAGCTACCTCCTTCCAGGAGGCAACCGATGCATCCGATTTCACCTCCAACAGTTTACGTGTTTCCGGGTCCAGTTGTGCCAGTATACGTTCCAGGGCTTTATCCGTACGCAATTTTGCCAGACGAAGATTCGTCGCGTAAGAACCGTCCGGCGAAGCCACCCCCGTAATATGAAAACTCTTCAAAGAGGCATCCGGGTTCGTCTCAATAGCACGTAATTCCTGATTCAACCGGTTCAGTTCCACCTGATTCTGTGGATTCTTATCATCTAGGTCGGCTTTACCTACCAGGAAGGTTAAGTTTACCTCACCTTTCGTATCCCGCAACTGCATCACGGGTTTCGGAAGATATTTCTCGTCCGTCAGGCTGAAAGCGGAGAATTTATACTCCAAGAAGCGAAGCGGGTTGACCGTTCCGCGTGCAATGGAGAAAGAGTCACGATAAATGATATTCCGGTAATTTTCCATCGCCAGATGCACATCTGCACGGTAGTCATGTTGCAGATATTCTATATAGATAGAATCATGGTAAGCAATAATATCCCCCTTGCGTGAAGAAGTAGTTTTCACACGGATGTAATCGTGCAAAGGATCTTTATCCATATCATAATCGTACATTCGATTTTGCGTTGTATTATAAGTATCCCCGTCGAATACAACAGGACGCATCAACAGACGCTTTTTCAGTGTCACATCATAAATGGAAGGCTGCAATACCAAGCGGCGATGTGAGTTAAACATCTCCTTAGGCACCGGGACACGGGTTTTCAGATGAAAATAATTACCTTTGATTTCGATGTCCGTAGGTTCCGGAATCACTTTGTCCTTCACTTTGGAAGTAATCGTAACTTCGTCCAGTTCGATGACGGCATCTTTCAATACTACATTCAGAATCTGCTTTCCTGCCACCTTCACTGTTTTGTCTTCATAACCGACACATGTAAACTTCAACGAGCCGTTTTTCTCAACCAAGACACTGTAACGACCATCCTCGTCGGACATTTCTATACGTTCGTCATTGACCGGATTCAACACATTTACATTCGGAACACTTTTTCCCTGCGGGTTTGTGATATGCCCCTGCACGCGGATCCGTTGGGCGGATACATTCATACCGACGAACATCATCGCCACGAGAAGTATACCTGTTAATCTATCACGTTTCAAATTGATTTTCATTCTCTTTTCTGACTAGCTAATGTTCGTTATCGAATAATATAAACAAAGGATACCCCCAGTTTGACAGGTGCAATGGTGGTCTTACTATCGTTGACCGCACCCGGTTTCGGAGTACCCTTATCATACTTAAACTGACGGTAGCGCAACACACCCACTCCGGCAGTTGCTTCGATGTTCCAATGATCGCCCAGCACCCATGCGTATCCATAGGTCAAACCAGCGGCGTATGCATCGCCTTTGTGATGCACATCTTTTACCATCATATCAAAATTATTCACGAAAGCGGTGATTCCAAGAAAATGACTCACCATCGGACGATTTAGCCAGTAACGAACTTCAGGCTGAAAATGCGTGAAAGTCGTTTTAAAGTTGTCTGTACTGATTGGGTTCGCAGCAATCCCCATGTTCAAGGAGACATGACTACCCAATACAAATTCTGCTTCTACATTCGGACTGGCGGTCAGCCAACCCAATGCATTTGTCTTTACAGCCACCCGTTGTGCGTGCACATGTACACCACAACATAATAACAGAAATGATAACGCAGCTATTACCCTGCGACCATTTCTCATCACATATACCATCATTTATTTCCCACTAAATATTTCCCACTAAATATTTACCCACAAAAAAAGGGCTTACTGTCCATTTTATATACTACTTGGACAGAAAGCCACAAAATTAGAAAAAATATAGTATTAAAAACGTTTAAACACGCTTTTTTTGTTTTTTATTGCAACAATTTCCATCTTAGGCCATAATATACCATACTACGGATAAGATATACAATTTTTCTTTATTACCAATGAAACATCAGATACGCAACAACATAGGCTCCGACGCAGCATCGGATTTTATCTTCTTATCGCCGATAACAACCGTACAGGGAGCAGAAGAAATAATATACCATTTCCCTTCTTTCTTTTCGAGCAATACATTAGCGGCATTGTCGGTCTGAATCATTACCCCGGGTGCAACCAATTGGGTTCCATTCCCTAAAAACAACGTCCGGTTTCCTGCATATTCATTGCTGATAACAGCATAATCCGCTTTCACTTTCATTCCTTGATAAGTAGCGGTTTGTGCAGCATCAGATAGAGAGAAGATATGATCTATACGTCCGTTTTTGCTTTTCACACAGATACCGGCAAAGTCTTCCAAACCTGCTCCTTCTGCATCAAAATAAGAAACAGACTGAATAGCAGACGGTTCCTTTTTCGTACTCGGTTCATATATCGAGACAAAAGGACGATTCCAAGCTTCTCCATGCTGACGGGCAACAAATGTCAGCGTCGGCTGCTCCTTTATATTATAGGGCATATTCGGTGTACGGCTTAGCCCTTCGGTCATTGGCGCCAAAGCCGTAAAGACTTCACGATCCGGTTCGCCTTTCATCCAAAGATTCATGTATATATCATCGCCGTCCTTATCTTTCATATCTATGGTGAAAGTTGCCTTGACATCCTTATTGGTCGCAGCCACTTTCTTATCATATAAATAGGAATAAGCGTAAAGATGTGCGCCTGCAAAGGCGAGTTCTTCCGTAGGCTGGAGATTCAGGTCGCTGCCATCTGCTGTCGTCAATGTCAAAGTCTGCCCAAGGTTGTGATAAAAATAATCGTGCATCTTATCGCCTCCTTTCTCTTTCCGGCTGCGGAATACATCGACATAATACCCCGTCTCCGCCCCAGTAGTGACAATACTCATCATACGGGTCTGATCCGCCCTGCTTTCCGGTTCACGAAAATAAAGGTTACTGTAAGTAACGGACGTAAATGCTTTGCCCGGTTCCGCTGATGCCGGGAAACAGGAAAGCAAATCAAAAGAATGGTTACTTTTCATCACCGGATAGCTCGATATTCCATCCACACAAACTGTATTATGACTGGGGAATTGAGAATAATATTCCGCATAATCCAGTCCGCTATACAGGAAAAGCCCGATACCTGCATCCGGACCCAATACGTATCCTTTTCCGTAAAGTTCCATCGAAATGCCGTTAGCGTGCATGTGATTCCCTTCACTGCCATTCAACGAAATCATCAAACTGTTGCGCGGATGCATACCGTTACGCTGTACCAGCCATGACACATTGGGAGCATAAAACAAAGGAGAAACATAATCTTCTATCTTTCCCGGCTGCACTTTGGGATTTAGCGTCAGCGGTTTATCTTCAAAGAAAGAATTGACAGATACACGCACATTCTTCTTTTCTGTTTTATCATTTCCCAAATCCGGGTTCAGGCATTTCAATAAAGCCGTGAAATAGTTTTCCTGTTCTTTCTTCCCGTTCGCCTGTGCATTCTGTATCATACGGATAAAGAAGTTCGTACTCAAATATCCCGGATGCGTATCTCCAAAGCCACAAATCATACGGTTGGGAAACAGATATTGGGGAGTGGTTGCTACCGCTTTCGACAATACAGGCATTGCTTTCACCAAATCATATTGCAGATTCGTATCAAACTGATTCACGAAATTGGCATAATCATTGATTACCACACTGCTATATCCCGGACATTCTGCCCAAATTCCCGTATTTATATCGAAACCATAATCCGCCAATCGCGTCAGACTCCACTGGCGGATGCTGGAACGGTTCATCACATAGTCGATATAATATTCACGTCCTTTTCCGTCGGCATATTCTTTATTGTCTTCCAATACCAATCCGACATTCATAACAAACCGTGCCTGTAGCAAATTCCAGTTGTTATGAGGTACACCGTTCGCAATGATATTATCCGCCCATTTCTTAAAAGCCCCGGCGTAGATTTCCATTTTATCCGGGTAATTGGCCTTTAGATAATTATATAGAAAATCGTATAAAGGTACAGCGATATGGAGTGCGTCTTCATGGATGACTTCGAAAGAAGTCAATCCTACCAATGTTTGCTGATGGCCGTGATTCAGGTCGATGGGCACGTTTCTATAATAAATACCCGTCATATATATATCAAAGACCCCTGCGGCAAGTTTAGCGAATTTCTCTTCATCCGTCATCCAATAAAGGAAAGCGGCATCACGGGCAATTCCCAGGATTTCGCAGTTCAGGCTTTCAATATTCCGGCCTGTTTTGGATGGGTGTACACTCTCCATAGGACGGTCGGGAAGTGCATTATTGCAGAAAGTGACATTCCCATCCTCATCATCATAAGGAACGACATCCGCCAATTTGGGACGGCCGTGGGTAGCAGCTGTGCCACGGGTTCCCGTGTAGCGCACAGTGGGATAAGGAGCTCTTTCACCACCTGCATGGTCGAACGTTTCACCTTTCACATATACTTCCGTGGCATGAGACTTCCAGTACATTGCCAAACGAGACAGCAACCACGCCGGTTGAGCATCCGTCAGGTTCGTATATACTTCCGTCCGTTCCTTCAATTTATTGAAAACATCTTTCGCCCATTCTTCTTTTTTAATCAGCTTCCATGTTTCCTGCTTTCCCGCCGGAGTAGTCAGTACCCGCGGATGTGTCTGCGGCATCTTTTCCGGCAAAGGAATCTCTTGTCCGGATGCGCTGTTCAGAAAGGATAGAAAACATAGTCCAAGTAAAATTCGTCTCATACTTCAATTTTCTTTTTTTAGGTTTGATACCTATTAAATACGAAGATAGAGATTTATTTACCTAAATCCTCCGTCAAAGAACAATTTTATTTGTACGAGACTACGCTGTTATTTCAAACAAAGAATTATATTTGCAAAAAACCGACTAACAATTCTGATACTTATGAAAATTTTATCTATCCATGATTTGGCAACAATCAGGAAGAGAGCAAAGCACAATCTTTCATTGCGCGAAGAAAGCAATGAAAAGGTGACTGAAAAGTGTTACGGACTGGCATCCGGTGCGCAACATCTTCAGATTCTGATCTGCGGTGGTACAGGCTGTAAGGCATCTTCCAGCCAGGGTATTACAGACAATCTTCTAAAAGCCATCAAAAAGAACGAAATCACCGATAAAGTAGAAGTCATCACCGTAGGCTGTTTCGGCTTCTGTGAAAAAGGTCCTATCGTGAAAATCATCCCCGATAATACCTTTTACACCCAAGTCACTCCCGAAGATGCGGAAGAAATCATCAACGAGCATATCATCGGAGGACGAAGAATCGAACGGTTGCTGTATGTAGATCCTAAAACGGAACATACCGTCAGCGACTCCAAGCACATGGATTTCTACCGGAAACAACTTCGCATCGCATTGCGTAACTGTGGTTTTATCGATCCCGAAAATATTGAAGAGTATATCGCCCGTGAAGGATACTTTGCATTGGCCGATTGCCTGCTTAACAAACAGCCGACGGACGTTATTGATATTATCAAACGTTCGGGACTTCGCGGACGTGGTGGTGGCGGTTTCCCGACGGGACTGAAATGGGAATTTGCCAACAAGCAACAGTCAGATGTCAAATACGTGGTTTGTAACGCCGACGAAGGAGATCCCGGTGCATTCATGGACCGTTCCATTATGGAGGGCGACCCACATTCGATTGTAGAAGCGATGTGTGTCTGCGGTTATTCCATTGGTTCCACCAAAGGATTAGTATATATCCGTGCCGAATATCCGTTAGCTATCAACCGACTGAAAACAGCTATCAATCAGGCACGCGAATACGGATTACTAGGAGATCATATCTTAGGAACAGATTTCAGTTTCGACATAGAAATACGATACGGAGCCGGAGCTTTTGTCTGCGGAGAAGAAACTGCCCTTATTCATTCGATGGAAGGAAAACGGGGAGAGCCGACTCTGAAACCTCCCTTCCCTGCCGAATCCGGTTATCTGGGAAAACCAACCAATGTAAATAATGTGGAAACGCTTGCCAATATTCCCATTATTCTAACCAAAGGAGCCGACTGGTTTGCAACGATTGGCACAGAACGTTCCAAAGGAACCAAAGTGTTTGCTCTTGCCGGAAAGATTAATAATGTCGGACTGATCGAAGTGCCGATGGGAACTACTCTTCGGGAAGTAATCTACGAAATCGGAGGAGGCATCAAAGGCGGAAAGAAGTTCAAAGCTGTACAAACAGGAGGACCGTCAGGCGGCTGTCTGACAGAAAAACATCTGGACACTCCCATTGACTTTGACAACCTTCTCTCGGCCGGTTCCATGATGGGTTCAGGAGGGATGATTGTCATGGATGAGGACGACTGCATGGTATCCGTAGCCCGCTTTTATCTGGATTTTACAGTGGAAGAGTCCTGCGGGAAATGCACACCTTGCCGCATTGGAAACAAACGTCTGCTGGAACTACTGAACAAGATTACGGAAGGAAAAGGCACAGAAAAAGACCTGGACACACTTGCCACTTTGGGACAAGTCATCAAAGATACTGCCCTCTGCGGATTGGGACAAACCTCTCCAAATCCCGTTTTATCCACATTGGATAACTTCTACGATGAATATATGGAACACGTGCGGGATAAGACTTGTCGCTCTAAGCAATGTAAATCACTATTAACGTATACCATCAGTCCGGAACGCTGCATTGGTTGTCATCTATGCGCCAAAAACTGTCCGGCGGATGCTATCAGCGGACTGGTGCGCAAACCACATGTCATTGCTCCCGATAAATGTATCAAATGCGGCATGTGCATGGCACGCTGCAAATTCAATGCCATTCTTGTCTGCTAAAATCTTATTTACTATGGAAGAAAAACAAATTACTCTCCAGATAGACGGTCATTCCATCACTGTGCCCGAGGGAAGCACTATTCTTGAAGCCGCTATCAAAATCGGTATCAATATACCTACGCTGTGTCATATCGACCTAAAAGGAACCTGTATAAAAAATAATCCGGCTTCCTGCCGTATTTGTGTGGTTGAAGTGATGGGACGGCGCAACCTGGCTCCTGCCTGCGCTACCCGTTGCACGGAGGGCATGGTAGTAAAAACCAGTACCCTGCGCGTAATGAACGCTCGCAAAGTGGTGGCTGAACTGATCCTTTCGGATCACCCCAATGACTGCCTCACTTGCCCTAAATGCGGCAACTGCGAGCTCCAAACGTTAGCACTGCGTTTCAACATTCGCGAAATGCCTTTCAATGGCGGTGAGCTGTCCCCCCGCAAACGGGAAATTACCGCTTCTATCGTCCGTAATATGGATAAATGCATTTTCTGTCGCCGCTGCGAAAGTGTCTGTAACGATGTTCAGACAGTCGGTGCGCTCGGTGCCATCCGTCGCGGATTCAACACGACGATAGCCCCTGCCTTTGACCGGATGATGACGGAAAGCGAATGTACCTATTGCGGACAATGCGTAGCTGTCTGTCCGGTAGGTGCACTGACCGAACGCGATTATACGAACCGCCTGCTCGACGACTTAGCTAACCCGGATAAAGTGGTGATTGTGCAAACAGCCCCTGCCGTACGTGCTGCCTTGGGCGAAGAATTCGGTTTTCCTCCCGGCACTCTGGTAACCGGGAAAATGGTGTATGCACTTCGCGAACTGGGATTCGACTATGTATTCGATACTGATTTTGCAGCCGACCTTACCATTATGGAAGAGGGTTCTGAAATTCTGAACCGCCTGACACGTTATCTCAACGGAGATAAATCCGTACGGTTACCTATCCTGACCTCCTGCTGTCCGGCATGGGTGAACTTCTTCGAACATCACTTCCCGGATATGCTGGACATTCCATCCACCGCCCGTTCACCGCAACAAATGTTCGGTTCTATCGCCAAATCCTATTGGGCGGAAAAGATGGGAATTCCCAGAGAAAAGCTGGTAGTCGTATCCATCATGCCCTGTCTGGCAAAAAAGTATGAATGTGCCCGCGATGAATTTAAAGTGAACGGTATTCCCGACGTAGATTATTCTATTTCCACCCGTGAACTGGCACGACTAATTAAACGTGCCAATATCGGGTTCCCTCTCGTACTGGACAGCCCATTCGACAACCCGATGGGTGAATCGACAGGTGCCGGTGTCATTTTCGGAACAACAGGTGGTGTAATGGAAGCCGCCCTCCGTTCTGTCTATGAAATCTATACCGGAGAACCTTTGAAAAATGTAAATTTCGAACAGGTACGCGGACTAAATGGCGTCCGTCGTGCTACCATTAACCTAAACGGATTTGAATTAAAAGTAGGCATCGCACACGGACTAGGCAACGCTCGTCATCTACTGGAAGATATACGGAACGGGCACAACGAATATCATGTAATCGAAATTATGGCTTGCCCCGGAGGCTGTATCGGTGGCGGCGGGCAGCCTTTGCATCACGGCAACTCGGAAATACTCTATGCACGCGCCAACGCACTTTACCGTGAAGACGCCAACAAACCTTTGCGCAAATCGCACGAGAATCCGTATATCAAGACATTATACGAGGATTATCTCGGCAAACCGCTAGGTGAGAAATCGGAAACTCTCCTGCATACGCATTATTTCAACAAAGCGATTGATTAACTTTTAAATGAAGAGTATTATGTCAGATATCAAACTAGCCTGTGACATGGCAGAGCAAATCAAAACGATCTGCGACAAGCATGGAAACAAACCGGGCGAACTTATCAATATTTTGCATGAGGCACAGCATTTGCAAGGGTATCTACCCGAGGAAACGCAACGGATTATCGCTTCCAAACTTGGAATTCCCGTATCGAAAGTGTATGGTGTCGTTACTTTCTATACTTTCTTTACCATGATTCCCAAAGGAAAACATCCCATCTCTGTTTGCATGGGTACAGCTTGTTATGTACGTGGTTCAGAAAAACTGCTGGAAGAGTTCAAACGTGTATTAGGTATCGAAGTCGGTGACACTACCCCGGACGGAAAGTTCTCATTAGACTGTCTGCGTTGTGTAGGCGCCTGCGGACTGGCTCCGGTAGTGATGATCGGCGAGAAGGTATATGGTCGATTACAACCGGTAGATGTAAAGAAGATTATTGAAGAATTGGAATAACCGAATTCCCGAAAACAATATAAAACAAACGGCTGCCTTGATAAGTCAAAACAGCCGTTCATTAATATTAAAATGTAAAAAAATGATGCGGAGAGAACGAGATTCGAACTCGTGATACCCTTTAGGGGTATACACGCTTTCCAGGCGTGCCTCTTCAACCACTCGAGCACCTCTCCTTACAATTACCAACTAGAGAAAAAACTCTCCATAAAAACAGAAAGCAGCAAAAAGCTGCTTTCTAGCGGAGAGACAGGGTTTTGAACCTACAAATCTAACCGCTTATATTTCAGCTACTTTGCTTTCAAAATTTCAAATAGGTAACGAAACAGTAACGATTTTCAGATGTTGGGCTTGTCCAACTTTGACCGCTGTTTGTCTGCCTAACTTTCGGGTTCAAAGATACGGCTTTCTTTTGAAACTCGCAAATATCTGATAATAAATATTTTTGGGTTAGTGCAAGGTGCAAGCTATATATATAAATATATACTTGCACCTTGCACTAAAAAAAAGCACTGGGGTACAAATGCTTAAAACAAAATCCGTATCTTCGTAACCGATTAAAAACAAACGTGTATGATAATAACTAACCGTGAAGAAGTAATAGATAAAGCGTTCGGCGTATTTGTCAGGATGAACTACGAGAAAGCAAGCATTATCATGCTTGCCAAAGCCTGCGGGGTGACAAAAACGGGTATCGTTTATTATTTTCCGCACAAGCTGGATTTATTCATGGCTGTGGCGGACAAATACGTGTTGCAAATGCACGAACCGGAAAACAAGTTTGCCGCTCCTGCCGATACGTTGGCGGAGTTCATCGGGCAATACGTGGCGGGGGTAGCCGCTTCCATGAAAAGGATTGTTGAACTAATTGGCGATAATAGCAGCCCGCATGATTGTAGTCCTAACTTCTACTACTTTCACTTTCTGTCACAAGTGCGCATGTACTATCCGGACATCAGGCAGAAAATTGAGAAAATCTACCGACAAGACTATGACCTATGGGAGAAAGTCATACAGAAGGCAAAAGAAAGCGGGGAAATCAGGAGCAACACGGACGTGAAGAAAACGGCTATCATGTTCCGGCAAATGTTTTTAGGACTGTCATACGAACAAGCATTTCTAAACGGTTTGAACGTGGACGAACTGGCAGAAAATTTTCGTCATATCTATTCGCTGCTTAAAGCCTGATACTCTTTTGTTTTTTTTAACCTCGATTATTTTTGAACAGATGTTCAAATAATGGTATTTTTATCTTATCTTTGGAGCGAAGCAAAATTCAGCGACATGAATAAGGTTCAGAAACAAAGAGGAAGCATCGTGCTACACAAAGAAACAAGGGACGGTACGGACTACATACGGATAGAATATGCGAACAGTCAGGCTGTCGCCCTGCTGCTCGCCCAAGACACGGGCATGGAAATGGCTGGTAACGGCTCTGCATACATAGCGTCAGCCGCTTTCAGCCTGCCGGATTTCTACGACCGCTATTCACCCCACGCCTATATTGATTACAGCCGGGTTTACGTGCGGCATCCCAAACCCAAAAGGGAATACACACTGCCGAAAGGCTACTTGGAACTGCTGGAACAGAAGCGGTACAGCCTTTCCACCATAAAAGCCTATAAAATCTATTTCAGCGACTTCATGGAATACCACAAGGGGCATGACCTTGACCTGCTGACGGTCGAGGACATCAACAGCTATATGCTCCATATGGTAAAGGAAAAACATATATCCGCCACCCAGCAGAATATGCGTATCAATGCTATCAAGTTCTATTACGAGAAAGTGCGGAAAGGCAGGCGGCAATATTATGGCGGGATAGCCCGTGCGAAAGAGTACAAGGCGTTGCCCGAAGTATTAAGCCGGGAAGAAATGAAAAGCATCTTCGCACAGTTGCCCAATCGAAAACATCGGTGTATGATTTCTCTTATATACTCTGCCGGACTACGCCGAAGCGAACTTTTGAACCTTACCCCGAAAGACATCATCAGCGAACGTATGCTAATCAGGATTGCCGGGAAAGGGAAGAAATGCAGATATTCCTTGCTGTCGGAAAAGTTGCTCAACGAATTAAGGGCTTACTACCGGGAATACAGACCGCAGAAATGGCTTTTTGAGGGCGAACAGTCGGGCGAACAATACTCACCCAGCGCACTGGTTAAGGTGTTGAAAGAAGCGGCAAGAAAAGCCGGAATAAAGCACCGGGTACACCTGCACATGCTCCGGCATACATTTGCCACCCACCTACTTGAACAAGGGACTGACCTAAGAACCATACAGGAACTTATGGGACATACCGACATAAAAACAACAGCAATTTACCTGCACGTGTCGAACGCCCATAAAGCCAAAATACCCAATCCGCTGGATTGTTTAGATGATGATTAGGCAGTGATTTAATAGTGAATAGGAACTGCACCATAAGGTGCGTTTATCGAAAAATTAACATCAATATAGTACAGAACAACATCAAATTATATTATGGTATGTAAATTCATAAATTGGATAAAGGATAATTGTTGGATAATAGTAGGTATTTTACTGGCTGGAAATATTATTTACGTCTATTTTTCTGATAAATATTACTTTTATAATTCCCAAAATGTACGTTATACTATTGGCAAGTATAAAGATACCTGTTTTCTGGTAGGAAAAAATCCAAAAATACAATATGATTTTTCTTATGAAGTAAATGGAAATAGCTATAATACTTACACAAGAGCAACTCTTAGCAATTATAATTTTGAGGAAGATAGACTACTTATTAAATATTCAACAAAAATGCATGGAGCAGGAATTGTTGTAAAAACAGTTGTTCCTAAATGGGTATTATCCCCACCCAAAGACGGATGGAAACAATTTCCTCCCGACATAAACTGGAAAGGTGCGGAACTTGATACCGCCTATATGGAAAGTATGAATTTGGAAATACCATAATTTGATGAGAATAAAAATAGAATGTTAACAAGGTCGAGGAAACAGCTTAACGCTGTCCCTCACCAAACCATTAGCGAAAATAGAAACCAGCATGATACAGCAAGTAGAAAAACTGAAAGAAATAATCAATCAAAACAGTATGGGGCATTTGCCTTTGCCCTACCGGGTTGATTTGATGAAACGAATAGGCAATGCACGGATAGTACAAAAAATATTGTGCGAGTGTTGCAAGAAAGCTTGTTCTTGCTTTTCAGAGGAATTTGGTGCGGAAAACCTATTATACAGTGCCTTGTTTGAAATAGACAGTTATCTGTACAAGAATAAGGGCACAATCGAAAGCATATCGGTTTCGGTGGAACGGTTACGTAATTATGCGGAACAATCCATTGAGAGTTGCGAAGATATGGCAGGGTGGGCTATCATCGCTTTAGGGTATGCTATCCAAAATGATGCTGCTTCCATATTGGAAATAGAGGATTATAACGGTGAAGATGATAATACTTTCGACTTTGAAAGTTGGAATGTGGATTTTATATGCTCGATAGCCTATTCGGGCAGCAACCCTTTCGTGGAAATTGGAAATGTGGAGAAACGCAAGGAATATTGGCTGTGGTATGCAAAAATGGTAGGGGAAGTTACTCAAAATCCTAATATTGAGCATTTACTATTGTCTGAATACAGAAGCGCAAGTTCTTCAATTGATATACCCGCACGCAATCAATTTGACGATACTATTGAAGCTCAATTTAAGGATATATTATTTTATATAATGGATTGTAAATCCCAAAAGTTAAAGGAAGGACTTGAATATAATATATTATTTGTTTCATGTGTAGTTGATATGTTTAGCATCACTTCTTCTAAAGGAGATATAATAACATTAAATACAAGAAATACAGATAAAATCTGTAATGCGTTTAGAAATATACGTGAACTAATGTATAATAAAAACTCAAAACAAGGTGCATGGTTTCAAGTTGAAATGTTCTTAAAAAGTAAGGCTCAATATACTCTCAAGTTCAATTATGATAACCTTGAGCAAATTCCTTCTTTTTTTCAGAAACCTGATTGGTTGTTGGAGATGTTTAGGGAATATCCTCGAAGCAAAGAATATACACCTCTCTGGCTAAGAAAAATAGTTGGAAGAAGAAAGCTGTATCTGACTTAGTTTCTATGAGTATATAAAATAATTTCGCTAACAACGCAGGATAACGGACAAGCCGTTCCCTGCTGAACCATTAATGGTAATTCTGACAAAGTATGAATATAGACGATATTAAAAATATAGACGACTTTCAAGTTTACTGTTGTACGAATAACGAACAACGGTATATCTATTCTGATATAGTGGAGAATGCAACACCGATTGCAGATTGTATAGACTTATTTATCGTTTCAGGCACACGTAGTATGGATAATATCAGCCTATGCACTAAATTGCGTTTTTTATCTATCAATAACTACAAGATAGGTAAAAAAGAACTTAGCAATTTGTTGGATTATAAAGAAAATCTTTCCACGATTACACATTTATATTTGTGGAACACGAAGTTGAATGATTTATCTTTATTGCAACTGTTTCCTAATCTGACGCATCTAATGGTTGCATATATCAGAAAAGAAGATTTTTCATTTGACGGTATTGGTTACACTCCCAAACTACATACACTTTGTATATTGAGTGCAAACAAGATAGCCAATATGGATTTTATACCCAATGATTTGAAGAAACAAATTAAAAATCTATCAATGGTATATACTTCAAGATTACACAGCTTAAAAGGTATTGACGGCTTTATGAACTTGGAAAAGCTATACTTGTCTGCATCAACAACAGAGAGTAAGAAAACAGTAAACTTGACTACTTTGTCCGGATTAGAAACTTTGAGAAAGCTAAAAAATATTGAGCTTAAATATTATAAGTTAGATTTGGAAGATGCCAAGAAAAGACTTTCTTCAAATCCTGCTTTAAGGCTTTTCAAAGTGAATAATATCAATATACCATTAACGAAGCGTGATAACGCCTAACGGCGTTCCCCGCTTAGCCATTACTAACAAATATGGATTATATATTTTATAGACTATATCGAATGTATGAAAAGCATGGCGACCCACCATACCTTAGTGCTGTCATCCACTTATGTTATAGCTTGGGCATATCACTCATTATAGCCTTTTTCGCTATTAAGGAATGGTATGACATGCAACATAAATATGCGTGGTTCTTAGAGGGACTTTATAGCTTATGCTTCTTACTCGTTCCTTTATGTCTGTTAATCATATATTGCTGTATTCGATACAGGAAAAAGAAAATTCTGGAATTAAAAAAGAAGTATCAAGGTTGCACAAGAAACAAGCTAATTTCTAATTGGATGATATTCTGCATTCCGATTTATATCGCAATCATAGGAATTTTAATTTTTCGTAAACTGTTTATAGCTTGATAAATCGGCAGAAAAATTCGATTAGTCTTATAAATAATAAAGTTAGTAACAACGAAAGATAGCATCTAACGATGCTCCTTTCTAACCATTAATCAATATGAGTAACCTTATCATAGTAAATAGATTTGGAAAAGTTCTGATATGGGTATGGAACAGATGTATAAAGAAAACTGCCATTCCTTATGAAGAACTTGATTTCCATTACCCCGATTGGGCTTTCATTATTACAGGTTGTATCTTTTTCGGGGTTGTGGTAGGTGTTACCCTGCTTTATTTTGCTTTTATAAAACAATAGACTATTTCCAATGAAAGCCCGACTTAAATACCCGATATTCAGCTTTGCCCCCAAAGGCAACATGATATACGTGTTTCGCAAGGAAGAACTGTACACAACGACCAATACCGAGTTGTTGAAGAAGCGGAAGAACTACATTGTAGTGGATGCAACCGGGACGAAATATGTTGAAAAGGGGGCGCACAAAGTGAAGTGGCAAGGGATATTCGGATATTGCATCAGGATGCAGGGACGTGTGATTTCCATTGAATACGAGTACGGGGACAACCCCGAACCGTTCCCACTACGAAAACTGCAAGAACTGGTAGCGGAACGATACCCCAAGACACGGTGGTTCAAGGAAGAATGCAGGAACAGCGCAGACGAGTTCCGGCAAGCGATTTTCGCCTGCAAGACCTTTGAGGAAGTGGCGGACATACTGATGCCCGAACAAAAAACGAGCGTTTGGCAGCGCATTGAAGAATATTTCCTGCGGGCAGGTTTTCTTATGCTTGCCGCCATGTTCCTTTATCACGTGGTTTGGCGGCTAATCCAAAAGTTTTGGCTATGGGCTACCGGGTAACGTACAGAAAACAAATCAATTTATTCAAATATGGAACAACGGATTACATCATTATTGCTGCCCGCTCCCGAAGCGGAACTGGAAGCGTCCTGCAAGGAACTGGACGAAAAGGTAACATGGCTGCTGCACAACAGCCGGAAAATGGACAACTACTTGGAACTTGAACCGTTCAGCAAGGACGGGCGGCTGTGCGCCCGCGTGTGCGACACGCTCAAGAGCCTGCCGGAAACGCCGACACTGGCGACATACAAGGACTACAAGGCAATCATTATCCTGCTGGGTATGTCCACCACCCATTACGCCATACTGGACGAACTGGCGGAACAGCACCGCAAGCGGGACGAGATACCCGAACTGACCGCCTACTGCGATGCGCTCCACTGGATGCGACCGGGACGGCAGTACCTCTGCAACGTGTACAACACGGTATGCCACGCTTTCTACCTGCTACGGAGAAACCCGGTAAGGGACAACCGCCTGCTGGTGACGGAAAAGGAACTGCGCCACGCCGAACGGATGCTGCCGGAGCTGGGCAGGCAGACATTCACCGAAATGGTGCGTCTGAAAGGCTACATGGTCTATGATGCCGAGCAACTGGCGGACAAATGCGGCATGGAATACGGCTCGTTCCGACGGAAGGTAAAGAAAATGACCGGGTACACGGCTAAGGAATGGGTGATAAAGGAGCGTGCAAAGGACGTGGAACACTACCTGAAGAACACCAACCTCACACTTACCGAAGTGGCGTTCACCACCGGGTTCGCATCGACATCGAACCTGAACGACTTCTGCAAGGCTTACTTGCTGGACACACCGGGTGAGATACGCAGAAAAGCGCAGGAAACAAGAAAATGCACAGTTACAAGAACGTAATGTGAAAAATCAAGAATAAAACAGATTTTTTATGCCCGTAACTTTGTGCTTCATAAAAGATAAGCACAAGGTTATGGAACATAAGATACCGTTGGAAACATACTTCGCCGGACTGCTTCAAAAAGTGGAATGGCAGATACAGGAATACGAGGACACCGCAGCGGACACGCTGACGCTCTGCCGCCTGTGCGTGGACTACCTGCAAGAGATACTGGGCGAACTCAAAAACTTTATAATCTCCTACCCGTTCGCCAGCACGGAAGAGGAAATACACTTCTTCAAGGAACTGAAACCGCTTTTAGCGAGCAAAATCATCTATTACAACACCGTTTACAAGATAGAGGTGCGCTTCCCCAGCGGTAGCGAGGAAGTGCAAAGGGACTACCTGCTGTCGGAAACCGACCGGATTTCAAAGTCGTTCCAGCGGAACTTGGCGTTCTACCAGTACCACCGAACGAAAGCCACCTACTTGGACAGGCAGTATTTCATGCGTGGGAAGCCTGACATACAAATCATCGTGGACAGTTTCTATTACGAAACAGACCCACAGTTCAGCACCAGTCACGATTTCAAGGTAGCCAAGATTTTAGCCAACGAACTGCTGGAAATATACCTCACCAACCGTCTGCACGAGCTGGAACGCCGGGAACAACGCAAGCGGGTGAAGAACGGCTTCATGGGAAAGGTGTTGCGCTGGACGGGGACGAAAAGGGCGTTGGTGGAACTTATCTACGCACTGGACGCCTGCGGCTGTCTGAACAAGGGGACGGTTGATATTAAGGAGATTGTAGCCTACTTTGAATACGTGTTCGACATCGACCTCGGCGACTTCTACCACACCTACATGGAACTAAAAGCCAAGACCAAAGACCGAACGGGCTTCCTCTCCACCCTGAAAGACAGGTTGCTGATGCGCATGAGGGAGCAGGATTAGGCAACCGTGCTTTAACAAAATTTATTTCGCCACAGGTGGGTACATCTGTGGCGTTTTATTTTTCAGGACACCCGAACTTTGCGGCAAATCAATTAGTTACCGTTATGGAAATAATAACATTCGAGTCCAAAGCCTACAAGGAACTGGACAACAAGATTACCGCCATTGCCGACTACATCTTCAACCACATGGAAACGGCAAGGCAAAGCGAGGAAGACATGTGGGTGGACAGCTACGAGGTCTGCACGTTCCTGAAAATAAGCGAAAAGACCCTGCAACGCCTGCGGGTGTCGGGGACTATCGCCTATTCCAACATCAGGGGACGTTACTTCTACAAGGTCAGCGAGATACGCCGGATGCTGGAAGAACGCCTGATAAGGAGCAACAAGGAGAACATCGACAACCTGATAACCAACCACCAGTTGTATGCTAAGGAAAGAGGAAATCTTAGAAAGAACAAGTAACGGGCTGGCGGTGTTCAAACACTACCTGCCCGGCAATTGGCGCATAGGTCGCAACTTCCTTAACCCGCTGTACGAGGACAGCAAGGCTTCCTGCAACATCTATTTCGACCGCCGGGGCGGTATCTACAAGATGAAGGACTTCGGCAACGACAGTTACAGCGGCGACTGTTTCTTCCTCGTGGGGCAGTTAAAGGGGCTGGACTGCAACCGGGCGGCTGACTTCGTGGAGATACTGGAAATCATCGACCGGGATTTGGGCTTGGGGCTGGCTTCCGGCATTCCGGTTTCCGTTCCCCCGGCAACCGTCTGCCGGGCAGTGCCGGACAAACCCGAAGAAACGCCCGAAAAGCCCGTCAAGCCCTACCAGTTCCGGGAACAGAAGTTCCCGCTTGCCGAACTGGTGTACTGGCAACAGTACGGCATCACGCCCGAACTGCTGGAACGTTACAAGGTCTGCTCGCTCCGGGAATACAACAGCGAAACGGCAGAGGGCAAACCGTACACCTACACTTCATCGGTGGCAGAACCCATGTACGGCTACAAGGGCAAACAGCACATCAAGCTGTACCGCCCGTTCTCCACGCCCCGCTTCCTCTACGGCGGCAGCTTCGGCGAGAACTACTGTTTCGGGCTGGAACAACTGCCAGCCAAAGGCGACACGCTATTCATCACGGGCGGCGAGAAAGACGTGCTTTCGCTGGCGGCGCACGGTTTTCACGCTATCTGCTTCAATAGCGAAACAGTGACTATACCGCCCACGCTGGTCTATCGGCTGACGTTCCGCTTCAAACACATCGTCCTGCTCTTTGACATGGACAAGACGGGCAGGGAAAGTTCATGCAAGCAGGAAAAACTGTTGGAAGAATTTGGCGTGAAACGCCTGCTGCTCCCGCTTCCGGGAACGAAAGAGGAAAAGGACATATCCGACTACTTCAAAGCCGGGAACACCCGTGAAGATTTCCTGAAACTGTTTATCGAATTTTTAGACAACCTGTATAGCGATACATTGATTATGCTTAAATCGTGCGAGATAGATTTCAACAACCCGCCCGCCAAAGCGCAAGAGATTATTTCGGCGGGTGACGTTCCGCTGGGGACACAAGGCAACCTGTTCGGCATCACCGGGGGCGAGGGAACGGGCAAGAGCAATTATGTAGCCGCAATCGTGGCGGGCTGCATCTGCCCGGCTGGTGAGGACATAGATACACTGGGCATACAGATAACCGCCAACGGCAAACACAAGGCGGTCTTGCTCTATGATACCGAGCAATCAGAAGTGCAACTGTTCAAGAACGTAAGCAACCTGCTGGCACGTGCCAAACAGCCGGACAAACCCGATGAACTGAAAGCGTTTTGTCTTACCGGTATGTCACGCAAAGAACGCCTGAACGCCATTGTACAAAGCATGGACAAGTTCTACTACCAGTACGGCGGCATCCAGTTGGTCGTCATTGACGGCATCGCAGACCTTGTTAAGAGTGCCAACGATGAAGCGGAAAGCGTGGCGGTGATAGATGAACTTTATCGGCTGGCGGGCATCTACAACACGTGTATTCTGTGCGTGCTGCACTTCGTCCCCAACGGATTGAAACTGCGGGGACATTTGGGCAGCGAGTTGCAGCGCAAGGCGGCTACTATCCTGTCCATTGAGAAAGACGAAGAACCTACCCAGTCGGTGGTAAAAGCCCTGAAAGTAAGGGACGGAAGCCCGCTGGACGTGCCGCTGATGCTCTTTGCTTGGGACAAGGAAGCCGGGATGCACGTGTACAAGGGCGAGAAACCACGTGAGGAAAAGGAGAAGCGCAAGGAAAGGGAACTGGTGAATGTCGCACGTGACATCTTCGGGCGGCAGACACGCATCACCTACATAGACCTTTGCGAGCAGTTGCAGCAGGTATTGGACATCAAGGAGCGCACCGCAAAGAGCTATATCCGCTTCATGCGGGAAAGGGACATCATCACCAAAGACACGGCGAACCAAAGCTGTTTTGTCATCGGTTCATATAATCTTCAAAGGAACGCAAGCTGCCCGTAGGCGTATGGGCTGAACTTGTGTATTTTTAGGTGCTTGTGTCCTGCCCTGTTGTGATAACACGGCAGGATTTTTTCTGTTTGCACGTGATTTTTCAGGGTATTTGCTTAACTTTGCAGAAGTTACACGGAAAAGTAACGGCAGTTGGACGGCGGTTGCCGGAATATTGCCTTTATATATAACATATACGTTCGCCGAACGTCCCAAAGTAGAAAACTGGCACTTTTCAAAAAGAGGGGATATTCAGCGCAGGATATGCTATGCGTTTGTCATAGCGTGGCTGCACTGTTTCCTCTTTTGGGTATGCCAGTACCTCTACTTTGAAACAGCGTCATGCCACGCTTTCTTTTTGGGGGTGGCGGCTAACGTGCCAAGACAGTAGGGATTTATATCACTTTAATACCTGACAATATGGAACAAATCAAAGCGCACATCGCCGTATCGCTGGACGGGCATACCGCCACGCCGGACTATGAACTGGACTGGATGCCCCGTGAGGTCAAGGAACTGGCGGCAAGGGAACACGCCGCCGCAAGCTGCCTGCTTATGGGGGCTAACACCTACAACTACATCTTTGAACACTGGGGCGGGTGGCCGCACAAAAGCAAACGGTCTTTTGTGGTGTCACACTACGATACCAACGTGACGCCGGACTGCGGGGTGGAGTTCCTGACCGAAGAACCGCTGCAAAGGGTCTATGAACTGAAACAGGAAACCGACATGCTGGTGGTGGGTGGCGGCAAGCTGCTTACTTCATTGATTAAAGCCGGACTGCTGGACAGCCTGACAATCTACACCGTCCCGGTCATGGCGGGCAAAGGCATCGGTTTTGTCGGGGAAACATCCGGCTCGCTGTGGAAGCTCTCGGAAAGCAGGGTGCTGGATAACGGGGTGGTCTGTTCGACCTACCTGTTTGGCGGGAACATATAAAAAAAATGCGCCCGGTTTCCCTCCGGGCGCAACCACTAAAATTTCAATTATTATAAGCTGTAAAACCTATCACAATGAAATTTCAGCGGCAAAGATAAGCTATTTCTTCGGTTTCGCTTTCTTTTCGGGGAATGAAAAACCGACATTGAACTGCTCGTCCAGTACCAGCGAAGCATCGAAAGCCTTGCCGTTCTTGCCCTTGAAGCCCTTGATTAGCCCGGTCTTGCGTTTCGTCACCAGCTCGACAATCTGCTTGTCGGAAAGCTGCTTGTCGCACTTGTTGCGGAATATGGTAAGCGTGCAGTCCACGTTGGAACACTTCGCCACTTTCGGGTAGAACAGGATGCGCCCGCTGCCGCATTTCGGGCAGGGGCAGGTTTCACCAGCAGCGACAGATAGCTGCACCGATAGCAGTTCTGCGGTGATTTGCGTTGCGTACACCTCGATGCCCTTCCGGAACGTGTCCGCATCCATGCTGCCCGCTTCTATCTTGGCAAGGGCGGTTTCCCACATGCCCGTCATTTCGACATCGGCGATCTTCTTGTCCTTGACAATCCCATAAACGGCAAGCCCCTTGTCGGTAGGCACAAGGTTCTTCTTCTCACGCACGATGTACTGGCGGGCGAACAGCGTTTCGATAATCGCCGCACGAGTGGCGGGCGTGCCTATCCCGGCATCTTTCAGGCTGGCTTTCAGTTCGGCATCTTCCAGTTCCCTGCCTGCGTTCTCCATTGCCGCCAACAGGCTGCTTTCCGTGTGCAGCGGTTTCGGCTTGGTCTGCTTTTCGAGCAGATCCACGCCGGAGAGTGGCAAATATTCTCCCTCTTGGAGTGGCGGCAGGCTGGCGGCTTCTTCATCCCCGCCCGTTTCCTGCTCGCCGAACACGGCACGCCACCCGGCTTCTTTCATCACAGACCCTTTCACCGTGAAGTCGGTATCTCCCCCTGACAGCAAGGCGGTGGTAACGTCTTTCACGCACTTGCCCGAAAAGGCTTCCAGCATACGCCCGGCTACCAGCTCGTAAACCGCCCGCTCGTCTTTGGAAAGTTCGCCGGGCAGGTTCTCGGTAATGATTAAGGCGTGGTGGTCGGTCACTTTGCCGTCATTCACGCTGCGGCGGTTCAGGGGTGTGCCGTCCAGCCCGGCGGCATACCCGGCAAAGCGGGGGTATTGCCCCAGCAGGGCGACACGTTCCGGCATTTCATCGAAAACGTCCTCCGGAATATAGCGGCTTCCGGTTCTTGGGTAGGACATCACTTTCTTTTCATACAGGCTTTGCGCTATGGAAAGCGTCTTGTCAGCCGAGAAGTTCAGCTTCGTGTTCGCTTCCTTTTGCAGCGTGGTAAGGTCGTACAAAAGCGGCGGTTCTTGGCAGGCTTCTTTCCTCTCAACGGATTTAACCACAAGTTGCCCGGCATCCTTTACCCGTTGCAGGGCGGCTATGGCTTCGGGCTGCTGTTCCCACTTGGCGGTCGATTGGGCGGTAAAATTTATTCCCCCGCTGGCGGTCGCCGCTTTGAGTTGCCAAAACTTGGCGGGTACGAAATTCTTGTTCTCCAAATAGCGGCTGCATATCATCACGAGCGTGGGTGTCTGCACCCTGCCCAGCGAGAACACCCCCTGCCCGGCGGCAACGCTCAACGCTTGGGTGGCGTTTATCCCTATCAGCCAGTCCGCTTCGCTGCGGGACTTGGCAGAGAGGTAAAGGTTATCGTAACGCTCTCCCGGCTGCAAGTTATCCAGCCCCTCACGGATTGCCTTGTCGGTAAGGCTGCTTATCCACAGGCGCACAAATGGTTTCCGGCAGTTCAGGTAATGGAAGATATAGCGGAAGATTAACTCACCCTCACGCCCGGCATCGGTGGCGACAATAATCCGGTCGCACTGGTCGAACACTTCCTTTATCACTTTCAACTGTTTCAGCACGCCGGGGTCTGCCTTGTAGCCTTTCTCCGCTTTTACCTGACGGGGGATTAGCTGGAAATCGGGCGGCAGTATGGGCAGGCTCTCCCTGCGGAAGTTCGCCACGCCGTAGGCTTCCGGCATGGCAAGCTGGATTAAGTGGCCGAACGCCCATGTCACCATATACCCGTTGCCGGAAAGATAACCGTCATTACGCCCGGTCGCACCGATGATGCGGGCGATGTCCTTTGCCACGCTGGGCTTTTCTGCTATCAATGCAATCATAATTCTTTACTTTTTAATGGTGGATATTACATTTTCATTCCTCTGGACTTCTTGGGCTTGTCAGCTTTCAGGCTCTTGTCCTGCGCTTTCTCCTGCTTCTCTTTCTGCTTGGCGGTGGGCTTGTCCTGACCCTGTTTCAACGGCTCTTTGCCCTGCTTGGTGGCTTCGTTGGTCTTGCCCCCCGAATTGACCGCCACCTGCGTCCGGCTCTCGGCGGTGGGGGTAACGTCTTTCGGCTGCACCTTGTCGGGGGATTTGCCCTGTGCGCCGGGCTGTACATGACCGTTGAACTCAACGCCCTTGCCGTCCTTTAGCCCGGCGACCTGCCGCTCTGCGGGCTGCTGCCACTGCTGCAAGAACTGGACGGCGGCACGGGGCAGGAACTCCAAGCCACGCTCCACCGCACTGACCTGCAAATAGGCACTGCGCTGCGTGCCGTCCCTGAATTGCAGGTTTTCCATTTTCACCGCTTGCCCGGCTTCAAAGGCGGCTTTCTGTTCCGGACTGACTTGCACGTTACAGATTGTATCGGGGCATTTCCACTTGTCAGCCCGCATATACTCCAGTTCGTGCGTGTACCTGTCCCGGCTGACGAACACGGGGATTTGCTCGCCGCTTTTGGGGTCTTTGATTTCAGCGATGCCGCCCAAGTTGCCAGTGCCTTGCAAGTTGCCCTGTTCCTGCTTGGTGAACTCGTGTTCATGGAACGGGCGTTGCAGCAGTTTCTCGTCCTGCTGCACGCCGTGCAGCTTGGGTACTACCATGCCGTCCTTTGCCTGATAGAAAGAGAGCTTGACATCGGTAGGTTTGAGGTAGAAGCCGCCCACCGTCCCCGAAACGGTGTAGGTGTTGCGGGACTTGTAGCCACGCATCACCCGGTCGAAGTCCCTCGTGTTTTTCAGGGTGTCGGCGGTGATGCCGACTTTTTTCAGGTTCTCCCAGTCGATTTTTGCAGGGTCGAAGCGGTAGCCCTGCTTGAACTCGTGGAAGTCGGGCTTCGGAACTCGAAGCATTTCAGCCCGCTTGTCACCCTCCGGTGTAGGGTTGCGGTGGTTGTCCTCGATTGCCTTTGCGTCCCGCTCCGCTTCGGAAGCCTTGACGCTGAACAGTTCCAGCCCGGAAGTGTCCTGATACTTGCGGTAGAAGTTGGAAATGAAGTTGCTGAACACATCGCTGTTCTTGTCCACCTGCATGAACTCGCCGCCGTGTCCGGTAGTGGGTGGCACGGTCTGCAAATTGCCGTCCTTGTCGATACCCTTAACGGCACTCACCTTTCCCTGCTGTTTATCCAAGACCAGCAGCACGTCTTTTTCCTGCCCCTCTGCGGGCGGGGTCATTCTGTTTGCCATAAATAATTGGAATTTTAGTGGTTACGGGAATAGTCCCGCCCAAAGGTAGCGACTAAATATGCTATATTTGGACGGGCGGCAAGGACTGTCCGAATTTGTCCTGCGCTGTCTGAAATTGTCCGGGTGGGATGAAATTCTGCAACCATTGGTTGCAGAATTGAAAAGGGCATAAAAAAGAGAGCGAAGTTAATCACTCTCTTGGAGTGAGCCATTTATGAGCCATTTAATTATAGACCTTATGCCTTATAATCAACGACTTATTAAAATTTGCATTATGCTTGCGAGCCATTTGTGAAGCGTTTATGAAACGTTTGCTATTTTATCAATAGGCTAATAATGAGCTACATATCAAAATTAATACTGAAATACAGCTTATTTTTGGAACGTTTGTGAAGCGTTTGGCAAGCCTTTGATTGAGTTTCCGTTATTCTTCTATTATCAGGTGACACGACAAAAAGAAAACATCTTCGGCAAAATCTTTGTTATGTTTTTGCAGGTGATTACATAATATACTATCTTTGCATATAGAAACAAAGGACATAAATATGGCTTCATTCAGAAAAGAGATACTTGGGCAGATTGAACGGATAGATACCGGGCGTATATTCACGTTCCGGGATTTGTCGTTTGAAACGGAAAAGACCGCCAATGTTGCGGTGCTACTTTCCGAACAGAGCCGCAAAGGGGTACTGGTACGGGTTGAAAAGGGGGCGTACTACCGTCCCAAGAAATCAGTGCTGGGACTGGGAAAGCTGCCTGTCTATCAGGATGAACAGTTCCGCTACCTGACTGAAAAACTGAACGGCTATATCACGGGGGCTTACGTCTATAACAAAATGGGGCTGACCGAACAGGTAGCCACAACCATAACGATAGCCACTCCTAACCCGGTTCGCCGTTTCCGTTTCAAGAACTTGGATATAGAGTGCGTGAAAGCCTACTGCATGGTCTATCCGGATGAAAGCCTTGTCCCATACTTGCGGCTGCTCGATGCGATAAAGGACATGAAGCGCATACCCGGAACAACCGGGCAGGACATCTACAACCGGGTCAAAAGCCAATATTTCAACGGGTACAGCCTGCCGGAACTGGAAAAAATCGTATCTTTGGCGAAAAGTTACCCGCCACGTGTCAGAAAGGTGGTGGCGGACATACTGGGCGACATCAGACAAACCGTGTTGCAAACGGAAATGGTAAAGACCATTCTTCCCACGACACGGTTCAACTTGGATTATAAAACAGCATAGGACAGAAATATGAATTTACATTCGGACAAGGAAGCGTTCAAGGAAATCATCGCACTGGCGGCTGAACATTTCGGCTACGAGCAGTCGCACGTGGAAAAGGATTACTGGGTATCGAAGATACTGCGGGATATTTCCATGTCCGAATATGCGGATAAGACCTACTTCAAAGGCGGAACTTCACTTTCCAAAGCCTACGGGCTGATAGAACGTTTCTCGGAAGATTTGGACTTGTTCGTGTTCACGGGTGACAAAGGTGCGTCCAAGCAGGCGGAAAAGACATTGAACAAGAAACTTTCCAAATACATAGCCGAACTCAATAGTGACATATACAAGGAAGATTTGTCGGAAACGGGCGGTAATTACCGTAAACTGTATTTCTCGTATGACAATGTATTTCAAGGCGTGGGACTGAAAGAACATTTGGAAGTAGAGATAAAATCCTGTGACCTGCCGGACAAAAAACGGATGTTCTACCCGGCGGACAAGCGGGTTATCAAACCGATTGTGACCGCCTTTCTTGAAAGCATCGGGCAAGAGGAACTGATAAGCACCTACGGGCTGGGAAGTTTTGAAACGCAGTGTATCAACCCCCGAAAGACTATCTGCGACAAGGTTTCAAGGCTGGTAAAGCTGTCTTACAATGAGGATGCAGCCGCACTGTTGGCAAAGCATATCCGTGACGTTTACGACTTGTCGGCACTCTACCACAATCAGGAATATAACGATTACCTACATTCGGAAGATTTCTTGGATGCCATGTACCGGGTGACGATAGAGGACGGACTAAATAAAAACTCCCGTTCGCACTTGTCGCTGGCTGATGCACCGATATTCAAGGATGCCGAAGCGGTCATGGCGTTGCCCGAAGTGGCTACGGCGTACACTGCCGATTTGAAGAAACTGACTTTCGACAAAAGCAAGATGCCGCCGATAGGCAAGGCTGTGGAAGCATTGAAGAACCTGCACGAAATATTAGTGCGTTTTGAAGCCTACCGCACCAAAAAGCAAAATGAAGAACAACCGTAAAGCTACATCGGCTGTTCTTCACTCCATACATTATTATATACAGCTATTCTTCCTCCTTAATCAAGTGGCATAGCTCCGGGTCGTTCTTAATCCGGGTTATCTCGTCCTCGACAATCTGCCGGACTTCCTGACGGATGCGGTCATAGTTGGCTTGTATCTCTTCCTGCATCCGGTCGTTGCCGTCCTTGTCGGTGAAGTCAATTATCTGCGGCAACTTCACGTAACGGGCGGTTTCCCGCTTCACCTTTTCATTGTCCACCACGATTTCACAGTGGAAAATCTTCTGCTCTATCCGTTCATCGAAATTGTCCGCCACAGCCCCCACGAACATACCTTGCGTGAGGTTGGATATTTTGCTGGCGGGTATCAGGCTGTCCATTTGGGTACTTATCGAGGTGGACTTCTCCCGCTGGTTGATTGTCATGCTCTGCCGTTTCTGCAACACCTTTCCGAAACGCTCCGACAGTATTTTTGCCGTTTCACCGACTACCTGACCGCTAAACACGTTGCCCACAGTATTTTGTATCACACGGCTTTCCTTGTCCCCATAGTCACGGGTAAGCTGGCTGTAATCCTGAAAGCCCAGCAGAACCGCAACCTTGTTGCTTCGGGCGGTCGCAATCAAATTATCAAGCCCACGAAAATATATAGTCGGTAATTCATCTATTATCACCGAACTTTTAAGCTGACCTTTCTTGTTTATCAGCTTCACTATTCTACTGTTATATAATCCCAGTGCCGCCGAATAGATGTTCTGACGGTCGGGATTGTTGCCGACAACCAAGATTTTAGGCTCTTTCGGGTTGTTGATGTCCAGCGAGAAATCATCACCTGTCATTACCCAGTAAAGAGCGGGTGAAATCATCCTTGAAAGCGGGATTTTCGCACTTGCTATTTGACCCTGCAACTGCTCTTGAGCGTCTGATTCCCAAGCATCTACGAACGGCGAAAGGTAGTTTTCCAGTTCGGGATAACTGCGCAAAATAGTGAATACATCGGCGTATTTCTTGTTCAATAGTTCAATGGCATGGGGGAACGTGCAATACTTACCGCCTTGATAGATACGGAGATACCAAATTATAGCCGCCAAAAGAATAATCGGGCTTTCCACGAAGAAGTCGCCCTGCTTGCTTATCCAACTTCGATTGAGGTTAAGCATTATCGTGTAGCTGGCTTCGTAGGCATCCGCAATGTCTGACATGAAGCTGGCGTTTATCGGGTTGCATCGGTGGCTCTTGCGGGGGTCGTCAAAATTGATAATGTAGAATTTGGGCTTTACCTTATACCCGTCCAAGTGGTTAAGCAAATGATTATAAGCGATTTCCGACAAATCGGGAAACTTATAATCATAGCAGTAAAGCGCAAAACCTTTCTCGATTTGCTGTTTTATGTAACTGTTCACCACTGCATACGATTTGCCACTACCCGGCGTACCCAACACAAGGCTGGCACGGAACGGGTTCACGACATTTATCCAACCGTTATTCCATTTCTTCTTATAGTAGAACCGGGTAGGCAGATTTACCGAATACTCGTTCTCGATAAGCCTTGTTTCCTGCTGGAAACTTTCGTTCTCGGTATTAAAGACATCATCCATTAGGTTGTTCTTCAACAGCCGGGACATCCATGTACCCGCCATGAGCATACAGATATAGCCCGCCGACAGCGTGGCGATATAAAACACAGTGTCCGCCGTGTGTGGCAGCGGAAGTTCCAGCAGCCACCAGTTCAGGAAAAACAGGACGAAACCCACCGCAAGGCTGCAATGTATCTTCGCCCACGTTATCTTTTCCTCTTTCACGCCCTTAGTGCCGATACACGACAGGGCGAGGAACACCACCGAAAATAGTTTTGTCCAAAGAACGGACGAGAACAGCCCGGTGGTGCGCTGAAAGTTCCACAGTATCTTGTCTATCACTTCAAAGGTCACTCCCCACTCTTTCAGGGTGGAGTAACAGAACCAGTACACGTTTATTCCCACGAATAGAATACTGACAGCCCGCATAAAGTCCATGACCCTTGCAAGCCCTCTCAAATCATCTTCCTGTTGCATGATTGTAATGTTTTTTTAAGTTAGTCGATGCGCCTTGTGCGCTTCTTTTTCTTCTTTCTCTTTTGGCGGGCGGTGTCCTGCGGATCGTCACCGCCTGATGCACCGCCGCCCAGCAATCCACCGAACGCACCCAACACGGAAGCCACACCCGGAACGATGTCGGATTTCGGCATGAACCCCGGTTGTTCCTGATGCGTGGGCTGGTCTTGCTGCGGTGCTGACACTTCGGGCTGGTGCATCTTTCCGGTTTCGCCCGAAAAACGTTCGTTGAACACGTTCGCCGAATACTCCTTGCCCAAGCGTGAACCGTTCAGCACCACCCGGCTGTCATGGTCGATGAACGTAACGCCATAGATGCGCCCGCTGTCATTCTGACGGAATACCACGTCAATGCCCTGCTTCTTTAGCTGTTGTTCCAGTTCCTTGCGGCTGCGGGTGGTCTGCATGGCAGTGGCTACAATCTTCCGGGTGCGCTCTTTCAGTTTCCCGTTCCTGATTGCTTCGCCCGATTTCTCCATTCTGCGCTGCACCGCTTCATAACCCACCGACTTGCCGATGCGGGAAGCCTTTACCGGGTTGCCCGCCTTTTCGCCCTTGTCGTTCATGGCGGAATAGACAATGCCCTGATAGGGCTTGCCGTTCACTTCACCCTTGACTTCCTCGGCGCACACGTTGTAAGCGGCAAGCAAAGCCTTGTACTCCCCGAACGACTGGAAGCGGTAGCCATAGCAAGCCGCTTTCACGGTATTGCCGATTTGGTGCTTCACGTCCCCGGCGGCATAGTCCACCTTTTTAAGTTCCGGGCGTTCGGCACGTTCCTTTCGCTCTGCCGGGTGCAGCCCGTATTTCTTTTCCAGTTCACGGGTGATTTGCTTGCTGCGCCGATGCTCGAACTTGTCATTCAGCGGCTTGCCGTTCTCGTCCACCCGCAACCCCACGATGTGGATGTGGTGGCGGTCGATGTCGGTATGCTTGTACACCAAATAGGGCTGGTCGCCATAGCCCAACTTCCGCATATACTCTTTGGCAATGTCGGAAAGCTGCTGGTCGGTCAGCACGTCTTCCGGGTGCGGGTTTATGGAAATATGAAGTATCGGCTTCTTGGTGGATAGCTGGACGGGCATCTGCATTTCAAAGCTGCGCATACACTCGCCGATAGAGAAATTCCCGTCCTCGCTCAACAGCATCCGGTTGGAGAAAAGCACCTTTGCTTCCCCGCTGTCCACCTTGTTTTGGTTGTACGCCAGTGTGCCGAACATATTGCCGCCCGTGCTTATTTTGGCAACCATAGTTCCTTGCACTCGTTTGTCAGGTCGATAACCTGACGGTTCAACATCGCCAGTTCGGTGGTCGCTTTCTCTAATTTATAGAGAAAAGCCAGTGTCTTTTTCTCCGAAAAGTTGTTGTGCAACGCCTTTACAACTTGGTTGTAATTGACCGCCACGGCTCTGAATTGTGCATAAAATTCGGTCAGCCGGGCGCAATATTCTACTGCCGATTTGTCCACTTTCACCACCCGGAACGGCTCGCCGAACAGCCGGGCGGCGATGAAACGGGACTTGCTCGTGACGCCCGACTGCTCCCATTGCGAGAGGAAGCGGGCGTTCTCCCGGTCGTTCAGGTAAAGGACATGGCGATGCTTCGCCGGGTCTGCGAGGGCGGGGCGACCGCCCTTGTTAGGTTTTCTTGTTTCCATGCTTCTTTGGATTAAAAAAATTACGACTTCGGAGTGATTTTCACCCCCGCAAGGGGCAAGGCGTTTTCAGGCACGGAAAACGGTTCTATGTGCCATAGAACACACCTTGCTATTTTCTGACGAAAATCGAAATCCGTCACGGACGGATTGGGGTTAGCGTGGAACGGTAAGCCCTGCGTTCACCAGCCCGGTTTTACACCTGCGCCTCCTGCGGTTCGTTACTCCGCTGCAAAGTAACGGTGATTTATAATGCTGTAAAATAGGTGGTTGGTGGACAAAACGGGACAGCGCAGGACAAATCGGGACAAGGTTTTCAGGGGACGTTTTTTCTCCCTTTTTTTGCATCGAATTTCAAGATTGAAAGCAAGATTGAAAGAAATATTCCAATCAGGAAAGAATGATTGAAAGCAGGATTGCAATAAAACGTGATTGCAGGATTTCAATATTTCAAGAAAGAATGAAAGCAGGAAAACAAGATTGAAATAAAACAATCTTTCAATATTTCAAGATTGCAATATGGAATGAATGATTGAAAGCAATAAATAAATCTATCAACCAATAATGAACGGAAGCAATATGGAAAACGAGAAAACACCCCTGTATGTCGCCTTTTCCACCCAAAAGGGCGGGGTCGGCAAAACAACCTTTACCGTGCTGGCGGCGAGTTACCTCTACTACCTCAAAGGCTACGATGTGGCGGTGGTCGATTGCGACTATCCCCAACACTCCATTGCCGGGATGCGAAAGCGGGATGCCGAGCAGGTCGGGGCGGATGAAGATTACAAGCGCATGGCGTATGAACAGTTCACCCGGTTGGGAAAGAAAGCCTACCCGGTATTGTGCAGTTCACCTGAAAAGGCGATTGCAACGGCTGACGGATATATAGCCGCCGGACACGTGCCGGATATAGTGTTTTTCGACCTGCCCGGCACGGTGAACAGCGAGGGCGTGATAAACTCCCTTGCGGGCATGGACTACATTTTCACCCCCATTTCAGCCGACAAGGTGGTACTGGAAAGCAGCCTGTCGTTCGCAATGGCTATCCAAAAGCTATTGGTGAGGAATGAAGCCTGCCGACTTGCCGGGCTGTACCTCTTTTGGAACATGGTGGACGGGCGGGAGAAAACAGACCTTTACACCGCCTACGACAAGACCATTAAGGAACTGGAACTGCCGTTGATGAAAACCTTTATCCCCGATACCAAACGCTACAAAAAGGAACTGGTGGCGGATAAAAAGGCGGTGTTCCGCTCCACGCTCTTTCCCGCCAGCCGCCCGCTGGTAAGGGGAAGCAACTTGGAAGAACTGATAACCGAAATAACGTACTACATCAAATTAAAATGATATGGCAAAGCAAAGCGGCGGGATGCCGAAGATAGACGAGGATTTCATGAAAGAGCTTATCTCGCAGGGTGTTCCCAGTAAACAAGATAATAATAAGACGAATGATGTACCGCAAGAAACACAAACAGAAACGGTGCAAGTAGAGAAACCGACACCCCGCAGGCGCAAGGGCGGTTCGGGCGACTACCGGGAAACCTACTTTCAGAAAGTGGAACTGGCAGACCGACAGCCCTTATACGTGAGCCGTACCACGCACGAGAAGCTGATGCGTATCGTGACAGTGATAGGCGGGCGCAAGGTGACGGTAAGCAGCTACGTGGAAAACATTCTGCTGCGGCACTTCGAGCAGTACCAAGACGAGATAAACACCCTGTACGAAAGCCACTTCCAAAAGCCTGTCTGACTATGATAATCTATTGCATACTTACCGGGCTTTTGGTGTACTATATCGCCCTATGGCTGTGGTATCGCTACACGGACAGCCGGACATCACCGGGCAGAACGGATGATGCGCCACTCCCACGAAACGAGGTTTCGGGCTACACGCTGATAGGTGAAAGCCGATACAAGGGCGGACTAATCGGGACAGAGCAGGACAAATCGGGACACCTCCCGCAAGCGGCTGAAAATGATACTATTTTTGCGCCGCAGGCTGACGGACAGCCGGAAGAAAACATTCCGGAAGCAGTAGCCGAAGCGGAAGAAACGCCCGGTTACGAGAATGACGAACCCGACCACGAGGACGAGGAAATAGCCGGGTACATGGACGGTGACGATGATACCGGGCGGGCTACGGGCGTGAGCTTTGACGAACTGGGCGAAGCGGTACGCACGGCGAACGCCGACAACCCCACCGAAGCGGAGAAACGGCAAGCCGCCGGGACACTGGCAAGCATTGAGGGGACGAACCTCTACGATGCGGTGGTGGAGAACATCAACGGCGGGCTGGCAAGGGTGGCGGAACTGCTGGGACGCAACGAAGCGGAACTGGCTACGGCTGCTCTCCCTGCCGGAACTGGCGATACAAGCGAGGAACACGAAGCGTTCGACATGAACGATTTCCTATAATATAATAATGTATAAGCCTGACAGCATGAAACAACGGGATTACGGTTGATTGGCAACCTGAAAACCAAACAGACAAACGGGACTATCCCCGACCACTAAAATTTCAAATTATTCACCAGCCGGGAAAGGCGGACTATCCACCCGCCGCCCGGCATTAAAAACAAATCACAATGAGAAAGAAAATCTTCTTGTCGGCGGCTATACTTGCCGCCGTGGTAAGTGCCTACGCACAAGGAAACGGGCAGGCGGGCATCACCGAAGCCACGAACCTAATCACCGGGTATTTTGACCCCGGAACAAAACTGGTGTACGCAATCGGGGCGGTCTGCGGCTTGATTGGCGGGGTAAAAGTGTATAACAAGTTTTCAAGCGGCGACCCCGACACCTCAAAGACCGCCGCCAGTTGGTTCGGGGCGTGCATCTTCCTGATTGTCGCCGCCACTATCCTGCGTTCGTTCTTCCTCTAAAAAGGCGGCAATGTCTGAATATCCGGTAAACAGGGGTATCGGGAAGCCGGTGGAGTTCAAGGGGCTGAAAAGCCAGTACCTCTTTATCTTTTGCGGCGGCTTGCTCGCCGTCTTCGTGGTGTTCATCGTCCTGTTCATGGCAGGCGTGAACCAGTGGCTATGTATCGGTTTCATCGTGTCAGCTTCGCTGCTGCTCGTGTGGCAGACGTTCCGGCTCAACGCCAAGTACGGCACGCACGGGCTGATGAAAGCCGCCGCACGCAAAAGACACCCACGCTTCATTATCAGCCGAAAGGCGATACCCCGATTATTCACCTACAAAAAAAGAAAGGAAGAAAGACTATGAGGAATATGTTAAAGGCTACCACGCTGGAAAGGAAATTTCCCCTTTTGGCGGTGGAGAACGGCTGCATCATATCAAAGGATGCAGACATCACGGTGGCTTTCAGGGTGGAACTGCCCGAACTGTTCACCGTCACCAGTGCCGAGTACGAAGCCATACATTCGGCGTGGTACAAGGCGGTCAAGGTGCTACCCGACTACTCCATAGTACACAAGCAGGACTTCTTCATCAAGGAGAACTACCAGCCCGACACCGAAAGGGACGAGCTTAGTTTTTTAAGCCGATCCTTTGAACGGCACTTCAATGAACGCCCGTTCCTGAACCATTACTGCTACCTGTTCCTGACAAAGACGACAAGGGAGAGAAGCCGCCGACAGAGCGACTTCTCCACCCTCTGCCGGGGCAGGATTGTACCGCAGGAGATAGCCGACAAGGAAGCGGCGGCAAAGTTCATCGAAGCGGTCGGGCAGTTTGAAAGGATTATGAACGACAGCGGGTTTGTCACCCTTACCCGGCTGGCGGCATCGGAAATCACCGGGCAGGACGGAAAGGCGGGCATCATCGAGAAATACTTCTCGCTCTCGCAAACAGATACCACCTGCCTGAAAGACATCGGGCTGTACCCGGAAGAAATGCGGGTCGGGGACGACATACTGTGCCTGCACACGCTCTCGGACGTGGAAGATTTGCCCGGAAAGGTCGGGACGGACTGCCGATTTGAGAAGCTATCCACTGACCGGAGCGACTGCCGACTGTCATTCGCCGCCCCGGTGGGCGTGCTGTTGTCGTGTAACCACGTCTATAACCAGTTCATCTTCATAGACGACCACGCCGAAAACCTGAAGAACTTCGAGCAGACCACCCGGAATATGCAATCGCTCTCCCGTTATTCCCGTGCCAACCAAGTGAACAAGGAGTGGATAGACGAGTACCTGAACGAAGCCCACAGTAAGGGGCTTATTTCGGTACGCTGCCACTGCAACGTCATGGCATGGAGTGACGACAGGGACGAACTCAAACGCATACGCAACGATGTGGGAAGCCAGCTTGCGCTAATGGAGTGCAAGCCACGCCACAACACGGTCGATACGCCCACGCTCTTTTGGGCGGGCATACCCGGCAACGAAGCCGACTTCCCCACAGAGGAAAGTTTCTACACGTTCTTGGGGCAGGCTCTCTGTCTGTTCGTGGAAGAAACGAACTACAAGAGTTCGCTTTCGCCGTTCGGCATCAAAATGGTGGACAGGGTAAGCGGTCGTCCGCTGCACATCGACATATCGGATTTGCCCATGAAGAAAGGCATCACGACCAACAGAAACAAGTTCATACTTGGGCCGAGCGGGTCGGGTAAGTCCTTCTTTACCAACCACATGGTGCGCCAGTATTACGAGCAGGGTGCGCACGTGCTGCTGGTAGATACGGGTAACAGTTACTTGGGGCTGTCCCAGCTTATCCACAACCGCACGCACGGCGAGGACGGGATTTATTTCACCTACACCAACGAGAACCCGATAGCGTTCAACCCGTTCTATGTCGAAGACGGGGTATTTGACATCGAGAAGAAAGAGAGTATCAAGACCCTGATACTCACCCTGTGGAAGCGGGACGATGAAGCCCCCAAACGGTCGGAAGAAGTGGCGTTGTCCAATGCGGTAAGTGCCTATATCGACCTGATAGGCAAAAACAGTTCGGTAACGCCCTGCTTCAACACGTTCTACGAGTTTGTCCGGGATGATTACCGCCGACAGCTTGAACAGAAGAACGTCAGGGAAAAGGATTTTGACATTGACAATTTCCTGAACGTGCTTGAACCGTACTATCGTGACGGTGAGTACGACTACCTGCTGAACTCCGACAAAGAGCTGGATTTGCTGCATAAACGCTTCATTGTCTTTGAATTGGATAACATCAAAGACCACAAGATTTTATTCCCGGTAACGACTATCATCATCATGGAAGCTTTTATAAACAAGATGCGCAAGTTAAAGGGGATAAGGAAGTTAATACTAATCGAGGAAGCGTGGAAAGCGATTGCATCGGCGAACATGGCGGACTACATAAAATATTTGTACAAGACCGTCCGAAAGTATTTCGGGGAAGCGATTGTAGTCACGCAAGAGGTAGAGGATATTATTTCTTCCCCTATCGTGAAAGAGAGTATCATCAATAACTCGGACTGCAAAATATTGTTAGACCAAAGGAAATACCTTAACAAGTTCGACAGCATACAGAACCTCTTGGGACTGACCGACAAGGAGCGTTCGCAGATATTGTCTATCAACATGGCGAACCACCCCGGACGGAAGTACAAGGAAGTTTTCTTCTCGCTGGGCGGCACACAATCGGCGGTGTACGCCACGGAAGTTTCATTGGAAGAATATTACACGTACACGACCGAGGAAAGCGAAAAAATGGAACTGTTCGCTCTTGCCGAGAAGCTGGACGGCAACCTTGAACTGGCTATCAAGCGGCTTGCAGAAAGCAAAAGAAATCCCCAATCATCAACAACTTAAAAATTAGGAACATGAAATGGATTGACAATCTGATATACACGCTATTGTCCGCCTGCCTGCTGGCGGGCTGCGAGGACAGCGGAAGCAAGGAGCTGGAAAGGATGCAGGGCTATTGGGTACACGTCAGGGGACACCCGGCTTTCACACTCTCGGAAACGGGCGGCAGATACACCGTCACCCGGAAAGCGAATGTCAGGGGCAGAATACTGGAAACGGCTTACCCGGTAACAGAACGGAACGGCTGCCTGTTCATCGAAACGGGCTTCCGCATACAGTTCACCTATGACAAAAAGACCGACCGGATAACGCTCATGCCCGGCGGCGAATACAAACGAGTTACAAACCCTGAAAACAAAAGATAATGAAAAGAACAATTCTCCTTATGGCGGTGTGCCTTTGCTTCATCGGCAAGGCATCCGCACAGTGGGTGGTGTCAGACCCCGGCAACTTGGCGCAGGGCATCATCAACACCACCAAGCAGATAGTGCAGACTTCCACCACTGCCAAGAACACGCTGGACGGCTTCATGGAAGCGCAGAAGATTTTCCAGCAGGGTAAAAAATATTACGATGCGCTCAAAGCGGTACACGATGTTGTCAAGGGCGGCATCAAGGTGAAGAAGTCCATTGAGCTGGTGGCGGAAATATCCGAAATCTACGTGCGAAACTATCAGAACATGCTGGCAGACCCGAACTACACGCCGGATGAACTCACCGCCATTTCAGCCGGGTACGCCAAGCTGCTCTCCGAAAGTGCGGACGTGTTGCAGGACTTGAAGAATGTAGTGAACGTGACGGGCATGTCGCTGACGGATGCCGAAAGGCTGGCGGTAATCAACAACGCCTATAAAAGCCTGCTCAACTACCGCAACCTCGTGAACTACTACACCCGAAAGAACATATCCGTGTCCTACCTGCGGGCGAAGAAGAAGAACGACACCGACCGGGTGCTGGCTCTCTACGGCTCGGCGGATGAACGCTACTGGTAACATATAAATCGGTATGCCTATGTTATTAGCAGCGGTGGATTTTGACAACCTGCACCAAGTGTTGCGGGTGCTGTACGATGAAATGATGCCCTTGTGCAGCAACATGACGGGGGTAGCCAAAGGGATAGCCGGGCTGGGAGCTTTGTTCTATGTAGCCGCCAAAGTGTGGCAGTCGCTCGCACGTGCCGAACCCATAGATGTGTACCCGCTCCTGCGTCCCTTTGCGTTGGGGCTGTGCATCATGTTTTTTCCAACTTTCGTGCTGGGGACTATCAACACGGTATTGTCGCCAGTGGTAAAAGGGTGCAACCAGCTTATGGAAACGCAGACTTTCGACATGAACGAGTACCGGGCGCAGAAAGACCGACTGGAATATGAAGCCCTGATGCGAAGCCCCGAAACGGCTTACCTCGCATCGGACGAGGAATTTGACCGACAACTGGAAGAACTGGGCTGGTCGCCCTCCGACATGGTGACTATGACGGGCATGTACATGGACAGGACGGCTTACAACATCAAGAAGTCCGTCCGGGACTGGTTCAGGGAGTTATTGGAAATGCTCTTTCAGGCGGCGGGGCTGATTATAGACACGCTGCGCACGTTCTTCCTAATCGTGTTAAGCATACTGGGTCCGCTGGCGTTTGCGATTTCCGTTTATGACGGTTTCCAAAGCACGCTGACCCGGTGGATTTCACGCTATATCTCCATTTACCTGTGGCTGCCCGTGTCGGACTTGTTCAGCAGCGTGCTGGCACGCATACAAACCCTGATGCTCCAAAAAGACATCGAGCAGCTTTCAGACCCGAATTTCATCCCGGACGGGAGCAGCACCGTGTATATAATCTTTATGATTATCGGCATCGTGGGCTACTTCACCATTCCAACGGTGGCAAGCTGGATAGTGTCGGCTGGCGGTACGTCTGCCTATAACCGCAACGTGGCACGGGCTGGTTCAATCGCCGGGGCTGCGGTCGGTGCGGCAAGCGGGAAAGTAACCGGGAAACTACTCAAATAACCAACATCAATATTTAGTATATGGAATTTAAGTCATTAACGAACATCGAAACGAGTTTCCGGCAAATCCGGCTCTTTGCGCTGGTATTCATCTGCCTGTGCGCACTGGTGACGGGCTTTGCCGTGTGGAACTCGTACAGCTTCGCCGAAAAGCAGCGGCAGAAGATATACGTCCTCGACAACGGCAAAAGCCTGATGCTGGCACTCTCGCAGGACATGGCACAGAACAGACCCGTGGAAGCCAAGTCGCACGTGCGGCGTTTCCACGAACTTTTCTTCACCTTATCACCCGAAAAGGGAGCTATCGAAAGTAACATCAAACGCTCGTTGTTTCTCGCCGACAAGACCGCTTTCAACTATTACAAGGACTTGGCGGAAAAGGGCTACTACAACCGGGTGATTTCCGGAAACGTCACGCAGACGGTGGAGATTGACAGCGTGAAGTGCGACTTCGACCAGTACCCCTACAAGGTGAACACGTATGCCCGCCAGTTGATTGTCCGGGAAAGCAGCCTGACGGTGCGAAGCCTTGTCACCTCGTGCCGGTTGCTTAACGCCACACGGAGCGACAACAACCCGCACGGCTTCATCATCGAAGCGTTCACCATTACCGAGAACAAGGATTTGCAGACCATTAAAAGATAGCCTTATGGAAAGAAAACGAAACCACATCGAAAAGGTGCGGGACTGGGCGGACGACCGCCTGCGCCGAATGTGCGGACGGATTACGCCGGGCAAAAGGCTGGCGGTTATCCTCGTGATGTTCTTCTTTTTCGGCGGCTTGTCTATCTACATCACCGTTTCATCAATCTACAATATCGGGAAACGGGACGGGCAAAGGCTGCAAATAGAACACATCAGACAACTGCCGTTGCACGGCAATGACACAACCAAAAGTATCAACCCGTTAAACAGACCGCAATATGGAAGAAGTACAGAAGAATGAGAACGGCACGACCGTACCGCAGGCGGACGGGAAGCCGAAAAAGGAAGATAAACCCAAACGGGAACTTACCCCGCAGCAGGTGCAGCAGCGCAGGAAAATGATAGTCTTCCCGCTGATGTTCCTTGCCTTTGCAGGGTGCATGTACCTGATATTCGCACCCTCCGGCAAAGAGGACGTGAATGTGGAAAGCGTGGGCGGCTTCAATGCCGACATACCCCTGCCCGCAGAGGACGGGATTATAGCCGACAAGCAAAAGGCTTACGAGCAGGCGGTGACAAGCCGCAAACAGCAGGACAAGATACAATCCTTGCAGGACTTCGGTTTCACGCTGGACGATGATACGGAAGAACCACAAGAGGAAATCAATCTGATGCCGGAAGAAGATCCTAAGCCACAAAGGGGCGGCGGTGCTTCTTCACGGGCGGCTTACCGGGACATCAACCGCCAGTTAAGCACGTTCTACGAAACGCCCCCTGTGGACGAGGAAAAAGAGGAATTGAAACGGCAGGTGGCGGAACTGACCGACCGACTGAAACAGCAGCAGAACGCCACGCCTACGGCTGACGACCAAATGGCACTCTTGGAAAAGTCCTACGAGCTGGCGGCAAAGTATATGAACGGGCAGGACGGACAAAGGGGACAGATTGCCCAAATACCGACAGCCGGGCAGAACGGTGGCGGTATCGGCACTCCGGCTATTCCGGTGCAGGCTATCCGGGAAACGACCGTTTCGGGATTGCAGCAGCCCATGAGCGATGCCGACTTCATCCGGGCTTACAGCCAGCCACGAAACTACGGCTTCAACACGGCGGTAGGCACGGGGTACGCTATGGGAAAGAACACGGTAGCCGCCTGCATACACCAAGACCAAACGCTGGTGGACGGGCAGGCGGTGAAACTCCGGTTGCTCGAACCCATGCAGGCGGGAAATATCGTTGTGCCGAAGAATACCCTTGTGGCGGGAACGGCAAAGGTGCAGGGCGAACGGCTCGACATACTGGTGTCCTCGATTGAGTACGCTGGCAACATCATCCCGGTGGAACTCGCCGTGTTCGACACGGACGGGCAAAAGGGGCTTTCCGTCCCGTCCTCTATGGAGCAGGAAGCGTTCAACGAAGCTATGGCGAATATCGGAAGCGGGCTGGGTACAAGCATATCCTTTGCCCAAAGTGCCGGGCAGCAGGTGGCTATGGACGTGACAAGGGGCTTGCTGCAAGGAACGTCCGGCTACCTCGCCAAGAAGTTCCGAACCGTGAAAGTGAAGCTGAAAGCCGGGTACAGGGTGATGCTTTACGCCAAACAGCAATAATTACTCAACAAATATTCATCCACTAAAATTTTAATTGACAATGAAACAGATTTTTGTATTGCTCGCCCTCTTGCTGGGCGTGTGTGCAGCAAACGCACAGGAAACCGACACAGTGAAGTATGCGGCTGGCAACGACTTGTACCGGGGGATTACCCGGAAACTCCCGTACCGACAAATGGTAACGCCCTACGGCGTGGAAGTGACCTTTGCCAAGACGGTGCATATCATCTTCCCCGCCGCCGTCCGCTACGTGGATTTGGGAAGCAACCACATCATAGCGGGCAAGGCGGACGGTGCGGAGAACGTAATCCGGGTGAAAGCCACGACAGAGGGCTTTCCGGGAGAAACGAACTTCTCCGTCATTTGCGAGGACGGGAGTTTCTTTTCATTCAACGCCAAATATGCACGTGAACCGGAAATGCTCAACATCGAAATGAAAGACTTCTTGGAGAACGAGGACACCAGCGACTTTTCGCATACCCGCATGAACATCTATTTCCGGGAACTGGGTAATGAAAGCCCGCTGCTGGTGAAGCTGATAATGCAGAGTATCTACAAGAACAATGACCGGAAAGTGCGCCACTTGGGTAGCAAGCGTTTCGGCATACAGTTCTTAATCAAGGGGATTTACACATATAACGGGATGCTCTACGTGCACACGCAGACAAAGAACAGTTCCAACGTGCCTTTCGACACGGACTTCATCAGGTTTAAGATAACCGATAAAAAAGTGCCCAAACGCACGGCTATTCAGGAAACGGTACTGGATGCGGTACGCAGCTACAACGAGGTGATAGAGATTGCCGGGAAATCGACCGTGCGCACGGTGTACGCCCTGCCGAAGTTTACCATTCCTGACGACAAGCTGCTGGTCGTGGAACTCTACGAGAAGAACGGCGGGCGGCATCAGACCATACGGGTGGAAAACGCCGACATCGTGAACGCAGAAGTGATTGACGAACTAAAAATCAAATAGGGAATGAAAAGACACATCTTTATAATGATGCTCTTTGCGCTGTGCCTGACCTCGTTTCAGGCACACGCACAAAGATACCTGCCGGGCATGAAAGGCTTGCAGGTCACGGCGGGCATGACGGACGGGGTGCATTGGAACGCTGGCAGTGATTTCGCCTACCACATCGGGGCGGCGTACAGCGTTTACACCAAGAACGCCAACCGCTGGGTGATTGGCGGCGAATACCTGCACAAGAAGTATGACTACAAGGATATGCAGATACCCGTAGAACAGTTCACCGCAGAGGGCGGCTATTACCTGAAATTCCTATCGGACAGACGAAAGACCTTTTTCCTTTCATTGGGCTTGTCGGCTCTCGCCGGGTACGAAACAAGCAACCGAAGCGAAAAGCTGCTGCCGGACGGCTCTACCTTGCTGGATAAGGACTGCTTCATTTACGGCGGTGCGCTGACGCTGGAACTGGAAACCTACCTGACCGACCGGGTGGCTCTGCTGTTGAACGCAAGGGAACGGGCGTTGTTCGGCTCGGACATCGGCAAGTTCCACACGCAGGTATCTTTGGGACTGAAATTCATTATCAACTGACCGCTATATAATAATGTATATGAAGAATGTAATGTATAAAATCATCATGGGCTGCTGCATCGTGGCCGCCCTCGTGCTTGTGACCGCCTGTAATGACAACTTGGATATTCAGCAGGCGTACCCGTTCAGCATCGAAACACTGCCAGTACCCAAAAGGCTGAAAGTCGGGGAAACCGCCGAAATACGCTGCCGACTGGTGCGTGGCGGCTACTACCAGCCGACTACCTATCAGATAAGGTACTTCCAGCCGGACGGCAAAGGGAAGCTGGAAATGGATAACGGCACGGTGTTCCTGCCCAATGACTTTTACCCGCTGGAGAAAGAAACATTCCGGCTCTACTACACCTCGGCATCGACAGACCAGCAGACGATTGACATTTATATCATCGACAGCTTCGGGCAGATGCAGCAACTTACACTATCATTTAATAATGACAACAGCGAAGAAGGAACGGAAACAATAACCCCCTAATAATAAAACGACATGGTAAAAATAGAATTGGATATAGAAGGTATCTCGTGGTACATAGAAACCACGTTGGAAACAGATACAGTTCCGGCAGTAGGTGACATCATCATTGTGGACAAGGACTGTATTTCCGAACGTGACAGTGCTGAATTATGGAAAACGCCGTCCAATCAGGTTTTCAAATGGGCGGACGAAGAAGATGATGCGCCCGTAATGGTATGGTTCGATTGCGAAACGGAAATGCTTGTCACTAAACGGACATGGAAATATGACATCGAGGAAGAAGAAACCGTGTGCATACTTGGGGTAAAATTTATTCACTATGAGGATTTATAGTTGCGACATCCGTTTTTATCATCCTCTTGGGAAACCGGGTATGGAATGATACGCAAAGCGTAAATATCGGGCAGACAGCCCGCCGGGAAGCATCGGCGGGCTGTTTCCATGATAGGGAAAACGAAAGGCTTCTTTGTTACTTTCTTCACCCGCTGGCAGGCTCACGGAAGAAAGTAACGGCGGCAAGCAGCCGCCGTCCTCTATCAACTGGTTTTAAGGCTCTTTATGGACGTGTATTTCTCTAACCACACCTTTACCTGCTCCATGTTATATTCGCCCGTGATGATTGCCGTATGGTCGTCTATGGCTACAAACCGGACACTTTCATAGCTGTTTACCCAACCTTGCAGGGAACAGACGCCCCACGTTTCCACATCTTCAAAAACACTGCGGTCTATCCGGCTGATTGGCTCGCCGAAAACTACCGTCATTATCTGAAAGTCCGGTTTGTCCTCCAACAGTTGCAAATGGTGCAGCGTGCCGAACTCGTCTATTTTGCGCCCCCACGCCCACACATCATTATACAAATCATCGCCCCACTGGTGCGGGTGGTCGAAACGGACTTTTACCTCTATGGTGTGTTCGTTTTCTTCTGTGTCCTCGATAACGCCCGTTACCATTAAGCCCGTAAAAATACACTCGCAACGCCTGCCGATAAGCTTCTTGTTTACTTCTGTTGTTTTCATGTCCCTGAAATTTACTTGTTTATTACTCCGTTCTTCTTCACTACCCATTCGTCACGCCTGCGGCGGCACTCGTCCAGCGTTTTGGCTACCATGCTGAAAAGTTCGCCGTCCGTGTGGCGGTAGTCATATTGATAATAAATTTGTCCCCTGAAAGCCCCTAAACGGCATTTCACGAACTTTTCTTCTCCCGGTGTTTGGGTGATGCTTACCCCGTTTTTGTTAAGTGACTGCATGATGTCTTATTTTTTTATGGTTATAAACTTGGTTGTTTTAAGCGGGCAGGGCTTTGACACCCCGCCCGGATTGGTTGTTATGACGCCCGGAACACAAAGCCGTCATCAAACCAGTAATCGCACATGAACAGGTCACGGGCAAACTGTTTGTAATCGAAATAGGTCTTTGCGAACTCCGGCAGGTCGTAACATTCCTCTACAATTTCATAGGCGAAATCTTCTTCATCGTCATATTCCCCTTGATATTCATCCCGGAAATCCCGTACAAGGTCGTCCGCATCTTCCTCGCCCAAATCATGGCTTTTATAGTTGCACCACACGAAAAAGGCTTCCTGCTCGGTGTCGCTCAAATCCTCCACCGCATCACGCAGGGCAAAGAAGTTTTCAGAAATCCAGCTTTCGTCGATTAAGCCCTCCGGCACGTTCTCCCAGTCCTGAAACATGTATTCCGCATCTTCCTCGTCCTTGTGAAGTTCCCGGCAGGCTTCATAAAATTCTTCCTTGTCCGAATAGTCCGAAAGGTCGAGCCATGCGCCGGACAATGAACCGTTGTTGTACTTGGCATAAGTGCCTACATAAACTTTTGCTTCCGATAATACCTTTGCTTCCATATTGCTGTAATTTTTAAGTTTTTAATTTTATGCGGATTTGAGAGGTGAGGGAGTTGAAGTTTCACTGAACTTTTTTCCTGTTTCCCGTAAATCCGACTTTTTTTTTATGCGTCTTCCGGTCGGGTCGGTCGTTTTCGTTTCACATAGGCGTAAAAGGGTAGTGTTTAGAGTTTGCAAGGTTTTGGGCAAAAAATACCTCGCAAGGCAGGGAAGATTTTTTCGCCAAACCGGAACGGCTCGACCTTGCAAAATCGTGAAGAACACGTAACTACCTTTGCCTATTGAAATGATTAAAACGACTGTCCCGGCTGGGGGACTGCGTAAGAGGAAGATTTACAGATAGGGAAACCGGGAAAAAGTGCCTGTTCTCTTTCATCTTTTAGGGAACACTCCATGCGGGCGGGAAAGGCAAGGGTATGGCAAGTTTACCTTGCGGTACGCTTGTGCGGGTTTCCAACGGCTCTTTTCACGAAATACAGTCAGCCATGCCACGCACGGCTGGCGTTTCGGGGAATGTGCCAGTTGGAAAAGGATATAAAAAATGCGGGTAGTCGGTGGACTGCCCGCAAGGTGGAAGAATGTACTTTATTGGGATATAGTTTGTTAGGCGGAATTTCGTTACCGAAATCGTTACCTATTCGTTTTTGTCACGGTTATAGGTAACGAAACCTACCGGACGGCGTTCTTTCTGTTGTTTCGACTGGCTTAGAAGCTGGGTAAGGGCTTGGTACAGTTCGTTGAACTGCGCATCGGTGCTTACCTCCAGTTCCTCGATGCGCCTTGACAGTTCCTCGTAACCGATTGCCATTTGGCGCATGAGGACAAAAGACCGCATGATTGAAATGTTTACTTCTATGGCTACTTTGGAGCGGAGAACCGAAGAAAGCATGGCTACGCCCTGCTCGGTGAAAGCCATAGGCATAGCAACGCCGAAGTTGTAATCAGGGGGTATCACATTTTGTGATACCCCTATGGATAACAGCAAGTTAGCTTCCTCTTGGGTGAGTACAAACATAAAATCACCCGGAAAACGCTCGATATTGCGCTTGACCGCCTGCTTCAAGGCTCGTGTTTCCACTTGGTAGAGTTCTGCCAAATGATAATCGAGCATCACCCGGCAACCTCTGACCTCAAAAATCTTGTTTTGGATAATCTGCAAATCCATAATCGTATATTTTAGGAGATTTAGCAATGTTGGAATAATAGTAAGGACTGGTCACAAATTGTGACCAGTTCCCAATAATCAAGATTACATGGCGACTTCCTTGTAAATCTTCTCGATGCCGACAAACTTCTTGTCAAGCCCCTGCATATCGCTGCCTATCTTGCTGTTGGTGATGCGGGCGTAGATTTGCGTGGTTTCTATGTTTGTGTGTCCCAGCATCTTGGACACCGTTTCAATGGGTACGCCCTTTGACAGCGTGGTGGTCGTGGCGAACGTGTGCCGGGCAAGGTGGAACGTCAGGTTCTTTTTAATACCGCATATATCGGCAATCTCTTTCAAGTAGGCGTTTAGCTTCTGATTGCTGATTACGGGAAGTATCTTGCCGTCCGGCAACTTGCCCTTGTACTTCTTCAAAATCATCTTGGGAATATCCAGCAGGGGAACATTCACGTCCGTATTCGTCTTTTGCCGCTTGGTGATTATCCAAAGGTTACCGTCAAAGGACTTTTGGATATTCTCCTGCCGCAAGTTGGCGACATCGCTGTAAGCCAAACCGCAGAAACAGGAAAAGACGAACAAGTCCCTGACGTGTTCCAGCCGTTCGGAAACCATTTTCTTTTTAAGGATGATTTTTATCTCGTCCTCTGTCAGATAACCCCTGTCCACTTTCTCCAGCCGGATTTTGTAGCTGGCGAACGGGTCGCCCACCAGTATGCCATTGTTACGGGCAATGATGATGATACGCTTGAAGAACTGCATGAACTTGGCGGTGGTGTTATAGCCGCACTTGCAGGCGGTACGCAAATACAACTCAAAATCGGTAATGAACATCGGGCTTATCTCCTTTATGGATATGTCCGATACATTGTACTTGCTTTGGATAAATTCAGCGAGGTGGCGGCGGGTCACTTCATACTTGCGGTAGGTCGCTATCGTCTTGGATATGCCCACAAGCTGCTTCACATCGTCATTGTGCTTTTGGAACAATGAAAGGATTGTTTCGTGGCTCTCGCTATGACCTAAAAACTCGTTTTTCACTTTCTCGGCGGTCACGTAGTTGTCACGCCGCTGCATTTCGTGGTAAATGGTATTCAGGGAAGAACGTATGTCGTCCAAAAGGGCGTTTATCCTCCCGGCATCCCTGCCTTTGGCTTTGCCCGCAGCAATGCTCCAGTTGTCGGGCTGGATGCTCTGTTTCGTACTGAACTGGCAAAGTTTGCCGTCTATGGTGATGCGTGCCATAATCATAACCTCGCCGTTTTTCTTTTCAGAACCTTTCTTCAAATAAAAAAGAACCTTGAATGTCGATTTCATAACTCAAAATTTTTAGTTGCAAAATTAGTTTTTACCTCTCATTTTCGAGTTATGCAGACTATGGACTAATATAGTCATTATCAGGTCATTTATGGACAATTCGTTACCGTTTTTGTCCGGCAGGGAATAGGTAACGATTTAGTAACGAAACTTTGTCTTTTACCGTACTTTTGAAGTCTTGGAAGCAGGACTTTCGGGCAATAAAAAAAGCCACAAATCATTGATTTGTAGCTTTTTGTCCGTTTGCTGACCATTTCTGTCCAGCACGTTCAGCGGAGAGACAGGGATTCGAACCCCGGGTACCTCGCAGTACAACGGTTTTCAAGACCGCCGCAATCGACCACTCTGCCACCTCTCCAAAACTTCTTTATCAGAAGTGCTTTTCGTTAAAAGCGGTGCAAAGGTACGAATATATTTTAAACTTACAAGAGTTTTCACAAAAAAAAATCACGAACATCATTTCCAAAGAATAGCAATATCTAGGTATTTTATGTTGAAAAGCATAAAATAGAGCATATTTATGCTGATTATATGAAAAAACGTTGTAACTTTGTGCGCTCTAAAGAAAAGGATAACTACAACCTCTAATTTTATCATTTATGGAATTAAATAAGATCTTTAAAGACGGTCTTTGGAGCACTGAAATCAATGTCAGAGATTTCGTAAGTCATAACATCACTCCGTATTACGGAGATGCTTCTTTCCTCGAAGGACCTACCGAACGCACAAAAGCTGTATGGAACCGCTGCCTCGAAGCACTGGCAGAAGAAAGAGCCAATAACGGAGTACGCTCACTGGATAATGTCACCGTCTCAACCATCACTTCTCATAAAGCCGGATATATCGACAAAGAAAACGAACTGATCGTCGGTCTGCAGACAGACGAACTTCTGAAACGTGCCATCAAGCCTTTCGGAGGTATCAATGTGGTAAGCAAAGCCTGCCACGAAAACGGCGTGGAAGTGGACGACCGCGTAAAAGATATCTTCACTCACTACCGCAAGACGCACAACGACGGAGTATTTGACGTATATACCGAAGAAATCCGCTCGTTCCGTTCTCTGGGATTCCTCACCGGACTTCCTGACAACTATGCCCGCGGACGTATCATCGGCGACTACCGCCGTATGGCTCTCTATGGTATCGACCGATTGATTGAGGCAAAAAAAGAAGATTTGCGTAACCTTACCGGTCCGATGACCGAAGCCCGCATCCGCCTGCGCGAAGAAGTGGCAGAGCAAATCAAGGCATTGAAGGACATGAAGGTAATGGGCGAATACTACGGACTCGACTTGAGCCGTCCTGCCTACACCGCACAAGAAGCCGTACAATGGGTGTACATGGCTTACCTTGCTGCCGTAAAAGAACAAGACGGTGCTGCTATGTCACTGGGTAACGTCTCTTCGTTCCTCGACATTTATATGGAATATGAATTGAGCAAAGGAACCATCACAGAATCTTTCGCACAGGAGCTGATCGACCAGTTTGTCATCAAACTGCGTATGGTGCGTCACCTGCGTATGCAATCTTACAACGACATCTTTGCCGGCGACCCGACATGGGTAACCGAATCCCTGGGTGGACGCCTCAACGACGGACGTACCAAGGTGACAAAGACTTCTTTCCGCTTCCTGCAAACACTCTACAACCTCGGCCCTTCACCGGAACCGAACCTGACTGTATTGTGGAGCCCGGAACTGCCGGAAGGATTCAAAGAATTCTGCGCAAAAGTATCTATCGACACTTCTTCCATCCAATATGAAAACGACGACCTGATGCGTGAAGTGCGCCAGTCTGACGATTACGGAATCGCATGCTGCGTATCTTATCAGGAAATCGGAAAACAAATCCAATTCTTCGGCGCACGTTGCAACCTGGCAAAAGCCCTGTTGCTTGCCATCAACGGCGGACGTTGCGAAAACACCGGTACGGTAATGGTGAAAAATATCCCCGTACTAACCAGCGACACACTGAACTTCGAAGAAGTAATGAGCAACTACAAGAAGGTATTGACGGAAATCGCCCGTGTTTACAACGAAGCGATGAACATCATCCATTATATGCATGATAAGTATTACTACGAAAAAGCCCAAATGGCTCTTGTAGATACCAACCCACGCATCAACCTTGCTTACGGTGTAGCCGGACTTTCTATCGCCCTCGATTCACTGTCGGCCATCAAATATGCCAAAGTAACTGCACGCCGCAACGACATCGGTCTGACAGAAGGTTTCGATATTCAAGGCGAATTCCCTTGCTTCGGTAATGACAACGACAAGGTAGACCACCTGGGTGTTGACCTGGTCTATTTCTTCAGCGAAGAATTGAAGAAACTTCCGGTTTACAAAAATGCCCGTCCTACTTTATCTTTGCTCACCATCACTTCCAACGTGATGTATGGCAAGAAGACAGGTGCTACTCCCGACGGACGCGCCAAAGGTGTCGCTTTTGCTCCGGGAGCCAACCCTATGCACGGACGTGACAAGAACGGTGCCATCGCCTCTTTGAGTTCCGTAGCGAAATTACGTTACCGCGACTCACAGGACGGTATCAGCAACACTTTCTCCATCGTCCCCAAATCACTGGGAGCTACTGAAGAGGATCGCGTAGAAAATCTGGTGACAATGATGGATGGCTATTTCACCAAAGGCGCTCACCACCTGAACGTGAACGTACTGAACCGTGAAATGCTTTACGATGCCATGGAACATCCGGAAAAATATCCGCAACTCACCATCCGTGTTTCCGGTTATGCCGTAAACTTCGTGAAGTTGAGCCGCGAACATCAATTGGAAGTTATCAGCCGTAGCTTCCACGAACGTATGTAATCAGATCTACTCAATATGACGATAAACGTACATTCATACGAAAGTATGGGAACATTCGACGGGCCGGGCTTACGGCTCGTCGTTTTTCTTCAAGGATGCAATTTCCGCTGCCTATATTGCGCCAACCCCGACACAATAGCCGGAAAAGGAGGCACACCTACCCCACCGGAAGAAATCGTCCGCATGGCTATGAGTCAACGTCCTTTTTTCGGGAAACGCGGAGGAGTCACTTTCTCCGGAGGAGAACCTACGTTTCAGGCCAAAGCACTAGTCCCTTTAGTGCGTGAACTGAAAGAAAAGGGAATACATGTATGCATAGACAGCAACGGCGGTATCTGGAACGAAGAAGTAGAAGAACTTTTCAAACTGACGGATCTTGTATTGCTGGATATTAAAGAGTTCAATCCGGCACGCCATCAAGCACTGACCGGAAGAAGTAACGAGCAAACCATCCGCACGGCAGCATGGCTGGAAGAAAACGAGAAACCTTTCTGGCTGCGTTATGTATTAGTGCCCGGATACAGCGATTTCGAAGAGGATATCCGCCGCTTGGGAGAGGCTCTGGGAAAATATAAGATGGTGCAACGAGTGGAAATCCTGCCTTATCATACATTAGGCGTACATAAGTATGAAGCGATGGAGCAGGAATACAAGCTGAAAGACGTAAAAGAAAATACCCCCGAACAACTTGAAAAAGCCGCGGAGGTATTTAAAGAGTATTTTACTACTGTGGTGGTCAATTAACCACCACAATAATAAATAGGATAAAAATCACCATGTCTCTGTTTTCACCTCAAAACAGGGACACTCTTTGATCCGCTCCCAAGGGTCAACAATTCCATTATAATTAGTATCAGGACTCAAGTCCCGGTGACCGACCACCTTTGCATCCGGATAACGCTGCAACAACTCGCTTACCAGACGATGCATCGCCTCTTTCTGGCGGGAAGTACGCGTATCTGCTGCCTTTCCGTTCTCATCCAGCCCGCCTTCATAGCACACCCCTAAACTAATCGCATTAAAACCGCGTGCATGAGCACCCACCGTATCTTCATCCCTCATCGGTTCTATCTGTCCCGACTTGCGGATATAATAATGATACCCCCAACAAGAAAAGCCCCGAAAGCGATGGGCAGTGTCCACATCCTTCGCCGTGAAGTCGCGATCAGCACGGGTAGCAGAGCAGTGAATCACAATCAGACTAATCTTTCTCATCGTCCTTTTCCCTTTCCGTCGTTTTCACATTACACACTTCCTTATGGGTGGCATTGAAGCGCACCTCTCTCACAATTCTGTTCCGCTTTCTTTTTCCGAAGAAAGGCACAAGGAACATAATTACATCCAAAATCTTAGTTACAATTTCTTTCATTTGATCCAATATTAAAGTTATCATGCTGCCGGATCCGGAGCTTCTCCGCTTCCACCACCGTCTGAACCGCCACCGGAACCTTTGTCATCATCTTCTCCTTCATTGCCGCTACCGCCCGTTTGAGCCACCGCACGCGTCGTTACCTGCTGGTAGCTAAGAATCTTCGTGATGTCCGCCAACGTCTTTCCGGGACGAAAAATAATATGGGCAGCCGTAATCAGCGAACTTGAAAACTCCTTGACCGACACAGCTCCTTCACTGTTCAACCCGATCTGCAAACTACCCAAATCACCCAGCCGGACTATTCTTCCCGCTTTCAACGCACGCTTCGCCTCATAAAGAATACCCGAAATGGCGGCACGCACATCTGTCTCCGTACAGGTAGACCGGCTGGTGATTCCCTCGCACAACTCTTCAAAATCCAACTCTCCCGAAGCCTGTGCCTGCGCGTAATACTTTGCCGACTCATCCTTTTTGGCAGGATTCTTGCGCGGCACTACTGAATAAGTTACTGTCATTGCCATAATAAAATAATTTTAAATTTTCATACATTTCGAACGCGTTCCTTATTTGTTAACGACATAAAGATAACACATTTTTCACCCTCCGGATTCCCCAACGAAGTTTCCTGATATTCTATGAATAATAATGACGTTATTCTTTTAATAAGCCATTAATTTTCAGTAACTTTATAGCATAAACCAAATACCATTCATCATGTATTATCCGGATCAGCCGTTTCATATCCGCACTTATAAAAAGTCGGAACTAGCTCATCTTTACAACCCCAACGTATGCCTTAAAGTAGCCTTACAAATACTACGTCGTTGGATTGTCTACAACCTTCCGCTCCTGCAAGAACTCGAACAAGAAGGCTATCGTGCCCGCAACCGCCTTCTCTCTCCCCGGCAAGTGGCAACGATCATACGCTATTTGGGAGAACCCTAGGAACTTAATCAAAAAAACGAAAAGTTCCATTCTATTATTTTACAAACAAATTTCTTTGCAACCGCAAATTAAAAAGAACAAACCAACATGGAGCATTTTACCATCTTTCAAGACTTTTACCGCGTCATAGCCGAAATGACAGAAGAAGAAATCGTATCGGCCATCAGCAACGGCACATACCGGGAAACAGTGGAGGACGTGCGCCGAATCTTCGCGGAACAAGGCGAGAAAGCAGCCAACGAAAAGAAAATAGAACTACCGGAAATCACCTTTTCAGCCAACTACCGGGGAGGACGTTCAAACGCAACTCTCGTCAAGTATCTGGGATACATCGTGGTAGACATCGACCATCAGACACAGGAAGCATTGGCACGCATCCTCGCACTGGCAAAAAAGTGTGCCCACACCCGCATCGCTTTCATCAGTCCCAAAGGAATGGGACTGAAAATCGTGGTACGTGTATGCCGGACAGACGGGACATTGCCCGAAACAATTCAGGAAATTGAAGATTTCCATCATGCTGCTTATCACAAAATCGCTTCCTTTTATGCCCAGCTCTGCGGAGTTGAGGTCGACACTTCCGGGCAGGATGTTAGCCGCACTTGCCTGTTCTCTTACGATCCGGATATTTATTTCAATCCCGATGCCACAGCTGTCATCGTGGAACAGCCACCGATGTTCTTCAAGTCTCAAAAGAAGAAAAGGGCATCCGGCAAAAAGAAAAAGACGACAGCACCAGACAACAATCCCCTCACCGAACAAGTGGCCCTCAACTACCATTCCTCGCACGCTTCCTTAATGGTGACTCTGAACTATTATCACAATAAATCCGAAAAGTACGTCACCGGCAACCGGAACAACTACCTGCATTGCCTGGCTTGTATGTACAATCGCTACGGCGTCCCCCAGGAAGAGGCGGCAGCTTTTATCAAGAGCCAGTTCACCGATCTTCCCGCGGATGAAATGGACGCACTGATCGGGAGTGCTTACGGACACAACGAGGAATTCGACACCCGCAAGCTGAATAGTACGCAGAAGCGAATGTTACAGATTGAGCAACATATCAAAGAAAATTACGATACACGCTACAACGAAGTGCTTCATATCATGGAATATCGCAGAAGGAAAACGGACACGGAGCAACCGGAACCTTTCCATATTCTCGACGAAATGATGGAAAACAGCATTTGGATGGAGATGAACGAACTGGGCTATTCGTGCACCGTCAAGACGATTCAGAATCTGATCTACTCCGACTTCAGCATCACCTACCATCCTATTCGCGAGTATTTAGACTCGCTGCCTGAATGGGACGGAACGGATTATATCGGTATCCTTGCCAACAGCGTGCATACTAGTCACCAGAAATTTTGGGTAGAATGTCTGGAACGTTATCTGGTGGGAATGTGCGCTGCCGCCACACAAGACGATGTGGTGAACCACACTGTTTTGTTGCTTTGCAGCGAAATACAGAACATCGGAAAGACTACGTTTATCAACAACCTGCTGCCGCCCGAATTGCGCGCCTATCTTTCTACCGGTCTTATCAACCCGAGCAACAAGGATGATCTGGCTAAAATAGCGCAGGCGATGCTTATCAATCTGGATGAGTTTGAAGGGATGAGCGGACGGGAACTGAATATCTTCAAGGATTTGGTTACCCGCAAAGTAATCAGCATCCGCCTGCCATACGCGCGGCGTTCGCAAAACTTTCCTCATACGGCTTCTTTTGCCGGCACATGCAATTACCAGGAAGTGCTTCACGACACCACAGGTAACCGCCGTTTTCTCTGCTTTCATGTCAACTCGATGGAGTTTATCAAAATAAACTATGCGCAGTTGTATGCACAAATCAAGTATCTGCTCAACAAGCCGGGGTATCAGTATTGGTTCACCCAGTCGGAAAACTCACGGATTGAAGAAAACAACGAGGATTTCATTTTCCACTCACCGGAAGAAGAACTGGTGTTGACACATATCCGCAAACCGGAACGTTTCGAAAAGGTGCATTATCTGACGGTCACTGAAATTGCGGAATTGATTCGCGAACGGACGGGGTATCAATATTCTCACGGAACCAAAGCCCAACTGGGAAAAGTGATGTCCAAACACGGCTTCGAATTTCATAAGGGAAAAAACGGGAGAAGATACACTGTATTCATTATTGATACGGAACAGGTGAAATCAAACAGGCTATATGAATAAGATTTCATCTCCTTCGCACGCAAAAAGGTGAGGGTTGGTGAGGGTACTTTTGCAACTTTTCATTTTTATATTTCTTATTTCTATTCTTCTATTTTCTTCTAAAAAAAAATACGAATGTTAGAAATTGACCCTCACCTACCCTCACCTTTTTCCTTTTTCTTCCTCAAAAAAACGGTGGGAAATTTGAAAAAGACAGTTATCTTTTTCAAATTTCCCACCATGTTTTTTTAATCGCTTCTTATAAAGACATCGAAAATTCTATCCTACAACCTAACGCATTCATGATACGATAGAAGGTAGAAACCTTAGGTTCTGTCTGACCACTTTCCACTCTTGAAATATAAGAACGGTCGGAACCGATACGCCGGGCTAACTCTGCTTGAGTAATCTTAGCCTTTTTCCTTGCGTCTTCGATAATTTGCCCGGTGTAGAAAGCATACGCTTTTTCTTCTGCTTCCGCACGAGTAACAGTTCCTTCCTTACCAAAACGCTCATCTATTAATGCGCTGACGTTAAAGAATTCCTCATTTGTTTTTGCTTCCATAATACTCCTTTCTTAATATCTTTGCTTTTTCAAATTCTTTCTTTGGAGGTCAATATACGAATTGTTGTTCAACTATACAACAATCGTCTTTTTATTTTATATTATTTTTCCTCAAATTCTCCGGCACGCTTTTTCTTCTCATAAGACACCAGCGTCTCTACACTAAGCGTTTTCCCATTCTTAGGGCTTATCACATCTACAACGCTTGCTAACGCACGAAAAGTCTGTTCGCAATTTGCTACTCCGTCATACGTCAACCTACCCAGATTGATGGCATCGAGCACAACAGAGACATATTGCTTCGGATTTCCCCGATACTCGATGGTGACAGGCGTGAGATGCGACATCTCTCGAGTCAGTTGACTGACGATTCTTTTTTTTGGTCGAGCAGCTCCATTAATTTTTCACTATGCACATTGATTTGTGCGGTTACTTCACGAAGTTCATTTTTCAATGAACAAAACAATTCATCATTACATGAATTTTCCATAAAACTTTTCATTTAATTGATTATAAAAAAGCCATTCCAGAAAGATAAGCAATCATTACTTACTTCCCGGAATGGTGACTAACATTTTTAAGACCAGTTTTTGTATATTACTGTTTCTTTCAATGGACAAAAGTAGCCAATTTATTCCTATAATATCTTTCCACCTCTTCCCAATGATAATAGGGTACTAGCTCACTTGCAAGCGGAAGTTTCATTTCTTGTTCATTGAGTAAAATTTTCACCAAGATATTATCATTTCCTTTCTTACGGTAAAAAACGAACTGAATATTACAAGCTTTTGGAAAGATACGATAGTTACGCCATATATCTGACAATTTATTTATATCAGTAGTCTGATATGCACAATCACCTAATTCCAATAAACAAGCCAAAGGAAGTAGACAAGTCTCGTGCCCGAAGCGCAGGGTAGCACTATCCTCTTTTTTCACGACGCAAGTATCTACAGTATTCAGTATATTCTCAAGCAGGTTTGCTTCCACATAAGGCATCTTACCTTGAGTGAGCGGAGACGGCCCGTAGTCAATATACCAATTCAGATTGCTGATTAGCCATAAATCATAACACTCTTCTTTGGTAAAAAGAGAATAAAGATCAAGGTCCGTGTCGTGACTTTGCGTAATGGCTGCCAGTTCAAACAAATAACTCATCAACTTGCCAGCATCCACTTTCCACTTTACATAATTATCGTTATTAAAAAGAGACTTCATCAAACGTTCGGGATGGAGATGCTCTTTCCGAAAAGCTGCCTTTACAGCAATCACTTCATCTTCCTGACGCTTCTTTTTGAAGTATTCATTTCCATAATTCATATAATACATATCATAAGAAGTAGCCTCATCCTTGATTCTCAACTCCGGATTCAGAGATTGCAATTGCAAGCACTCAGCCGTCATAGAGAGTATACAGCGGATAACGGTTGTAGAACGTGCATCCACCTCTGCCGCTCCCTGAAACACTTCAGGAAAGTTATTGTACATTCTTCGGGCAATTCCCCTGTGTTGACGGGCACCTAATGGAGTCAAATCACCATATCTATTTTCTGCTCCGCGCGCAAGGCTGTCTACAAGCCAGAGGGCCTTCTTGCCTAAATCTGTAAGTACTCCGTCTTTCTCTGCTTCGCAAAGAATTGCCAACGGCTTCGTATAATCATCAGGATTCACTCTATAACGGGAACCGTGACGAGCATAATGGCTTAGGTAGAACGGTTTATACCCCTTGGGTGGGGCAGTCATTGTGAAATGGGGATCAGGATAGGCATAATGGTTGGCTGCCGAGCGATGTATGTCTTCAAATATTTCATCTCTTGCTGTCTGTGCACTTATACTAAGCACAAGACAACAAAGGATTGTCAATAAAATAAAACGTTTCATACTTTCTTTTTTTAATAAGTTTAAGATACCACAGAATTATTCACTAGAGTAAGGACCAAACCTGTTCGATATAACCAAGTCTGTTTTCCGGGCATCCAGCACATATACTTCATATTCCCCGTCCGGATATACCCTTATCACAATGTGCCCCTGTTTCGCTTTCAAGCTACGGGCAAACCAAGGACCAATAGCTACCCCCGTTTCATCATCATAGTAAGTCATAAAAACATCCCTAGGTTGCGTTCCGATATTCTTTGATAACAACCGTTGCCCCACTTCCGCTCCCGGATGATCCGTACTCCATGATTGAGCCACTACTACTTTAGGATCGAGCACTTCGAGAAAGTTCTGGTTAGTGGCATCCCGATTGCTATGATGATTGAGCGATACTGCCGACACCTTTCCTATTATGGGTGCCATAGGAGTTTCTATATCATACCATTCCGCATGGTCTTGGTCTACCAAACCGGAATTATCCCCTCCCGCATAATACTTGAATGCGCCATATTTCACCACAATAGCCGTCGACATTTGGTTTTCACTATACTTGTCATTTTTTGCCATCAATTCTTCCTTGGTAAACAGAATAGTCGTTTTTTTACCTTCCCCTGTCCACAACCGATTATTCGATTTTATATTCCTGACTTCAACCCCCGGATAAACTTTCGGTTCTTTCTTTAATACAAATTGCGTATTAGAGCCTATGTCGAACTTTTCAACTTTCAATCCGTTGTGTTTTTCCTGATAGTTGAGGAACTCCAATAGGTTCAAGAAAGTAGGCAAATCTACTCCATCATTCTTTGATCGTAAATCCACGGGGAATTGGTAGTCAGGATAATCCCTATCAACATACATTTTGATAGGAATCACATCTCCGACTTCCGTCAGCCCCGTAATACGATATCCGTTTTTGGAAGTTCCAGTGGCCTTCTGAACATCACCATAATGATCGGAATGAAAATGGGTCAGAAGAAAATAGTCAATCACTACATCCTTTCCCAATAGATTTGTCACATAATTAATGATAGACGAACCGGGCGTATAACTACTATCCGGAAATATCGGAGCTGCATGCATTGGTGCATACTTAGCGGCATATTCGTTGCCATCAAAATCACCGGCATCAATCATCATGGTCGTTCCGTCAGGAAAAATCAGAAAAGCACAATTCCCCCGCCCGGTATTGATATGATGAATATCAAGGCATCCTTTCTCCCATTTAGGGAAAGGCGATATTGCCATTTGAGCCTTGATTATACAACTAAAAACGAGTAAAAATATGAGATTAACAATTCTTTTTATATTCATCATTTTATCAATCTGTTTATGAATTATTACTATGTTTTATTCTCCGATATCTATTTTACTCCATAGAAACGGGTGATCTGAAAGACTAACGTCTGTTTTATAAACGCTATATGCAATTTCTGCTTTCATCCCTGAACTCTTATTGATTAACATATTATCAATCTGCCCATATTTGTATTTATCAATATATTGTTCAGCATCTTCCACATCATCCCATACACTCTTAAAGCCTGAATAAAAGATGTATTGCATGGCATTAGTTTCCGGCAAATCATTGAAGTCGCCCATGACTATGATTCTTTTACTAGTATCTTTCATCAAAACAACATCTACTAAATTCTTCATGACAGAACCTTCAACTACTCCTGCGCTACCCGGAATATGCAGACTATAAAAGGTTAGTTCCTTATTTTTAATCTTGGTTTCAATCCGAATAGTCGATGAATGTGTCCAACCTTTTCCCTCCAAAGCAAATTCTTTTGACTGCAATATAGGAGTTTTACTCAATATTACTTTGTATTTTCCAGCATATTTTCCAGTTTTATCCTTTCCCCATTCAATCCAATGATTTCCGGAGGATATATCACCGATATAAAAATATTCCATTCCCAAAGCTTTACCTATTATTGAATAAAACTCTTCAACTTCGGAATTCTTATCAATCAAAATGGGACATTCTTCCAATGAAAGAATATCTAAATAAAAAGACTTTAGACTCAATGCTATTTCTTCCGCTGTCGCCGTTTGCCCTACACCCACGTTAAAAGTTCCGACACGAATAGAAGTATCTATTATAGGGGGGATTTTTTCCTTATCATTCTCCGGAGTATCACTACTGCATGAGAATATAAAAGGCAATATTATAAGCAAAATATTCAGATATTTCATAGCTATTAATTATTTAGAATCAGACCCTCCATCATTTAAGATATCATCTACTGATGGATTGTAAGCATTACCTTCACAATGATAACTTACTGTAGGCAGACTGGTTAATATTGGTTTTAATGCGGAAAAGTCAGTTAATTTTTCATTACCTTTGTCCGATTTATTTCCACTTCTTATCCCTATATTAATTAGTTTCACTGCCGTAAGCCCTTCTAATCCATTCAAGTTTGTAAGGCTGGGATTTCCCATAATATAAAGATTCGTCTTTATTTCACTTAAATTTTTCAGACCGGTTATTGAAGTCAACATTGGATTATTTCTCAACCAAAAATTACCGCCAATCTTCTTTAGATTTTTTAGAAAATCAAGATTTTCCAGAAGACTATTACCATCTACCTCAAGGTTTGTACCCACCTCGGTAATGTTTGCAAGCATAGATACATCTGTAATATCACTGCCTGATGTCCCATTTCCAATTCGCAATTTACCGGTCACAGAAGTGTATTTCAACTGTAGACCATCGATTGCCGCTTGATTAGGCAAAAGCAAATCGCCTATATAAATATGCTCTATCACTCCTTCTTTCTGTGGAATCGTTACATGAACCGTATTTGCAAGAGAACGTACATTTGCATTATTCACCCAATACAAATCAATCTCGTAGTCCGTGCCCGGTTTCAACTTTTCAATTGAATATTTAGTTATAGCAGGATCAACGATATCAATCAGTCCGTCTCCGGGATTATATACAATGACATACTTCTTCACTTCTCCGTTTGGTACATCCCATGATAAAGAAATACTTTCTTCAAATACCTCAGTTGTCAACCCTATTATCGGATCTGGTTGATTTATCCCGTCTTTATCATCTCCACATGAGGCTAACAATAAGGACATCGATAAAATAATGATGAAGTTTAAAATATCTTTCATGACTCTATTTTTATTTTTTATATTAATATTCCGGATTTTGTTTAATAACGACAGGATTTGCATTAATCTCGCGTTGCGGTATAGGATATACTAATTGATAATCTTTCACCGTGAACTTACTGCTCTCCTGGCTGCTATTATTCATTGTTTCGACAGCAGTACCTGTACGAATCAAATCGAACCACCTATGGTTTTCAAAAGCGAGTTCCAATCTTCTTTCATCCGCAATGGCTTTTCTGAAACTTGTTTGATCCGGCAAATCGTCTGAATCATAAGTAGATACTCCTGCGCGCGAACGTATACTGTTCAGAAGCGTAAAGGCCTCACCTGAATCGTCACCCGTATATCCTATTTCATTTAAAGCTTCTGCCAGCATAAGAACTACATCCGCATATCTTAAAACTATCACATTTATATCAGAATCCTGATCCTTAACGGTAGGACCTACATATTTTTTTGCATATAATTTATTGTTGCTGACTCCGATTGTTACATTCTTGCGCTTGTCATCTGAAGAATATAAATCGTACAATTCTTGTGTCGGTATATTCTGGTTGTATACAGCTCCCACAATACCCAATGTCGGACCTTCGCCTGTAGGTGCAAACAGATTAGCCAAAGCACTTCCCTCGTTTTCTAAGTTTGAGGTAAAGTTAACTTCAAAAATGGATTCTTCATTGTATTCATTATCCGGACCGAATATTTGTGAATAATTTTTCACCAAAGCATATCCTTTTACGTTGTGCAGTGCTTCCACAGCTTCCTGATACTGCTTCAATGTAAGATATACTTTTCCCAAAAGCGTATATGCCGCCCCTATAGTAGCCCTTCCTTTCTCTTCCTGAATAGCAGGCAATCTTTTGATCGCTTCTTTCAAATCGATAATTACCTGTTCATATACTTTAGACTTATTTTCACGACCGACACTTAATAAATCTGCGGGGTCTTTAGTTTCGGTAAGAATCAACGGAACATCACCAAACAGTCTGACAAGATTAAAATAATTAAGTGCTCTTAAAAAGTAGGTTTCTCCTATAGTAATTGTTTTTAGGGGTTCATCCATAGCTATATTGTCTATCCGCTCAAGTAAAATATTACAAGATTGAATTGCTTTATAACAGTCAGTCCATGAAGCTTCTATGATGCTATTGTCTGTTGCTACCTGAAGTATCTCAAATTGATAATACACACCTCCACGCACTGTGGCAGACGTTTCTTTCGAATTATCAGAAGGAACTTCCATCAGGAAATGGAAATTTTGTCCATATTGGCCGTTTGATTGCAGAAAAGCATAAACCGAATTTAATAGCTGTGTGAAATCTTCGGGCTTAGTATAACTATTTTCTTTAGTCGAACTGGAAATAGGATATAAATCCAACATATTCGTACAAGAAGTTATAGTAAAAATACCACTAATGAGAATAAATAATATTTTTTTCATAATGCAATTTTTAAGGTTGTTAAAAACTAATGGAAGCACCTACGACAAAATTCTTCTCTGCAGGATATTGTCCTAAGGTCACACCAGCGTTAAGTGGATTTGACGAGCCTTCACTTTCGGGATTCAGCCCCATGTATTTGGAAACAAGAAGCGGGTTTTTAACCGAGACGTAGACTCTTACATTAGTCAAAAAGGTTCGCGTTAACCACTTCTTATCCAATGTATATCCCAAGGAAATATCCCTTATTCTAAAGAAACTTCCGTCTTGCATCATTAAGTCAGACTCTCTGCTTAAAGTATTCGAGTTTGACCCGGCTTTTGCGTATTTTCCGGGCTTATCAGGACTTATCCATCTGTTGTTATAATATTCCTTGGACATAACAGACCAAATTTCACTACTTAAAATGGTAGTAGGAAGGTCTCTGTTTATAACATCAACACCGTAAACTCCCTGTATCGTTATACCTAAATCAAAATTCTTATAAAACAATTGAATGTTTCCACCATAAGTAAATTCGGGGTGAGGATTACCGATGATTTCCCGATCTTTTTCCGTTATGGTATTATCGCTGTCATCAATGTTTTTGAAAATATAGTCACCCACTTTTTGTGAGTCCCGATAATTAGGTAAAGATTTCAGTTGCTCTTCGTTTTCAAATATACCGATGATCCGATAACCATACAATGCTCCGATGGGATGACCTACTTTTGTGATATTTCGTGCCGTAATTATTTCATTTTGATTTGCCCCCAATGACAATACTGTATTCTTATTGGTCGAGAAATTGGCAGAGATCTGATAATTAAAATCTTTGATAGGGTTCTTGAATGAAGCTGCAAATTCAAAACCTTTATTCCGAACACTACCTACATTCTGTAAAGAGGTAGAATAACCGGAATATGCAGGTACCGGCACTTCAAGTAGCATATCGCTTGTTTTCGATACATAATATTCAAAGTTTAAATTCAGCGCATTCCTAAATAAGCCAACATCAAGTCCGACATTAACAGTATTATTTTTTTCCCAGGATAAGTTGGCATTGGGAGATGTGTTTGGTCTCATTCCGGCTACCAGATTGCCATTGAAGTTATATTTAGCGCTACTCATCAGAGACAAACTGGAGTAATTACCAATCTCATCATTTCCTGAAATACCCCAACTTATACGTGGTTTTAATTCACTAATAATATCATTTTTCGGAAAAAAGTTCTCTTCTGATATTCTCCATGCGGCAGAAAGTGATGGAAATAGTCCAAATCTGTTATTGCGTCCAAATCTCGATGAGCCATCCATACGTAAAGCTGCCGTAAAAAAGTATTTCTTCTTATAGTCATACTTCAGTCTTCCAAAATATGAGAGTAACGCCCATTGATAACGGGTTGCAGAAGCGGTGTTTATAGTAAGAGCCGCATTCAATGTGGGGATATCATCATTAGGAAAGTTTTCCGCATCAATAGAGTTATTATTTGTCGTTTCTTTTTGGAATGACATACCACCCAGTATTTCAAAATCATGTTTTCCCCAACTCTTGTTGAAGGTTATTGTATTTTCAGACATCCAGTTGAAGGTTTCATAGGTAGAAGACGCAGCTTTTGCTACAGTCGGAGCGGCTTGCCTATAAGCCCCAATCGTAGATGGTCTATAATACTCGGCTCTGTTGGATATAAAATATCCTCCAACATAAGTTTTGAACGTAAGACCTTTAAGTGGCGTATAAGACAAGTATGCACCACCTAGAATCTTAAAGTTTTCAACTTGATTGGTCGTTAAGTTGGCAGTTGCAACATTGTTCTCCACTTCTGCCATACCTCCATAATTTTGAACCGCATGGATCTGTTTGCTTATTGCATAAGATCCATCGGGTTCATATACCGGGAAGAATGGATAGGAATTGTAAATCCCCATCGATAAAGGAGACTCTTCCCAGCCTTCCGTTATCTTATCTTGCATAGAATAATTGGGATTTAAATTAATTCCAAATTCAAATTTGTTTGATAGTTTTGATGTCAAATTTACTCTGCCCGAAATTCTTTCGTAGTCAGAACCGATTACTATTCCTTTTTGTTTGTAGTAACTGCCTGAAACAAAATAAACGGTTTGTTCATTTGCGCCTGAAACCGATAACTCATAATAATTTGTAGGTGCATCTCTAAATATATGATCTTGCCAATTGGTATTTACCAATCCCTGTTGATGCTCTAAATATGGCTTTATAAAATTGGGAATTTCTTGATTCTTATATTGAAAAGCTTCAGCCATCAATTCGGCCTGCTGATATGCATCTACAAGATCATATTTTTTCTCAACTTGTTGAACACCATAATATGTGTTAAATGTGTATTGTGCCTTACCAGCTTTCCCCTTCTTTGTAGTAATAAGAATTACACCATTTGCAGCTCTGGAACCATAAATTGCTGCAGAAGCTACATCTTTCAGAACGTTAATGCTCTCTATATCATTAGGATTGATTGAATTCAGTCCCACATCATCCGTCACCGGTAAACCATCTACAACAACCAAAGGTGAACTTCCGGAACTAATGGTTCCAGTACCTCTGATAGAAATCTGTGGATTGCCACCCGGTGCTCCACTTGCTTGTTTGACATAAATTCCTGGCATTCTTCCCGCAATAGCCTGTCCGGGATCACTATAAGATATGCTTTCAAAATCTTTAGACTTAACTTGGCTGACAGCGGTTGATAAATCAGATTTCCTTTCCGTTCCATAACCAATTACAACCACCTCATCCAACAATTCAGAATCTTCTTTTAATACAACTCTTGCCAACTGCTTGTCCTTCGCCGAAAATGTCAATGCGCCATAGCCAACAAATGAAATAGCAACCTTTGAATCTTCCTGAACATCAGTTAGAGAATACTTCCCTTCCAAATTGGTTATAGTACCTAACGCCGTTCCAACCACCGTAACACTCGCACCGATAACAGGTTCACCTTTCTCATCTACTACCGTTCCGGAAACATTTATATTCCGCTTCTTCTCTTGTTCTTTACGAATCAAAACGATGATATTTTCTTGTTCCTGTTTGTAAGTGAGTTCCATTTTGCCTAGAAGTTGCTTCATGACCTGCTGAATCGTTGTATTCTGTACATTCAACGATACTTTCTGATTTAATTCAGGAAGATTCTCATTGTAGAAGAATTTGTAATTACTTACTTGCTCGATTTTCTTTAAAGAGGCTCTTAAAGAGATGTCTTTTACATTCACCGTTATTTGAGAATAAGCGGTAAAAGAGACGCTTAAAAACAATAGCAGACAAAGAGCCCGCAGTGTTTTCCAGTTCTTACTTCTCCCTGCATTTGTTCGAGGGAATTTCTCAAAGGTTGTTCTGTTTTTCATATATCAAAACTTTTAAGTTGTTTGATAGGCATACAGACTGTCATACTCGCTCGTCCAATCGTCTATCAGACTTTAACTCTCGTTAACTTATTCAATTCAGAGAACAAAAAAACCATTCCAAAGAAGCGGGCTCCGGAATGGCTCTATTCTAGATTTTACTCAATAAGTAATTATACTACTTTGTATTCACCAATATTACGTTCTTCAGCATTAAAGGAGACACCGACTTTAACCAGCTCACGCCCGTCTGTTTGATAAGGTAACAGATATCCTTTTTCATCTATTTGTTTCAGAGCTTCGTCTACTGTTCCTTCCAGCTTAAACTCAAAAACATAAATACGGTCTTTTGTTTCCACCACGGCATCGGCACGCCCTTTTGCACTGCGGACTTCCGCATCTACATATTGTCCCATCAACTTAAAGACAAGATAGAAAATAACCTGATAATGACGTTCAGTCTTTGTATTCAATTCGTAGGGAATGTCGGCAAAGAATGATTTCATACGTTCCATAAAAGAATGAACGTCGCCCGACTGAAGTTCACGGACAAACTTAACGGCGTTAAAGTCCGTTTCATCAGAAGAGATGGGGGTATAATAGGGTATCAGGAATTTAAGGAAACCATATTTCACCTCGTCATTCGGGAAGCCTAATGTATATAGGTTCAATGATTTATCGAAATTTTTAATCGTCAAATAGCCGCTTTGGTAAATCATCGGAAGAGGATTCTTTGCTTCGGCCCGATATTCGGCAAAGCCGGAACTACCGACTTCCAAACCGTCTATGAGTAAACGTAAGTCATAATCACTTTGTTTCAACAAGTCTACAAGATAGGTAGGGGTACCGGTCTGGAACCAGTAATTATCAAACATTAATCCATCAAAAACATTGAGCACACTGAAGGGATTAAACAATCCATCTTCGCTATATGTAAAGTGATATCCATCGTACATCGCTGTCATTTTATCGACTGTATCGTCAAAAGACATCTCCTGCACTTCTGCCAAGCGCTCCAACTCGGGAGTAAATGTGGATACTAATTCCTTTTTAGTAATACCGCAGATATTGGCGTATGGAATCTTCATACTTATATCATTCAGCTGATTCAAATCACTGAACACACTTACTTGGGCAAATTTTGTGACTCCTGTCAGGAAGATGAACCGAAGATAGCGGTCGGAACTTTTCAGTACACCGTAAAAGGCTTTCAGGATACGACGGTATTCATCCAGCAGGTTCTCGTCTAAAAGGGCTTGCAGCAAGGGTTTATCATACTCATCTACCAATACCACAACTCCTTTTCCTGTTTTCAAGCAGGCTTGCTCAATGACATAGCTAAAACGTTCTTCAGGACTGCGGTCTTTTTTCTCATCGCCATAGACGGCTTCCCATTTTTCCAAATATTGGTTTAGCATGGCAACCAAATCTGCCGCCGTCTCATATTTCTTCGCATTCAAGTCAAGATGCAAAACCGGATATTGCTCCCATTTCTTCTCTAACTTTTCAATTGCCAAACCCTCAAAAAGGTCTTTACGACCCTGAAAATAGGCTTCAAGAGTAGAAATAAGCAGACTTTTGCCAAAACGACGGGGACGACTAAGGAAATAAGGCTTTCCCGTATTTATTATTTGCCATAAAATAGATGTTTTGTCCACATAAAGATAATTCCCTTGGCGTATATCTTCAAATGTCTGTATCCCTATCGGCAATTTGCGCTCTAATGTATTCATTGCATCTTCAAATTAGTGTACCACAAATATAGACGTTATTCGATGAATAAACAAAGATACTCTATGAAAGTTCCACTTATTTCTCTTTCAAAACTATCACCGAACCGTCCATTTCATAATAGAAAGGTGAAGTTAGCATCAGAATATTCAGCGCATTCTGTATGCCGCCTCCTGGAATGGTTCCGGTGAAATATTCATTAGGTAGTTTATTGGAGTCGAAACGAATCTCTACGTCATAAATACGTGAAAGGGTTTTCATGATATTTTCCAAAGATTCTTTCTCAAAGTACATATTTCCTTTCGTCCACTCAATATAGTCAGTCGGATGCACTTGAGTGGCTGTTATCTTATGAGTGGCTTTATTATATTCTATTTTGTCGCCGGGCTTCATGATATGCGATATTTTCTGCGCATAGACCCCAACTTTCCCTTCCAAAAGAACGACTATCACGTCTTTAGCATCTTCATAGGCGGATACATTAAAAGAAGTACCGAGCACTTTCACTTCCAAATCACCGATTTGCACAATGAAGGCGTGTTTCTCATCATGGGCTACTTTAAAATAGGCTTCACCATTCAGTTGCACGCGACGAACTTTTTCTCCGAAATTATTCAGATAACTTAATTGGGAAGCTGAATTGAGCACGACATTTGTTCCGTCCGGCAATTCAATGGTTGCTTTATCTCCTTTGCCCGCTTTCACAATAAAGGGTGTTTCTGCCGTTGGAGAAGAATCTAAAAGATAGTAAGTGAAGAAAGCGACACAGACAGGTAATAAAATGGCAGCAACCCATTTCCAAGGGATGATACGGAGGGGGCGCACTTCCTTGCCCAAAGTCTCTTCTTTGATCCGGGCAAAAAGTTTATCACGCAACACTGGGTTCATGGAGGAATCCGATCTCTCAAACTCTTGTTCCCACCAGTCATGCAACTGACGGTCATTCTTTATCCAGTCTGACAGTTCTTTTATCTCGACATCCGTGATCGTTTCTTCGAAATATTTTTCAATTAGCTCTTTATAATGTGTCTTATCCATCTTTCCACTTATTTACAAGTATACATTTTCATCCTACTTCCCATCCAAAAACAAGTATTACTATTACATTTCATTAACAAAAAAGGCCAACAAAAGGGTAATTACCTTATCATAATGCTTCATCAACTGTTCACGCATAAATTTCACAGCCAAAGATAATTGGGTAGCAACCGTACTTTCGGAAATTCCCATGATTTCGGCTATTTCTTTATTTGTGTAATTCTGCCTTTTGCTCAAAATGAATATTTTCTTCCGTTGCGCAGGCAGTTCTTCGGCAAGAGAATCGATATACTCATTCAAAAAGCGCAGATCAATATTCTCTTCTGTCTGTGAATCACGGTCTACGCTACTTTTCATGAGATATTCATTGTAAACATACTCTACGGTCTGACGCTGATACATATTCATCAATAAGTTTTTGGCAATCGTACAGAGAAAAGAGATAAACGAGGAAGCCGGGTCTACTTTTTCATGCACTTCCCATATACGAATAAAAGTGGCTTGCACCACTTCTTCGGCCATATATTGATTGCCGGAAGAGAGTCGCATAATGAAATTGTACAGTTTGCCACTATACATATTATACAATCTTTCGAATGCCTGAAAGGAACCGCCTTTTAAGTCGATTAATAAATGTTTTTCATCTGTAGAATCTACCATATCTTAGAATTTTGCAACAAAGGTATGCAGCCATAGGTCATAAACAGGTGACAATATTATTAATATTTTCTCAATTATCCGACTTTTCTGAAGAAAAAGATAGTAAATAGCAAATAGTAACGCCATCCGGTCAGGATAATGACGCTATCCAATCAGGATAGTGACGGTATCCGAACCGGATGGCGTTACTATATTTAGTGAGGTAGTTCGTACTAATAAGTCAGACGAACACCTGCTTGTATGTTGAAGTTAAACGGATTCTCTTTACGTATAGTCTGTATATCGGAGCCATCATTGAAATAATAAGCAACACCCGGTTCCACGTAAATACCCAAACGTTTCGTTGCATTGATCTGCGCACCTACACCACCGGATACCGAGAACTGCAAAGGCTTCACTGTTTCTTTTTCAGATCCTAGCTTTCCATAAACACATTTCTCAACCATACCTCCACCGGAAACATAAAGAGTGACGAGTTTCTTATCCAGGAAGTTCCAGTTGGCACGCAACGGAATACCGATATAATGCAGTTTCTGCTCTATCTGTTGTTCTTCACCTGCCAGTTTTGCATCCGAAGAAAGCAGCGTATAAGTCAGTCCTGTCTCAAGAGAGAATCCTTTAGCTAAACCTTTACGAACGGACAATCCGAAAGAAATAGGCTGATGATGTTTAATGTCAACCACCTGTTTTGCCTGACGCAGGTAAGGTACTCCATCTTCGAAAACCAATGTTTGGTCATTAGGAATCGTCTCCATCAGACCGTTGGAAACTGAAAGCATACTCACACGTGACATATAAGCATGAGATCCGGCACCTACTTCTGTTGAAGCACCTCCTGAATTTCCTACCGAAAGTCCCATTGACCATGTTCCCTTTTGAGAAGATCTTTTTTCTGTCGGAATATGAAGTTTGTCTTTACCGGAAGGACGACGCGGTCTGTTATTCGATCGCTCTGTATCCTGTGACTGTCCCTGACTGACATCTGTATTTTCTGCCTGCTTCGGTTCATCTTTTACATTTTCAGTTTCTCCATTTCCTTTTACATTCTTATCTTCCTCACTCAAAGAGTCTTCTCCATTTCCTGTTGAAAGTTTATTTTCATTACCGATCCCTAATGGATCTACACCTGTTTTCTGCTCCGTATGATTCCTGTCGACTTTCACCAAACGATCTTTGCGAGTTACCGGCCGTAAGACAGGTTCCACAGCAGTTCCCTGCATATCCGGTTGTTGCACACCCGGCAATGCATCGGGCGTGGAAGCCAATGCCGGAGTTTGTATATGACGTATTTCATCCGCAGCGGGTGTCCCTAGAAAATACAGACTTACTGACGAAACGACAGCTAATATTATAACAGCTGCAGCAGCCATCATCCATTTTCGATAAGGATATATTTTCTTCTCCACAGGAGGCATAAGTTCTTTCTCCAGTTGTTCCCAACCGGAAGCAGGCACCGGCTCGGAATAATCCGCGAGCTTCTCCTTCAACTTATTCATCCACAATTCTTTCTCTTCCATCTCTATCTATCCATTATGCATTATCCATTCTTTTACTCTTTTTGCTAATACACTCTTCGCACGAAACAGTTGCGAAGCTGAAGATTTTTCATTGATACCTAATACCTGTGCGATTTCTTTATGCGATTTGTCTTCAAATGTATAAAGATTGAACACAGTACGATAGCCGGCGGGTAATTCTTCAATAAACTGCATCAACACATTTTGTGGTATCGCTTCTACATCGGAAGCATCCGGCTCTTCATATTCTTCGGGCAACTCTTCCAAAGGTGTCGACTGATTAATCACATCATTTTTCCGAAGATACTGTAAAGCTGTGTTGACCATCACCCGTTCCATCCAGGCTCGCAAAGAGCCTTCACCCCTCCAGGTGAACTTATCGAACGAATCGAATATCTTTAAAAAACCGTCGTGAAGCAGATCCTGGGCTGTATCCCGGTCGCCGGTATAGCGTAGACAGATGCCAAGCATACGCCCCGCATACTGTTCATACAGTTCCTTGCGGGCCCGGTTATTACCCAGCCTACATTGTTCCGACAACTCTATTTCTTCCATTCTCTTATACACGTGTTTACCTTATAAATGCAGCAAAGATAGAAATACTGCATAGAGAGAACAACTCTTTTATCACTTTTGTTTCTTTAACAGATCCGAATGCAATATTTTCTATCCTCTTGCATTTTCACTACAGAAAACATAAATATTATAAAATCTAAAACCTAGTAAGTATATGAAGAAATTTAAATTCATTGCCTTTATCTTTGCTATTATGACTACCATGCCGATTCTCCAGTCATGCTTGGACGACGATGATAATTCGTCCGATCTTCTGGCTATCAGCACCATCAATATGATTAGCCAGGATAGCAAGGAATTTTATTTCACTTTGGATGACGGGAAAAAGATGTATCCCAGCAACTCACAAGGATGGAACAATGAAGATTGGGTGGAGGGACAAAGAGCTTTTGTGATATTCAACGAGTTGGAAGAGCCTGTGAATGGATACGACCTTAATATTCAGGTGAAAGGTATCAATCCAATCTTAACCAAAGACATCGTCACAATGGGTGAAGATGACAACGACGAAGAGAAAATCGGAGATGATAAGATCAACACGACTTATATGTGGATCAATAAGGATAATAAATATCTGACGATTGAATTCCAATATTACGGAACACATAGTGAAGATAAAAAACATTTCCTGAATCTGGTAATTAATGACAAAGAAGAGACTGCTCCCACTGCTGACGAAGGCAATGCGGAGGACGAATATATCAATCTGGAATTCCGTCATAACAGTGAAGGAGATGATCCTCAACGTTTGGGTGAAGGATATGTGTCTTTCAAACTGGATAAGATTAAAGACCGGATGGAGGGGAAAAAGGGACTAAGAATTCGTGTCAACACCATTTATGGCGGGCCGAAAACTTATGAAGTGAAATTTCCTTAGACGACTAATCTAATGTGAACATGCGAAACACACTCTTTTTTAATATAATATATTAATTACGCAAAAGAGGGCGGTAGTTGTGAAACTGCCGCCCTTTTACTTTCTTCTTTATATTCTTTCTTCTAAAAGAGTTATTTCTTATCTCCCAGATAATTCCAAACAACTGCACTCAATGCAGCTCCTACAAATGGAGCAATGATAAACAGCCACAACTGCGACAATGCTTCTCCTCCTTGGAATAATGCCGGAGCAATACTACGTGCCGGGTTTACAGAAGTCCCTGTGATAGGAATACATACAATATGTACCAATACAAGAGTCAAACCGATGGCAAGTCCTGCCAGATTGCCTGCTCCCTTCTTCGGATCGGTAGAGCCGAGCACTACCAATACAAATATGAAAGTAAATACTGCTTCCGCAATAAATGCCTGCAACATTTCTCCATCACCAAAACCATTCGAACCTGTCGCTGTAGGCCCGTCATGAGCACCGGTAGAAACTAAAGCAAAAAGAATAGCCGAACCGATAATAGCTCCGATTACCTGGAAAATCATATACATACCTGCATCTTTTCCATTCATACGACCAGTCAAAAACACTCCTAATGTAATAGCAGGATTAATGTGACATCCCGAAATACCTCCGATAGCATACGCCATCGCTACTACGGATAAACCAAAGGCTAAAGCTACGCCGATTGTTCCCACACCAGCACCTACTGTATCAGCCAAACCACCAGCAAAGACGGCGCTACCACATCCCATAAGAACGAGCACCATCGTTCCAATCATTTCTGCAATGTACTTTTTCATAGTAATTAATATTGTTTTTGTTTACTTTCCAAAAATAAGCAATTCAGACTAGAAATCAAAACATATCCGTATTATTATAACGCAACTTTGCTACATTTTTTACAGAAAGAGATTGTTCTCGATGGAAAAAGGGATTCCCTAATGTGCTATAACAAACATTGTATGGACTGTAAAGAAAGCATTTCCTTGGGAACCGCCGCCTTTATTTCCTCTTTCAGGACGCATAAGAGACTGTGGCGAATAAAATCTTTATTTGTTACCAGTACCACTTGCCGTGTAGGTCGGGGAATGGCAAACGGACGTACCAACTGCCGCTGTTCTTCCGTCAATTGCATCACTGCCAATTCGGGAATAAAAGTGATTCCTTTTCCACTTTCTACCATTCGCATAAAGGTTTCCATACTTCCCAAACGATAGGCCATCTGATTAACCTTCACGGCCTCCATCTGACAGAAACGGACGAGTTGATCGCGAAAACAGTGTCCTTCGTCCAAAAGCCAAAGATGTTCGCCTGTTATATCAGAAGTACGGATCATATCATGCTTGAAAGAGGATTCTTTTCGTGACACATAAGCGTAAAATTGCTCATAGAAAAGAGTTTCTTCTGTCAAGAACGTATCTTCCAGTTTGCTGGCAATAATTCCCGCATCCAAATCTCCGACATGCAAAGCCTGCTGAATATCCTGTGTCTTCATTTCCGTGACACGAATATCCAGTTCGGGATATTTTTCCATTAGTTGAGGAAAAAAGCGAGGAAGCAGATAGGGAGCGATAGTAGGTAATACCCCCAAGCGGAATACGCCTGACAATGACTGTTTATCTTCACTGATTATTTCTTTCACTTGAGCTGCCTGCGCCAGAATCACGCGAGCCTGGTCTATCACTTTCTGCCCGATGGGTGTCGGACAAACGGGTTGCACTGTCCTATCGAACAACTTTACTCCCAGTTCATCTTCCAGTTTCTGAATCATTGCACTCAAAGTAGGCTGCGTCACACGACAATATTCAGCTGCCCGTGCGAAATGCCTGAACTGGTCTACAGCCAGTATATACTCTAATTGTTGTATCGTCATCTATCAAATCTTATTAAGTTATAGATTTCATCTATGCAAAGATAGAAATTTTCAGTTTGACAGCAAGCATTTTACGCCTTATCTTTGCAGTACAGAAAAAAAGAGAACAAGTATAAATCATTAAAAATAGAAGAATATGAAAACTTTAGAATTTATCAAATTGAACGAATCGGGAGCAAACAACGTAGTAGCATCTTTGCAACAACTATTAGCAGACTTCCAAGTGTATTACACCAATCTTCGCGGTTTCCACTGGAATATCAAGGGACATAATTTCTTTGTACTCCACAGTCAATTCGAAAAGATGTATGATGACACGGCTGAAAAGGTGGATGAAATCGCAGAACGTATCTTGATGTTGGGCGGCACTCCTGCCAATAAATTCAGCGATTATCTAAAAGTAGCAAATGTGAATGAAGTGGATAAGGTAAGCAACGGAGACGAAGCATTGAATAATATCCTTCAGTCTATCAGCTATCTGATTGGCGAAGAACGTAAGATTTTGTCTATCGCTTCTCAAGCCGGAGACGAAGTAACCGTTTCGATGATGAGCGATTATTTGAAAGAACAGGAAAAATTGGTTTGGATGTTGGTTGCTTATAATAGCAAGTAATTGAAATAAAAGGTTTAGGTGAGAAAGAGAGGATATTTCCGCAAAAGGAATATTCTCTCTTTTTTTATTTAAGAGAAAACGAAACAGGAAATCTCTTAATATAGATATTAATAAAAATTACTCCACTAAAATAACATTCTGCAACCTAATATCATTAGAAGCGGCACCAATCATAAGATGGAAATTTCCAGACTCTACTACTTTCTTCAAAGTATAGTTAACCAAGAAAAAGTCCTCCTCTGTCAAAACAAAAGTAACTTTTTTCTCTTCTCCTTTTTTCAAATGGAAACGTTCAAAATGTTTCAACTGTTTCATCGGCTGAACAACTGATGCATATTCATCTCTCATATAAAGTTGTGATACTTCTTCGCCATCATACTTCCCTGTATTCTTTACTTTAAATGAGACTTCAAAACAACGAGCAGATTTCTGCACTACCTGCAAATCAGAATATTCAAAAGTGGTATAACTCATCCCATAACCAAAGCTATATAACGGAGAAGATGACACTTCCACATAATCATGATTCCGAGGAGCTTTCTGATTATAATAAACCGGAATCTGACCTACAGAACGCGGAACGGAGATTGGCAAACGTCCAGAAGGATTATAATCTCCAAAGAGAACATCCGCTATGGCATTTCCACCCTCCTGCCCCGGATAGTAAGCAGTCAGTAGTGCATCAGCATATTCCGAAGCCCAATTCTTTTCTAAAGGACGACCTTCAATATAAACGACAATCAAAGGCTTACCTGTCTTTTGCAAAGATTCCAATAGTTCTTGTTGTCTACCAAGTAAGGATAAACTGGCACGGTCAAATCCTTCTCCACACTCCATATCACTTACACTACCCTCTTCAGCTACAGCCGCACCTGTTTCTTTATAGCTCGTTTTAAAATCACGGGCACTGGAACCACCCACAACCACAATTACAACTTCGGAGCGACGGGCAGCTTCAATTGCTTGTTCTATCTCATTCACTGTAGTATCACGAATAGCACAGCCTCGTACATATTCCACACGAGAAGGAGATAATTTTGTTATAATTCCATCAAGAACAGTTTTCACGTTACTATCTTCCTGCGGAGCTGTATAGTCCCCTAACATATTATATCGATTGTCAGCATTAGGGCCAATTACCGCCACCTTATTTATCATCTTGCTTAAAGGAAGAATTGAATTCTCATTTTTGAGAAGTGTTATGGAAGACTGTGCGATTTTACGTGCCAGTTCGATATGTTCTTTACGGCGTACTGTTTTAGCAGCAATTTTCGGATCCACATAAGGATGCTCAAACAAGCCCATCTCAAACTTCATCCGTAACACCCGGCAGACAGCCGTATCAATCACAGTCTTATCCATTTGTCCGGATTGAACTGCATGACAAAGGTTGGTATAAGCATCCCCACCCAAGTCAACATCAACGCCAGCCATTACAGATTGTATGGCTGCATTCTCTTTGGTTGGAGCAACAAAGTGGCTTTCGTGAATCCCTTCAATACTATATAAATCGGAAACTACAAAGCCGCGAAACTTCCATTCATTACGCAAAAGTTTAGTCAGCAAATAATGGTTCGACGTACAAGGTATCCCATCTATCGAATTGTATGAAGTCATTACAGACAATGCCCCTGCATCTATTGCCTTACGAAAAGGAGGAAGAAAATTCTGATGCAAATCACGAATACCCACTGAAGCATAATTACCATTCTGTCCACCCTCCGGCACAGCGTATGCCAGAAAATGTTTCAAGGTAGCTATGGTAGCGTATTTTTGTGATAGATTACCTCCACCTAAACCGTCAACCATAGACGCCCCTAAAATACCGCTTAATACCGGATCTTCCCCAAATGTTTCTTCCACGCGGGACCAACGGGGATCACGGGTCAGATCAAGTACGGGACCGTAACTAATATGCCCACCTTGGGAACGAATTTCTTTAGCGATAACTTGACCAACTTCTTTTACTAACTCCGGTGACCAGGTAGCCGCCATTCCGATACCCGTAGGAAAAACAGTAGTACCAATTGCCATGTGCCCATGAGGGGCTTCTTCTGCTAAAAACATCGGAATTCCCAGACGGGTATTCTCCATCACATACTTTTGCAATGCATTTCCTGCCTTTGCTGCCAGTTCCGGATTAAGTCCATTTGCTATAGTTTTCTTTGTCCAAGGATCGGCACGATAGGTTGCCCAAAGCATTCCTACATTCCTTTCTTTGATTAATTGCTTGAACTTTTCGGAAGGATGAACTTCACTACCATGGATTTCATACATTTCCCAACCTAAAGGACAAAGTAACTGACCGACCTTTTCTTCTAAAGTCATGCGGGAAAGTAAATCTGAAAGTCTTATATCTATCGACAAACAGCGATCTTTGTAAGCAGGTAACGAGGGAGAGGATTGAGTAAACCCCAAAGTACATACCATCTGTACTATCACCAAGATATACAATCGTTTTATCATAATGTTATATGCAGTAAAATGACTCAATTAATTTATAGTGTATTTCTAATCTTTCAAATAGAGATATTCAATCCTACTTACCTATTTCTCCTTCAAATATAACTGTATGTACAGGTTGATGAGCATCATTTGTTATCAACTTGACCTTTGCATCCAATAGATGGTTTGAAGATGATACATTTAATTCAAACAGAACCTCCAGACACTCATTTTGCTTCAAAACCTTTTCACCCCGGATATTAGTAGAAACAAATTCCGGACATTCTATCTTGCGGATAATAAGAGGATTCGCCCCTTCATTAGTAACTTTTACTTTTCGCTGAATATGCTTTTTTAATGAGATATTCCCCAAATTAAAATAAGATTGTGAACATTTCATCCGGGGAGCAGTTGCCGTGCTTACTTTTCTCATATCATCAATCACTGTACCAAAGATTTGTATAGGAGAACTGTGTACGGAATTGGCACTAATAATAATCTTATCTTTAAATGTACCGTAAAAGCCTTTTAAAGGAGAAGCTGTTATTTTTATAGTCGCATAAGATCGACCTTGAAGAGATGATGGCATAGAAATCGACAAACATCCGCTCTTATCCAACAGCGAGTATGACAACCTGACCATTTTATCCGATCGGTTATAGATTCTAATTTCCAATTGTTTTGGCCTCCCATTATGTTGTAACAGATCATAAGATAGAGTCATTCGGTCTGCCAGAATATCTGATGATAAAGAATAAGGATATTCATCCTCTATACGATTCATTGTATTTATCGTGCCTTTTACCCAAAGAGTATTGACACTTTGCCCTGAATTAGAAACAACCCTTATACTCTTAGAGAAAAAGTTTGTTCGCCCTTTAGGATCGAAAGTTACGGTAATAGTGCCTGTATGCCCTGGTTTTACAGGTTGTTTACTATAAACAGAAATGGCACACCCACAAGTTGAAATCACTTCTTCAATCACAACCGGAGAAGTATGCATATTAGTAAAATGAAAAGTATGACTCACTTTGCCTCCTACTTCCTGAATATTACCAAAATTCCAAGTAGTAGTATCAAAACGCAATACAGCTCTTCCCTGTTGTTGCGCACATACGCCAACAATAGAGCACAGTAAAACGATCAAAGCTGACATAAAACGTTTCATCATCATTTCTTTAAGTTAATATTGGGAGCTACGTAAAAACACAATAACTCCCAATATAAAATCACATTTTAATTATCTTGAGGCAAATCATTGAATTCTGCATTCCAAATGATATTTGCCGAAGCCGGGAAAGTTAAATCACGCCCATTGCCCGAACTGTCCTTCAATGTATTTCCTTCTCCTTCATCCAATTTCCAATAGCCATATAAGTCCGAAGAAGATGGAGAAGCTATTGTACGCAAGTTAGCTTTTACTTCTTCCGCTGTCAGACACTTCTTCCACATACGAATATCAGAAATCAGACCATCAAAATACATACTTGAACTTGTATTACCAAACTGAATACCAGTCAACGTATATCCCACCTTGAATCTTTGAGAAGAGGATGGTCCCCAACGTTTAGTAGGTTTTGCAGAAGCAACTTCCTCACCGTTAATATATAAACGATAAGCAACCTCAGTATTCTGGCCCGTTTTCGTTCCGTCACAAGTAATAGTCAACCTAACCCATTGATTAGCCGGCAACGTTATATTTTGATTAGCCAATGTCAAGTCACATTGACGATTACCAATATTAGACGCTCCCGTTGCACCAGTTACACGTAGTTCACAACCACTAAAAACCTCATTATTATTGTTGGTATCCTTACCACGCCATGTACCTATATAATTAGTTCCACTGTGCCAATTATATGGATATACAAGCATTTCAAACGTATGTGTATTATCTTCAATCGTAACTACTTCATCATTTGCGAAACTTAACGTACGATACATATCCGTTGAATAAGAACTCATATTCAATCCCGGTATATAATCCAATTCCCCATCAATGCTAATCGTAAAATAAGAAACAGAACGAGTGTCCGTTACAAATTGTCCTACACACGTTTCATCTATTGTTGCAACAATAGGAAGCAAATATTCTTCACCTTCCACCAAACCGAACAATGATGAAAACTTAACTGATAAGGAATTGGATTCTTGCTGTCCTGCCTTCACTATCGCATTTTTAGCTTGCAACTCATAGACAAAAGCGGGCATCATCTTATAAGACGTGTTATTTGCAGCGTTATAAGCCTCTACCATACTTTCGTCCACGGCAATGTCACACAATAAAGTAGTAGCAGCAGGTTTATCCAGTTTGATAGTATAATCATAAACATAGCTTCCTGCATCCAGTATCTCCCTATAATCAATAGAAACAGGTCCTGCCTCCGACTGTGGCATCTCTATTGTCGGCAATTCAATAAAATCATTGTCATCATCCGAACAAGATGTGAATCCTACTCCTCCCAATAAAACAAGCAAAAGGAGAGTTAATCTATTTATATTGTTTTTCATTATCATACAGTCTATTCATTTATTATTACCTTATTCAAGACATTTATTCGTATCATCATAAGTCCAGTCAATCGTGATTCCATTCTTATAACTGATATCACGCTTTGACGGAGATAAATCATAGAAAGTAGTTCCTTCTCCTTCATTCATTCTCCAATAAGACACAAGCCCATTGGTAGAAGGGTCTACCCCACATACATTTGCTTTAATTTCACGAGCAGACAAAGGACGAGTCCAAAGACGCATCTCACTCAAACGACCATAAAACAATTGTGAAGATTGATAACCTTTTGAAGGCATACCGATCTGTACTCCATAAAGCGCATATTCATACGGAGCAACTGTCATTGAGTTATCTTTCTCTCCATTGATATACAATGTCAACGTACTGCCGTCATTTACCAAGGCAACAGCATACCAGGTATTTAAAGCAAAGCGAGTATTCGATGACATTTTACCCTGTTTAGTTGTTACATGCAACTGGTTCGGTTCATCCGTTCCTTCACCAAAACGAAGCAGGTTCTGGTCACATTTAAAGCCTCCATCATCAATCGCTCCCCCTTCTACAGATGCTTCACTACCTCCAAATGAGCAAACACGGGTAGTACCGGAAGCTCCGGAAGAACGGAATTTAGTGGCGTAAATCTTCACTTCCCATGTATAAGTAGGCAAAGAAGGAATAGGATCCGGAAGCAAAAATTGATAAGCCATAGAAGCCTGTCCTACATACGGAGCATGGAAACGCAATGTTCGAGATACTTTCAGGAAAATAGTACGCCCTGCTTCTATAATATCCAAATCTCCCGTCGCACTTTTTATGGTAACCGGTATCAAATAAACACGTCCCGGAACAAATTCCGAATCATCGGCAATTGAAAGAGAGGCAGCAGAAGAAATTGCCTGTCCTGCTGAAATCGTAACCTCCGGATTTTCAAATGTATATGATTTATCCGGAATGGGATAATAATTGGTTCCCATTTCCTCATTATAAGTATCAACCAGACTTGCATCAACAGCCAAATTCACCTGAATATCCGATTCAACGCGAGAAGTTGAAGTCACAGAAACAGCATACGCAGATGGAAATCCATCAATGGCGAACTTTACCAATCTATCCGAAGATGTTCCGGTCATTAACAACCCGTCACCTTTTTGAGCGGCTTCCTGGCATCCCTGCAGCATAAAAGAAGCTATTCCTATCAAAGCAACTCCCCATATCTTTTTTATATTATTCAATGTTTTCATACCTTGCATACAAATTTAAAAATCATCCATTTTCTTCTTCCGTTTCTTGTTTAGTAGACTGTTGTACAGGCTTTCCGGCAGGATTTTGTTCCTGAATACCACGCCGAAGGCTATAATAAGGAATAGCGGCTTTCTCTTTATCACCTATAGCCTGATTAGCAGGACGAGTGGTATTGTATTCATATTCAAAATAATATCCGCCGAATCCGCCTTTTCGTCCTTGTGTAGGATTCCAGCGTGCCATACCTATTACAGAATAGATTGGATTGCCCCATGAATCTACTTTATTTCCATCGGCTTCCGTAAATTCGACTCCACCATTCTGCCAGTACCATCCCATTTGTTCCGTAGCAACGAATTTTTCAGGAGGACACCAGCTGCTAAGCTGGTCAAATTTAGATTGCAAACTTTGAGCACTACCGGTGGTGTAACATTGTCGTACAAAATAATCGACATAAGGTTCTGTTTCCTTAGGAGGAAGCTGATTATAGAAGTCAACAATTAATAATTTGTCTGTACCCGATTGAGGACCGAAATAATTTCCCAATACCTTTATAAACTTTGTAAAGTTATCATTTTGCAACCAGTCGCCTTCCGGTTCGTAGTCCAAGTCCAAACCATCCAGATCATTACGCAACACACATCTCGCAAGATGCAAAGCATAAGCCTCGATACCTGCGTCGGTTTTAGGAAACTCCGTACTTCCAATACGGCAAATCGTACACATCACAACGCGAGTTCCCTTTACTGTACGGATATAATTCATTTCCTCATAAGCAGTCGGCAAATAACGCTCGTTATAATAACTCGTTTCTACATAAGCCGGATTGTTGGAAGGAATACCTGACCACAGACTGACAATGTCCAGACTATCCGGCAGACCAGTGAAATGAAGCCCCTGCGAAGGAGATGCTTCTGAAGTATAACCGGCATACCAGCCGAAACAAATAGCATGATCTGTTTTCTTATATTCACGCAGGTTCTGATAATATTCTTCATTATAAGTATTAGCTGCCTGTATAACTTCCGGTTCAATATCCGTATCACAACCACTCACAACAAATGTCAAGAGACAGGTGAACAAAAAATATACATAATTTCTTTTCATATTCTGCATTATTTAAGTAACCAATTATTTATTAGGCACATCCCACCACAATCTGACACCCGGGTTATCTACGCCACCTAAAAGTGTGATGCCTTTATCCAACTCTGTTCTATTCGTATTATATTCCGATTCCGGATAAGGTAATCTGCGGATTTGTATATTTGTGTCTACAGAACCTCCGGAACTTTCGTTCACAACAACCGGAAATACTTTCGGATAACCGGTACGGCGGAACTCTGTCCATGCCTCTTGTCCCACCGGATAAAGAGCAATGTACTTTTGAGTAATGATTTGTTCCAGATTTGTTTTAAAATCCCCCGATTCATCCCAAGCAATAGAAACAGTACCTAAAGCATCCATGGAATGAGATGATGTCACCGGATCCTCATAATTGGCTGGCACATATCCACCCGCCGCAGTTCTTGTCAGATACGCGTCAGCTCCCGATGCGCCATGTTCATCAAAAGACATTCTTATTCCATCTTCATAATACTTTTTAGCATCGGCATTCGTTCCCCAACGCAAAGCATATTCCGCCAACAAGAAATATGATTCGGATGAACGCATCCACACTACATTGGAAGTAGCGGTTGCCTGTGGTTCGGCAAAGATTCCTGTTATATATTTATCCTTACTTACGTCCTTTGACATTCCGGCTCTTATACCCCGATATTTTCCACCCGTACCTGCCTCGAAGTAAGCAGAAAGTCGTGGATCCTGATAACCATTCATGTATGAATCCAGCGTCGCTCCCATACAAATATCATCCCATCCTTTCAGAATATACAGAGGACTTTCATAAGTCGCTATCGGAGTAATATGCTGAAGTTCTGCTAAATCAGACTTTACATTCATCAAACCATAACTGTTGCCAATAGCCAGTTGGGCTTCACTTTTTGCCTTTGTTTCATCCACATAGGCAAGACGCAATGCAAGACGCAAGCGAAGTGAATTGGCAAACTTTATCCAAGATGTAACATCACCGTTGAACACACAATCCCATGATGACAAAACTTTATTTCCGGATGCTGCGTAACTATCCAAGTTATTGATAGCTCCATCCAACTCCTCAAAGAATCTGTAATAAACATCCTTTTGCGAATCATAAGGCACTTCTTTTGAAACTCCAAAATTCAAATAAGGAATAGGACCATAGGTATCTGTCACACGATGCATTGCCGCTACTTTCAGAATTTGTGCCATAGAAAACCGGGGATCTTCGTCATTGTTAATCGCTTTTCTTATTTCACGCCAAGCATTCATAGTCGTCAGGTAATTGGTAGTGAACATATCACCATACCAACTTCTTTTATCCCAATTGTAACGACCGGCAGAATTGATACTGGGAGCAGGAAAACCAAAATAGCCGACATAACCATCTCCACCCATCACTTCCACAGTCTGATATCTGTCCGAACCGATATTAAGTCCCGGTTGTGCTACCACCAGTACGTTCTGCTCCATCTGTAAAAGAAGAGAACCAGTTCTCACATTATCCCAATCCGTCATCTCATCGGTTGCTTCATTAGGATTGGTATTGTACTCCAGAAAATTCTTCGTACAACCTACATTTATCATGATTACTCCAAGGAGTAAGTAGTAGTTCCTTACTTTAAAAAACTTACGTATGTTCATCATTATTTTTTTTAAAGGTTATCCAATTAGAAAGAAATCTTTGCAGAAAATCCCATCGATCTCAAACTCGGTTGCATGAAATAGTCCATACCCTGGTTATAAGTACCTGTACTTGCAGTAGATTCCGGGTCAAATGGAGCCTTACAATATAGCATCCATAAATTACGTCCTACAAAGGACACATTCAATCCAGAAATCCATTTACACCATTTATTGATCGGAATATCATATCCCAATGTCAATTCTCCCAAACGAACATTCGTCATACTATATACATACATAGAACCGACATAACCTGTACCATTAGCTCCGATAGTCTGATACCATGTCTGGGCATCAATCATCTGACCGTTTACTTTCACGCCACCATTATCCCGCGCTTCTGCCGATGTCTTAGACACTCCATAATAGTCCATTACAGCTTGAGTGGCAGAAACTCCGATACCACCTACACGGGCATTCAACATAAATCCGAGACTGATTCCTTTCCAATTAAATTCATTTCTCCAACTAAGAGTATATTTCGGATTGGTATTACCGGCATAGACATAATTATTCTTATCCGTTTCCAATGCACCTGTCATTGAATTCATCCAGATATATCCATGCTCGTCAGTTCTCATTGTATTCACATATACATCTCCCATAGAGCCCCCCACTGTTAGCCGTTGTTTGGCACCGCCTAATGAATAAACATCCATTTCGTCCAGATGTACTGTCACTCCCAACTCTTCATTTGTATATTCAGGGAGTAATTGGTCAATGCGGTTTCTGTTGAGCGACCATAGTAAAGTTGTTTTCCAATCTACAGGCCCTATATTCTGTTTAAAGCCAAGAGCTAACTCAATACCTTTATTCGTTACTTTACCTGCATTTACATATAGTTTAGAATATCCGGTTGTTGTAGAAATTTCCGGACTGAAGAGCTGATTCTCCGTATATGTCTTATAAGCTGTCACGTCCAGTGTCAGTTTATTATCAAACAAACCTAAATTAAATCCTCCTTCCCATGAATGAGTTCTCTCCGGTTTAAGGTCTTTTATCGGGAAATAAGAAGTGGTATTCAACCCTCCCAACACTGCGTAAGTAGTGATAGCCCTGAATCTTTCCGGTGCATTACCCACCTCACTATATGAAAGGCGGACCTTTGCATAAGAAAGAATGTTAGATTTCATTGTAAACATATTAGTCAGAATCGCTGAAGCACCGATAGAAGGATATAATATGGAAGAATGGTTTGTTCCTGCCAAAGCAGATATCCAGTCATTACGTAACGAACCGTCTACATAAACCATGCCCTTATATCCTAATGAGAATGTTCCGAATAAAGAATTGGTACGGTCGTGATAGTTCGTATTTTTATAGGTTAATTTACCGGAAACGTTCGCATTGTTAGAAGTAAACAGATTAGGAATGGTCAGCAATCCGCCGCCAAAATTAAGTTCCTTATAATCCAAATCCAATAAACTGGCACCTAAAGATGCTGTCAGATTCCATGTGTCGTGATAGAAATATTTATTGATATTCAACATGGCATCCGCATATATCTGACTGGTATTCTTGTTCGATTGCACGTATGCTCCTTTATCCGAGTTTTCAGCAATCACATTCAAAGTGGAAGCATACATTTTCTTTTCCGAGTTGATAGTTTCCTTATCCAGTTTCACGCGTCCGGAAACATTCAACCAATCTGTTATCGTATATTTTAGTGAACCGCTTGCCAGAAAACGGTCTTTCTTGTTGGTATACATATTCCGGTTCGTAATCCAGTAAGGATTCTGCATGGATAATCCATTTTCTTTCAATGGCCAGAACTGTGTTTTTATGTTACGGTCTACATCATATCGTTCATAATACTGATATTTCGAGAAATCATCACCGCGCGGAAATAAATAAACGGGAACCAATGGATTGGCATACTCTCCTTGCGACAACATATTCTGTTCCTTTACATTAGAATACATAAAACTTAAATCCATCGTCAGTTTATCATTCAGCATAGAGGTCGTGTTACGAACAGAGAAATTATATCTGTCCAAGTCATTATTCTGAATGATACCCCGGGCATTCACAGCACCTACGGATACATAGGTTTGATTTTTTTGTGTCCCTGTAGTCAGACTTACAGTGTTTGCTACATTGTAACCTGTCTGAAAAAAATCTTTAACTTCATAATCGGTAGGAGATGACAATTTAGATGCCCAACTATACCACTCTCCAGTTTCCGAACCATACGTATTCTGGAATTCCGGCAATCGGAATGGTGAATAGAAAGTTGAATTATTACTGTAAGTCAATCTGGTTTTATCTACAGCTCCTTTCTTCGTTGTGATAAGTACCACACCATTGGCAGCAGCCGAACCGTATAGTGCAGCGGCGGCCGATCCGCTAAGTACTGAAATTGATTCTATATCATCAGCGTTGAAGTTAGCCAATCCGTCACCGGATTGTCCGGCACCCGTATACTGATCGTCGGGTTGTTCACCTGATATATTAGCCAAAGGAACTCCATCTACTACATATAGAGCGTTGTTATTACCTGATATAGACTTCGTACCACGCATTACCACACGGGCACCGCCTCCAATACCGGATGAACTTGCATTGATATTCACACCCGCCACCTTACCGGCAAGACTGCTCATCACATTCATATCTTTCGCCTTTGCCACTTCGTCGCCGCCAATCTGCTGCACATTGTATGTCAAAGACTTGGTTTCGCGTTTAATGCCCAAAGCCGTTACAACAACCTCATTCAAGACTTTTGCATCTTCCGTCATCACAATGGAAAGCGATTTATTATCTGTAACCTTCACCTCTTGAGAAGCATATCCAATATAAGAGATCTCCAATACCGCTCCCTTTTTAGCTTGAATCTGAAAGTTTCCGTCGAAATCTGTAATAGCACCGGTAGTTGTCCCTTTTACTTTCACATTCACTCCGATCAAAGGTTCTCCTTTTGTATCTTTCACTGTACCTTTTACCTGAATAGTCGGATCTTGCTCTGTTACATTCAATTTATTGGTAGACAAGATAATCTGCTTATCAACCACTGTATAAGTAATGTTGGTTCCTTTAAATACCTCATCAAGAATATCCAGGATCTTACCTGAATTGTTTCTCACAGAAACAATACGATTCTTCTGAATTGTTTTATCATTATAAAGGAAAACATAGTCGGACGTCTCCTCTATTTTATTCAGTACCTGTTCTACAGATACATTGTTCATTGAAATGGCAACCCGCGTTCGCTGGGCATAGCCATCTTCGGCAGAAAGTTGTAATACTACTGCGAAAAGTAGTGCTAGACTAATCCTCATAACTAAAGGAAGTTTTAGATTTAAAGCATATTTAGGACATAATGCTGTAAATGAATGATTTTTTTTCATACATTTGTGGCTAACTAAAGTTTATTACTAAATGAACTATGGTTTGATTCCGGCTAGTGTTTGCGAGACCTTGTACCGTGAATCTGGAAAATTCGGAGGAAGACAGCTGTTGGTAGCAGCTTTCTTCCTTTCTTTTATTCTCTTGTGTTATTCCATGGGCTTTTATTTTAAGGGTTACTACTCTAATATAAATCTACTCTAATTTTAGTCTTTGATAATGTATCATCTGCCTGTTGTTGCGGTTCTTCAATTTTCCATTTTAAATCGGCAGACCTGGCCAGATAATCCAATATCTGCGACAGAGTTTCAGTCCGGAAAGTAGCCCGGTACTTATATTCTTTTCCAGACCTATTGTTAAACTGAATTTCTACATTGAAATGTCGTTCCAGACGCTTCAGGATTTCTTCTAATGAAGCATTTCTGAAAATTAGTTTTCCATCTTTCCAAGCTATCTTTCCATAGACATCCACTTTATTTTTTTTCGACTTTTGACTCTGTTTGTCGTAAAGCAACTGTTCTCCAGGAGCCAATACGATTGTTTCCTGATCGGGGGTTATCACATTTACCTTACCCTTTTCCAATACTGTTTCTATATAATTATCATCCTCATAAGCAGCTACATTAAATTTGGTTCCATAAACATATACGCTCAAGCCATTCGGAGTATTTACATAGAAAGGACGATCTTTGTCTGCCTGCACTTCGAAATATGCCTCACCCTTCAGTTCTACCAACCGGTTGTCTTTCTTGAAAGTGGTAGGATAACGCAATGTACTACCTGCATTCAACCATACTACAGAATGATCCGGAAGTTCATAACGTATGACAGAACCGGTAGCGGTTACCACCTCTGCATATTTCTCGTCGGTTTCTGTTCCACTAAAATATAAATATCCCAAAACCAGAGAAGAGAGAAATAAAGGTATAGTCAGAAATGCTGCATAACGCATCAGTTGATTATACATGTTCTTTCTTCTATTAGTTTTTATTTTGGTTTGTGCTTGATAATAGGCACCCAATACATCAATGGATTCCATTTCTTTAATATCATCTCCCAATGCTTGTGCTTTACGGAGCAATGATTCCGGACTCATATTTTCCATATTTTCTTTCAAAATCTTATCTTTTAATTGTAATTACACTTATAATACAACTGAAGTAATTGGAAAAGGACAGCAAAAACAAACTTTTTTTATTTTATTTTTCGAGCCATGCCAAATTGAAGCGGTAATGCAATCGGCTACTAAGGATATGAACCACATTATCAGGAGTTTGTGTTCCTGCAAGATAGCCACGTGGTTCAGCATGATTTTCATCCATTTCGAAATATCCCGTCCATGCTCCACCGTTTAAAAAACGATATTCACCGTCCGTCAGTAGTTTTCTTACCGGCCATGTTTTTCCCTCATCGTAGGAAAGAGCCGCATACATGCCATATCCTTTCTTCACATTTCCATTTTTATCCTTAAATTCCAGACCACGTTCTTCCAAAGGCGTACGTTGCGGATGGTCTGTGAAAGAAACCAATAGCAAAGGTCCTTCATTCAGTCTCATTAAAACAAGACGCTGACCTCCGTCAATAGGAGGGAGTTCGCTTGCTACATATTTCCAGGTCTTTCCCATATCATCTGATATGCTCATTGGCATTCGGAGCTTTCCTTCTTTATTCCGTATGCTATTACCACGCCCCATAGCCATCAAACTTCCGTTCCCTAATTGTACAATTCCCGCATGGATACCTGCGATTGTACTTCCCGTTCCTCCTTCTTTGAAATCCGGCAAAGGAGCGCCATCCCAAGGATCGCACCATGTTTTTCCTCCATCTTTACTGATTTGAACAGCTGCCCCGTCATGACTGCCGGGACCCGCATCACAGGCTTGAACCAGCCATCCCTCACGTGTGCGAATCGTACCAGCTATTACCTGATGACGTTTGGTATGTTCGGGAGCTATCAGTTTAGGAGTGCTCCATGAAGCACCGTTATCTGTGCTGGTACGTAGTACCATTGCGAGATTCTGCCAGTCTCCCGATGCTTCCACTCCATTGATATGATACAATTTTCCTTTCCCGTCATTGAGCAAAGCGCTTCCTGTCATATTCCGATCCGGAACTTTAAAGAATAAAGAAGCCACATCCCAATCAGTGTGCCCGGCACGCAAGCGGGAACCGAGTACTACCATCCCTCTCCCATTCTCTTCATTTGCAGAAAACCATATTGCCAGCAAATCTCCATTATCACACCACGTAACTGCAGGCTGATGATTATGCAGATAAAATGGGGTATTCGAATCACATACCGGACGTACCACAAATGGTATCGGAGGCAAAAACATCGGTGTGATAGCAGATACTTTTTTCCATTTTATAGATGTATTTTCTACAGATTTCTGATTGAACGGGACAGGGGCAGATGTTCCCGATACATTCAAACGAGTATCTGCTTCCACAATTCTAAATCCGGTTTGGGAATGTTTATCTTCCGGGAGCATAGCCAGTCGATTGGCACTTCGCAAGTATTTCTCCGGGGTGTGATGACTCCCTCCTCGAGTGACCCGAAACTCTCCGGTCAACGGTCCTGCCGGGTCTTTCTGCTTTTCTGCGGAATAAGGAGCATACCAATCCAAGCACCATTCTTCCACATTTCCATGCATATCATAAAGCCCGAATGTATTAGGAGGAGTCTGGGCTACTTTTAAAGATACCGGATCAAAGTCACGAACCACTTTTTGATTCCGATGATAAACTGCAGGTAACCCGTCTCCTGTAGAAAATAGTGTGTATGTGCCTGCCCGACAAGCATATTCCCATTCCGCTTCTGTTGGCAAACGATAGTTTTTGCCTTCTTTCCGGCTAAGCCATTCACAAAAGGCAACAGCATCGGAATAACTCACATTGACAACTGCTTCATCATCTTCCAGCGAAACACCGTTTTTTCCTCGTAATGCCCGATGTTCCGGACGGAATGATTCATATTGCGCATTCGTTATTTCAGTGATTCCCATACGAAACGGGCGAGAGATTACTACCTGATGGATAGGAGCCTCATCAAAATCTTCGCCTAATCCGTCACTTCCCATATAAAAACTTCCGACAGGTATTTCAGCCATCGGAATAAAAGACTTGGAAATTTCTTGAGAATGTATTGGCAAACAAAAGGTTATAGCCAATAAAAAAAACTTGTTTTTCATATTTCAATCCTGTTTATATATAATACAATCAACCTATATACAAAAGGACAGCCTCATCTGATTATTTTCTATTCATTAGTGTTGAAAGCAAAAAAAAGAATCGAAAATTAGGCTTTGATAATTATCTTATTATATATTTGCAGCAAAATGAAAAACTACAGAACCTCTAAATAATGAAAATATCTTTTTCCAAACAGACTAAGGAACGGGCTTTCAAACAACTTTATGAGGAGTATTATGCCCCATTTTGTCTGTATGCAAAAAGGTTTGTTGATGATAAAGAGACACGTGAAGACATCGTTTCGGATGTATTCGCTTCATTATGGGACAAGATGGATACCGATTCTTTCGACCTACAATCGAACACAGCATTGGGATATATCAAGATGTGCGTGAAAAACAGTTGCCTGAATTTCCTGAAACATCAGGAATATGAATGGAGCTATGCGGAAAACATACAGAAGAAAACTCCAGTCTATGAAACAGAACCGGATAGTGTATATACTCTTGACGAACTGTACCGAATGCTATACGAAACATTGTACAAACTTCCGGAGAACTACCGTACAGTATTTATGAAAAGCTTCTTTGAAGGCAAAACGCATGTAGAAATTGCAGAAGAGATGAATCTTAGTGTGAAATCCATCAACCGTTATAAGCAAAAGACAATGGAACTTTTGCGCAATGAACTGAAAGACTATCTGCCATTGTTACTTTTGTTAATCTATCGCACATAACAGTCTCTCCTTATCACCACATACTAACTATTACTTGTCCGTCCGGAAAGTATTAACAGTAAAGTTGCTATCGACTAATAGCAAACTTGCAAACCCTTATATATAAAGTTATTTTTGACTAATCATAAACTATAAATGCAATCTTCGTTTTTATAATCAAAGGTTGCATTTATAAAAATAAAACTTGCAATTATATAATCAAAGCTTGCAATTATAGTTTATAATAGGTGAAAAACAAGTTTACTATTAACCCAAAACAAGTTTATCTATAATGAAGAATAACTTTACTATTAATGATTCAGGCGTAAAATAGCAGTAGATTGTTATACAACTGCTATGAGAAATAACAAGAATGAGTATGAGAAATGCCTGTTTTTAGGGATAGAGCACAGGAAAAGTATGAGAAATGCCAACTTTTCAAAGTATTTCTCATATTCTATTACATTATGTTTCAACAGGTTGACTGATATTCATGAGAATATGAGAAATAGAATTGCCAAATCAGGTTCTTCGTCAAATTTGGTGGTAATCTCTTTTTTATTTCAACTGTCTTCTTCTTTCTTAATCCTATTAAAAGTTGTAGATATGTTTGCTTTTTAGTAACTTTAAAGACACCACATCATTAAGAGTTACAATGCAACAAGTCATATCTACAACGTACAAATATACATCAAAAAAAGAAAATGCTCCTACAAATAGGGGATTATTCCATGATTTCAGATTCAGTCTTGGCTACGATAATCTGCAACAAGATGGTATCTCTGAAGCTGTTGGCTCATTGACGGTCTTTCTACATACGGCTGGCAAAGGGGCTTCCTGTCCTTATTGCGGACATTTCAGTCACCGATTGCACAGTTACTACTCCCGTCATATTGAGGATCTTGAAGTTTACGGTCATACTTTGGAGTTAGTTCATCAAGGTTGGCAAATATTATTGTG
>NZ_GG774949.1:2507438-2561395 GCF_000162555.1 Bacteroides sp. 3_1_23
GAAAAAGGTATCAACAAAAGAGGAAGGAAGTCAAGGAGCATAATGAGAGCATTGAAAACAGAAGTAAAATACAGAGAGTTTCACAGAATCAGATACGCAAATACATTCTAAAGGGAGAATCGGATAATCCTAAACTAGCGGAACTGTATAAGTCCTCACCGCAGATTAAAGAACTTTTAAGCGTGTGTCAGAATTTCAGAGATATGATTAATGGGAACACTTATGATAAGGATATTAGAAAGTGGATTGAAAAAGCGAAGGCAACACGGAATATGGCACTGACGAACTTTGCATATGGTATTGAAAAAGACTGGGAGGCAGTACAGGCAGCTATTGATATCCCCTTCAGTAACGGATTACTGGAGGGGACAGTGAATAAAATTAAAGCGGTAAAAAGACAGATGTACAATAGGGCAGGAATTAAACTACTGAGAGCGAAGATTATTTATTCACAATAGAAGAAGTACCACCAAATTTGACGAAGAACCCCAAATCACTCGGGGTTCCTCAATTTACAAGTTCACTAGTTTTACCGGAAACCTCAACTACATTGCATCATCATGTAGTTCTATGGATGGGAACTGATGCGAATGGGAAAGGTATGATGCTGCCAAAGCGCGGCAGCCGACCCGGTCTATTTTACCGTTTTCCGTCTGTGGGATAGATTCTGTAATAAAAAATGTTTGGGACGATAGTATGGTTCCAATGTTGTCTGCAACTTATTTTCTAGCTCTCTCGTATCCAATTGTCCTACTATCAATAAAGTGACAGCCTGTCCTAAGCGCTGATCCGGAACTGAAGTAATGACAAAGGATGCAGGAATAAACGGGCGGAGTAACTTCTCCATCTCTTCTGCTTGAATCTTAATTCCTCCACTGTTAATCACATTGTCTTTCCGCCCTAGAATCATAAAACTTCCATCGGGATAGATACGTGCAATGTCATTGGTCTGCAATGTTTCGTCACATACCAAAGGGGCATCGATGATTAACGTATTCTCTGCGGATAAAGACAATTTTACTGAAGGAAATGGATAATAATGTTCTGAAGCCGATGCTCCGTTCAGACGACGAAGGGCAATATGCGACAAAGTTTCAGTCATGCCATAAGTGGAGTAAACAGCAGTCGGAAGATGTTTTATCTCCGTTTCCAGAGCCTCATCAACGGCTCCGCCTCCTATAATCAGAATATCCGTTTGTTTTAATCGCTCTTTTTCTTCGGGAACCTGCAACGTGTTATAAACTTGCAATGGGACCATTGCAACAAATCTCAAAGGTTCTTTTATATCCGCCAACGGATGGCCGGAAGCAGGACGAATAATCAAATTCAAACCTGCAACCAATGAACGTACGACCACCATCATTGCACCGATATAACGGAGATTCATACATAATAATGCCGACTCACCTTTCTTCAAATTCAGAAATTCACAAGTCAGACGTGCACTTTGCATCATTTGATCCTTGCGTACCATCAGTTCTTTAGGTATACCCGTGGAGCCCGATGTATGAACTGTAATAACAGGAGAATCATTAAACCATTCGTTCAGGAAAAGATATAAATCCCAATAAGCAGGAGAATGAGCTTCTGCTCCTCCTACTATCAGTTGGCTTATTTCTTCAAAAGTGTATTCTTTTCCTTCCAGTAGCAAGCGCTGTTGTTGTCGATCGAATATCATCAGAATATCCTTTAAATACCACTAAATACCATCATTTACAAAACCACAGACAATCTTTTCTGATTTCAAGAGGCACTTCTATATTGTCAGTAAAGAGCATACCCGTTCCCAATCCTTGTGGTAACGGATTATTGAATGTTGCACACCAATGGGCGATAGCATTCAAACCAATGTTGGACTCCAAAGCGGAAGTGATCCACCAGCCGATATGTTGCTTTTCCGCTTCCATAATCCATTCATCCCCTCCACATATTCCTCCGTGGAGAGATGGTTTAATGATGATATATTGCGGACGGATGGTTGCCAGCAGTTTCTTTTTTTCTTCCAGCGTGTTGCATCCTATCAGCTCTTCATCCAATGCTACTGGCAACGGAGATTCAGAAGTGAGCCGAGCCATTTCTTCCCATTGTCCGGCACGAATCGGCTGTTCGATAGAATGTAAATCAAATTCTGACAGACGTTTCAGTTTTTCCATTGCATCACCCGGAGAGAAAGCACCGTTTGCATCTACACGCAACTCTATTTCTTTAGAAGAGAAATGGGTACGAATATGACGTAGTAATGCCAATTCTTTTTCAAAGTCGATAGCGCCAATCTTTAGTTTGACGCAACGGAATCCGGCTTCCATCTTTTTCTCGATCTGGGATAACATGTTTTCAAAATCTCCCATCCAGATCAGGCCGTTGATTGGAATCCCTACCTCTCCACGTGAAAAAGCCGTATCGGACAAAGCCCAACTCCCTGCAAAGAAATGCCAGATAGCCGTTTCCAAGCCAAATAAGATGGAAGGATACTTGCATAGACCATCTTTATCCAATTTTCCCTGTTCTTCCTCTACTTGCCGGCAAGTTCTTATTAATATATCTTCGTAATCAGGGAGATCATCACAACTTAACGCAGGCAAAGGCGCACATTCTCCAATTCCCACTCTACCCGGAAAATCAGGAGAAGTAAAGTGAAGATACCAGACTTTTCGTGTAGTATATGTTCCCCGGGAAGTTCCCGCGGGTTGCTTGAAATGAAGCAACCGAGGAATAATATCTATCTTACAATCCATAATGAATATCTTTTCAATCTGCTAATTACTGCACAATCAGTCTTTCATTAGCCTATTATTTTAAGGGAATTTCGGATATTGTTTGAAGTTCGGTTTACGTTTCTCCAGGAACGCATTCTTTCCTTCCTGTGCTTCATCCGTCAGGTAATAAAGTAATGTTGCGTCACCTGCCAACTCCTGAATACCTGCCTGGCCGTCCAGTTCGGCATTCAATCCCGCTTTAATCATGCGCAAAGCCAATGGACTAAGCAACATCATTTCTTCCGCCCATTGCACGTATTCATCTTCCAGCTGTTCCAAAGGTACTACCTTATTCACCAATCCCATATCCAATGCTTCTTGTGCATTATACTTGCGGCAAAGGAACCAAATTTCACGTGCTTTCTTCTGTCCTACCACACGCGCCAGATAAGATGCACCGAATCCGGCATCAAAACTACCCACGCGAGGACCTGTCTGACCGAAAATGGCATTTTCCGAAGCAATGGATAAATCACATACTACATGGAGCACGTGTCCGCCACCAATGGCAAAGCCGTTCACGGCAGCAATCACAGGTTTCGGAATACTACGGATTTGCTTTTGTACATCCAATACGCTCAAACGAGGCACACCGTCTTTCCCAATATATCCGCCACGTCCTTTCACGTTCTGGTCGCCTCCCGAACAGAACGCCTTATCACCGGCTCCGGTAATTACAATCACATCAATATCCGCTTCTTCACGGCAAATGCGCAATGCATCACTCATTTCGGCAGTGGTAGTCGGGGTAAATGCATTCCGATAACGTTCACGGTTGATTGTGATACGGGCAATTCCATTATAATAATCAAAAAGAATATCGTCGTATTCTCTGATGGTTGTCCACTCTCTTTGTGTTGGCATAATTTATTTTTGTTTTAATTGATGATAATAATTCTTCAACATACGTGCATCCTTGTTTTTGTTGGTAAACACTTCCAGGAGCACAGGTTGTTCCATAGTTTCCGGCTGGGTGAAAGTTTTCATTGCTTCAGTCAGCTCTTCATCATTTTGTGCCTGCAGATAAAGGAAACCACGTTCCTCCGCCCAGCCTTTGGCTGACGTTTTATGAACTGCTGCAATAAATTTATGTGAGGTGCCCGACATATCCAATCCCGGTAAAGTATGGAAAATCTCTCCTCCTCCGTTATTTAATAAAAGGATACGCAGGTTGGAACGGACGTTGATATTCCACAACGCATTCATATCATAGAAGAAACTTAGATCTCCGATAGCTATGAAATTCAGTTTGTCGGAAGCTGCCGCATAACCGACAGCGGTAGACAACGATCCTTCAATACCACTTGTTCCCCGATTGCAACAAACTTCAATTGTAGGAGGAATCGAATATAGTTGTGCATAACGAACTACCGAACTGTTTGCCAGATGCAATGCACAGGACTCCGGCAAAGCTTTCAATAATGTACCGACAGCCAACATCTCCGAATAGGCAAAATCCGGTTCGGGAATAATCTTACAATAATTCTCCCATACACGGGGATAGTCAGGAGTCCGGTTATCCAGCAGGCTGGCGATCTTCTCCAGAAATTCAAACGGGTCCATCTCGATCACTGTAGTCAATGAGCCGTACAAATCGACCACCTCACCATCCGGCGATACGTGCCAATGCTCTTTAGGCGGATGCTGACGGAGAAACTTCTTCAATCGTTTGGAAACGACATGTCCTCCGTAAGTAATCAGCAATTCGGGAACCATCTGGTCTATCTTCTCTTCGGGCATGGCATAAAGTGCCGCATCGAAATTCTTTACCGGAATACCGGGAACTGTCTGATTGCCGATATGTTCCGTCAACCAGGCAAAATGTTTATATAATAACTTGATATATCTTTTTTCAAACAGATAAATAAGGTTCATCTGACCGATGATAATCATGCGCTTCTGATATTTATTCATCCGGTCGACCAGATCATTATAATCACGGTCATAGACGTTCAATCCCTGATAACGGGTTATCACACGTACTTCCGGGAGTGCATCTACCGTGAATTGAAACAGCGGTTCGGAAATAGGAACATTGATATGCACCGGGCCTTTTCCATGATGATTCGTCTCCAGCAAGGCTTCATTCACCAGGCGATTACAATACCATTCATCTTCTTCCGTATGAATCTCCGGAAGATTGACCGACTTCTTTACCAGCGTTTGAAACACACCCGGTTGCGGCACTGTCTGTCCATCCATCTGTCCGATCCAGGCAGCGGGACGGTCTGCTGAAATGACAACTAAAGGAACATTCTGATAAAATGCTTCCGCTACAGCCGGATGAAGATTTAATAATGCAGTACCGGAAGTGCAGCACACAGCAGCGGGCTTACCACCATTCAACGCAAGACCAATAGCAAAATAACCGGCACTCCGTTCATCCGTCACTGCATAACAGGTGAAGTTCGGATGATTAGACAAAGTATGTACGATGGGCGTATTACGACTACCCGGACACAACACAACCTTAGTAATCCCGTGCGCCTCGAGCAACGCAACCAACTGGAGTATGTTCTTCTTGTCTGTATACATGATGATAATTATTAGTAGTTTATGATTTTAAAGGAGGCGTTGCAATCAGCCGTTTGATGGTTTGCAACTTCTTTTCCGTTTCCAGCCATTCGTCATTCAATTCCGAAGAAGCCAGTAGTCCACCGCCGGCATAAAGAGTCAGTTGTTCATCTTCAATATGCATGCAGCGCAGATTCACATAGATGTCAGTTCGCCCTTCCGGGTCCAGCCAGCCGATAAAGCCGGAATAATAGCGGCGGTCGTAGCCTTCGTTCTGCAATATAAACCGATAGGCTTCTTCTTTCGGTAAACCGCATACAGCAGGCGTTGGATGCAACACTTTCAAGAGATCTCCCAAACCTTTGTTATCTTTCAAAGAAAACTGGAAATCTGTTTTCAAATGTGACAAAGCACCTGCATAAGCCGGATAAGGCCCGTTCTCCGTAGAATGAATACCCAACGAAAGGAGTTGGCGACGAATGTAAGAAGCTACATAAGCCTGCTCTTTCCGATTCTTTTCATCCCATATTTGGGGCAGTTTACCATCTTGCAAAGGCTGTGTCCCGGCCAACGCTACTGTATTCCATTCATCTTTTTCACCCGATAAAATGATTTCGGGAGTGCTTCCCAACCAGATTCCTGTCTGCGGAGTGTAGCACAAGTATATATATGAATGAATATAACGCCTGCAAGCTGCACGAAATATAGATAAAGGGGAAAAACCGGATACTTTATCAATAGTAAGATGACGTGAAAGTACTAATTTATCAAAAGTATTATCACGCAAAGCATTTATAAAGGTATGAAAGCAGGAGGCATATTCCTCCGTAGAAGAAGTCAGGAACGATTCTTGTCCTTGCATCCGCAAAGCGACTTCCCGTTCTTCTGCCGTATCATTGTCAATCGGCAAAGGTTGCCCCCACTGATCGGGTTGAATCAATACGACAGGACACGTCTCACTCACCTGAAACGGAGCGATGACAAATCCTCTCTGTCCATTCAGTTCTTTCAGGTCGTATATCAGACGTACCGCTCCTTCCGCCTGTGTCAACAGACGGGGAACTTTCTCCCCGGGAATACGGTAAACAGCAAACGGCTGCTTCCGCTGAATAAATGCATCAATAGTTGTCAAATTACTTATTTCTTCGTCGGTCATCTCTTTTTCATCACACTGTTGACTACCCGTATGGAAGACACTAGTTTGTTTGTTGAAGTAAACACGTCTACATTCCATACATGGGAGGAACGTCCCTTATGTACAACTGTTCCTACTGCACGCACTGTATCTCCTTCATGTGCAGAAGATATGTGGTTTCCACTGACCTGCATTCCTACTACAATCTCGTCCGGCTGGCAAAGAATCATTGAACCGAGTCCGGCAACTGTTTCCGCCAATGCAAGAGTAGCCCCGCCATGCAAAATGCCAAAAGGCTGACGGGTACGATGGTCTACCGGCATTGTTGCTTCCACACGGTCTTCGTCGGCATAGGTATATTGAATTCCCAAGTTTCCCATCAATGCGTGGCGTGCCTGCGCATTCAGTTGGTCAAGGGGAATTTCGGCTACACGCACTTCGGATATGATAGCCTTCTCCACTGCAACGGCCACTCCGTCTTCCTCATTCGAAGCAGTCACATAATCGGCACAGGCTTTCACCGAGTCTTGTGAATGTCCCATAGCTATGCCCAGCCCCGCCAATTGAATCATTGTTACGTCACACACACCGTCGCCCACAGCAATCACTTCCTCACGCTTCATACCTAGCACCTCCAGCAAAGCACCCAAAGAATTGGCTTTGTCGATGGCGCAGGGAACTACTTCCAGAAAATAGGGCTCCGAACGGAATACGTCCAACGCCCCATTCAGTCGTCTCTTCCAGTGATCTTCCAAACCAAGCAATGCTTCTTCGTCATCGCTCACCAGCATACACTTACAAGGAGCAAAATCAACGGCAGCAGAAAATTCTTCTTCTTTGATTATTTGCAGGTCATTCAACCGGGCTTCATTTTGGATATGTTCATTTTCAGGAGAATCCGTTATGATCGTATCATCATGATAAGTGAATAAAGCAAAACCGTTTTTACGGGCTTTCTTTTCCAGATACGGCAACATTTCGGGATTAATCCGACGTTCAAACAGAATTTCTCCGTTTTGTGCATTGATAATCTGACAGCCATTATAGGAAAGGATAAAACCTCCATAGTTTCCAAGTTCGAGCATCTTAGCTAGTGGCATTAAGCCATAAGTCGGTCTGCCGGATGCCAATACGATACGTACTCCCATTTGCTGAACCTTCAACAGGGCAGCCAATGTACGTTTACTAATTTCTTTCGCATCATTGAGGAGTGTTCCGTCTACATCAAGAACCAATAATTTATACTTCATGATTACACGATTTTGATTTAGATTACAAAGGTAGGAAATTGAGTGAACGACAGAAAGCGTAAACAGATAAAATTACTTTAATTTCACTCTCTCAAACGCATTTCCAGATAATCGCGAAGAATTCGGGCGTGATTATACACCGGTTCTTTTGAAGCATAAAGTAGTGTTATCACCGGATGTGGTTTGATAAGAGTCAGAAAATCAGCCATTGATGGAGAAGCATCCAGCTCTTTTTGATACTGCGTGACAAAATCTCCCCAATGTCCGGGAATATCTTCATGAAACCATTTACGTAATGTAGGGGATGGTGTTATGTCTTTTGCCCAATAATCGTATTTCAACCATTCTTTCTTCATTCCGCGTGGCCATAATTTATCTACCAACACCCGGTATCCATCTGTTTCTGAAAAATCTTCGTAAACCCTCTTTATCCTTACCTGTATCATTTCCATTAATATTTAGTTATCAATAGATAAACCGGGAAAAACGAAAATTGTTTAGTAGAACTATTTAATTCCTCAATGTGTCCTGCGCTTTTTTAAATTCATAAGGAGTCATTCCCGTCTTTTTCTTAAAAAGGTTATATAATATCGGGGCACTATTAAATCCGGATTCATCAGCGATGGCACGTATGGTATAGTTAGGATATTTTTTCATTAGCTTGATCGCATAATTAATGCGCAGTCCGTTGATGTACCCATTGAAATTAGTTCCGGTGCATTCTCTTATCATCCGGGCAAAGCGTGCATTATTCAGATGTACAATCTGCGCCAAATCTTCTCTTGAGAGCTCTGGAGAAAGATATAGCTGTTTTTGAACGACTGTATGATTTAATTCCTGGAATATTTTCTTGTTCTCCTCTTCTTCCCCACTTTCTTTGTCTGTTTCGTCCAAAAGTTCATCCTGTTCTTCAGGAGAAATCAATTCCGGTTCCAATTCTGATGAAACCTCCTGTTCCTCGTACACTTCCAATAACTGATTACCATCTTTTTTATTGGCAAATTTCTCGTTTATCAGTTTGGCAAGCATCCTGTTTTTATACTCGATTATATGGTTGAAACGCCACAAACGCCAAAGTATAAACAGGGTCAGCACTACAATACACGCCAAAAAGCAGAGTGAAACATTCCTTATTTTTAGCTGTGAGGCTTGCTCGGCGATGTATTCTTCTTTTTCGGAAGCACCGTACATCGCGTTCAATTCTAATGCAGCATTTTTCCTGTCGGTACTGTTAATGCTATCCGTTATTGCAATGATGGTTTCACGTATTTCTGCGGCTTCTTTATAACGATTCAGCCCCAGATATGCCTGGACTTCCTTATTAAGTATAGTTAAATATTGAGCGTTCAAGGTATCCCGCTGTGTTCTCAACAATTCTTTAAAGTCCTTACAGTTGTCTATTACTGTCTCATATTGTTTGGAAAGAATCAAATAAGGAATCGAATACATCTTGCCATCCGGAGTATGAGATTCTTTTATTGCCAGATATTTTTGATAATATCCTTCTGCTTGCGCATATTTCTTTTCTAAATAAGAAATATAGGCCAAATTTGCATATAAATAGCTATATTGACCATCAATGTAGCCTTCGGGAACCTCCGGTACTTTCTCTAATTTTTTAAGAAGTTTTTCACGTTCATAAGCAAGAGCCAAAGCTTCATCAATACGGGAATCTGTCATTAAAAATCCCATCTCTGCTCCATAATAATAGGAAAGCAGCATCATTTCTCTCATATCCTTTGACCCACGCAGTAATTCAATCGTACGACCAAAATAATTATACGCCTCATCTTTCAATGACAGCCTCCAATTATTCTCTCCTATGCAAAAAAGCAATCTAGCTTCCGCCTCTCTGTCCTTCAGTTTTTGAGCCTGCATAATTCCACTAAGAGCATAATGCATGCTCTCATTATATTTACTCATTATGGATGAAAGTTCAGCTAAATAAACCGTCATCTTCAACATGTGCTTAGGTTCTCTTTGAGAGATGGAATCAAGCAAGTACGACTTCCTTGCATACATAAAAGCTAGTTTATTCATATACATATTACGATATGACAAACTGCGCAATTCATTAATCAGACGCAGAGGGAAGGCTTTTCTGGTTTCGGCCTCATCCAACAACTGTAAAGCACGTTTGGGGTTGGAAATATAAATATCTCTGATATATTTTTCTGTATACAAAGAGTCATTATTTATAATTTTATCAGCCCTTGAAAATTGATTGTGTACAAATAGAAGCACAAAAATACATACCCAAAAACGCATAAAACTCTTAATCGTGTTTAATCATTAATTATCCAAAGGTATGTATTTTCCAAAAAATGTGCAGACACAATTTAAATTTGCAAAATAAAAATAAGAAACATTAGCTAAACATATCAGAGACGTAACATGGTTCCAAGTCAGCTATTCTCCTGAATCACAGCCCAATGCTTTGCTCAATCGCCCTTCAAGGCATACACTTAAGTCAGTCGTTACAAACTTGCCATTATAAAAAAGAGTAAATATGGTAGCCGGAGTAGGTGCATTTTGCGCCTGTTCCATACTTTCCAATTCAATTATTCTCAATGGAATGTCTTTGCTCTTAGCAGCACTGACCAAAGAACCGCGAACGTGAAACTCCGTAAACGGGCAGCGATGGGTATAATAAACGACTATTCCATCCTTATCCGGACACTCACCGCTCAACACGCAATCATTAAAAGAAGGATCAGGAGCAGCCGGGTTTAGTTTCAAACTTAAAAGGCTGAATCCGTAAGGGAGTTTTTCTATTGTTTGGAAACCTTGTCGCAACAGCCATTTCGTGTCACTCATAAAATGAAATTTAGAAGTGCCCACCACTGTGACAAGCCCATCTTTCCCCTGCAATTTTGCATCATCAATGGCAGACTGCAATAATGCCTTACCATGTCCGCAACCTTTATATTTACCTGACACCCAGAAACAGTTTATCATCAGATAATTGGGAGCATTCACCGGAACCCATGCTTTTTCAGCAGGACCGTATTCGATAAACACTTTTGCCCGTTCATCAATACGTCTGAACACATAGCCGTTATCGAACTCTTTCTTCAGCCATTCTTTTTTGAGTTCATAACTATCCTTGCATTTCTTATCTGAGAAAGCACAGCATATATGTTCGTTTGCAATATTCTCCTTTGTCAAAGTGATGTAATTGGTTTCCATAATATTCTATTTAATTAATAGGTTAAACAAATAACAGTTCGATATTCACTCATTGTTATGAGTTGGTAGCAAATCGCCAAGCTAATATCCTGCTACTTTTAGTTCCCTGCTGCATTCGAATAACTTTATATTCGGACACATTCACCGATTTTAATTTGGTATATAACTTTTCCAGATTTTTTTCTTTAGAAACCAAACTCGTAAACCATTCGCAGTTCTTCTGATATTTTTGGCTCTCGGAAATCATATTCAATAAGAAACGAACTTCTCCGCCCTCGCACCAAAGTTCATTCGCACTCCCGCCGAAATTTAGCTGCACTTTATTTATCTTCGTACCTTTCAGACTGCTTAATTTGCGTAACGTTCCGTCTTCCGCCTCTGCACGCGAACTATGAAACGGAGGATTGCATATTGTCACATCAAAATACTCATCAGGCATAATAATTCCATCGAAAATCTTCTTACTATCTTTCTGAAGTCGCAAGTCAATCTTATGAGCCAACACAGGGTTGCAAGTCACTATCTTTCGTGCATTTTCTATCGAAACCGGATCAATATCAGTACCAACGAAGGTCCATCCATATTCAGTGTGTCCTATGATCGGATAAATGCAATTTGCACCTACCCCAATATCCAGACATCTACATTTAGACTTCTGTCCATTAGCATCTCCTGCCGGTAAATCCGGTGTTGTTCCGTTCGGCTGGATAAGATCGGCAATATAATGAATGTAATCCGCCCTTCCGGGAATAGGCGGACACAAATATTGCTTCGGTATGTCCCAATACCGGATGCCATAATAAGTTACCAATAATGCTTTGTTCAAAGCCTTCACCGCTTGCGGATTAAAAAAGTTTATAGTTTGTATTCCGAGGGGATTGAGCGATACGAATCTCTTTAATGGAGGATAATTTTCCATCAACAATGGAAAATCATACTGACCATTGTGCTTATTTCTTATATGTAACTCACCTTTTTTTGCCATGCGGGCAAAGATACAGAGAATTTTCCTGCCTACAAATTCTTCTTAACTCTTATCCTAACACTCTTCTGAATATCATATATAATATTCTACCATTTCAATCAGCCCGGCGCGTAAAGTATACTTAGTTGCTTCATATACATTATTCACACCCAACTTCCGGAAAATATTCTTTTTATGGGTGATAATAGTATGAATGCTTGAGGTTCTTTCCAATGCTATTTCTTTCACAGATTTCCCATGTGCTATCAATTTAAGAATGTCAATCTCTGTAACAGTCAAAACAGAATGAATTTCCGGTTTGTCGGAACCGATTATCAATAAATTGGTTATCTGATGACAAAGAAATCGCTCCCCGTGTGCTGTACACATCAATGCAGAATGAATTTCCTCACCGGAGTTCTCTTTCAAAATCATACCAATATTCCTTTCTATACTCATCCTACGAATAAAGTCTTCGCTCAATTCATTGGAAAACAATATCCAACGAACTCTCGGAAAACGTTTTTCTATAATAAGAAACTCTTCTATACCATTGATGTCAAACAGTGTATAGTCAAGTATAACGACACTGTCATTACATTCTACCAATGCAAGCATGAGCTCTTTCTTGTCTGTCACATCTATCATGCGACATCCACTGAATATAGCGGAAATATATCCATGCATTCCCATTCTGGTTATATCCTGATTATCTGCTATGATAAATGTAATGTCAGTGTTCATTGTTATTCTGTTTTTTTTAAATTCAACGGATATTTTTCAAACGCATATTGCAGCCCGGAGACACGGAGGTATCATCGTTCTTTATTAGCTACATCAAACCACAAACGGGTAGTAATCTCATCTGCTCCCTGATGGGATATGGCAATCTGATACTGCTTACCATTCAGTGATTGTTCCGTTACGGGATAAAAAAAGCGACGAGGTAACTCTCCGGAACCCAAAACGGAATCGGGACCAGGGATAAGCTGGGGATAACCGAGCCTGCGCCAGTCAGTGAAAGCATCGGGTCCCTGTCCATAATAAGCGATCCACTTCTGCCAGCCGATAGATTCATACCAATGTGCGGCGTCGAACCGAATCGCCTCCTGCTGTAAATAGGAATCGATTATACGATTGTCTATAATGCCAAACTGATTCAATGAAGCAGTAATAGCTTCGCGGTAGAGCGTTTCCGCATCAGCCGTTATCCAGCCGCGTGCAGCGGATTCTGCAAAGATAAACAAGACCTCGGCATACGTATAAAATACAGCCGGAGAGCTATCTTTCAAAAAATAAGTACCGGGACGGGAAACTTTATTAAATCCCTGATTATTAGCGGCATCAGCAGATAAGGAATTGGCAGCTCCTACATAGTTTTTCACACCTTCGTCTTGAGGTAGCTGGGCTAAAATTCCAATTCTCGGATCATTCCATTCATTCAGTTTATCAATCAACGTTTTTGATACCCGCTGATCATCACGTGAATTGAAAGCAGATGCCCATGGATTCCATTGTGGTGAAGAAGTAAAAACAAAACGGGCTATAGCATCATTGCTATCTATTACACTGTTACGATTATCCCAAAGGGAAGCAATAACCCGACGCGCTGTATCCTCATCCCGGTCAGCTAATTCAAGGGCGATACGTAGCCGTAGGGAGTGGGCCAATTGTTTCCAGCGGGTAATATCATTTCCGTAAATCAAATCCCCTTCTACCGTTCCTCCTGTGGTAGAAAGCAACTGGTCAGCAGCGATCAACTCCTCCAAAAGCCCGCGCAAAACAGTCTCTTGTGAATCATAAGCGGGTGTTACACTTTGTGCATATTCACTGTATGGTATATTTCCATACAGATTGGTCAGCAACAGGTAAACCCACGAACGCCACACTGTAGCTATCCCTCGATAATTATCATTTCCGAGTTCCGAACTGATAATAGCATTCAAGTCAGTTATTAGCGTTGCATAGCCGGTGTCCCACGTAGTGGTAAAGCTGCCATTATCCACATTATAGCAATCTGGCTCTGTATATTGTATTTTAGCCCAATGTTGCACCCACAACAGAGTAGAATTATAGTTCGTACTACTTCCCCAATAAAGATTGGCGGCATGATACTGTGCAGCGGCAAGTAAATAAGCCGGCTGTGGATTTTCAGTGGCATTGGGGTTGCGGTTGATATCAGTCAATTCATCATCACACGATGATAGAGAAATGGCAACCACTTGTACCCATATTATATATAAAAAATATATTCTTCTTTTCATCTTATCCTATTATTTAAAGGTTCACATTTAGAATTTCACGGAAAGGTTCACACCAAAGGAACGTGTTGTAGGCAATGAATAGGCTTCTACTCCTTGTGCGTTTCCAGTAGTCAAAGCCGATTCCGGATCTATATTAGGGACGCTCTTATAAATAGTCCACAAGTTACGTCCCGTCAGTGTAACGGAAGCTTCTTGCAAATGCAGTTTCTGCGTCCACAAGCGAGGTAGACGGTAACTCAAAGCGACTTCTCGCAGTTTCACGTAAGAAGCATCATATACATTAGCTTCAGCAATACTGTAAATACGATGGTAGTATTTCTCGGCAGATACAACCTCTTCGTTCTTAGAACCACTTTCCGTCACTCCTTCTACCATAATGCCATCCTGATACACACGGGTGGATTGCTCATTGACCTGGGCATAGTAAAGTCCATCAGAGGATACGGAATAAGAAGGAGATTCTGGTAATCGTACATTGTTACCCATGGCGTCAGTATAATACCACAAGCCACCGTGCTCGGCATCCCGGCCCGATAATGTGTTAGCTAATACACCGGTATATTTTCCAGTTTTATTAGTGTTGGAAAAAATAGAACCACCTACACTTGCATCTATCAGAAAAGAAAGACTTAACGAACGATAACTGAAAGTGTTACTGATACCGCCTGTCCAGTCGGGCGTAAACTTCCCCAACGTTTTATTAGTGGTCGAAATCTTAGGCAGACCGTTAGCATCCACCACAACGTTTCCATTAGCATCACGCACGTATGAAGTGCCGAACAGGGTTCCATAAGCTTCGCTCACTGAAGCCAGTATCTGAATACCAGACGAGTAGAGCTGGTAACTCGTAATCAAACCTTCATCATCCAATTTGACAACCTTGCTGCTGTTGGCACCATAATTCAAATCCAGATTCCAACGAAACCCTTTCGATGTTTGTATAGGAACAGCGCCCAATTGTATTTCATAGCCACGATTACGGATATGTCCGGCATTACGCACCTGCGACGTGTACCCACTGGCAGCAGTAGTAGCTAGTTTCAATATTTGATTACGACTATCGGTCTTATAGTAAGTGAAATCCAAGTATAGGCGATTGTCCCAAAAAGCCGCCTCGAAACCAGCTTCTATAGATGACGTCTTCTCCGGTTTTAGATTCGGATTCATACCAATGGTAGAAGAACTTTGAAGTGGATTCCCATTGAAAGCTGTTTCTGAAGTAAAGACCGTTGCCAATTGATAAGGATTGGCATCTGCTCCCACTTGAGACCATCCTCCACGTATTTTTAGGTAGTTAACAGCTTTACTTCTCCATCCGAAAGCTTCAGAAAGCAACACACTAGCCGTCACCGAAGGATAGAAATAAGAATTGTTGTCCACAGGTAGTGTAGACGACCAATCGTTCCGTCCTGTTATATTCAAGAAAGCCCAACGACGGTAATCCAGTTGTATGGAACCGTAAAGGCCATATTGCCGTAAACGGTAGAAATCATTGGACGAAGTGAGCGGATCACGCGAGTTAGTCAATGTATAAAGATCAGCAACCGCCAAACGGGGAGCAGCCTGATAATTATTCTCATATTGTTTGTTACGTACATTAAAACCCAGAAGAGCGTCAATTCCCCAATTTTTATTCAACTGTTTGATATAAGTCGCCAATACTTCTGTGTTATTCTCTTTCACCGTATAGGCATCTTCAGCATAACTGCCGTAAGGCGAACCGGCACCTGCACTCCCCCATTTTACTTTGGATTTCCTCCGGTCATTATACCAGTCGGTACTAGTACGGAAACGCACATTCAACCCATCTGTCAGACGGAATTCGGCATGCAGATCACCTATCAGACGATGACGTTCCTGACTCTGTGTATTATAAGAAGCACTCCAAAAAGGATTGTCGTAATAGCTTGAATTCCAGTTGCGAGTATAGTCCGCCTTCAATGAGTTCGTATCCACTTGACGTCCGAACCACAAGAACTGAAGCATAGGACTGTTAGAACGTACGTTACTGCCCGAGGGGGTAGCTGACCCCGGTAAACTGGGAGCTGTATAAACGATGTAATTGGCCGTAGCTCCCACCACAATCCATTTTGCCAGATGGTAATCCGTATTTAGGCTGATATTCGTCTTATTAGTTCCAGCATCAGGAACGATACTGACTTGTTTTTCGTAGTTATATCCTACACGGAACTGGTATTTGTCGTCTCCACGGGCAACAGAAATACCGCTGTTTGTAGAAATACCCATGCGAAAATAATCGCGTACATTGTTGGGATGGGATACCCAGGGAGTAGCCACACGATTACCGTCAGCGTCCAATGGGCTATCGAACTGAGGAATCAACAAACCAATATCAAGACGTGGCCCCCAGCTTTCGTCTACCCCGTCATTCACACCTGCACCCTTGCCATCTACATAACTGAACCGTCCCCCTGCCCCTTGTCCAAAAAGATTTTGAAACTCCGGCAAGGTAGCAACAAAAGAGACTTGCGTGGAAGAATGTAATGTAATCCCTATCCCTTTCTGCCTTTTGTCTCCTCCCTTAGTAGTGATGACAATAGCACCGTGAGCAGCACGCGCACCATAAAGGGCAGCGGCATTCGGACCTTTCAATACAGTAAGTGTTTTTATGTCTTCCGGATTCAGGTCTGCTATTGCATTTTTAAAATCGCGTCCGCTGGAACGTGCATTAAGCTGCGAATTATCCACTGGGATTCCATCCACAATAAAAAGCGGTTGATTCTCACCTGCAATAGAAGTTTCACCACGAATAACGATGCGACTGGAACCAACATCTCCTTGTGTATTGGTAATACGCACACCAGCTATCTTACCACTCAACGAATTTAACAGATTATTATCTTTCCCTTGCACCAAAGCATTCTGTTTTACTTCCTGTGCCGTATAGCCCAATGCCTTTTTCTCGCGTGAAATACCCAAAGCCGTTACTACTACCTCATCCAGCAGATGCGTATCACTCTTCAGTGTTACCGATACCTGTGGTGCAATAGCCACCTCTTTTGCCATCAGACTAATGTAAGAGATTAGCAGCCGGGTGGCTGATGGCGGGAATCCACTCAGTTCAAATCTCCCGTTGACATCAGTTACGGTACCCAATGAAGTTCCTTTCACTATAACTGAGGCACCGATAACCGGCTCCCCATCTTCTTCTGTGGTGACGATGCCCCGCACTGTTGTCACCTGTGCTGCCCCTTGTATCACTCCTATTGCAAGAGCAAGCAAAAATAAATGAATCCTTTTACCCATTATTGTTTACTGTTAAAATGATGGGGCAAAGGTATTAGATATATACAAGCTGATAAATCCCGTATGAATGGCATTTTATATACCATATTTGCGGTATATTTACAGTTGCGTGTATGACTTTCAGATTTTTGCTTCTAATCCTTTTTATTATTCAAAGCCTGTCTGACATCGTCAAACAGATCATCCACATCCTCCAAACCAATTGAGAAACGGATAGTCGTATCCAACACATCCATGTCCTGTCGCTGTTTATCAGTAAACGGTCCAAAAATAGTACTTGCAGGATGAATAGCAAGCGTCTTATTGTCAAACAAGTTAGTAGCGCGACGTATCAATTTCAGTCGGTTGATGAAAGCAAAGCATGCCTCTTTACTTTCCAGGTCTATCGTAATCATAGCACCGGCAGTCGGACCAAACTGTCTTTGTGCCAAAGCGTAGTATGAATTATCCTTCAGCCCCACATAATTCACACGTTTGACAGCAGATAATATGCGAAGCTTACCAGCCAACATAGCGGCATTGGCAGACTGTATCCGATATCGCGCGTCCAATGTTTCCAATCCGATAGTATGCATATAGGCCACATGAGGAGTCATATAAGCTCCCAGATTGAGTAACATCTCTGTACGCATACGTTTACCGAATCCCGGACATGTACCATAATCAATTACTAAACCACCAATGGAAGTGGCTCCCCCTGATAAATATTTGGTACTGGAAACCACTTCAATATCTACGCCTAAGCTATGTGAATCGAATTCTGTGAAAGGAATAAGCGTAGTATCAACGATGAGAGGAATTCCCCTTTCATGAACTATCCGTGAGAGCGCCTGTAAATCCGCCACTTCCATCTGCGGATTGGTGATAATCTCCACATAAATGCAGCAGGTATTACTGTCTACTACTTTCTCTACTGCTCCAATGTCTGTCAAATCACACAATCTAGGTTCCACCCCGAAGCGGGACAATGTACCAGCAATAAACGAATAAGTATTACCAAACAAATGACGCGATGTAATTATATTCTTTCCTGCAGCTGCAATTGAAAATAATGTATTACTAATAGCCGCCATACCGGAATTGAGGGCTATGACTTCTGCTGCCCCCGTAAGTTCCTTCACCTTATTCTCAAAAAAAGTCACTGTGGGATTCATCACTCTGGAGTAATCCGGAGCATCTGTCCGCCCGCAAAAAGCATCAGCCATGTCATCAGCATTGTCAAATTCATAAGCCGCTGTATGGTAAACCGGCATACTGAGAGAATTGTAAGCATCTCTTCTTTGGAACTGCGTATGAATCGCTTGGGTCTGTTTTTTCATCATTCTATTCATTAATATTATAACTATCAAATCTCGTACAATCAGAACAAAGGTAGATATAAAAACTGAAATCCGACAGTAGATCAAAACAGATATTTAACTGATAATAAGCATTTTGGAATAATATTCTTTAAACCGATAAATTCAATCTGAAAAAAGAGTGTTTATTCTAAAATAAACAGTTCAAATAGTGTTATTTTCTATTTCAACAGAAACCGCCCCTTTTTATGCTTATCTTATTCACATACACAAAATAAAAAATCCCCGTAAAGTACTACTTTACAGGGATTTATCTATTAATTGAAGCGGAGAGACAGGCTCTCGAACCTATACATTCAAGAAATATCATAAAATTGCAAATTACTGATAATCACACACAATTTGGAATACATAGTAAATCTAAATCTTTCTGAATATCTTTTGCTATTCCAAATATTGGGTGTATATTTGGGTGTAGAATTTCAAACGCACCCAATTATGAATATCAAACGAAACATCATTTTTGCATTGGAAAGCCGGAAGAAGAACGGTGTGCCAATCGTGGAGAATGTCCCCATCCGTATGCGCGTCATATACGCAAGCCAGCGCATTGAGTTTACAACGGGTTACCGCATCGATGTAGCCAAATGGGATTCCGACAAGCAGCGAGTGAAGAACGGGTGTACCAACAAACTAAAGCAAAGTGCATCTGAAATCAATGCCGATCTGCTGAAATACTATACCGAAATTCAAAACGTGTTCAAGGAATTTGAGGTACAGGAAGCCATGCCCACTACCCAACAGCTAAAGGACGCATTCAACCTGCGGATGAAAGATACAAGTGAAGACCAGGAAGACGTAAAGATAAGTTTTTGGGAGGTATTCGATGAATTTGTAAAAGAATGCGGCAACCAGAATAACTGGACTGAATCCACATACGAAAAGTTTGCAGCCGTTAAAAATCACCTCAAGGAGTTCAAGGAAGATTTAGCCTTTGAATATTTCAATGAATTCGGACTGAACGAATATGTCAATTTCCTGCGCGACAAAAAGGATATGAGGAACAGTACCATCGGTAAACAAATGGGATTCCTCAAATGGTTCCTGCGGTGGAGCTTCAAGAAAGACTATCACCAGAATATAGCATACGATACGTTCAAACCGAAATTGAAAACCACCCCCAAGAAGGTAATCTTCCTGACATGGGAAGAACTGAACAGACTTAAAGACTATCAGATACCCAAAGACAAACAGTATCTGGAACGTGTCCGGGATGTTTTCCTGTTCTGTTGCTTCACAAGTCTAAGATATTCAGATGTCCGCAACTTAAAGAGAAGTGATGTCAAGTCCGACCACATAGAAGTTACCACCGTTAAAACGGCAGACAGTCTGAGTATTGAGCTTAACAAGTACAGTAAAGCCATACTTGAAAAATACAAGGACATCCATTTTGAAAACCACATGGCATTGCCTGTTATCAGCAATCAGAAAATGAATGATTATTTGAAAGAGCTGGGAGAACTGGCAGAAATTAACGAACCTATACGTGAAACCTACTATAAAGGGAATGAGCGCATAGATGAAGTTACCCCGAAATACGCATTGCTCAGTACTCATGCAGGAAGAAGAACATTCATCTGTAATGCGCTGGCTCTCGGTATTCCGGCACAGGTTGTAATGAAATGGACAGGACACAGTGATTATAAAGCCATGAAGCCCTACATTGACATAGCCGATGATATTAAGGCTAATGCAATGAACAAGTTTAACCAACTATAAAAGTATCAGTCTGTTTCACAGATTATCCATTATTAGAGTTATCTTTGTTAAGTAATAGTTAGTAATATGGAAAATAACAACGAACATAATATAAAGAAAGGTCATTTTGATGCCTTTGTCCATGCTGTCGGTTCGGAAATAGAACAGGCACAAGTCCGGCTCATTACCGCAGCCAATGCCCAGATGTTGTTCCATTACTGGAAAATGGGCAATTATATACTGTACCACCAAAACCTGCATGGCTGGGGTGGTAAAATTATCAAGAAGTTGGCACAGGCAATCAGATTCAATTATCCTGAAAAGAAGGGATATTCGGAGCGTAATCTTACTTATATGTGCCAGTTTGCTCGTTTATATCCGTTAAATGTACTTCGTAGTTTTATTGAAGTAGATTCAATACTGTCAGTCCCTAATATTCAAAACATTACTAATGAAGTCCTAAAACTCAACAGCGGGCAATTTACGCAGGAGCTTACTGCGCAAATACAATCAGCTGATAATCAATCTTTAGAAATTACGCAGGAGGTTCCTGCGCAATTTCAGAATGTAGCAAAAACAGTAGCAACCATCTATAAAATAAAAATAGAGGATATAGAAGATTTATTCTTGGCGTCACCGATTGCAAGAATAAATTGGGCAAGCCATATGGTCATACTCAATAATCCGCTACCATTGGGCGTAAGGTATTGGTATATGAAACAATCGGTAGAAATGGGCTGGAGCAGTAATGTGCTGAAAATGCAGATTGAAAGCAATCTGTATGACAGACAAATCAAGAGTAACAAGGTAAACAACTTCACTGCCACACTTCCGGCACCTCAAAGCGATCTTGCCAATTATCTGTTAAAAGACCCGTATATCTTTGACTTGGCAGGAGCAAAGGAAAAGGCTGACGAAAGGGATATAGAAGAACAGTTGGTAAAGCATGTAACCCGTTACTTGCTGGAAATGGGTAACGGCTTTGCTTTTGTTGCCAGACAAAAACATTTCCAGATTGGGGACAGTGACTTTTTCGCCGACCTGATCCTATATAATATCAAGCTCCATGCCTATGTTGTCGTGGAATTGAAAGCAACGCCATTCAAACCGGAATATGCAGGGCAGTTAAATTTCTATATCAATGTTGTAGATGATAAACTGAGGGGAGAAAATGATAACAAGACCATCGGTCTTTTGCTGTGCAGGGGTAAGGATGAGGTCGTGGCACAATATGCCTTGGCTGGATATGACCAGCCGATAGGTATCAGCGACTATCAATTGAGCAAGGCAGTACCCGAAAATCTGAAATCTGCCCTACCGAGTATAGAAGAAGTGGAAGAAGAACTGACCTTATTCCTTGACAAGGACAAGAACCCATAATATAAAGTATATGGCAGGAAAGATACAGACGATGATTCCCCAATATGGAGAACTCAACAGAATATACAGAGACTATATAGATAATTACGCTTTTTCTTTTGACAGGCAGAAATTCATATCGGATTTCTATCAGGAGTATAATGACATGAAATCCTTTGAAGCCGCTATCCTTGAACTGGTGCTTGACAAGCAAAAAGAGCAATACACCTTGATACTCAACAGCCTGAAAACTGAAATAGAAAAGAGCATACAGGCTTATGAGATACGCCCGTTAAGTGACAGAGCCATAGAACGTGCTTGCTATCAGCACATGGAAAGGTATTCTCAGGAAATTGAAGCCCAGCTGGATGTTACAAGAAGTCTGAGCAAGCCGCTGAATGAAGCCAACAACAGGTATGATTCCATTGGTTACAGGGAGCATACAGCCGAAGAGGAAAAACAGGCAGAGAAAGAATATGAACGCTGCAAGGCTGAATATGACAGGGAAAAAGCCAAACTGAACAAACTCTATGATCAGCAAAAGGCTGCAAGAACAGAGGCATTCCAATACATGAAGAACTGTTGTGCGGACATATACCGTCAAAGCTGCCTTTTTCTGGATATATTGAAGAAATACATTCCTGACGGAAAGCAAGAGAATAAATCAAGCGAGCCAATCAGTCAGCAGGAAACGACAGAAGAACAACAGGAATATTTCAGCATGAAATTACTTTCGCTCATTCATGAGGTGTGCATAGGAGAACAGTTCGAAGAAATTTCCGCACTGGATTTCTATGCCAATATGAATCTTCACCCCTGCAACTGTAAGCTGAAAATAAAACCGAGAGAGAAAATACGTGTATGCTATCTGATATTCCTGATGAGCGAGAAACTCTCCAAACAGGACAGGGACAAATGGAAAGACAGAATACTGAAACTGCTGGATATTGACGACAGCTACTACAAATCCAAGTACAAGGAGCCTGTTTCAGATTTCCCCAGTGACAGCAACCAAAATTTCGCCAAGGAAATGGAACATATATTCAGATAATCCGTAATATATCCTGATACTTTACGAAAGTTCCACTTTTACCACTCAAAATAATTTTTGAGTGGTATTTTTATTTTCTGATATTCAATAAGATACAATGATATTCAGTTTGTACCGTCCCCATCCTTACCACTCATAACCCTACCTAATTTTGCATCGTTCGAGAACAGAAATAACAGCCAGTGCGCAGGGCTGATTGTTTAACGACTAAATAGATTGGACGATGACAAATATCCAAGAATTATTATCAAAACCCGTCTGGCAGATGACAGGCGAAGAATTCATATTCCTGAGTAAGCACGCTTCAGGTCAGGCCGAAGCATTGCCGCAACCCGTTACAGACACGGAAAAGAAGTATGTGTACGGAATACTCGGTATAGCCAAACTGTTCGGGTGCAGTCTGCCCACTGCCAACCGCATAAAGAAAAGCGGTAAGATAGACAAGGCGATTACCCAGATAGGGCGCAAGATTATCGTAGATGCGGAATTGGCTCTTGAGCTTGCCGGGAAGAAAACAGGAGGACGGAAATAATGGGAGGTATGCTTATGGACTATATGAAAGAAATAAAGGAGATTTCGGCAGAACAGGCAATAATCCTTTGGCAAGCTTCACGCCTGAGTCTGTCGAAAATCTACGAAAAAGCACCTGAGATTCTAAAAGTGCAAGGTTCGGTCATTGGTACACTGGGCAATTTCAGTGCATCCATCGGCAAAGCCAAGAGTAAAAAGACTTTCAATGTATCGGCTATCGTAGCCGCCGCATTGAAAAACGGTACGGTACTGCGGTATGTTGCGGAACTACCGGAAGAAAAAAGGAAGATTCTTTATGTGGACACGGAACAAAGCCATTATCACTGTCTGAAAGTCATGAAACGTATTTTACGGCTTGCTGGTCTTCCTGATGACAGGGACAATGAACATCTGGAGTTTCTCGCTTTGAGGAAATACACGCCCGAACAGCGTATCAGGATTGTCGAACAGGCTATCTATAATACACCGGACATAGGGCTTGTAATCATAGACGGCATCCGTGATATGGTATATGACATCAACAGTCCGGGAGAATCGACACGCATTATATCCAAACTGATGCAGTGGACGGATGACAGGCAGATACACATCCATACGATACTCCACCAGAACAAAGGCGATGAAAACGCAAGAGGGCATATCGGTACGGAGCTGAACAACAAGGCGGAAACCGTTCTGCTGGTGGAAAAGGACAAGAGCAACGGGGATATAAGCAATGTTTCAGCCATGCACATCCGTGCAATGGATTTCGAGCCTTTCGCTTTCCGTATCAACGACAATGCATTGCCTGAACTCATAGAGGGGTACAGACCCGAAGCGAAGAAACCCGGAAGACCGGAAGAGGAAAAGTTTGACCCTTACAGACATATTAGCGAACAGCAGCACCGCATAGCACTGGAAGCGGCTTTCGGACTGAAAGAGGAATACGGCTACAAGGATCTGGAAACCTCCTTAATCAAGTCATATATGTCGGTAGGTGTAAAACTGAACCATCAAAAAGCGGTATCACTTATCACCATGCTCCGGAACAAACGGATGATAGTACAGGAGAACGGCAGGAAATACACGTTCAAGCCGGACTTTCACTATTAGACCGTATAACCTGTAATCACTTCACTTTATTCGGCAGGTCTATATATTAAGAATAAAGCGAAGCGGTTGTAGGGAATAGAAAAGCGCTTCACTTTATTACCGTATCCTATATATACGAAGATAAAGTGAAGTGATTATACAGACCGTACTTCATAAAAAAGTACGGGCGAAAAGAGAAATAAATATTCCAACCATTATTCAAACACTCATCTTATTATGGATATACAGACAGCAAAACAAATCAGGATAGCGGATTTTCTGTACAGTTTGGGATATTCTCCCGTCAAGCAGCAAGGTATTAACCTATGGTACAAATCCCCGTTACGGGAAGAGACAGAACCCTCGTTCAAAGTAAATACCGAGCGCAACCAATGGTATGATTTCGCAATCGGCAAAGGTGGAAATATCATCGCACTGGCACAGGAACTCTACTGTTCCGACTATGTGCCTTATCTTCTACAGAAAATCGAAGAACAGATACCACACATACGTCCCGTGTCTTTCTCTTTTGGCAAGCAATCATTTTCCGAACCGAGTTTTCAGCAATTGGACATTGTGCTGCTGGCTTCTCCTGCCCTGCTTGCCTACCTACAGGAAAGAGGGATAAACACGGCACTGGCGAAAAGAGAATGTAAGGAAGCCCGTTTCACCCACAACGGCAAACGGTATTTCGCCATTGCCTTTCCGAACATATCAGGCGGATATGAAATTCGCAACCGATATTTCAAGGGATGTATCGCACCAAAAGAAATATCCCATATCAGACAGTCAGGAAAACCAAGGAGTACATGTTACGTTTTTGAGGGATTTATGGATTACCTTTCCTTTCTTACTTTAAGGCTGGAAAGCTGTCCGCAATCACCCGACTTCGACAGACAGGATTACATAGTTCTTAATTCCGTAGCCAATGTTCCCAAGGCACTCTATCCGTTGGGAAGCTATGAGCGCATCCACTGTTTCTTTGACAATGACCGTGCAGGAATGGAAGCAATACAGCAAATCCGAAAGGAGTATGATGCTACCCGGTATATACGTGACGCCTCGCAAATCTACAGTGGATGTAAAGATCTGAACGAATATTTACAGAAACGAATAGCCGATAGGAAAGAGCAAGCGCAATCTGTCGAAAAGAGGAATGATACGCTATCCAAGAAACCGAAAGGCTTCCGGTTATAGCCCACTATAACTACACGCTTCGCTTTCGTAGTTGTGGGCTCTCCCGAGGGGATTAGGGCTTTGCCCTAATGACCCACTCAGGGCGTTTCACCCCTGAGAACCCCGAGCAAAGAGTGACCCTCTCTTTGCAATCTCCGCTTATGGGTTACCCCTAAGAACCCCTCTGCGAAAGCGAGCAAAGTAAATCAATTGTAAACAAAGGAAAGAAGCTATGGCAACAAAATCAAGCATACATATCAAGCCTTGCAACATCGCATCGAGCGAGGCACACAACCGAAGGACTGCCGAGTATATGCGTAATATCGGGGAGTCCAGAATCTATGTCGTTCCCGAACTTTCCACCGATAACGAACAGTGGATAAATCCCGACTTCGGCACTCCCGAACTGCGAACTCATTATGACAATATCAAGCAAATGGTCAAGGAAAAGACCGGACGTGCCATGCAGGAAAAGGAAAGGGAACGCAAGGGAAAGAATGGAAAGATTATCAAGGTGGCGGGATGCTCACCCATCCGTGAAGGAGTATTGCTTATCAGACCGGACACCACACTGGCTGATGTACGCAAATTCGGTGAAGAGTGCCAAAGACGCTGGGGCATCACTCCGCTACAGATTTTCCTGCATAAAGACGAAGGGCATTGGCTGAACGGTCAGCCGGAAGCAGAAGACAAGGAGAGCTTCCAAGTCGGTAACAGATGGTTCAAACCAAATTATCATGCTCATGTCGTATTCGACTGGATGAACCATGAAACTGGAAAGAGCCGAAAGCTCAATGACGAGGATATGGCAACCATGCAGACCCTTGCTTCCGATATTCTCCTGATGGAACGTGGACAGGCAAAAGCTGTCACAGGTAAAGAGCATCTGGAACGAAATGATTTCATCATTGAGAAGCAGAAAGCCGAACTGCAACGTATAGAGGAAACCAAGCGACACAAGGAACAACAAGTAAGCCTTGCCGAACAGGAACTCAAACAGGTAAAAGCAGAGATACGCACGGACAAACTAAAGAAAACAGCCACCAATGCTGCTACCGCCATAGCAAGCGGTGTAGGTTCTCTTTTCGGAAGCGGTAAGCTGAAAGAACTGGAACATCACATCGAGCAGCTACATCAGGAAATTACCAAACGGGACAAAGCTACTGATGAATTAAAAATTCAGATACAACAAATACAGGAACAGCATAGCAGACAAATTCGTAATCTTCAAAGAATACATAATCAAGAACTTGAAGCCAAAGACAAGGAAATATCACGATTGAGCACCTTGCTTGAAAAAGCCCACAAATGGTTTCCCATGTTCAAAGAGATGTTGAGAATGGAAAAATTATGCGCTGTTATCGGGTTTACCAAAGACATGATAGAAAACCTCTTGACAAAGAAAGAATCCATACAATGTAGTGGCAAAATTTATTCCGAAGAACACAGGTGGAAATTTGACATCAAGAATGATATTTTTAGGGTTGAGAAACATCCGATGGATAGTGGTAAGCTTATGCTGACCATAAACCGACAACCCATAGTACAATGGTTTAAGGAACAATGGGAAAAGTTACAGCAGAATCTACGTAACTCGGTGCAGAGAGAGCAAAAATCCAGAGGATTTAGAATATAGAATAGCCTATTATTAATAAAATCAAGTATCTATGCATCCAAACAGATTGTTTTTATTACAGAATCAAAATCCTAAGAATTTATAAAAAATGAAGCCTAAAGAAGTTTTGGAAAAATGGATAGATTGCTTTAACAAAGCAGATGCTTATCATATAGCAGAGCTGTATGCTACTAATGCAGTAAATCATCAAGTCGCAAACGAACCAATAATAGGTAAAGAATCAATCTACAAAATGTTTGTGAATGAATTTGCCACTGCTAAAATGGTTTGTATGGTGGAAAATATTTTTGAAGATGGCGAATGGGCTATCATGGAATGGAAAGACTCTCTTGGACTTCGTGGATGCGGATTTTTTCATGTAAAAGATAACAAAATCGTCTTTCAAAGAGGGTATTGGGATAAACTTTCATTCTTGAAGCAACACAATCTTCCAATTGAATAAGTACTATCAGAATACGGACTGGGAAATTGAAATACCCAGTCCGAGTTATATAATGAATTTTACTTGTTAAACTATTTAAAGTCAGTTGGATAACAAACCATACCTTTCACATTCTCAGTAGCTCCAGGTATTAATTCAGCCACCATGCAATATTCATGAGAGACTTCGAAAGGAAATTCAATTCCTAAATCGATAGCCTTGCGATAGCCAAATCGAGGATAATACTCTTTATGCCCCAATACGACTGCTGTGCCGTAACCCAAAAGTGCTGCCCTCTGATGGGCTTACTGAATCAACATCCCCCCCCCAATTCCCTTACGCTGGAATTCCGGCAAGACTGCCAATGGAGCTACACTCAGGGATGTGACAGACTGGGTGTCACTGTCTATCTTTACTTCTGTAAGTAAGATATACCAGACAATTTGTTTTTCTGTCATTTTCTTGTTCTTATCTAATTGTTAGGCTCATTGTTGTTATACATTGTTTAATTATAGATAAATCGTGAATATCCTTCTCTCTTAAATCGTAGCCCGAATGGAATACTTGTTGCCCTTTTGCAGAAATGCAAGGGATGCTTCTGCCTTCAAAGACTGCTGTTCCAAAATAGTCCGGTTGAAATTCATACCAGCCTCCATCCAAGTCGGCTTGTTTGGAAGTGCCGTCCGCATTCAAGACAAAAGGATGGATATCAATATAGCCTAATTCTTTGCTATACAGTTCCACACGGGTGGGCAACCAATTTGTTTCAATTTGATATCCTCTCTCCTGCAAAAGATCAAGGAGTTGGTCTGTATAATTGGCATCAAAATCAATGTCAATATCTCTATGCAAGCGGGTTTGCTGTCCGTACAAGACATCCACTCCCCAGCCTCCATCCAACCAAAACTGCATGTCCAGGCTTTCCAACAAGTCCAAAACTTGAAATAACTCTGTAATCGTAGTGTGTTCTTTCTTTGTCATATAATAATTCTTTAATAAATAATACTATGCGTAATTATCCAACTGCTTGATTGAAGAAATAAAATTTGCACCCACTCCAATCAGAAAGATAACCCATCCGCTGATCATAAAGACGGATGTGATACCCCATGCTTCCACCCAATATCCTGAAGCTACGATACCCAGCATTGATGGAAAGGTACTCAAACTAAAGATGAGAGAAAAAGTCCGTCCAAGCATGTCCGAAGCCAAGTTCTGCTGAATAATAGCGATGAAAAGCGCATGGTAAATGGAATAGGCTATGCCTCCTGTAAATGTTAGGCAAACAAAACCTATAAATGCGCTTGATGGTAAATAACTGGCGCTAATCAGATACAATCCCAATATCACATAAGCCGTATGCATCACTAATGTTTGCTTGCTTTTCAAAGCCTTACAGGCAAGTACTAAACCGCCCAACAATGCCCCTGAGCCCCAACCCATTTCCACAACTCCCATTTGCAAAATGTTTCCGTTGAAATGCAGAAGCGTCATAAAAGGAAATAACGTAAAAACAGGCATAAGGACAAAAGTCACCAGCGTAAAGCATACGAATAAAGGCAAAATGCCCATTGTACGCCGCAAGGTATGCCAACATTCCGTCAGTTCTTTTTTGAAATCTGGAAGAACTTTCGTTTTTTGAAGAGAAGGAATCTGGACACAAAGTAAGGTCAGACAAGCAGCAACAGCTCCGATCACATCTATGAGCAGAATATACTGTATGGGAAGCCAAACAACGAGGCTTGCCCCTACAACGGGAGCTATCACCTCACTGAAGGATTGAATGGAATGGTACAAACCTGATACCCTGACAAGATGGTGCTTGGGAACCAGTAGAGGGATGCTTGCCTGTAAAGCAGGTGCATGAAACGTACTGCCTATTGAACGACAAGCAGTCAATAGATAAAAAAAAGAAAGGTCTTTATAACCCTTGGTTATCACAATAAAAAGACATAGGGTACAGAACGCGATGAACAAGTCCGAATAAAACATCGTTTTCTTTCGATTCCATCTGTCAACATAGACCCCGGCAAACAAGCCTAATACAAATTGTGGTAAAAATCCAGCTAAAATAGCCAGAGATAAAGCTGTCGGGGATTTAAATTCGTTGCTAATCCAAAAAATAATGGAGAAGCCAACAATCGTACTTGTTAAAATAGATATGAGTTGGCCTATTCCTATCACGGCCAAAGTTGATTTCCAATGATTCATTGTGCTAATATTTCATGCGTTTATAGATAAGTACTTTCGTACATTAAGCAAAACGAAATTCTATCCACACAAAAAACTTGTATTATAATCCACTCCTGACGTTGGAATACAATAACAAATACTTTCAGGACGATGTAAAGTCCTGAAAAATCAAACTGAATGGATAGATAAATATTAGTCTTTTCTCATCGGATTCTTTTAATATCGCTACTCTTTTATTATGTAGTGGTTGTATTATCTTAAATAAAACAAAAACACCGACTTTACATTCTTGGGTGTAAAACTGGGTGTTTGTTTTGCAATCTGCTGATTTTCAGCGTTTGTTGCGGAGAGACAGGGATTCGAACCCCGGGTACCTCGCAGTACAACGGTTTTCAAGACCGCCGCAATCGACCACTCTGCCACCTCTCCAAAACTCCTTTATCAGAAGTGCTTTCCGTTGAAAGCGGTGCAAAGGTACGAATCATTTTTAAATCTGCAAACATTCTGATATTTTTTTCGCGAATTAATCGTATTTTTGCAGTTCATTAGTAAGAACAGAAATATGATATACCCTCAAAACTTTGAGCAAAAGATAGGATTCGACCAGATAAGACAGTTACTAAAAGATAAGTGCCTCAGTACTTTAGGTGAAGAAAGAGTTACAGACATGAACTTTTCCGAGCAACATGAAGAGGTTGAGGAGAAATTAAACCAAGTAACAGAGTTTGTCCGCATCATCCAGGAAGAGGACGGATTTCCCGATCAATTTTTCTTTGATGTCCGTCCTTCGCTAAAACGTGTGCGGATAGAAGGAATGTATTTGGACGAACAAGAATTATTTGACCTACGCCGTTCATTAGAAACCATCCGTGACATTGTACGCTTTCTACATCGGAATGAAGATGAAGAAGAAAACAATACCCCCTACCCTAGCCTGAAACGACTGGCAGGAGATATTGCCGTGTTCCCGCAACTGATAGGGAAAATAGATGGCATCCTTAACAAATATGGAAAAATCAAGGATAATGCCTCTACCGAATTAGCCCGCATACGTCGCGAACTTGCCAGTACGATGGGAAATATTTCCCGTTCATTAAACAGCATCCTGCGTAGTGCGCAGTCCGAAGGATACGTGGACAAAGATGTAGCTCCCACCATGCGTGACGGACGTCTGGTGATTCCAGTTGCCCCTGGACTCAAGCGAAAAATCAAAGGTATCGTACACGATGAATCTGCCAGCGGAAAAACTGTGTTTATAGAACCGGCGGAAGTGGTAGAAGCCAACAACCGCATCCGTGAACTCGAAGGTGATGAACGACGTGAGATCATTCGTATCCTTACCGAGTTCTCGAATATCCTTCGTCCATCTATTCCGGAAATTCTTCAATCATACGAATTTCTGGCAGAAATAGATTTTATCCGTGCGAAAAGTTACTTCGCCATACAGACCAATAGTCTGAAACCCGCCGTAGAGAATGAGCAACTACTGGATTGGACAATGGCAGTGCATCCTTTATTACAACTTTCATTAGCCAAACATGGAAAGAAAGTTGTACCACTGGATATAGAGCTCGATCAAAAACAACGTATCCTTATTATATCCGGACCGAATGCCGGAGGTAAGTCCGTCTGTTTGAAAACAGTCGGTTTGCTGCAATATATGCTGCAATGCGGCATGCTGATTCCCTTGCACGAACGTAGTCATGCCGGTATATTCAGTAGCATCTTTATCGATATTGGTGATGAGCAATCTATTGAAGATGATTTGAGTACCTACTCTTCTCACTTGACCAATATGAAAATCATGATGAAGAGCTGTAACGAACGGAGCCTCATCCTGATTGACGAGTTCGGTGGAGGTACGGAGCCGCAAATCGGAGGTGCTATTGCCGAAGCTGTACTGAAACGTTTCAACCAGAAAGGAACATTCGGAGTCATCACTACCCACTACCAGAATCTGAAACATTTTGCCGAAGATCATGAAGGAGTAGTGAACGGAGCCATGCTTTACGACCGTCATCTCATGCAAGCACTTTTCCAATTACAAATCGGTAATCCGGGAAGTTCGTTCGCCGTAGAAATTGCACGAAAAATCGGACTACCGGAAGATGTCATCGCAGATGCTTCGGAAATCGTAGGAAGCGAATACATCAATGCAGACAAATACCTTCAGGACATTGTACGCGACAAGCGTTACTGGGAAGGAAAACGTCAAACTATCCGTCAACGGGAAAAGCACATGGAAGAAACCATTACCCGTTACCAGACAGAGATAGAAGAATTGCAAAAATCCCGGAAAGAGATTATCCGGCAAGCAAAAGAAGAAGCGGAACGCATGCTTCAGGAATCCAATGCCCGCATTGAAAATACGATTCGTACAATAAAGGAAGCGCAAGCCGAAAAGGAAAAGACGCGCCAGGCACGTCAGGAACTGACAGACTTCCGTACTTCTCTGGATGCATTGGCATCTAAAGAGCATGAAGAGAAGATTGCAAAAAAAATGGAGAAACTAAAGGAAAAGCAAGAACGGAAGAAAAACAAGAAGAGTGAACCGAAAGCTGCAGTCTCTTCTCCATCAAGTGCCCCTAAAATAGTGCCGATTGCAATAGGAGAAAATGTAAAAATCAAAGGACAGACAAGCGTCGGCCAAGTGATGGAAATCAGTGGTAAAAATGCGACTGTTGCTTTTGGAAGCATAAAAACGACCGTAAAAATAGACCGTCTGGAACGTGCCAATCATACGCCCAAGACGGAAGGGATTGCAAAAAGCACTTTTGTCAGCAGCCAGACACACGATCAGATGTATGAAAAGAAGCTTAGCTTCAAACAGGACATTGATGTACGCGGAATGCGTGGGGATGAAGCCTTACAGGCAGTCACCTATTTTATTGATGACGCCATATTAGTCGGCATGGATCGTGTACGTATCCTTCACGGCACAGGAACGGGAATACTTCGTACACTTATCCGCCAATATCTGGCCACCGTACCGGGAGTCAGTCACTATTCCGACGAACATGTACAGTTTGGCGGTGCCGGAATCACAGTAGTCGATTTTGACTAACACGTAAACAAAACGTTCAAAGAACTTGTTCTCATTTAGAAAACCACTACCTTTGTTACAGTGGTTTTCTAAAACGAGAATAAAGCATGAAAAATAATCTGTTAAGCGAAAAGCTTATTTATACAGGAGAAAGTCTTACTCCTACCCATTTACATCTTTGTACTTACAATGCTACCGAGATGCAGGAAAGTTCTAGTGATACTTTTCAAGCCATCAAAGGTACGCTGAACAACGATCAAATCAACTGGCTACAGATACACGGAATGAAAAACACAGAAACTATCCGGGAAATTTGCAGTCATTTCGAAATAGACTTCCTTGTCTTACAAGATATATTGAATGCGGACCATCCGACCAAGATAGAAGAACATGATAAATACATTGTCCTGATCTTAAAGATATTCTATCCGAACGAACATAAAGAAGAAAATGAACTGGATGAACTGCTCCAACAGCAAGTCTGCCTTATCATAGGAAATAATTATGTACTGACTTTCCTCGAAAAAGAAACTGATTTCTTTGATGATGTCAGTTCTGCCTTGCGTAATGATGTTCTGAAGATACGCAGCCGTCAAACAGATTATCTACTTAGCGTACTGCTCAACAGCGTGATGGGAAACTACATTTCAACCATCTCTTCCATCGATGACGCACTCGAAGATTTGGAAGAAGAATTGCTAACCATCACCAGCGGAGACGACATCGGTATCCAGATTCAGGCATTACGACGCCAATATATGCTAATGAAAAAAGCAATCCTCCCCTTAAAAGAACAATATATAAAGCTATTGCGAGCAGAAAATCTGCTCATCCATAAAGTGAACCGCGCCTTTTTCAATGATGTAAACGACCACTTGCAATTTGTATTACAAACCATCGAAATCTGCCGGGAAACCCTTTCTTCATTAGTCGATCTATACATCTCCAACAATGACTTACGAATGAACGATATCATGAAAAGATTAACCATCGTATCCACCATCTTTATCCCTTTGACATTTCTGGTCGGAGTATGGGGAATGAATTACAAATGGATGCCGGAACTGGAATGGCAGTACGGGTATTTATTTGCCTGGATTATAATGGCAATTATCGGTATTATTGTATATTTGTACTTCAGAAAAAAGAAATGGTATTAACAAAAACACATCATCAGTCATGAAATCGATTAAAGAGCTATACAGGATAGGTACAGGACCTTCCAGTAGCCACACTATGGGACCGCGCAAAGCTGCCGAAATGTTTCTGGAACGTCATCCGGATGCTGCATCTTTTAAAGTAACCCTTTACGGCAGTTTAGCTGCTACAGGCAAAGGACACATGACGGATGTAGCCATTATAGATACCTTGCAACCCACCGCCCCGGTAGAAATTGTATGGCAACCCAAAGTCTTTCTACCGTTCCATCCCAACGGAATGACATTTGCAGCTCTGGACAGTAATGATAAAGTGCAGGAAAACTGGACTGTTTATAGTATCGGAGGCGGTACACTAGCAGAAAACAATGATAATCCAACCATTGAAAGCCCTGATGTATACGGTATGGAAAACATGACCGAAATACTCCAATGGTGTGAAGATACCGGAAAAAGTTATTGGGAATACGTAAAGGAATGTGAGGAAGAAGATATATGGGACTACCTGACTGAAGTATGGGCCACCATGAAAGATGCCATTCACCGTGGACTGGAAGCGGAAGGCGTACTGCCCGGTCCACTAAATCTTAGACGAAAAGCCTCCACCTATTATATACGTGCCACCGGATATAAACAATCCCTCCAATCCAGAGGACTCGTCTTCTCTTATGCTTTGGCGGTAAGTGAAGAAAATGCTTCCGGTGGAAAAATAGTAACCGCACCTACCTGTGGTTCCTGCGGAGTTATGCCTGCCGTGCTTTATCATCTTCAAAAAAGCCGTGACTTTAGTGATATGCGCATTTTACGTGCGTTAGCCACTGCCGGTTTGTTTGGTAACATAGTCAAATTCAACGCATCCATTTCCGGAGCAGAAGTAGGTTGCCAGGGAGAAGTCGGTGTTGCCTGCGCAATGGCTTCGGCTGCCGCCAATCAATTGTTCGGAGGCAGTCCTGCACAAATTGAGTATGCAGCAGAAATGGGTTTGGAACACCATCTGGGAATGACTTGCGACCCGGTATGCGGATTGGTACAAATTCCCTGCATCGAACGAAATGCATACGCCGCTGCACGTGCGCTGGATGCTAATCTTTATTCAGCTTTCACCGATGGTATGCACCGTGTCTCTTTCGATAAAGTTGTGCAAGTAATGAAACAAACCGGACACGACCTTCCATCACTTTACAAAGAAACAAGTGAAGGAGGATTAGCCAAGGATTATAAACAAATGTAATTATAAAAAACAACGGGCTATTCCTTTTATAGAAATAGCCCGTTTTGATTTTTATGATTAAAAACTATTCAGTCGGCGGCCAATTTGTATCGTCTCCATTGCTAATATCTTTTTCATGTAGCAATCCGCCTTCCTGTAAGAAATAAAGCGCATAGCGTTGGCTACCTTGCTTCACCTGAATCACAGATTCCATCGGATTTTGTGGGAAAGTCAACACATACACATCCGTCACTACCCATGCATTATACTTGGAATCCATGAAAGCCGTATAAACAGCCGGTACCAGCTGGTCTATGCTATTCAGTTCATTTTCTGTCATCACCCAATTGGCATTGGCATCAAACCAAACCTCCAGTTCGTCATTACTTACCCAACAGTCAGCTACATAATAGGCACCTTTCATCTCCCATTCTACATTCTGGGCAGCCGGATATACCTGTTTTAAAGCTTCTGTAATATTACTGGGCGGAACAAAAGTATCATCATCATCATTATCACATGCGCCAAACGAAAGAGCAGTCATCATCAATACCACTACCCAAGCGCTAAACTTAAATCTCCACATAGCTATCTTCTTGTTTAGGTCTATTTATCACAAATCTTTAGTTAATCATCAGCCTTGATAAACTTTCCCTTCTTATCAAATTTGAAAGAAAGTCCGGTAGACAATTCTATTTCATATCCTTTGCGGTCACGTTCGACTTTGGTCACTCCTTCGTTCACAAAATTATGAGACTTCAAATAATTGACAGCAAATCCCGGAATAATACTAACAGGAACAACCTGTCCTTTTTTTGCACTTACCTCTTCCCAGTTGCCCTTACTGTCAAAATCAATTTCCGTACCATCCATCAATACCACTTCATACCTGGTAGACTCCATCATATCTTTATCAATCTTGATATGAGCAATCTGTGGTTTTGCAAAATTACCATTAATAAAATTACGTGCCGGAAGCGGTAACTGATTCATGTCTTTGGTTATCACATCTTTTGCAAATGAAAACTGTACGGCTACAATAGCCAACACAAGTAAAGATAGAATTTTCTTCATAATCGTTATTCTTTTAGCGTTAATACTATACTTTCGTTTCATACAGCAAATAACGATACAGATTCTGGAAAGATTTAGAAATCATGCGAGTTTGCTCTTTTTTTGTATTCTTTAACCATCTAAAAAAATAATATACCAACGATCCTCACAGACAGTTGGTATATTTCACATATAGATACATATCAGTTTTTAAACCAATATGAGGGCTAAGTTAGAAATATACCGCTGTACGATTTCTAACCTACAAAATGTAGGGATTTCATGAGTTTATCATGAATCTAGGGACCTACATATTCTTTTATAATTATAGTTTGTGATTCATTTTAAATATCAACGATCTTCACAGACAGTTGATATAGAGGGAAATTCACATCGGCTTTAACCTCCGATGTCAGGGCGTAGATCAGAAATGTACCGTCGTACGATTTCCAGTCCACAATGTAGGAGAATCATGCCTTTACAGCATGAAGCTAGGGACCTACATTTTTTTCATCTCACATACGAAACACTCACGTGTTTATTACATCTCAACATTTATTTTATACCACTTTTATTTTCTTAGCATCTCTTTTACAACTAGTAGATAGCATGGTCCGCCACATAAAACCAATCACGAACATTCTCTCCTTGCCATACCTTTCATCCCATTATATAACCATATTTTTCTCTACATATATTCCACAAAAACAACACATTACCTACCAGATATCTACGCCACATTCGTTTAGGCTCTTTTAGCAGTCGATAAAACCATTCCAACGAATGTTGTTGCCACCATAATGGAGCCCGTTCAGTAGTACCTGCGTAAAAGTCAAACACCGCCCCTACGGTACCCACATGACAATGAATATTCAATTTTTGCCAATTGCTGTAAATCCATTTTTCCTGCTTGGGAGCCGTCATACCAATCCATAAAAGATCTGGATTTGCCTCATTGATAGCCGCCACAATAGCCGCATTATCTTCCTGTGAAAATTCCGGTTTATAAGGAGGAGAATAAGTCACCACTTCCAAATTCGGATAATCCACTGCTGCCCGTTGTTTAATCAATGCCAGTACTTTCTCCGAGCTACCCATAAACATACATCGACCTCCTTTCTCATTAAGGCGATTCATCTCAAGAACAAAGAGGTCCCAACCTGCTATTCGTTCCCGCGGTTGGCTTTGCATCTTTAGCCATTTACAAACCTTCACAATACTTGCTCCATCAGGAATAAGTACATCTCCCTTCATCAGTGCTTTAGCAAATAGTGGATCCTTCACGGCAGTGTTGTAAGAATGTGCATTAATTGTGTTTATCAGCAACTTTCCTTGTGGTAATGATTTTAGTTGCTCTGTACTCTCCATGATAGAGAGTTCTTTTAGTTTAATCATATAACTACAATTACCTTATTATACATTTTTCATAAAATTCCGTTGTTCATCTCGCTATACTGCTTCACAATAGTTTTTATGCCTTACATTTCTGTGAAAACAACTTCAGCTATTTCCTGTTTACCTCTAGGTTATTCAAGACTTATGCAATGTAAGTTATAATACTTTTTTATCTCTACAGAACATACCAATTGCTCATACCTCAAAGCATCATTACTTCTTTAGCAGTTGTTCATACAAACCTGCTATTTCATTATTTATAGTCTCAAGATTAAATGTAGTAGACGCTAATAACTTGGAATCCTTTGCGATATCCTCTCCCAACAATTTATTACTTATCAGCTTTTCCAGCTGATCTGCTAGACTTTTTATATCTCCAGGCTTAAATAACAATAAATTTTTCCCATCTTTTGCTATATCCAGTATTTCCCTTACAGGAGTTGTTATAACAGGCAGTCCATAAGCCCATGCATCTAAAACAGCCATAGGAAATCCTTCCGCATAGCTAGGGAGACAGAAAACTGTAGCTTCCTTGAAGGCTTTATCCTTCTCATACCCATTTACCCATCCTAAAAACTCCGTTTGTTTATTTATACCAAGTTTTTCAGATAGCTTTCTTCCTTGCTCTATTTCACCATTACCAGCAAAGACAATTAACCAGGCTGGATAAGTTTGGGCTACCAAGACGAATGCCTTAATCATATCCGCATAACCTTTACGAATATTCAGTGTTCCTGCATAAAGTATTATATTTTTCTTTTCATATTTTTCTTTATAGTACATGGATTATAGATCACCTGTAATTTATCATTCAGCAGAAATGCATTGTTTACATATTCTTTCCACATTTCCGATAAAACAATCACTCTATCAGCCCGATTAAACAAATAGTGATAAATCCATCTATATTTACTATTTACAGTTGTATCTGGTGAAAAAGCATGAAAATGAACTATTACTTTCTTTCTATAAATTTTAGCAAACGAAATAAATAAACATTTACGCAAAGCAGATGGTGGTTCACTTTTATGAATATGCACTAAATCACAACTTCGAAGTACCTATAGGAATTGAACAAATCCTTTTATAAAATACCACAATTTATATTTTCCATCTTTATCTATATGGGTCTCAATCCATTTACAATGTAGCTATACATCTTTTCTTAATTCTAAGTTTACAGTTATAAAAGTCTATGTTTATTCTAGCAATAGCAAGATGGCAAAATTAGATACTAACTAAAATTGATAAAGTTTTTAGCTTATACATAAGTACTATTCATTACTATAATCCTGATTGCCGTTTTCAAAAATATCACAATCGTAGTCTTTATCCATTTTCAATAATGTAAGAATGGGATATATGATAAGGGAATTAAGCCATTCCATATATGATATTTAGATTTTGAATATATTTATGAGGATTAAAATTCTGGAATATTGTTGCCCTCGCTTCATTCCCCAATCTTGATAACATTTCCCTATCATTATTTAAGTTCGTAAGAACTTCAATTATACTATCCGTATCTTTCATCTTTATAAACAAACCATTCTTGCAATCTTCCACCACATCACCAATAGAACCAACATTAGTGGTAACAGGCACTGCTCCATAACTCATACATTCGAGTAATGACATGGGCAAACCTTCGAAATAAGAAGGTAAAACAAATACATCAAGACTTTTCAAAAAAATATTTTTCTTTTCACCTGACACAATCCCTGCATAAATGAATTGATGCCCCAAATAGCTGTCAAATAATGGTAAAAAACTATCTTTCACTTCTTCGGCTCCAGCTAATTTTACGATAAACGGAATTTGCTTAGCTTTCAGCTCACGACAAGCCTGCAATAAATTTTCCATTCCTTTTGTCACAGCAATACGCCCTATATATCCTATATTTAAAGGTTCTATCCAATTATACACTCGTTCAAATGATTCAGCATCCTGCAGGTCAACACAATTAGGCAATAAAAATACCCTCTTAGCTTTTAAAGTTTGCTCGATGATATTTTTCTCATTTTCGCCCAAGACAATAAATGGAACATTCCAACTAAAAACTTTTTTCAGAATCCATTTTAAAAAGGATGAAGCTTCTTTGTAATGAGTCAAAAACACACCACCATGTATGTGAACTACCATCTTCCGTTTCTGTTGTAAAGCTATTCCCATAAATAATGGGTCTCTTAAAATTGATGCCTTACTTAATGGAAAATTATAATGAATGATAGCATCCCTTTCCTTGTTCAGCATATTCTTCCACTCTCTCATATTTTTAAGAATTGAAAATATGCGAAATATGCCACCTTCTTCATTATCCTTCCGCCCTAATTCAAAATGAATGTACTCCTGCTCTTTATTGTTGGATATTATAAATTTTGTTACAGAAGAAATGCCACTCACATTCTTAGACGGATCTAAGGATGGAGCTACTACGATTATTTTCATCGAATATAATTAGATTAGAATATAGAATAGTATCTTTTTTCTTAATACTTAATATTACTTTCCATCTGTTTTGATAGTTATCGCTTTGAATAAATTTATGTAATTCTGCGCAATAGTAGCTTCCGAGAATGTAGACTTTAGTATATCACAATTCGTTCGCATAATCATGTAGTCGTCATAGCTTATTTGAGAGAGGTATTTTAATTTTTCATATAATGCCTCTTTTTCTTTATTATCATATAATAAGGAATTAACTCCATCGGTACATACATCTTTAAAACAAGAGTGATCTGGCGCGATGACAGGAAGCCCGTAGTTTACAGCGATCATCAGTGGACCTGAATTTGTAGCATCCCGATAGGGAAAAACCGCGAAATGATGACTGGCGAAAATATCAGGAATCTCTCTGTTATCAACAAATTCCAGATGCATTTCATAAAACTCCGGATGTTTGATCTTCTCTCTACATATTCTTTCTATTTCTTGGTTGCCACATCGTCCGTAAAGTGACAATCGCAAATTTGTCATTCCTTCTTCTATTAGCCTCTCAAAAGCATCGAACAATAAATCGTAGCCTTTATAGGGCTGAAGAGTTCCAAAAAACAGTATTTTTATCTCTTCTTTTATTGTATTACAAGTTTGTACACTAGGTCTCCCGAAATCTTTATAACTCATACCGACAAGCTCGCTTCTTTTGTTGGGATAAAGTTGCTTGAATAATTCATACTGATTTTTGGAAAATAACACATAACATCGAGCTGTCATTAAAGCAATCCATTGGGAAATAATCAAAAAGAGCGGAGGTTTTACACTTGAATGATTCTTAACGTCATGAATTCCCATAACTAGCGGTATTCTTACACATGTCAGTAAATAAAGACCCTGAAAATATAAATCTTGGCAACAGGAATAAATCAAAGAAGGATGTATTTTTCTTATTTCTTTGAAACAATCCGCAAACAAACATAGCATCTTCAGACTTCTTCTCCTGAAATTGAAAGGATAAAGATGCAATGTAATCTCACTTCCTTTCACAAATTCTCTAAAAAAGTCAACATCATAAGGCTCTGTAGGCGACCGTAAGACAAACCAATGCAAATCATACACCTTTGCCAGTTCTTTGACCACCGTAACGTCCGTATCAAAAAAGCCTAAATTTAAGTAGACTATTGTTTCCCTTTTCATAACAATATTCCTTTGATTCCACAATTCTCCGCGAATTTCATATCACTCTCGCTGTCACCAATCATCAAACAACGCTCTTTTTCTACATCCGGATAATCCCGCAGTATGTCCAAAAACATACCGTTCCCAGGCTTTCGTCGGTTGTCTTTTTCCGTCAACGCCGTACAATAATATATTTTATCAATCCGTCCGCCATGCGATATTATCTCTTCACACATTCGGCAATGTAGTCCCCGTAAAGCTTGCTCTGTCATTACTCCCTTACCTACACCTCTCTGATTTGTTACAATAAAAATATGCCTAAAATGTTTATTCCATTTCACTAATGCTTCAAAAATGCCAGGCAAAAATTCAAACTCTTCCCAACATTTCACATAGTCATTCGGGCAGAGCTTGTTAATCACTCCGTCGCGGTCCAGCAGTAAGGTATCATATCCTGCAACATCAATATCCACTAAATTCATGACTTGATTTTTATCCAATCCATCCACTCTTAATAATCATATCTTTCTTAAACATAGAGCTAATATTAAAAAATAGGCAATACCCGGAGATGAAAGATATGATGTATCGCCTACACTCTCTATCAATAGACATAGACTCGCCATTATAGCAAGTCGATAATATTTCAACATATTAATATTCTGAATTTGAGAAAATCGTCTTCTCCAAAAAACACAAAAAAGCAGCACTCCGACTATCCCAAACTGAGCTAATAAAGGATAAAATGCATCAGCCAAAAAAGCAGGATTATCTGGGCTTAACCCCCACACTCCATCTATATTATATTTATAATATAAAGGAGAATAATACACTCCTGCTGCATTTGAACTAAATGTTGCGAATCCTGAACCAAAAGGGAAATAGTCAACAAATATCTTTAAACTCGTTATATAGGATATAGGCCTTGCCAGTTCTTGACTTGAATCTTTAAATCCTTCTATATAATAGAAACTAAATTTTGTCCAAGTAAAGAAAAGAACAACGACCAACAATATTACTTCAATACATATTGCCTTTACTGATTTAAAATTCACTTTTTTCTTGACTAATAAAAACAAAGCAACCATCAAAATATATTCTCCAAAAAATTTAGATTTAAGAGAAAGCAAGCCGCTTGTCATTATTAATAGGGTTATGATTACTGCCCTTCTTGATTCTGTTGAAAAGTAATAATATAACAAAGCACAAACGATAGAATTTCGACTAAATTCAGCTCTGTCATACCCTAAATTTTCGATTATATGCGGAATAATAGATATAAAATATAAAACATAACAAAACAGAACCCATTTTCTCAAGAAACGACATTGCCCAGTGGTAAATTGTGGAGATATTGCAAAAGTCGCATAAAATATCAGGTAAGGTTTCACTTGTTGTTGCAAATCATAAAAAATTGCATCTACAGATGTTATAGCAATAAAAATGGAATACGCTACATAAGCCATCATGATTAGTAAAAAACAACAAAACTCTTTATTAAACGTCTTCTTACTTTGCATACAGAAATAAGCAACAAGTAATGCTGTCAGAATTTCATCTGAATAATCAAAATTCCATTCATAGTACAACAACAAGCATATTGGATAATATACTACTACAAATAGAGTATAAAACACATTAGATCTCATCAAGCTTATTTATAAAAGATATACATAAGCACTCGATTACTTTATTTCCATTCATAATCTGGCAAAACACATGTATCATATCCTGCGACATCAATATCCACTAAATTCATAGGTTAATTTCTGTTTTAGAAAGAAAGATTAGGAAACTCAATATTGGCCTTGGCTAAATCTTCCGGGATTCCAATGTCAATAAAATAACGATCCTGTACAATTCCTGATATACATCCTTTACCACTATTCGGTTCTAAGACTTGTGCTTCAAATGAAAATTTCCGGGGTAAATGGTCAAAGAACGGAGTCACTTTGTCTAATACATAAATACCTCCATTAATCATCCCTTGTTTACAATACCTCTTTTCTTCAAACACAAGAATCTCACCACGTTCATTGCACTTCACATTTCCATATCGGTCAAAATTGTTCATGGGCTTCAAAGCTAAAGACAACAATGCATTTTGATTTAGATGCTTGCAGATGAGATCGTTCAAGTCTACATCGAAAAATGTATCTCCATTCAAAATCAAGGCTTCCGTTCCTTCAATCTTGTCCATAGCAAGTTTGATACCACCACCCGTACCGAGAGGTTCATCTTCCACCGCATAATCGAAAGTGAACGGAAATTCATCTTTTACTTCATCAATCCATTGATAGATGACTTCCCGCAGATAGCCTACGGAAAGAATTACACGTGAAACCTCATATCTGGCAAGATACTTTAATAGATACCAAAGGAAAGGCTTTCCCGCCACGGGGGCCATACACTTGGGTATCTCACTCACCACACTGCGCAAACGTGTGCCCAATCCGCCCGCCAAGATTATCACTTCCATTAGCCCTTATTTGTTATTGTACTTTTCACTGAAAATATTCTCCTCCACAATGCAACAGATAATATGTCCAATCAGGGTCTGACACTCCTGTATACGGGGCGTCTCATTACTGGGAACCTTGATAACGATATCAAATTCATCCATCTTGCAGGGATTTGCACCAGTCAGCGCAATAGACGTAATACCCTTCTCACGGCATACAGACAATACTTCTACAATATTCTCTGAATTACCCGATGTAGAGATACCGATAAACACATCTCCTTTCACACCTTGAGCTTGTATCTGACGAGCAAAAATCTGCTTATAACCACAATCATTGCCAATGGCGGTAATAATAGATGTATCTGTCGTCAGCGCAATTGAAGGAAGCCCCGGGCGATCAAAATAGAATTTACTGACCAACTCGCCAGCAAAGTGCTGAGCATCGGCAGCACTACCACCATTACCAGCAAATAATGTCTTCTTACCATTTCTATATGCCTCCGTACACAAATCAGCAACCTGAGCTATTCGCGCTATTACCGCTTCATTCTCCAGTAACAAATTCTTTACATATGCACTATTCCACACCTGTTTTCTTACTATATCGATAGAATCCATATTGAAATTTTTTACTCTTTATTTATATCACACTTTGTCGGTCGGATAAATCTTCCACCCATGCGCACCTCCCTCGGTAAACTGAAAAGGCATCACAAAACCATTAAGCTTTTTCAATGCATTCACCACTTCTTTCTTGCGTGTCGGCTCCACCATGAACATTACGAAGCCACCACCACCAGCTCCACTCACTTTTCCAGCCAATGCACCGGCAGACATTGCCACATCAAAAACTTCTTGAATCATGGGATTACTGATAGCATTGGCCATTTTCTTTTTGTCTTCCCATGCCTGTCCAAGAATGCGGGCGAATTCATTCATGTCACCTTTCAGCAATGCCAGTTTCATATCCTTCGCACTCTGTTTAATTCTGTGCATGGCTTCTATGGCGTTTTGGTTGCCTGACGAAGTATTCTTTTGCTGTTGTTCGATAATCGCCGCGCTACTACGGGATGCACCGGTGAAGTAGAGAACCATCGAAGCTTCCAACTCATCCATTATCCAGCGTTTAATCTTCAAAGGGTTCACTATCACAAGATCATTTGGCAAGAACTCCATATAATTGAAACCACCAAAAGCTGCCGCATACTGATCTTGCTTACCACCGGACAACGCCAAATCCTTACGCTCAATCTCATAAGCCAACCGGGACGCTTCATAATCGCCTAACGGCAAACCTAACCATTCTATGAACGCTTTCAAGATACACACAACCATAGCCGATGAAGTACCAAGTCCGGAACCCGCGGGAGCATCGTTGTAAGTTGTAATCTTAAAGCTTCGCAGACTTATGTCAAAGTCTCTCATTACTCGATTATATACCCCTTTTATAAGACTTGCCTCGCCATCAATCTCCAGCTGTTTTGCCACCAAATAACTCTTATAGCAACGTGCGTCATCACTATCTATGGTAATCAGTCCGTCATAGGTTTCTTCTATGGTACAATAAGTATACAGATTAATGGTGGCATTAAGAATCAGCCCTCCATAGATGTCACTATAAGGCGACACGTCACTTCCACCACCTGCCAGTCCGAGACGCAGGGGAGCTTTACTTCGAATAATCATGATTTGTCTTTGAGCAATTCGTTAAAAATCTGTTGCCACCTATCAACTATCTTTTCTACGCTAAACCGCTTACAAGTATCCAGCCCCTTCAATGCCATACACATACGCATATCCTCATCAATCATCAACGATTTAAGCCGTTTTATATATTCAGTCACATTATTCATGCCAACAATGAATCCATTCTCTCCGTTTTCAATGATGTCATGACAAGAAGAAAAGGTATCCATTACTATCGGAACAACGCCATTCTCCTGTGATTCTACTAGTGTCATAGGCCATCCTTCATGAGCAGAAGTCATCAAGAATATCTTTGCTTTTTTATAATAATCCAATGGTAATTGATACCCCTCAAATTTTACCCTTTTCAACTGCATCTCTTTTGCCATGTTTTGAAACATAGTTTTGTCGGGACCATCCCCCACTAACGTAAAACTCCAACTATCCAGATTTCTATCGGATTCTATTTCTCTCCAGATCTTCAGCATGACCGATACTTTCTTATGACTTTCATACATACGACCGACAAATAAGACCATATTCTCTTTCTTATTGAAGTCAGTTTTGTCAAAAGAGCATTTTAATGGCAATGGATTATTACAAAAGTCCAATTTGGCTAGATTCCTGTCATTTTTCCGAAAAGAGACATAATCATTCATGAATCCCTTTGCCAGAAATATATATTTGTCCACAAAAGGGAGAGATTCTTCAAACTGCCTACATCGACTTTCTTTATGCATGTAGTCATACAATGTTCTACCCATTATTTTTTTCATTATATCCAGACCTCTCCAAGTGAGATTGTCGTAATTGGCAGGAAGGAAGAGTGACATATGAAGACACTGCACGACTTTTGCTCTTTTACGCGCATTTTGAGTCGTTTGAGCAGGCCACCATTGATTTATAATAATGTCAATGTTTTCTTTTTCTACATAATCAGACAAAAATTTACTCGCAAAAGATATTTCATTTTTTGTGAAAGAAAGCTGATGTTCATCTGATTTGATATTCGGAACAAACACCGATTTTACCCTATTATCAATCAAAGGCATATTCTGCGATTTGCTATCCTTTGTGTAAAATGCAATGACACTTATACCTCGTTTTACAAATTCATTTGATAAAGTAATAGTTACTGTTTCTCCACCACCATAAATAGGCCATGGACGTAATAAAAAAGCAATTTTCATTTTATTTTTTTAACATTCATTCAGTTTTTCTAGTTCATCTAATACTCATATTCTATTCTTTCAGTAATCTTTATTCTCACTTTATCTATTATTCAATCTTTGCATATCATTGAAATCCCCTTGTGAAATGACTTATATCTATTTATAATAGATAAGTTCGCAAGTGTTGTTAACTAGAGGAAGATGCATTGACATCACACTTTCATTAGGATGAGTTTTAAAAAAATCAATTATTTCATTTTCGAGTTTCGCTGAATTAATTCTCTGATAACCAACCTTTAAAAGTTTTGCAGGTGTTCCAGCTAACAGCATAGACTCATTGGAATCATATTTTTGAGGATAATTTTTGTTCAGAAGACTTCCGTGTGTACAGATAGTATGGTCAGTCGTTTTACATCCCTTAGTTATAACTGTATTATTTCCTATCCAGTTGTAACGACCTATCTCAATAAGGCCTTTAATTCTCGGGATATTACCATCCCCATCAATAATATAGTGATGATTACTATCTGAGAATTTACACCCATAAGCTATTCGAGTTCCCTCACCTAATTGTACGCTATTATTACAATCCAATAATACAGACTGACCAATCCATACACGATCACCAAGTGTGAGACAACCATCTGTTATGTTTATGATGGTTCCTTGAGAGATATTGCAATAACCCCTAAAAACAATTTGCCCCAATTGGGATATTTTGACAATCGTTTTAGTTGGAGGCGTATAATAATCTCTATGTCTGCCAATTTTCACCATACCTTTTACCGGAATACAATCGAACAATACAGAACCATTTAAAGATACAAGTTCTATTTTACCATAAATATATACAGGTAATTTGCAGGCAATATTAAAAGGAAGTGTCCTGAAATTGAAATAAAGAGTACAAAACCAATTAATGCGATTAACACTCAATTTTCTTTCGATAAATCCAAAACTTCGGTTAATAAAATTATTTATACTCATTTTATAGATTAATTGTAATTTCAACAGTTTACTGTTTTAATGTACCATGCTTGATATTTCTCAATTTGTTTAATTTGAGAGCATTTGCCAAAATATTGAAACATGATTTTTAATATTTATTATTTGGTTCCAAACCAATAGCCTGTGGAAGCAAGTTCTTATAATCCACCCTTACAGACTGAAGCTCTTTTTTCTTTTCCACAAAGCAAATAGTTCATCCAGTTATCTATACGATATTGTACTATCAAATCTTCAATCTGTTCATTTTTATTTATTTTTTCATCCAAAAACAACAGCAAAGAAGTCGTGTCAACCATATTGTTAATAACCAATATTCTATCAGGGGAGTAAAATGGATAATTAATCGCATTTTTATTAGTCGTAATAATTTTTCTCCCTGCTCCTAATGCCCACATAAAACGTGGCGTCATACCTTCTTGAAAATCGTTATAAGTATCTATTACACATAAAGAAGAATATATGCATTTACGAAATTCAGAGGGAGATAAAGGTTCATGTATAAGAATATCTTGATTACAATCATTACAAGATTTCCTTTTAGTTATTTTTTTTATAACAGTCTTTATTCTTGATAATAAACTTTTTGGAACAGATGGAATATATAGCTTTATATAGCTAGGCAATTCATTTTCTATTGCTACTTTATAAAGAAGCTCAAATATAATTTTTCTGTCATTACGATAAGATCCGAATGCAAATATCTTATATTTTGCACATTGTGATCTATTACCTTCGATCCAATAAAGAGGAAGAAACTCCAAATTAAATTGCTTGGCGTCTTCCCTATCAAATGTAGCCACTCTATCAAAACAATCTAAATTCCTGTCAAATCGGTAATTTTTATAAGTTCTGTCCCAAAGATAGAGTACTGTTTTTACCATCGGATTATCACGCCTTATCTGATCTAGCAGGATAGGATGGAAAGATTTTCCATTAATTACCATTAAATAATCAAAAGTCTTTCCTTTCAGTTTCTTCTCATAAAGTTGGATATTTTTCTTTTTTAAGAATTGGATGTATAATTTTTCCTTCCAATAGCTTAGCTGCTTGTTTCTTATAAGAGAAGGGTCAAAGCTATATGATTCTTCTTCGATATACGTGACATTATACCCACGCTTTTCCCATTCAATCTTCAGATCTATATACAGGTTAAGAAATGTGGGTGCTATAAGTAATACTGATTTCATATTTCTATTTTTTTATTACCCTAACAGGATTTCCTGCTACAACACAAAAAGAAGGTACATCTTGAATTGCAACTGAATTTGCTCCTATTATACATAAATGCATCCTTTTTGATTACGATGTAAAGCTAGCTAGGATATCAATTACATACAAGACGTAGAAATTGAACGCTTACTTTTTCATTATTTACAACTTTATATTACTATAGTCAGTTGTGTTGTTACCCTTTACTGCACTATTAAATAATACAGTAAATTCTTTCACTTTTAATCCTTCTGCCTTTTTTTTCAAAATAAATGTATTAGTTAAAAGTTCACCAACATATCCAAAGACTCTATATAATGCAAATTCCTTATTGAGATCAATATAATGTTTTTTATTCAATAATTCGTTTTCCAACAAATCAAATACCTCGAAAACAAAAGAACAATATTCGTCAAATATTTCATTACGCATAATTTCTAGATTAGCATAATAAAGACAGCTTCCCCTCAGTGTCTTTTCAAAATATGGATAGTAATTAGGATACTGTTTTTTTAATATTAGACGTAATAAACGCATTATTATTGTTCCCACTCTTTCATCAAAATATTCTTCAACAGTTATTCTATAAAAATGATAAGGTTTAGGTACGACTATATCGCAACCACGCTCAAACAAATTAGGCAATTTTCTCAAAAAACAATCTAGTTTTTCTTTATATTCCTCACTACTTTTACATTCCACTATCTCATTGTAAGTTATAGCTGAATGCTTGAACATATTTTTGGCATAATTTATCAATAGTCCAGTATAGATTCCAAATCTTTTAGACAGAGAGATGTTTTCCAACGTAAAAGAACGTCTATGATGCACCATACCTTTATATTCAGAAAACATATTCTTCCACAACCAATACACACCTGAATATTCACTATAACTAGGATGTTTTAATGAACGATTGTCACCCGTATTATCTTTCTGAATTCCCATCTCAATACCTGTTTCATAAAAACCTAATTGGATAGGAATACAATACTCATTACATATATATGTTGGCTCTGGCAAATAATAACATACACCTATTGACATTTTTCTATTCATTGATTATTTATTTAATTGATTATTTATATGTAACTTCTTTAAAACTAAAATTCTCATATTAGGAGTCATCCCCCATACAAAAATCACCAAAGTAGAAGTAATGAGACTCACACTACTTACGACTAAAAAACTGGACCAGCCTGATTCCATCTGTTCTGAAATAATATATGGAATAATAAACATTACTGCTGCACCAGGAATTACATTGAAATATACCTCATGAAGTACCCTTTTGATTGACAAATATGTATATCGATTAGCAAAGTATAGATTACAACCATTAAGATACAACCAGATTGTTGCACTTGCGATATAAACTGTTACAGGAGAATAGCCTGTTTTCAACAATATATATGATATTGGAAAAATCAAAATCAGGAGAGAAGCCCATATAGAAGGCCATTTCATTCTGCCTGAAGCATGAATTAACATACCCACAGGATAGCTAAGTGGGTTCCATGCTGATTGAATTAAAATAATTTGTACAAACACAGGAGTATACTCGGGATAATCTCCAAGCCAAATTTTAAGTACAAATTCGATCTCTATAAAAATGGGAATTGCGATGAGAAGATATAAATACTCAGCAATACGACAATTATATATCACTAAACGATGAAGTTTATCATATTCATTTGCTGCATACAATTTCACGATTTGTGGATTTACAGCAGTTTGGAAATTATTAACAAAATTCAAAAGAAAAGTATTGACTGTTATCGACAAGCCTCTTGCAGCATTAACAATAGTCCCACAAAATATATTCAGTAGAATATTGATACCTTGGTTAGTGAAAAATCCAATACTTCCTCCAACTATATTCCATCCACTATATGAGGCAAACTTTTTGGCCAAATTTCCATCCCATGCAATTCTAAATGTACATTCACTGAATTGCCTCCGGCTATAGAAATTATAGATGACAGCAGATGTGAGGTTTACAACAAACACCACCACAGCATATAATACCAGCTTATCAAAAGTAACATATTGTAGTATTATCACCAACATAAGTTTCATCACTACATCATAAATACTCATATAGGCATACATACTCATTTTTTCATGGGCAATGAGACAAGCCTGGAACGGTAGCTGGATTAGGTTTATCAAAAAACCTAATATCGTGAACTGATACACCCACAATGCAGCAGTCATACGTCCATCCGGTATCTTAAGATATTCGTAAAAGAACCACAGACCTATAGTTTCAGACAATAGCAATATGACCACAGCAATAGCCAGATGAAGCCCCAATACCATAGAGAATGTACTTTGCAGTTTTTCAAAGTTTTTTTCTCCCAAAGCAAAAGTCAGAAACCTTTGTGTTCCCACCGTTAAAGCTCCGCTGAACATTGAGAACATGGTAAGGATACCACCAATTACGTTATACAATCCATAATCAGAATCTCCCAATACTCGTAGCACTATACGCGATGTATACAATGACACAATCATTGTTAAGAACATTCTGATATATAAGTATATTGTATTTTTTGCTATCCGTTTATTGTTTTCTTGTTCAGTAGTTGACAACATTCTTTTTTACCGTTATTTTAAGACACAAAATAATCCTTTCGATTTTTTTCTTAAAGTCATCTTTTCCTTAACCCACTCAATAAGCTTTGATCACTCCACAGATAATCCCATTCTCCAAAACGTCCAATAGTCTCTATGCCTATCGACCATAAATAATCACGAACTATTTTACGCATAGTATAGATATTCTGATCAAAAATCACATTTGCATATTTTTCATAACGTACATCTATAAAAAGAATATCTTCTTGTTTTATCACATTTAGTTTTATAAGCTTACCCACAGATTGACTAATCAATTCCTCATTCGTATATTTACCTTGTTCACAATAAATTTCCAATTGTAGCGAAGAACATCCCTCAGGAGCATTATCTGGAGATTTCAGAGAAGGGGAATACACGCGGGCCGGAAGAATATCCTCATCGTATATATACCACCACAAATAAGGAGGAATATCTTTTGTTTTCAAACCTACAGAAATTTGATAACCACAAGTACAACGAAGCATCTTAGCAGCAGATAGCACTTCTTCTGGTACATCAGACAACATTTTCACTATCATAGGCAAAGGAAGACTACTAATGAGCCGATTGTAAGTATATTCTGTACCACTGGCAGTATGTAAACTTTTACTCTGTGGTGATATTTTTATTACCTCCTCATTATAACGAATATCTTGCCCCATAGCCAAAGTAACAAGGTATTGTTTATAACCTCCTTTTACTGGATAACACATTTCTTTCGAATAATAAGTTACTGGAGTATCTGCCGTTTGCGCACCTTGTATCACTTCATCAAGCGAAGGCTGATAAAGACGACTACCGATCCAACGAGTTTCAAGGTCATAAGCATCAGTCATCCAATATTTACGAGTGTACACCATAGGAAAGTGTTCAGCAAAATAATCACTATATTGAATACGAAGCCATTGTTCATAATTTTCTACCACTAAAGAATCCACTTTGGGTCTGCCACGAAAATCAGCTATAATTTTTTCTTTTTCTTCCTTCGGCAATGGGAAAAGATTATTTTGAGCTGGGTGCTTTATCCATAATCCATTATAGAAGTTAAATGGATTAGGTTTATGGCAATATATTTCTGGACTACTATCTACAAAGAATTTATTTACTTTCTCATCTTTAGTAAAAGAGAAATGTACAAAGCAATCAAAACGAAATCCTTCGATGGTAAAATTACCACAAAGTCCTCCATAGGTTTCGTCTTTTTCTAAAATTATTGGATTATTCCCATTTTGAGCAAGAGAGTACCCTGCCCCCAATCCCGAAATACCAGCACCTAATATTATTGTATGCATGAGAAAGTCTTTAACCGTGTTACAATATCAAAATGCAAAGAATGCCCTACAATTGTCTCCAACTTATTTATAGAACACTTTAAATCCATGACTTCATTTTCTCGATATGGCAATGCACCATAATTAATCAGTGAAGTACTACCAATATTAGCTTTACAAATTTCAATGATTTCACGTAGTGAAATGCTTATGCCACTAGCTACATTTACAATTTCACCTATTATGCATGAATGATGTTCTATGAGTTTTCCTATACACCATGCAAAATCTTCCACATAAATAAAATCACGCTTTTGTTCGCAGAATGTAACATCAAGTTGTTTGTTCTCTTTTAGCTGGGTTATGATATATGGAATAAATTTACTAGCACTTTGATAAGGTCCAAAGAGGTTACCCGGACGAACTACCATAACCGGGAAACCATAATTATTATGGAGCATCAAAGCTGTATTGACTGTTAATTGCTTTACAAGTGCATAAGGAGAATTTGGAACCTCGCGTATTGTTTCAATAAAAGGCACTCCTTCGTTCCCATATTCTTCACTACTCCCAAACTGAATGAAAAGTTTCAACTGAGAACAATCCTTAAATCGATTATACAAGTTTAGCAAAACTTTTAGGTTACTACTTATTAATCCGTCAAAGAGAGAAATATTACGTTCTGCCGTTACTATAGAGGCTAAATTTATGATATAGTCTGGCAAAGGATAATCTTCCGGTACCTGCTGTTCCACTAAATCTATTTTCAAAGTTTTTACGGCAGGGCGTTCTAAAAAATAATGGCACTTAGACGATACCGACACCACAAATTATTATTATAATTTTTAGTTATAGCTACCGTCTATATGCATTTTAATTAGTTAATAAAAAAGCTCTTTCTAGTTGGTGTTAACTGGAAAGAGCCTGTTTCTTTTTCGACTGCTAAGATAGCAATTTATTTATTAATTTACAAACTTCTATTGTTTTATTTCTGTGCTAAATTATAAATTCTAATTTTTGAGATTTTAGTGATATTTCTATTATCACCATTATAAAAAAGTAGACTAATAAACTAACTATCGTTCCTATTATGCCTACCATAATGAGGGTAAAAAAGCTCTTCTGTAAAATGTTTTTTGCACCTATCATTAAAGCTCCAAATACACAAATAGCATTTCCTATTAATGAAATAATAAGTGCTATTTTAGAAAACACTTTC
>NZ_GG774949.1:2562509-2599684 GCF_000162555.1 Bacteroides sp. 3_1_23
TGCTTTATGTCAATATGTAAAAGATCAATACTGCCTTACTATCACCCCAGTGGTATTCCTATAGATAAACGCAGCAGAAAATTAAACGAAATTATTTCGATAAGATTGATATATCAAAAAGATAATATCAAAATTGAGTGTACATATTGTGGGTATATTATGTTTTTTAATAAGGAAACATTACTCAACCAAGTTTTTTGAGCATGATGTAATTTTTACAGTTGTTATTCTTGGCGGGTCAAGAGGAAAATCTTCATCGGTTGAATACCCCCATTTAAGGATTCTTTCTGATGAAGATTTCATCTCTTTCGCCATTTCTTCATTAGTTTTCCCCCAACAATCTAAATTCTCTTTTGCAATTCTAACAGCAGTTAATCTATTGTACGCTGCAAATTCATTCACTAGTCTTTCTAAAAGTTCTTCTTTCTTTTCCATAATCTTTAATTTTAATTGTTTATAAAAAAAGCCCGGATTCTCCGAGCTATAACTTTTTGTTATACGGTGTCAGTATCGTCTAAGTGCCATATTTTTACCTATCTTTGTAGCGAATATAATTCCGTTACCTAAGAAGTAACATCAGCATTAAGTCCCTAATCCATAATGCTTTAATAATATTAATCAGAGCATTTTAAAATTACAAACGTAAGAATAATTCAATTTATTTACTTTTGTTCTTTCTTCCAATTCGAAACCCTTTAAATATATCTGTGTTGTTTTAATAGATTTGTGTCCTAGTGATTCGCTAATCATTTCGATAGGTACACCTCTGTACTTAGCAGTCGTAGCCCAAGAATGACGAAGCGTATACGACGTGACGGGCGAATGTAGCCTTAATTTTCTGGACAGGCTTTTCAACTCATTATTAAAACGTCTCAAAGCTGACTGATACTCACGATAGGCTCCTTCTTCATTCCGCTTGTACGCTCCGCTTAATATCCGGAAAAGATAATCAGGATAGCCAGAACTCCGGGTGTCAGATTTATTGTACAATCCCCCAATTGCATTCTGCGCTGACTCCAGCACTTCTATACTCATAGGAGTACCGGTCTTGGTACGATTGTACTTCAAAAGCCCCCGCTCCAGATTGGACTTTTCCAAATGGGCTAAATCAGAAAAAGGCATTCCACAAAACTGAAATAACAGATTGGCAATGGCCTGCGTCCGGCGAAGCTTTTCCGATTGAGGATCTTTGTTTAATAGCATGTGAAGTTCGCTGATCGGGATAGCTTTCTTCTGACGTGTGTCCACCCCGGTAAAAACATCCCGGAACAAACCATGTACATAAGGAGCCTGATGCATATCGACACCACGATTGTAGATACTACGCAACATACGCATATACGTAGAAATCGTATTGGGCTTCAAACGGGAAGCCATCAGATAGTTGCTATACCTCTTTAGAGTTTCACGGTTTATCTTACTAAACGTGATGGATTGAGTTCCACAAAACTGCGAAAAAGAACGAATAGCGTGTTTATACACATGGGCCGTAGAATAACGACCCTCTTGTCGCAAACAGTCGATGTAATTGTTTGCACAAATAGTAAATCGATTTTTTTCCATAAATTATAACTTATCTCATACGTGTTATTAAAAACGTGCGGAATATAGTAAGATTATAGATAAAATGAACCACGATTTTAAATTTACTTACTGTTTTAGATAGAAATTCGAATTATTTCTAAAAAAAATAAGTGAAGCCATGCAGTATTTTCAATAACCATGCATTTAACTTATAAAAGAGGGGAAAAAGGGAAATCAAACCATATATCATTAAAACCTACAACCTGAACTTAACAAGTGAAGTGGGGAAAAATAAAAAAGAGAGAGAGTTTTTTATACAACGTCCCCAAAAACGAGGAATCCCTGCCAATTTTCGAGTTGGCAGGGATTCATTTTTTATCTTCAAGAAGATGATCTTTTTACTTGCAGTATTTGGTTATCAATTCATCTGCATTCGGATCACCCAATTCTTTCGCTTTCTTAAAGTTGCCGCAAGCTTCATCTGTCTTCTTCAGCTGTATCTGGCAAAGTCCCAATAAACGGTAAGCCTCACCATATTTAGGATCAGTCTTCAATATATTATTTAAAATCTGAATGGCTTCTTCATACCGTCCTACACGGAGGTTTACAACTGCATGCTCTGCCTGGTAGGTGAGGTCTGTCGGATTCATCTCGATGGCCTTGGCAATATCGTCTAAAGCGCGTTGAAACTGACGTGCTTTCAAAGCTGCCTGTTCGCGATAATAATAGAACACGTCGTTCACTTCTCCCTTGACTGCCGTATGGTAAGCATCATAATCGAGCATTGCATTTCGCGCCTGATCGGCATTCATATTCATCTGCGCACGTTCCAACAAATATGGAGCAAAGTCGGCCGTAATCGGTTGCGGGCAACGGGCAATACAGCTATCCATTAAGGCTACCACTTCTTTCGGATCCCCTTTCAGCAGTTCTTTCGTCTTGGCAGCACTAAAGAAAGTGGCCGGAGAAGCAATATTGCTAGTATTTACCTTTTCATAAGCAGCCAAAGCACCAGCATAGTCTTGTTGGGCAAACAGTATATCACCTTCCATTTGAATGTAAATTGGCAGCGGATCAATAGCGATTGCCTGACGGACATTCTTCAAAGCGGTGTCATACGTCCAGTCTTTATAAGTTTTCTCCGGCTTCGATAATTGATAAGCATACATTAGCTTACCTATATTATAATATACATCATCTTTCTTCTGGGCTACTTTCAGAGCCTGATTAAAGTCGGCAACGGCTTTATCATACCAGGTCTGATCATCTTTACCTTTAGATGCATAATAATTGGCACGACGGAGATAACCATCTGCATTGGCAGGGAACTGGCGAATGAAGTCATCCAACAGCTTTTCATAGTCCTCGCCCGAGAGGCTCGAAGAGGCCATGAACAGATACACTAATGCCTGATCTTCCGTTTCGGGTAAACCTTTCCGGATACCAATGCTTTTCAAGGCAGCGTCTCCCAAAGAAAGAGCACTGATTTTCTGCGACATGGCAAAAGCTGCTCCCGCCGCATAACAAGTAGTCACCGTATCGATACCGGATGATTTCTGCGCAATACCAAATACCTGACCTTCCGCATTCATCACCGGACAGCTCACCATCTTATCTTTCATATGCATGCTCAATGTATAATAATGGTATTCTCCGGCTACTTTGGAAACATCTTTCACCTTACCAGTAACGCAAGCGATACTTTTTTGTGTAGAATAAGGAAGCATCCACGCATCGGCTCCTGTCACCGGGGCTGTTTTAGCAACGACCAGCGCAGGCACTTTCTTCTCGGTGATAGCCACACGAAACTTAATGACATCATACATGTCATTCGCTCCAAGTATCAGGCTGACCGGCATCTGCTTGCCTTCGGAAGTAATCACTACCGCACGTTCAGCTCCTTTAAAAAGAGTATAATCTGATAAAGCCAATCCATCTTCGGACACAAAGAATCCGTTTCCCGTATTCAGCATTTTATCATTCTTGTCATAAGTCACTATTGAGAAGACTGCACGTTTTGCCTTCTCTACCCATTTTGGGGTTTGTGCCATGCTTCCTTGTACCAGGAAGAAAAGCAGCAAAGGTAGAATTAAAATCTTCTTCATATCAGTCATTGTTTCTTTGTTTCACAGCTTCGTAAATCAGGATACCGGCAGCTACAGAGACATTCAGGGATTCGATAGTGCCCAGCATCGGAATTTTCACCCATTCATCACAGAGGGCAAGGTTTTCATAAGAAACTCCTGTATCCTCAGCTCCCATTATGATGCAGAGGGGACCTGTATAATCGGCCTTGGTATAGTCATAATCTCCTTTTTCGGTAGCAGCCACAATGCGGAAACCACTATCTTTCAGATATTGCAGAGTCGAACGGAGGTTCTGCTCACGGCATACCGGAAGAGTATGTAGCGCTCCTGCCGATGTTTTCACGGCGTCAGCATTGACCGACGCACTACCCCGGACAGGAATAATCACGGCATCGACAGCCGCACATTCGCAGGTACGTGCAATCGCCCCGAAATTGCGTACATCGGTCACTCCGTCGAGCATAACAAAAAACGGATTTTTTCCTTGCTCAAACAAGAAAGGAACAAGATCCTCCGCTTTCTGATAAGTCACAGAAGAAATGAAGGCGATCACTCCTTGATGATTTTTCCGGGTAATACGGTTGATACGCTCTACCGGAACACGCTGAACAGGTATCAACGTACCTTTCAAAGCTGCAAAAAGCTCCTTGGAAAGATCACTTTGAATATCTTTCTTCACGAGGATCTTATCTATCTCTTTTCCAGCCTGAAGGGCTTCTATCACGGCACGAACGCCGAAAATCATTTCACTTTTATCTAACATCTGGTTGATTTACTATTTTACTATTTACTATTCACTATTTATCAGTTACGGGCAAGCAGGGATTTGGCATTGCTAAGGGCAGCTTCGGTCAGAGTGGCACCACTAAGCATGTGAGCTATTTCCTCTACCCGTTCTTCGTCAGTGAGACGGCGGATATGGCTGTTGGTTTCCGTATCGCTATCTTTCTTGTATACCTTATAATGAGCACGCCCACGGGCAGCAATCTGCGGCAGGTGGGTGATACTGATTACCTGACGGTTGCGGTCGCCCATCTCCTGCATCATGTCCGCCATACGGTCGGCTATTTCACCGGAGACCCCGGTATCTATTTCATCAAATACGATGGTCGGCAGCTTGACGGCTCCGGCAATCATTGCCTTGATAGAAAGCATGACACGAGCGATTTCACCTCCTGAAGCTACGGAAGAGATATTCTGCAAGGTGCCGTTCTTATTGGCGGAAAACAGGAAGTTGACTGTATCTTCTCCTTGCAATCCCGGCTCTTTCTTCAGTCCCATTTCTATCTGGAAACGAACATTCGGCATTCCTAATGGAATCAACCGGACAGCCAGCTGTTTTTCTACTTCACGAGCAGCTTTCGTACGGGCTTTGGTCAGCACTTCTGCCTGTTGTTTCACTTGTTTATATTGTTCCTCTTTGCGAGCAGTCAGTTCGGCGATACGCTCATCATAGGAAGTGATGTCCGACAATTTGCTGCGGTATTCATCCGTTAGCGCTATCAATTCATCAAGGGTTTGTACCCGATGTTTCTGCTGTAAGGAATAAATCAGATTCAACCGTTCATTCACTTCGTCCAGACGGACCGGATTGAATTCAACGGAGTCACTTTGTAAAGAGACTTCGTGCGAAATATCTTTCAGTTCGATATAAGCGCTCTCCATACGTTCGGTAAGTTCCTTAGCCGGCTGATATACTCTTTGCAGATTATTCAGTGTATTCAGACTGTCTTTCAGATAAGAAAGCAAGCCACCTTCATCCGAAGTAAACGACTGCTCCACCCGGTAAAGTCCGGCTTTTATCTCTTCTGCATGACTTAATGTTTCAGCTTCCTGCTCCAGTTCTTCCTGTTCGCCTTCCACCAAACAGGCTTCTTCGAGCTGTTCGAGTTGGAAGCGGATATAATCTTCATCGGAGCGACTTTTCTCTGCCAGTGACACTAATTCAGCGAGTTCGCGATCTGTCTGTTTCCATTCGTCATAACACAGATGATATTTCGCCAATGCAGCGTCATTATGCGCCAGAATATCAAGCACATTCAACTGAAATCCTTCTTTATTAAGCAGCAGATTCTGATGTTGCGAATGTACATCTATCAGCTGTTCGCCCAGCTCTTTCACTTGTGCCAACGAAGCAGGAGTATCGTTGATGAATGCCCGGCTCTTACCGGAAGACTGCACTTCACGACGCAAAATGCACTCTTCATCATATTCCAACTCGTTTTCTTCGAAAAACGGACGCATACCATAGGCAGATATATCGAAACGTGCCTCTATGATACATTTGGAAGCTCCGTGGCGAATCGCTTTCACATCGGCACGCTGTCCTAACAGGAGTCCGATAGCTCCCAGAATAATTGATTTTCCGGCTCCCGTTTCACCTGTTATAACGGAAAAGCCTGTTTCAAAACTGATATCCAGTTTTTCTATCAATGCGTAATTCTGAATGTATAGTGAACGTAACACCTTCTATTTTAATTAAAGATTAAAGATTAGAAATTAAAAACCGGAAGACAGAGTAACTACCAGACGGTCGATGATGTCTTGGGCTACTTCCGTCTTCGGCTTCAGAGGATAGTCTGTACGACCTTTCCTGTCGATGATACTTATTTTATTGGTATCATGGCGAAAACCGGCTCCAGCATCATTCAACGAATTGAGCACAATAAAGTCGAAGTTTTTGCGTTCGAGCTTTCCTTCGGCATTCTGCTGCTCATTATTGGTTTCGAGGGCAAAGCCAACCAATAACTGATTTTTCCCTTTCAGTGCTCCTAAATTGGCAGCGATGTCTTGTGTTGCCTGAAGATGGAGGGTTAGTTCCTCTTCTTTCTCCCGCTTAATCTTCTTGTCGGCCACTGTTTCCGGACGGTAGTCGGCTACTGCCGCACAAAGAATACCTGCATCAGCATCTGGAAAATAGATCTGTGAAGCCGCATACATTTCTTCTGCTGATTCCACATCTACACGCCGGATACGGGAATGTTTCGTTTTGAGTTGCACAGGACCTGTTATCAATGTCACCTGCGCTCCGCGACGGGCACATTCTTCTGCCAACGCAAATCCCATCTTTCCGGAAGAATAATTGCCTATGAAACGCACCGGGTCAATTTTTTCGTAAGTAGGTCCGGCTGTAATCATCACTTTCTTTCCGGATAGTTCATCACTCGAAGCGAAGAATTCATCCAATACCCGGATGATGTTTTCCGGCTCTTCCATACGTCCCTTTCCTACCAAGTGGCTGGCTAATTCTCCTGTTCCCGGCTCGATAATGTGATTACCGTAGGAACGCAGTATATCCAGATTTTTCTGGGTGGCGGGATGGGCAAACATATCGAGATCCATTGCCGGAGCAACAAACACGGGAGCTTTTGCCGAAAGATAAGTTGTTATGAGCATATTGTCGGCTATTCCATTGGCCATTTTACCGATAGTAGAGGCAGTGGCAGGTGCAATCAATACAGCATCCGCCCACAATCCGAGATCGACGTGGCTATTCCACGTTCCGTCACGCTGGGCAAAAAACTCACTAATGACTGGTTTGCTGGTCAAAGCCGAAAGAGTGATGGGAGTAATAAATTCTTTTCCCGCCGGAGTAATTACGACTTGCACTTCCGCTCCCTGTTTTATCAGTCCACGAATGATATAGCACGCCTTGTACGCGGCAATACTGCCGGTAATTCCAAGAATTATTTTTTTTCCTTTTAGCATTATTTTGTAATCAAATTACTCATTTCACGCAAACGGATTTTTGTCAATGCCGCCTTAGTGTTCAACGTGAAATCACTATTCAAAATCCAACTGTAATATCCGGGATCTTTCTTCAAAACCTCGGCTACAGACATTCCTTTATATTTTCCGAAGTTGAACACTTCCACCCCATTATCATCGTACACCATGCGTCCGGCAAAGTCTACATTCTTGCTGAAACTTGAATAATCTGCCAGGAACGCAATATCATTCTGAAGATCGGAGTAACGGTCGAGTTGTGCTTTCAGCACTTCGTAAGTGGCCCGTGTATCTGCTTCGGCAGTGTGTGCATCTTCCAGATTCTTGTCGCAATAGAATTTATAGGCAGCAGACAGGGTGCGTTGTTCCATTTTGTGGAAGATCACCTGTACGTCTACAAATTTGCGTTTCGTCATATCAATGTCCACTCCGGCGCGAAGGAACTCTTCAGCAAGGACAGGAATATCAAAACGATTGGAATTAAATCCTGCCAAATCGCAACCTTCAATGTCCCTGGCTATGTTTTTCGCCACTTCTTTGAAAGTAGGGCAATCGACTACGTCGGCATCATAAATGCCATGTATAGCAGAAGATGCTTCCGGGATATGCATTTCAGGATTGATACGTAATGTTTTTGCTTCTTCATTTCCATTCGGATATACTTTCAGATAGCAGATTTCAACAATTCGGTCTGTGTTGATATTGGTTCCGGTTGTTTCTAAATCAAAAAAAACAATGGGATTTTTCAGGTTTAATTTCATTTCTAATTATTTTTTCCACCACAGAGTAACACAGAGTTCCACAGAGTGTTTTATGTATTTATTGCTCTGTAGAACTCTGTGTTATTTTGCGGTGATTACTATTAATCATTTAGCATCATCGGCATCAGCAGCATCAGCAGGTCTTCGTTTTCTTCCTGCTCTACCGGGATGATTACTCCGGCACGTGAAGGATCTGCGAGTTCGATGACTACTTCGTCTGCTGAAATATTGTTCAGGATATCGATGAGGAATGTCGATTTGAAACCGATGCTCATTGCTGCACCTGCATACTGGCAAACTTGTGTTTCTTCGGCAGAAGTAGAGAAGTCAATATCTTGTGCGGAAATCACAATCTGGTTTTCCTGCATACGGAGTTTAATTAAACTGCTTGCCTGCGATGAGAAAATAGACACACGACGCAAAGCTCCTACCAACTGTTGACGGTCTACGGTCACTTTGTGCGGGTTGTTCTGCGGAATTACCGAGTTGTAGTTCGGGTAACGTCCTTCAATCAGGCGGCAAACCATCCGGTAGCTTTCGAGCATGAATACAGCATTACGTTCATCGAATTCGATCGTCACTGTGCCTTGTTCTTTCGGCAAAAGATTCTTAAGCAAAGTAGCCGGTTTCTTTGGAAGGATGAAGGCTGCACGCTCGTTACCTTTGGCTGCCAATGTCTTGCAACGCACCAGTTTATGACCGTCTGAAGCAACCATTGTGATGTCTTCTGTGGTAATATCGAAATAAATACCGTTCATCACCGGACGAAGTTCGTCATCGGCAGTAGCAAATACCGAACGGTTGATACCTCCCAGAAGTACACTTGCCTCCATTTCTACACGGACTGCATTATCACCCAGTGTAGCCGATTGCGGGAATTCATCCGCATTCTGCCCCATCAGGCTGTATTTTCCGTTCTGGTACTGCACTGTTATTTCATAATTATCCGGATTGATTTCAAATGTAAGTGGTTGTTCCGGGATTTCTTTCAGTGCATCAAGCAATGTTTTCGCTACTACGGCAAAACGCCCGTTTGTATCGCTTTCATTCACTTCTACGGTAGTCACCATCGTTGTTTCACTGTCGGATACAGTCACAGACAATGTTCCGTCTTCCAATTCGAAGAGGAAACAATCGAGAATTGGCAGCGCATTTTTTGAATTAATCACACGGCTGATGGCCTGTAAATGGCTGGAAAGAGCAGTACTTGAAACGATAAATTTCATATATTTTCGTGTATTTAAGTTTTAAATGTTCTATCGCACAAAGTTACGAAAAAAGATTTGGGCTGCCCAATAAAACAAAAGAAAAAAACAGGCATTGTGTGAGGGATATTACTAAAAAATTGTAACTTCGCCCCAGAATTTAAAATTATCGCAATGGAATTTACAGGAAAAATCATCGCTATCCTCCCCCCGAGAGGCGGAGTTTCAAAAACTAGCGGCAACGAGTGGAAATCACAAGAGTACGTTATCGAAAACCACGACCAATATCCGCGCAAGATGTGCTTCGACGTATTTGGCGCAGACAAAATTGAGCAGTTCAACATTCAAATGGGCGAAGAACTAACTGTATCATTCGACGTTGACGCCCGTCAGTGGAACGATCGTTGGTTCAATAGTATCCGTGCATGGAAAGTAGAACGTGTTGGTGCAGGTGCTCCGATGGCTTCCGGTTCTCCCGTTCCTCCCCCACCTCCGTCAGCTATGCCGGAATTTACTCCGGGGGATGCCAAAGACGATCTGCCATTTTAAACCGAAAGCCATTCGCCGGACGAATAAGCATAAAAAACTCCCGATAGGATTAAATTCTGTCGGGAGTTTTTTTTAGAAAAACGATTGTAAACAAACGGTCATTTTTTATTCTGATTTATATTTCAAAACAATGTTAGGATATACCACTCCGTCTGTACAGGCAAACTGAACAAAGAGGGTGAAATTATGGAAAAAATCGGCGTTACGCAGAAAAAAATCCGGTACAAAACGAACGTGGTTTTCTGATTGCCGAAATATGTGGTCAAAATCCGCCATCAACATAAAGTGGTATGAATCAGACAAGTGATCCATGCCTGCCTGATAGGCCATTACTCCATTAAGCACTTCGCCTTTATCCAGTTGGCGAATGTATTGTGACAGAGCATTCTCATCAGGAGCAAGCAACAAACGCCCGTCATAGAACGCCGCATACACATCCAAAGTGGCCTCCACAAAACTGGTCAGTTGTTTAAACAATGTTGTTTGAGGCAACCGATAGACCAAGTATGCCTTATTTACAGTATAACCAAAAGTAATACGGGGAGTTTTTCTTCCTTCATCTGCTGAAGCAGTATTGACAAGGGTACGAAGCATCCTTTCAGCTTCCGTCACATCTGCCACAGACAGGCTCAAGACTGCCGCTGCATCCTGCAACGTATCTTCACGCTGGAAGAGACAGGCAACCAGGTCTTGCCCGGCATTTTCCATCAGATAGCGGGAAAATTCCTTATCTCTATTCTGCACTTCACTCGTGCGGACTGCCCCGTTCTGCTCCTGCGCATTTCCATAAGAAAGTAAAGACGCCCAGTCCGTAATCCCCTGTCTGCTAAAATAGAAAGCAGTGGAGGGCAGTGCTTCACCCGGGAAGCCTTTGACTGATTGCTGCTGGCGAAGTTGTTTTATTAATGCAAAACAAGTGTCTGCATCATGAGTGATGCCGGAGAAATAGATAAAATCATCTTTCATCTTCATGTCAAATTCCGTCCATCCCATCATCCCTTTCATACGGGCATAGATTGTGGCGGTCGCTGCACTTTTTTTGGGAGCACGCACTCCTGTAAAGGTAGGATCATCTGCCAATGATTTACCACTCTTATATGCATCAATAACGTTTTCAATCAGTTTTTTCTGAAAACTTAATGCCATAAAATCAGACGTCAGATAGCAGGCTAGAAAATCACCATCTGCCATCGGGTAAATGATTATTTCCTCTCCTTTGTAAACAAACGTTTTCGGTGGATAAAGCGAAGATATATATTTACGCACAAACCTGTTTACCAATTCCTTATCCCCATTTCCCAATCTGCAATAAAGTACCTGGTTCCGTTCGTTATCCGGTTCGTGGAAACTAATCAGCATCTGATTCATTTGCCGACTCAAGCCATGGGGAGTATCTTCCGAGAGGGCATAAAGGCTTTGTTTCAGATAAGAAAAAAGTTTGGATACATAAAGATATTGCTGATTTTTACTACAAGTCAGATCATCGACCTCCGCTACAAACTCGAGCACATCATCGGTAACAAATACGGCTGAAGTGGTGGATGGAACCAGTTCATAAAGATCAAAATCTTTCTGCCCTTCGGCCGCCGACAGTCTAAAAAAAGAGTACAATGCGAAACCTGAGCACAAAAGTACAACAGAAGACGTGATCGCTATTTTCACTATCGTACGAAGTTTCATAATATTCGCTGTTTATCGGCTAGGTGCAAAAATAATAATTTCTACAAAGAAAACAAAACTTTTGCTAAAAATTTCACCGATAATCAAAGATAGATATCCAATCCGTCGAATGCCAGGTGAATATTTTCCGGAAGGCTCTTTTCAACCTCCGCATGCAAGCCCATATCATGACTCATGTGTATAAAGTACGTCTTCTTTGCCTGAATGCGCTGCGCCACTGCCAATGCTTCTTCCAAATTCTGATGAGTAGGATGCGTGGCAATCCGAAGTGCATTCACTACCAAAACATCTATTCCCGCCAATTGTTCATAGGATTCTTCGGGCATGGTCAGCATATCAGTGATATAACCTAATTGCCCGATACGATATCCCAGAATAGGCAATCGGCCATGCATCACACGTAAAGGAAGTACCTCCGTGTGGTTAACAGAAAAGGCCTGCCCCACCGAGATTTCCTGCAAAGGAATGTCAGGAACTCCCGGATAACGATGGTCAACAAAGCAATAGGGCATACGCAAGCGCAAGCCTTGCGCCACATAATTTTCCGCATAAATAGGCACTGAACCAAATCGGCAAAACGGACGCAAATCGTCCAACCCGCCCACATGGTCATAATGTTCATGCGTAATGAGCACACCATCTATCTTCTCAAAAGGAAGACGCAATACCTGTGTCCGGAAATCCGGACCGCAATCTATCAAAATTCGCGCATCATCTGTCTCAACAATAGCAGATGCACGCAATCGGTTATCTTTCGGATCGGTAGAAGTACAAACCGGACATGTACAGCCGATTTGGGGTACTCCCGTCGATGTTCCACTTCCAATGATTCTTACTTTCACTTGTTACTTCTCAATTTATTAAGTTAACTTCCGGGTGGATATCAATGCCGAACTTCTCATGAACAGAGGCTCGGACTGCATCTGAAAGCGCAAGAATATCGCTACCTTTTGCTCCACCAAGATTCACTAACACCAGCGCTTGTTTATCATGTACGGCAGCCGGACCTAAGGCCTTACCTTTCCAGCCGCATTGGTCGATCATCCATCCTGCCGGAATTTTCACCCGATCTTCTGCCAGCTCATAGTAAGGCATCCGGGGATATTCCTGCTGCAGGGCTTCCAGTTTTTCTTTCGGCACAATGGGATTCATAAAGAAGCTGCCGGCATTTCCCATTACCTTCGGGTCGGGCAACTTGCTCTCACGAATATCAATTATCACTTTCCGTACAACAGAAAGCGTCAATGCCGGATATTTTTCAAGCTCCTGACGAATGGTTCCATAATCTAACGTATAATGTTCTTTTTTACTAAGTCGGAAACGGACATAGGTGACAAAAGCCGACTTGTTTTCCGGGCGTTTAAAGATACTGTTACGGTAGGTATATCCACACTCTTCCACCGAATAAACGCGTTCTTCAGCTTGAATGTTCACCGTTTCCACAGCTGTTATCAGATCTTTCACTTCAACGCCATAAGCTCCGATGTTCTGTACCGCGCTCGCTCCGACCTCACCGGGGATGAGCGACAGGTTCTCCGTTCCATACCATCCATGTTCTACGCAATATGCAACGAAGTCATCCCATACTACTCCCGCTCCCACTCGTACCGACACAGAGTGTTCATCTTCCTCCGTCACTTCGATTCCTTCAATGCGGGAATGGAGTATCAATCCGTCGTAATCTTTGGTAAACAACAGGTTACTGCCGCCACCAATATGCAAAAAAGGTGTCACAATGGCACCTTGCACAACCAGCTTCTTCAGTTCTTCAACCGAAGAATATTCTAAAAAACGAGCGGCACTGACATCGATGCCGAATGTATTGTAGGGCAAAAGAGAATACATATATTTTTAGTTATAAGTTATACTGTTATAGTGCGTCGTAACCTGTATCAGATACTTGTATCTTCAAACTTATACAATTCCCATTCTCCGGCTTTCCGGCGGAAATAAAGGATATTGGAAAAACCATTTCCGATACCTTTCAACGCCAGGATTTTCGTGGGCGAATCATCGTCATTCCGCTGTCCGTAATTAATATTAGAAAGGCGGTCGACAGGAAGTACCGGTTTGAAGGCAAACCACTGATTAAGATCGAGGGTTGTCTCCAAAATGGAGAAATCATCGTCCGGATCACTGGTTACAAAAGCCAACGGCTCCCGCACACGCTGACTCTGAAAAAGACTATCCGTTGCAAAATGTCCGAAAAACTCAACAAAGTTTTCATTATCACTTTGTTCAATGGGCCGCAGGTTGATTGCCTCCAGTATCCATGCACCTTTGATACGTTCAAAATAGTATCTTTTCACCATTCGTGTTTTCACGAACATCCACTCTACCTGCACAGAAGTGAGGGAGGTATCTCCTACTAGATCCATGTCTTCTTCTCTATCAAACAGCAGTGTATAATAATGCTGCTTGGTAAACAAGTCGTCATGCTTCCAGTTGCGTTCCTCGATGTTTGACTTCTTATCTCCATTGTAGTAGGGCAATGGAAATTTCACACGCTGACGCTGTAACACATCATCGGAAGCAAAATTGTAAATAAAATCATCAAAAGATTCATCCGCCTGTATAGGCTGCGGATCTTCCGGCGATTTGTCATGGTGGCTAGAATCGGCTATCTGCCGGACTGAATCCACCTCTTTAGTAATAGATGCGAAGGGGTCAATATTTGTTTTCTTGTTTCCACAAGAGCTCAATATACCGAGCAGTATGACCCCTGCAATTAGTTTTTTCATTATTTCAGTTTCTCTCTTAACTTTTCAAGCATATCCACCGTCATGCTTTCCAAATTGTAGGCCGGCTTCCATCCCCACTCTTCACGAGCACAGGTATCATCCAGACTATCGGGCCAGCTATCGGCTATGCGCTGCTTCAAAGGATCTATATCATAAATCATCTCAAACTGCGGCACATGCTTCTTGATAGCTTGATATATCGTTTCCGGATCGAAACTCATGGAAGCGATATTGAAAGCATTGCGGTGTATCAATCTTGCCGGATCGGCTTCCATCAGTGTGATTGCTGCATTCAGCGCATCCGGCATGTACATCATATCCATTAAAGTGCCTTGCTTAATGGGGCACACAAACTTTTCTCCTTTCACTGCCGAGTAGTAAATATCGACAGCATAATCGGTCGTACCTCCTCCCGGAGGGGTCACATTCGAAATAATGCCCGGAAAACGGACAGCACGGGTATCGACACCGTATTTATTAAAATAGTAATCACTCAATAACTCTGTCGTTACTTTAGTGACTCCATACATGGTACGGGGACGTTGAATGGTGTCCTGCGGTGTTTTCGTGTGAGGCGTACTAGCGCCAAACGAACCGATAGAACTCGGAGTAAACACTGCGCACCCTTGTTCACGTGCCACTTCCAGCACATTCCACAATCCATCGATGCCTATTTTCCAGGCCAGCTTGGGTTTCGACTCGGCAACTACGGACAACAGAGCAGCCAAATTATAAATCGTATCAATGTGATACTCTTTTACTACAGATGCGATCGCTTCTCCGTCCGTTACATCAGCAATAGCCGACGGTCCGGACTCCTTTAATTCCCCTTTAGGTTCTGCACCCGGAATATAACCTGCTACTACATTTGCATTTCCGTAACGTTTCCGTAGCTCCATCGTCAGCTCCGACCCTATCTGTCCGGTAGCTCCAATAATCAAAATGTGTTCCATTTTTTCTTCTGACTTAGAATATCAAGCTTAAATAGTGCGCAAAGTAAGCACTTTTTTTTCAGATTTTAATCAAAAAGACATTGTTATTCCAAGAAAAATTGTGTCCTTTGCAATATAACTTAATCACCCAAACACTATGTACGGTAAAATGCAAGAATATCTCCGCCAAACATTGGCTGAAATTAAGGAAGCCGGACTTTATAAAGAAGAACGACTGATTGAAAGTGCGCAGCAAGCTGCCATCACTGTAAAAGGTAAGGAAGTATTAAACTTCTGCGCAAACAACTATCTAGGATTGTCCAATCATCCCCGATTAATCAAGGCTTCGCAGGAAATGATGAACAACCGTGGATACGGAATGTCATCCGTCCGTTTCATTTGTGGAACACAAGATATACACAAAGAACTGGAAGCTGCCGTCTCGGACTATTTCCAGACTGAAAACACGATTCTGTATGCTGCCTGCTTTGACGCTAACGGCGGTGTATTCGAACCGCTTTTCTCTGAAGAGGATGCCATCATCTCGGACTCGCTAAACCACGCTTCTATCATTGACGGGGTACGTCTTTGTAAAGCGAAACGTTACCGTTATGCCAATGCTGACATGAAAGACCTGGAAAGATGTCTGCAAGAAGCGCAGGCACAACGTTTCCGTATTGTTGTTACGGACGGTGTGTTCTCAATGGATGGCAATGTAGCTCCGATGGATCAGATTTGTGATCTTGCCGAGAAATACAATGCGTTAGTAATGGTGGACGAGTCTCACTCTGCCGGTGTGGTAGGTGCCACTGGTCATGGCGTAAGCGAGTTGTATAAGACTCACGGACGTGTAGATATTTATACCGGAACGTTGGGTAAGGCTTTCGGCGGTGCACTGGGAGGATTTACCACCGGGCGTAAAGAAATCATTGATTTACTCCGTCAACGTAGTCGCCCGTATTTGTTCTCCAACTCATTGGCTCCGGGTATCATCGGTGCAAGTCTTGAAGTTTTCAAGATGCTGAAAGAGAGCAATGCATTACATGATAAACTCGTCGAGAATGTAAACTACTTCCGCGATAAGATGACGGCTGCCGGATTTGATATTAAACCGACACAAAGTGCTATCTGTGCTGTTATGCTATATGATGCGAAGTTATCCCAGATTTACGCTGCACGTATGCAGGAGGAGGGTATCTATGTGACAGGTTTCTACTATCCGGTAGTGCCGAAAGATCAGGCCCGCATCCGTGTACAGATTTCTGCAGGACACGAAAAAGCACATCTTGACAAGTGTATCGCTGCCTTTATCAAGGTAGGTAAAGAGCTCAACGTATTGAAAGCGGAATAACTCCGAAGCAAGGTTTCCTTGCGGAATCTATATTTTAGGCGCGGATTACACGGATCACACAGATTTCACGTATCTTACACAGTTGCTTTATAACAAGCTTCATTCTAAAAAACGTATAATACGTGAAATCTATGTAATCTGCACCTAAATTCTCTTTTATAAAATGAATTTTGAACCGCTACTTGACTACAAAAAATAGATTATGGAAGAACTGACCCTCACTACTCCTGCCCTACTTTTCTCGGCAGTTTCATTGATTTTGTTGGCTTACACCAACCGTTTCTTATCGTATGCCCAACTTGTGCGCCAACTGCGTGACCGCTACGTGGAGAACCCTTCGGATATCACTGAAGCTCAAATCGAGAATTTACGGAAACGGTTGAACCTGACCCGTACAATGCAAGGACTGGGTATTGCAAGTCTTTTTCTTTGCGTAGTCAGTATGTTTCTTATTTATATCGGACTGCAATTATTTTCTGCTTACGTATTCGGACTGGCACTGATTCTGTTGATAGCCTCTCTAGGCGTATCTTTCCGCGAAATACAGATTTCCACCCGTTCACTGGAGATTTACTTGGGAACGATGGAGAAAGGGAAAAACAAAAAATAACACGGTTGACAATCCCTCCTATTAAGTTTTATCAAGACACTACCCGGCAAGGAAGGATGACCGTAAAGCGACTTCCCTTGCCTACTTCGGATTTGAGTTCAATCCTTCCACCCAGTTTTTCTATAATTACCTGACAAATAGAAAGCCCCAATCCTGCTCCCTGTGAAAATTCGTTCTGTTTGTAGAAACGGCTGAAAATCATCCGTTGTTCTTCGCGTGGAATACCTCTCCCAGTATCTTCTACATAAATCCGCACATGCCCCTCATCCGGCAGATAAATATACCCTAATTTGATATATCCGGTTTCCGTAAATTTACTGGCGTTATTCAAGAAATTTGTTAGAACTTGTATCAAGCGCTCTCTATCCACATTAATTTCCAAAGGTATATTATCCACTTCTTTCAGGAATTCCAGGCGTGGAGCAATCAATACCTGGTGAGTCATATAAATGTCATCAATCAGCTCTCTCACCCTACATTTCTTAAACGAGAAAGACATATAGCCTGATTCGATACGAGAAAGCTCCAAAATATCGTTAATCAATTTGAGCAACAACTCGCTGTTCTTATTAATAGTGCCGATGTATTCTTCGCGTTCTACGGAACTCAATCCATCTTCCAATGCCAGAATATTGGCAAAACCCACAATCGAATTAAGTGGAGTACGTATCTCATGGCTCATATTTGCCAGGAATGATTGTTTCAATTCTGCCTTTTCAGCGAGTAAGCGTGCAGCTTCCAGTTCCTCTTCACGATCTTTTATATCTTGTATGTTGAGCAGCAAACCTGCTGTTTTATATTCACCACCCGAAAGCTGTTTAGTAGTATAACGAAACTCCCACCACTATAGCCTTTACCGTCGAAGTTACAAAGCTCCTGCACAATTTTTTTATGAGCACTTTTCAGATTTCGCCAGTTGAACTTCACTCCCTCCCAATGATCGGGATGAATAAAGCTCATGAATTCCTTAAACGATAGTTGTCTAGGATTTAACCCTTGCGACGCCCAGAATGCATCTTCAAAAACAAAACAACCCTTATCCAATCTCCAAGCATACGTCATTCCACCCTCAATGGCTAATGACAATGTTTCTTTTTCATCAGCCAATGCTATAAGAGCCTGTTTTTTCCTCATCTGTTCCCGAAGATATAGCCACCAAAGAGAAGCAAAAAGTAAAATCAGGAAAAGAACAAATGAAGCGACTAAGGCTCCCCACAAAAATGGATATTCATCTCTGAACGGAATATTGATAATACGATATTTAGCAGGAATACTTTCCTTACTCAAACCAATTTGCGTCATTGTATTCCAGTCTACGACATACTCTTTCCGGCTTTCAACAATGGGTATATCCGAAGGGCTTGCGCCATGTAATATGCGAACGGCAGTTTTCACCTCTTCTTCTACCTGAATAGGCAGCGAAGTGATGTATCCACCCAACAACTTCTCACCAAACCCAAAGGCTTCATTGATGGCTGTCAGACTAGGACTACCACAGATACTCCCAATATTAATAGTGGTGTAATCACGTTTCAACTGGATATAACATTGATCGCGGTAACTCCTGTTCAAAACCCACATAAAAGTAGCATTCGAATGGTTTCTGGCATTACGCAAAGGAATAGCCATGAAACGGGTATAGCCTTCTTCCTGTGCCAAACGTATCTGTTCTTCAGGAGAAAGTTCGGGATTATCTATGAATCCGGTCACTTTATATCCTTTAAACTGCTCCTTTGCATCTCTTCTGATTTGTCTGTCGATATAGGTAGTATCAAGCATGGTAAACAAACGAACGTGCTCACCGAAAAGCTCTTTTGCCACACTGATATTCTCATTAAAGGCTATCTTGTCATGGAAGCCTGTCACGTTGGGATGATGTTTCAGTAATCCCCAATTCGGATAATTGACACCACCAAAAACTACAGGCACTTCTTTCGCCAACTGAATTCCGCATTTCATCAATGAATAAGTAGCCTAGTCTTCATTCACCAGAATCACTTCCGGCCGCCAGTCTTTCGATACGGAATCAACCAGAAAGCGCATCCGCTCAAGTTCCGGCTCTTCCCAGTAGGATTCACAGTCTAAATAAACGGTACGAATATCAGCATCAATTTTCTCTTTTTCAAATTGCTCCGCTATCATCCGGTTAAATTCCGGATAAGCCGCATAAGTCTCCTCATAAGAGTGGATAACCAGAATACGCCGTTCTTCTTTTTGAGAACAACTACTCACCCCCAAAAAGAGCAATAAAAATACAGGGAGCAATCTAAAAATTCCTCTATTCACACCATTCATTTATAATAATCGGGATTAATTTTTCTCTGACTCGTAATACAAAGGTAGTTTATTTTCGAACATATAAGCCTAATAAGTGAAAAAAAAGAAGCTGTCTGAACAGAAATTCAGGCAGCTTCTATCTATATAAAGAACTATTTTTTCAGAGTAGCATCATTAACGCTGTCCCAATTGTGAATCTACAAAGAAAATTCCGGTATCACCAGCCTTCTTGATCTTGTCAACAATGCCTTGTGCTGTAGCTTCTTCTTCTACTTGTTCGCGAACAAATCCCCACAAGAAATCCTGTGTTGCTTTATCCTTTTCAGCAGCAGCTACGTCTACCAGCTTGTCTACCAATTGAGAAACATGACATTCATGCTTGTAAACGTGTTCAAACACTTCGAGAGGTGTACCCCATCCGTTAGGAACAACATCTATTTTATCTACTTTAGCAGTTCCTCCACGTTTGATGATATAATCTGCCATTGCATAAGCGTGTCCCATTTCTTCCTGGGATTGCTTTTTCATCCAATGAGCAAAACCGCTGAAACCTTCTTTCTCAAAATAGAAAGACATTGCTAGATACAGGTTAGCAGACCACATTTCAGCAGTAATCTGTTCGTTAATTGCATTCTGTAATTTTTCTGAAATCATAATCGTATTTTTTATTAAGTTGTTAATGTAGTTTCTTTTTGAACTCATTACAAAAATAACAAGCTTTCAGTTAAAATTGTTCCATGCACCCTATATTTTTAAACTACATTCACATTTTGATTGTAGTGGTTCATTTTTTACTTACACCAGTTCGTCGGAAGTATATCCTTTCGGCAGTTCACGACAGTTGTATCCGGAAGCCATTATTTCACCATAAGCACCAGCAGAACGAAGGGCTATCAAGTCACCACGCTTCACTTTGTTCAGGTCAATTGCTTTTCCGAAAACATCCGACGATTCACAGATCGGTCCTACTACATCGTATGCCTCCAATGGTTCTTCGGAAGTAATATTTTCCATTTTATGGAATGCCTGATACAGAGCCGGACGGATAAGATCGGTCATACCTGCATCCAGGATGGCAAATTTCTTCCGTGTGCCTTGTTTTACATACAAAACCTTAGAGATTAAGGAACCGCACTGTCCTACAACTGCACGTCCCAATTCAAAATGCAAGGTCTGATAAGGACGTAATTTCAGTTGTCCGGCATAGGTAGCAAAGTAATCCTTGAAGTTCGGAATAGCCTGACGATTGGGATGTCCGTAGTCAATTCCCAAACCACCTCCTACATTAATGTGTTCTACCAGAATTCTGCGAGCTTCCAATTTATCCTGCAATTCATTGACACGATTACAGAGAGCTACAAAATCGCCCATATCCAGAATCTGTGAACCAATGTGGAAATGAAGCCCGATAAACTTTACGTTTTTCATCTCCTGCGCCACATCTATCACCTTGTCCATATCCTGCATGCTGATACCGAATTTGTTTTCCGCCAAACCGGTAGTGATATTTGCGTGAGTATGTGCGCCTACATCCGGATTGATACGGAAAGCAACATTAGCCACCTTATTTTGAGCAGCAGCCAATTCATTGATTACTTCCAGTTCGGGAATAGACTCTACATTGAAACAGAAGATGCCGTACTCCAGCCCGAGGTTAATTTCCCAGTCTGCTTTACCTACTCCTGCAAAAACAACTTTATTGGCCGGAAATCCTGCACGGATAGCGGCACGAATTTCTCCACCGCTCACACAGTCGGCTCCCATTCCGCTCTCACGGATGATGGTAAGTACTTTCGGGTTAGCATTTGCTTTAACAGCGTAATGCACTGAATAATTAGGATATTTGGCAACCTCATGGTTAATAGCCGACAATGTATCGCGCAGCACTTTGGTATCGTAATAATAGAAAGGTGTCTGCAAAGTGCGGAATTTATCGATTGGAAATATTCCCTTCATAATTCGAAAAACTTGTTTAGTTGGTTAAAAAAGAGCGCTTTTATCAGTTCGGTAAAAGCGCTCGTATTATTTGTGGAATTATTTGCCGTTGAAAAGCATATCGCTCAACGATTGTAAAGCTACTTTCTTATCACACTCCCGAATGAGGAAGGAGATGTTATAGTTACTTCCTCCAAACGAGATCATTCGCACCGGTATATCGCGCATCGCATCGAGTGCTTTTGCTTCAAAACCGACATTTTCCCATTCAAGGTCACCTACAACGCAGATGATACACATTTCTTTATCAACGGTTACTGTTCCGTATTTCTTCAGGTCGTCCAGAATCTCATTAAGATGTTTCGTGTTATCTATCGTAACAGATACACCGACTTCTGACGTACAGATCATATCGATAGATGTCTGATAGCTTTCGAAGATTTCGAACACCTTACGCAAGAAACCATGAGCCAATAACATGCGGCTGGATTTAATCTTAATAGCAGTGATGTTATCTTTTGCAGCTACTGCCTTAATCTTGCCTTTTTCCGTATCGTTAGAAATCAGTGTGCCCGGAGCCTCCGGATCCATTGTGTTCAACAAGCGGACAGGGATATTGGCATATTTAGCCGGCTGGATACAAGTAGGGTGCAGAATCTTTGCACCGAAGTAAGCCAACTCGGCTGCTTCTTCGAAGTGCAGCTGGCGTACCGGAGCGGTCTTGTCAACAATACGCGGGTCGTTATTGTGCATACCGTCGATATCTGTCCAGATCTGGATTTCGGAAGCGTTCACTGCTGCTCCGATCAGAGAAGCGGTGTAGTCGCTACCACCACGTTGCAGGTTGTCTATCTCACCGTAAGCATTGCGGCAGATGAAACCTTGCGTAATGTAGATTTCCGTATCCGGATAAAGATCCAATTGAGCACGCAATTTATCCTTAATATATACGGGGTCCGGTTCTGCGTTCTTATCAGTACGCATGAATTCCAAAGCCGGAAGCAACACGGACTTCACACCGCATTCCTGCAGGTAAAAGTTTACCATCGCCGTAGAGATAAGCTCTCCCTGTGCCAAAACCACTTTCTCTTCGAACAAAGTGAAAAGGTCTTTAGTATAGGAGCGGATGTAGTCGAAGTGGGATTTGACAACTTCAAGACCTTTCTGTTTATATTCCTGGGTTGCAAAAAGCTCATCAATATGCTGTTTATATTTTGCTTCCAGCTTATTAATAATCTCGTTGGCACCCTCCGGATTCTTCTTATACAGATAGTCCGAAATTTCCACCAATGTGTTTGTTGTTCCTGACATAGCAGAAAGAACAACAATCTTCTGTTCACCATCGGTAATCAATTTGGCTACTTCCTTCATGCGCTGAGCAGAACCTACGGAAGTTCCTCCAAACTTTAAAACTTTCATTTTCGTTACTGTTTTAGTTATCTATATTTAAATCTATTTCTATTGTTCTCTGTCTGAGCATATATTCATCAGTCACATCTACAATCTGATGGTCGGCACAACGATATACCCTGCCCGGATAATCTTTCAACAGTTGCAAATTGTGCGTCGTCATCACTACCGATGAGCCGGATTCGCAGATATTGTGCAACAATTCAACGATGGCTTTACCTGTTTCCACATCCAGATTTCCGGTTGGTTCATCCGCCAGGATGATAGCCGGAGAATTGAGTACGGCACGTGCAATCACAATGCGCTGCTGTTCGCCACCGGAAAGTTCGTTCGGAAGTTTATAACCTTTGTTGGACATTCCCACCAGTTGAAGCACTTCTTCAATACGATCCTGTATCTCCTGTTTGTTTTTCCAGCCTGTGGCACGAAGCACAAATTCCAGGTTATTATATACAGTACGGTCTGTAAGCAGCTGAAAATCCTGGAATACAATGCCTAACTTGCGGCGCAGTTGCGGGATATGCTTACGTTTGATAGATCGCATATTATAACCCAGCACTTCCGCTTCACCGTCAATTACGTCCAGTTCGCCATAAAGAGTCTTAAGCAGACTCGTTTTTCCCGAGCCTACTTTTCCGATCAAATAGACAAACTCTCCTTTGTGCAATTCCAGATTTACATCACTTAGCACACAGAGTTCCTGTTGATGGATTTCTACGTTCTTATATTGTATCAACGCCCCGTCATCCATGCCGACTCCCGTTTTAATTTTTAATTTCTAATCTTTACTTATTAATGCTTCTTCCAGGTACTGCTATGTCTTTCCTGCAGTTCACGTGCAAGATCTTCGATGCGATAGCCTTTTGAAGCAAGCAATACAATCATGTGATAAATGAGGTCGGCTCCTTCGTAGATCAAACGTTCGTCAGTACCGTTCGTTGCTTCGATCACTGTTTCCACAGCTTCCTCACCTACTTTTTGAGCTATCTTATTGATTCCCGACTCAAACAGACTGGTCGTATAAGAACCTTCGGGCATCTCTTCGTGACGCTTGTCTATGAAGTCCTGCAATGCTTTCAGGAACATGACTGGTTCTTCGTTTTTCTCCCCCCAACAAGTATCTGTGCCTGTATGACACACAGGACCTACCGGATCTACTTGAATCAATAATGTATCATTGTCGCAATCAGCCTTTATAGATACAACATGAAGGAAGTTACCGCTTTCTTCACCTTTTGTCCATAAACGATTCTTCGTACGGCTAAAGAATGTAACTTTTCCGGTTTCCACCGTTTTATCATAAGCTTCTTTATTCATGAAACCCAGCATCAAGACCTTACGTGTCTCGTTGTCCTGTATGATAGCCGGAACGAGTCCGTTCATTTTATCGAAATCCAATTCCATTTTTATATAAGTTCTAATTACTATTCCAATTTACAATTACTACCTATTCGCCTACGGAATTCTTTTGCAGACAGTTCCTATATTTATCTGACTATATAATCCATCCGCAGGAAAACCCGGCCGGGGTGCCTCACCCCCTGATGGTAATTCCTTCGCCGCAAAGATACGATTTTAATTCGGGAATTTTAATTTCTCCGAAGTGAAAAACACTGGCAGCCAATGCAGCATCTGCCTTTCCCTGTAAAAAGACATCACGGAAGTGCTCCTTACAGCCCGCACCTCCCGAAGCTATGATGGGAATAAAGAGTTGATCCGCTAAAGCGGCAAGTGCTTCATTTGCATAACCGGCTTTTACACCATCGTGATTCATGCTTGTGAAGAGTATTTCTCCTGCTCCGCGTTCCTGTGCTTCTTTAGTCCACTCGAACAGATCTTTATCCGTTTCGATGCGTCCTCCGTTCAGGTAACATTTCCAACCGTTTTCGGTCTGTTTGGCATCTACAGCCAACACACAAACTTGTGAGCCGAAATTCTTTGCTATCTCGTCAACCAACCGGGGATTGCGGATAGCGGAAGAATTGATAGAAATCTTATCTGCCCCTGCATTCAGCAGACGGTCTACATCACTTAATTCATTGATTCCACCACCTACGGTAAATGGGATATTGATATTAGCAGCAATCCGTTTTACCAATTCCGTAAAAGTCTTACGTCCTTCATGGCTTGCAGTAATGTCCAGGAAAACAAGTTCATCCGCTCCCTGTTCACTGTAAGCACGACCTAGCTCCACCGGATCACCGGCTTGGCGCAAGTTGACAAAATTCGTTCCTTTCACGGTTTGTCCGTCTTTTATATCCAGACAAGGTACTATTCTTTTTGCTAACACAATCCTATTTTATTTATTGTTCAACAATTTATAATCTATATTCCTGAAGCTCGATTCTTATCTTCCTTATAATAAAGGTATCTTATTTATTCCGATACGCTCATTACAGAAAGATTCTCAAATCTTGTAAGGTGATATGTCCTTCGTATAATGCCTTACCGAAAATAACTCCGGGAACACCGGCCTCATCCAAGGCTACAATATCATCCATCTTGCTCACCCCGCCACTAGCCATCAGATAAAGGTCAGGGAATTTTGCCAACACCTCTTTATACAAATCGATAGAAGGGCCACTCAACATTCCGTCACAGCTAATATCCGTACAGATTACTTTTCGTATACCTTTATCTATATAATTTTCGAGAAATGGAAAAAGTTCACAGGCACTTTCATCTTTCCAACCATTGACGGCTATCTTATGTTCTTTTACATCTGCCCCCAAAATAATCTTCTCACTGCCGTATATTTCCAGCCAATGACAGAATAATTCCGGATCTTTCACTGCAATGCTTCCTCCGGTTACCATCTGCGCACCGCTCTCAAAAGCAATTTTCAAATCTTCATCACTCTTTACTCCTCCACCAAAATCTATGACAAGAGAAGTGCGTACAGCAATCTGTTCCAACACCCGATAGTTAACGACATGATGAGAAGCAGCACCGTCCAAGTCTACCACATGAAGCCTGCGAACACCGTTCGCTTCAAACTCCTTTGCAACTTCCACCGGGTTCTCATTATACACCTTTTTACTATCGTAATCTCCCTGGGAAAGGCGTACGCACTTTCCATCAATAATATCAATGGCTGGAATAATTTCTATCATCTATTTACTATTTGTATCTTAGAGGTTTAAAAAGTTTGTCAGAATCTTCTCTCCTGTCTTACCACTTTTTTCCGGATGGAACTGGGTAGCATAAAAGTTATCTTTATGGAGCGCAGCACTGAACGGGTGAATATAGTCAGTTGTAGCAGCAGTAAAGTCGCAGGTCGGCACATAGAAGCTATGCACAAAATAGACAAACTCTTCTTCGGTGAACCCTTCAAACAATTTGCTATTCGTTTTTCCAATGGTGTTCCATCCCATGTGCGGCACTTTATCCTCATGTTTCTGCGGGACAAAACGTTTCACATCCACATCAAAGATATTCAAACAATCGACTTCTCCTTCTTCGGAATGCCGGCACATCAACTGCATGCCGAGACAAATTCCAAATACAGGCTGACGGAGATTCTTAATCAGTTCGTCCAGTCCCGTTGCCTTCAAGTGGTTCATGGTAGTTTCCGCCTCTCCCACTCCGGGAAAAATAACTTTATCGGCCGATTGGAGTTCTTCTTTATCAGCAGTAATCACCGCTTCTACCCCCAACCGCTTTAAAGCATAATCCACAGAACGAATATTGCCGGCATTGTATTTTACAACTGCTACTTTCATCAGCTAAATATTACTGTTTTATTTTTATAAGCCAAAACTTTGCGCTCGATGTGCTTCTGCACTGCACGCGAAAGAACGATTTTTTCCAAATCCTTTCCTTTATTTACGAGGTCTTCAATAGCATCTTTATGAGTAATGCGCACTACATCCTGTTCAATAATCGGTCCGGCATCCAGCTCTGTCGTTACATAATGACTAGTTGCACCAATAATTTTCACCCCTCTCTGGAAAGCTGCGTGATAAGGCTTCGCCCCTACAAACGCAGGAAGGAAAGAATGATGAATATTGATAATCTTATTCGGATAAGCATTAATCATCTGTTCGGAGATCACCTGCATATAGCGTGCCAATACAATAAATGTAATCTTATGTTTGGCAAGCAATTCCATCTCTTTGCGCTCCTGTTCTTCTTTCGTCTCCTTGGTGATAGGGAACAGATAGAAAGGAATTCCGAAACGTTCTGCCACGTGCTGCAAATCCGGATGATTACTTATAATAAGAGGTATCTCTACATTCCACTCTCCTGCCGTATACCGGGCTAACATATCGAAAAGACAGTGTGACAGCTTGGATACGAAAATAGCCATACGTGGTTTTACATCAGAGAAATAAAGACGAAAATCCATTTCATATTTTTGCCCGTAGAGTGTTCTGAAATAATCTTCAATTTTTTCCTGTGGAACCAGAAAATCTTTCAGTTCCCATTCAATACGCATGAAGAAGATGTTCTCTACATGATCTACATACTGATCCAAATAGATAATATTTCCTTTGTTTACCGTAATAAAGTCTGTCACTTCCGCTAGGATTCCCGGTTTGTCGGGACAGTGCAATAACAGTTTGGCTGTTGTCATCATTCTTTCTACTAATTAACGATTCTAGGCAGATTATTTTCTACCTTTCTAATTTTAGTCCGCAAAAATAACGATTTATTGCAAAATTACGAATTATTCAAGCAGAAAGTTGATATAAAAACGGTGATTTCTTACAGATAGAAAGATATCGAGAGTTATTTTCAATGAAAAGAATGACAAACTTTAGGATAGTGACGCCATTGCCTTCGGATAGTGACGGTATTCCATCGTGATAGCGTCACTATAACGATCAGATACCGTCACTATCCGAAGAGAAGAAAAACGAATATTTTTTTTCATTACAAAAGTACTCAAAATGAGACACTAAGCATTTTTCTTGTTTTTTCTTGAAAAAAACTTTTCTCAAAACGCTTGCAGGTTTACAAAAAACAACTACCTTTGCACCCGCAATCGAGAGAGATGCAGATTAATAAATTGAAATTCTGGTGCGTTAGTTCAGTTGGTTAGAATACATGCCTGTCACGCATGGGGTCACGGGTTCGAGTCCCGTACGCACCGCTTCTTTCACTAAGAAGCAGAGAGAAATATAAATGAGTTAATCCAATTAAATTTGGTGCGTTAGTTCAGTTGGTTAGAATACATGCCTGTCACGCATGGGGTCACGGGTTCGAGTCCCGTACGCACCGCGAAAGCAAATAGTAAATTAAAGCAAAGCTCTGAAATTCAAGAAATTCAGAGCTTTTTTCTTTTTCTTCACTTCATTTAAAACAGAGTTTAAGTAGGCGATAGATGTGCCCATTCAAACTCTACAATGATTTTTTAACCAATCATTTTATTCAAATGTAACATTCATCTTCAATTAAAGGTACCTATACTAAGCATCTGTTTATAATTGAACAGAGACTACAACTGCATGTGTAAAATAGGATATTCCTTACCTTCTCCGTCCAAATTCGACCTTTTATATATGTTAAAACCCATATATTCATAAAAACCGACAGCTTGAACATTTTGCTCATTCACATCAACTTTAGTTACTTGCAAATTATCTATGGCATAAGTTATTAATTTTTTTCCGATTCCTGCGCCTCGATACTTATTGTCAATAAATAACATTTCAAGATTTCCTTCTGCAATTCCCATAAATCCGATTAAGATTCCCTCTTGTTCAAATCCGAATAGATTAACATACTGAAAATATACCGGAAGTCGTTCCTTATAATATAGAAAATCTTCCTCTTTAAGAAAATCATGTGTACTCAATACTGCACTTTCCCAAATTTCCATCAAACGTGGATAATCCGTAACTTTAATTTTTCTAATCATACTTGTAATTGCAATTTAAAGCCGCAAAGTTCGTTACTTATACATTCAAAACACTGAACCCAAGTTAAAAAATACGTTTACGGATTCTGCTTAGTGCTTGCTGTGTGATACCCAAATAAGAAGCTATATCTTTTAATGGTATATAGTTTAATGTAATACCATATTCTTCCATCATCTGTAGATAATACTGTTCAGGAGAATATTTAATCAAGTCGATATTTCTTTTCAAAAGTTTATTCAACAATATAGCATTTAAATCTTCAAATACAGTTTTTACTTTAGGGATAGCGGTATATAGTTCATTTACTTGCTTCTTGTCTATTCGGTAAATAACACTATCTACAATTGTTTGCACATTAAATGCAGACCTAGTTTGTAATGTAAAAGATATGTTTGACATTGAAAATGTACCCTCTTTACAAAACCAGAAAGTTTGTTCTTCCCCGTTATGATTTAAAAGCCAACAACGTAATATTCCATCAAAAACGAAATAACTATACCTCTCTGTTTCTCCTTCCTTAATCAAAAATGTACCTTTACTAACTAATATTCGTTCAAAATATTGGTCGAATAACTTAAACTCCTCCCAATTAAAAATATTAGTACTAAAATTAAATTCTTTAAGTAGTTTTTCTAAAAGCATAATCTAAATATGATTCGTAATATACTTACTCATTTAATATATTCACTATTACTTCCGCCCTATTTAACTTCTCATATTTAGTGAATATATTTTCAGTAGCCATTTTTATATTACTCCTTTCGCCCAGTCTCCGGCCTGCTTGACACTTCCGTTCAACAATCGGCTTTCTCCCCATACGATTTTTGGATAAAGTTTCTTGAGTTGTTTTACACTATTAGTTATTGAGCTTCCTCCGGAAGTAGCAAATGGAATAACGGTTTTACCGGAGAAATCATATTTCTCAAGGAATGTATTGACCGGACGCGGACATAAATTCCACCATATCGGGTAACCAAGGAATATCACGTCGTAATCTTTCAGATTAAGCGCTTCTCCCCCCAATTCTGGACGTGAATTTTCAGTCGTCATTTCAATTGAACTACGGCTACTCTTGTTGTTCCAGTCGAGATCTGCCGAGGTATAGGCTGTAGCGGGAGTTATCTGATAAAGTTTGCCGCCAACCGTTTTTGCAATGGCATCGGCGGCTTTTTCTGTAGTTCCAGTACAAGAGAAATAGGCAACCAGGATTTTCTTATCGGACTGTACATTAGTATCCGCTGTCTGATTCTGCGCTTTTGATGAGCAGCAAAAGCAAAGGAGACTCATAAATATGAATATAATCTGTTTCATTTTATTTTGATTTTAAATATTTCTTATCATTAATTAGTTTAGACATTATCACGATGGAGTAACCCCACAGGCGTTTTCATTCTTCCATTACTTTGATAATTGCCCATATCGTCCATCAAACGATGTATTTCTTCTGTATTAAGCGCTTTGCGCGTCTTTACATATTCCTTAAAATTCCTCGGTAGTCATATTATTTCCTTTCAAAAGATAAAGCAGGATTAGCAAAAATCATCGTTTAGTCTGTTCGAGTTTGTTATACTCGTCATCTGTGACCGGCTCAAGCCACTCATTGGAAGTGTTTTCACCGGAAACTTCGAAAGCCAGATGAGCAAACCAACTGTCGGCAGCAGCTCCGTGCCAGTGTTTCACATTGGCAGGAATATGGATAACCGTACCAGGCAGAATCTCTACCGCCGGTTTACCTTCTTCCTGATACCAGCCTCGACCGGCTACACCGATAAGCATCTGTCCGCCACCTTTCGTTGCACGGTGAATATGCCAGTTATTGCGGCAACGTGGTTCAAAAGTAACGTTAGAGATATTCACCTGCTCGCGCGAAACCGGAGCAAGATAACTGTTACCAATAAAATACTGTGCATAGGCTGTATTGGGTTCGCCAATAGGGAAAATCATCTCACGCTGGAAAGCTGTTTTGGCATCCTCACCAACAATATCTTCAGACCATACTCCTTTTGCCAAATTGAACGCTGCCCACGCTTTCGGCCAACCTGCATAGAAACCTATATGAGTGATAATCTCTGCGATCTCCGTGCGGGTGATGCCGTTCTTCTTCGCCGACTGAAGATGATAAACGAGCGAATTGTCCGTGATTCCCATACTGATAAGGGAGGTAATGGTTACTAAACTGCGGTCACGCAGACCGAGTTTGTCAGTGCGGCTCCAAACTTCTCCAAAGAGAACATCGTCATTAAGTTCCGCAAACTTGGGGGCAAACGTTCCTAACTGGTCGCGTCCTGCCGTCTGTACTATCTTTTCTTGTGCCATAACATTGAGTGTTAAAATACTAAATACTGAAAATAAAAGGAGTTTATTCATAATCATTTCGTTTATTGAATGAAGTTATTAATGCAATTTGCGGGGTTAAGCGGCATTTGGTCAGAGAGTACGAGAGTCTTAACCATGTGCAGCGTTCCTTGCTTGTACTTTTGAAAATGCTCCGATGCAATATGAGATTTATAAGCCTCCTGACTCGCGTAAGTTTCAAGAATAGTTATCCTGCCAGGATTCTCTTTTTCGCTGACGGCATACATAGTCAGCACTCCCGGTTCAGTACGCAAGGAGACTTCACCCACTTCGGTCGCATATTTCATATATTCTTCAAGATACTCCGGATAAACCTCGATTTTCGATAGCCGCACAATACCGTCAGCCGCCATAGGTAATTTGGCGCACATACCAGGCTGCTGTTTTATATCCTTTTTCCCTGTCATACTGCATGATAACATAACGAATAAAGACAAAACACTTAGAATTGTTTTTATCATCATCTTCTATCTTTTCATTGTTAAACTTCTGATTGCAAATTTACTGCGATAAAACGAATGGAATTGTATATCAATTACGGATTTTTGTACCCAAATCCCCGATTCTGTAATAAAGCCGAATAAAAATCAGATATTAGAAGTAAAGTTATTCATCTGTTTTGAGACCGATAAGCTACTTTTCTCATCAGACTCTTGACAAATGACTTTTTATGTTGTATCTTTGAGAAAAGAAAAAGTATAAACAACATGAAAATAGAAAGAAATAATCATACATAAATCATAAATAACCTGGTATTTTACAATACCACTCCTATACGATATGGGGCAATAGTCGAATGATTATTGCCCCATTTTGTTTATAATTCAGCTTAAAATCTCTCGTCTGATCCTAGAACTGTTCTACAATAGTTTATAATAAACTCGAATACCGTTTTACTAAAACTATCAAAAAGTTTATTATAAACAGAATCCGGGTTTATTAAAAGCCACGTTACCTTTTGTCAAAAATAGAGTAAACAAGATTTCTAAGATTCACCATAAAAGATCTACTACAACCCAACAAGTAATATAAATACACAATTATTCATTTACGTCTTTTTTTACACGATCGTTTTCCTCCCTCACATTCCATCTTTCTTTTTTCCCAATTCGTTAATTAAATCAAAAACTTCAATTACGATTTGCCGTATCTACCATATTTTTACATACATTTGCGTCTGACACAGATGTCAAACACGAGGTCTAATTTAAGATATTTGGTATATGAATGTATATAAAGTGGGTTTAGATATAGGCTCTACTACCACTAAGATGGTAGTATTGGATAAAGATGGAACTACAGTCTTGTTTTCCGGATACAAAAGGCATCAGGCAAAAATACAAGAATGTTTACTCGGATTTCTTTATCAAATAAAGGAACAGTTGGGTGATATTCCTTTATCTTTCCACATTACGGGCTCTGTTGGAATGGGAATTTCAGAGAAATGCTCTCTGCCGTTTGTGCAAGAGGTTGTAGCTGCAACAAACTATGTGTGCCGGGAGCATCCGCACACAGCCACTATGATCGATATTGGAGGAGAAGATGCGAAAGTTGTTTTCTTTCAGGACGGACAGGCTACAGACCTGCGCATGAATGGAAATTGCGCCGGCGGAACCGGGGCTTTCATTGACCAGATGGCTATTCTGCTTGGAGTCTCCATCGACGAATTGAATGAACTAGCACTTCGTTCCAATCAGGTATACTCTATCGCTTCACGCTGCGGAGTATTCTGCAAAACGGACATACAGAATCTGATAGCCAAAAATATATCTAAAGAAAATATAGCAGCTTCCATTTTCCATGCAGTAGCCGTACAGACCACTGTCACACTTGCACGCGGTTGCAATATCGTAGCTCCGGTATTACTCTGCGGTGGCCCATTGACTTTTATTCCGGCCCTTCGAAAAGCATTTGCCAACTATCTGAATCTGTCACAAGATACAGATTTCATATTACCGGAAAAAGGAAATCTGATCCCTGCCTGGGGAGCAGCATTGGCAGAGAACAATGAAGAAAGTATTCATCTCTCCAACCTGATACAGGTAATAGAAAACAAACTAAGTGTTACCTCACCTTTCCAGAGTGATCTTTCTCCTATATTCGACAGTGAGGAAGAATATCGGTCATGGAAAAAAGAAAAAGACCAGTATAAAATTCAATATGCCAGTCTGCGTCCCGGATTACAGGAAGCAACTATCGGCATAGACTCCGGCTCTACTACCACCAAAATCGTAGTACTCGACAACAATCATCGTATCCTTTACTCCTATTATCACGACAACAACGGAAACCCTATAAAAACAGTAGAGAACGGCTTGCAGAAACTATATGAAGAATGCCGGAGACGAGGAACTACCCTGCGCATAAAAGGAGGATGTTCTACCGGTTACGGAGAAGATCTGATAAAAGCGGCTTTCCACATGGATGCGGGAATCATTGAAACCATCGCTCATTATGCTGCTGCCAAACATATCAGCAAAGAAGTTTCTTTTATCCTGGATATTGGAGGGCAGGATATGAAAGCCATCTTTGTGAACGACGGAGTAATCAACAGAATCGAAATCAATGAAGCCTGTTCCTCCGGTTGCGGTTCTTTTATCAGCACATTTGCGCAATCGCTGGATTACAGTGTGGAGGACTTTGCCAAAGCAGCTTGTTTTTCGCAAGCACCATGTGATCTGGGTACACGTTGCACAGTCTTCATGAACTCCAAAGTAAAACAGGTACTTCGGGAAGGAGCGTCCGTAGCGGATATAGCTGCCGGATTATCTTATTCCGTTGTTAAAAACTGCCTGTATAAGGTTCTGCAATTAAAAGACACGGAGATACTTGGCGACCATATTGTCGTGCAGGGAGGAACCATGCGTAATGATTCCATCGTACGAAGTCTGGAAAAGCTGACCGGGAAACAAACCTTCCGCAGTAACTGTCCTGAATTGATGGGTGCTCTTGGTTGTGCCCTATATGCCAAACAAATCGAAAATGCCCGGGTGACGGAGCTGAACGAGATGCTCCAATGGGCGCAATATACTTCCAAGCAACTTCAATGCCGGGGGTGCGAGAACCAGTGCGCCATTATGCGATATACGTTCAACAATGACAACCATTACTTCTCCGGCAACCGATGTGAAAAGGTATTTTCCAATAAAGGAAGCCATGCGGACAAAGGCATCAATACGTATGATAAAAAGCTGGAATTATTATTCGACCGGAGCGCAGACATTCCACAACCCCTATTTACCATAGGCATTCCACGTATTCTGAATATGTATGAGGAATACCCTTTCTGGCATACCTTATTTACTGCTTGCGGCATTCAGGTACAGTTGTCGGCCCCCTCTACATTCAGCAAATACGAGACTGCTGCCGGCATGGTGATGTCTGATAACATCTGCTTCCCTGCCAAACTTGTGCACAGTCATATCCGTAACCTGACACTGCAAAACGTCAACCGGATATTTATGCCGTTCGTTGTTTTCGAGAAAAAGGATAAGCAACAGCAAAACAGCTATAATTGCCCCATCGTTTCCGGTTATTCGGAAGTCATCAAAAGTGTACAGGAAGAGAATATACCGATAGATGCTCCGACTATCACCTTCAAAGATGAAGCATTGCTGTATAAACAATGCTATGAATATCTGAAATCTTTGGGTATCAGGGATGAGGTATGCAAAAATGCCTTCTCACGCGCATTACAGGAACAATATGCTTTCGAAGAAAAAATTGCTGCCTATAATCAGGAAGTTCTGAACGAGGGACGGGAAAAACACAAACTGATTATCTTACTCGCCGGACGCCCTTACCATAGCGATCCACTGATACAGCACAAGGTTTCGGACATGATTGCTGCGATGGGAGTTTATGTGATAACTGATGATATTGTCCGCCAGCAGGAGATTTCATTGGAAAAGACTCATTACCTCTCTCAATGGGCATTTACCAACCGTATTCTGAAAGCAACCAAGTGGGCGGCAATGCAAGAGGGTGACATACAATATATGCAGATGACTTCTTTTGGCTGCGGTCCGGATGCTTTCCTTATAGATGAAGTACGTAACTTGCTGAAACGATACGGCAAGAATCTTACTTTGCTCAAGATAGACGATGTTAATAATATCGGCTCCATCAAATTACGAGTCCGCTCGTTGGTGGAAAGCTTGAATTTCAGTTTGAAACATTCTCAAGCGAAAGATCCCGAGCCATTTGTTTCAACTGCTCCTTTCACCAAGAAAGACAAAAAGAAGAAAATCCTCGCTCCATTCTTTACGCCTTTCATTTCACCACTCATTCCATCCATCATGAAAGTGGCCGGATATGAAATGGAAACGTTACCGTTGAGCGACACCGCATCTTGCGACTGGGGATTGAAATACTCCAATAATGAGGTATGTTATCCGGCAACATTGATTGTCGGCGACATAGTAAAAGCCTTTAAAAGCGGACGTTATGATCCTGCCAATACGTGCGTTGCCATCACACAAACCGGTGGACAATGTCGTGCCAGCAACTATATTTCACTGATAAAAAAGGCATTGATTGAGAATGGATACACCAATACACCGGTGGTATCACTTGCTTTCGGCAGTGGTATTGAAAATGAGCAATCCGGTTTTAAAGTAAACTGGCTCAAGGTTTTGCCAATCATACTTGCGTCTGTGTTATACAGTGATTGTATCGCTAAATTCTATTATGCAGCCGTCGTTCGTGAGAAAGAACGGGGACAGGCCGCCCGTCTGCGCGATCTTTATCTGGATACAGCACAGCCCATCATCCAGAAAAATAAACCGGAGGACTTGTTGAGTTACTTATATCTCGCTGCCAGAGACTTCAACAAAATCTGTGAACAGAGATCCTGTCACAAAGTAGGTATTGTTGGAGAAATATTCCTGAAGTTCAACCCTTTTGCTCAAAAGGACGTCACCTCATGGCTCATCAACCAGAAGATCGAAGTGATTCCGCCACTGATAAGTGATTTCTTCATGCAGGGATTTGTCAACCTGAAAGTGAGACAGAACCAACACTTGCAGCGAAAACTCACTCCCGACTTTGTTATCGACTGGTTATACAAGAAAGTCCAGAAGCAGATTAATAAAGTGAATGAAATCGGCAAAAATTTCAATTACTTCACGCCGTTCGAATCAATCTTTGAAAAGGCAGAAAAAGCTAAACAAGTCATCTCCCCGGGCACCCAGTTTGGAGAGGGTTGGCTGATATCCGGTGAAATACTATCCTTTGCTTCCCAAGGAGTCAATCATGTCATTAGCTTGCAACCTTTCGGATGCATTGCCAATCACATTGTAGAAAAAGGAATAGAAAAACGTATAAAATCGCTGTGCCCTCAAATGAATATACTATCTTTAGACTTTGACAGTAGCGTCAGCGATGTGAACATAACAAACAGATTATTACTTTTTATTGACAACATAAACAACTAAAATTATGGCTACAACGGAACATAGCGATTTAGAGCAGCAAATAATAAAAACTGCCCAACAACTTTTTATAGAAAAAGGATTTGTGGAGACCAGCATGAGTGATATTGCTGCAACGGTAGGAATCAACCGGCCCACTTTACATTATTATTTCAGAACCAAAGATAAGATGTTCAAAGCCGTGTTCGGCTCGATAGTCATGTCTTTAATGCCGAAAATACAGGATATAGTAAAACAGGATATCCCATTTATGGAGCGACTAAGCATGATTCTGGATGAGTATATTGAGCTTTTCACAAGTAATCCCTGTCTTCCCAGATTCATTTGCGGAGAAATACAGCGTGATGTAAACCACTTGCTTGCCACTGCAAAAGAACTTCAGTTCGGAGATGCTTTATCCCAAGTGAAAGACAGTATACTGACAGCAATGGAAGACGGTAAACTTAAAAAGGTTCCGATACATATTGTATTTCTGACTGTCTACAGCCTATTGAGCTATCCATTTCTTGCCAAGAACCTGATAGTATCTTTATTCTTGGAAGATGAAGCCGCTTTTGCTGACTTCCTGCAAGAATGGAAACAAAACATCATCAACCAATTGCAGAACTTATTGTGTTATGAGGAATAGTATAGATACTATATAAGGAGGTGTGTCATAATGAATAATAAAACGCAGATTAACGCAAATTATCGCAGATTATTCCAATTATATTGATATATTAATCAACGACTTATA
>NZ_GG774949.1:2599865-2643370 GCF_000162555.1 Bacteroides sp. 3_1_23
TTATCGCAGATTATTCCAATTATATTGATATATTAATCAACGACTTATAAAATTATTTCTGCGATAATTTGCGTTAATCTGCGTTTTGACACACTCCGTTATTACCATTCCAATCACCCCATCTTGCACCTTATTCGACCACAAAATCTTCCGATTTAAAATTACTATAGAAACGTCCTGAAATAGCAGTAAACTTCAATACACAGTAATCGGGATCCGTCACTCCCTCCGGATAATACATGGTATCTCCCTCCTGCCAGATCATCTCTTTACTGGCACTATCCGTCAAGACATCCATCGTACCGCGTAGCATGACACCTCTAAAGAATCTCGTATCACAGAAGTAGATACACGCATGGTTGTTCTCACGGTATTGCGCCACACGCATGGACGAAGTATTTGTTGTCAGATAAATAGTTTTTATCCCCTTTCTTTTTCTGGGTTGCAGCATTGCTTTGATGGTAGGAAATCCTTCACCGTCTATCGAACCGATAAAAGCTGTTTTCAGCTTATCAATCATGTTGCCTACTGTTTTTTCCGCGTCTCTCATCATTTTACTTTTTATTATTGGTTTATTATCTGATGCGAAAGTAGAGAAATGCCAGGAAAGCAATGCAATAAAAAGAAAGGTAGAAATAGCACTTTTTACGGTTTGTGTACTTTACGATACAATAACGGAGTTTCTCCCGTATGCTGCCGGAAGCTACGGATAAAATAAGAAACCGTTGAAAAACAGAGTTCAAATGCAATATCAGCTATAGGAAAGTCCGTATAAACAAGCAGCCTCTTAGCCTCTTCCATCACCTTGCTCTGAATATATTGTTTTGCGCTGATTCCCATGGTCGAGGTTATCATCTCATTCAGATAATTAGGAGTAATGCAGAGCTTATCCGCATAATATTGAACCGAATGTTGCTCTTTTGCATGTGTAGCAACCAAATTCATGAATTTACTTACATGATTATTGGAAACTTCCCTACTTCTGCCCTCCTCTATCGAAGTCATTTTAAGGTAAGCACGGTCCAGCAACATCAGGACTTCATAAAGCAATGCTCTCAAAACGTGTACATCGCCCTGTTGATACGAATCAATCTCCATCTTTATATCATGCAAGGTTTCAAGTATGCGTGTATAAAGCTCATCAGACAAATGTAGTAGCGATGAAGAACTTTCTATCTGAAAAAACGAAAGATGCTGTACAAACAAAGAATCTTTAAAGAGGAAAGACAAAAATTCTTCTTCGAAAATCAGAGCATACCCATTGGTGATATGATGAGTATCCCAGTTCCGGATTTCCCCCGGTTTAGAGAAAAGAACGTCACGAGGAATTGCTTCATAGGTTTGGTTATCGACTGAAAAAGCTCCCTTACCTTCTGTTATAAAAGTAATATCATAATAATTTAGAGTGTGGACAGCACTTTTAGCCAGGAACTTCTTCACATACTTCAGTTCTACTACATCGACCAAAAGTTCACTCCCATACTTATGCTTATAAAAAGTATATCGAGGTATTGAGTTTTTCATTCAGAATACAAAAATAGTATTCCTTACCAAATAATCCAAAGACTTTTCAAATTCGATTCGATTGAATAAGCCATGAACCATCTGATAAGGAATACATAGAAAAATATGTCTAGGTTATATTTCCTATTTAGAACTTCCGGCCAGATATCCCAAACTGGTCACATCTGCCCCAAGTAATGATTAATGTGCTTCAATGGCACCCTGTACAGAATATCCGGAATTTCCGCCAATAAAGAGAGGTACCTTTCCCTTACTGTCAGCTTGCGGGCATTCATATCCTCTTCCTCTTTAAAGTAAAACTGATACTCCATCAGTTGACGGACCAGATTCGCAAATGAAATTGAAGATGCACACAACTCTTCAATCTCCTCTTCACTGATGTAATAAGCAGCACATTTCGTCAGTGTCTTGATAGAATACTGACTTGAATTATAGCATAACACAGCATCACCCGCAGAGAAAAACCGATTGGTTCTCTCTTCTCCTTCATGAGTGGTATATGTATGCAAAATACCGGAAACAATAATGTACAAGCTCTGTTCTGGCAATGTGGCAGAAGCAATCGTTTCTCCTTTATCCAGATACACCATTTCCATTCGAGCCAACAGCTCTTTCACTTCTCTTTCATCCACCTGATACTCAAAACAGAGTTTCTTCAAATAAGCTTCCATACAAAATAGATTTTAGTTAATATATGTCACTTAAAAACACCTAATTCGACATAGCAGGCATCATTGTGCCTCTCAAATATAATTTCCTTTGGGTATATCGTAAATACCAGATACAAATCAATAATGAAACGACCGTTGAAATGGGTGGAGCAAATCCCATGATAAACAGCGACGAGCTATCTATCTGGCTGAACCAGTATGACAACGGTATACGGAACAGGAAAGTGGCTATCAGACTGTGAATCATCGGGAATAACGAGTTTCCTTGTCCGCTGAAATAAGAATTAATGCAGAACACGAAACTAACCACGATGCAGTCGATGCTATACCCTCGCAAATAATCTGCCGCCATTGCCACCACAGCAGCATCTTTCGTAAAGAAAGCAGTAAGAGTCTCCGGCAGGAATTGCGAATACACGCAAACCGACACACCGAAAACAAGAGCAATCCCAATCCCCGAAGCCAGACATTTATTCATTCTCTTGATAAGTCCCGCTCCATAATTCTGTGCAGTCATGGTTGCCACAGCCGATGATATAGCCATCGGAGGCAGCATAGCAAACACGATGATTTTCTCAACAACACCCAAAGAAGCAGATGCAATGACTCCCATCTGATTGACAATGACAGTGATAATCAGAAAAGAAACATTGATTAAAGCATCCTGCAAAGCAATAGGTGCTCCCAACACCAAGATCTTTTTAGACAGATTCCGGTTCAATCGAATATCTTTCCGTGAAAAGTCAAAATGGAATCCGTGCCGGTATAAGAACCAGAGCGCTATTCCAAAGCTGACTCCTTGTGCAGTTACAGTAGCGATAGCCGCTCCCGTAGCCCCCCAATGGAAATAACCGACCAATATAAAATCGAGCACTATATTTATCACACATGCCAGCCCAACAAAATAAAGTGGTGTTTTAGAATCACCCAGTCCACGCAAAATACCACATACAACATTATATCCCACTATAAACAGAATACCCAGAGAGCATACCAAAATATAGCTTTTCGTATCTGCCATAGCTTCTACGGGAGTATGCATCAGTTCTGCTATCCGACCATGAAAAAGTACCATGACCAAAGTTAGCACTACGCCGGTTATTGAAAACAACCATACGGAAGATCCGATAGTAAAAGCTACTTTCCGATTGTCTTTGGCTCCGGTAGCAATAGCAATCAGCACTGTTGTCCCGGTAGTAATACCCAGAATAATACCTGTTATTGTCTGCATCACCTGACTACCAATAGCTACGGCTGCCACACTTGCCGAATCATCATATTGTCCGACAACGAAAAGGTCAGCCCCGCCATAAAGTGCCTGAAGTACATTAGCAATTAAAAAAGGTACTGCAAACTGCAACAATACCTTCGGTACGCTTCCTTGTGTCAAATCTAACTCTTTCATAGTTTCTTCGATACTTTTCCTCTTTATCTTATTTTGTTACAACATAAAAAAAGTGCCGGACAAGCGAATGATTTGCACCATTCATCTTATCCAGCACTATAATTATTATTATAGCACCCTCCGATGAGGATTTTTATGCCTGTCCCTATTTCAGGGCTGCAAATATGGGCTTTGTTTTCATAATTACCAAATTTTAACCGGTTTTTATTTTCTTATGGAGATGTAACTAGCTATATATCAACTATTATCAGACGAGGTTTGATCTATAGGATCTCCGTTAGAAAAACGAAAGAAAGCTGCCAACCGATCCGGATTCAGCGTATAACGTGCGCGTTCTTTTAATAAGGGTTCCGCATTCATTACGGCACAAGAATGAGAAACCACGGACATCATCGGCCAGTCCTTTAACGAATTTCCTACAACTAAAGTGTGTTCAGAAGCTAAACCCAAAGCCTTACATAACTGAAGCACCCCCTCTTTTTTACTCGCTTCAGGATGAATGACTGTTATCAGCGGAGCTTTATGAAAGACCTGGCAGGGATTTTCTTTCAACCGGGTAAGAATAGATTCTCTCTGTTCTTTATCACGTACCAATATACTATACTTGTAAACCACTCCTTCATAACTATGAATAGTAACTTTTGACGATTCTCCATATACCTCCGGATATACTTTCACCGGCAAACACTTAATCTGCCGCGAATAAGATAATAAACCTCCATCTGCAAACACTCCTCCCCTGAATAAATCGAAAAGAGCCTTTCCCAGCTTTTTCTTCGCCTGCTCCATCGACAGAGAAGTGGCAAGATATAAGGAAACGGACTGTGCCATATATCGCAAAGCGTTAGCATAACTTTCAGGAACTTTTCCCTGTGAATCAGTCAGTGTTCCATCCACATCGAAGAAAACAGTCGTAATAAGTGGCTTGTCAGGTATTCGCCAGAACGCCTCTTCTCCCATGATTCGATGTAAAGGGTGATTGTTCAGGTTACTAAACGCAATATAACAATCACAAACCTTCCTCTCGCAAGATAGCGGCACAACAGCTCCATCACCTTGATAAAAATTACCAATCTTCACCCGGCTTCGGGGACAAACATACATATCCCCTTTCCAATCGATAAAACAATTATTCCTTCCTCCTGCGCAAACTTCCCATTGTGCCGGAGCATTCTTCAAGTCATACTCGAAAAGATTATCCAGTTGACTGAAAAACTGAATATCTTCCTGACTTAATGGTGTCCTTAACCCTTGCATAGCATTAATGAATAAATAAATATCCGGCAAAAGAGTATTCCGTAAATCATTGAGTACGGCCTTTGCAGAGGGATTTCCTACCGCTCCGACACATACCTGTATTCCCGCATGATGGAGTATATGAATCTGATGTGCAAATTTCTCTACCGAAGTCATCTCTGGATGAAAACTGGCCCAGAGCCTTATCTTACTTATCATAGTGGGAGTCACACGAATCTCATCAAGCCAGTGTTTAGCCGGAAAAGAAAGGTTAGTCTGACAGGAAATTCCAGCCACCTGTGGCAATGCTGCCAAATGCATCATTCCTTTCCGATAATAACGATGGATCAATGCTTCACCGTAAGGAATAATAAATAACTGCAACGGCTCCCCTTTCCATTGTTCAATAGCTGCTATAAAACGATTCCATGCCTGTTCATCCTGGGTCGTATCTGCCAGATGCGACTTCTTGCCGAAAGGGCAATAAGAACAGGTATAGTTGCAACTATTCAATTTGCCGCGATAATATATACGCCTGAAGGAAAGTAAAGAGCCTTCGTTTTCCATTTCTATTTCGTTCAATAAGAATAAGTTTCCATCAGTTCTCTTATTTCAGGAGTAATGAACAACTGACCAATATAATCGGAGTATGCCATTCCTTCGGAAGTCAGACAAACACGACCGTTATCCGTATTTTCTATCCATTGCCGTTCAGCTAACTGTCGGAACAACGTCACATTATCCGGTGATTCTCCAAAGCGACGCTTATATTCGGTCTTGTCAAGCCCCATATAATACATCAGATTCTTAATGATAAAACGTTGCCGCCGTTCTTCCTGCGAAAGAATAAATCCATTACGAGCCACTGTAAAATCAGTAGTGCCCATATAATCATCTATCTCTCCGGCAATACAACGCTGGCAAACAGTATACCGGGTGGCATAATGCAAATTACCCAGGTAACTGCGTCCCCCGGAGCCACACGACAGCATCACTTCATCCCCACATGAGATTTCCGCATCAGTAGACGGATGATGAATAAAACGTCGCATCGAAGTTTGTAGAAAACCTCTGTCTTTCAACAAATCACAAGCGGCACAATACATCTGAAAACAGACATCGTCGGATTCCCGCTCCGTGATAGCCGTTCCCGGTCGTACATATAGCGGATAGATAAAGAGTTCGTTAGGCTGAAACAGAAGAGCCTGTTCCAATGAATAAAGAAAACTGGCTACAGTTTGTCCTTTGATTCCGTAAATCAAATCAATATTAAAAAATGGGAATTGCCTCTTCCGGATAGCCTCCAGCGCCTGATTAATCATGTCTTGCCGGGGACGTCTTTTCAAAGCTGTTAATTCTTCGTCAAGGAAACTCTGTACGCCAATACTCACACGAGCTACTCCTGCTTGCTTCAACAAGTCCAAACGGGTAGGATCGGCATATTCCGGCGATGTTTCTACGGAAGTAAAGGTATGTGAAGGATGCACTCCGAATAAGGCAGCCGTATCCAATAGGTATTCCAGTTGAGGAACAGTGAGGAGCAACGGTGTGCCTCCTCCAATGGCGAAACTATCAAATGCCAGTCCGGTAGTGAGTGGAGACAACTGTTGCGCCTGCTTGTGAAGAGTTTCCAAATAAGTTGCGATATAATCCGCACGATTTGTTTGCAGAGAAAACAGGTTGCAATATCCACATTTATGACTACAAAAAGGAATATGGAAATAAAGCGATGCTTTCTGTCCTTCCACCTGTTTCAGGTAAGGAACCAGCGAAACCGGGGACGGAAAAGAACGATAAGCAGTTTTATGTGGATAACTATACATATAGTCTACATATCGTGGTAGCGGTTGATTCATTTTTTCGTTAAAATAAAGTGTTTGTAAGGGACTGTATAAACCGTTTCGTGGGATATGCAATGATATTCATATCCATCCTCTCCATAGCAAGTGCCATGATCGGAAAGAGCAATCACCAGCGTATTTCCCCGCTTCTGAAAGGCCTGAAATAAACGGGGTAGCTGACTGTCGACATATTGCAGCGCGGCAGCGTGTGATTCCTTATCATCCTTCATCTTGCCTTCCACATAATGACAGTTCGGATAATGAATAGCAGAAAAATTGATATACATAAAAATCCGTTTGTCCTCCGGATAGTTTTCGAGTTTCTTCAATGCAAAATCAATTTGTTTTTCAGTACTATCGGGTACCGTGCATCCAAAGGTCGGCAGCCAATAACTTTTAGTAAAGTAACCGGGAAACACACGCCCCAGTTCATTACGCTTGCTGAAGAAGTTCACCCCTCCTATACAAATCGTTTCATAACCTACATTGGCAAGGCTTTGCACAAAAGTTGCTTCCGTAAACGGATAACTTCCCGCAGGCGGAATACGTCCCGTACCAGCTTGCACAGGGAAAAACAACCACTTACGGCTGCGTAGCGAATGAGGTTCCGCCGGAGAAGGCAGAAATCCTGCAAAGATGGCAAAATGAGACGGGTAAGTAAAATTTCCCGGCGCATGTCTTTTTTCCCATTCTCCTCCGTGACTGTTCAGTACCGGTGTTCTTCCTGCCTCTTCTTCCTCCTTGCTGACATCATAACGCAAGGTATCAAAGCAAAGCATCAATATATCATGAGTACCCACCACCTGATTCATATCCAGATCCGGATTTTGGGTCTGTTCGCCAGCCGGCAGTTCATCTATTTGCATGGTTATATCTCTTTTTTATGTTTTTTATCTGTTGAATATAAATAGAATTATGAGCAAACATATCCTGATACACATGATCTCCCTGTCCGTTGACTTCTATTATATAAGGAATATCTGTTCCTCTCTCTATCAGTACATCCACTCCGGCATATTGCAAATCCAAAGATTGAACCGCTTCCTGACACTGAAAATAGATTTGTTGCCGCACTACTTCCGGCAAAGACAATTCGTTCCACCAATGTGCCTTATTGTTCAGATGCAGATTGGTTATGCTTCCTTTACTGCATCTCACAACGATATAATCAATTTCAGATTCCCGACACACTACACGAAGATCATAATTCTCTCCCTGCAACTGCTCTTTAGGAATCCATTCTTCTAAAATAGCTTCTGTTTGCATCACAGCTTCCGCCAACGGGATCATCTCTTTTTCCGTACTCAAACGGTTGATACGTTTAGTGTTATGAATGACTCCATCCACTTGTTGCAAGGTAGTATAGACTACCCATTTATTCCGGTTGGGTTGATAGCGAACAGCCATAATACCTCCCGCCCCCGAACCGTAACGGGGTTTCAAAAAGCATCCTCTACCGCAATCGGCAAGAAGCTCTCTCAACTCATCAAAAGAACGGGGAGAAGGTAACATCGGAGTCACTTTCAACCCTCTGTCCATCAACACTTGTTTAGTTTCCTTTTTATCAAGAGCACGTAATAAAGCATGGGGAGTATTCAAAAAGCACACGTCATCAGATAACCTCATCTCGCCTAAACGTTGCAGTGTCTCCTTATATGCCTGATTCAACAGCGCATATTTCAGGAAATTCGTTTCATCGCTTACACAAGGTTCCAGTTTGATAACTGCCTGCCGTAGTTGCGGCAAGCAGTTAAAAAGTTCCCCGTAAGTCATAAAACGAACTTCCACCTGCAAGTGTTTGCCTGCTTCAATAAAGTATTCTATACGTTTGGACAGAGAGTTGCTGACAACGATTATCTGCATCTCCTATTCTGTAATCATCGGGTAATACCACAATTCACCATCATATTCATCTGCCTCTTCAGTTTCAGCAATATCTATTTTCATAGGGAGACTCTGCAACTGTTTCTTCATCTCCTTGCTCAAATAATTATAGCGCATATTGATAAACTTCAAATGAGCGATCTTATCCATATTATCCAGCAATAATTGGGCACCTTCATCTTTGAGAGTACCAGCCGAAACATCCATTGTTTCAAGTTGGGGAAGAATATCCGACTCCAGGAACATTTCTACAATCTTGTCCTGTTCTTCAGAGTTGACGATCCCCAGATAAGTCAGCTTCGGGAAACGTTCTTTGGAGAACAACGGACGGAATATCTCAATATCAGCTTCAAATCCATAATCTTCCACACCAACATATAGAATCAGTTTTTCCAGATTGGGGAAATCAGAACCAAGAATATCTTCTACCACTTCGGTAGGCAGGCCACCACTGATAATTTCGAGTGACCGCAACTCCGGCCGTGAAGTCTTTCCCAAACGCAGATTATTGGTTCCTTTGATTTTCAGATCTTTCAATTTAGGCATGGCATCGAGCAGCGGACTAATATCAGCTTGTTCAATCCATGAAATCTCCTGTTCTTCCTGCTCAATATCTCCCCAGAACAAGCCTTCTATTTGTGCGAACTTCTCCTTATTTTCAATCATTCCCTGCAATAAGGCAGAACAGTCGCCACCCTCATAATCCCAACAACCGATTGTTATTTGTTTATATTCAGAGAGATGTTTATCTTTCAATATCTTATCCAGAAGATTCACATTGTTTTCATACTCATCATAACTCAAAGTATATTTCTTGGCTTCCACTTTCATTTCACGTGCAGTTTCTTCAGCAGTTTCTACATACCCTTTTTTGGTCTTTTCCGCAATCAGTTTGCTGGCTGCTTTTTCAGCTTCTTCAGTCGTTGCGTAGTTTTTCACTTGTGTTTGTCCGTCGGTCCCCAACTTACCATAATTTACAGTAACATCTGTTCCGACTACCTCTATGCTCCAGAATTTCTGCGATTTAAAATCTTGAAAAACGAATACTCTCTTCATAATACAGTTTTTAATGGTTGATATTTGCACACTCAACACAGAACGCGCATGAACAATACCTGCAAAAATAACCATTTTATGTAATGTACAAAGAAATCTGTTTACTAAACTTTCAGAGTATTCAAAAATACAACCCAAGATATGCAACAAAGGCTGCCTTTTGGGGCAGCCTTCATTATTCTATTTCTGTAATATATCAGTTTAATCTTCAATAGTACATATACTTACACGGTTCCAATCCGGTTCAGTAAACATATCGCCTACACCCTGACCTTCAGCAGTGATACGAGATGCACTGATTTTATACTTGTTGACCAAGATCGTTTTTACAGCTTCTGCACGTGCTGCGGCAATTCTGGCATTCACTTCAACACTACCTTCCGGAGAAGCGTATCCCTTAATAACCACTTTAGAATCAGCATATTTCTTCAGGTAAGAAGCTACACGTTCCACATTAGGAAGTTGTGAAGCGTCAACTGACGATTTACCTTGTCTGAAAGTAATGATAGATTCGGGTACACGGGCGGTTTTCACTACAGTCTCCACCGGAACCACTTTTGTGCGGCATGCTTCAAGTTCTTCCTGCAATCCGTTGATACGTTGGTTTGCATTGCTGATCTCACCATCTTTGTTGTTTACATCTGCACGAAGTGCATTGATTGAAGAGTTCAGTCCGTCAATTTCGGCTTGATTATATACTCTCACTTTGGCAAAATGATGTGTTCCGTTACTTGTCTTAAAGTGATATGTCAATCCGGCTGTCAACTCAAAACCTGCGTTATTAGCATTGAAACGGCTCTTTGTTTCAGGGTAAGTACCTTGCATATCATACACAATGGCAGGTTTGATTCCTAATGTCCATGCTTTACTTTCACCCAAGTTGAAATTGAAATTCAATCCCAAACGCGTAGACCAGGAGTTCTGATCGCCATCGCCATTCACATAATAATGTAACCAACCCATTCCGGCCACAGCTTCCACTTCAAACAAACGAGGTTCGCCCGTGTAACTTGCAAATAGATTCATCAAATTGACTTTACCCAATACGCTGACATCCGAAGCATCGAAAGCCGTTTTACTGGATGTGGTATTGATATACCCCATTCCTTGGAATCCCAAACCGAAGATAGGAGTTAATTGCTTTGAGACTCCCACTCCAAAAGTGGGACGCATACCTTTAAAGAAAGCACTGTGAGTAAGGGGAGTAACTCCACCGGCATTTACTCCGACAGACCAATTATCTGTAAGTTTGGTACCTTCTACAACTGATTGGGCATTTGCTACTGTAAAGCCACCCAATATAAAAGCTAATAAAATAATAGATTTTCTCATATTCATAAGTTTTAAATGTAATGTTTTATCTGCTAAATCATTAGAAATGTATTGTTTGTTCATGTCTAACTTTCTAGTTCATTTTTTAATTCTTTATTCACTTTAAACAACATATCATATCAAAAATTAGTTCGCAAGCCATGAGCCCTATTAACATCTATTATGCTTTCGAAAAATCTAAAATATGGAAACATCAATGCAAACGCCTCATTCCCTGAAGAGAAAGGGATCCCAACATCGCTAACCATTATGCATCTTGTTTCATTATTCTACACTTTCATTCATCCATCAGGCAGGAAATACATAAACCGGACTCTACTAAAATACGAAGAATAGAACATAAACGGAAAGTTATCAGGTTGTTAATGCCATATATCGTTCTGATAAAGAGCGAATATTTTTCTTCCTTTTCAATTGGAATCTTGATTTAATTTCTAACTTTGCCGCCAACATCGGTTTCCGGAATGGCATTATCACCAGACGGAATTAAAAGGGAATCCAGTGAAAATCCGGAACTATCCCCGTAGCTGTAAGTTTTATCTCTCTCATAAAAAAGAGAAATGTTATGGCATTCATTTGCCACTGATTCATGAAACGGATCGGGAAGGCGCCACAACAAAAACAAGTCAGAAGACCTGCCGATAAAATTTCCGTTATTCCAGGCTTTCGGGTGAAAGGCAATAGAACGAATCGTACAGGTCCATTTTATTACAAGTCTCCAGAAATTGTCGTGCATGAATAACTATGTAGGCACTAAATCTATTTTGTTAATTCTTAAAATATAGGTATGATTAGTTCGGAGATATTCATTATCAAAAGAGACGGGAAAAAAGAAGCTTTTTCCCTCGACAAAATCAAAAATGCCATATCCAAGGCATTTTTATCAGTAGGTAGTTTTGCTACGCAAGATGTGATAACCAATGTGTTAAGCCGTGTCAGTATCAGTGACGGAACAAACGTAGAGGAAATCCAAAACCAGGTGGAAGTCGCCTTGATGGCAGAACATTATTACAGCGTGGCCAAAGCGTATATGCTGTATCGTCAAAAACATTTGGAAGACCGTGAAGTCAGAGACAAACTTAAATTCCTCATGGATTATTGCGATGCTTCCAACCCTGCCAGCGGTAGCAAGTACGATGCCAACGCCAATGTGGAAAATAAGAATATCGCCACACTGATAGGAGAACTGCCCAAATCCAATTTCATCCGCCTCAACCGCCGCCTGCTGACAGACCGTTTGAGGGATATGTATGGTAAAGAGGCTTCCGACCGTTATTTGGAACTCCTGAATCATCACTTCATCTACAAAAATGATGAAACCAATCTGGCGAACTACTGTGCCAGTATTACCATGTATCCCTGGCTGATAGCAGGAACAACAGCAGTAGGAGGCAATTCTACCGCCCCGACCAATCTGAAATCCTTCTGCGGAGGATTTATCAACATGGTATTTATCGTATCCAGTATGCTAAGCGGCGCATGTGCCACTCCTGAATTCCTGATGTACATGAACTATTTCATTGGTTTGGAATACGGACAGGACTATTATAAACATCCGGATAAACTGGCAGACTTGTCTCTGAAACAAAGATCGATCGATAAAATCATCACAGACTGTTTCGAGCAAATCGTATATTCCATCAACCAGCCTACGGGTGCCCGCAATTTCCAAGCAGTTTTCTGGAATGTGGCTTATTATGACAAGTATTATTTCAATAGCCTTTTCGAGCACTTTGTTTTCCCCGACGGAAGCAAACCCGACTGGGATTCGCTTAGCTGGTTGCAGAAGCGTTTTATGAAATGGTTTAATAAGGAGCGTACACGCACTGTTCTGACATTCCCTGTAGAGACAATGGCACTCCTGACCAAAGACGGCGATGTACTGGATAAGGAATATGGCGACTTCACCGCTGAAATGTATGCCGAAGGACATTCATTCTTCACCTATATGAGTGACAATGCCGACTCTTTGAGTAGCTGCTGCCGTCTGCGTAATGAAATACAGGACAATGGCTTTAGCTATACATTGGGAGCCGGAGGAGTCTCTACCGGTTCGAAGAGCGTGTTGACCATCAATCTGAACCGTTGTATACAGCATGCTGTAAAATCAGGTATTCTCTACCCTTTCTTCCTGGAAGAAGTAGTAGACTTGGTTCACAAAGTACAGCTTGCCTATAATGAGAACCTGAAATTATTGCAGGCAAAGCGTATGTTACCTTTGTTTGATGCGGGTTATATCAATATGAGCCGCCAATATCTGACTATCGGCGTGAACGGACTGGTGGAAGCAGCCCAATTTATGGGAATCGACATCAACGACAATCCGAAATACGAGGCTTTTGTGCAGGAGATTCTCGGCATGATTGAGAAATACAATAAGAAATATCGTACCAAAGAAGTACTTTTCAACTGCGAAATGATTCCTGCCGAAAATGTGGGTGTGAAACACGCGAAATGGGACAAGGAAGCCGGATTCCAGACTTACCGCGAATGTTACAACAGCTATTTCTATATTGTAGAAGACAAATCGCTGAACATTGTCGATAAATTCCGCCTGCACGGGCATCGTTATATCGAGCATCTGACGGGTGGTTCGGCTTTGCACATGAATCTGGAAGAGCATCTTAGCAAAGAGCAATACCGGCAGTTGCTTCGTGTTGCCGCTACCGAAGGTTGCAACTACTTCACATTCAATATTCCGAATACAGTATGTAACAAATGCCATCATATCGACAAACGATATTTGCATGAATGTCCCGAATGTCACAGCGAGAATGTGGATTATCTGACCCGCGTCATCGGATATATGAAACGTATCAGCAATTTCTCCCAAGCACGGCAAAAGGAGGCCGATTTAAGATATTATGCTTCGGTACGCTGATTATGATATTGTTTTTCAGGAGATACCGGATGAGGTAACATTAGCCATCAACCTCTCCAACTGCCCCAACCATTGTAAAGGGTGCCACAGTGCATATCTAATGGAGGACGTAGGAGAACCGTTGACGGAAGAAAGTCTTTCTACCCTGCTCGGTAAATATGGAAAAGCGATCACCTGTGTCTGTTTCATGGGCGGTGATGCTTCACCCGCAGAAGTGGAACAATTAGCTGCTTTTTTACACAAGCAGACCATCACTCCGGTAAAAGTCGGATGGTACTCCGGGAAGAGCAAGCTGCCGGAGCACTTTAATGTATCTCATTTCCAATATATAAAGTTGGGACCTTACATCGAGTCTCTGGGAGGATTAAAATCTGAAACGACCAATCAACGGTTGTACCACATAGAAAATGGAATAATGGAGGATATAACTTATCGTTTTCTCCCCCATCATTCCAAAAAGATTTCTTAATAAGAGAAACGCTCAAACGGAGTATGTTATATTTACCGTTTGAGCGTTCTTTTTTCTAACTACTTCTTTTCATTCGTATTTATGATTTCAGTACCCGCTTCAATCTGTTTAATCCTTCTATCAACCGCTGTCGCGGACACGCAATATTGATACGGATAAACCCTTCACCAGTCTCTCCATACAGACTGCCTTCGTTCACCCAAAGTTTTTCTTTCTTCAACAAGTCTTTTACTATTTCTGCTGACGTTTGATTCAAGACCGAGCAATCCACCCAAACCAGATATGTACCTTCCAACATCATTACGGGAAATTCCGGAAGATATTCATCAAAATAACCTTTTAAATAGATGTAATTCGCAAATAAATAGATTTTAAGTTCTTCCAGCCATTCTTCGCCCTCATTGTAAGCAGCCATCAACGCCTCCACTCCGAAAGGATTCACATCACAAACTTCATTTATATTAATCGCTTTATCTATTCTCACCCGTACATTTGCATCTGCAGAAATAATATTGGCTATCTGAAGCCCTGCCAGATTAAAAGCCTTGCTAGGCGAAACAAAGGTTACCGAATTCATAAGAAACTCTTCTGATATAGAAGCGAAAGGAGTATATTCATGCCCCAGAAAAACCAATTCACAATGAATTTCATCAGCAATCACAAACACATTATTCCGAATACAAATCTCACCTATCTGCCTTAATTCCTGCTTACTCCATACTCTTCCGACAGGATTATGCGGATTACATAACAACATGAGTTTTACCTTCGGATCGGAAGTTTTCTTCTCCAAATCATCAAAGTCAATCTGATACCCTCTGTTTCTATATACTAAAGGATTGGCAATCATCTCGCAACCGTTATTACGGATAGAGGAGAAAAAGCAGTTATATACAGGCGTCTGTACCATCACTTTATCGCCGGGTACTGTCAGTGCTTTAATTGCAGCAGATATTGCCGGCACAACTCCGGTAGTATAAATAATCCATTCTTTTTCTATCCGCCAGGCATGTCGTCGTGCAAACCAATTGGTTATCGCTTCGTAGTATGCGTCAGGTACGCGTACATATCCGAAAACCCCATGTTCCACCCGCTTCTTCAATGCCTCCACGACGGGGGGAGCTGTACGGAAATCCATATCAGCCACCCACATCGGCAAGACATCCGCATCTGCGGACGAATCCCATTTATAGGAATTCGTACCTCTGCGTGGAATAATTTCATCGAAATTATATTTCATATTTCAATCAAAACAGGTTAGATCGTCCCAAAGTTTCAATTCGCAATTTGCTGGTGATTTAATATTTTCGTCCAAAATGATTGCTCCGAAACTTTCGGCAACAATACTTCCCGTACGAGGATTTTTTACGCTATGAACGGGACTTTTAATCGTTGCCTTCACACTACTGTGTTCAAAAGCAAGGTCAGCATCTTCTGCCATCGTACAATTTTCCATCACCAAATCATGTGCGTAGCAAAGCGGTTGAGTCCCCGAAATCCTGCAATTTACCAAACGTAAGTTTTTAGAATGCCATCCCAGATATTCTCCGTTCAACTCGGAATCATAGACTGTTACATTTTTCGTATTCCAGAAAGCATCTTTGGAGTTGATAACTGCATTATGGATTTCTACATTCTTGCAATATTGGAACGAATAGTTCCCGTTTTGGGCATAGTTTTGTATCTTAATATTCTCACTGTGTATAAAAAGGTAATCCGCTTTATCAATCTGTACGTTCTTCAGCTCTATATTACGACAATACCAAAACGTTTCCAAAGCATTAGGCAACTGCACGTTTTCGAGTTTTATTCCGTCCATTTCACGGAACATCTTCGGTGCTTCTACCAAGGTATCTGCCATTTGCAGACTTTGAGAGTACCATAGAGCAGCACGGGCTCCCTCTGTAAAGAGACAGTTTTTCACAATGAATCCGTTGGTATGCCAAAAAGGATATTTTCCTTCAAAGCGACAGTTGATTGCTATAATATTACTACATTCTTTCAATGCAGATTCACCGGCGTGAATTGTTACATCTTCCAGTTGAAGGTCGTGGGTCGCGAACAGAGGACGTTCGCCTCCATATTCTTTATTTCTTATTTGTTCCATTAGTTTATTCTTTAATCTGTTATTTCAAAAGTTACATTTACGCCTCCTGAACCAAGGGCGGAGGCCAGTCCTGAAGGATTTGTTATACGTCCTAAACGGGTATAAGTATATGAAGTGGAAAAGGTTTCATAAAATAGGACCACACAAGTGGAACCGTAAAGCATCAAGTCACCTGTCCGAATAGTCCCGGGATTGGACGACGCTGTCGGCAAACCATTCGACAGATAATAATATTTTTCATTACCATGCAGTTCAGACATATCCACTGTCATAGGGAGTAGTCTCTTAAATGCTTTCGCAGTCTCATTATTTTCCAATGTGGCATTGAATGAAACAGGTCCGATTGTTATTTTAAGATTATTGCTCACTGGGGTATCATCGTTATTGTCGTCATTATCATCGGGATTATTGCAATTATTGTTACTGCCATTATCACCGGAACCAGAACCATTACCCGGAATCACTTGTTGACCAGTTCCCTGTATGGGTTCATCTTCGCTACATGATGCGGAACCGATCGATAATGTCAGCATAGTAAGAATTGCTATTATATAGTATCTCATATTTATAGTATTAAAACTTATTTCTTTAGATATTCCTTAAAGAAGGATTCCAGTTTATTAAATGGAATAAGGCTCACACGATCGTAAAGATCTACGTGTCCGGCACCGGGTACTATATACAATTCTTTAGGTTCGGCAGCCAATCGGTAGGCGTCTTCACTAAATTCACGTGAGTGGGCATTTTCACCGGTAATGAAAAGCATAGGGCGGGGTGAAATAGTCTCAATATCTTCGAAAGGATAGAAATTCATAAATTTCACATTACTTGAAAGTGTAGGATGAGTGGTGGTCATAGGAGTTGCTCCGTCGGGGGTAAATTCTCCTCTTTGTGTACGGTAGAACTCATAGAACTCCCGTTCAATCGGACTGGACTTTTCTGTCAGTTGATGTACAGTACCACCTGTATATTTAGTTTCTCCACCTAAAAATTCAGCATAACGCTGTTCTGCCGCTTCAGCCATTATTTGCTTTCTCTGTTCCAATGTCAATGAGTGTTTTAACCCATTACGGCTAGCCGTACCCATATTGTACATACTGATTGTCGCAATGGCTTTAAGGCGAGGGTCTATTTTCGCTGCACTGATAGCAAAACTTCCACTGCCGCAAATACCGATTACTCCAATTAGATTCCGGTCAACAAACGGACGGGTACCTAAAAAATCAACTGCGGCACTAAAGTCTTCCGCATAAACTTCCGGCAGAACAGCATTGCGCGGCTCGCCTTCACTCCCACCCCAAAAAGACAGGTCTATGGAGAGTGTTACAAAACCCCGTTCGGCCATTTTCGTTGCGTAAAGGTTCGCGCTCTGTTCCTTGACAGCTCCCATTGGATGTCCGACAATGATTGCAGGGTATTTGTCCCCTTCTTTCATATTCTTAGGCAGAAACAAATTTCCGGCTACCTTCATTTTATACTGGTTGGAAAAAGAAACTTTCTCCACACTTACCAAATCACTTTTATAAAAGTTATCTGCATCTGTCTGTGCAGAAGAAAAACTAGTTCCAAGCATCATCATAAATACAGTTGTTAATAATAAAATCCGTTTCATATCTCTTATTTTTAATTATTAAAGAATTGATTGTCTACTTTCTACATTGCAAAAATACGATGAAAGAAAGAGACCGTTTGTAGATGAATTACTGACATAATAACCCCAATTACGGATTATATTTTTTTATCAAGTGCTATAATATCTATTCTAACTTATTTAAGGAAATGAGGTTAGTATCGAAACCAAGGAAGCCAAAGTCAGACTTCCTACTTTAGCGAACGCCAAGTTTATTACAAGAAGTAACTAAAGAATCATTAAACAAAATGAGAAAAGTCGAAACTGAAAAAGAATTCTGATGAGTACTCCCAGCTCAAAAGGTCAGTCCTATTTTCCAAGGTCGGTAATATAGGTAAAATAATCCGTAATCTATATACAAATCGAATCTAAAATCAGCAGTATCTTTGCAGTGTGATAAAGATAATAGGTATAAACGTAAAAAACAAATTGATATGTATTTAGAAAATATTTACTCTCCCGCAGACGTAAAGAAGTTATCGTTTAAAGAACTCAATGATTTAAGTAATGAAATCCGTGCATCACTCCTGCAAAAGTTGAGTGAACACGGCGGTCATTTCGGACCCAACTTCGGAATGGTGGAAGCAACTATTGCCTTGCACTATGTATTCAATTCTCCAAAAGATAAAATCGTATTCGATGTATCGCACCAAAGTTATGTACACAAGATGCTGACTGGCCGTAAAAACGCTTTTCTTCATCCGGAAGAATACAATCTCGTGTCCGGTTATACCGAACCACAAGAAAGCGAACATGATTTTTTTGTTATCGGTCATACTTCCACTTCTGTCAGTCTGGCCAGCGGATTGGCTAAAGGACGCGACCTCACAGGCGGCAATGAAAATATCATAGCTGTCATAGGCGACGGCTCCTTAAGCGGAGGGGAAGCTTTTGAAGGATTGGATTATGCAGCAGAGCTTGGCACCAACATGATTATTATCGTCAATGATAACCAAATGTCTATCGCTGAAAATCATGGAGGTTTATACAGAAATCTGAAAGAATTGCGTGACAGCAACGGTCAGTGCGAATGTAATTTCTTCAAGGCGATGGGGCTGGATTATATATATGTAAATGACGGTAACGATGTACAGGCGTTGATTGAAGCATTCTCCAAAGTGAAAGATATTCAGCATCCGATAGTAGTACACATCAACACTTTGAAAGGTAAAGGTTATGAACGTGCCGAACAGGATAAAGAGACTTATCACTGGCGCACTCCATTCAATCCGGAAACCGGAGAAGCAAAAGTCAGTTATGAGGAAGAAGATTACAGCGAAGTAACCGCTCAATATCTGCTGAAAAAGATGAAAGAAGATTCTCGTGTGGTAACAATCACTTCAGGTACTCCTGCCGTTCTCGGATTCACTCCGGACCGCCGCAAGGAAGCTGGCAAACAGTTTGTAGATGTCGGCATTGCAGAAGAACACGCAGTAGCTCTTGCTTCGGGTATCGCAGCCAATGGCGGAAAACCTGTTTACGGAGTGTATAGTACATTTATCCAACGTTCATACGATCAACTTTCGCAAGATCTCTGTATCAATAATAACCCGGCTGTTTTGTTGGTATTCTGGGGTACACTGTCCGGAATGAATGATGTAACTCACCTCTGCTTCTTCGATATTCCGCTCATCAGCAATATTCCTAATATGGTTTATCTGGCACCGACTTGCAAAGAGGAATATCTTGCTATGCTAGAATGGAGTATCCGCCAAAATGAACACCCGGTTGCCATCCGTGTACCGGCAACAGATGTAATTACTTGTGGGGAACCGGTGGAGACTGATTATAGTGTTCTCAATCGCTATAAAGTGACGCATCGTGGATCAAAAGTAGCCATTCTTGCTTTAGGTTCGTTCTATGGATTGGGACAGTCGGTTGCATCACTTCTGAAAGAAAAAGCCAATATTGACGCAACACTCATCAATCCGCGTTACATCACCGGTGTAGACAACGAACTGATGGATGAACTGAAAGCAGATCACGAATTAGTGATTACGTTGGAAGACGGTGTATTGGATGGCGGTTTCGGTGAAAAGATTGCCCGTTATTATGGTGCTACAAACATGAAAGTTCTGAACTTTGGAGCTAAAAAAGAATTTGTTGACCGATATGATATACAGGAGTTTCTCCGTGCCAATCATCTGACGGATGAACAGATTGTAGAAGATATCACAGCAGTGATCGGTTAAAATCAAACCCATTCACTATATATTCAGGTAGGTTGATGTATACGGTCTTTAAGGACAGTTGCATCAACCTACTTCCATTTTCATTCAAATCAGCCAACTTATTATTTAAATTCATTATATTCACTATTCAGTTCAGTAATTCCCCATTCAGTTCAGCAATCCTTTCCGTTCAAATCAATAATCCTTTCCGATAATTCAACGGAGTCTGTCCCGCATTTCTTTTAAAGAACTTACAAAAACCGGCTGCATCACTAAACCCCAGTTTAGCAGCAATCTCGCCAACCGTAAATTTGGTAGAACTCAATAAAGTACGCGCTTCCATTACTAACAATTCATTAATAAGGCTATTGATAGTCTTACCTGTTCCAAGACGTACAATGCGTGCCAGGTACTGTTCACTAATAGCCAGTTTATCCGCATAAAAGCTCACAAAATGTTCTTCCCTGAAATTACGGGTAACAAGTGCATGAAATTCTTGCAGAACGTGGTCTTTACGACTGATCTCTTTTTTGATAACGGTCTTTCGGGAAAGAAAATCTGCTATATCCAAAAACAGAGAATTGCACGCTGCCTGTATACGCCGGAAAAGGAAATGATGTTCAATATTCATCAGATGCATCAATACTTCCAGCTCCTTATGGATGATTTGAGCTTCATACTCTGTCAACTGAATCGTATATTGCTTATTCCGCCTCATGGTTGCCAACAGGATTGCCGTGATTTGTGTCAGATATGAATCGTCCGTCCGCATAGATTCGGAAAGGGCGAGAGTGATAAATTTAATATCCCGGCTTGAATAAAGATGTTCCGTGAGATAATTTGCTCCGTGAATAAGTAACATATTCGGTTCTATCGCAATAAACTCTCCATTCAGTAGAATTTCCGAACGGCCTTCAAGAACGAATATCATATAAAGCTCCCGATTGAAATAACATTCATTTGCCGGATAACTTCTATCTTTATATTCACTCCGGAAACAGACTACCTCCTCTTTATAATGAGGAAGTTCAGGATGCTCCTTCAACAATTGTGTATTATCAAATATACGAGATTTTACCATTTACACCTTTATTTTATGACGTAAAAATACGATTTGTTTCGGATATGACAAAAACTGTATGGAATTAGATAATCTATTTCAGAGTAAAAAACAAGACCTTTGCATATCCTTTTCAATACATGAGAAAGGAATCAATAGAAAGAGGTTAAAAAGACATGGAAATGAAAGAGATTTTTAAGAGGTATTTAGTGTTTGTTATCGGACTCTATTTTTTAGCGGCAGGTATCGTGTTGATTATACGCTCGGCATTGGGAACTACTCCCATATCGAGCATCAATTATGTATTAAGCCTGAATAGTCCTTTATCGTTGGGTACTTGCACATTTATCATCAACATGGTGCTTATCCTGGGACAGTTCTGGTTAATCCGAAAGAATAGAACCCGACAAGATATTATTGAAATTCTTCTTCAACTACCGTTCTCTTTTATCTTTTCGGCATTCATTGATTTCAATATGATGCTGACAAGCGAACTGCATCCCGCTAATTATGGTATGTCGATTGCTTTATTACTTACAGGATGCATGGTGCAGTCTATCGGAGTAGTGCTTGAACTGAAACCAAAAGTAGCCATGATGAGCGCAGAAGCATTTGTGAAATATGCATCCCGCCATTATAACAAGGAATTTGGAAAGTTCAAAGTTTATTTTGATATTACTTTGGTTACATTAGCCGTGATTCTCTCGCTGCTGCTGACTCAAGGTATTCAGGGAGTACGAGAAGGATCACTCATTGCCGCTTGTATAACGGGGTATATCGTCAGCTTCCTGAATCAGAAGATAATGACTAGAAAAACCCTCCATAGATTACTGCCGGTCTGGAAGTAAGCCCTATATCTATTTAAAATAAACGCCTTATAAAAGGAGTCATATAAAAAGGTCAATATAAGAAAATCACTATAAAAGAAAGTCGCTTCTCTGTTAGAATCTGATTGATTCTTTCAAAGAAGCGACTCTTTATTTTAGATATAATTATACTCGTATTTACTTCTTCTGACTATCTATCTCTTTCAGAAGTTCATCCACAGCCACCTTTAGTTGGGTATCCTCTCCTTTGACTACTGTTTCCGGATTATTGGCAACCTTTACATCCGGTTCCAATTGGGTATTTTCCAAATAACTGCCGTCAGGCAAACGATAACCGACGATAGGAATACCAAAGACCAGTGAAGGATCTTGTAAAGTTTCCCAAGACACACTTGTCATAGTACCCGGAACAGACATACCGACAAGTTTGCCAATCTTTTGATGTTTATATACCCACGGAGTTCCGTGTGCATTCGAGTAGTTGGCCTCACATTGCAACATAATGGAAGGTTTGTTCCAACGACGGCTCGGCATATCACAGGCTTCACGTCCACGCACTACTTGTGTGAAATACTTCTGACCACTGAACAGTATTTCAATATCTTCATGCAGACGGCCACCACCGTTGAAACGGGTATCAATCACAATGCCTTCGCAGTTGTTATATTTTCCCAGAATGTCCGAGTATACAGTACGGAAGCTATCATCTCCCATCGACTGAATATGAACATATCCCAAACGTCCTTTCGACCATTTTTCAACATCTGCCGCACGTTGTTTTACCCAACGTTTGTATAACAATCCATTCAGTTGCCCGTTGGTGACCGGCATCACCACTTCTTCCCAACGCTCTTTATTTTGTGGATTGTAGATTGAAATCAATGTTTTCTTCCCTGCTTTATTATTCAGCAAGCAGGTTATGTCATTATCGAGAGTTATCTCTTCTCTATTAATCTTTTCAATGATGCAACCAGCCTTTACTTTGGTACGTGAATGATCGAACGGACCTTTTTCTATTATTTCAGCAATCTGCATTCCTTTTCCCTGATAATCCCAGTCGAACAAAAGTCCGAGATTAGAAGTGACATCTCCTTTTCCTTTGGGAGAATAACGTCCTCCGGTATGTGAAACATTCAGCTCACCCAACCACTCACTCAATAATTCTGCAAAGTCATAATTGTTATCAATATGAGGCAAGAACTTACGATAAGCATTAGTCATAGCATCCCAGTCAACCCCGTGCATATTGACATTGTAAAAACGTTTTTGATGTTGTTTGTACACATGGTCAAACATCGTTTCACGTTCGGCAGCCAAGTCCATTTTCATTTCAGCCTGATAACTGATGGACTTCAAAGCATCCGACTTGGCATCCATCTTTTGCATAATCCGGCTTCCCAACAAAAAAATATCTCCTTTTTTGTCCAACATCAACGATGCCCAACCGGTATTGAGTTTGTGCAGACGCTTCGTATCTTTTTCACGGAGATTCATTTTCCAAAGGTCATATCCACCTTCGAACGCGGAGAAATAGTAAAGATCTTCCCCGTCTTTTGAAAGTATGGCACTACCCAAGTCGGAAGAATTGGGAGTCAAACGTACGATACGGTCTTCAATGCCGTTCAGCTCGACAAGTATCTCTTTTTGATCTGCCTTATCATCAGCAGACTCATCCTGATTACTGTCTTTGCTGCTATCTACTTTGCTCTTTTCCTTGTCGGCCTTGCTTTTATCAGTCTTTCCCTTGTTAGCATTTCCTTTATCTGCTTTTTCCGCCTTAGACTTCTTTCCGTCTTTCGTCTTCTCATCGTCTTTCTCCTTTGCCTTCTTCTGTTCCTTTTCAAATTCCTTGAGTAATTCGAAATCTTCCTTACTCAAACGGTAACGATCATAAGCATCCTGATTGAGAAACACCAACATCACATCTTGCTGCGATCCCCAGGAAGCGTGCGCACGCATACCATAGCGCTCGGTTTGGAAAAGAATAGCATTCCCATCGAGTACCCAACGCGGAGCACCACTGATATATCCACTATTTGTCAGATTAGTAATTGCACCTCCCTGTGCGCTGACAATGCCTACATCCGAATAAGGATCGTGGCGGTTGCCTATAAATTCAAGAGTGAACCATTTACCGTCAGGCGACCATTCGTAATCGAATCCACCTCCGGTGTTATACCATGTAGAACCATCCGTTACCTGACGTACCTTTTTTGTTTTCAAATTGAGTACCATCAAACGATTACGGTCTTCGATAAAAGCCAATTCTTTACCGTCCGGTGAATATTGCGGATAAGTACGTTCTACCGTTTTAGACGGTAATAATACTTCCTCTTCAATAAGAGTGGCATTAGGGAAATTCGGGTCTTCCTTACGACTTATTTTGGCGGTATAAAGTTGCCAGTTACCGGTTCGCTCGCTGGCATAAACCAGTGTCCGGTTGTCCGGAGCAAAAGAAACGGCAGCTTCTTTTGCCGGAGTATTTGTGATTTGCTTGGTGGTAGCATAATCAGTTGAAGTCACGAACACATCACCACGTACAATAAAAGCAATTTGTTTACCGTCCGGAGATACAGAAGCGGAAGTTGCTCCCTGTGAGAATTTAAGTGTAGCAAGCTGCTGCTCATCATCACGGACCAGTTCTACTTTTACTTTTTCCGGACGTGCACCAGACTTCTGTGTGTATAACTCACCATCATAGGTATAACATAAGGTACCTTTATCGCTGACAGACAAAAAACGTACCGGGTGAGTTTTGAAAGTAGTCACAGCTTTCACTTCCTGTGGGGTATTCAAAGGGAAAGTATACACATTGAAGGAACCTCCATCACGCTCACTTAAAAAATAGACAGCATTACCATCAGGTGTATACACAGGATTACGGTCCTCTCCTCCCCGGTTTGTCAGGTTCGTATGTTTTCCCGTTTGGGTATTATATAACCAGATATCTCTCGTAATGGAAGAAGTATGATGCTTTCTCCATTCATCTTCAAACCCTTTACGATCCTGATAAAGAAAGTTCTTCCCTGTTTTATCAAAACAGACCAGTTCGGCAGGAGTGCCCAGCACTTGCTCGGTACGTCCGCCGGCAACAGGAACTTTATATAATTCCGTCATCGCTCCTGTAGGAAACAGGGCACTGCTTGCCGGATCCTGTATAGAGGCAGAGAAAAAGACATACTTTCCATCCGGAGTAAAAGCCGACGGTATTTCTGATGCAGAATGATAGGTCAGTCGCCGGGCGGCACCTCCGTCAGCAGGCATAATGAATAAGTCAAAATTTCCATTCCGGTCACTGGCAAACGCAATTTGCTTGCCATCGGGCGACCAAACCGGATTGGCTTCATAAGAGGTTTGTGTGGTGAGTTGAACAGCTGTTCCTCCTTGTGCAGGGACTTTATAAATGTCACCCTTGTAACAAAAAACAATTTCTGATCCATCCGGTGAAATACGTGCATCACGCATCCACAAAGGAGTAATTGCATAGCTGGATAATGCTGATAGTACCAGCGCTAAAGAAGTTATTAGTTTCTTCATATCAAATTATTATAAATTTATTCCGATAAATCGGTTTGAATTAGTTTTCCCGTGTAATTATAAAATGTGCTGTCACCAAAGTCTTTGTAAAAGAAGGCATATTTATCCACTCCCGTACAATGACAAACGCCAATCTGTCGGGGAAGATATTCCTGTAAATAATCTGCAATGACCTGATATTTTTGTTTTTCCGCATTATGGATATGAAAACCTCCCAGAAGTAACTTACAAGGAGATTCGGGAAAGGCAGCCTGAACCGTACGCAAAATATTGGTTATTCCCCGATGAGAACAGGCACTTAATACGGAAAATCCTTCCGGTTCCACCAATACCACCGCCAATTCATCCTGAAAAGTATCCGGTATTTTGCATCCATCTTCTTGCTGAACCCAAAAACGTTCAAAATGGGTATCTGCCTGATTTATAATATCAATAGAGGGAAAAAGGAAAACTCCGGGAAGCAGTTCGGTCTGCTTTGTAATAAAGCGGAAACGGGAACGATCGAGGTTTTGTGTATGCATCATCCCGTTCTCACGTTCATCCTTGAATTTAGGAGAAAAAACCTCACGCTTACAGACAACGGTTGCCTGCGTATTCAATTCCAAAAAATAACGTAGTCCGCCCGTATGATCACTATGACCATGAGATAATATCAAATAATCGACTTTTTGCAAGTCAATATGCAACAAGCGGGCGTTACGGATAAACAAGTCGGATGCTCCCGTATCGAAAAGTAACCGATGTCCCGATGTCTCAATATAAAGAGAAAGACCATGCTCTGCCTGCAATTTACGTCCATAGACACAATTCTCCACAAGAGTCGTTATTTTATAGCCCATGATACTTAGTTAGTTATCAAACGAATTATACAAAATAAAAAGTTCTGCCACAAAATTATAATAATTCTGTGGCAGAACAAGCAATCCAGTCAATTAAGTAATCGTAAAAAGGGGAAAAAGGTGAGGGTAGTGAGGGAGGAATTGCAACCTTTTATTTTTATATTTTATTTTTTCCTATCTATATTTTCTCTAAAAAAAAACACGAATGTTAGAAATCCTCCCTCACTACCCTCACCTTTTCCCCTCTTCTTATAAAAAAAGACGGCGGAAAATCTGGAAAACATAACCGTCTTTTCCAGATTTCCCGTCAGGTTTTAAAAGTTAAGTTCAAAACTATATCTCAAATATTCGAACAAATCCATTTATCATATTCTTTATGAATATCTTTAATATGGAAAACAAACAGTTACACCATCTTTCCCATAGTATATGCTTCCTGCATGTAGGGAGTATCTTTAATCTCTCCTACTTTCCATGCACCGATTCCATAGACCGTCCCTTTTTCCAGTGGTCCTTCCAAGCAATCGAGGAAGCCACGGAAGCCGTCGATAGTACGCTCCATCATTGCTTTATCGTTTTCTGCTGCCGCAATAATGAAATAAAAGTCCTTATTGGTTATTTCCGTATAACGTGCGCAACAGCGGTCAATCATTATCTTCATCTGCCCGCACATGGTGTAAAAATAGACCGGGGTTGCCATTACAATCACATCGGCAGCAATCATCTTCTCCACGATTTCCGCTGCATCATCCTTCTGCGGACAAGGTTTACCGTACATACTGCAAACACTGCATCCCGTACAAGGATGAACCGTTTTGTCTTTCAGAAAAATCTTCTCTACTTCATTGCCCGCCTCGATAGCACCTTTCATAAATTCATCACAAAGCAAATCCGAATTACCACCTTTACGTGGACTGGACGAAATTATCAAAACTTTTTTAGCCATAACTTTCTTTTATTACTTTCATCTTTCAGAATTAATCAGTCTTTTCACTCTGCAAAAATAGACAATTTATAACATAGCGAATGTATATAAATTACAGAGAAATATACCCAGATTACAGATTCAAACATAACAAAAGATTTTTTCTACCAATATTTAATTTATATCTTTGTCCACAATACGAACAACATGATACAATGAAAAAAATACAACTGACCGACACACATAAAGAAAAGCTGTTTCAAATCCCCCTTTTCCGGAATTTGCCCTTAAACATTAAAGAATCCCTATTGGAGAAACTAGATTTCGTAGTCTATATAGCAAACAAGAAAGAGATAGTTGTTACGCAGGGAACGCCTTGCAACAAACTGTATGTGTTGTTGGAAGGGAAATTGCGCACGGATATTATCGACGGACTGGGAAATGAAGTGATGATTGAATATATCATTGCGCCACGCACTTTTGCCACTCCACATCTTTTTAGCTCGGACAACACATTGCCGGCTACTTTCACTGCCCTTGAGGACAGTGTGATACTTATGGCAACAAAGGATTCTACCTTTAAAGTTATCAGCCAGGACCCGCAAGTATTGCACAATTTTCTCTGCATTGCAGGCAATTGCAATATCTGTACCGTATCACGTCTGAAACCACTCTCCCGCAAGACTGTCCGGGAAAGATTTATCGTTTATCTGTTCGAGCACAAGAAGAAAGATTCCCTGATAGTGGAGATTACACATACGCAATCCCAACTTGCCGAATACCTGAATGTATCACGTCCCGCCTTATCGAAAGAAATTAATAAGATTATCAAGGAAGGGCTTATCACTATGGAAGGGAAACGGGTGGAAATTTTGAATAAGGCCGCTTTAGAGAAATTCATATAATAAAGAAACAGGGGCAGGGTTGAAACTAAGGAATAATTTGGCTCTTATATCGAAAACAAGTTAAATATATAAATGAGCCGAAGAGAAATAAAACTGTTTTTGCTATATTTGCAATCAGAAAGAAAAGCAAAAAAATATGACAGATGAACAATTAGGGCAAATGAAGCTTATCTTCAATTACAACGATGTATTCTACAGCTTCTTCTATGATGACCTCAGCGGCTGCGTACATCGCTCCCGCGAATATGCCATCAATTACGTCTATTCGGGTGAGATGATTCTCGACAATGGCAATGAGCAAATTCATGTCGGAAAAGGCGAATGCGTCTTCATACCGCGCGACCATCACATTACGATGTACAAGAAGACGAAAGATGGTGAACGCTACTGCGGTATCTTCCTGATGTTCACACGTCGTTTCTTACGTGAAATGTACGGTAAGTTGGAACAACGTAAAGTACCGACCAATACCGCGAAACTCAATTCCGGAGTGATAAAACTTCCGAAAACGGCCGAACTCGCCAGTCTGTTCGCTTCGATGACGCCCTACTTCGATCCGAAGGTGAAACCTGCGGATGACCTGATGCAACTGAAATTGCAGGAAGGTCTGCTCGCATTATTACATATCGACAAAAAGTTCGCGCCGACGCTTTTCGACTTCAATGAACCGTGGAAAATAGATATTCTGGAATTTATGAACGAGAACTACATGTACGAGCTCACGATGGAAGAGATGGCACACTACACGGGACGCAGCCTTGCCACATTCAAACGGGATTTCAAGAAAATCAGCGACCTCACTCCCGAAAAATGGCTTATCCGTAAACGACTCGAAGTAGCTTACGCCCTGATGAAAGAGGGCGGCAAAAAGGTCGTGGATGTTTATGCCGAAGTCGGTTTCAAGAACCCGTCTCACTTCTCAACCGCCTTCAAAAAACAGTACGGTATGCCGCCGACCGCCACATTCGTGTAAATCGGAGCAAAATATATTGAGTTTTTTAATTAAATATCAACTTACAGCTTGTTCCTTACAGTAACCTTACGGTAAGGGCAGCCCTGATAATTTACCGGAAAATATAGAGTATACAATCTTCATAGCAATGTGTATGCTGATGCCATATTGTCCACCGCCAAACTTGATTATCATAAATTCAGAACTACTTTTCCTGCCATTTGCATGGAGCTTTTAAGAAAATAGATAGTTGAGCTTTTGAGTAACTCCTTTTGAGCCCGACAATAATGTGCCGCTTATTTTATAGCCGTACCTTTGCAATATGAAATAGAACAATAACCATTTAAATAATAGAATGATGAGAACAGCGAATTTTAAATCCGCAGCTATCGCAGCCTTGTTAAGTATGGGGTTGCTTACCGGCTGCACGAACGGTATTACAAATCAAAAAACAAGTAATCATATGGACACATTGAATCTTACACAGGAATGGGACAAAAAGTTCCCACAGAGCGACAAGGTTAATCATCGTAAAGTAACCTTCAAAAACCGCTATGGCATCACACTTGCCGCCGACTTGTACGAACCCAAGAATATCGAAAGTAAAGTCCCTGCCATTGCCGTTAGCGGCCCTTTCGGGGCTGTGAAGGAACAGTCATCGGGACTTTATGCGCAGACAATGGCCGAATGCGGATTCCTCACCCTTGCGTTCGACCCCTCTTATACGGGCGAGAGCGGTGGCGAACCCCGTAATGTGGCATCGCCCGACATCAACACCGAAGATTTTAGCGCGGCAGTGGATTTCCTGATTGCACACCCCAATGTAGATGCCAAACGCATCGGTATCATCGGCATCTGCGGATTCGGTGGTATGGGACTGAATGCCGCGGCAATGGACACGCGCATCAAAGCAACAGTAGCTTCTACAATGTACGATATGAGCCGCGTGAATGCCAACGGCTATTTCGATGCCGAGGACAGTGCCGAAGTACGCCGCAACAAACGCGAGGCGATGAATGCTATCCGGACCCGTGATGCACAGAACGGCACGGCCACTCCCGGTACGCCCGGTCTGCCCACTAGCATCAAGGGCGACGAGCCGCAATTCGTCAAAGACTACTTCGATTATTACAAGACTGAACGTGCTTTTCACGCCCGTGCCATCAATTCTAATGGTGCATGGAACCCCACGATGGCTCTTTCGTTCATCAATATGCCATTGTTAACCTATATCCACGAGATTGACAATGCTGTATTGCTCATTCACGGCGAAAATGCCCATTCGCGTTATTTCAGCGAGGATGCCTTCAAACGCCTCAAGGGCAACAACAAGGAGTTACTAATCGTTCCCGGAGCCAACCACACCGACCTTTACGACCGGAAGATTCCGTTTGACAAACTGGAAGCATTTTTCAAGTCAAACCTCAAATAAAATAAAAACATGAGTATATCAACTAAAAATAAGCATAACCACTTGTTGATGTTCATCCTCACACTCGGAGTATTCGGAATATTGAATACTGAAATGGGAGTAGTGGGCATCATCCCTATCATTGCCGAAACCTTCGGTGTTACGGTGCCGGATGCGGGTTGGACGGTCAGCCTCTTTGCGCTGATCATTGCCTTCTCTGCTCCCGTCGTACCGTTACTTTTTTCACGGGTAAACCGTAAAACGGTCATGGTGCTCGCCTTGTCCGTGTTCGTGATTTCCAACCTCGTTTCGGTCTTCACGACGAACTTTACCGTACTGTTGATAACCCGTGCGATTCCGGCATTCTTTCATCCGCTCTATGTATCCATCGCTTTCTCAACCGCAGCCTCTTCCGTTAGTCGGGAGGATGCTCCGAAAGCCGTTTCCAAAATCTTTGCCGGAGTATCGGCAGGAATGGTGCTCGGAGTGCCCGTGACGAGCTACATCGCCAGTGAATTTTCATTCTCTGCAGCAATGGTATTTTTTACCGTTGTCAATGCATTTGTACTGCTCGCCACTATTTTCCTCATACCGTCCATGCCCGTTAAGGAACGGTTATCGTATGGCACACAACTCAGCGTATTGAGAAAGCCCGTATTGTGGAACTCCTTCCTTGCGGCATTACTGATGAATGCAGCCATGTTCGGATTTTACAGCTACTTGTCCGATTACCTGATAACGGTTACAGATGTCTCCTTCAAGGTAATCAGCCTTCTGCTGTTTGTTTACGGCATGGCAAATATCGTCGGAAATATCGCAGCCGGAAAGTTGTTGGCACAACGTCCTTTCGCCACGTTGAAATACGTACCTGCCATCATGGCGATACTTTATCTCGTACTTTACGGACTAGGGAAACTGACCATACCAACGTCAATTGTCATTCTGATATTGGGAATATTCGCAGGTATTGCAAATAACGGGAATCAATTCATGGTATCTACGTCGGCAACCGAAGCACCCGATTTTGCCAACGGATTGTTCCTGACCGCCGCAAATCTCGGAACAGCGTTGGGAGCGGCAATATGTGGCATGTTCATAACTGTATGGGGAACACAATCATCTCCGTTGGGAGCTGTGGCATTCCTGCTTGTCGGAGTGGCAAGCATTATTATCAGGAATAGCTTAATGAGCCGCAATAAACACATAATGGCAGTGACAATATGAAGAAAACAGAACGACCAATAATCACTTTCCCGAATGGACAAACTGTTTGTCCGTTGGGACAAGGCACATGGAAAATGGGACAATCCGCCGCACGGCGGCATGAAGAAATACGGGCATTACAACATGGCATCGAGCTGGGAATGAACCTTGTCGATACTGCCGAGATGTACGACAACGAGGAACTGGTAGGCGAAGCTGTCCGCGACTGTAGAGAGAAAGTGCTTCTCGTGAGCAAAGTTTTACCGAGTAATGCAAGCTATCGTGGAACGAAACTCGCCTGTGAACGAAGTTTGCTGAAGCTCGGAACGGAGTATATCGACCTCTACCTGTTGCACTGGAAAGGACGCCATCCTTATGAAGAAACCGTTCGGGCGATGACCGAATTGCAACAAGAGGGAAAAATCCGTTTATGGGGTGTCAGTAATATGGACACAGCCGACATGGAACGTATTGTTTCACTGTCCGGTGGAAGCGGCTGCGCCACCGATCAGGTACTCTACAACCTCGGCGACCGGGGCATAGAGTTCGACCTCATGCCGTGGTGCGCTGCCCGTAGAATGCCGCTTATGGCTTATTCGCCCATCGGAGAAGGACGACTTCTGCACCACCATACATTGGTGGAAATCGCCCGGCGACACGATGTATCGCCTGCACAAATCGCATTGTCGTGGACGATGCGTCAGCCCGGTATCATTGCCATACCCAAAGCCGGTAATGTAACCCATGTGGAAGATAATTTCCGAAGCCTTTCCATTCATCTGACAGAGGAAGATTTGCATGATTTGGATACCGCGTTTCCCGCACCGGCACGGAAAATACCATTGGCAGGTTGGTAATAACATGAAATGCTATAAATTATGAACTATAATAAGAAAAATGAATAAAGTCATAGATAGTATGCTGGCACATCGTTCCATCCGTTCATACACCGACAGAACGGTAAGTGATGAAGATTTAAACTCCATCATCCGTGCCGTACAAGCCGCACCGAACTGGGTAAACCTGCAACTCGTTTCCATAATTGCAGTAAAGAATACCGACCATAGAAGACGTTTAGCCGAATTATGCGGAAATCAGGTACACATTGCCGAAGCTCCCGTATTCCTCGTGTTCTGTACTGATTACCATAGGGTGGCTCTTGCCTGCCATAAGAAAGAGCAAACGCTCGATGAAGTAATGCAGGACATTGACACATTGCTCGTGGGAGCTCATGAAGTCGGTATCGCTCTCGAAGCGGCTGTCGTGGCTGCCGAATCATTGGGATTGGGAACAGTCCCTATTGGAGATGTACGTAAAAATGCGCTGGAAATTGTCCATGAATTGCAACTTCCGGAATATGTCTTTCCTATGTTGGGATTATGTATCGGCTACCCCGCAGAAGAACCGGGATTAAAGCCTCGTTTTCCACAACAGGCTGTCTTTTTCGAAGAGACATATAAGACTGATTTAAAAGATAAACTCGCTGAATATGACGTTATCTACGCCCATTATCTTAAAGAACGTCCATGGAATAATCGTGTAGGCAACTGGACAGACCTGGCAGCTGATTTCTACCGACATCCGTTTCATTACAAAGGAGTTGCGGATGCCTTAAGTCAACAGGGATTTACCTCGGCTAAAAGCAGATATTCGGTATAGAGATCAAAGTCCTAAAATCCCGGTCAACATAAGTCAACCGGGATTCTCATCATTCTGTTTATTTCTCTACCATTTAGTGAAAAATACTTTCGGATTGATATTCAACGATACCCATCCCCAATCCTGCCAGCTTTTATGATTGCCGGTTTTCACAGCGTCCATCGTCTTCGTACCACGCATAAAAGAATATCCGGCAGAGAGTTTCACATCTTTCATGATCGACCAGTTTATCTGATAATCGACTTCCGAACCTAAATATTTCTTCAAGTCCTGAACCTTTACAGCTGTACTAAAATAATGGTAATTAAGTTCCATATCTACCTTGCCAGATAGACGGAAACGACCTCCGATACGAGCATCCATCAATCCCGGTGCATAACCGTTTGCAAATGTAGAAGCATAAAAATAATCCATTGCTCCATAGAATTTATGATGGGTCCCATAAAGAGGATCAAAAGCCTTATACTTACCGCCATTTCCTTTATCACCGCTTAAATAATCAAAACTAGCCACGGCTCCCCATGTCTGATTAAACGTATAGGCGGCTTGTATGCTACCCATCAAAGCTGAAACTTTCTCCGCAGCTTTATTCTTACCCATCTGATAGTAGAAAGCACCATCCAGATTCCAGTTACTATTCTTATAAGTGAGGTAAGTACCCATTGTTTGTAAATAGCGGGTATGAGAATCATCCGTGGCTTTATCACCCGTTTCCAATCCCAGATTCATAAACAACAAAGAAGCTCCGAACGGAACATTATCCGCTTTATAATGATACCAGACGGTTTGCATATTCTTATAAGGCTGTCCGGTAGAAGAATCATAGTAAGTACCTCCACTTGTTCTATTGTCATTATTCTGGTTAAAAGCAAGAATCAGATGGACTTCATTATTTTTGTTGGCATATCCCAGCTTCAATGCATCGTGGTAACGGCCCGCTACATTCCAATCCAGTCCTCCCAAAATACGTTCATCATCATAAATCAATGACTGACGTCCCAGTTGAGCAAAGAACCCTTCACCAAAGTTCAGTTTCGCCCAAGCCTCATTCAACATAAAACGCCCATTCTTCTCAATCTGCGGGTCTTGTCCCCAAACACCGACATGCTGTGCCGACATCTTTAGTTCCAGATCCGAACGTTTATAATCCATCGAGAGGCGTGCACGGTTATTGATGAAAGATGTAGGAGCTACCCCTTCATCCCGTGGAGTCAATGCACCATTCCGATACTCCGCACGAGGTCTGATTTGCATAGACATCGTAAATTCATTCTCTTTCTCCGTGTTTTGTGTATATGCCATGCTTGGCAATAGCATAAGCAAGAATGACCAATAAAGTGTTTTCATTGATATTGAAGTTTAAGTGATTCGATATTTCAATTTAAATTATAAGTATGCACACTGACTCCTTGCGCGGCCGGAAGGTAATTGATTCCATACCAGCACATTTGCAACAGGACAAATGATACTAACAGAATAATCAACGCAGGACGTGCCTTCAATGGCTTGCCCAATCTGAAATGGATATACACCAGATAAGCGAACCAGGTAGCTGCCGCCCAAGTCTCTTTCGGGTCCCAAGCCCAGTAATGTCCCCAGGCTTCTTTTGCCCAGATAGCTCCAGTAAGCATACCTAATGTCATAAATGCCAGACCTACATAGGTGAGGTTGTCACACAAATCCATTTCTTTCCGTTCAATCTCCTTCTTTTTGAACCAAAGCAGATAGACGGCCATCACCGTCGCCGCTCCCAACATAGCATAAGCAAACATATACACAATGACATGAGGGGCAAACCACGGGCTTTGCAAAGCAGGCATCAACGTCTTATTATGAATCTCCGGTTTGAAGATATTGATACAAATAAAGACCAATGAAAGGATGCAACTGAAACTTAAAATCCATTTATACTTCCAGCGTGCATAGGTTATCAATCCCGCCAACGGAAGGAAGAAAGAATACCACAGCCGTGTCTCTCCCATTGTCCGCATCGGAGGACGTTCTAATGAAATCCACATTCCGATAATGAAACTGAAGAAAATAGCCAGACCTAAGAAAGTAAATCCATAAGCCCATCCCGTTTTTGTACCTTTCCAGGCAGCAAAAGCTCCCAAAGCCCAACAAACCAGTGCGGCTATTGCAAATAGTATAAAGTATTCCCAACTCATGCTTTGTCCTCCTCTTTCCTCTTTTGTGCGCTGACAAACAGACAGATGGCTCCTGCCATCATCATTATTATTCCTGTGTAAACAACCGGCAACCACGGATCGCGAACCAACTCGAAGACACTGACATCGCTCCATCGTCCCTTTGTTTCATCGTAACTAAGTTGATAAATTTTCCAACCTTCTATCTCCATCGGGCGGTTCACTTCAATGGTTCCTCCCGTGATCGTTCCTTCTTGTGTGTAAATCTTCACTTCCGATGCAAATCGCTGCGGTTCCCGTTCCGGCATTACAATACTGGTTAAAGAATCCAGCCGGATTGCCTTATAGGGAAAAAGAAAACTACCGCAACTTACCCATCCCTCTTTGGTTGTTTGATTCTTCTGATTGACTGCTTTCAGATAGACAGCATAAGTCGCTCCCATCGAATGAAATTCAGTAAACTTCAAAGTATCTTCGGTAGCCACAGAAGCAGCCATCGGAATAGATTGCTCAATAGTTAGCTGCCAGTCCTGCAAGCTGCCATTTGTCACTCCCTCTTCCAACAATACATGTACAGGAGATTTTTCGGGAAGCGTACGGCCGGTTTCATTATCAATCAACATCAGTTTCGGAGGATATTCGTCGATAGTGAAATCCTTCAGTTCGATAGCCAGCGGAAGTTCAATCAGTTGACCTTTATCATCCGTAGCCCGCCATTCGGCACTTCCCATCCGGGTTGTCATTTTCAACCTTTGCATATCGGCATTTCCCAAAGTGGCTGTTATCAGTGCAATAAACAATCCGATATGATTCAGTAGGAAAGAAATCCTGCTGATCTTCAAAGAGAAACCGGTGCGAAGGATTGTCAGCCCCAAGGCGGTGACCATCCAAAAGTAGAGCAGGACAAAAGGCCAGGAAGAAATCATCTGCGAAAATCCCAGCAGATCAGCCGGAGCATGACCGGAAGGAGCCTGCCGGATCAGTCCCATCACTACCGTCATGCCGACCACCCACAATAGAGACGAGACAGCAGCGGAATAATGACTCAACCATCCGAATAAATAGACACGTTTGCGAAGAAGGTGCATGGCTACCAAAGCAATGATATAAACCACTAACACAATCACATTGACCGGACAGGCAAACAGGTCCCAATGTATGGCTCCCACTGTCATTTGCAGCAATAGCCCTATCACCAGTAATCCTGCGCCAATCACCAGCCCTTCTTTATAACTCCATGGTTTGCTCCACATATATAAATTCTCTTATTTCTGTGCCAGACGGCCGTTTTCTTTCGCTTTCTCCAACCATGCCGGAACAGTTGTTTTCAGGAATTTCTCCTTAGCCGCTCTTTCAGCATCCATATCCAAGCCGATATATTCCTGTGCTTTTGCCTTTGTTGAAATGTCCGGCATCGGAACATCTCCCGTATATCCATTCTTTGCCAATACTTTAGATACAGCCAGACGGGCTTGCATGGCACGATCCAATCCATGAGAAAGAATTCTCTGAATTTCCTGCGGTGCATGGAATGAACCTCCGTGTGAAGCTACTCCGAAGTCCCAACGCCATTGTGCCTGACGAATCAGTGCGAGCACATCTTTCATCTGTGTTTCTGTAGCACCCTTGTCCCAGGCAAATTTAGCTTCGATATGTGCTTTTGCCAATTCCTGTTCCAGACGGTTACGGATTTCATTCGCTTTACGTTGGCGTTCGTACACATTATTACGTAAAGTCTCTTCACTTTCGCGGTGACAAACCTGACAGGTGCGGTCAATCATAGCCAACGGGCTTTGGATATGGTGATCGCTGAATTTCACACCACCTTCACTCTTATACGGCATGTGGCAATCGGCACAAGAGACACCTCTCTGTCCGTGGATACCCATCTGACAAATCTCATAGTCAGGATGCTGTGCTTTCAGAATCGGAGTACGGCTCAATTTATGAATATAATCATAAAAACCGGCCTCATCATAATAAGCCTCCATATCTTCTACCGTAAAACCTTTGTCCCAGGGGAAAGTCAGATACTTACCATCCCCTTTGAAATAGTATTCCACATGACATTGTGCACATACCAATGAACGCATCTCCTGCGGAGTAGCTTTAGTGATGTCTTTACCCTGACGTTGGAAAGCCTCTATCAAAGCGGGACGACTGATATGAAGATTCATTGTTTCGGGATCATGACAATCGGAGCATCCGATAGGATTCACAATTTCGGCGCCCATAGCCCCCCATTTATTGTTATAGAAAGAATCGACACCCAATGCCTCCATCATACGGGGAACATCCGGACTCTTACAAGTCCAGCAGGTAGACGGTTGAGGACCTTCGGTCGGGCTCATGGGCGAACCGGTACGCAAAGATGCCGTAATATCCTCAATGGCATGCATGTGTCCCCGTGGAGTGGAATAATCTTTTGAGAAAGCATATCCCGCCCATAGAATCACCATTTCAGGACGTTTTTCCAAAGCATCTACAGCAATATTTCCATTAAATTCACTCTCAAAGTCAGTCTTTGCAGTCTCCGTCCAAGTCTGGTATTCACGGGGAAAGTCATCCTTAAACAGTTCATTTCGTGCTTCAATCCCTTTGATAACGTTTTTACGGTTATTGAAAATGCTGGCAACTTCCGCCCTCCGTTCCATCAACGCAGAAACGCATAATCCCAAAACAAATACAACGACCATTGAACCTCCGAACAACAGCCATCCTTGCCATGATTTTAATTTCTTTTCCATTGTATATCGGTTTTATTATTTTATTACGTATTTCATTTCTTATTTATCTTTCTGATTCACCATCTTCCGGAGCCATTCGGGAACAGGCGATTCCGGAAGAGGAACAATCGCTCCCGGAGTACCGGACAGGGAATTCTTTCCACCATGAGGAACATCACGATGGCAATCCCAGCAAGCCTTCCCCTCTCCTACCTGTGACATCATATAATCAATCTTCCCCGTCTTCACAAATTCCGTATTGAGTTGTGTATGACAGCGGATGCAATTATTCATAATCACTTCGGAACTGGCTTTATGAGCCTGAATGACCTGCGGCTCGCTTTTGGTAAGAAATGCAGCCACGTGTTTCATACCGTCCATACCTTTAAAGGTCCATTTCTTCACAGCATTTTCATGCGGCACATGACAATCATTGCAAGTGGCATTCCGGGCATGTGAACTATGGAACCAGGTTGCATAGTAAGGAGTCATAATGTGACAATTCACGCATGCAGCCGGGTCATCTCCAAGATAGGTATGCGCCCGGAGCATATACATAAACAGTGCTCCTCCACCCACAATAACACCGCCAATGATGACAGCCGCTACCTTCCATTTATAAGAAGGAAAGAGTCGATTTATTATTGGAAACTTCATCATACGAAAAAGTATTTTTCACAAAAGTAAAGGATTGGAAACAAAAAAGGTGTAATAGATATTACACCTTTCGAAAGAAAAAATACTCATTACGTAAAAAAACAGAATGGGAATGTGTCAAACGTCCCTTTTTGACCTCACCTCATTCTTTCTCTATGTATTGTCTTATTCATCATGGTGATGGTCTTCGTCTTCCACCTCATTACTTAATTTGATATTGCGTGCAATATAAGATTCGTTACCTGCGGCATCCGTGCAATAAACCATCAAATGATAATCTCCTGCAGTAGCATTGGCCGGTATTACAATATCGTGATGATGAATATGGGCGGTTTTCTGTCCAGACACATCGTAGGATCTGTTGAAACTAAAATCTACTGTTTCCTGTGCAGCCCTGCTATTACCTCCGTGTGAATGGTGGTCGAAATTACTATGAATTTCAATCTTATAGGATTTCAGCATGACATCATCCGACAAATCCATTTCAAAATGAACCCCATGTTCGTTTCCTATCTCCAAAGCCTGACCTTCTTCCGGTTCGTGAAGTTCAATCAGAGGTTTGGTCGTATCGCTGGAGTCATCATTATCACAAGAGGAAAACATGAAAGTAACTGTTGCCAAAAGGCTAATCATTGGGAGATAAAATTTATTTTTCATTTCAGTAATTTTTTAAATGGAACTTTGATTAATATCTGGAAGTTACGTCCCGGTTCGGGGATTTCAACTTTCCTGTAAAAACTAAGATGATTGTAATATCGGGTATCGAATATATTCCGGGCGGTCAGGGTTATTTCAATCTCATTGTTTCCACCTATCGGAATATTCAATGAACCACCCAGATGAAAGAGATTTGCTCCGGCTGTACGGTCTTCGTTACGGTCCACTCTATTTTGCCGGGCAATGCTCTGCCATTCTGCATACAACATATACCGATTCTTTTGCCAGGTTAATGTATTGCGCATAACAGGAGGTGGCGAGAAACTCAATGGAATATGTTCATCACAATTATAGGTGTAAACGTATTCAGCGGAAATCCGATAATTGAAGTTGCGCAGAAAATCAACATCTACGGTAGCTTCAGTTCCTGCAAATAGCGCTTCTGCTCCGGTATAGCGATAGATTTGTCCGGCATGAGGCAATACAGACCACTCTCCGGTAGGACGCAGAAAGATGTAATTGCTGAACCAACTGACAAATGGAGAGACGGAGAAAGAAATTCTCCGGTACTTCAGATGATAAGAAGCGTCCAGTTGCCAGCCTTGTTCGGACTTTAGGTTTGCATCTCCCTGTTCATGGCGGAAAGTGCCGTGATGTACACCGTTGGCAGCCAACTCATTCGCACCGGGCAGGCGGAAACTACGCCCGATATTCACCTTTACCAGATGTTTGTCGGAGGGAGTCCATACCAATCCCAGAGAAAGAGAATAATCACCGTAGTGCTTATTCACAGAGTGACTGTTCCACTTGTAGAAGTCTATCTGTTCCAGATCATAGCCCTGTTTCCGAAGATAATCGGCAAGGTAAGTATCTTCATGCGAAGAGATATTCATATATCCGTAGTCATATCGCACTCCTCCGCTGACTGAAAACACATTGTTGGGTCTGTATGTCGTAAGCCAAAGCATTCCGGTAGTGGAACGGCGATATTCAGGCAGTAAAAACGAATAGCCGGAAATGTCGTTCCGTTGATGTTGTCCATCCCACCCCAATGTATGTTCCCACGAAGAAGAACCAATAAAACGAGCTTTCACCGAAGCACTGAAAGTGTTCAGATTAAAAGCAAGTTCCTTGTCGGGGTCTTTCTCCGGTGCGGGTTGCGAACCATAGTGAGTATGGAAAGCACTCCACTCTTCACGGTGATTGTTCTGGAAACCTAAATCGCCTGACAAGATCAGTTTCTCCCATGCATATTGCTGGTGGGTGGTCACTTTCAGGTGATTCACTTTACTGAATGGCAATTCAATATTACGGCTGTCTCCATCATCTTCCACACGTGACGCATCGGGTATGCCATGTGCCCCCGGAAAGAATCCCGTCTTTTGATATACATTACTCACAGCATAATTCGCTTTATAGGCTCTTCGTTGATATTGGGTAAAAAGTCCGATATTGCGTTCAATGCCTGCTGTATTCTTGAGTTTACGCCCATATATGGGAATTCTTTGTGTCAGGTAGACAATAGAATCCGTCGGAATACGATAGTCACCGAAATGTTGTTCCGAATAACGAATATGGGAGTACCAGGCATTCTTCCTGATTCCCAGCATCAGTGATCCTCCGATGGTTCCATTGACTGATTTACCCAGCAGTGTGACATCTCCGAATACACGATTATCAGCAGGAACAGCCGACGGAACAACATCAATCACTCCTCCCATTGCATCACTGCCATAGAGCAGTGAAGAGGGTCCTTTCAATACATTGACTGCTCCGATATTGAAAGCATCCAGTTCTAGTCCGTGATCGGCTCCCCATTGTTGTCCTTCCTGTTTGATTCCGTTTTCCAATACAGCAATCCGGTTGAATCCCATTCCGCGAATCATCGGTTTGGAGAAGCCCGAACCAATATCCATTGCCTGTACTCCGGGAATATTCTCCATCGCCTGCATGAAGTTTCCTGTAAAATGTTTGCGCAAAAAATCCTGATCGGCTACATCAACCGTAAGGGCAGACTTTTTCGCTTGACGTTGCTGGTACGTTTCGGTTACCACAACATCAGGCAAAAGCATGCTCTTGATTGAATCGGATTTCTGTGCATGGACGGATAAGGTTACAAATAGCCCTATTACGCCCGAAATAATTCCGATACGCATCAATTACAATCTTTTATTTAATGTGTAAAATGAATGTAAGGATAGATTGAAAGCCAATCTATCTCCATTGAAAATATGAGTATGTAATCATGCGACCGGAGGCCCGCGTAAATGATGCGAATAAGTTCGTTTGCAAACAACCTTATTCTGGTAAATAATCGGCTCGTAGGGCACGAGCGTCAGTGTGCAATGAAATTCTATCGGTTGAGGTTCAGTAAAGAAAGAAAGGGAGTATTGGCAGATCGCACAATCATCAGATGATTGGTGAGAATGCTTTGCATGGGAACACGACTTTTCATCCTCACTTCCATGATAGTGAAAGGTCTTCACTACAAAGAAGGGAATGAATGTCATGAATAACATCCATGCTATATATACCCTTATATTTTTCTTTTGATACATTCTCCCTCTATTGATTAATAGAATAGCGGGACAAATATAACAGTATGAAAAATAATCAGCAAATTATACATCTTAATATGTGTTACCGTGAATGACAAAAAACACAAAGCTGTCAGTAACAGCACGAGGATTTTTTAGTTGATTATCATTCTTCCTGTTGCCAGACATAAAACACGGTTCTTCCAGCTCCACGTTTACGAAGAATCCCTTTCTCAATGAAAGTATTCAAATCATCTATTGCTTTCAGCCGGGAAAGTCCGGTCAGGCTACTATATTCCAATCGGGTAATACCACCATTTTTCCTTAGAAATTCCTGTAAAAGCTGTTGGCGTTGCTCCATAGAAAATTCCACTTTTTGAGAAGAGTGTTTGGATTTGTCCACACGTTCCAACTCTATTTCACGCTTAATCTTCCTTTTGAACTCTTTGGAAGTGCGCAAATGCACGTTATCAAAACAGATTGATTCGGCACGAATCTCACGTTTAGTCATTACTTTATGCGTACATTTCAAAGAGATGCTAAAATGCCCGAGTTCGCCAAGTTCTACAACATATCCTTCTGATAAAGCTTCGGCAAGTTCATCGATCACAATTCCTACCACTGCATCTATCACATTATAATTAAATGTTTGGGAAGAGTGGGACACACGTTCCAGAAACTCTTTTTTCGAGTAGGTTCCGCTTGGGACAATGCGGGCATGAAGCGGTTGTTGTTCTCCTGTATTCTGAACGTCCGGTGTCTCATATAAATCATACTTTGCACTCATAAGTATCTTCGTTTTATTAGGTTCATGTATTTATACTCCTTTTGACTAACATTTAATCTCTTCAATACGAGAAGTTAGTCCTAACTATACATCAGGGCAGACGCATTAAAAATTATTTTCCTGTAAAAGTTGTGACAAATATTTTTCATCCCATCCGGCTTTTAGTCTTTTCAGATTCATGCTTCCTTTTGTTGTTTTTTCATTCTTTAGTATGGTAAGTGCCATCTTTGTTGCCACCGAAAAGTTTCTGGCTGCATTTTTCACCTTTTTACTGTAGTCTTCTCGAAAGGTAACATCCAGTTGCCAATGAAGATTATTTTCAATAGACCAATGCTGCCTGATGGCAGATGCAATCTCCTCCGGTTTGGTATTATCAAGTGAAGTTACATAGTATCTGACCTCTTGAGTATATTCTCCTGTTGCTACTATTGTTCTCTCCGACTTTATCCCTACAATAGACTTCAACCCC
>NZ_GG774949.1:2643709-2683581 GCF_000162555.1 Bacteroides sp. 3_1_23
CTACAACGCCTTTCACCTCCTGACAGTACTTGTTTTACCCAGTTACGAAAGATCAACTCAAAATACTCGGGCTTTATTATACTGAAGAATCTATTAAAAGTATCATGACGTGGGATGAACTCCAGGTCAGGTATGCGACTTTTTGAAAAAAGCAATTTTCGCATTGCCAAATTCCTCAATCTCATTCCAGGATTGGGCGCCACAGATTACAGCAGCAATGGATATATAGATAATGGTTTCCATTTTATGTACTTTTTTGCGGTTCATCCTAGGATCTTCTATTTGTTTACAAAGGTCAATTATGCCAATTTTCATGTTAGTTTATGTTTTAATATATCTTATAAAGATAAGAAAAACAATCGATATAAACAAATGATAGTGTATTAATAATCAATAGTATAGCAAAGAAATAACAAAGGAGAATATAGTAAAAAATATAACGCGTCTGCCCTGAACTATACATAAAATTAATCGTCTGACTATAGTTTCTCTTTCGTCTGACTATAGTTAGACGAAAATTAAACTACAGTCAGACGAAAAGTACACTATAGTCAGACGATTAATCTATCGCATACAAAGGTATAACTTTATGCGATACGACCTTTAAATCTTAGGAGGAAAAAGACAATTCCTCCCAAGAATTTAATCACCCAACAGTAATTTAGTCACAGCGGCAGTATTCAATGCCCATTCACGAGTATATATCTCGTCCGCTTCCGGAATATCAACTAACTTCAATCCCTGTGCCTGTGCTTTGACAGCTAACAGTTCACCAACAGTTGTTTTCGCTTCCAGCTTATCCAGATACTTTTCAATGGTCTGTGTATCCAAAGAAAGAATCGTCTGTCCACCAAAAGGTATTTCCAGCCAAACGATTTCCCGTTCTTTCACTTTCAGAACTCCGAAAACAAGCCCTTTCTGCAAACTTTGGGAAATACGTACCTGATGTTGTACGCAAGAAGGATCGTAAGCTACTCCTGTTCTTTCCGATATCTTCATTGGATAGGCAGAGTTCATCCAACCTACCACCAGATTAGGAGAGATAGTCCCGTTGCTATATGCATTGCAAGTGAAAGCGACATATTCCGCACCTACACGGTTCAGTTCATTCAAATCCAGCTCGATATATTCAGCAGTACCTTTCTTATTAGGAATACTTCGGATATCCCCGCTATGTTTAGCGCCAATAGCTTGCAAGTTGAAGAAGGAACAAACTTCTGTTGTGGAAGGCAAAGTGATATGACAACTCAAGTCCATGTCAAGATGCTGTGCCGGAAGCCCTTTTCCCCACTGCATAAACAATCGCACTTTATCCCCCTCTACCGGGAAACGCGTTCCCTGCAAAGCACAGGAAGTATCCTGAATTGTTTCGCTACGATCGCCGATAGCCAACGGAATATGGAACAACATAGGGTCAATATACATACTTTTGTTTTCACTTTCGACAGTTGCACTGGCGAAACGGGCAGCTACGACTTCCTTACACAAATCCTGTACATCCTTCACCATCGCTTTTAGCTGATCCTCCATATACAGACCCACCAAATAATGTGGTTCTATCAAAAGAGCATTCCCCCCTAAAGGTTTCACCATTCTCTTATGTCCCGGTTCAAAGTAGCTCTCCGCATACATACCCAAAGTAACTACCAAACGTGCCGGCAACAAATGAACCACTTCTTTAAATGCAGCCAACGTCTCTTCCGCTCCGAACCAAAGCATATTCGCAAATAAAGAACGTGCAAACATACCCGGTCGCTGCTTTAACAAAGCAAATGTCTGTTCCGCATTCGCCTTCAAACGGTTGCGCTCCACTTCTCCCTGCCAAACGGTATATGCCTCGCGGTAGAATATATCCATCAATTCCTTCAAATTTCCGAATTCCGGCTTACGGGCATATTCCGCCAGACGCAACGCACGTATCATACGTACCCACATCTCTCTTTTCGGATGCATGATTTCGCAAGCCTTCTCCGGAGCCATTGTCAGGTTGTTCAACCAAAGAGCTACCATTTTACATTCACGACGCGTATATTTCAACTTCAACTCCTCACGCTTCGCTTGAGCTGCCGAACGACTTTTATCCAAAACTCCACATATATGTGTGTTGTTTCTACCTGTTTTACGGATAATAGTCTTAGGCTCTATGATTTGCAGGAATCCGGTTTTCTTATACCACAGATAACGCAATATATCATTCGGAGTAGAGAAATAGATTTGCGCTTCCTGCGCTCTATCCTGTTCCACCAATGTATCTATCACCAACATCAATGTCTCCTTCATTTTGATTTCGACTGCCGGTAACGGAAGTTCGCCAAGCATTATTTTCAAGCTATCCGCTTGTGTGGCATCAAGAGCTGTACGCGATTCAAGCAAGTCACAGAAAAAAGCATTCAGCTCCTTGTCCTGCCAAAGTTCCAGCACTTTCAATTTACTTCCCTGTCCGAAGTATTCCGTAGTAGCCGTTTGGAACGGAGTTCCGCAGAACGGGCAACCGTTGTATCGTTCCATAGGAAATGTATTATCAGGGATCACGTGTCCGCAAGGTAGTTTAAGGCCTTTCTGGCTATTAAACAGGTTAGCGATCCATGTAACCAGATGATCCAAGCGCGTTTCTCCGGTAGGTACATCCCACCCTTTCACCAATGGAGACCAGTTTAGCGTCACGCCCAATGCTTCTTTCATCACCTGAAGAATCATCATCTGTTGAGCCGGATATAACTGATTAATGGCATGCAGCAGTTCTTCGGACAAGCTATATCCTACTTTACGGAGTTGGGCTACCAATGCAATGGTAGTCGAAGTCAACTCTTCCTGCTTTTTCTCTTCTTCTATCAAAGGCAAATAGATTGCATTCTGCCTGATAGACACTTTCAACAAATCTTTATTCATAACTTTGTTTTTTTTAAGTAAGGTAATCGGAAGACTGTGAATCAATGGAGCATTCCTGCGGTTTTGAAGTAAGTCTTCCTTGACCTTAGTTGATAAAAAGAGGTAGAACAGGCCGGATTCGAACCAGCGTTATCCACCGTTAAGAAGTAAGCCCCGGTTGACCTCATTTCAGATAATCCCGAAGCTGCTGTCCTACCTCTATATTTATTTTTGTGGAGCAGGCCGGAGTCGAACCGACGACCGTCACAGGATAGAAGTAAATCTTAATTGACCTTTTTCATCAGGATAATCTCAAGATTATGTATGATGCTCTACCCACTGAGCTACTGCCCCTTTACGAAACAGGAAAACAGATAATCGTATGAGTCAATATCTTAACAGGATGTATGGAAGTAACCCGTACTTGACCTGTTTTCTTGTTTCTTCGACAAAGATAGATGCAGTGGTGCGCAGCCTTTTTGCGCAACTAAAACTTTTTTGCTCTTTTAAAGAAAAAAATAAATTCCAATACCTGCATCGTTTAAATAGAAATCAGCGATTTGCCTTACGATTCTTTACTTCTTCTACAAGTTTTGTAAAGGACTTCTCCTTTTTACGTTTCTCATGTTCGGAAGCTGAAAAGTGCCACGCTTCCCGGCGAAGTTTCAGATAGCTTGCATAAACTTTATAATCTAACACACCGCTATTGACTGCTTCTAAAACAGCACAACCCGGTTCGTTGATATGCTTGCAATCTTTGAAACGGCACGATTCTGCATAGTCAGAGATTTCAAGTACTTCGGCCAGTGAGTCTGGATTGTCGATAACCAAGCCAAATTCACGCACACCCGGAGTATCGATTAAAACACCCGAATCATTCATCAATACCATTTCCCGACGGGTTGATGTATGCCGGCCTTTTCCTGTGGACAGGCTTATATCGGAGGTAAGCAACACAGATTTTTCACAGAGTGCATTTACCAGAGAACTTTTCCCGATACCCGAAGAACCGACAAACACAACAGTTTCTCCCTCTGATATGGATTCCCGCAACCGGAGAATCGTTTGGGGTTGATGAATGCTCGTAAAAAATACGGGTATCTGATTGGAGATATGATTTATTTGTTCTTCAACACTCTGCCTGTCAAAATCTAAATCGGATTTATTAAGTACCAATACAGGCTTGATGTTTTCTTCTAATACCTGAACCATAAAACGTTCTACTCTGCGGACATTGAAATTATCGTCAAGGCTCTGCACAATAAATGCTTTATCGACGTAAGAAGCAATGGCCTGCTTATCGGCAACTGTACCGCTTTTCTTGCGATACAATGTCCGCTCACGAGGTAGCATATCGACAATAATCCCTTTATTCTCATCAAATGGTTGAAAAAGCACCCAATCACCCGTACAGGGTAATTCAGCATCAGATTTCCCATACATCATGTTTCCCGTGAGTTCACACTGAAACAATCCGTTTTCGGAAACGACCTCGTAGCAGGTACGATGTACTATGGATATACGTCCATGAGGAAGAGTGCTGTAGAGTGATTCTTGTTTTAGTTGGCTTAGTTTATCATTCCAGCCATACCAGTTTAAATTAAAGTCGAATTTGTGAATTGTTTGATTTTCGTTATTCATGATCTTAATGTATACAGCGTACACGTTACAAAGCACCACGATACTTTTAGCACCCTTGTACGCAAGTTAAAAATTGAAATTATAAAGACATAAAGAGTACTCCCGGAAGGAATCATCCGAGAGCAAACGAAAAGACAATCTGTATCAGAAACACAGATTGTTTACTAAACCAAATCCGATTTATTATTTCTTGTCATGCGACAAAGATAGACTATTTTTATTTAATGGCAAAACGAGCCGTCATTTCATACCGTAGCTTGATAACCCGGTACTGCTCGGTAGCTGCCGCACCCATGCTTACATTGCTCTGCGCTTCGAAAGGAAGATAACGGCTTATGTTATTATCGGCAGGTTCGATGATACGAATCACTTCACCCAACTGCTGCCCCATCGCTTCCACCAGATAAGATGCTTTCTCACGGGCAGCCTTCAGTGCTTCAATCTTACCTTGTTTCCGATACATTGGCAAATCCTTATGTTTGAGTTCTCCGATGCGCATGGACTCAATTCCCCACGTATTGACTGAACGAATAATAGAGTTAATCTGCTCAAAATCCGTAAGCCGGATATCCAATTGCTTACCTATCAGAAACTCCTTTCCTCTCTGACGCCAATAATCTCCTATTTCCTGTGTGCGGATAGCATCATCCGTTATTCCTATTTTGCGCAAACTTTTACGCAAATCTTTCTCTATCATTGCCAATGGCACTTTCGTATGAAAATCTTCTTCTTTTTTTGATTTACCGGTGTATTCTTCTTGCCAATACTCCTTAATCTGAACCAGAAAATGAATCTCATCCGGAACGACTTCTATTTCAGAAGAACCGGTCACTTCAACGTATCGTCCATCACTTTCCTGTGCATTCACAACGATACTCCAAGTAAACAAAACAAAAGCTAATAAACATACCTTTTTCATATCTTCCATCTTAATAGTACAACCTCTTTTACAGAATGCGAATTATCATTTCACAAAGCTATTAAAAAAAACTGTAAAACCGATTTTATCCCAAGAAATCAATCAGGCTTTTTCGATCCATCAAAATAGTATCGCCATTCTTTACCTTACACTTGGAAGATGTTTTGCCGGAAAGTAAAGAAATATACCCTTTTTCAAACAGCAGCTTCAAGCGGGTACTGGAAAGAGGCAGACATCTTTTTATCAATGAGGATAATTTAAGGCTCAAGTCGAAATCACACTTGACTTGGATACTTATGATCTCACTACTCATATTCAGGATGTCTTCTAAAGAGACGGTATTTATCACCTCATATTCAACACTGTCATAATCTAATTGAAGATTATTCCTACTTGCCACTCCGGCAGAAAAGGCATATTGCCAGGCAACTTCCCTGTCATTCATAGAAAAGCTGTGAAAGAGCTTTTTATCAATCAAGTCGGGTTTAGTTCGTGACAACAGAGTCATATTACAAGTGTTATCACATTTCACACATCTATAAATCAGCCAGACATCAATGTTTTTCTTCTGTGCATTCATCCTGAACTTATCACTGCAATAAAAGCGGTCACTATCACAGTGACTGCATTTCTTAATTAATAAGGGGCAATTCTTCACCCTTATCTCCCATGTAAATGTTGTTTCCATAACTATACAAAAGCGATTATCTTTCTTTGTGAATCAATTATATTTCTCCGCAAAGTTGGATAATAGCCATTTGTATAATTCACAAGATGTCACAAGACGCCCTGAAATTTATCTGTCAAGCTCATCCATCATCTTTATAATCTGTTCTTTCAACTTATCCAGAAATTGGGTTCTGCTTTTCTTTCTATTCCTGATTTCCAAGAATATACGATAAAAATCACCTATCTCGATATTAAACAGTGTTTCGCAACAAAAAGCAATGTCTTTCAAACTCGTATTTCCATTACTAAAGCATTTACCTGCATACAAGGCGTAGATAAACTCAACCAAAGCAACTTTACTGTCCGTCCATTGCAACAGTTTACTGTCTACAATGGAAGTGAATTTAAGATGAAGTTTCTCTGTCAGCTGCTCTATTTCCTCCGACACATATTCTATCAAGCGATTATTCGCCAGAATTTCTGCAACACTCGAATCATGCAAGGTGGTAAAAGAAATATCTCTATCCAGTAGATGACAATGTATATCAGAAAGAATATCATAATTCTCCCGAATAAAATAGCGGTTATCAAGCTCTGTTCGACCGGCACGGTAATATTCATAAAAGTCATTATTCAAAAATGATTTTTGCAGGTTCTCCAATTCAATCTTCAGATATCTGCATTGGGATGACAGAGATTTGTCGATACGATTCTTTTCAATCTGATACAAACGGACATAAAACATCAACAGACCGGAAATCTGCGGTTTCGAGACTTTAAAGAAAAGAATCTCTTCTTCAGCACTTCGAAACTGATATCCGACAACAGTTGTTTTCAGCGAAGTCAGCGAAACCTGTACGACACCAATGATCTGCCTGATTCTATCCAAAGGATCAACCGGCTGCAGCTCAATCCTTTTTATTTCTTCCTCTATGTTCAGCTTACTATTTCTTACGAAATTTTCCATTCATTCTCAACGCACCCACCACTCCCATCTGATTACCATGAACCGGACTAAAAGCCTGAATACCTTAATTGCATCAGTTTTGAAAAACGATGCAGTGAATAATAAAAATGATAAAATGAAAAACCTGTTCAAGTATAGAACTACTCAAACGAAAGAAATTAGCCTGTGGTTTATGAGGCTAATATTAAGCTATAACAAATTTAAGAATTGTGCCCAAAATCATTGCTTTTAGAATTCAGATGCAAATATAATTGTTTTTTTAGGATGACATGAAGTTTATATGAATTTTTGAAATAAACTCACCAGAAGTATAGAAAAATAGTATCTTTGCCTCCGACTTTTCACAGATACTGTGAGAAAGCAATTCTTTTAATTATATAAATAAAAAAGACTATGATCAGATTAAATGTTTTTGTTCGTGTAAACGAATCCAACCGCGAAGAAGCGATAAAAGCGGCAAAAGAACTGACTGCCTGTTCTTTAAAAGAAGAAGGATGCATTGCTTATGATACTTTCGAAAGCAGCACGCGTCCTGACGTTTTCATGATTTGCGAAACTTGGCAGAATGCCGAAGTATTGGCAGCACACGAAAAATCTCCCCATTTCGCTCAATATGTAGGTATCATTCAGAAATTGGCTGAAATGAAATTGGAAAAATTTGAATTCTAAATGAATTACGAGGCTGTTCTCGAACAGCCTCGTAAAATTCACTATTTCACTATCTTTCCGAGTAGAATTAGTCGAGTTTCTTATGGATAAATGTTCCTTCAATCCAATAAGTTGCATGATTCGATTCAAATTTCAACAAGACATAACCGGGATCAGTGGGGCCACCGGGAAAATGATTGATAAACCAGTCCTGCCAAAGTTCCTGCTTCATCTTTTCGTCAGTTACAACTTCCACTTTCCCCGTTAACGCCACGCTGTCTCCTTTATCCTGAAAGCATAATCCTGCTTTCGGATTCGATAAGAAATCAATTGTTTTTAGTGAATCTGCTCCGGTAGACATCCAGATAGTGGAAATTCCTTCTGTCAGGATTTTGCTCATCGGTACAGGGCGGGGATAACCTTCTTTATTCACAGAAGCAAAGGTAACTACTTCACATCTCTGCAACAATTCTGTTGCTTTCTCTTTCATTGTTTTTGTGGTCATAAGCTGATTGGTTTTTATTAATCTTGCAAAGGTAACGGCATATCTTCCCATTCTATTGTAAAAAAGCGACTTTTACCTAATCTATCTTTGTGGTTCGATATAAGTAAGTGTGGTTTCTTCCGGAACGGTTAGGGAAAGAAAAGACGCAGGAGTATTGCCGGACATCGACTTAATCTCTTTTGAAAAATGCGCTAAATCATAGTATCCTGCATCAACTGCCGTAGTCAACAGATTGGCTGATGTTGTGGTTCTCAACAATTCCACAGCATTCTTAAATTTAACAATACGGCTGTATTCTTTAGGAGTAAATCCGGTATAATGCTTGAACTTTCTCTCAAAATGACGCTGACACAAACAGACATCATCCATCAAGCTGCGAACAGAACGTTTTCCTTTGGAATGATTAATCATGTTCACTGCCATAGCGACATGAGAATCGGCAGGCTGATAATGACGCGCCAAATATGCCAGCAAATATTCTTCCACTACTCGTATTCGATCTGTGACATGCTTCTGCTCACCTAATTTTTCAATAAAAGTGTCATCAAAAACAGCCTTCATCTCATTAGTACTGACTCTGCTATTCACAAATTCGTGCAGAGGCAGGTTTGTAAAGCAAGACATACCACAAGGTAAAAAACGAACGCCAAACATGTGAATCGATTCTGTATAAGTGACGAGTTCCGAATATTTTGTCATAGGTCCTACAAAATAGGAACGATAGGGTTGCATAATCAGACTCCCTTCTTCAACAGCATTAGCCACCTCTCCCAGCGTAAATATAAAATCGGTACAACCATCCGGCAGAATATGGATGCGCATACCATAATCCGGATTGCCCTTAAACTCCCAATAGCTATCAATGTAGGGAACAAGTAAATGAGAAGGCTGATATTCTGTATACATGGATCTATTTTGTACGCAAATATAGCGAAAATAAATTCTAATCAACGATGCGTCCGTTTGCCTTTGCCTTTTGAAGCCATTCAGGGACAATCTCTTCGAGAAATTTATCTTTGCCTACCTTTTCGGCAGCCATATCCAAACCGATATATTGCTGCGCCTTTTCTTTCGTTGTGATATCCGGAAGCGGAACATCACCAGTATATCCACGTTCAATTTGAAGGGGTCACTTTCAGCTGGACAAAAGGGATCAATTTAGATTGGATTCAGGGGATCAATTTGATTTGGACAGGAGGGGGCAAATGGTCCCGGATTTTCCATTCTGTCCATGCCTTTGGTTTATGTCGAACAAAAATAGTGTAAATTCTTTAAAAGAAGAGTTTTTTATTGGAAATGTTTCCCCAAAGTCCATTTTAATTCAATTTTTAGTAAAAGGTTTCTATTTGCCAATCCTGTTACTATATTTTCTCCAACCTCATTTTTTATGCTATATTTGTATCCGAAAAAATAATAGAAACGATGATAAACTTTGCAGCTATCGACTTTGAAACAGCCAACGGCAAACGTACCAGCGTATGCAGTGTTGGGGTTGTCATCGTAAGGGAAGGAAAAATAACGAATAAAATCTATCGTCTGATCCGTCCCCGCCCCAATTATTATACGCAATGGACCACAGCTGTTCATGGCTTAACTTACGACGACACGATGGAAGCCGACGAATTTCCGGAAGTATGGGCGGAAATCAAACCATTGATAGACGGTCTGCCACTTGTAGCGCACAACAGTCCTTTTGATGAAGGTTGTCTCCGGGCGGTTCACGAATTATATGACATGACTTATCCTGATTATAAGTTTTATTGTACTTGCCGTACTTCGAGGAAAGTCTTTGGAAAAGATTTGCCCAATCATCAGTTGCATACGGTAGCAGAACGATGCGGATATCATTTAGAGAATCACCACCACGCACTGGCAGATGCAGAGGCTTGCGCACAAATAGCTTTACTTATTATTCCCGAACCGAAAAAAGCAAGAAAAACAAAGAAAGCTGATAAAGATATACATGTTGGAGATTTATTCGCTTCACTTATTCCTCAACCAGTGAAAAAGAGCAAATGAAAAACACTACAACTATTATTTCAATCAATAATAGCCGTAGTGTTTGATAATAAAGTGCTAACTATGTACTTCGATTAGAGGATAGATTTTGCAATACCCATTTCCAAGCCGCGAAGTTCAGCCAATCCGCGAAGACGGCCCAGGCAAGAATATCCCGGATTCGTTTTCTTTTTCAAGTCATCAATCATTTGATGTCCGTGGTCGGGACGCATAGCGATAGAGCATTTACGACGCTGTTGTAGAAGAATAAGGCTCTTCATTACGTTGTACATGTCTACATTTCCTTCCAAGTGATTAGCTTCGTAGAAGTTTCCTTCCTCGTCACGTTGTGTACTGCGCAAGTGTACGAAGTTCACACGGTCGCCAAAACGCTCCATCATACCTGCAAGATCATTGTCGGCACGCACACCAAAAGAGCCTGTACACAAGCAGAGGCCATTAGATTCGTTAGGTACGGCTTCAATCAATTTCTTGAAATCCTCTTCCGTACTCAAAATACGAGGCAAACCTAAGATGGTATAAGGAGGATCATCCGGATGAATCACCAGTTTCACTCCTACTTCATCGGCAACAGGAGCAATTTCTTTTAAGAAAAAAATCAGGTTGGAACGAAGCTTCTCTGCATCAATATCGTCATAACGATCTAATGCTTGCTGAAATTGTTCTACCGTGAAACTTTCTTCCGAACCCGGAAGTCCGGCAATCATATTACGAACCAACAATTTCTTGTCGTCTTCGCTCATCTGCTCAAAACGAGCTTTCGCTTTAGCTATTTCTTCCGGAGTATAGTCTTTTTCAGCATTCGGACGTTTCAAGATGAAAAGATCGAAAGCTACAAAAGCTGCTTTTTCAAAGCGGAGTGCTTTAGAGCCGTCCGGCATTGTATAGGCAAGATCTGTGCGGGTCCAGTCCAATACAGGCATGAAGTTATAAGTAACTACCATCACGCCACACTTCGCCAGATTACGGATACTTTCCTTATAGTTTTCGATGTATTTCATAAAGTCGCCCGTCTGTGTTTTGATATGCTCGTGTACAGGTACACTTTCTACCACAGACCATGTCAGACCCACTTCTTCAATCATTTGCTTACGCTTCATGATCTCTTCTACTGTCCACACTTCACCATTTGGAATGTGATGAAGAGCATTTACTATACCAGTAGCGCCTGCCTGCTTAATATCCCACAAGCTAACCGGGTCATTAGGACCATACCAGCGCCAAGTTTGTTCACATAAATACATATTATTCTTTCCTGATTACAAGTTACTAATTATGATTAAAAACAGAATGATATCATCCCAATATTAGATAGAGAATGCATCAAATCCACCGTCGATAACAGCTACTGTACCTGTTACGAAGTTAGAAGCATCGCTAATCAAATAATGGATTGTTCCATAAAGGTCTTCCGGTTCACCGAAACGGTTGAATGGAGTATGAGCAAGAATGGTCTTTGAACGGTCAGTCAGAGAACCATCCGGATTAGTCAATAACGCACGGTTCTGATCGGTCAGGAAGAATCCCGGAGCGATGGCATTTACACGCAGACCGTTACCGAATTTCAAAGCCAGTTCGCCAGCCATATATTTAGTAAAGTTGGCAATAGCTGCTTTTGCCGCACCATAACCTACCACACGGGTCAATGGACGAAGAGCCGATTCAGAACAGAAGTTTACAATAGAACCTTTCTTCTGTTCTACCATAATTTCAGCAAATACCATTGTAGGCAATACTGTACCGAAAAGGTTCAGATCCACCACTTTCTTGAATGCATCAATCTGCAAATCGAAGAAAGTCTTATCCGGAGCGATAGTTGCACCTGCCATGTTACCTCCGGCAGCGTTCAACAAAACATCAATACGGCCATAAGCCTTCATGATTTCCACTTTGTTGCCTTCCAACACTTCTTTATCCATCACATCCGTGTAAAGGAACATGGCTTCATTTCCTTCTGCTTTGATACTGTCTACCAATGCTTTTCCTGCTTCTTCACTTCTGTCGAGCACAACCACTTTTGCACCTTCCTTTGCGAGATACGCAGCAATACCTTTACCTAAAATACCAGCTCCACCGGTGATAACAACTACTTTGCCTTTTACGTTAAATAATTCATTCATGGTTCTTACAAGTTTATATGTTTATAATTTATTGTTCAGATAATATTTCAGATTCTCTTTAAGGAGAATATCGATAGGCATCAGATTCACCTTTTCACTGCTCTGTTTGAACAACAGATGATTACACAATGATTTAATACCATCATATCCCTGACGCTCCGGACGTTGCGCAATCAATGCGGTTATCACACCTTCGGAAAGCAACTGTGTATTTCTCCCGATAAGGTCATAACCAACCAGTTTGACAGATTGCATTCCTCTCGCTTTCAGGTAATTCCCTAAAATATAGCAAGTTGAATTAAAAATAACAGTCCCATTTATATTCGGATTAGCTTCAAATATTTCATCCAGCTTCATGAAGTTATACACTGAATCATTTATTTTCAGCTCTACTTCATGCAGATTTCCGTTGAACCCTGTTTCCGTGAGATAATGGCAGAAACCTTCCCGCCTGTTCTTTCCCTGATTAGAGTCATTCTTCCCACTATGAATAATTCGCGCCATCAATATATCGGAAGACGAAGAAAGCCGGTCCATCAACAATCTGGCAGCAATCACTCCGGCATCATAAGACTCCGTTCCGAAATAAGCCAGTTGATGTTGCCCTCCAATGTTGGAGTCAACATACACATAAGGTATTTCATTCCTGTCAAGTTCCTGCGAAAGCCGGATAACAGAATCCGTAAACAAAGTCGCAATCAATACACCATCTACTTTCTCATTCAGCAGATTACGGATGATATCATCAAAAGTCTTGTTATTATATTGATCGAAAAAGAGTTTGGTAATGGTGATGTTATACGATTCCATTTCCGACGCTGCTTTATCTATACCTTCCGAAATAGCTTCCCAATACTCTCCCTGAACAAAAGAAGGAGTAATCGCAAGAAGATGATATTGCTTTTTGGAGGCCGCCAATGAACGTGCCATCAGATTGGGCTGGTAATGTACCATCTCCAGAATCGCCTGTACCTTTTTCCTGTTTTCTTCAGATACCCTGCCACGATTATGTATTACACGATCTACCGTGCCAACAGAGACTCCTGCCATCTTGGCAATGTCTACAATCCGAATATTTGAAAACTCTTTATCCATCTATTGATAAGTATCTTGTTTTTCATCGGCAAAAGTAAAATGAATTATTGAATTAAGCAATAGTGTGTGCGCACACACATAACACACAATAAAGAACAGACTACTAATAATCAGCAAGTTAACCACAACAGCAAGGAAGTATACATGTTGTTAAACATAAGAAAAAGTAAAGATAGTATAGATAAAAAAGTACTTATCAGATGAGAAACCAGAGGAAAAGTAGCTTTTGATTCTTGAAGGAAGTGAAAATAATGGAGAAGATACACCAATATGTGTTCGTGCACACATCATTCAAATAGTGACTGATAAGGCTAGAAATAAAAGATTAAACGTATATAAAATAAAACAGGTAACCGATTCTATTTAAATCGATTACCCGTTTTGGAATTCTTATTTTCCCCACTTATCTTTTGCTTTTCCGGCCACTTTATCGGCTTCATCTGCTACTTTATCAGCAATTTCCGCACCGGCTTCTACTGCTTTAAGTCCAAGATCCACTGCTTTTCTTTCAGCATGAGCAGCAGCTATTTCAGCATCACGACCTATGCGATGGATAGCATTATAAATTTCACTTTCTAATTGTTTTGCTTTTGCTGTACGTGAAAGACGATAAGCTACTGCGCCAAGGATTGACCCAATTCCGAGTCCAATCCAGAAATTTCCATGTCTACATTCCATAATCAAGTTCTGTTTTTAGGATTAAAAATAAATTATATAAATATCTATTTAGATTTCGAGAATAAAGAAGCAATCCACAATACAAGGATAGCTCCTACGGTGGAAGTTATCAAACTTCCGATCAGTCCTGAAGCTGCCAGTCCGAAAAGGGCAAACACCCAACCGCCCAGTACACCTCCAAGAATACCAAGTAATAAATTTATAACAAGACCAAAACCTCCGCCGCGCATTATTTTACCTGCGAGGAATCCAGCCACAATACCAATAACGATATACCATATAAAGCCCATATAATCCTCCTTTTTTATTTAACAACAGTAGGTATGAAGAATAGTTCAGTCACTCAAAACTGAATTAACGACAATTTACAATCCTTAGTCTTAGAGCTTTATTCCTATCATATTGAATTAATCACAGCAAATATATATTGAGAAACGGGAAGTTTCCGTACCTTTGCAGCCGATTTTTCAGGAACACTTCAATAGTAAATAGGTATTATGGTACAGAATCAGGAACAACCCGTAGGAAAAATTACATTTTCCATTTTGATTGCATTGAGTCTTTCGCATTGCCTCAACGATCTTTTACAGTCGGTGCTATCAGCATCTTATCCTTTATTTAAAGATGATTTAGGACTTAGTTTCGCGCAAATCGGACTTATCACACTAGTTTATCAACTTTCCGCTTCAGTTTTTCAACCGATTACCGGAATTTTCTTTGATAAGCATCCCGTCGCATGGTCATTGCCTATCGGAATGAGCTTTACACTGATTGGTTTGATAAACTTAGCATTCTCTGATAATCTATACTGGATATTAGCCTCCGTATTCTTAATCGGAATTGGCTCTTCCGTACTGCATCCGGAAGCCTCCCGTATCACGTTCCTTGCCTCCGGCGGAAAACGTGGACTGGCACAATCACTCTTTCAGGTAGGTGGTAACTTCGGAGGTTCATTAGGCCCTTTGCTGGTTGCTCTGTTGGTGGCTCCTTATGGCAGGCAACATCTCATCGTATTTGCATTTGTGGCTTTAGCTGCTATCGGAGTGATGTACCCAATTTGCAAATGGTATAAATCATATCTAAACCGGATGAAAGTACAGACTGTCAGTGTCAGAAAACCAGTTCATCTTCCTTTGCCTATGGATAAGACAGCCCTTTCAATCGCGATATTGCTGATTCTGATTTTCTCCAAATATATTTATATGGCAAGTCTCACCAGTTATTATACTTTCTACCTGATTCATAAATTCAATGTAAGTGTACAAGATTCGCAGCTATATTTATTTATTTTCCTGGTAGCTACTGCTATCGGAACATTAATTGGCGGACCTGTCGGTGACCGTATCGGTCGGAAGTATGTGATTTGGGCTTCTATTTTAGGAGCTGCCCCATTCAGTTTACTAATGCCACATGCCAATCTGCTGTGGACTATTATCCTTAGCTTCTGTGTGGGATTGATGCTTTCTTCCGCTTTTCCTGCCATATTGCTTTATGCACAGGAGTTGCTTCCTACCAAACTTGGATTGATATCCGGTTTGTTCTTTGGATTTGCTTTCGGAGTGGCTGGTGTAGCATCTGCTGTACTTGGCAATTTAGCGGATAAAACGAGTATTGAATATGTATATAATATCTGTGCTTACATGCCGCTGCTGGGATTGGTCACGTTCTTTTTGCCTAATTTGAAGAAGAAAAAGATTGGATAGAAATCTATATAAATAAAATCGCCCTGCTATAATGATTATAGTGAGGCGATTTATATTATTTATAATCTGAACTCGTCTTCACATTTTTAGCTTCAATATCTACTTGATTGCCCTTCATAGATACGTTTCACAGAAGTGACATTGGGATATGTTTTATTATATATTTTCGTTACATCTTCTACTAACCAACAATACAGTGGGCCAAGAGCGCGAGTAACATCATCTTCTGATGGAGTTTTTTCTGGAGAGGTGAAATAAAGCACATGGTCTATATCATTATAATTCACATAAATAAAAGAAGTAAATGTCTTTTCATCCGTTTGCCTTATCTCTCTGGTAAAAGAAGCAGTAATAACGTTAGATATATCATCCTTTGAAGGAATTACAGTAAGCGTACCACTATCTTTTGTATCATAAATAAATTTAATTCCGCCAGTTACATGCATATCCGAGCTTGCAATAACTTGATTTTCTAAATCTACTTTCTCATCACCCTCAAGTCCTTCGACTTTTACACTTACTTTCTTTGTAGTAAAGGATTTCGTACCTTTGATTATCTTTACATCAATTTTAGCAGTCAGTCCATTCGCATCTTTCACTACAAGAAATGTTGTTCCCAATTGAACGGGAGCTATCATCACATAACCATATTCTTCCTGAATCTTAGCTTTTGCTATCTCTTCATCACCAGTTTCTACAGTATAAGGAGCTACCCCACCTGTCATTCCTACAGCAGCACCATCAGTTATCTCCATTACTATATCACTAATAGGTTGATCTGGGAAATAAATATCATCTATTTCATAAAGAAAGAAACGCTCATCATTGTTATCACAGGATACTAATCCTAAGCCAATGAACAACAATAAAAATAAAAGTCTAGTTTTCATACTTTAATTTGTTAATTTGTGAGTAATAATTATCCTACAAAGTTACAATAAAACAGTTACATAACCTACGAAACTCTATTCTATTAACATACTTAACAGAAGAAAGAAAACGACCGGTATGCATCGTCACGACGTATACCGGTCTACAAGTTAAGGTCAAAGTCAAAAAATTAAGAGAGCTATTTATATGTTAGGGTTAGCGTTTATTTCTTTCTGGGGGATAGCATACAAATAATAGGTGCTATTTGCTGTAAACGGTTTACCGTTCGGGAAGTTAAGGAACCAATGTCCCAGAGGATTTCGTTTTTCAAAGCTACCACCCTCCTGCCAGCAATCGACTTCTGTCTTCTGCATTTCATCAGATAAAGCAGTACGTACTACGGAACCCTGTGTACGAAGTATATCTGTAATACCGAATCCCTCTCCCCAAAGTTCACGGCGGCGTTCCATCAGAATCTCATTGAGAACATCTTCCTGTGATTTCCCTGTCACGTCATAATCTCCCACTCCACGGGCATTGCGCAACGTATTCAATGGAATAACAGCCTGATTCAAAGCCACTCCATCACGAACTTTCGCCTCCGCTTCTATCAAATACATTTCAGAAGCACGCATCAAGACCAGATCAGCTGTATCATCTGCACGCATGTGGAATTTCTTATATCCCAGATACCCTTCACGCATCCACTGAAACAAAGGCAAACGAATGTCACCCTCGATAAAGGTATCTTTTAGATGAGGATCGGCCATAAAGCTACTATAAGCTCCGACGTATGTTGCATCCAGATAATAGAAGTTGTAGCTGGCATCCGATTGGGAAGGTATTTGAGGAAATCCCCATATCCATTCTTTATTGGAAATATTATTGAAGCCTTCGTATTCGGCTGTCGTTGTCATCAACGCATATCCTGTACGTGCGGCTTCAGCTGCTTTCGCTGCCTCTTCCCACTGCCCTGTCAACAGATAAGCACGAGCCAAGAGGCCATCCACCACGGCAACATCCGGTTTAAATTTCTGGTTATCACCACTCCTGACATAGTTCTTCAAATAATCCTGTGCCAGGTTCAGATCATCAAAAATACGCTGATAAACCTGTGCCACCGTTGATTTTCCTTTCGGAACTGTCGAACTATTACTCGGTTCGGTATATATAGGAACACATGGAGCATCTTTATCTTTCAGATAAGTGAATTGATAATGCTGCACCAAGTGTAAATAACAGAAAGCACGCAACGCCAATGCCTGTCCCTGCGCCTGCCGGAGCTCCTCCGAATCTCCCTGAATGGAAATGGCAGTATTACAGTTATCGATCGTTTTATATATCAGATACCAAGCAAATTCTGTTCTATTGTTTGAAGGTAACGCTATATCGTTAAACTGATACGAAGAGTTGAAACCGTATTTCGGACGGGAAACAATATCACTTGCCATCATGTCATCCAGACACTGAAGCGCCCGATAACCGATATTGGCATAAGTACTTGAATAATCAAACAGATTATACCAGGCACCATTCACAAGTGCCGCTGCATTTTCGGGCACAGGTACTTTTTCTGAACTTACCGCATCCGTTGGGTCCGTATCCAAAAAACTGCTACTACAACTCGTTGCCAGGAAAAGTCCGGCAACTGCGGCAAGAATGGATTTAATTTTTATTTTTCTCATAATTTAGTCTGAATTTAGAAAGAAACGTTGATACCTCCGGAGATCGTTCGCATAGCCGGATAACGATAATAAGTGATACCGGTAATTCCCTGTTCAGGGTCTAGTCCCTGATTCCGGTGAATGGTAAACAGATTATCTCCTTGTACATATACCTGTACACTGCTCAATGATAACTTACTAATCCACTGTTTGGGTAAGTTATAGGAAAGAGTCAGGTTTTTCAATCGCATATACGAATTATTCTGCAAAAAACGGGTAGAAGCCGAGTTCCAGTTATTAGTGGTAGTACTCAAAGCGGGAACATCTGTATTACGATTGTCGGGAGTCCATCTTTTTAGAATCTCCGTCGACCAGTCACGTCCTTCCAGACTTCCGTTGTGCAGGATCATTGTTATATCACGATTATAGATATATCCACCGATACTATAAGCAAAGATGGCAGAAAGATCAAATCCTTTCCAGGAAAGAGAGGTATTGAATCCACCGTATACCTTCGGGAGAGATGATTTATTGACGTAATAATAGTCAGCCGAACCGTAATCGTTTGTTGTGACACGTTTTCCGGTCGGATTGTGATTTTCATCTTCTTCATCCATATACCACAACGGATCTCCGTTCTCCGGATCTACTCCCGCCCACTCTATCATATAGAAATCATAAACAGAACGGCCTACCTGCAATTTGTTCACTCCACTTTGCGGCATATCTTTCAAAGGAAGATCCGTCACCTTATTTTTATAATGTGTCAAATTCATACCCAGTTTCCATACCCAACCATTCTGATTAATAATCGTTCCGTTCAACACCATTTCTATACCTGTATTCTTCAAGGCTCCTACATTCTCGTCAATAGAGCCATATCCCAGGGAAGGAGCTATCGGACGTGAGTAAAGCAAATCTTTCGAACGACGTGTAAAGAAGTCAAACGAACCGGAAAAACGGTTGTTGAACAGGGAGAAGTCGATACCCACGTTAAAGTTGAGGTTCGTTTCCCATTTCAGGTTCGGGGTCGCCATACGATCGGACACTAACGCATTTTCTCCCAGATTGGAGACAATGGTATAAAGTCCTTTACTCGCATAATACGTACCCAAATTATCGTTTCCCTGTGCACCATAGCTCATTTTCAGGGTTAAGGCAGATAACCAGTCGGAAGTGCTTGCCATAAACTCTTCCCGGTCGATACGCCAGGAAGTACCCAGCGACCAGAAATTTCCCCAGCGGGTTTCGGGTGCAAAACGTGAAGAACCGTCGCGACGATAAGATGCCGAGAAGAAATATTTATTCTGATAATCATATAACGCTTGCGTCAGATAACCCACCAATGCATAGTCGATGCGATATCCCGAACCTCCGGTCAGTTGTGAACCAACTACCAATTCCGGCATATCAGGCTGCGCCATTTTGGAACGTGATGCCGTCAGTTCATCGTAGCGGTAAGAATAAGCCTCCACACCGGCAAGAACATTAAAATGATGTTCACCGATTGTCTTGTCATACGTAGCGATATTGTTCCACGTCCAGGAGAAAGTGCGGGTATTCATCCGGCTGACGCCGCCTCCGTTTTCTTTAGCCGGACCTAACTTCGGATTCGTATAATCCAATGTATTATAATTAATCAAGTCAAAGTTGAAACTTGTCTTGAATTTCAGTCCTTCAATAATCGTAGCTTCTAGAAAAGTACGACCGGAGACTTCATCTTTCATTCGTTCCGATTTATCCAAAGGCAAAGTAGCCGGAAGGTTCCAGTTTGCCATCGAACCGGAAGGACGATAGGAACCGAAGTCATAAATACGGTCTCCACTCTCATCCAATTTGTAGCTACCATCGGTATTCATTTCATAAATCGGATAAAATCCCGGCATGGTACGCCCTGCGGTAATCACGTTACTGGTTTTGGAGTCAGAAGAAACCGGATAATTCTGCATGGAATGTGCGAAACTCAAGTTGACGCCTCCCTTCAACCAGGAAGTCATCTCGCTGGTGATATTGGAACGAAGATTGAAACGCTGGTAACCGGATTCGAGTGCAATACCTTTATCATTCAGGTATCCGGCAGAAAAGAAATACTGATTCGCTTTTCCACCTCCGGAAACACTTAGATTCAACTCTGTGCGAAGCGCCTGTTGTTCCATGGCGTCACTCCAGTCTGAATTCCATAACGGACAGGCACCTGCCACCAGCTTTCCATCTGTACCGACCGGTTGCGCATATTGAGGGCCATAGGGGTTCGGGCCACCTCCCATTAATTTCGTTACCAAGTCTTTGGATGCTTGCGTGGCGGCAGTTGCCGGAGTATAATCCGCACTCTTGGCATACTGATTGCGAAGTGCTTCCCAATATAATTCAAAATATTGGTCGGTACTGACACGATCATAATCACGCACGGCACGGTTGGAACCTCCTAAGGAAGCTTTCACCTTTACCGTTGCTTTGGTATTTTGATCTCCCTGCTTGGTGGTGATAATAATCACTCCATTCGCACCACGGGAACCGTACAAAGCAGCAGAGGCCGCATCTTTCAATACTGTCATCGAAGATATGTCATCCGGATTGATAGAGTTCACACTACCATCAAACGGTACACCGTCCACTACATAAAGCGGAGCGCTGGAAGCGTTGATAGACCCGATACCACGAATACGGATTTCCGCATCCGTACCCGGCTGCCCACTTGCCGCACTTGCCTGTACTCCGGATACCGTACCCTCTAATACACGTGATATGCTGGAAGTCTGTAACTTTTCAATCTCACCTGCCTTCATCGTCGAAGCTGCTCCGGTAAAACTATACTTTTTAGCGGTAGCATAAGCTACTACCATTACTTCTTCCAGTTCCTTACTTTCCGATTCCAACGTGACATTAATCACACTCCGGTTATTCACCGGTTGTTCTACTGTTCTCATTCCTACAAAACGGAACACTAAAGTACCGGTAGCAGGAACCTCAATCGAATACTTTCCATCAATATCGGTAATGGTGCCGGAAGATGCTCCTTTCAATTGTACGGAGACACCAGGCAAAGGTTCTCCTTCAGAAGTCACCGTGCCTGTCACGCGTTTCTCCTGCTGTGCTTCCGCATATACTATATTTCCTACAAAAAGCAGAAGAGACACGACTAATAAACGTAAATAGATTCTCATAATTTTGTGGCTTAAGATTTATTTGCTTGTTGTAACTAACAGTACATTGAACTTTTTTGTTTAGGAAACGAAACATTTTTTAGAAGATTGCTAGTATAAATCAACGAAAGATAGTACATTCGTGAAACTAAAAATATCTATACCAACAAAGAACCACATGGGGAAACGGGTTATTCTATATCTTTTTCTGTTATTTTCACTGTCCTTACAGGCGCAGACTGAAGAGAAAGTCTCTTTAGGCAACGATAGTACAGAAGTAGATTCCACAACAACCGCCAAGCCAAGTGCTTTTAAAAGAGCGATCAAGAAGTTTATGAACTTCAGTGATTTCGATACGCTCTATATCAGTCCCAACCGTTATAACTATGCGCTGATGGTTACTCATTTCAGCAACTTTGAGTATTATTCTATCACCAGTGAATTGCCGCAGCCACAGAAACTTAGTTTTTCTCCCAACCCACACAACAAGATAGGATTGTATTTCGGCTGGCGATGGATTTTCCTGGGATGGTCTGTAGATGTGAACGATATTTTCAAAAAAGGTACCCGAAAGAACAGAGGAACAGAATTCGATCTTAGCCTATACAGTTCCAAACTGGGTGTGGATATCTTCTATCGCCGCACTGGTAATGATTACAAAATACATAAAATCAGAGGATTTTCAGACGATATCCCCTCCAACTATTCCGAAGATTTCAGCGGAATAAAGGTAGATATCAAAGGACTGAATCTATATTATATCTTCAATAACCGTAAATTCTCCTATCCTGCCGCATTCAGTCAGTCCACCAATCAACGACGCAATGCAGGTACATTTATTGCAGGTTTTTCCATTTCAAAGCATCATCTCGACTTCGACTATACAGCACTTCCGGGATTTATCCAGGAGGCGATGAATCCTGCCATGAAAGTCAAGAATATTAAATACACCAATGCCAATATCAGTTTCGGCTACGCCTACAACTGGGTCTTTGCCCGCAACTGTCTGGCATGCCTGTCTCTCACCCCTGCCATTGCCTACAAAGCTTCCGATGTGGACGCAGAAACAAATGAAGCAAAAGCATGGTACGGTAAATTCAATCTGGATTTTCTGGTTCGGGCAGGGATTGTCTACAACACAGGCAAGTATTACGTAGGTACTTCTTTTGTTGGAAAAAACTACAATTATCATCGCAACAATTTCTCTGTCGACAATGGATTCGGTACTCTCCAAATATATGCCGGATTCAACTTCAACACCCGCAAAGAATACAGGAAAAAGAAATAATTCCACAGAAACTAGAAATCATCAACTTGCTTGCTTATCCAAAGAATCTTTGTACATTTGCCACGTTCTAACGAACAAAAGTAAAAAAATCAATGAAGCAACAACGCCACATACAGACCACACGCACTCTTCTTTCCCGCTTTCGCTACTGGGGAAGAAAGAACTATGCTGCCTTTGCAAGTATGGGACGCGAATTCCAAATCGGTCATCTGCATACCAATGTAGTAGACGTTGCTCTTCGTAAGCAGAATGCTGCACAAACTATCCCTTATCATACATTTATGACACTTCAGGAAATCAAAGACCAAGTGTTGGCGGGTATCGACATATCACCCGACCAAGCTGCTTGGCTAGCCAACATGGCTGACAGCGAGGCGCTTTATGCCGCCGCACATGAGATTACCGTCGCGCGTGCTTCGCACGAGTTCGACATGTGTTCCATCATCAACGCCAAGTCCGGCCGATGTCCGGAAAACTGCAAATGGTGTGCACAATCCTCCCACTACCAGACTAAAGCCGAGATTTACGATCTCCTTCCCGCTGAAGAATGTCTTCGACAGGCCCAATACAACGAAGCCCAGGACGTCAACCGATTCTCCCTCGTTACCAGCGGACGAAAACCATCTCCCAAACAGATTACCCAACTTTGCGATACAGTCCACTATATGCGTCGACATTCGTCGATTCAACTTTGTGCTTCTCTGGGACTGCTCAATGAAGAGGAGTTGCGTTCCCTGCATGAAGCAGGAATCACCCGTTATCACTGTAATCTGGAAACTGCCCCGTCTTATTTTTCCAAACTCTGCTCTACGCATACGCAAGAACAGAAACTGGCTACTCTCGATGCAGCCCGTCGTGTGGGCATGGATATCTGTTGCGGAGGTATCATCGGCATGGGAGAAACGATGGAACAACGGATTGAATTTGCTTTCACATTGGCAGAACTGAATGTTCAATCCATACCTATCAACCTGCTTAGTCCGATTCCGGGAACTCCACTGGAAAACGAGCAGCCTCTAAGCGAAGAAGAAATACTTAAAACCATCGCACTCTTTCGTTTTATCAATCCGACCGCTTTTCTGCGTTTTGCCGGAGGACGTTCACAACTTTCTTCCGAAGCGATGCACAAGGCATTATATATCGGAATTAACTCGGCTATCGTAGGCGACCTATTGACAACACTCGGCTCCAAAGTATCGGAAGACAAAAAGATGATTCAGGAAGAAGGCTATCATTTCGCCGATTCCCAATTTGATCGCGAGCACATCTGGCATCCGTACACTTCGACTACCGATCCGCTTCCTGTCTACAAAGTAAAACGGGCAGACGGCGCTACCATTACCCTCGAAGACGGACGAACGCTCATTGACGGAATGTCTTCCTGGTGGTGTGCAGTGCATGGATATAATCATCCGGTATTAAATCAGGCGGCAAAAGAACAATTAGATAAAATGTCTCATGTCATGTTCGGAGGACTGACGCATGATCCGGCCATTGAACTGGGGAAACTGTTATTGCCTTTGGTTCCTTCCTCCATGCAGAAAATATTCTATGCAGACTCCGGTTCGGTAGCCGTAGAAGTGGCACTGAAAATGGCTGTACAATATTGGTATGCAGCAGGAAAACCGGAAAAGAACAATTTCGTGACTATCCGTTCCGGCTATCACGGTGATACGTGGAATGCCATGTCTGTATGTGATCCGGTGACGGGTATGCACAGTCTTTTCGGTTCGGCATTGCCTGTACGTTATTTTGTCCCGTCCCCCACTTCCCGGTTCGACGGAGAATGGAATCCGAAAGATATACTACCTCTACAAGAGATGATTGAAAAACATTCAAAAGAGTTGGCGGCGCTTATTCTGGAACCGGTGGTACAGGGAGCAGGCGGGATGTGGTTTTATCATCCGCAGTACCTGCGCGAAGCAGAAAAGCTTTGCCGGAAGCACGATATTCTTCTTATTTTCGATGAGATAGCAACGGGATTCGGACGAACCGGTAAACTTTTTGCTTGGGAACATGCCGGAGTAGAACCGGATATAATGTGTATCGGTAAAGCACTGACTGGAGGATATATGACACTTTCTGCTGTATTGACCAGCAACCGGATAGCAGATACAATCTCTAACCACGCACCGGGAGCTTTTATGCACGGACCTACATTTATGGGGAATCCACTTGCGTGTGCAGTGGCTTGCGCTTCCGTTCGCCTGCTGCTCGAATCCGGTTGGCAAGAGAATGTGAAGCGAATCGAAACTCAACTGAAAGAAGAACTGGCTCCTGCACGGGAATTTCCGGAAGTGGCTGATGTACGAATACTCGGAGCCATCGGAGTCATTGAGATGAAACGTCCGGTAAATATGGCCTATATGCAACGAAGATTTGTGGAAGAAAGAATCTGGGTACGTCCCTTTGGCAAGCTGGTATATCTGATGCCGCCTTTCATCATCACTTCGGAACAATTAAGCAAACTGACTTCCGGCTTACTTAAAGTTATTCAAAAAAGATGACAGATAAGAAGAATATTACCAGATTTTCACCCAAGAATCTGTTCCTCGGTGAGCAAAAGGGTGTTCCTCGGTGAGGAACGGGCCTTTCCTCACCGAGGAAGGATGCCTTGGTCGGTGAGAAACTTTCGGGATACTTCTTTAGACAATAAACATCTTATAGACAACCGATTACGCTTTCAACCATCCATATATCGAATACTTATTACTTAAAACAATAATTCATGACATTAGAACATATAAACCAGGAACTCCAGACCTTGAAAGAGAAAAAGAACTACCGTTCTCTCCCACCGCTAATTCACGAAGGACGAGATGTTCTGCTGAACAGACAACGAATGTTGAACCTATCTTCTAATGATTATCTCGGGCTGTCCAATGACATTTCATTGAGGAAGGAATTCTTAAAAACACTCACCCCTGAAACATTCCTGCCTACTTCCTCCTCTTCCCGGTTACTGACCGGCAATTTTAGTGACTATCAGAAGTTGGAGCAACAGCTAGCCACGATGTTCGGAACGGAAAGTGCACTTATATTCAATAGTGGTTATCATGCCAATACAGGAATACTTCCTGCCATTTGCAATACTCACACACTGATTCTTGCCGACAAGCTAGTGCATGCAAGCCTGATAGACGGAATTAAATTATCATCAGCTAAATGTATCCGGTATCGTCACAATGATATTTCCCAGTTACAACGACTGATTGCTGAAAATCATAACGCTTATGAGCAGCTTATTATTGTTACCGAAAGTATCTTCAGCATGGATGGCGATGAAGCTGATCTTCCCACTCTCATTCAACTCAAAAAGAGTTATTCCAATGTTCTTCTTTATGTAGATGAGGCTCATGCTTTTGGTGTACGAGGAAAAAAAGGATTAGGATGTGCCGAAGAACAGGACTGTATCAACGATATAGACTTTTTAGTAGGAACATTCGGAAAAGCCATTGCTTCGGCAGGTGCCTATATTGTCTGTCGGCAACTCATTCGGGAATATCTTATTAATAAAATGCGCACGTTTATATTCACCACCGCACTTCCTCCTATCAATATCCAGTGGACTTCGTGGGTGTTAGAACGCCTTTCAGCTTTACAACATAAGAGGGCTCACCTGCTACAAATCAGTGAAAAGCTAAAGGTAGCCCTTACAGCCAAAGGATATAATTGCCCATCGGTGAGCCATATTGTACCTATGATTATAGGAGCCAGTGAAGATACCATATTGAAAGCAGAAGAACTCCAGCGCAAAGGATTCTATGCATTGCCCGTCCGTCCACCTACCGTACCCGACGGAACTTCACGTATCCGTTTTTCACTGACAGCGGACATCACTGAACATGAAATTGACCAACTCATCAAACTGATAAACGAATGAAGCAGCATTTTATCATAAAGAATAATCAGAAGCATCTATTGCTTTTCTTCGCCGGTTGGGGGATGGACGAAACTCCTTTCCTGACCATTCATCCTACAGATAAGGACTGGATGATTTGCTATGATTACCGTTCATTAGCATTTGATACCGACTTATTGGAAACCTATTCCCAGATTACACTTATCGCCTGGTCGATGGGAGTCTGGGCAGCTTCGCAAATCATGAAGCAGTACCCACATCTGCCTGTCTCCCAAAGTATCGCCATCAACGGCACCCTCTACCCCATACACGAAACCAAAGGCATCGCTCACTCTATTTTCGATGGCACACTTCAAGGGCTGAATGAACAAACCTTGCAAAAATTTCAAAGAAGAATGTGTGGTTCAATAGCTGACTATAAAACTTTTCAAACCATATCCCCCCAGCGTCCGATGGAAGAACTCAAAGAAGAACTTGCCGCTATACAACAACAATATTTATCATTGCCGCCCTCTGATTTTAAATGGCAAAAAGCTATCATAGGAAAAGGCGACCGCATTTTCCTCCCGGATAACCAATATTTGGCATGGGAAAACCAAGTGGACTCTCTTGAACAAGTGGAAGCGGCACATTACCAACAAGAGCTTTTTAACACGATACTCATGCAGCCGGAGAACTGATGCATCCATCATTTTAAAATAAAGTGATTATCAAGTATATCAGTCTATTAAACAAATATTGATTATGAATAAACGACTAATCGCAGAACGTTTTTCAAAAGCTATCACTACCTATCCAAAGGAAGCAAACGTGCAACGGCAAATAGCAGGTAAAATGATTCGTTTGCTTACAGAACACATACCTTCTCCCTGCTCGAAAGTAATTGAATTTGGCTGCGGAACCGGTATTTACTCCCGTATGCTACTCCAAGCCCTCCGTCCGGAAGAGTTATTACTTAATGACCTTTGCCCCGATATGAAATATTGCTGTGAGGACTTATTAATGAAGAAGCAGGTTTCTTTTCTTCCGGGAGATGCCGAAACTGTCTCTTTCCCCACCGAAAGTACATTGATAACTTCCTGCTCCGCCTTGCAATGGTTCGAATCACCGGAAAACTTTTTCGAAAGGTGTAATACCCTACTCAATAATCAGGGTTATTTTGCTTTTAGCACTTTTGGAAAAGAAAACATGAAAGAAATACGCGAACTTACCGGCAACGGACTTCCTTATCGTTCACGGGAAGAGCTCGAAGTAGCTTTGTCACCCCATTTTGACATACTGTATTCAGAAGAAGAGCTTATCCCGCTTTCGTTCGAAGACCCGATAAAAGTACTATATCACTTGAAGCAAACCGGAGTCAATGGCTTATCAACGCAATCCTCTCCTACCGGAAAACAAGAGAACGATTTGTGTTCATCAGACAACAATTCAAAAAATAATTTTAAGAACAATCTCCCCCAACAACAATGGACTCGTCATGACTTGCAACTCTTCTGTGAACGTTACACGCAGGAATTTACTCAGGGCGCTTCTGTGTCCTTAACATATCATCCCATTTATATCATCGCAAAAAAGAAAAAAGTATGAAACAGAATGTATATTTCGTAAGCGGTATCGACACTGATGCCGGAAAAAGCTATGCCACCGGCTTTCTAGCTCGTGAATGGAACAAGAATGGCCATCGCACCATCACCCAGAAATTTATTCAAACGGGAAATGTAGGTCATTCCGAAGATATTGACCTACATCGGCAAATCATGGGAATCCCTTTCACCAAAGAAGACCAAGAGGAACTAACCATGCCGGAGATTTTCTCTTATCCCGCCTCTCCGCATCTTGCTTCCCAGCTAGATAACCGTCCCATCGACTTTGATAAAATAAAACGTGCGACCGAAGAATTGAGTGAACGGTATGACTCTGTTTTACTCGAAGGAGCAGGCGGCCTTATGGTTCCCCTCACTACTGAACTTTTAACCATTGACTACATCGTCCAAGAAAAATATCCGCTTATCTTTGTTACTTCGGGCAAACTGGGGAGTATCAATCATACCCTGCTTAGTCTCGAAGCAATACAAAAACGCGGCATTGTACTAGATACCGTATTATATAATTTATATCCTACCGTAGAAGACAAGACGATTCAGAATGATACAATGGAATTTATCCAGACCTGGCTGAAAAAGTATTTTCCGGAAACGAAGTTTATACTGGTTCCGGAAATAAAAAAGAATCTATAGAAAAGTAATCACCGACTACTTTCACTCAACAACAATCGTACTCTTGTGTGGATTATGGCTATCATAAGTAACTTTCACCGGATACATATAGCCATAATCCTTTTTTTAAACAGTAGTCGAATATTTATCTAAAGCCTTTCTCAATGTTCTTTCCGAAATCGGTTTGGTCACAAAGTCATTACAACCCATCTCCAATGCCAATTCTTTATCCGCCTCAAAAGCATAAGCCGTCAAAGCAATGATCGGAATTTCTTTAGAATAAGAGCGGATAATATGGGTTGCTTCCAGTCCATCCATACGCGGCATTTTTACATCCATCAGGATTAAGTCCGGTTGGTACTGCTTATACATTTCGATAGCTTCCACTCCGTCTTTAGCCCAAAGCAATGTATATTCCCTGCCAATCAGATTCTTCAGCAAGATAAAATTGCTCTCCACATCTTCTGCTACCAGAATCTTCTTAATCTGTTGTACACGATTGACTGTATTTCCTTTAGATACCACTTTCGACTCTTTAAAGAATTTACCATGCTCTCCGGTTTCTTCATAAGGGATCGTGAAATAGAATGTGGAGCCTTTACCCAGTTCGGAAGTCACCCCTATTTCTCCACCGATTTTTTCGATAATCATCCGACAGATAGACAGACCTAATCCTGTCCCTTGGGCAAAAGAGTTCAGTTTGACAAAACGCTCGAAGATATGATCTACCTTTTCCGATTCTATCCCTATTCCTGTATCCTTTACATACACACGAATATCCTTATCCATTCGTCCAAAACCAAAACGGATCTCTCCTTCATAGGTAAACTTACTTGCATTAGTCAGGAAATTCGTTATCACCTGCATGATACGGTTCTGATCTCCCTCCATGAGTAAATCCTCCTCCTCATTATCAAAGACAAGAGTTACCCCTTCTTTCACACGTTCTTTATGAACAGTATAAATTGTTCGGCAGACCTCTCCCAGATTCATTGGACGTTTGATATATTCCAGTGTTCCGGCTTCTATCTTCGATAAATCCAGAATATCATTAATCAATTGCAACAAGATATCCGAATTCTGATTGATAATACCCGAATAGAGCTTTTTCTCTTCAGCAGTTTCGGCAGAAGGCAATAATTGGGAGAATCCTACAATGGCATTCAGCGGGGTCCGGATCTCATGACTCATGTTAGCAAGGAAAGCACTTTTCAATCTGTCGGATTGCTCCGCTTTAATCCTTGCCTTGATTAGTTCCTGCTCAATATTCTGAAGATTAGTAATATCCCACGAAATGCCAATCAGCAAAGGTTTACGTCCCTCCATCGGTACGAGTGCTTTCAAAGTTTGCACGATACGTGCTTCTCCATTAGCGGACAGATAAGTTTCCTGCATATCAATACGCTTATGAGTCTGGAGTAATTCCAAATCATCCTTACGGAATTTCTCCGCGTCTCCGTGCACCGGAAATATCTCATAATCCGTATGCCCGATAGCTTTAGATGCCGGAATACCCGAATGATCGGCAAATGCCTTATTCCAATATAAATATCTAAGATCATCTTCCGGATCTTTCACAAACAAATAGACCGGAATATTATTTAAAATGCCATCTAATAACAGATTCAGTTCACGGAGTTCATCCCGTTTCTTGATAACATCGGTAATGTCCTGCGTAAAGAACCAGGTGAGTTCCTGATTATTTTCACGAATCAGGAAAGTAGATACCTGATGTACTCTCTCCTTCGTATGCCCGTAAGGTATATAAGCCGCCCGATAAGCCAGACTTCCTTCATGATCGCGTATCACCTGGAGCTTTTGTTCCCATGCCTCCTTGTTGGTCATAGAGACACGCAAATCATATATTTTTTGTGTACCCAACTCCTGCGTTACACCGTATTCTTCTATAAATTGCTTATTTGCATAAACCAGCGTTCCATCTTCCGCCACAGCAAGAATACTGTCACTCACCTTATCAAGCACACTTTTAAAAACTTCCAATTGTCTTTGGGTAGCCACTCGTTCCGTTATATCACGACACATGATCAGCACATATTCCTCATCCAACGGAAAGATACGGTTCTCGTAATAATGGCGTTCACCATTAAAATCCAGTTCATGGTGTGCAGTTGAAACAGTTCCGGTGGTGATAGCATGACGCATATTGGAGTGAATATTCTGATATGCTTCCGGCGGAACCATATCCTGCATACGCATCCCTCTAAAATCCTTGTTTGATATTCCTACATGGTTGGTTTCCTCATTGGAAACAACTTCAATACCTACCTCACTCTGATTGAAGACAGTCAGCATATCGGGAAGAGAGTCTAGTATTCTAACAGCATATTTTTCTTTAAAACTAACAGGACGATCGTTATATTTCTCATCCCTAAGGGTAGAAAGTTCTTTTCTAAGCTGCTCGTTTTCTTTTTTAAGTGCTTCTAACTGTTCTAATAATGCTTCTTTGCTTTGTTCGATGCTCATAATGTAACGGTGTAAATACGTACTTATCTGCCAAAAGTAAATATTTTTTTGAATAAAAGCACGTATTTACCCCGTTTTTTTCAAAGAATTACTCAATTACCATAATCCGGTCGTTCAATCCCACCTTCATGCCATCTTCCACGAATACTTCTTTCACAACTCCATCCGTCACCGAACGTATCTCATTCTCCATTTTCATCGCCACCAATACACAAAGCGGATCACCCCGCTTCACGAGATCTCCTTTCTTTACATACGTCTTCAGGATAACTCCCGGCATCGGTGCCTGTACCACCTGACGCCCTACGGATTCAGCAGCAGTACGGGCATTATGTATCTTCTCCATTTCTCCCTGCAATTCAATCTGATAAAGCTCCCCTTTATTCATAATCGTATATGAATTATTGGAAGAAGGAGAAATCTGCACTCCATGCGAGTGGTGATCGATGATGATCGAATGGATAGAGTCGCCACCCATGTTATAATCGACCTCATATATCTTACCATTGACTGCAATCTTCTTAATTGGTCCGTCCTCCAGAATCTCCACCTTATATTCACTGTCCGGCATATCCTGGAGCTTGGCGTAATATGTAGCTAATGTTGTACCCATAATCTGTTCCGTTATTTATTAGTCTCAAATCAATAATTATTAGCAGTCATCTGCAATTTACCATAATACTTCCAGAGTGATTCTCCTACTACCGGGAGTGTTGTTGCACGGGAAGCCGCTTCTTTCTCGCGCTCGTAATGTCGCACTGCGGCAGCAATGACAGCCACTGTCGGATCTGTATTCTGACGACGTTTCAGGTCTTCCTTATCGAAGCGTGTATCAATAAACGTCGTGTCATATTCACCTTTCAGGAAAGCTGCGTTCTTCAATACACGTTGATGGAAAGGAATCGTTGTTTTAATTCCCAGAATCTTATACTCGCGCAAAGCACGTGCCATATTGGAAATGGCAGAAGCACGGGTACGCCCCCAACAACATAGCTTGGCAATCATCGGGTCATAATGCAGAGAGACTTCAAATCCGGCATAAGCGGCACTGTCAAGACGCAGGTTACGTCCCTCGGGAGCTTCACGGACAGTAATCACACCGGGAGAGGGCATGAAGTTATTCTCCGGATCTTCGGCGTAAATACGACATTCGATCGCTGCTCCGCTAAACTCAATATCATCCTGTTTGTAAGGTAATGGATTTCCGGCAGCAACAGTTATCATATCCCGTACCAAGTCAACGCCTGTGCACTCCTCCGTCACAGGATGCTCTACCTGCAAACGGGTATTCATCTCGAGAAAATAGAAGTTCTGGTCCTTATCCATCATAAACTCCAATGTCCCGGCACTGTAATAACCTATTTTTTTACAGGCTTCCACGGCTACCTTCAACATCTTCTTTCTCGTCTCCTCTTTCACAAAAGGAGAAGGACTTTCTTCTATCACCTTTTGGTTACGACGCTGAATGGAACATTCACGTTCATACAGATGAACGACATTTCCATACTTATCTCCCATGATCTGAACTTCGATATGATGCGGATTCTCAATATATTTTTCAATATAAACCGCATCATTGCCAAAGGATGTCCCTGCTTCGGATTGCGACAAACGGAGAGCAGTTTCCACCTCTTCTTCCGTACGTACCAGACGCATACCTTTTCCTCCACCTCCCGCAAGTGCTTTCAGCATAATGGGATAGCCAACTTCATTAGCTACCTTCTTCACTTCATCAATGCCCTGTACCGGTGTTTCGGTTCCGGGCACAATAGGCAATCCTGCTTCCCGCATAATCTTACGGGCCTCCGTCTTGATTCCCATTTTGGAAATAATATCCGCACTCGGTCCGATAAAAATCACTCCCTCTTCTTCGCAACGGCGGGCAAAATCCGCATTCTCCGACAGGAAACCATATCCCGGATGAATAGCGGCTCCGGTCTTTTTGGCAATGGACAATATCAATTCCGGCTTTAGGTAGGAGGTATCTTCGGGCGATTCGGAGATGCAATAGGCTTCTTCCGCATAACGCACGTGCAAAGCTCCGCGGTCTACATGGGTATAAACAGCCACTGTCGAGATATTCATCACCCGACAAGTCCGAAAGATGCGCATCGCTATCTCACCCCGGTTGGCTACTAATATTTTTTTTATCATAATCTTTTTCTTTTTAGAAGTCAAAACTTAAAAGAGCAATTTAATAATTTTAGGCACGGATTTAATCCATAAACAGGCTTACAGCGGTAGATTAGAATGTTTCTTAGGAGGATTCGACTGCCGTTTGTTGGCAAGCATCTCGAAACTTCGAATCAACCGCAAACGGGTTACTGCCGGATCGATTACTTCATCCACATATCCCAGTTCCGCCGCCCGGTAAGGATTGGCAAACTTTCCGCGATAATCATCCTGAAGTTCTTTCCGTTTCTCTTCGGGTTTCTCGGCTTTATCTATTTCCTTACGGAAAAGGATATTCACAGCTCCATCCGGTCCCATCACCGCGATTTCGGCGGTAGGGAAAGCAAGATTTACATCTCCACGGATATGCTTGGAACTCATCACATCGTAAGCACCACCGTATGCTTTGCGGGTAATAACCGTCACTTTCGGCACCGTAGCCTCACAATAAGCATAAAGTAATTTTGCCCCGTTACGGATAATTCCGCCATATTCCTGATCGATTCCCGGAAGGAATCCCGGAACATCTACCAGTGTCAGTAAAGGGATATTGAAAGCATCACAGAAGCGGACAAAACGGGCGGCTTTGATAGACGCATTGATATCCAGTGTACCAGCAAGCACCAATGGCTGATTAGCCACCACTCCCACCGTTTTTCCATTCAGGCGGATATATCCCGTCACAATATTCGCAGCATATTCTGCCTGAAGCTCGAAGAAACTATTATCATCAGCCACCGCTTCTATCATCTCTTTTATATTATACGGCTGATTCGGATTGGACGGAATCAAATCTGCCAGTTCCGGAGTCAGGCGAGTCGGCGAATCGCTGGTCGCTACAAACGGAGGCTCTTCCATATTATTCCCCGGCAGATAGGAGATCAATTCACGAATATAATTGATGCACTCAATATCGTTTTCCGCAGAAAGATGGGCTACACCGGACTTTGTCATGTGCACACCTACTCCACCGAGTTCTTCTTTTGTCACTTCTTCCTGTGTCACGCTTCTCACCACATCCGGTCCTGTAATAAACATATAACCGGAGTTTTTCACCATCAAAATAAAATCGGTCAATGCAGGAGAATAAACAGCACCACCGGCACAAGGTCCCATGATTGCGCTAATCTGTGGAATCACTCCGGATGCCATAGAATTGCGCAGGAATATCTCGGCATATCCGGCCAAAGAACGTACTCCTTCCTGAATTCGTGCGCCTCCCGAGTCATTCAATCCGATGATGGGTGCTCCCATCTGCATGGCCATGTCCATCACTTTACAAATTTTCTTAGCGTGCGTTTCCGAAAGAGCTCCTCCAAATACGGTGAAATCCTGTGCGAATACATAAACCAGGCGCTTGCCAATCATACCATATCCCGTCACCACCCCGTCTCCGGCAAATTTCTGCTTTTCCATACCGAAATCGGTACACCGATGGGTTACCAACTTATCCAGTTCGATAAACGAACCTTTCTCCAATAATAAATCGATGCGTTCACGGGCGGTCAGTTTGCCCACAGAATGTTGTTTTTCAATGCGAGCGTCTCCGCCGCCTTTTTCTGCTTTCCTGTTCAGTTCTTCCAGGTTGCTAATAAGCTCTTTCATAGGCTGTAATTATTAAAGTTGTATGTGTGTGTAAAAATAAACAGTAATAAATGAAATCATTGTCATATTGATTACACAAAGGTACTTTTATATAATGAACGCATCATGCGTGGAAATTGTTAGCATTTATGCCTTAAAACATCTTTATCCATTTATTTAGGGAGCTTTTTTTTGCAGGTTGCGACAACAAACTTCTCCGCTTTTCTGTTTATCGCTTATCATTTTTAATAAAACCTATACCCTAACAAAATGAGAACAATTAAAATCTTATTAGCAGCCGGTTTCCTGCTCGTGTTCGGTACAAGTATTCATGCACAGGTACAACGGAATGAAACCTATCTACCCAAATTTGCCATCAAGACCAATGCTCTCTATTGGGCCACTTCTACGCCCAATTTAGGAATCGAAGTGGGATTGGCAAAGAAACTGACTCTCGACATATCCGGTAACTACAATCCGTGGAAGTTTGGTGACGACCGTCAAATCAAACATTGGCTCGTTCAGCCGGAATTACGCTATTGGCTCTGCGAACGTTTCAACGGAAGTTTCTTCGGTTTACACGGACATTACGGAGAAATGAATGTCAGCAATCTGAATATATTCGGAATGGGACATGACCGTTACGACGGCAATCTGTACGGAGCCGGTATTTCCTACGGATATCAATGGATCATAAGCAAACGATGGAGTATGGAAGCTACCATCGGAGTGGGATACGCCCGTCTGGAATATGATAAGTATGCTCGTGGTGACGGAGGTGAAAAGTTGGGACATAACACCCGCAATTATTTCGGTCCGACCAAAATCGGTCTTAGTTTCATTTATGTCATCAAATAATCGAACTCTCTAAAACTTACAATGATGAAAAGAAAACTTATTTATCTATTTATAGCTTTTCAGCCGCCATCCTACCGGCTCATGCACAAAAATTCCTGAACGATGCGCTCACTCTCTCGAACGTATCTTTATGGCAACAAGGTAACTCTCTCTATGTCAGCATGACCTTCGACATGAAGAATCTGACAATAGGTTCCGCCCGAAGTTTAAGCCTTATTCCCCTGCTGACGGACGGGCAGCATAATGTACCCTTGCAAGAAATCATCGTCAATGGTAAAAGACGCGAAAAAGCATATATCCGCAGTCTGGCAATCACTAAGCAAGAACCTACCGCCATTATCGTTCCTTATAATAAAAGGGAAACTTTTAATTATACGCAGGTGATTCCTTACAAACCCTGGATGGCTAATGCCAGTTTGCAACTTGTAGAGAATCTATGCGGATGCGGCAATTATCAGGAAATGAATGCACAGGAACTGATTACCAATGATGTATCTACCGAAGCCAAACGTTTAAGTGCCATGTCTCCTATCATTGCCTATATTCAGCCAACCGTAGAAGTGGTCAAAAACCGTAGCGAACAATATGAAGCTCATCTGGATTTTCCGGTCAACAAATCGGTGATCCTTACCGACTTCATGAACAATCATGCTGAATTGGTGAATATCCATGCCATGTTTGACAAAATACAGAATGACCGGAACCTGACTGTGAAAGGTATCAGTATCAAAGGTTTCGCCTCGCCGGAAGGACCTCTTACCTTCAATGAACAGCTTTCCAAAAAACGTGCGGAAGCTTTGAAGGATTATCTGGTTAAGAACGAAAAAGTGTCTTCCAAACTATATAAAGTGACTTTCGGTGGAGAAAACTGGGATGGATTGGTAAAAGCACTCCAATCTTCTTCGATGAAGGAGAAGGAAACATTCCTGAACATCATCAAAAATACAACTGACGATGCCAAACGTAAACAGGAAATCATGCGTGTAGGCGGCGGAGCTCCTTACCGTAGTATGCTGAAAGAGATTTATCCGGGATTGCGTAAAGTGAACTGCAAGATTGACTATACCGTTGTCAATTTCGATGTTGAACAAGGCCGTATCATTATCCGGGAAAATCCGAAATATCTTAGTCTGAACGAAATGTATCAGGTGGCCAACAGTTATCCGAAAGGCAGCAAGGATTTTGTTAATGTATTCGATATTGCTGTACGCATGTATCCTACTGACGCCGTAGCTAACCTGAACGCAGGAGCCGTCGCATTATCACAAAAGGATTTGGATGCAGCAGTGAAGTTTATGGAGAAAGCCGATCACAATACTGCCGAGTTCATCAACAATACCGGAGTCTACAATTTCCTTAACGGAGACATTAACCGTGCCATGGCCGCATTCGAGCAGGCAGCAAAGCTAGGTAACGAAGCTGCCCTTGCCAACTTAAAACAATTACAACAAATTTTAAGTGTGAAGATGAAATAAACAGAAAAATCTATTTATTCAACCGACCAAAGTGGGGCGTTCGTTTGTTATATCAATAATAAACGACGTTCCACTTTTTAAATCTGATAATTATGACCTTGATCCTTGCTGTTATTCCAGTGTTACTGTTGATTATACTGATGGCATTTTTTAAAATGTCAGGTGATAAAAGTAGTATCATTTCTCTGATTGTGACGATGCTGATTGCTCTTTTCGGCTTCGCTTTCTCGGTAGACAATCTGTTTTACTCCTTTTTATATGGAGCATTAAAAGCTGTCTCTCCTATCTTAATCATTATTTTGATGGCTATTTTCAGTTATAATGTATTGCTGAAAACTGAAAAGATGGAGATTATTAAACAGCAATTCGCTTCTATTTCTACCGACAAAAGTATTCAGGTGTTATTACTGACTTGGGGATTCGGAGGTCTATTGGAAGCTATGGCCGGCTTCGGAACAGCAGTAGCTATTCCAGCGGCAATTCTTATCAGTCTGGGATTCAAGCCTATCTTTTCGGCAACGGTGAGTCTGATTGCCAATAGTGTAGCCACTGCTTTCGGAGCAATCGGAACTCCGGTATTAGTATTGGCCAAAGAAACGAATTTGGACGTATTGCATCTTAGTACGAATGTCGTATTGCAATTATCCGTTTTAATGTTCCTGATTCCGCTGGTTCTACTTTTCCTTACTGACTCCAAACTTAAATCGCTCCCGAAAAATATATTCCTGGCTTTATTGGTAGGCGGAGTCTCTTTAGCCAGCCAATATGTGGCAGCAAAATATATGGGTGCTGAATCTCCGGCCATAATCGGCAGTATTCTTTCTATTATCGTAATCGTTATTTATGGAAAACTTACTGCATCCAAAGAAGAGAAAACACGAAAAAGTCATCTGAAAACGAAAGATATATTAAATGCATGGAGCATTTATTTACTGATTCTGTTTCTGATTATTCTGACCAGTCCGCTCTTTCCGGGATTGCGTCATACTTTAGAGAACAATTGGATTACGAGAATCAGTCTGCCTATCAATGCGTCCACCGTCAATTATACTATTTCCTGGCTGACTCATGCCGGAGTATTGCTTTTCATCGGTACTTTTATCGGTGGATTGATTCAGGGGGCTAAAGTAAAAGATCTGTTCATCGTTCTTTGGAATACCGTGAAGCAGTTGAAGAAAACATTCATTACGGTTATCTGCCTCGTGGGGTTATCTACTATTATGGATAGTTCCGGAATGATCACCGTGATTGCCACAGCACTGGCTACGGCTACCGGAAGTTTATACCCGTTATTTGCTCCGGTTATCGGTTGTTTGGGAACGTTTATCACCGGAAGCGATACATCTTCCAACATCCTTTTCGGAAAGTTGCAAGCAAGTGTGGCTGGGCAAATTCATGTCAGTCCGGATTGGCTGTCTGCTGCAAATACAGTAGGTGCTACAGGGGGTAAGATTATCTCTCCACAAAGTATTGCCATTGCTACTTCTGCCGGAAACCAACAGGGAAAAGAAGGTGAAATACTGAAAGCAGCTATTCCTTATGCTTTAATATATGTGGCGATTACAGGAATTATTGTTTATATTTTCAGTTAATTACCCTAAAATTGAAGAAGATAATAATACTGTTAACAAAGCGTGATAATACTTCCGCTTAACCATTAGATATTAAAACATTTAGCTCGTTTTTGCACGGTTTTGATTCTTTTCACCACAGAGGACACGGAGGACACAGAGGTGAATTTGGTTTATGACTTACGGTTGTGACCCTAATTTTGATGCGTAATCCTCCTACTATAAAGTTGAAAAAATATGAAAACATCTGCCACCTGCAACGAAAAGCGCGTAATGCACTAGTTGATAAATAGTTGGAGCGTTGCAGATACCTGCGGCAGATAGGTTGCAGATAAAGTATCTGCAACACAGTATAAACCTTACATAAGCAAATTCTCCATGAGTGCAGAAGTTTATTGTATACATTAACTTCCCGTTTCCAGGCGGGGAACTGTCGTTTCCGGCATTAGAAATTACAGTTTCCACGGCAGGAAACGAGAGTTTCTAAGGCGGGACACTACAGTTTCTACGTAAGGATTGTACTGTACTGGATTTAGTTGACAACTTCGCTTGTTATACCTAAGTTCGTTTACTCAATATTTTTTAAAACCTAAATAAGTTTACTTGTCCCTTTGTAATTCCTGTATAAGTTGTCATTTTAGATATTTTGCAAAATTATGTATCTTCTCTTATAAGTGCAAGACTTCGGGCTGTAAACTTTCATTAAATAACAAAAACTCTTCGCTCGGGGATCGCCCTAGCGGCAAGGGGCGGGAGCACCCGTCCCGACGAGCGGGACTTCAGCTACCTTTCCACTGCATTTACGAATATATTCCATCGGAGTTCTCATTTGTATGCCTTGATGCGGTCTAAC
>NZ_GG774949.1:2683994-2917265 GCF_000162555.1 Bacteroides sp. 3_1_23
GGCACGCTGAAGCTTGCGGTTTTCGGCACGCAATGCAGCGAGTTCTTTCTCCAGTTCATTGAGAGACTCATCAGAGGTCTTTTACTTAAAGAGGGTTGTTCTGTACTCATAACTTTATCATTTATATGATACTTATCAAGCCAAAGAATCAGCAAACGACGGCAAATACCCGTACGCTTGGCAAACTGATACTTCGTTTCGGAAGTCGATAAATACTCACGAATATACGACATTCGTTCAGATTCTGTGTAAGGAGTGTACTTCTTTTTTAATTCTTCCATGTGAATTTCGAATTTAAGAAGTGTCAACTTATTCAGTACACTACAGATACTGTCGTTTCCCCGTAGAGATACCAAAATTTCTCCATAGAGTCACCCCAATTATCCCATAGCTTTGCATAAAGGAATCAAGGCTTTTTCTTTGATTATATAACGTGTTGCAGATACTTTATCTGCAACCTATCTGCCACAGGTATCTGCCACGTTCCAACTATTTATTAACTAGTGTATTACACGCTTTTCGTTGCAGGTGGCAGATGTTTTTATGTTTTTCAACTTTATAGTAGGAAAAACTTTCATTCATTTCCGTACCGTATTGTGAATACTACTAAAAAACACCTAGCAGTTTAAGCAGATGTACTTGGTTAACTATATACATCTTGAGAATGTAAAATATTTGCAGAAACGACTTAATGCAGGATCCGATGAAGAAAATAGCAGTAAAACACTGATATAAACCGGTTCTTCTTGGTAGAAAACGTACGAAAAGTGCCAGAAATAAGCAATCACCTTTACTACAGCATTAGCGTAGTGAGGGTGATTTCAACTTATTCTCTCTCACATCTTTCCTTGAAACTGTTAAATATAACTACAAATAATTTTTAAATATCTTATCTATTATACTTTTCTGAAGCATCACTTCCATAACAGGTGTTTCTCTATCATATTTATAATATCTCTTATCTTTACGCACATAAATATATCTAATATACTCATAACCTGTAGCACACCATTCCTCAATATCAAATCTAATATCATCATATTCGAAAGGAAGCACTAATCTATTATTTATATCAACAGCTCCATATTTACTATCCTTAGTTACTATTACAACATCTTTAGTTACATAATCCAAACTATCATATTCTGTAGGAAGTAATACTTTACCGATATAATCAATAATTCCCACTTTTTTATCTTTCACAACATAATGCGCGGAAGGCCCATATTCCCACCATGAAGAAATCGAATCATACTCGCAGGGAATTAGCTGCTCACCATCCTTCATCACCACTCCCACCTTATCCTGCCTCTTCACTACAAGGCTTTTTCAGCCAAGACCAAATTAAAGTCATCATCAGCTGAAATTTCCTGTAATTTTCCAAAGCCGAAAATAGTATCTCCTTTATTATCCAGCCAAGCATAACCACGTTCACCACACAAAATAACGCCCCATTTCCCTTCCTGAATATATATGATATCGTTCTCTTCTTGTGCATATCCTATAGAAGATACTAATAAAGAGAATAAAAGTAAAATATAAGTTTTAACTATGTGTTCCATGATATCAGAATTACAACCATCATAATATTCTCAAATATAACGGATATAATTCTGATACACAATAATTCTTCTAACAAATAACAATTCTATTTCTCATCATCAAATGAGTGGCTCTAGAATCACCTTTATCAACTTTTCACGTTGCTTATACCACATGATATACGACTTCATGCGCTTCCGCCAGTTGAGGAACCTCCAGTTTATCCAACATTTTATCTAAAACAGATTCAGGAAGTGCATATTCCCTGCTTTTATTTTGTTGACGCCAAATGTGGTATGGTTGTTCCAGATAGACTATCTTTACTTTTGCACCATAATCAACAAACAAATCAATCAATTGAGCACGCATCTGACGAGTTATGTTAGTAGCATTCCAAACAAACTCCTGACCTTTGCGGAGATACGTTCTGGCTTCCTCTTTCGCTGTTTGCACTACCCATCCATTCGCAGACTTATCCGTAGGACTCAATTTGTGTTTTCGACGAATGACGTCCAAACTCACCACAGGAACATCTATGCCAGCAGATTGAATATAATAATCCTTCCCCATTCCCGGAAGTCCTGACAACATCGTCACTTCACATTTAAACTGTTCGTGAGGGACATAATCGATATAACTGTCTTCAGTATGGAAGTAATGAAAACGTGCATAATCAGTGGCAAATTCTCTTGGTTTCTTCCAACAATCCTGTTCACGGCAGAAAATCTCAAACAGTTCCAGTGCTTCCAGCAGTTCATTCTTATCTTCACAAATGCGTCCTCTGATATCAGCATCGGCCAACATCTTTAGCAATGAAGTATCTACCCGTAAAGAAGCTTCACAGAGTTTCTTCACAGAGTCAGGCTTCTCCATCAGCCAAACAGGTAATCCATGGTACCGGACTAAAGATGCAATCTGTTCCCGGATATGGAATGGAGCAGGACAATCCCGGTATAAAATAGTGCGGACAGTGTACTCTCCTTTTCTGGCATGTCCTTTAGCAGATACCCGCCCCTCTCCTTCATCCACGGAAGTTGAACGTTTTTCAACATCATGCAACAAGGCAGATGTCCAAATAAGTTCTTTCTCCAAAGTAGAAAGAGAATGATAAGCGGAAGACTGCTGCAATGCCTCCAACACCATACGGGTATGTTCGGCTACACTGCCCTCGGCATGATAACGAATATCCTGCTGAACAGTATTCATTTCGCGCACCCACTCGAACTGTTGTTCGAGTGAGCACCACGATTTATCTTCTATCAATTTCCAATTCATCTTTATTCCTCCTTTTCATTATTAAATTCCCAAACAAGCGGGGCACGCTTCCAGTTACGTGTCCAATGCTCGTCTGTTTTAACATGTCCTTTCCGCACATACTTAAATACATTATGTGCAAATTCGCTTACCAGATATTCTCCGACATTGCGGCTGACTACTCCCTCACGGGTACAAACCTCTTTCGTCCACGGATCACAAGAGCCGAAGATAGCCGGTTCTTGTGACATACGGATGATTTCCTGTTTTAATAGTTCCGGTGTCAAACCGGAAACAGACTCTATCTTCAACTCCGGAACAGTAGGAAAGTCGAATAAAGCTGCATAAAACTTTACTTCTTCCCACGACAGCCACTGATCCATACAGCGGACTGCAAAAACATAAAAATGCGTTTCTAATCGCTGATATTCTATGGAATGTACGGCATATAGATTCTCTCCAAAGATTTCTATATCACCCAAATCATTCTTTATCAATTCCCAACGCTCACGCAGTTGCCTCGTCCAAGGTGAAGTAGTAGGAGCAGCATGCGAACGGGCAAAAACACCCCACTGACTTAAACAATTATTCTCTCCATCCAGCTTCTCGGTATGCACCAATGTCCGAATCCGTTGGATGTCCTCCCAATACGTATGGTTAATCCGGTCGTCACTAGTCGTTCCGGGAGAGAACGGATAGTGATAAGTGCGACCATATTTCTCTGATATCATTTCTTTCTTTTTTTTAATTAAATACTAATTTCTTTCATCACATCACTCCTTATTCATTCGAACGATGCGAGGCATAAATTTACCCTGCACTTCCACCAGCGTTTCCTGTGTATACATCACTCTGTCAATATCCTTATATGCCAGTGGCATTTCTTCCACGCTCCCACCAATCAAAGTCACTCCCGCCTGCGACAGTAGTTTCTTCAAAGCCGATTGCGTAAAACTATCTTTTGCCTTCTGGCGGGACATCGCCCTGCCGGCTCCATGAGAAGCCGAATTTAAAGCAGCTTCCATCCCTTTGCCACAAACCAGATAACCTGCAGTAGCCATGCTACCGGGAATCAATCCCGCTTGTCCTTTCTGTGCCGGAGTAGCTCCTTTGCGATGCACGATTGCCATACGCCCCGGTGCTATTTCCTCTCTCCAAGCGAAGTTATGATGGTTGTTGACATTAGCGAGCGGCTTCAACCCTAATGCTTTCGCCAAATTCAAATGAATTCGCTCATGACAGGCACGGGCATAATCACCTGCCAGATTCATACTCATCCAATACTCCTGCCCCGCTTCAGTGTTTAAATCCAGCCAGGCAAAATGCTGTGCTTCACGGGGAAGCCTGCACACTTCACGTGCCAACAGGCTGTAATGTTTGGCAATGGCAGCTCCCAATCCTCGTGAACCGGAATGTGACAACAATGCCAGATAATTTCCTTCTGGAAGATTCAACACGTTATTTTCTTGCAGAGCGATCTCGCCGAACTCCACAAAATGATTGCCACCACCGGAACTCCCCAGTTGACGTACTGCCTTTCCATGCAAATCTCTCAACAAAGGCGTCAAACGGAATTCTTCCCTATCCAACACCTCATGTTCTTGCTCAAAACCCAATCCGCCATCCATACCGAAATGAGTGAAATCTTTCAAGGCTTCTTTCATCTGATAGGTATATCGTTTCAGGAAGTCGGCGCTGGCATCAAATACCGTCAGGCTCATCCGACAACCGATATCAACGCCTACGGCATACGGAATCACTACATTATCCGTAGCAAGCACTCCACCGATAGGTAACCCGTATCCGGCATGAGCGTCAGGCATCAATGCTCCGGCCACCGTTACAGGTAAGCGCATAGCCAGGTTCATCTGTTGTTTGGCAAGCGTTTCGATAAATTTACCTCCATAGGTTTTATACATCAACGGCTCATCCAATAAATCATAAGCTATAAACTCTTTCGCTATGATAGTAGGCGAAAGGCGTTCGGCCAGCTTATTCCAAATTTCATTATTTTTGTAAAATTCGGGATGCTCGAGTATATCGCTCAATGTCATTTCAATCTGTTCTTTAGTGTCGTATTTGCAATGTTTGCTCACAATGTCCACTACCAGACTACGGGCAACATTATCCCGGTATCCCAGTTTGCTTAAATCTTTTAATCGTATTCCCATACTCTTTTTTCGTTCGCATACAGCATTCCCTGTCGGCCTCACCGGCAGACAACAATGCAATACACGTGATACCAATGCTTTGGATATGGATATGAAATACCTCACCACCGCATTGAAGTGATTAATTTAAAATATAAAAAGTGATTGCAGGACTAATCAACGATTACCGCTTGTTAGTAGAATTGCGGTCAATATAAGAACCATAGGTTCAGTGTAAAAACAATAAGTTGCAAAGCCTCATCCTCTCGACGAGACAACTTAGTCCTAATTTGAAAATATTATAGCTCCAACATAATTAATACCCTTTCCATCTGTTTTTAAAGGGTGAATACTCATTTTATCGCGGCAAAAGTAGTGCTTATTTTTATTTCCTCCAAAGAATAATAGACAAATTTTAGCGTTCAGTAACTATCCGAGGGAAGTTTTGCCAAGAGTTTCTGTCAAATTGCTATTTTTTACTCCCTTTATATCCCCTATCTTTGCAACAGAGAAAACAAAAAGAAAGATAGTATATGAAACTAATGAAAGGTTTATTGAGTGCTTTTGCCGTTGTATTGGCAACCACAGCTTGTGCAGGCAACAGCGGAGAAAATAAAAAGAGTAATGAATCAACAAAGGAGGACAATAAAATGGAAGTAGTAGCATTAAATAAAGCAGATTTTTTAAAGAAAGTATATAATTATGAAGCCAATCCGAACGATTGGAAATTTGAGGGCAGCCGTCCTGCTATCGTAGATTTCTATGCTACCTGGTGTGGTCCATGTAAGGTGATGCACCCGATTCTGGAAGAACTGAGCAAAGAATATAGCGGTAAAGTAGATATCTATCAGATTGATGTGGACAAAGAACAAGATCTAGCAGCGGCATTCGGTATCCGCAGCATCCCTACCTTATTGATGATTCCGATGAAAGAGGAACCTAGAATCATGCAGGGAGCTATGCCCAAAGACCAGCTTAAAAAAGCAATTGATGAATTTCTTCTGAAACAAAATAACGAAGCAAAACAATAGACTTCGACTTTTTTCTCGTCATGGCAACTGCCCTCTATTCGTCTTTTGAAGATGGATAGAGGGCTAGTTTTAGTTAAACTCATTATAGTTTCCTCTGAACACCGTCGTCACCAACAACGTAATAAACTCCATTGTCTATCAATACAGCCCGTCCACGCTTTTTCTTCCGATTCTCCTTATTGTCAACATTGACAGCGATCACTTTACCATTATAAAAGGTTGAAATATCCTTAAAGATAGTGTGCCCCACAATGATATGTTTTATCATATAACGATCCAACATCATTTGTAAAGAGTCCTGTGCCAACGGTTTATATTGGGGATCTTTTCTCACCAGGCCGCGATACCAGATCGGACCGTCATTGCCATACAGAAAATCAGTCAGTGGAGAAAGTGCCTTACGCTCTTTTTTGCTCATGAAAAGTGCCCGGCTCATTTCCTCGTTCACAGTGGGGATATTCAAGTCCTTATCATAGAATAATTTTCCTAATCCGGCATGTACATATAAATCGGTTCCAATGATTTGCATTGTATTACGTGTTGCAAGCCAACGGCCCAATTCGGTATTTGTGCCGAATAATGAAGGATATTCCACTCCCAGTTTTTCTGCCAGCAGTTTATATTTATCTTTTGTATAGCGAAGATCGTTAGACAACACCAAAGCCTCATGGTTTCCCAAAAGGAAAGAGACATGACCTCCCGCTTTAACCGCTTCGTCTTCTAATTTATAGAACAGCCAGAAGATCTGCAGTACATCCTTACCACGGTCGAAAATATCTCCGATAATCACCAAATGATTACTACCGAAATTCCACTGATAGTTATCATTAATCACTCCGTTTCCTTGCAACAGGCTAATCACACAATCCAGCCGCCCATGAGGATCGGACATCACAAAAACTTTTTCCGGACGGGTATATTGCCACTCCGGTCTTTTCAATGGATGGAGTTTTACATCAAATGGATACCGTCCCTCATGATCCGTCACACGGAAACTGAAATCTTTAGGTAATGTCGCATAAGTCTTGTCTGTAATCCGTCCTTTCTTATTGACATTAATAACCCGTGTACTACCGTCTGCCTGATAGAGTATATAGGGTCCGTCACCAGACAATTTCTCTTTTTTCTCTTTCTTCTTATCTCCTGAATGATAAGTTCCGGCCTGAATGCCGGAACTTATTAAAACGAGAACAAGAGTAGAAAGAAATAATCTCAAAAAACGAGTGCTCATATTCTTTTCTTTCTTGAAATTTATTTTTTAATCGTTACTAATTCTCCTTCGTCATTGATGGCTTTAATATCATCTCCTTCAATAACCACGGCACGAGTCTCTTTTTCAAAAGCCTTGGGATGATTAACACAAATATCATATACCTTTTTATTATAGGTATACTTCACACGACTATTTTCCGTATGACCGATAATAATACGTTTGACATCATATTGAGCCAGAAGTTTATCTACATCCGCTTCCTTTATCGGACTGTACTCACTGCCAGTCTTAACCATTCCACGATACCACAACGGACCGTTATAACTATCACTATAAAGGAAATCGGCAATATCCGGATATTGTTTTTTCCGTTCCTCTTTTGAAAGGTAAATGCTCTTGCTCACCAGTTCATTGATTTCGGGAATCGTCTCTTCGCGTTCCATAAACACCTTACTCAATCCTGCATGAACATAAAGGTTTTCACCTACAATCTGAATGGTGTTTTTAGAACGCAGCCAGTTACCCATCACATTCGTCAGTCCCCACATCTTTCCATAGGTCATGTTCATCGCTCTTTGCGAAAGAGTGTTGTACTTGGCATACGTATATTTCAAGTTATCACGCATTATCATTTCTTCGTGATCCCCCAAGATGGTTGTCACTCTGCCACCAACAGCTTTCGCCTCAAATTCCAATTTGTATATGAGCCATAAAATAGGAAGTACGTCTGCTCCACGATCGAAAATATCACCATCAATCACCAAATGGTTACTGCCATATATCCATTCATATTTATCATTAATCACTTCCCCTGTTTTCAGAATAGCAGCAAACAAGTCGAAACGCCCGTGAAGGTCGGATACGGCAAATGTTTTAGCATACTCGGTACGGTCTTCCCATGCCGGACGTTCAAAATTCTCAATCTTATTAATGGGTACCTGAAAAAGGAGTTGATTATCATCCGAATACACATCCAGCTTCAATCCGGCTGGTAATCCGGATTCTTCACGAATGTTCAATGTATTCTCTTTAGTCACTTCCAGAATTTTAAGTTTACCGTTTTCATAGAAAAGGTAAGGGCTATCATTACGGAAATGAGTGATTCCAGCTATGTCCGGTCCCACGGGAGTCAGATCTTCCCCGCACGAATAAAAGGCCGTGATGAACAAACCCAAAAGGAAATAGATGCTATATATCTTTTTCATAATTTCTATACGTTAATGCGTTAATTAATGCAATTCATATTCTGGATTCTGAACCATATTCTCATTGTACTCCATTTCGTGGTTAGGAACAGGAAGAACGATTTTATAATAACTCCAATCAAACTCTACCGCTTCATTAGGAACTTCGCTCAAATAATCTTCACGTATCACTTTCTTGTTATTTCTAAGTAAATCAAAGAAACGTTGTCCCTCTCCCCAGAATTCAATGCGACGCTGTTCAAGCACCAGATCCAGATTTATATCTTCATCTGCCACAGCATCCAGATCCTTACCCGTACGTGCATAAATAGGTTTCAGATACTTGCGCGTATTAGGTATATCATTCCTCTTAATCGCAGCTTCAGCTGCATTCAGATAGAGTTCCGACAGACGGAAAACCGGGATATTGGCATCTTCATACGATTTAGAACCTTGTGCCGGATATTTCAAGCAATAAGGTTTACTGCTACTTGCCGTAGACACCATCTGACTACGAACATCATCGGAATTGTCTTTCATGTAGTCTTTCCAATACTTTTCGGTAGCTATCAGATTATATTTGGTGCTAAGATAACCAATGGATGATTTTCCCGGACTATCAGTTGTCAGATTCACAATTTCGAACAACAGTTCACTATTGAACGGAGTAGCCCATATCTTGGCATATTCATCATTGGTCCACAACTTATAGCCTTGTTTTTCCGCACCTTTGATAGCTTCGGCAGCCACATCGTATGCCTCTTTGTCATTCCCCATATAGAGATAAACCCGGCTTAATAATGTCATTGCCCCCCATTTATTGATCTTACCCTCTTTCTTTACCGGACGAAGCAGCTTCACCGCATCTGTCAGGTCGTCTGTGATGGCCTTATAACATTGGGCGGTCGTATTGCGGGAAGGTTTGATATTCTTATCTTCTACCACTTTATCAATAATGGGCACAGCCAGTGATGCCCCGTTATCTTTCAGATAAGGATACCCGTAAATACGTGTCATATCGAACAGCAACAAGGCACGTATTGCCAAAGCCTCTCCTTTCAAGTCATTATAATACTCCTGCTCTGTCAGCTTCTCCAGTTTCGGAGTTGTAATTTCCCGATCGGGAACAAGCTTTATCTTTTCAATATCCCGGAATAAAATGTTCAGGTTCTTACCAATACCGTAGTACATTCCCCAGAAACCACTAGGTCCATTCGTCTTATTGTACTTGAATGTATAGAAACTAACATTGGTGCTGGAAGACTTATAAGATTTCATATCATCTCCCCTCAAATCACCATAACAAAACATATCTGCTCCATAATAACTGGATGACTGCATACTGCTGTATGCACCGTTCAGCACAAATTCAAAATCTCTTAATTCGGTCAATGAACCATCAGTTTCTATAGCTGTGGAAGATTGCAAATCCAACCAATCATTTCCGCAACTACTCAATAAGGTTGCAAAGGCACCTAAAGCTATATATTTTATCTTTTTCATACTTATTCATTTATAGATTAATGCACTTAGAATTTCACTTCCAAACCGAATGTATAAGTTCTCATCGGAGGAGTATCCCAACTAGGTGATGAACCCGATTCGGGGTCAATATAATCGTATGCCGCCCAAGTTAACAGGTTATTGCCCGATGCATACAGACGTATATTGTCTATACCCACTTTCCGGGTCCATGTCTTCGGCAGTGTAAAGCCGAAAGTCAGATTCTTCAGACGAACATAATCTCCACTGTATAAACGACGTGTGGTAGCATAATCGGTCATGGAAATTGATCTACCGACTACAAAACGTTCAATACTCGTTTCATCACCCTCCTTCTGCCAGCGTTTCCGGTAATAAATAGGAATATTCAGCGTTCCGTCGCCACCGTGTTCCAGTTTACTTGCCGAGCCGTCATAGTTCCATGCTCCAAAAGAGAAATTCACATTAAAATTCAGATCAAACCACTTATAAGAGATGCTGTTACCCAGTCCACCGGTGATAGTAGGATCGGCACATTGCAGTATCACTTTTTCCGCACTACGCGGATCTTTAGTAGTTTCTTTGTTCAGATTTCCATTTTCATCCGTCGTATTCTTATAGAACATCGGTTCACCGTCTGCCGGGTCGATGCCTGCAAATTCAATCATATAATAGGTAGAATAGGGCAAACCTACCTTATGAATAGATGTTCCGCTGGTTACTTGTTTCAAATCTCCGTCCAACTTCAGGATTTTATTGGCATTATGTCCCAGATTCAAACTAGTGCTCCAACGAAAATCTTTTGTCTCGATATTAGTTGAACGAATTTCCAATTCATATCCCTTGTTTTGTAATTTACCTATGTTGGCAAGATAACTTGAGAAACCTGTTGCAAGAGATAATGGCCGGCTGTAAAGCAGATTTTTCGTTGTACGAACGTAATATTCAAATGTAACATTCAGTCTGTTGTCGAAGAATCCCAAGTCGATACCGGAGTTGAAGTTGTAGTTGGTTTCCCAAGTCAGTTCCTTGTTTTCCAGTTGCGACTGCGTGATACCCGGATTATCGTTATAATTACTAGTCAGACTGCTCAATCCCATATATCCATAATAAGAAGACGGCAGAGTTCCGTTCACACCGTAAGAAACTCTAAGTTTCAGGTCACTTAACCAGTTCTGAAGAGGTTTCATAAAACTCTCGCTACTCACTCTCCATGCACCGGACAATGACCAGAAATTTCCCCAACGATTCTCTCTTGCCAATCGCGAACTTCCGTCTGTTCTCCAACTCGCTCCCAGATAGTATTTGTTGTCATAATCATAGTTGGCACGTGTAATATAAGAGACAATACGCGTCGTACTGTTAGAACCTCCCATACTCTGATACACTACACCATTGTTGACTTCCGGCTTATCCCAGCGTGCAAAATTAGAGATAGTAGTTCCCAGTCCATCCGACTCCTTACTGTTGATTTCATAACCAACCAAAAGGTCCAGATTGTGTTTTTTCTTGATCTTTGTCTGATAAGTCAGAATATTAGACCATGTCATATTGGTAATATCATTATAATCTTTGCTGAAACGTCCGTTATCATCGTCACCGTCACTGGTACGCGGGTCTTTCCATGCACGAGACTTGTTCATCACAAAATCATAGCTGAATGTAGACGCAAACTTGATTCCTTTCCAAATATCGAATGATGCATATACGGTATTGAAAGAACGGGTCGCATATTCTCTCTTAAAATTATAAGAATTTGATAACATCGGATTACGGTCATCTAATTTGATTAATGCACGGTTCCAGGTACCGTCTTCATTCCATATAGGGTCAGACGGTGTGGCTCCATTACGCGTACCGTAAATTGGAGAAGTATACGATGTCCCCTCTGAATAAGTATCCTGATTCACTTTGGAGAACTGTATCTTTGCACCGATATTCATCCATTTAGCCATCTGATAGTCTACATTCAAACGTGCAGAAATACGTTCCAGACCGGAGTTTATCGTAACACCATCCTGCTTCATATAGCCGATGGACGTATAGTATTTAATCTTTTCCTGTCCGCCGGAAGCTGAAAACTCATAATTCTGATGGCTACCGTTACGGAACAGATAATCATCCCAATTCACAAAACCACACCAAGGGATCGGTGCATACTGGTCAATATTCGAATCGGCATAAGCCCATGCTTCATTCTCGGTCATCCCCTGATGAAGTCCCACCTCATCATCGGTCTTACCGCTATAAGTTAAAGCATAATTTCGAAGCCCCTCGTGGATCAGGTTACGACGTTCCTGTCCGCCCATCAATTCGCGGAAAGGCATGGCAAAATTAGAGAATCCCCAATCCGATTTCAATTTAAAGACCGGTTTACCTGCTTTTCCTTGTTTCGTAGTAATAATGACAACGCCATTCGCTGCACGTGAACCATAAAGTGAAGCAGCAGCGGCATCCTTGATAACAGTGATGCTTTCAATATCCGATGTATTCAAGGTAGACATTACATCCAAACCGGAATCACTACCAGATGCACCAATATTACCCGACAATACGGGAACACCATCCACTACATACAGCGGAGAATTGGAGGCATTGAACGAACCCATGCCACGGATACGGATGGACGTTGACGAACCCGGTATACCCGAACCGGTATTTACGCTGACACCGGGAGCCGCCCCCTCCAACATCTGTTGGAAAGATACATTAGGCACATCTTTCACAGCATCTGTCTTTACGATACTGGCAGAACCTGCATAAGCCGATTTCTTGAAAGTACCATATCCCGTTACAATCACTTCGTCCAACAGGTTATTATCCACTTTCAGGATTATGCTCATCGGCTTGCCGGGAGTTGCAACTACCTCCTGTGACGTATAACCGATATAAGAAACCATCAGAGTCACTTTCTTGTCTGTAACTTCCAGATGGAAATTACCGTCCATATCAGTCATCATACCGTTAGTTGTACCTTTCACGATGACATTAGCTCCGATTATCGGCTCTCCACTATCTTCAATTACTTTCCCTGTAATCGTATATTTCTCACGTGCAACAGTTTCCGTCCTAACGGGTTCAGCCTTACGGATGGCAATTACTCCATCATGAACCGTATAAGTCAGTCCGCTATTTCGCAGGCATTTGTTAAGCACTTCAGAAATCAGTTCATTCTTCACATCCAGATTTTCCACTCTGACTTTCTTCGCATCATTTGTGCTGTAGATAAAGGTAAAGTCCGTTTGTTTCTGAATTTCCCAAAGAACTTCATTCAATGTTACATTTCTGAATTTGGCTGTAACCGTGGTCTGTGCGAATATAGATGCGCGCATCAGCCCTGAAGTTGTAATACAGAGAAAAAGGAACATCATACAAAGACGTTTTCCATATTTCCCAAATCTGGCAACATTACGTAGTTTTTCCATAAAACAGGGATTAATGATTAGTGAATATTTTGATAGTTTTTCCTTCTACTGTGACAGTTACTCTACCCGTTTGCTCCAACAATTTCACCAATGGGGTAATCTCATTATAACGGTTTACATAGCAACCGAAGCGTAACTCCTTGGTCGCCTCATTCTCATAGACTACATCCATATCATACCATCTGGCAAGAGTTTTCATGATGCCATCCAATCGCTGGTCCTTGAAATTGATCTTTCCATGTATCCATGAAGTATAAAATGCAGTATCTACATTGCGTACATTGATCTGGTTGCTGCCCGGAGTAATACAAGCCTGTTCCGATGGTTTCAGAATCCGGTTGCTTCCATTTTCAGTCTGTACTTTTACCGAACCGCTGACAAGTGTAGTTTGATATTCTTCGTTTGCGTAAGCTGATATATTAAAAGTAGTTCCTAATACTTCTATTTTCATCCCTTTGGTTTGTACAATAAAAGGCTGTCCGGTTTTGCTTACTTCGAAATAGGCCTCTCCCTCCAATTCTACCAGACGGCAATCCTGTGCAAACTGAACAGGAAAGCGGATGGAACTCATGGAATTCAACTGTACTTTACTTCCATCGCTCAACGTCAGCTGATATTCACCACCACGAGGAACGTTTACCTTATTATATGCAAGTTTTTCGGATGTCCGGGCGGGAGCCTGCTGATAATTCAATGCTGTAGAATCCACCTGAATGACTGTACCATCTTTTTCTTTCAATTCCACGCCGGAGGTAGACTTCAAATCAATTGCTTCTCCATTATCCAGAATAAGAACGGCTTTCTTACCACCCGGAACAATTTGTTCCGCTACTTGAGATAACGGCTGGGGTTCATTACCGCTCTTATATATTGCCACAGTAGCAATAACCACCGGAAAAATGAAAATAGCAGCATATTTACATATATTCAGTATCCGATGTCTGAACCGATGGCGTTGGATTTTTCTTTGCACCCCCTCCCATCCGTCCTCTGTATGGAAAGTTTGCCGCTTCTGCATATTCTGCTTTATGTTCTCTTCCTTGCAGATTTCCCGAAAAAGGCGTTCGTTTTCGGACGATTCATTTCTCCACCGAGTCAGTTCCGCCTGTTCTTCTTCCTCGATTTCATCAGATAAGTATCTGGCAATGAGTCTTGCAATATAAAAATGTTGGTTTATCATAATTCACATGTTTTAATCGTTGTTTATACTAAAACAGGTGAATTGAAAATCAGGGTGTATTAAAATGATTTTTTTTAAAAGAAACTATAAAAAGTAAAAAACCAGGTAGTAATAGTCTTTCAAATATACGCGTAATTTACGGTAGGCAATCTTTTTCTGGGAGTGTACCGTTTCACCGGAAATATTCAGTGTTTCAGCAATTTCCGGATTGCTTTTTCCCTCAAGTGCCAGTTGCATAATGCTTTTCATCTGCGGTGGCAGTTTTTCAATGGCATCCACCAATATCCGGTAACTTTCTTCTGCAATGACCTTGTCTTGAAAAAAAGAGTCTTTACTCATTTCCTGAACTTTCTGTGCATACTCGTTCATGACTTTGGTATGTTCCAGTTCATTCAAAGATTTATTGCGTACCGACGTGTAGAGGAATGATTTAATCTGATGCACATACATGAAATCATCGCGTAACTGCCACAACTTCACAAAACACTCCTGAACAATATCAGCCGCTAATGCATCATTTTCGACATACTGATTAGCAAACATACATAGAGATATGTAATATTTGTCGAATATAGAACGAAACTGCGTCTCATCAGTTAACTTAATACTAATATAGTCTGTTGTGCCAATCACGTATTCTTTATTTTGGTTACAAATATACCATTTGAAAATTATGTAACCAAACAAAAATGAAAAATCACAATCTTTGTTTCATTACAAAACCTTCAAAGAAGTCGTCCCGATAACTATTACCGATAGCAATTTCATACGATTTTATAAATATATCATTATTGTCAAATGACTCGATGTGATCGGTATTGACGATATAGGATTTATTCACCCGCAAAAAAATAGATTTTGGTAATAAATCGAATATGGCTTTCAGGCTCATGCGAGTAATGATACGCTGGTCGTTCAGTTGAAGAATGACGTAATCTTTCAATCCCTCAATAAAGAGAATATCGGAGAAATTCACCTTGAAATACCGGCGCTCTGCCTTTACGAAGAAATATTCAGCGGCAACAATCGTTTCGATAGCTTCTTTTTCTTCTTTCAATAATAGAGAATGATAGGATAACGCTTTATCCACCGCCTTTTGAAAACGTTCCGCTTCGACAGGCTTAATCAGATAGTCGATTGCATCTACTTCATAGCTATCCAACGCATATTCTGTATAGGCTGTGGTGAAAATAACCAGTGTCTTTTTGGAAATTGTACGGGCAAACTCTATTCCTGTAATCCCAGGCATCTGAATATCCAGAAAAGCCAGATCGACTCCCTGTTGCTCCATAAAGTCGGAAGCAGTTGCAGCACTGTTAAAACTGCCTATCAACTGGAGGTTATCGGATTCTTCTATCAATAACTTCATGGCCTCACGTGCCAAGGGTTCATCATCTACAATGATACAATTCATAATGTTATACTTAAAATTACAGAATAGAGATTTTCATCTTCTCTTTGTTCCAACTTATAATGTTCAGGATACAGTAATCCTAACCTACGCTGGATATTGGCAAGTCCGATTCCACCGACTTTACCCTGCTGGACTGCAACAGCCGGTTTAGAATTCTCACACCGGAAATCCAGTCGGTGAGCATCCACCTTAAAAAAGACATGGACATACGAAGAATGCTCACTATCAAAACTATGTTTCACCGCATTTTCCACAAAAGGAATGAATAACAAAGGCTGAATCCAAATGGAATCCACTTCTCCCTCCTGCCTCAACGTAAACTGGAAATTGTCACGGCGTATCTTTTCCAAATTCAGATAGTCATTCAGGAAACGGATATCCGAAGCCAATGAAACTCTTTCACGCGAACTGTCGTTAATCTGATACCGTAGCAAATCTTCCAGTTTAAAAAGTACTTTGGAAGCTTCTTCCGGATTTCTCTTTATCAGGACATTGGCATTATTCAGCATATTGAAAAGAAAATGCGGGTTAATCTGATTCTTCAGAAATGTCAGTTCGGATTGCAAAGTAGTGGACTCGAGTTCGTCAATACGCAGGTTATAACGCAACCAATGGGTAAACAAGGATATGGCTGCCGAACCTGCGGTAACAAAACCGATGGTCAGTATCCCCGAAAAAGTATTAATGAAAGTAGCGAATCTGCCAGGATCTTTTCCGGGCAGAATTACTTCAAAGAGTAATCCCTGGGTGATTGAAAGGAAGACGATGACTACCAAATTCGTCAGGACAGCCGCCAGGACATAGTGACCTAAGCGGTTCTTCAACAGAAAACAGGGTACTAATATATACAGGTTCATATAGATTACCGTATTAATGGAAACAAAATATGCCAGGAATCCACCAAAACGCCGCCAAAAAGAAACTGCCTGCAAAGGTTCGTACCAAAAGACATTAATAGTCATCAAAAGAACTATTATTTGCAGTAACAGATGTCTGCATGTCCGGTAATGAGGACTTAACAGAAAAGCTGTAACGCTTTTATCTTCCATTCTTCTATGTTCTGTATTCAGGTTCATACTTCACCTCCTTTCAATTCCAACCAGATGCTTTCTGTCGTCAGGAATAGTCTGTAACGATTGCCATATAATAAGTTCAGTCTTTGGCGGATTCTTTCAAGTCCTTTATCTTCCAAAAGATTCACTTGTAGGCAAAGACAGGTGAATATAATTGTGTTCTCTTCTACTTTCAAATGGATTTTGAGAGAAACAGGGATTGATGTTCGCTGTTCGTTGATTGATTTTACAATATATTGCACAAATGGAATGAAAAGCAAGGGTGGAACCAGTGTTCTATTTACTTCTCCATCCGCAAGCAATTCATAATTGAATTGTGCCTGAGAATTCTGTTCCAAGGTCAGGTAATTATTCAGGAAATTAATTTCACTACTAAGCAATACCTTTGTTCTGCTGCAATCATATAATTGATAGCGAAGTAGTTGACTTAATTTCATCAGCATCTTCGAGGCTTTTTCCGGTTCGCTCAATGTCAGTTCCCCCGAATGATGCAATGTTTTGAAAAGAAGTTCGGGGCTGACTTGTTCTTTTAGCTGTTCCACTTCCGAAAGAACGTGAACCTTTTCCATTTGTGAGACACGTTGATGATCTATCATCCATTCTTTCAGGAGAACGGTCATTGTTCCTCCTATCATGCAGAGTGTGGACAACATGAAAGAAGATATATAATCCATCACTATAGGTATGGAGAAATAGGAGGCACGTTCGTAAAATTCCGGCCAGCAGGAATAAGATACATATTCCGTTGCCATTTGTATTGCCAGGGCAAGCATCATTGCTACTGAAAGTAAGGATATGTAGGTTAGATAGCGTCTTTTCAGCAAAAACTTTGGAAAGAGCCAGAAAAGATTCAGATAAATAACTCCTATATAAGTCAGTAGATATAAGAAAGTGAATGTATAAATCCATCCTCCCAATATATCCCGATAATCGAGGAATATAATAAAAACCTGATTGAATGATATGGTAGCCAACACCATAATAAGCACCAGATAACGCGCCCATCGAAGTTCCGGACTAACGAGGAATCGATATAATAAAGTAGATTTATTGTCTGTTGTTATTGTTTCAGCCATCGTGTATTTAATCAGGGAAGATGTTTTATCTCCGGGGACGAAGATAAAACATTTTTCCGGTTGGACTTCTATATCGGTTATTTAAAATTCAAGTTTATAACTCACATTTGTCAATGTTGTAGAACCGTCACTAACATCAATTTTTCCAGTTTTCACATTATATTCATGTCCATAGTGTTCTTTCGCACCGGTAAAATTAAGTCCTTTCACAGCAAACTCATGAGAGACTTTCTTCTTGTTGATGCGGTAACTCACGGTATAGTTGCCGATAAGCATGGGAGAATACTGTTTAGAAAATGCTTTCGTTTCATCATACTGTACCTCTTTATCAGGATGATTCATCGTTGCTTCCCTGTCAATCGGAGAATACCGGTCACCTCCTTGTAAGGTCAATTTCAGATTGATGCTAAGAATATTCTGTCTGTTACGTCCCAGCATCCATTCCTTTCCAATCAGTCCGTTGATGACATAATTCCGATTAAACTTCGTATTGTACCACACACCGTCTCCGCCCCGGTAGCGGGAATCGAAAAGAGAACCGGAAATCATGTAATAGAGTCCTTTTTCCAGGAAACGTTCTAAAGTGATGTCAATACCGATGTTGCGTCCTCTTCCTTTATTAACCAATGCGTCTTCCACATAGAAATCAGAACGGTTGAGTACGGAATAAGAGCTGTCAGCCATCACAGGCACATCATGGAGAAATTGGATATAAGGTTCTATTTTCAGATTCATGCGATCGGATATTTTGTATCCAAAAGATAACATGACGTGCTGCGCTTTGGTGAAATCGAGTTCCTTGTTGACGGATTTGTCTCCTGTACTTTTCGTTTTCACAAAATAGACGTCCATTTTCTCCATGCGACTGTACATACCATAAGCCAGTGCAAAAGTTGCTTTCGGAGTAGCTTGCCATTTCAAACCAATACGGGGTTCAACAGACCATTTATTATTCAGAGTCAGAAATTGCCCGTAAATACCGGCATTGAGCGTCCAGCGTTCCGTCAATCCTACAGAAGAACTATTGTAGGCAGATATCAGACTCGTATTACCTTTTCCTTGAGATACGGTTTCCAGTGATTCGGCTTCATAAGGAGCAATGGCAAGATTCATTTGATAGAACATGGCATTATACGTAAATCCTGTCTTATTAGTAAAACGGTTACTGAATTTACGGTTAAAAGTCGAAGTCAGTATTAAGTTAGTATGTTTTGAGTTAAGATCCATGTAGGGGGTGGATTCCAAAGAGTGGTTAAATAGGATTGCTCCACCGTCCAATTGCGAATAAGTACCGGCAATAGTGGTTTTCAGTGATGCGTCATTGTTGAAGAAATAACGGTGGCTGATACCTCCGGCAGCCATATACTGTTTGTCTTTTGATTCGCTACGGTCGCTCATATATTCCCATTTATCCGTATTCTTTTCAAAATCACTGCCGAATTTATCAATCAGGCTGGTTCCCCAGACAGAGAATGTTCCTGCTTTCTGTGTCGGGAAATTCAGTTTGAAGTTCAAGTCCTGATAGTCCATCTTTCCGCCCTCCAAGTTCAGAAGTCCTGTTGTGGAATACCGATAATTGAAAATATAGGATGCTTTGTGCTTCTTGCTTAACGGTCCTTCGGAAGCTACATCAATTCCCATGATGCCCACTTGAAGCGTATTCTCATTCTTCTGGTTATTTCCATTACGCAATTTCATATCAAACACACCAGATACCGCATTTCCATATTCTGCCGGAAAAGCTCCGGTAAAGAAATCGGAATTACCCAATACCTGCGAACTAAGAGATGAAAGTATCCCTCCACCCAATGTGGCAATATCCGCAAAGTGATTCGGGTTCGGAATTTCAACGTCTTCCAATCGCCACTGCAACAGATGGGGAGCATTGCCATGAATGGATATTCCATTGGAAGATACACTGGGGGCCACTCCGGCAAAGGAGGATACCAAACGGGCAGGGTCGTCAAAACCTCCGGCATAGCGGCTCGCTTCTTCCACACTCAACATACGGGCTCCGGTAGTAGCCATCTTATTCATCGCTTCTTCTTTATTGGTTCTGGCACGAATCACTACTTCATTGAGTTCGTTTACACTTTCTTTCAAAGGAATTTCCAGATAAACCTCCTTGGCGGAAGTTAGCAGTATCTCCCTGAAAATACCCGGTTCATATCCCATAAAGGCTGCCTCTACCGTATGTCGTCCAACAGGAACCTGTGGTATGCTGAAACGACCGAGACTGTCTGTTATCGTACCTGTTCTCTCTTTTTCGGATAATCTCACCGTTGCATACGGTATCGGGTGTTTTGAATCCCCGTCAATAACCATTCCCCGGATTGTCTGTACCGGCCGGCCTTTTCTCTGCGGTGTCTGACTAAAAGCCACTGCGGATACCAACAAAGCAACCAACAAAAGTATCCACCCGCCATAACGATGTATTTTCCGGGTTAACTCTTCACTAAGAACTCTCTCAAAAGTTTTGAGTACTGCGCTGCATTCATCTGCGGAAATGCCCGACTGAACAGATATTTTTTCTAATAATCTAGTTTTATTCATCTTCATGATTTTATTCTGTTTTTATTTCGTCACGAAGATAGAGGATAGAAGATTGCCGATTTTTGAAATGAGACGAATACATCCCGTTTGTAGACAAAACACAAAATTGATAAGACGAAAAATCGTCCGAACTATGGAATTTCACTTAAAGAAGAACCTCTTTTTAAAAGACACATCACTTTCAGAACGATTTATATCCTCTAAAAGTGATGTGACTTTTTTTAATAGCACACGCCAACCTACCCTAAAAAGTCGGTCTTATCTTTATCCGTGATCTCCCGAATTACTTTACATGGCACTCCTGCAGCGATTACATTTTCCGGCACATCCTTAGTCACTACACTTCCTGCTCCGATTACCGAATTTCTCCCAATGGTAACACCACCCATAATATGAACGCCTGCACCAATCCAGACATTATCCTCTATTACAATCGGATGTGCATAGCAACCTCCCATAATGCGTTCCCGGGCATCAAGTGCATGATTTGCTGTGTACAATCCTACACGTGGCCCCAACAATACATTATCCCCTATTGTAATAAGATTCCCATCCAACATGATGCAATCAAAATTAGCAAAGAAGTTGTTTCCTATAGTGATATTAAATCCAAACTCACACCGGAAATTGGGTTCGAAGTGAACATTCTCCCCAATGCCTTTCAACAAATTGCGTAATAATACTTCACGAACCTCTTTGGGTTTTCCATAAGTAGAGTTATAATCATTAGTCAGAAAAACGACTTGTTCTCTTCTCTGAACCAGTTCTGTAGACAAATCATTATACATAGTCCCCGACAACATTCTTTCATACAATTCTCTATTTTCCATATCTATATCATAATGATTGATTAAAGTCCTTTTGTAATTACCGGTAATCCGAAAAAGCCTTTTTGTAAAGTCAGTATCTTCGATGCACCTGCCTTGGCCTTATTATAAGTGGAAAGTGACACATGCAGCTCTTCCACAGCTCCATTCTCAAAAGCTACCTGCAAATAGTATTCCTTACGTATGCCATCCGAAACATAACGATGCCTGCCTACTCTACGGGTCTTCTTATGTGTTTCCACATATTTTTTCTGTACCATCACTGTTTCTTCGTGTGTGGAAGCAGGATCGGCAAACCAATAATTACCGCCAAGAAACAAGACATAACTGATGGCACCGATGCAAGCCAAATGACACAAACAATTAATTACTTTACCATCCATGGTTGTCAGCCATATCCATTTCTTATAGAATGGGATAGTAACAAGAGCAATCAAAAGCGCCATTCCAAGAGGTATCCACCAGGCAGTCAGTGTATCTTCATAGATAACATATCCGATGCCACACGAAGCAATAAATACCAGAAGCATCAAAAAGCGAAGTATCTTAATAAATAGAGTTTTCATCATATTTCTTTCATTTATACGCAAATATAAAAATAAGCTACTGAAAACACTGATTATTAAGAAAAATACTTGATTCAACCTACTAATTCATGATTAATCAAAAGCCTTTTGCCGATATATCAAGACCTTTTGATTTTCCATCATAACTGAAATTCATGCTTATTGTATCTCCTAATAAAATGACAGCTATACAATCATTCTTTTGTGAAAGAAAGAATATGACTAATATGTCTGGAGGATGTTCCTAATAAAATAGAATATTGACCGGAATTCACTTTCCAATCATGCGTTTCATCATCCCAGAAAGCCAAATCCTCTGGCGTTATTTCAAATTCTACAGTTTGATTCTCTCCTGAATTTAAAAATATCTTCTTAAACCTTTTCAGTTCTTTCTCGGGACGCAACACAGATGGTTGATTTTCTTTGAGATATAGCTGTATAACTTCAGCTCCTTTCTGACTTCCTGTATTTGTAATAGTCACCGAACATCTTATCATTTGGTCATTCATTTTTTTAGATGACAAACGTGGTTTAGTCAATGTAAAAGTTGTATAAGAAAGCCCATACCCAAAAGGATAAAGTGGTTCTATATTTTTTGTATCATACCATCTATATCCCACTAATACACTTTCTCCATAATTCACATCATACACATTGATAAGATGCTCATTTTTAAGTTCATTATAGAGTGACGCCCCTTTAGGTAAGTATCCCCATACCGGTGAGTCCTCAAATGTTTTTTCTATAGTCATTGGTAACTTACCAGAAGGAGTTACCTTACCTGTGATAATATCTGTAAGTGCTTCAAAACCCGATTGTCCTCCATACCACCCGTAAATCAAACCCGCCAATCGATCATTCCATGCAGACATATCAATAGCTGATCCCGTATTGAGGATAGCAATAGTATTAGGATTATTTTTAGTGACATATCGCATTAATGATTCATCTTCTTTTGGCAAAGCAAATGGACGTTCTATTGCTTCTTTATCTCGCGTACCCATACTTAGCAAAACGATGTCAGCCTCTTTTATATCAGCTACAGTAGGCTTTTCTATATAATACACTGTTCTGCCAAAAGCTCTCTGTAATGCTTCAATCAGACTTACATTATTGTAGCCGATTACTTCTGCAGCTCCATAGCCACGAGGTATTTCATATATAAACTTACCTGTCAATAATATTTTTCTATTCTTTGTTGGATCAAGTGGCAAAATATTATCTCTGTTTTTAAGTAAAACAATTCCTTCTTCTGCCACTTGTCGTGCAATTTTTTCATGCTCCTGATACTTATCAAGCAAAGACAAGTCATATTTGGACCTATCATAAAATCCCATTGCAATACAAGTAGCCAAAATAGGACGCACCATATCATCTAAATCTTTTTCTGTGATTTTTTTCTGATGGTATAAACCCAACACAGATTCTCCAAAATTATATGAACCAGGCATCTCCAAATTCTGTCCTGATTTAATAACTTTCTCCAAATTCCACACCGAATTCCAATCACTCATTACCAACCATTTAAATCCCAATTTTTCTCTAAGAATATTCTTAATAACATATGAACTTTGCCCAGCCCACTCTCCATCAATTTGGTTATACGAGGTCATTACAGACATAGCACCTGCATCTATTCCTGCCTTAAAACCAGGTAAATAGATTTCATTCATAGCTCGTTCGCTAATGATAGAATTACTCCGTTTACGATAGAATTCGGTGTTGTTCCCATAGAAATGCTTCAAACAAGCCGCTGTGCCTGTACTTTGAAGTCCCGTTACATATTGACTTACCATTTGAGATACTAAATAAGGATCTTCTCCAAAATATTCAAAGTTTCTTGCACATTGAGATTGTCGATAAATATTTAATCCAGGACCCAACAAAACTTCGATACCTCCGGCTCTACATTCCTCACCAATAGCTTTTGCATATTGGTAAGATAGATCTGGAGAAAATGTAGAGGCTAACAATATAGGAGAAGGAAAAGCTGTTGAGCGTTCCAATTGTTTCACCACATTAGGATCAGGCAAATTATTTCGGATATTTACTCCTTGTGTTGCATCCGACAAGTAAATGGGAAGTATCCCTTTCTCTTCGAATCCTTTAATAAAGAATTTATTATATCCTCTGACCATAAGTGCCTTCTCTTCTATCGTCAATCGTTCCAATAAGTCATTCGCCTTTTTATATGCCGCAGTTGCGTCCATTATTTGTTGAGCATATATCCCAATGCAACTAATAAACATAAAAACAAGTGAGATAATTTTTTTCATATTATGAAAACTCTTTAATGTAGAACTCCTCTTTATAATAGAGAAGTTCTACCTATTAATATTTAATTATTATATAATTCTTTTATTTCACTTTCTGATAATATTCTTTCGTACAAAATAAAATCATCCAGATAACCATTTAAAAAGTTTTCAGGGGCAAATGCTCCATTAGTAAAGCGATAATTACAACCAATGTAATATGGCCAATTATCAACTACTTTGTCAATAACCCCTTTCTTTTCAATAACTTTTTCTCCGTCTATATAAAGATAACTATCCCTTTTGCCATCAACTTTTTGATAAACACAAACATAATGATGCCATTCACCATCATCCATCCGTTTTCCTTCATATTCAGCCCAGTTTCCAGCCTTACCTTTATATTCTACGCAGAACACAACAGTTTTACCACTAGTATCAAGTCTGAACCAACTTTGTCTTGGGACAGGATCAGTATATGTAGCACCAGGACCAACACCTTGATGGAATATAGCATTCTTTCCAGTCATATTTGAAGTCTTCACCCAGAATGCAACAGTAAACTCACTCTCCGTATAGTGGCTCTTTAACCCTTCTTCAGGAATAGACAATATTGAATAATTTTCTTTATCTCCCTGGAAATGAGCAGCGAATCTACATTCAGCACTTTCGCCAGAAAAACGTGCCGGAGCATTATAGACATTTGCCCCAGTTCCTCCTATAAGTTCTTCAGGGTTCAATTGATTGGGACCTATATCTTTATTATCACCATCGAATGGTAAATATAACACTAGTTTTTCTGCAGAAATGACATATACATATCCTTCTTTCTCTTTTACGGAACTGTTCACCGAGTTTTTGGCCGTTAACGTCACTTTATATTTTCCAGGATTTACATACTGCACCACAGGATTCTGATCTGTTGAAACAGAAGGATTACCTCCTTCAAAAGTCCATTTCCAGTCTTCCACCATTCCCAATGTTTTATCTAAAAAGTGAATATATCCTCCGGCATATGTATTCCGGCATTGTGCTCCAAAATCTGCGGCAATCGCATTCTTATCAATAACAGTGATATAATCCACCATTACTTTATCAGAAGATGCTTTCGGATTTTTTGCCACTAATTTAACCGTATAAATTCCCGGAGAGAACATCATTTGTGGATTTTGTTCTGTTGAAGTAATAATTTCTCCACCTTCTTTAGGAGTAAAACTCCACAACCATTCATTAGGATAGCCTTTAGATAAATCTTTGAAAGATATAATATCTTCATTTGTTGCAGTAGTCTTATCTGCAGAGAAGTTGGCTGTTATCTGAGATGGGTAGTTGACAGTAATATATTGTTCTTTCACAATTTCATTAACATTGCTTCCTCGTCCAACAGACAAAATGACAGAATAAACTCCAGGTTTATTGTACACAACACTAGGACTGAATAAGACCGAAGTCTCCGGTTCTCCTCCATCAAAATGCCAGTTCCACTTAGTCGGTTCACCGGTAGAAGCATCTTTGAAAGTGACACTTTCACCCATTGTGACTTCCTGAACATTCGATTCAAATGCTGCCTGTAATGATTGCAAATCATCTTCAGAACAAGCAGACAATACTATCATAACGACACACTGTAATAAATATAAAACTTTTCTTTTCATATCAGTGATATATTAAATTCATTGTATTTTATTAATTCTAATTCTCTCAAAACTAATCTTTTCGTATAGCTTTGAGCTGCCATTTTCATATAAAATTCCTATTTCATTATCAGAGAACATTACGATATCAGAATAGGCGAAGCCCCACTATATACGACATATCCTGCCGACCATGTTTTACCATTATCCGCACTTTTCTTTATACTCATGTTTATGCGTGTTAAACTTATATCTGTATTCTCCTGCACATCAGAACAGGAAAATAAAAACAGTCTGAACAATATGTATTGACACCAATTCACTGTATCGATTTTATATTGACAACTTTAAAAGCCAATCCATCTGTATATCTTTTTTCTCCACCTTCATATATAAGAGCAATCTGTGAATCAGAGAGTTCAACCAAATCCGAATAACCAGAGTTTCCTTCATACACAATATATTGCCCTTTCCAACTTTTTCCACCATCAGAGCTTTTCTTAATAGTCATATTAATACGTTCTGTAGCAGAAGCTGCATTTGAGAGAAAAACAGATTGTCCTATTGATAGTATACTACCCTGACATTTACAATCTATTTGATCGTTGCTAGCTTGAGGATTAGACCACGTTATACCACCATCCTGACTAATACTATTTTTTCGGTAGAATCCTTCATCCGCTCTCATATTCAACATTAAAGTTCCCTCTCCTATTTCAGCAACAGAACATTCGCCAACACCACTAACCGGAGTTGGTTCACCTGGTTTCCATGTCTTTCCGTAATCATCAGAATAAATAATATGCGAATAACTTTTTACTTTTCCATTTTCCCTAGTAGTAAAATAGTTTGGAGCAATTAAACGTCCCCTATTGGTCCCTTTCTGAATTTGAATACCATGACAAGGTCCAGTAGCGTACCAATCCCATTTTTCTTTTTTCACAGCAGAAGTTATCTCAACAGGAGATGCCCAAGTGACACCGTCATCATCCGAATAGGTATAATACGGACGCCGAGTGTTTTCTCCGGTTCCATTGGTTATTGTTCCCCACTTATCTGTTTGATAATTCCATGTCATTAACAAATGTATTCTACCTTTATCATCAACAATCGGAACAGGATTTCCACAAGTATTCTGCCCATCATCCCATATCATTATTTGTTTACTCCATGTTTTTCCATTATCAGACGAACGCTTAACAACAAGATCTATATCTCCACTGTCTCCATTACTTCTAGCTTTTCTAGCCTCTGCAAATGCCAATAAGGTATTACTCTGCGTTTTAACAATAGCAGGTATTCTATAGACTTCATATCCGTCTACTCCCTGACTATAGACATAATCGAATTGGGATGCTGGAACTTCCTCTTCAGGTGAAGGTGGAACCGGAGTATCTTGTGAATCATCATCTTTTTGACAAGCCTGTGTAAATAGGCTCGTCATAAGAAATATACATGTCAGAATCTTATAAGTTTTCATATCCTTGGGTTTGTTTCAGATTAGGATTAATATTCATATCACTTAGTGGAATTGCGAGATATAATGGAATAATAATATTATCAATAGCTTTCTTTTTCAAGTTCGGAACTTCCTGATAGACATCTATTGTTCCACCAAAATGGAATCTGAGAAGATCAGGCCATCTTTTCCTTTCAAGATATAATTCTCTTGCACGCTCATTCAGAATCTCCTTTTCCACTACTTTTTTATCCGTACTTCCATTATAAATACCTATCTTAGCACGATCCCTGACTTTATTTAGCTCAATGATAGCCTGCGGTGTCTGATTCAATGCTGCATAAGCTTCGGCCTTGAACAAATACATCTCTGCAAGTCGATAAATGATAATATCCGAATCATAGGTACGATCACCTTCTGTTTTTGTCCCCTTCATCTTATTATCGAAAATACCGATCTCATTTCCTCCCGCATCCTTAGCTATTATAAAAGACTCTTTTGTTCTAATATCAGTGGGATTAGCATAAAAAAGATCTATTAAAAAAGAGCTTGGTGCATAAGTACTGCGAGCCCCACCTTTTGCATAAGGTATTTCATCTTTATTTACTGCCTTTTCCACAAATACATCTCTTGGCTTCAAACTTTGACTATATTGGGCTTCCTTTTCATAAATCTCAAAGTGAATAGTCCATATCACTTCTTTTCCATATTTAGTACCATAAATATCGGCAAAATTGTCTTCAAAAGAAAGACCTTTACTTGCTAAATCAGCATAAGTGATAACATCTTTCAAATCCTGCTCAGAACCATTCAAGACTTTCGCTTTCCATAACAAAATATCGGCTTTCAGTGCATAACATGCCGGTTTTGAGGCTCTTCCTTTTCCATTCGTATAACTTTCTTCCGGGAAGAGATTGATTGCTGCATTCACATCACTTAGAGCCCGTTCTAAAACTTGCTCTGCCGGCTCCCTTGCTAATTTAGGCTTATTGGAACTTTCTGTCGGTTCCAGTTCTATAGGAGCATCTCCCCATATACGAGCTACACAGAAATACATATATCCCCTTATGCAATATGCTTCTGCCAACAGCCTGTTTTTATCAGATTCCACTCCAAAACTTATTCCAGGAGTATACTTTAATAACATATTACAATGCTGAATTACCGAATAATAACTTGACCAACCATATCCGTTTTGTGAAGTCAGATTCTGTGCCCACAAATTCGATGGACCACCTTCCAGACCTGTTGTAAAAGCATCTCCTCTATCTTCAAAATGAAGAGTTGAATTAGAAGTATCACGTAACTTAGTATAAATACCTATCAAATAGCTTTCTACATCCCCCTTTGTATTCCAGTACCCGTCTCCCGTTATACTTGAAACTGTATCTACATCCAACAAATTGCATGAATGTAACAAAAACAATGAAATTCCTAATAATATTGATTTAATTTGTTTCATAATTACAAGTCTTATTTAATTAGAAATTAATTTTTACTCCCATATTATATTGTCTTGGCCTTGGGTATACCCCATAATCCACTCCGGTATATATTTCAGGAAACATACCATCATATTTCTTTATATAACCTATGTTATATGCTCCAGCAAAAACTTCCACTCCACTCAATCTTATTTTTCTAACCCAAGTTGATGGTAGCATATAGCTTAAAGACACTTCTCTAAATGCCAGATAATCTCCTTTACTAAAATACAGGCTATTGTTGGTACTCCCACTTTCAGAACTGCCTATTTGATTATCCCATCTCATATGATTTCGATATTGATAATCGTAATCACTTTGAACTGTATATTTAGGATATTTCGTTCCATCATTCGCACTTTGCCAGGAATTGGTCATTGCGTCTTTTATGGCATTATTGTTATTACGTGAACTACCCATTATCTGTCCTTTAAAACCATTATCTATCACATGTCCCATAGCCCAGTCCATTACAACTCGTACAGTAAGTCCTTTATATTTGAAAGAGTTGACAATACCTCCTACCTTATCCGGTCGGATATATCCCATGAATTTCATATCTTTAGAGTCCAATTGCCCATCATTGTTCACGTCTTCAAATATGGCATCTCCTGCATGTTTCTTTCTACCTTGCGCATTAGGATCATTAGGGGCTTTAGCTGCTTCTTCTTCCGTTTGATAGGTTCCTAAATAATGAAACGCCCATCTTCCACCAAACTTTTCGCCCTCAGCAATTCCCCCAACCTTTTTAGTACCTCCTGTAGCAGGATCATAAATAAAATTACCTCCTACCCGATTTTTCTCTTCTCCATTATCCGGTAAATCTACTACGATTCCTTTATTGTAAGCAAACGTCAATGATAAATCCCATGAAAAATCTTTGGTTTGAATAGGAGTAGCATTCAACTCTATTTCTATTCCGGAGTTTCTTACTGAACCATAATTACTCTTAATCGAACTAAAGCCCGTAGAATTCCATAAAGGTTCATCATACAATCTATCAAATGTCAGTTTATTATAGTAGTCAATTAATAATCCCAATCTATTATTAAAAAATCCGAGATCGACTCCGATATCATACGATTCCGTCGTTTCCCATCGTAATTGAGAATTTTTTAATGTTGTATTTAGTATACCTACTGATCCTTGATAATTAGTATCTGTAATTTTGTACTCACCTCTTGAATTGGCAACACTCAAATTGTTATTACCCGTACGCCCCCAACTTGCACGCCATTTCCAACGACTCATAATACTTTCTAATGGCTTGAAGAAATTTTCCCTATGCATATTCCATCCAGCTGATACTCCAGGGAAAAATCCCCATTTATTATCTTCTGCAAACCGTGAAGAACCATCTGCACGCATACTGACAGAAACTATATATTTACCTTTATAATCATAGTTTACACGTCCAAAATAACTTAAAGTAGCTTCCATTGTCTTAGTAGAACTTGCTCTTTGTGTACTATCTGCCGTTGCATTTAATGTTGGAATTAAATCTATAGAAGATCCACTACCGCTTGCCGAAAGTCTGTAACTATAATCATGAGTATAACTGGCACCTGCTACAGCTCCTATATTATGCTCCTTGATTTTCTTATCATACGAAAGAACCAAATCTCCCTGCAAATGTCTGTCATAGTTATGCTTAGCTGAAGCAGGACGGATTGTATTTCCAGTCGTCTCATTATCTGCCTGAAAATAATTCTCAATACCTTCAGTTCCAAAATAATAGGCTGTTGGTTTTAAAACTAGCCCAGGTAAAATATTCCAGATTGCACCCAACTGAAAAGTTGTCCTATACACACTAGTATCATCATAATTTGTTTTATAATAAATCTCATGCAATCTACTTCTGAAAGAAGAAATACCTTCTCCGGGGGCTGGAGTTCCATCTTCATAGTACAATCTGTAGGTCGGTGGTGTTAATATACTTCGAGATATAGTATTGACTGTATTTCCACCTCCCACAGCATCTCTAACCTGCAGACTAGCTTTAGTAGACAAACTCCATGCCTCACTTAATTTATAATTTCCATTAAATAAGACACTATAATTTTTATAATTTGTACCTCTAAGTATACCATCCTGATTCAAATATCTTAAACCTACATAATAGTTAATCGCCTCTGTTCCTCCACTAATACTAAGATCAACCTCATGCTTTTGTCCTGTTGTGAAAGTTGCTTTCTGAAAGTCATTATCCTGGAAGATGAGCTGTTTTCCCGTAACAGGGTCCGCCATGGTTTGCCAGCCCTCATGTTCCAGCAGATTACTCACATAACCTTGACCATACTTTTGCAAATAAACATCCAAAAATTCAAGTGTATTTTTAGAGTTTCTCGGATTTCCTGTTGACATACCAAAAGAACCACTTAAGAATTTTGCCTGATCTTCCTTTCCATTATATGTCAAATCAGCCTGATTAAATTTCGCAATATTAGAACGGGATAATGTTATATAATCCCGTGCATTCAATAGTGGAATTCTCTGCGGTTGTTGTTCCACTCCATACGTATACCTTAAACTGACAGTAGGTTTCCCTTTCTGACCAGCTTTGGTTTTAACCAAGATTATACCATTAGCAGCTCTGGAACCATAAATAGCAGTAGAAGCAGCATCTTTCAGAACTTCTATCGATTCTATATCTGCAGGATTCATATCTGATATATTTCTAAATCCTTGTGATATTATACCATCAATAATTATTAAGGGAGTATCACTTTCAGGTGAAGTAGAACTACCTCCACGAATAAATATTTGAGGGTCTGCCCCCGGTTGTCCATTAGATATTTGTAAGGATAAACCTGGAACTTTGCCTTGTAATTGTAATAACGGATTCTGTCCTGGTGCTTTTTGAAATTCCTCTTTATTTATCTTAGAAATAGAATTTGTTATTAATGCTCTTGACTGTTTACCATAACCAATGGCAACGACTTCATCAAGTAACACAGAACTCTCTTCCAAAACAATCACAATATTTCTCCGTCCCTTAATATCAACCTCTTTTGTTTCCATTCCGACAAAAGAGACAATCAGAGTTGCATTAGGAGGAACCATTATAGAAAATTCACCGGAAGCATTGGTGATAGTACCTTTATCCATACCTTTTACGGATATTGAAACTCCTGGTAATTCAACTCCTGTCTGGTCTTGTACTACACCAGAGACCTTTATATCTTCAGAATTAATATTATTTGCTTGAATATTTGAAAATACAGATGATAAGATAAATACCATCGATAATATTAATAAATCTTTAGTATGCTTTATTGAGTTTTTCATAAAAAATAAAATTAGAATGAATAAATTATATAAGGATTAATCTTTCATATCAATCGTTTTAGGTCGCAGACAAGTGACCAAAATGACCAGCATAACAAATACCAGTATAGCAAGCAACGCAAAATCGCGTCCCAAATGTCCGGCATCCATCGACTCACCCAGAAGGCTCGTAATAGTAGCTCCGGCAAATACACCACACATATTCATAATACCATAGGCAGTTGCCCTGTAACGTGCAGACACAAACTGACAGAGAATAGGCATATTATTTGCGTCAAACATACCAAAACCTATCCCAAACAGCATAGCCCCCATCACCAGTGCGAAAATAGAATGACCATATCCGATAAACAACAAGGAAGGTATGATAAGCCCCAAACCCATAGCACCAGTATATACTCTTCCACGTACATTTTTTAATACCCAACGGTCGGATATATATCCACCTGCCAACACACCGAATAATGAGGACAAAGCTATAGAAATAGTAGACATAGGACCTGCTACCGAAATATCAATAGATAAGCTGTCAGAGAAAAGAGTCGGTAACCAGTTCTTTGCCGCCCATCCCGGGGTGCCCGGTACACAGAAATAAAATAAGATAATCCAGAAAAAGACATTGGAAAATAACATTCCCAAACTCTTCAATACAGGAATCTTTTTCATCTTCTGATTTTCTGATACACTTCCTCTCTCTTTATCACGCAGAAGAAATGCCAGAATAACACCATAACCCACACCTATAATACCAAACCAATGGAATGTTGTATGCCAGGAATAGATTGCTGCAAAAGTAGCCCCAAATCCACCGATAGCCTGTCCCACATACAACCCTGTCATATGTATTCCCACAGCCAACGAACGAGTCTTATCTTTATGAAAATCGGCAATCAATGACAAAGCAGCAGGTAAATACAACGCTTCACTAATTCCCATAATTCCACGCAACCAGTAGAGTTGATTGAAAGTGGTGGCATATCCCATCAAGTAAGTAACTCCTGACCACACACACAGACTACCTACAATCAACCATTTGCGGCTCATACGATCACCGACAATCCCCGATAAAGGACTCATCAGTCCGTATACCCACAAGAATACAGCCATCAGGCGACCGAAATTGGCTGCTGATTCCAATTCCCGCACATCCTCCATCATTGGAATTCGCATAGTGGAAAGCATTTGCCTGTCCATATAATTCAACAAGGCAACACCCCACAGCAGCCCAACCACTACCCAAGGATATATATTTGAAGTTTTATTATTCATGTCCGTTTACTTTAAAATCTCTATTAAATTGATTTTTATAAAAGCTAAATCCGACTGACTACTCTCATATAATATACCTATTGAATTTTCATCTATGGATGTAATGCAGGAATATCCGGCACTACGATATTGGTCGAAAAGAATCCAATGTTCTTCCGGCCAAGTCATTCCATCATCAAAACTAACTTTTAAAGTCAGATTATCTCTTGTCCCATAATTATTCGGATTTACAAACAGAAGCATGCTTTTCTTCTTTCCTTCTTCCATATACTCATGTCGATGCAGACTTGCCATACAAGTAGGTTCTACGAGTGCTCTCCGTGAAGTTGGATGTTCTTTCCAACTTTCTCCCAGATCAATAGTTGTGCAGATTCTACGACCGTTCACGTCTTTATTTCCTCTGTTCCGGTTATCACGCATGTTCAACATCAAGGCGCCGTCACCCAATTGTACGACACTACATTCCGTAACATCCTGATATGCAGGATTACTGGTCACCCACGTCTTTCCATGATCTTTACTATACGTAATATTCGAGAAAGGAAGCCCGTTTTCGTCACGTCCTTGTGTAGGAAATACCAACGTTCCGTCTGTCAACGTAATTCCCTGTCCGGGTGCAGGTGCAAATAACCACCATTCAGGGCGTTTCGTCTTTGAGGTTATATTATCCGGAAAGCCCCAGCTAAGACCATCATCCGTACTTTTTGCTATCATAAACTGGGAAGTTTCTTTTAGCCCTGTTCCTGGTTGAGAACCTCTACCTTTCCATTGATGTGTCCAGTTCGTACTGTTTTCATTCAGACCTTCTATCCACTTTCCGTCTTTATCCAGCAGACCGTGCATCCATAATCCTGCTACATAAATATCACCAGTATTTTTATCTACTAAAATACAGGCATCACTCACTCCATTGTATTTCTGTGGTAAACCTCCCCATTCCCCCATATCCAAAACAGTTTGAATGGGTTGCCAAGTTACTCCCTTATCTGTACTACGATGAAGAGCAATATCTATATTTCCCTGCAAATCACGAGGATAATCATAGCGGGCATCAAAAATGGCCAATAAAGTGCCTTTATTACTAGTAGCTAATCCTGGAATACGTGATGAGATACATCCATCCTGTCCTTTCTGTCGTACAGCTACTCCTACTCGTAAAGGTTTACTTGTTTTATCCAAAATTTTCAGATTGCCTTTCGTGGTTTTCACCCGGTTACAATTAACCTGAACACGATGATCCAGTGAAACCGTATCTTTCAATGTTACGGCTACCCAAAAAGACAAAGAATCCTGATTAACCTGCACTTCATTAGTAAATGACATTTTTTGTGTAGCGGGAAGTGCATTACAAAGTAAACGAGACGTATCTATCAGTCCATTCTTCTTCGCACCATATATGGCAACAGAAACAATATCTGCCACATTCGTGCTCCCCAATAAATCCAGATCTATTTGCCGGATAACATAAGGTTGATTATCTGTCCTGATTAAAGTTATCTTCATTACAGGATTTGCCGGTTTCTTTACCAACACAGGAATAACAGGTCTCTCCAGTACCCATTTTATGTCTTTACCTAAAGATGTGACCGGTGACACCAATAACAAAATCATCGAAAATATGATAAATATTTTCTTACTTACTTTCATAGTATCTTTATTTTAGGTAATTTTGAACGCATTTAACTAGATTGGAGGGGATAGACAGAAAGTAAAGTAGCTTACCCCAGCAATACACTTTTACTGTCATCTCCTCTTTATTATTTTCAGAATTCAAAGAATTTTATAGCGTCCAAATCACCTCTTAGTTTTTCATATTCATCAACAGAAAAAGGTTTTATCGGCAACCGGCAAGAACCGCAATCAATACCTATCAGCTTCATAATCGCTTTGCCACCGCGCACTCCGCCACCATATTTAATAATAACCTCCACGGTACGTATGGATTTTATCTGATTGTGGCGAGCCGTTTCCAAATCGTTCATTTTCATTGAATCAAAAATAGCCTGATAGACATTAGGTATATAATTATACGTACTCCCAACTCCTGCTACAGCTCCCATAGCCAAGCCGGAAATAAGAATTTCATCATAACCATGCAATACTTCAAACCGATGTTGCTCCAACTCTATGCAAACTCCCATCTCCATCAGGTTATTATGAGTAAACTTAGTACCCACCAGATTAGGTATTTTCTTTTTCCCTTCTACCAAAAACTTATCCACCGGCAAATTAACCCCTGTAATCGATGGCATATTATAATAATAGAAAGGTAAGCCAGCAGCAGAGTGGCAAATAGGTGCAAAAAAATCAACTAATTCATCTACTGTTCCCGGTTTAAAAAAAGAGGGAGCAATTGAAGCAATAGCATCGGCCCCTACTTGTGCAGCATGACGTGCCAGTTCCATTGCACTTCGTTGACAGTTTGAGCCTACATGAGCTATGACCTTGAATCGCTTACGGGCAGAAACGAGCCATTTTTCAAGAATTAATTTACGCTCATCGATCGCCAATGAAGAAAATTCACCGGTTGTGCCGCACACAAATACCCCTTTGATAGGAGTCGATGCTATCCAATCAGCATATTTATCAATAACAGATAAATTTACGTCCCCATTCTCATCCAATGGGGTGAAGGTGGCCGCAACCATACCTTCCAGTTTTTCATAATTGTTCATAGTGCATTTAATTAGATTGTTATTTTACTTTATTTTCAGAAAGTTCCTTTCAAAATTAAGGGAGTTCGTATACCAGGTTGTATTTCACCGCTTACCACGTAAACGTCATTCCCCATATAAACCGCATTTGTCGTAACAGGAATAGGATAAGGGCAGTCTAAAGAATCCACCAAAGAATTTGTTTCTGTACTGATGACTCGTAACTTACGGCTAAATCCCGGATGCTCGGGAGATGTAGGTAGTATTTCTTCAACTCCTCCCAGTAGTATTATCTTGTCTTTTTCATATGGAATAGCAGTCCCCGCCATTACAGGAAAATTACCAGCTATTTTGCTCCATTTCCTGCTACCTGGTTCATATACGTACCCCTCCGTATATTCTACCATCACTTCATTCGGAGCATAACTCCTTCCACTAAAAAGATAGAATCGTCCTCCCTGAACCACACTTACCGCATAGGCGAGCGATGGTCCCTCCCAACCGGGCATCTTCTGCCATCCTTTTTCTTTATGCAATAAATCAAGCATATAAAAATGATTGGTCGACTGTTCATTTGTCATAGTTTCCTGCCCCCCAGCAATATAAATACAGTTATCCCCAATAGCCCCCGTTGCATTTGCCAACGGAACCGGTAAAGCCGGATAACTAACAGAATCTACTACAAATGAAACGCCCTCTTTTTTTATGAGAAAAACTTTATCGCTACATTGCATACGATCGCATCCTCCAATACATAATAACCCTTCCGGCAAGCATATCGAAACTCCATAAGCTAATGGGCTGTTAAGGAAATCATCATAAACAGTCCACTTATCCATGTGCAGATCATAACTATATAAAGTAGACCACCAAGTTTTAACTCCTCCCTCCCAAGGATATTTATCAGGAAAGTTGGCTCCTCCCAGCACTAGTAATTTATCCTCTACTATTCCTGAGTATGCACCAGCCAATCCAACGTTTTTCAGCATACCGGTACATCCCGGAAGTAACAATGAGTTTTCCCATTGCATTACTATCTTATTTTCTCCTTTTCTCGAACAAGCCGTATTCATATATGATAAAATTAAAGATAAATATAAAATAAAAAAATACAGTTTTCTCATATACTATCTATCCTTTCTTCTTCGTTTTTCTCTGCCATCAATTCCAGACTCCGGTTCACTTTAAAAATCTTATAAACCTCAAAATGTCTTTCAATGGCATCACGATAGCCTTTCTCATCTCCTTTTCTTATAAAATCCAATAAATCAGCATGAGTAGCTATTCTGCCGCTTTTACTCATCTCTATATTTATAGGTTTTAAGTAGTCTTTGAACTTTTCTTTCACATAGACAAGTATAGGATGAATGATTTCCTGAAATTCAGATATTATTTTATTTCCCGTAATTTTGTATAGTTTTGTATGAAAAGCCGATTCGCTGATTAACGCATACTCGTTATTCTCGAAAACAATTCCCATTTTCACAATCTCGCTCAATTCCTCAATATCTTTAGGAGTTATCTTACGGAAAATATCACTTGATATTCCTATTTCAAGTGCGATTCTGAAATCCAATAAATCCAAAATTGTTTCTTCACTCAAAACACGAGGATCTATCACTCTTTTCATTCCACCTAAAATGGAAGGTTCAGTCAAAACCATTCCCTTACGAGGGCGCGCATGAATCAGTCCCATCATTTTCAAACGGCTCAAAGCTTCTCTGACAACACTTCTTGCAACTCCTAATTCTGCGGCCAGATTATTCTCATTGGGAATAGAATCTCCACATCTCAAATCATTCTTTTTAAAGTAGGTAAGTAAGCTGTCTTCTACCTGATCGATCAATGTTGTTTGATTAATTTCTATCTTCATATTATTAGATTCTATCATTTGTATTATTTGTCAGACAAATAATACAAATGCAATATTAAAAGATTTTTTTTAGAATGCAAGGGCATTATAATAAGAAAATGCACATTTATGTTGAGAAACATACTTTTAGTACATATTGAGCTCTCATTTAGGACAATAGCAAGGACAGAGATACTCATTTTAACCATAGTAGCGATATCTACTATAGTGAAGGTATATTTATAGAATAGCCATACTTCCTAAATAAGCAATTAAAGAAATTCTTGAATCACATATATAGGATGTCATCCATGCATAAACACATGAGTCTAAAAATCAGATTGGAGGACATTCTTACTCAAGTTTCGGATTTAGAAATTATGCCGTTTGAGCATATGCTCGGAATGTGTCTAGACGTTTATTACTTTCAATGACTTAAAGAATGAGTTCTTCCGAGTCAGCTCCTGTAAATTCAGCAATCACTGCTACCACTTCGAGTATGATACCCCATATTTTTCAATCACAGTTAACTCATGTACTCCCTCATAAATTTCAGCAAAGAGTCCCCCGATTATTTCATAGTCATGGATTCGCTTTATTGAAGCGAGCAAATTATAGCGTATCATCACCAATGAGATGTGTGAAATTTAAGAGAATCCCTTGCAGAACAATCAGCCAATCCCAATATTCTTTTCCCATTTGCAAAGAAAACCTCTATAGACCATCTCATTGCATATATTTCGTAAACTCGCATGAAATCCATTTTTGTATCGGTTGTCAGTAAGACTTTCCGGCCTTCATTCTTTCCACGTCGACAAAAAAAATAGTCTGACAGCCCTGCCTGCGAGAGTTGCATCGACCATCGTGTAGTGACATCTGTAACGGCGACTATATCTTATAGACTTTGAACTCTTTAGTTTCCCGATGATTACTTTAGCAGAGACTTCCCCCATTTCTTAGTGACATATTTGGTATTGCCCATCTTCACCATACCCAAAAGATGAAATTTCTTGTGAGAGTTGGAAACTAAATCCACAAGCTTGGTACAAGTAAACCAGCTGTCTACCAGCAGGTATTCAAATGGTATTTTTGCACGAATAGCTCGTTTTACCATTTCAATGAGTTTGTTTCCTTTGCTCATGAAATACTCTTCTTTGCGCTTGGTTATATAGGAGTTTTTGTCGGACAGTCACCCCCTGTTCCTTTCCTTCTAATTTTCCTTTTCCTCCATGCAGGAAAGCATCGAGCATAAATTGGGTACGTCCATCGCTCCAACACAGCATAAGGGCTTTATAGCCGAGAATACACTTCTGATGTACATGGGAAAAGATCTTCCCAATAAATTCCATCTTCACACCGCTTTTGGGCAAATCGGAGTCATCACTAATCAAGACCATAGGCAGATGACTTTTCTTGAAGTCTTGCCGGGCTGTCACATTGCAGATAAGCTTGGTCGTAATGCGGTAAATCACATTACGCCAAGCTATGCTGTCTTATGCCATGAAGGAGTAGAGGATATCCTTCTTCCCGCCAAACATACGACTAAGGGCTAAAGTAGAATAATGAGAGAAACCTTTTATTGAGAAAAAAGCATCAGTACACGAAGCACCTTAATAAATACCGATTTCATAACATTGCAGTTTATGCCTGCAATTATACGAAATTAGTCAGATAAAAGAGACAGTCGTGCCATCAAATAGCAAACGGTAGATTCCGCTCCCTGATTCAAATTGATGTTATTTTCTTCCAGTCCGTCATAGCAACCACCGGTAGCAGGATTGTAAACAATCTGATGTAAATGGTTATTGCCCAGAAACCAGTTGAAAGCATCTTTTTGCATACGAAGATATTTTTCGTCCTTAAATACTTGATAAAAGGTCTTCAGAGCAATCACCATGCCCGCCACGTCTACGGGCTGTTCTCCAAATCCATGACTGCTCTTCCCTTTGTGCATCCATCCCTGATTGGAAACCACCTGAATACGATTGCCTACAAATACTTTTTTCAATAAGAATTCGAAAGATTCACGGGCTATTTCTTTATACTCCTCTCTGCCAATAGCCAGATGGGCCAACAACATTGCTTCCGGCAAAATGGCATTATCATAAGTGAGATATGCCTCAAACCATCGCCAATGTACTTCTGCCGTTCGACGATATATCTGCGCCAGTTTATTGGCCAGCAGCCAGATGCACGCATCGGTCTGCGCCGAAGGACATTCACGGCTATAATAGTAGAATCCCTTGAGCATAAAAGCAATGCTACGGGGAGACTCTATCCGGTCAAACCGTTGGAAGGTACGCTTGAGAATAGCTTCCGCCTCCTCTTTCCACGGAGCGGGAAAATGCCCGGCACAAGAAATAAAATATCCCAAAGCGCAAACAGCCCGTCCATTACTATCGTCCAGTCCCACTTCCTCATTTTGCGAAGTGAATATTCCATCTTTATCCACGTAATTCAAAAAAGAGCCGTCCGGCTGCTGACAGTAACGGATAAAATTCAAGTAGGTCTTGACATACCGCTCTTTCACTTTTCCCTGTCCCGTAGCAACCACCTGACACATCGCCATTAACGCACGTGCCGTATCATCCAATGTATAGCCGGTGGAACTGTCCGGACGATTTCCTTTCGAAAACTGGATAATTCCCCACTGGCGGCTCATGCGCCGGATATGGTAAGTGTCTATGGGAGGCAGAGAGTAAATCAGTTCCTCTTCCACCCTGCCCGTTTTCTGGAAAAGAGACGCATAGGCAATAGCCACATTTTCCCAAGCTGTAGCCGCTGTCTTCTGCAGACCGACCAGTTTCATCTGAGTCCGCAACTTTTCATCAGCAAGCAGATGATTGGCAGCTTCGGACAACTGCTCCGAGTTCTTAAAATCGAAGATGATACCGGAATCATCACTCAACAATTCCAATGCATGGGGAATAGGGGTAGCTATAATCGGGCATCCGCAGCTTAACGCATAAACAAATGTCCCGCTCACTGCCTGATTCGGGTCACTTGAAGTAAAAAGATACACATCTGTCAACTGCAAATATTCCAATAAGACGGGAAGTTCAAGATATTGATTGATAAAGAGCACATGTTCTTCCAGATGCAACTCCTTTATTTTCGCTTCCAACAGATTACGATATTTCTCTCCTTCTACTTTCAGCACCCCCGGATGCGTTTTGCCGATAATAAGGAATATCACAGAAGGATTCGTCTTCACAATGGCCGGTAAGGCATCCAATGTGGTTTCGATACTTTTGCCGGGACTAAGCAGCCCGAAGGTAGAAAGCACACGCCTGCCCGAAAGCTGATAAAAATCTTTTAATTTGCTCTTATCTCTGAACGATACTAAATGGGTACCGTGAGGAATCACCGCAATTTTATCTCCATCTGCCTGATAATCCCGCAGGAGAATCTCCCGGGAGTTTTGTGTCATGACTACCAGATTCGCACAGGTAGCCATCATTCTTCCCACACTCCGGTAAAGGGCGGGTGAAGGTTGCGCAAGTACTGTATGAAAGACAAGAATCACGGGTTTGAGAAGTTGTTGCAACATTTGCAGAAAAGCTTCTTCCTGCGCTGCATATAATCCGAATTCATGCTGCACCAGCACCATTTTAACTTCAGAATTTTCATTCAACTGTCTGGTCAAAGTAGCATAGGCAGAAATATCCGACGTATCAAGAACATACTCGACGTCTTCCGTACAAGTCTGTTTTTCCGTATCGGACTCCACTGCACATATCTTTATGGAGTAAGATTCTCCAAACTTTGAAAGGATAGCCCGGATCAAGTCCTGGGCAAAAGTGGCTATGCCACATTCACGAGGAGGATAAGTAGTAATACATATTATTTTTCTCATTTGATTTGTTTTATTAATTCATCTAACAACTCTGTCAGTTGCACTGACACGCAAGCCACATATTTGTCGGCTGCTCCATAATAGATATAGAGAGTGTCACCAAACAGGGCTGTGCCCGTTGGAAAACAAACTCTATTGACTACACCGGACAGTTCATATTCTGCCTCGGGAGTGAACAACGGATAAGGCAAACGGGCTATTTCAATAGCCGGATTGTCTATATCCAACAAAGCCGCACAGGCGGAATAAACATAGCCGGAAGGAGTATCATATACACTATGATAAATCAACAGCCAACCGGCTTTTGTCTCTATCGGGGGACATCCGGCTCCGATGTAACTTGATTCATGATCGTGATAAGGCGCCAGCAGGATGCGTTTGGCGAAATTCTGATAATATCTTTTCCAGAACTCTTTCGTCAGCATATCAAGACGTTCCACCGCCACATACTGGATGTCAGGACGGATACGATGCATAAAGTAGAACTTCCCGTTGATTTTACGGGGAAAGAACACTACGTTCTTATCCATCATATAGAGCGGATGCCCTTTCTCGTTAGTTGCCTCACGTTTATTGCCGGAGCGGAAATATTTACTGATAATAGCCTGCTGGGTACGAAGCTGTTCCCGGAATTGCGGATAGGTTATCTGGGAAGTAATGATGCCTTTCTTCTCAAAATGCCTCAAATCCGAAGAAACAGCGAGAGCACCGACAGCACTGTATCCGTCATAGGCTGTATAAGTGAGATAATAGAGATCCTCTATCTTCACGATCCGGGGATCTTCCACTCCTTGGCACTCATACTCAAACTCGGAAAACAGCAATGGAGCCACATCCCTCTCTACCACCGTTAAAGGGCCTTCAAGCCGGCAATAACCGATGGATGAATAGTTTCCTTTTTTGACTGCACGATAAAACATATGCACCGTATTTCCTTCGGCAATCACTGCCGGATTCATCACACCTTCGTTCTCAAACTCAAGCGAAGTTCTTTCCAATATAACACCTTCCTTTTTTACATGTACCATTATGTCCTTGGTATTATACTCATTCCTTTGTCACTCTTACTCTGCTTCTCTCTCTGATAATCAGTCAATACTTTAATCTTCTTGTCCGACTTTTCTTTCTTTGCTTCTCTTTTTTTCTCTTGACCTTTCATAATTCATTTCTTTTTTAGGATAGTTTATATTCGGGGATAAAATAGACGGGATTTCCTTTTCTGCAAGTTACGGTATTAATTTCCGGTAATACGATAAACTTTTGATTATTATTCTTTTATAACAGTAAAGTACATTTAAGGTAGCTAATGAATAGTCAACGAATACTTATAAGTACAAAAACATAGCATATAAGATCCAAACAATAAATGCCGCTAAATATCAACAATTTACCAAATCACCATTCCAACGAATAAGCATATTGGAATTTTATTGACAACTCACGATAGGATGAGAATAATAGAAAAGACAGAAAAAACTCATTTTAAACATGGTGACGGTATCCACTTATGATAGTGACGGTATATTCATGGGATAGGGTAACCATCCCGACCGGATAGTGACGCTATGTTTTTGCTTGGAAAAGAGCATAAAAAAAGGCTATCTATCCCAGACAGCCAATCTTTTGTTAACCTTAAATCTAATACTATGAAAAACACATTGCAAAGATACGGACTTTCTGCATATCTCCAAATTTTCAGGCTCAAGCAGCGTATCTTATAACATGGTTTAATAGAATCAATAGTTTCGTTAACATTTAACATAAATCCATCGGATATTAACGAATATCCGATGGAATAATTCAATGATGATCATATCGACATTTCACTGTAAAACAAACCTTTCACGGTCTTCGAGTGTTTATTATCATATAAACGAATTTTACACGATATGAGCACCAAAGAACAATACTGGAAATATTCCCTCATTGTCATCATCCTGTTTATGGGAGTCATCATCTTCCGCCAAATCACTCCTTTCCTGGGGGGATTGCTGGGAGCACTCACCATCTACATTCTTGTACGCGGACAGATGAATCATCTGGTAGAAAAACGAAAGCTGAAACGAAGCATCAGCGCACTGTTGATTACCGCAGAAACGATTTTCGTCTTTCTTATCCCTTTGGGATTGACTGTCTGGATGGTGGCAAACAAGTTACAGGATATCAATCTGGATCCACAGACCTATATTGCACCTATTCAACAGGTAGCAGAATTCATCAAAGAGAAAACAGGATACGATGTATTGGGAAAAGATACGCTGTCATTCATCATGTCCATACTTCCCCGTATCGGACAAATTATAATGGAAAGCATCAGCAGCCTTGCCATCAACCTGTTCGTCATGATCTTTGTGCTTTATTTCATGCTGATTGGAGGAAAAAAGATGGAAGCTTATGTCAATGACATTCTGCCATTTAATGAAACCAATACGCAGGAAGTCATTCACGAAATCAATATGATTGTCCGTTCCAATGCTATCGGTATTCCCTTACTGGCTATCATCCAGGGAGGCGTGGCTATGATAGGCTATCTGCTTTTCGGAGCACCGAACATACTGATGCTGGGATTCCTGACCTGCTTTGCAACCATCATTCCGATGGTAGGTACGGCATTGGTATGGTTTCCTGTAGCCACTTATCTTGCCATCAGCGGAGACTGGTTCAACGCCATCGGGCTTTTTGGCTATGGGGCTATCGTCGTATCGCAATCGGACAATCTCATCCGGTTCATCCTTCAAAAGAAGATGGCGGATACGCATCCGCTTATCACTATTTTTGGAGTAGTCATCGGTCTGCCGATATTCGGGTTTATGGGAGTCATCTTCGGTCCGTTGCTTCTTTCATTATTCTTTCTTTTTGTGGATATGTTCAAGAAAGAATATCTCGACTTGCGAAATAACCTCCCATCGAGATGACGGAACTACCGAAAAATTGTGTACTTTTGCGGCTGTAAAAACGACACTATAATTTGATGGAAACATTTACATTCAATACTGTCGAACTGATTCTTTTATCGGCGGCAGGTATTCTTTTTATCATTCAGCTCATTTATTATTTCGGCCTGTACAATCGAATACATGTCCACAATAAGGCTGTGGACAAAGAAGAGGCACATTTCACACGAGAACAGCCTCCACTTTCCGTGATTCTCTGCGCACGCAATGAGGCTGAAAATCTTCGTAAAATTCTACCTGCCATTCTGGAACAGGACTATCCACAATTTGAAGTGATTGTCATCAATGATGCTTCCACAGATGACACCGAGGATATACTGGGAGTGATGGAAGAAAAATATCCTCATCTTTACCATAGTTTTACGCCCGAAAGTGCACGCTATATCAGTCATAAGAAACTGGCTCTGACGTTAGGCATCAAAGCCAGCAAACATGACTGGCTGGTATTTACGGAAACAAACTGTATGCCCGCCAGCAACCAGTGGTTAAAACTGATGGCACGTAATTTCACTCCACAGACTCAAATTGTGTTAGGATATAGCGGATACGACCGCACAAAAGGATGGTTGCACAAACGTACTGCATTCGACGCTTTATTCCAGTCTTTGCGCTATCTGGGATTCGCGCTAGCCGGAAAACCTTATATCGGTATCGGACGCAACCTGGCTTACCGAAAAGAACTATTCTTTCAACAGAAAGGTTTCTCCAAATACCTGAATCTGCAACGTGGAGAAGATGATTTATTCATTAATGAACTAGCTACCTCCTCCAACACCCGTGTTGAAACAGACTTCAACGCTACCACACGGATACAGCCCGTATATCGCTACAAAGATTGGAAAGAAGAAAAGGTTAGTTATATGGCTACTGCCAGATTCTACCACGGAATACAGCGTTACCTCCTGGGATTTGAGACATTCTCCCGTTTGTTATTCTATATTGCCTGTATAGCAGGTATCGTATTCGGGATTCTTAATTTCCACTGGCTGGTGGCAGGCATCGCATTCCTGATCTGGCTATTGCGCTTTACAGTACAAGCTGTCATTATCAACCGCACGGCAAAAGAAATGGGTGGAGGACGAAAATACTATTTCTCGTTACCAGTTTTCGACCTTATCCAACCTATACAGTCATTGAAGTTCAAACTCTGTCGTTTCTTCCGGGGAAAAGGAGATTTCATGAGAAGATAAACCGGATTTCGTGAAAAGGCAGACTTATTGTTAAATCAATCGCTGCATATAAATAGCATCCGAACCATCGTGATAATAGCATGGCTTTATTCCAACAGGAATAAAGCCATTTTTCATATATAGCCCGATAGCGGAAGTATTGGTCACTTTCACTTCAAGCGTAATCTTTGCAGCCTTACATTCACCGGCCGTCTGAATCGTCTGGTCCATCAATACCTGCCCCAGTCCTCTTCCTCTATAATCCGGATGAACAGCTATCGAATAGATTCTTAAATAGCGAGTTCCCCCATGAAATAACAGGGAGACATAAGCGATCACCCTATCCGCCTCCATCATCACATAGAAAGTTCCTTTCGAACGGCTTATCAGATAGGCAAACTGCTCTTTTGAAAAACTGTCTTCCCGGAAACACTCCCACTCTATTTCCAAAATAGCGGGAATGTCTGCCTGCTGTGCTTTACGGACGATTATCGGCTCCATAATCAATAATGTTTTGTTTCTAGCACTTGTTCAAAGTGATTCAACAAACGGTAATACATTTCATCACCGATAATGGCATCTTCCAGTCCATGATCGATGCTCGGATTGTCATTGATTTCAATCACATAAGCCCTATCATCCACCATTTTCAGATCGACTCCGTATAACCCTTTTCCTATCAGATTGGCAGCCTTTACAGCTGTATCCAATACCACACGAGGCACCTGATAAATAGGAATCGTATCTACCAATCCACAACGGCTTCTGCCCGAATCATAGTGACAGTAAATTTGCCAGTGTCCTTTTGCCATATAATATTTGCAAGCATAGAGCGGTACACCGTTCAATAGACCGACACGCCAGTCAAATTCCGTTGGAGTAAATGCCTGTGCCAGCAAGATTGCCGATTTTTCAAACAGTATCTTCAGACTGGCTTGCAGTTCCTCTTCGTTCGACACTTTTTTCATACCAATGGAATAAGAGCCATCCGGTATTTTCAGGATAAAAGGAGCACCTACCAGTTCGCTTATCTGTTCAAACGAATGATGGTTGGATTGAAAAATCAATGTAGACTTAGGAGCAGATATCTTTTCCTTCTCAAAAAGTTCTTTCAGATACACTTTGTTCGTACACCGAATGATAGACAACGGATCGTCAATAACAGCCATTCCGTTTTGTGCAGCCAACTGTGACAAATGGAATGTATAATGATTGAGTGAAGTTGTAGTACGAATAAACAAGGCATCAAATTCGAGCAAACGGATAGCATCATCTTCGGTTATCATCTCCACATGGATGTTCATTTTCTTAGCTACCTCCGTCAATTTGTGCAGAGCACCTTTATTGCTGGGAGGAAATTTCTCCTGTGGATCGACCAATACAGCGAGACTGTAACGGGAAGCCTTTGCCGACTTCGGTGCACGCCATATTTTCTTGTTAAAGTTATCCAGCGTATTGGCAAAGAAATCCTGCTCTGCATCATTAAGCTGATTCAGGGGAAGAAAATGAATGCCCTCGATCTGATTTCTGGGATGAGTATTCAAAGCCACTCTTAACAATGGGCAAGGGTAATTCTCGAAAATAAAACGCGCAATCCGTTCCAGACCTTTTTCCCGGCATTTGCCAAAGTAAATATTCAGGTACCAGATATCATCCTTGATGTCATTCTTCTGTATCCATTGATAACAAAGGGCTTGCAGACTACGGTCCATCCGCACCCCCGTTCCAACCTCCATTTTGTTGATGATATCAACATCCGGAATGACTTTCTGTCCTCTCGTTTGGGCTAGCAGCGAACAGTAATACCCTTCAGAGTTATAGCTGTAATCATTGCTAAGATTAATAACTAACTTCCGGTCTTTCTCCACCGGCTTGTTTTTTAGATAGTCGGAAACAGTCAGGACACTACTTGTCTCATAATACGGTTTCCAGTCATCCAGATTATCCAACAGAATTAACACATTATTCATAATGGTTAAAAATTAAACCTACAAGAGGATATTAAGTAAATTGGGCGCAAATATAGACATATTATTCACTCCACATCACGCAATAGACCAAATTATTTTTGCAGTAAAAATCAGATAGGAAAAAAGAGGATTATTCGTATCTCATGGAGCTTGCCGGATTGATCTTAGTGATAAGAAATGAAGGACCAATCAACATCAATACAGATGCACACAAAGTGCCCAAATTAATCAAGATAAAAAGTAAAACATTAAAAGAAACTGGAACAGTATCTACATAATAAGTCGCCGGATCAAGTTTAAAGAATCCGAATTGAGACTGAAGGATACAGAATGCCAAGCCAATGGCATTGCCCCAAAACATTCCTTTGCCAATCAAAAAGACTGCAAACCAAAGAAAGGTTCTGCGAATCGTGAAATTATTGGCTCCCAATGCTTTTAAAATCCCAATCATATTGGTACGTTCGATGATAATAATCAATAAACCGGAAATCATGGTGAAGCCAGCAACTCCTATCATCAAAATCAGAATCACCCATACGTTCAAATCCAATAAATCAAGCCAAGCAAAGATTTGAGGATTCAGTTGTTCGATGTTACGCACATAATACACACCTCCCAACTCATCTTGCCTGTTGTCAATATCAGTTGCGATCTCATAGGTTATATCTTCCAGTCTATCATAATCTTTCACCTGTAATTCCACACCGGTCACCTGTTCCGGTTGCCAACCGTTCAAACGATTCACCAGATTAAGATCCGTCAGTAAAAAGAGGTTGTCGTATTCGGAGAAATTCGTCTGATAAATTCCGGCAATCGTCAGGCGACGAGCGCGAATATCATCCTGTATATAATAGGTATATATCTTATCTCCCAGTTTCAACTTCATTTTAGTTGCCAACGCTTTCGAGATAAGTACTTGATTGGTAGAAACTGAATCACTGAAAACAGGAATCTCCCCTTCTACCAAATACTCTTTTATAAAATGGGGGTCAAACTCCGGACCTACACCTTTCAACACCATTCCTTGAAAAGCGTCATCGGTCTTAATCATACCCGGTTTGGTAGAGAAACGCTGCACATGGCTTATCTCCGGATAATCAGCAAGAGCAGTCATCATACTGTCTCCTACCACAATGGGATGGGTTTCGTAAGAACTGACCGCATCCAAATTAGTTATCTGGATATGCGACCCGAATCCTATAACTTTATTTCTCACTTCACTTTTAAACCCGATGACTACCGCCACTGCAATAATCATTACGGCCAAACCAATAGCAATACCCGCCATGGCAATGAGGACCGCAGGACGTGACACCTGCTTTCCGCCATCGCTTTCACGATAGATACGCCGGGCTATGAAAAGTGATAAAGACATTTGTTTAAGTATTAGGTATTAAGTATTAAGTGTAGCAGCAACAAACACCCCAGAAACTACGGTTAATACTTAATACTAGAATTTATTCCGTTCTTCCCGGATACACTTCCAAAGCCTTCTGCAAGACAAAAAGTGCACGGGTTAAATCTTCTTTTTTCAATACGTAAGCAATACGAACCTCGTTGATTCCAGATCCCGGAGTGGTATAGAAACCGGAAGCCGGAGCCATGAATACAGTCTGACCTTCATACTCAAAATCAGAAAGACACCATGCGCAGAACTTATCGGAGTCATCTACCGGAAGTTTGGCCACTGTATAGAAAGCTCCCATCGGAATGGGCGAATAAACGCCGGGAATACGGTTCAAACCGTCAATCAAACATTTACGACGTTCTACATACTCATCATACGTTTCGCGTGAATATTCTTCCGGAGCATCCAAAGAAGCTTCTGCAGCAATCTGTCCAATCAACGGAGGACTCAAACGAGCCTGACAGAACTTCATAACAGCATCGCGTATCTCCTTGTTTTTGGTAATCAACGCACCAATGCGGATACCACATTCGGAATATCGTTTGGATACCGAATCAATCAGTACCACATTATTTTCAATACCTTCCAGATGGCAGGCAGAAATATAAGGAGAACCGGTATATATGAACTCACGATATACTTCATCAGAGAAAAGGAATAAATCGTACTTCTTTACCAAGTCACGAATCTGATTCATTTCACGACGTGTATACAAATAACCGGTAGGATTGTTTGGGTTACAAATAAGAATCGCTTTCGTACGTTCATTAATCAGTTCTTCAAACTTCTCTACTTTCGGAAGAGAAAAACCTTCTTCAATGGTCGTAGCAATAGTACGAATCTTAGCCCCGGCAGAGATTGCAAATGCCATATAGTTAGCGTATGCAGGTTCCGGAACGATAATTTCATCTCCCGGATTCAGGCAGGAAAGGAAGGAAAAAAGCACGGCTTCCGAACCTCCTGATGTAATGATTATATCGTCTGCTGTAAGGTTGATATTGAACTTTGCATAATATCCCACTAATTTTTCGCGATAGCTACGATAACCTGCACTGGGGCTATATTCCAGCACTTTACGATCAATATTGCGTATCGCGTCAATCGCGGCCTGAGGAGTGGGCAGATCAGGCTGTCCGATGTTCAGGTGAAACACATGGACTCCGCGTTGCTTGGCAGCGTCTGCCAAAGGAGCCAGTTTTCTGATAGGAGATGCAGGCATCTCGTTTCCGCGAATGGATATGGTTGGCATAATTTTAACTACAAATTACTAATTACTATTTACTTTTTCTACTTGGAGCTGCAAATGTACGCAATAATTTGAATACAGAGACATAAAAACTTTAAAAACCTTAGCAAGGTTAAAATCGTTATGGTAAATTGAAAAGAAAGCTATACATTTGTCATACGGAAAACTTAAAACAATATCATAATGACCATACACCTTATCTCATTCGCTTCAATACTTCACAAACAAGTCTCGCTACGTAGCTCGCACGAAGCTATTTTGAGCGAGATTGAAAAATATTATACTGTAAAGTTCGTCGACCATCAAGATATGGACAAACTTAGTAGTGACGATTTCAAAATCATTTTCGTCGCTACCGGTGGGGTGGAAAGACTGGTCATACAGCATTTCGAAAACCTCCCTCGCCCCGCCATTTTACTGGCAGACGGCATGCAGAATTCTCTTGCTGCCGCACTGGAAATTTCCACCTGGTTACGGGGACGCGGAATGAAAAGTGAAATTCTGCACGGTGAATTACCGGCTATCATCTTACGTATCCATACACTTTATAATAATTTCCAGGCACAACGTTCCTTGTTCGGCAAACGTATCGGAGTCATTGGAAGTCCTTCTTCCTGGTTAGTTGCCAGTAACGTAGACTACTTGTTGGCAAAACGTCGTTGGGGAATCGAATATGTAGATATTCCATTGGAACGGATTTATGAACAATTTAAACACATTACGGATGACCAAGTCGGAGCATCATGCGCAGCTGTAGCATCACAAGCTCTTGCCTGCCGCGAAGGAACTCCCGAAGATTTAATCAAAGCGATGCGATTATACCGGGCAATCAAAAAGGTCTGTCAGGAAGAAAATCTGGAAGCGCTGACATTAAGCTGCTTTAAACTGATTGAACAAATCGACACTACCGGATGCGTGGCATTATCTTTATTGAATGATGACGGGATAATAGCAGGTTGTGAAGGAGATCTTCAATCTGTATTTACGCTATTAGCAGTTAAAGCACTTACGGGTAAAGACGGATTTATGGCAAATCCTTCCATGATTAATTCCCGTACGAATGAACTGATATTGGCACATTGCACCGTAGGTCTCAAACAAACGGAGAGATATATTATCCGCAATCACTTTGAAACAGAAAAAGGAATTGCCATACAAGGGCTACTTCCGACGGGGGATGTAACGATCATAAAATGTGGCGGTGAATGTCTGGATGAATATTACTTGTCTACAGGAACATTGACTGAAAACACTAATTATATTAATATGTGCCGTACACAAGTGCGCATCCGCATGAATACTCCGGCCGAATACTTCTTAAAGAATCCACTGGGAAATCATCATATTATGCTTCATGGTAACTATGAAGATACGTTGAACGAGTTTTTCCAGGCAAATGCTTGCAAGAGGATGGAATAAAGGCATCTATAAAAAACGAAAGATTTATGATAGGAGAAATTACATGTGCTATAAATAGAGTTGAAGAGCAAATAGAGCAGCTCTTTGACGAAAAAGAGGAGTTTATCATGGCCTATGAAGATGCGCTACCTAGAACTATGTATCTGAAGAAGTTGACTGAAATTGATTCACGAATAGACGAGCTAAAGAAAACGTTGATTTCGTTGAATGAAGAGAAACAAGAGATCCTGGATATGGAATAACTTATCCTATGGGAATATCTTCCCATTTCCCCCCATGCCATTCTACCACCGAAGTAAAACCTGCTTTCTTCAAAGCGGCTAACCCTTCGAAGCGGGCATTGTTTATTCTTTCAGGGTAGTGCGCATCACTATTCACCTGTACCCGAATACCCAATTCTTTCAGGAAAGGGAAATAACGTTCATTCGGATAGAATGTACCCAGCTCATGATAAGACTTGGTATTGATTTCCACCATATAACCACGTGCGGCAATCACCGCGAAGTAATCGCGGACCAACGTGTCATACCATGCTTCATCAAGCAAACCCGGACGATAACAGGAAGCGTTATAATGCATCTTGTCAGCATGGCCGACAATATCAAATCCTCCCAGCTCTACCATACGGAGCAGGTTCTTATAATAAAGGTGGACAACAGAATCCAAGTCACCATCGAAGTGCCTGTCTACCAATTGACGGAAAAGATCTGCCGGGGTATCAATATCTACGATTTTCCCTTCTGGAGAATACAACATATGCACAGAACCTATCCGGTAGTCAAGTGGTAGTTTTTGAAAACAAGGCAAAGAGGGATTGTTTTCTTCATTCAGGTAGTCAATTTCGAGACCGATGGCAAGCTCTATCTTACCTGCATATTTCTTTTTCAGACGAGAGAATTCGGAAAGGTAATCTTCCATTCTATCCCACTCCATCGTCCATGCGGTAGAAAATGGTAGTGGAGCATGAGAAGAAATGCCATAAGAAGTAAACCCTTCGCTGATAGCAAAACGAATAAAATCGTCCATATTGGCTCGTCCGTCGCAATACAGGCAGTGGCTATGATAATTGGTTAGGTTTGTCATACTAGGTTATATTGTTTGGGGGTATATTATCATTATTTGGTTATCCGGGAATATAATAAACTATACTTGTGCCATCGAAGTGGCACAACTGTGCCAGCATGTTGGCACTGCTACGCCAAAGAGGTGGCACAAAGGTGCCAATATAGTGGCACGAATCAGCCTTCTATTTCGCTAAGTTCCAACCAACGCATTGTCTTTTCGTCAATCATATCATTGACTTCGGGCAAACGTTTTGACTTTTCAGTCAATTCGTCAACGGAAAGTGTGCCGCTACAAAGAAGTTCCTCAATTTGTGTTTTTTCAGCTTCCAGTTCGGCGATTTCTTTTTCCAGTTGCTCGAATTCACGCTTTTCCTTGAAGCTCATCTTACGTTTGTCGTTCAGGCGGACACGGGCGGTCTTTTCTTCCTGCGGCTTCTCCGCTTCTTTCTCTTTTTGTTCTTTCGCCTCTTTCCAGTCACGATAATCACTATAATTTCCGGGGAAGTCACGGATATCTCCCTGCCCGTTGAATACCATCAGGTGATCTACTACTTTATCCATAAAGTAACGGTCATGGGAAACGACAATCACACAGCCTTTGAAGTTTTGGAGATATTCTTCGAGCACATTCAGCGTGATAATATCGAGGTCATTGGTAGGCTCGTCCAATACTAGAAAGTTAGGATTACGCATCAGGATGGTACAAAGGTAAAGACGGCGACGCTCTCCCCCACTCAATTTATAGACATAGCTATGCTGGGTTTCAGGAGTAAACAGGAAATGCTGCAGAAATTGAGAAGCAGTCAGCTTCTTTCCATTGCCCAATTCGATGACTTCGGCAATATCCTGTATCACATCAATCACTTTCATCTGTTCGTCAAACTGAAGTCCGTCCTGCGAATAATAACCGAAACGAACTGTTTCGCCAATATCCACTGTTCCGCTATCAGGCTTGACTTGTCCCATCAATATCTTGATAAAAGTAGATTTTCCGGTTCCGTTATTTCCTACAATTCCCATCTTCTCATAACGAGAGAAGATATAAGAGAAATCATCCAGAATCTTCAGATCTCCGAAACTCTTGAAAAGATGGTCGGCTTCGAATATCTTGCTTCCGATATACGATGCTTTCACTTCCAGCTTTACATTATCAGTATTAAAACGCTGCTTCGCAACCTTTTCCAATTCGTAGAAAGCATCTTCCCGGTAACGAGCCTTATGTCCGCGTGCCTGCGGCATCCGGCGCATCCAGTCGAGTTCTGTACGATACAGATTATTGGCACGCTCTATTTCCACGCTCTTAGATTCAATACGTTCCTGACGCTTTTCGAGATAATAGCTGTAGTTACCTTTATATTGGTAGATTTGTTGATTGTCTATTTCGATAATCTCGGAGCAAACACGATCAAGGAAGTAACGGTCGTGAGTCACCATCAGCAGGCTAAGGTTGGTACGACGCAGGTAATCTTCCAACCATTCGGTCATATCCAAGTCCAGATGGTTGGTCGGCTCATCAAGGATTAACAGGTCCGGTTCGGTAATCAAAGCATTTGCCAAAGCAACACGCTTCAGCTGTCCGCCGGACAGTTGCTTCACTTTCTGATCGAAATTACGGATTTTAAGTTGTGAAAGGATTTGCTTGGCTTTCTGTTCATACTCCCAAGCTTTCTCCTGATCCATACGTGCCAAGAGGTTTTCCAATCCCGGATGACCTTCGGTTTCCATGCAGCGTTCGTACTCCTTTATCAATTCCACCGTGCTGTTACCATGATGGAAACAGGCTTCGAGCACTGTCAGTTCTTCGGGATATTGCGGATCCTGTTCCAGGTAATCCACCCGAAGATCACGACGAAAAACAATATTACCGCTATCATAACCTTCCTTTCCGGCAATGATATTCAGTAAAGTAGTCTTTCCACTACCGTTCTTTGCTATTAATCCTACCCGCTGACCTTCGGCAATGCCCAAAGATACATTTTCAAAAAGAACCAAGTCACCGAAAGACTTGGTCAGGTTATCTATCTGTAAATAAGGTACTGCCATTTTAATCCAAACACTTCTTATATTCTTCTATTACATTGCAAGGCTCTCCTGCCTTTACTTTACTCCAAACGAGCTTCATCGGATCGATGGTCCGATCTTTATATTGGAGAACAGGAGCTTCCCGGTTGCCGTCAATCAACGTTTTCCATTCCATGCCATCCACTTCATTTGCCAGAATTGCACAAACAGTGATACCAATAGCCAACCATTCCTCTTTCTTTTTCGAACCAATCTTACCGCTGTCAATCACTTGTTGAAGTTTCTCCAAGTCCTCTTCTATTCCTTGAAAATCCTTTTTCAGTTCCTGCTTCACAGTAGATACCACCCATTCATATCCCTCATTAATCAAATAAATTTCAGAAAGACGTACAGGAATCAATTCAGCAGGATACTTCTGCCCTTCTTTACGTACCTCCAAAGTAGCGATTACATCTTCCGCCTCCTTCACAACTCCACCTTTAGGCACGGTGAAAGAACATTCAAAAGCAATATCGTCAACGCCTGTAATCCACAAATGGGAAGTATAATAAGTTCCCTCCTCCTGAAACATTTCTTTACTATACGCACATTCCCACGTTCCGACTTTCACCAATGAAGCCGAATCGTTCTCTTTCAGTTCCTGCCGGATGGCATCTTTGCCATAACCGGCTTTTCCTTTAAATGCGGATATACGAAAATTCCCCGTCCATACATCGGGATTATAGAAAAGAAAAGAGCCTTCGCCATCTTCAAACTCATTCCAGTCTGATGGATAGTTCATAGAAAACCATGCTCCGGGAGAGATAAATTTCTTGCCTTGCATCCTTTTACTTTAAAATGATTACTTGGCAAAAGTACGAATTAAATACGAATTACAAAACATCATTTCCCTATTGGCTGTATTTTCCTCCGCACATCTTTAGAAATCTCCAGAAACATATAATTCAATTTCCCGGAATGAATACCTTCTTCGTTCTCCTTATACTTCTTATTAGCATATTGCTTCGATTTCTCGAAAGTCAATAGCGACATTTCATTCTGCGACTTGCCTACCATTGTGGAGTCCAGCTGTTCATCCGGGAAAAAGTCATCCAGATCGACATCACCAATCATTGTTGTTTCTAGGAAGTTCTTATCAGTATGTGAATTATCGGTATAATACCCCACAAACATGTGTCCCGGCGTACGTACCAGAATAGGATCGATATTTATAGCCCGAAGCAGTGATGCAAACAGTACGCTACCGTCCACACAATTAATCTGCGAAGATTCCAGTGCATCATCAAACGTACGAACCCGTTGCGAGAAAACAACATTGCTCGAAAGGCTGGTGTTGGAAACAGAACTGTAACGGAATTTGCGTTTCTGCAATATATTCCAGAGAGCATACACCTGCTTGTCCACCGCCCCTTTAGCCTTACTCTGATAGCCTAAGAAGCGATTGACAATACGAGTATTCAGTGCTTCGCGAAGCAACTGGTCAATCATCGGATTCTCTTCATTGACATAGGCAGCAAAGAAAATACTTGTATCATGGAATTTGGTTCCATTCGATACATACCCCAACAGACATTCATTGATACTGCGCACAGAGAATGTACGCACCCGTTGCCCCAGATCTTTTCCATTCATCTCGACAGTAATAGCCACACTTACCGGTTCTGCCTGCACCTCATTTTTCAGAGCTTCATAGTTCCAGATGATATCAGGATAAATCGTATATTCCGTTCGAGGCTTGTTTAGTACAAATTCCGACACCGAACGGGAGAAAAAAGGCGTTTCAGCCACTTCAATCCGTACCCGGCTATAGGCTGTCTTCGACTTCACCCGAACAGCAATACACGATTTCGGATTCCCCAAATAATTAGAATCCGACGGAACAATCACCTGCGCATCAGTAGTGGCAACAGACAAAATCGCTGACGGAAATATATTCCCGCCCAGATCATCCACAATCTCAAAACCGGAATTGAATGAAGTATATTTAAACACAGACATACCGCCAAGGAGAATTAACAGTACCACCACCGATCCTATTATTTCTTTCCGATGCCGTTTTAAGTCAATTTTTATCATTATTTGTAGTTTCTATAATCAAACGTTTCTATTGTATCTCGCTAACAAAGATAACAAATAGTGAGCGGTTTTTCCTCTTACAATCAACAAAAACTTCCATATTCCTCATCAATTCTCGGAATTCCCGGAATGTAACACGATTGTAACGTCTGTTTCATCTGCCCGTAACAAAGTCTCCTCATCTTTGCAAAGGATAAAATAAAAACGTAACTTTGTCATATCACATTAATACATACATCTTATGAACGATTACCGTATTCTAGTTGTCGACGATGAAGAAGACCTCTGTGAGATTCTGAAATTCAATCTTGAAAACGAAGGTTATGAAGTTGATACTGCAAACTCTGCTGAAGAAGCAATGAAGATGGACATCAGCAGCTATCACTTGATTCTCCTCGATGTGATGATGGGAGAAATCTCCGGATTCAAAATGGCGAACATCCTGAAAAAAGACAAGAAAACAGCTAAAGTGCCTATTATCTTTATCACAGCAAAAGATACCGAAAACGATACTGTGACCGGATTCAACCTGGGAGCAGACGATTATATTTCAAAACCTTTCTCGCTGCGTGAAGTCATCGCCCGTGTGAAAGCCGTATTAAGACGCACAGTGACAACGGAAACGGAAAGAGTCCCCGAACGTCTTACTTATCAGTCGCTCGTTATTGACATCACAAAGAAAAAAGTAAGTATCGACGATGAAGAAGTGCCATTGACCAAAAAAGAATTTGAGATCTTGCTTCTGCTGGTACAGAATAAAGGACGTGTATTTTCCCGTGAAGACATCCTGGCCCGCATCTGGAGTGACGAAGTGTACGTGCTCGACCGTACTATCGACGTAAACATCACCCGTCTACGTAAAAAGATTGGGGTATACGGCAAATGCATTGTCACCCGTCTCGGATATGGATACTGTTTTGAAGCTGAATAAATAATTATGCCGAATTAAATAGTTATTATGAACCTGCCTGTAACTCAAAAGCATTTTCTTTCTTTTAGCCGAAAACTTTTCCTTTCGGTTATTTCACTATTCCTGGTATTTGCCATTTGTTTTATTGCGTACCAGTATCAACGTGAACGGGAATATAAAATAGAACTGCTAAACACCAAACTGCAAGATTACAACAGCAGGCTCTACGAACAACTGGAGAATCAACCTCTTGACAGTGAAATCATCGACGGTTATATCAATAACCATATCCTGGAAGACTTGCGTGTAACCCTTATTGATGCTCAAGGAAATGTTGTTTACGACAGCTATCCAAGTCATAATAACCAGATGGAGAACCACCTGAACCGTCCGGAAGTACAGAAAGCCATAAAACATGGCAACGGATATGATGTACGCCGTACTTCCGAGACAACCGGAGTTCCCTATTTCTATTCGGCCACTCATTATAAAGATTATATTGTCCGTTCGGCTTTACCTTACAATGTCAGCCTCATCAACAACCTGCAAGCAGACCCGCACTATTTATGGTTTACCGTAATCGTGACCTTATTATTAATGATTATCTTCTACAAATTCACCAACAAACTGGGGACTTCCATCAGCCAGCTCCGTGAATTTGCGATGCGCGCCGACCGGAACGAGCCTATCGAAATGGCTATGCAATCCGCCTTCCCGCACAACGAACTGGGAGAAATATCACAGCACATCATTCAAATCTACAAACGACTGCACGAAACCAAAGAAGCTCTCTACATTGAACGTGAAAAGCTAATCACCCACCTTCAAATCTCACACGAAGGACTAGGTATATTTACTAAAGACAAAAAAGAGATTCTTGTCAACAATCTTTTCACCCAATACAGTAACCTGATTTCAGACTCCAACCTGGAAACAACAGAAGAAGTCTTTGCCATCAGCGAACTGCAAGAGATCATTCATTTTATCAATAAGAATCAGCAAGAACGTTCGAGAGGAAAAGGTGAAAAACGAATGTCTGTCACCATCAATAAGAATGGACGGACATTTATCGTAGAATGTATCATCTTCCAGGATGCCAGCTTCGAGATTTCCATCAACGACGTTACCCAGGAAGAAGAACAGGTTAGACTCAAACGCCAACTGACCCAGAATATCGCCCATGAGTTGAAAACTCCCGTCAGCAGTATCCAAGGGTATTTGGAAACCATTGTCAGCAATGAAAATATTCCACGCGAGAAGATCAACGTATTCCTCGAACGTTGTTATGCACAAAGCAACCGTTTAAGTCGGTTATTACGCGACATCTCCGTACTCACCCGCATGGATGAAGCCGCCAGCATGATCGACATGGAACGGGTAGACATCAGTGTGTTGGTAGGTAACATCATCAACGAAGTATCGTTGGAGCTTGACGAAAAACATATTACAGTCGTCAACTCCTTAAAGAAGAGTATACAAATCAAAGGAAATTACTCACTACTTTATTCCATCTTCCGTAATCTAATGGACAATGCCATCGCATACGCCGGAAGTAATATCCAGATCAATATCAACTGTTTCCGTGAAGATGAGAATTTCTACTATTTCAGCTTTGCCGACACAGGTATTGGAGTATCTCCCGAACATCTGAATCGTCTCTTCGAACGTTTCTACCGGGTAGACAAAGGTCGTTCACGGAAAGTAGGTGGAACAGGACTGGGACTAGCTATTGTGAAGAACGCCGTCATCATCCACGGTGGCAGCATCTCCGCCAAGAACAATCAGGGAGGCGGGCTGGAATTTGTATTTACATTGGCAAAGGAGAAGTAAAATCAGGAGTTATCCTGCAAAACTTGTCTAATCAAAAAAACTAACAGAAGAGAACGCAGCAAAATAAAAGGAAGAAAAATTCTTTGAATAAAGTAGAAAGGACATTATCTTTGTCACCAATGTAATCTACATAAATTCAATGTAATAATTGTTAGTTATGAAAACAAACATCCATATTCTTCCAGCTATATGCATCCTTTGCCTTTGTGCCTGCAAAAGCGGCAACGCTTCCAGTCTGAACAAAAATGATGTAATACAAGACACCATTAAAACCTTTACATTGCCTGCCATCCCCCCAATGATGACAGCCCCGGAACAACGGGCAGACTTTCTGGTAAAACACTATTGGGATAACGTCAACTTCGCCGACACTAATTACATCCACCACCCCGAAGTGACCGAACAAGCTTGGGCGGATTATTGTGACATACTGAATCACGTCCCGTTGGAAACTGCACAAGAAGCCATGCGGAAAACAATCGAACAAACGAATGTAGACAAAAAAGTATTCACCTACATCACCGACCTGGCGGATAAATATTTATACGACCCCAACTCCCCCATGCGTAACGAAGAATTCTATATTCCCGTATTAGACGCCATGTTAGCTTCTCCCTTGTTAGAGGAAATTGAGAAAGTACGTCCTAAAGCCCGCCGGGAATTAGCACAGAAAAACCGTATCGGAACCAAAGCCCTGAACTTCAGCTACACATTAGCTTCCGGCGCACAAGGCTCCCTCTATCAACAGCAAGCCGACTATATCCTCCTATTCATCAACAACCCCGGCTGTCATGCCTGCACAGAAACAATAGATGCCCTGAAAAACGCACCTATCATCAACCGACTTTTGGGACAAAAGAAACTAACAGTCCTCTCTATCTACCCTGACGAAGAGTTGGACGAATGGAGAAAACACCTGAATGAATTCCCCAAAGAATGGATCAACGGATATGACAAGAAATTTGCCATCAAAGAACAACAACTATATGATTTGAAGGCTATCCCCACCCTCTACCTTTTAAACAAAGAAAAGACCGTGCTCCTAAAAGACGCCACCGCACAAGCTATCGAAGAATACTTAACTAATGTTGAACTAGAGTAAAACGATACAAAAATGAGGGTGTTCGGAGAGGGCTGTACAAAGCGCTGAAACGCCCACCAGTAAAGGGGGAAAAGCCAATGAAAACCAGTAGAGTAGAGAAGAGTAAAGAAGAGTAAGTAAAAGTATTATTTCTGTTATAAACAACAGCAATAATACTGGGCAGAGAAGATGGCTTTGGATGCTGCCGTTGTCGGTTCGGACCACTTCGTCGGTGCCGTTTCTGTTCCCGTGTCCCTCATGAACTGTTCGTCCGGCAGATAACCGACTTTTGTCTGGTAGGTTGTTGATGCTCGCCCGGTGGGTAACGGACATTCACACGGTAGGTAACGTACGTTTGTACGTTAGGTAAATTCTATATTATTTCACGGGCTACCGTTTCAATACTTGTTTGCTAAAGTATCATTTGCTTCAAAACCATACCGAAATGAATTAGTTCAAAACCGTGCAGTAAGGAACAAAATAGGTGGATACCGCTGCATCCACCTATAAAAAACGACCAATTATGTTTCAATAAATCTGTTTCATACGTCCAACGTTGGACATAGACAAAGATACTTTTTAAAAGCTAATCTTATGTCAAACAAATAAAAAAAGGCGGGCAACTCAATACCCGCCTCTAAAATCCGCTAATTTGGTAAATTTTGTAATAAGTGACAGTCTCATTTACAAAAATACAGAAAATATCGAAGAAAACAAGTTGGTTCTTTCTCTTTCGTATCAGGACGAAAGAAAAAGAATATCCCCCAACTTGGAAAAAACAAATAAACTCCCTATCTTTGTCCCGCATTGGTTTGCGACTCCCTTACGGGGGAAGCAATTAAAAGGGAATCAGGTGTAAATCCTGAACAGTCCCGCTGCTGTAAGTTCCATGCATGTTACAAGCAATTCACTCATTGCCACTGGAGAATAATCTGGGAAGGCGTTTGTAACAGGAATAAGTCAGAAGACCTACCATGCAATTATGTTTCACTGCTTTCGAGGAAAAAGCGTTGAGTCTAATGAACCGGACAAGTCGTCTATCATTTCATTCATCACTCTAATTCAGAGAAAGTGTGTTAAAACGAATAAACTCTGCCAAGTTTATTTATGCGTGTCCGGTCGAAGGGATTTCGCCCGGACACTTTTAAATAGCAACAGACTGAAATAAGGAATAAATGAAAGAGAGAACATTTAAGAAAATGATCTTTGCAGTATTCTGCTGCCAATTCTTATCCATACCACTTTTTGCACAACAGCAAAAGGTAGATACGACACATACATATTCTATTCCTGAAATAACAGTATCAGATATCTATCAGACTCGCGAAGTACGTTCTACCGCTCCCCTGCAAGTATTCTCCAAAGACGCCCTGAAAAACCTGCACGCCCTGCAAGTATCCGACGCAGTGAAACACTTTGCCGGAGTGACCGTAAAAGACTACGGAGGTATTGGCGGACTAAAAACAGTATCCATACGAAGCCTGGGAGCACAACATACCGCTGTTGGCTATGACGGGATCACCCTAACCGATTGCCAAACGGGACAAATCGACATCGGGCGTTTCTCGCTTGATAATGTTGACCAACTCTCTTTAAGCAATGGTCAAAGTGACAACATTTTCCAGCCCGCCCGCTTCTTTGCAGCAGCAGGTATCTTGAATATCCAGACACTTACCCCACAGTTCACAAAAGACAAAAAGACCAACATAGCAGGAGCTTTCAAAACAGGTTCCTGGGGATTAGTCAATCCCTCCCTCCTGCTGGAACAACAATTCAATAAAACATGGCGCATGTCAGTCAATGGCGAATGGATGTCTTCTGACGGACATTATCCATATACACTGCGCTATGGAAGTGCAGAAGGAGATCTGTCCTCACGTGAGAAACGGAAGAATACAGACGTACAAACATTCCGTGCTGAAGCCGGACTTTACGGTAACTTCTCCGATAAAGAACAATGGCGGTTGAAAGCCTATTACTTCCAATCCTCCCGGGGACTACCCAAAGCTACCACTTTCTACAACGACCATTCTACCCAACACCTGTGGGATAAAAACACTTTCATACAAAGTCAATACAAGAAAGAATTCAGCCAACAATGGGTATTCCAAACCTCTGCCAAGTGGAATTGGAGCTATCAACGTTACCTAGACCCCGATACAAAGAACTCATTAAAGAAAACAGAAAACAGCTACTACCAGCAAGAATATTACCTTTCCGCTTCTGTACTATACAGACTGTTGAACAACCTCTCATTCTCTCTTTCCACCGACGGAAGCATCAACACCATGAACGCCGATCTAAACAACTTTGTACAACCCACGCGCTATTCATGGCTAACGGCATTCGCCGGCAAATACGTGAATGACTGGTTAACAATCTCCGCATCCGCATTAGCAACCATTATCAATGAAGATGTAAAGAAAGGCGGCAGTGCCGGCAATCACCGTAAATTAACCCCTTATGTAAGTGCCGCATTCAAACCTTTTCATAATGAAGAATTCCGTGTACGCTTCTTCTATAAAGACATTTTCCGCCTGGCAAGTTTCAACGACTTATATTACGAAGAAGTAGGAAACACACAACTAAAGCCGGAAAAAGCCAAACAATACAATATCGGACTGACATACAGCAAGAATGTATGTCCGTTCCTACCCTATTTGTCAGCAACCGTCGACGCTTATTATAATAAGGTAACAGATAAAATCATCGCTTACCCTACCAAGAACCTTGCAGTATGGAGCATGAAAAACCTGGGACAGGTTGACATCAAAGGCATTGATATTACAGGAAGCCTCTCTCTCCAACCTTGGGAAAAAATCCGCATCAACCTCTCGGGTAACTATACATACCAACGAGCATTAGACGTTACCCCCCCCGATCCAAACACGTATGAATCAACATACAAACACCAGATAGCCTACACTCCCCGCGTCTCCGCTTCGGGGCAGGCAGGTATCGAAACACCATGGATCAATCTGTCCTACTCATTCCTATTTTCAGGAAAGCGCTATGCGTTGGGACAAAACATTGCCGAAAACAGATTAGATAGTTATAGCGACCACAGTATTTCTGCAAGCCGTGATTTCCTGATAAGAAAAGTCACCACCTCTTTCAGCTTGGAAGTACTGAACCTGATGGACAAGAATTACGAGATTGTGAAATACTTCCCAATGCCCGGACGATCTGTAAGAGCAACAATAAAAATAAGATATTAAATATTATAAAATAAGATATTGACGTGAAAAGGAAATTAATATATATATTCTGGTGCTGGCTGTCATCGATCTTGTTATTCATGGCATGTGATGACATGGAAGACAAACCTTTCACATCAGGCATTATGGGTGATCCGACAGAAACAGGTACCGCTGAATTATATGTATTATGTGAAGGACTGTTCAATCAGAATAACAGCTCATTAGCACGTTTCTCTTTCGGTAATCAACAAATGGTTCGTGATTACTTCAAAGCAGTCAACCACCGGGGATTAGGAGATACAGCCAACGATATGGCTATTTATGGAAGCAAGGTGTATGTCGTAGTCAACATCTCCAGTACAGTAGAAGTGATAGATTTTCGTACAGGAACCTCAGTGAAACAAATTCAGATGCAGGCAGAAAATGGGAGTTCCCGCCAACCACGCTATATCACTTTTCATAAAGAAAAAGCATACGTATGTTCCTATGACGGAACCGTTGCGCGTATAGACACAACTTCCCTCTCCATAGATGCTATCACAACAGTGGGACGTAACCCTGACGGCATTTGTGTACAAAACGAAAAGCTATATATTTCCAATTCCGGCGGATTGGATTATTCATCAGGGCTGGGTGTAGATAATACAGTATCCGTTGTCGATATTGCCACATTCAAAGAGAGTAGCAAAATTATAGTAGGCCCGAATCCCGGTAAAATAATAGCAGGTCCGGATGAAACCGTCTATGTAGCCACCCGTGGCGGAGATATAGAAGCCGGAGATTATAATTTCGTCAAGATAGACTGCCGGACAAACAAAGTCACTCAATGTAACGAGAAAGTGCAAAACTTCGCCATCGACGGAGACATAGCCTACCTATATAATTACAACTACACCACACAGACTTCTTCTATCAAGATGTTCAATCTGAAAACAGAAGAAACAATCCGTGAGAATTTCATAACCGATGGAACTGTGATAAAGACACCTTACGGTATCAATATCAACCCTTACAGCAACAATGTATATATCACCGAAGCACGCGATTACACCACTTACGGCGACTTACTTTGTTTCAACCAACAAGGACAACTCATGTTTCGCCTAAACAACATCGGACTTAACCCGAATACCATCGTATTCAGTGACAAAGCCTCACAAAGCAATATTGACGACAATGACGATGACACGGAAAACCCTCTAGCTTTCGCCAATAAAGTATGGGAATACCGCCCTGCTCCCGGACAATTTATCAATACTACCACATCAGCATACAAGGATGGATTTACCTACGATGAAATATTGGAAGAAGCAACCCGCAGAATCCAGCAAAAATCGCTTATTACATTAGGAGGATTCGGTGGCTACATTGTTTTAGGATTCCCACAGCCCATTCCGAATGTAACGGGAGAATATGACTTCAAAGTAAGAGGTAATGCTTACTACAATTCCAAAACCGGAACAGGAAAACTGGGAGGAAGTGCCGAACCGGGAATTGTATTCGTATCCAAAGATGCAAACGGTAATGGAAAACCTGATGACGAATGGTATGAACTGAAAGGCAGCGAATACGGGAAAGATACAGAAACCCGAGAATATGAAATAACCTATTACCGTCCGAACCTAGCCAACCAAAATGTTTTCTGGAAGGATAATAAAAAAAACGAAGGATATATTCTCCGCAACAGTTACCATAATCAGGAATCCTATTATCCACTTTGGATAGAAGATGATGAAATCACATTTCAGGGAACACGCCTAAAAGATAATGCTGTCTTAGAAAATGGATTATGGGTAGGATATTGTTATCCATGGGGATATGCAGACAACCATCCCAACACCAAGGAAGGCAGTAATTTCAAGATAGATTGGGCTGTGGACAGTAACGGCACACCAGCCGACTTGGATCAAATAGATTTCGTTAAGATTATGACTGCAGTTAACCAAGACGCAGGACAAATGGGTGAAATATCAACCGAAGTCACAACCGTTGAAAACTTACATTTCAAAAAATAATCAACAATTTATTAATAACTAAAATTAGAAAAGAACATGAAAAAATTATCCTTATTATTACTATTATCAGTATTTATATTTTGTGGCTGTAGCGATGATGACGATACAAAAACATACATACTTAGCTTGCCTAATTACGAAACTCATACACTCGACATGGGCGATCAAGAAAATCCGGATGATTCATGGTCAGTAAGTAGTGAGTGGGGAACAACTAACTATAAATACAATCTGTTAACTGACGCAAGTGGAATCTTTGAATTTGACTGTGTATCTTCAACATACGGTTTCTATTCAGATAGCTTTGCATTTACGAATTGTACAGTAGAAGATTGTCCAGACTTCGCAAGCTATGATTATCGCGCTATCACCCAAAAAGGGGTAATCAATAATACATACGTTATCGTTGGAGCTGCCGGATATAAAATCGGAAAGAATTCTGATAAAGAAGCCGCAATACGATTCAGAGATCACGACAACCCTAATGAACTGGAAGACTATAGAGTAAAAGGACTATATGTAACAAACAGTGTCTATGCTTATAGCAGTATGAAAGAAGGAACTGGATATTATGGTGAAGAAGAAATATTCGGAAGCAACGACTCATTCAAACTTACTATCTACAATTATGATAAAACAATGCACGTAGATTGTTATTTGGCAGAAGGAACCAATCTCCTCGATCAATGGAAATGGGTAGATCTAACTTCATTGGGAGAAACGAAAGGACTAAAATTCTCATTAACATCTACCAAAAAGAATGAATACGGTCCATTGACACCGACCTACTTCTGTCTTGACGGTATCACTATCGAAGACTAAATAACCACTGCTCGATTGACCTCAACCTATTATATATTTATTTTTAATCAGCCTATTGATTACCAATAATCAAACTTATAATCATACTCAATCGAATGCATAATTTTAAAGAGCCGGATATCCTTTTAAGGGATCCGGCTCTCTTTATATCTTCTTACCACAAATTGATATATCACTAGCCTACGGAGAAATAATTCCATCAGCCACAACTTACAAAAAGTCATCATATATTTGTTAATCACGCAGATTTTAGCTACATTCGTCGACCTAAACTATAAATCTACAACAATGAAATTACCTTTTGCTGAATCATGGAAAATCAAGATGGTAGAACCCATCCGGAAAAGCACACGTGAAGAGCGTGAGCAATGGATTAAAGAAGCACATTATAATGTCTTTCAACTCAAATCAGAACAAGTTTATATCGATCTCATCACCGACTCCGGTACCGGAGCGATGAGCGACCGTCAATGGGCGGGAATGATGCTAGGTGATGAAAGCTATGCCGGAGCGACCTCATTCTTCAAGTTGAAAGAGATGATTACGAAACTAACAGGATTTGAATACATCATACCAACCCATCAGGGACGTGCCGCTGAAAATGTTCTTTTCTCTTATTTGGTACATGAAGGAGATATTGTGCCCGGCAACTCACATTTTGACACCACCAAAGGCCACATCGAGGGACGTCATGCCATCGCATTAGACTGCACCATCGATGCAGCCAAACAAACCCAACTAGAAATACCGTTTAAAGGAAATATAGACCCTGATAAATTACAGAAAGCCCTCACAGAATACGCTGAACGGATTCCTTTTATCATCGTCACCATCACCAACAATACAGCCGGAGGACAACCCGTCTCTATGCAAAACCTGTACGAAGTACGTGCCATCGCCGACAAATATGGCAAACCCGTACTTTTCGACTCTGCACGTTTTGCCGAGAATGCCTACTTCATCAAAATGCGCGAAGAAGGTTACCGAGACAAAACTATCAAAGAAATCACACGGGAAATGTTCTCTCTTGCCGATGGCATGACAATGAGCGCCAAGAAAGACGGAATCGTCAATATGGGCGGATTTATTGCCACGCGGCGTGCAGACTGGTATGAAGGTGCAAAAGGCTTCTGTGTACAATACGAAGGCTATCTTACCTACGGAGGCATGAATGGACGGGATATGAACGCCCTCGCCATCGGACTGGACGAAAACACCGAATTCGACAACCTCGAAACACGTATCAAACAAGTGGAATACCTGGCAAAGAAACTGGATGAATACGGAATCCCTTACCAACGTCCGGCCGGAGGACACGCCATCTTCATTGATGCGCCTAAAGTGCTGACACATGTTCCTCAAGAAGAATTCCCGGCGCAGACGCTAACCGTAGAGCTCTACCTGGAAGCCGGTATCCGTGGATGCGAAATCGGTTATATCCTTGCCGACCGTGATCCGGTGACCCATGAAAATCGCTTTAACGGCCTTGACCTACTTCGCCTCGCAATCCCCCGCAGAGTATATACCGACAATCACATGAATGTAATAGCTGCCGCCCTCAAAAATGTATATGAACGCAGAGAAAGCATCACTCATGGAGTACGTATCGCCTGGGAAGCTCCCTTAATGAGACACTTCACAGTTCAATTGGAAAGATTATAAACTTGGAGAATATTTGTTCGCGTAAAACAAAAGTGTTCCCCAAGTGTTTATATTATAATCGAACTTAATACGTAAAAATTATGGCAGAAGATTATAAATTAATAGACAACGAAGAAAAACATCGGTATGAGTTTCAGATCGATGGCAAAATAGCTGAAATAGACTATATCAAATCAAGCAATGGAGAAATATACCTTGTACATACCGAAGTACCCGCCTCATTAGGCGGCAAGGGAGTAGGCTCACAACTTGCGGAAAAAGCATTGGCAGACATCGAGCGACAAGGTCTACGCCTGGTACCGCTTTGCCCGTTTGTAGCCGGATATATTCACAAACATCCGGAATGGAAGCGAATTGTAATGCGTGGTATTCATATTAAATAAATACATATATGGGAAAAAAAAATGAATATACCAATGGTGAACTGACCATTGTGTGGCAGCCTGAATTATGTCAGCACGCCGGAATATGTGTAAAGATGCTACCCAATGTTTATCATCCCAAAGAAAGACCCTGGGTGCAGATTGAAAATGCGACAACAGAAGAATTAATTGCACAAATCGGCAAATGTCCGTCAGGAGCATTGAGCTATCGACTTAATATAAAAGAGAAATAACCCAATAGTGAAAGACTTCGCTTGAAAGGCTTTGAATTCATAAAAATGAGATTGCTTCAAAATAAAAAAATGAGGCAGTCTCATTTTTCGTTTTAGAAAGACACTACATTCGGACAATGATAACACACCGAGAAAAGAGCCTCACACATTTCCTCGTCCGTTCAATTCAATGTCCACGTCAATACAAAGTCCGGACAAATACGATAACCGACAGAATAAAGTTCTTGCTGCGCCGTAACTAACTCCTGAACCTGAAACGTCCCCTCCTCTTGAGGAATAAAATGCGTCAGCCGGAGTTTACGAAGATCAGCATCCGCATTTTCCATCCGCTTGAAAACAGCTTCCTTTGCCGACCAATGCAATAACAGCCCCCAAGTTATATCTCCCTGATAAGATTCTACTTGCTCGTCAGGACGGACATAGCGGTCGCATACCTTGTGAACCCGTTGGGCATATTGTTCAATGTCAATGCCTACCGGAACCGAAGAAGCAAGCATCACCGCCACATAACCTTTCGTATGAGAAATACTGATAAAAAAAGAATGATCTGTGAGATAAGGTTTCCCCTCGGAAGAGTAACCGATTTCCTTATCCTCCTGCAACATGGAATACAACAGAACACGAACCGACAACCATTCCATCTTACGACGTTCGGAGACAAAGCGATTCAATTCCTGCTCACAGAAAGCTCTTCGCGCACCGGGCAAAAGAAGCAATAAAGCATCCAAAGACTCTTCCATCTTCCAGACAGCCCACTGTATGCCATTCGTCTTATACTGCAGAAACGACGCCATCTTCCATTTCTTTCGGCAGAATTGTAAACTTAACTTTCAATATACGGCGACTATCCATTTCGAGCACTTCAAACTCATAATTGTGATACGTCACTTTCTCATGCAGCGCCGGGAATTCACCTTTAATTTCGAGCAACATACCTGCCAATGTATCTGCATCACCCACCACCTTTTCAAATTCGTCTTCGTCTACTTTTGCAATCTTATAGAAATCCGTCAATTGCGTTTTCGCTTCAAATATCCAGGTATGGTCATTCAAAACAACGTATGTACGCTCTTCATCATCGTATTCGTCGTGAATCTCACCTACAATCTCTTCGATAATATCCTCCATCGTTACCAGCCCGGAAGTTCCTCCAAACTCATCCACAACGATAGCAATATGAATCTTATTCGCCTGGAAGTCACGCAGCAAATCATCAATCATCTTCGTCTCCGGCACAAAATAAGCCGGGCGAATCAATGACTGCCAACGGAAATTATCCCCCTTATTGACATGAGGCAGAAGGTCTTTAATATACAGCACCCCTTTAATATTGTCCCGTGAACCGGAATAGATAGGAATACGTGAATAAGCATTTTCAATGATACATTGCATCACCTCCTTGAAAGATGTACGGATATCCAGATCGACCATATCCAGACGTGATGTCATCACCTCCTTCACGGTTTCCCCACCGAAACGGATAATTCCCTCCAGAATATTGTTCTCTTCAGAAAGCTCTGCTTTATCCGTCAGTTCCAACGCGTGCGACAGTTCATCCACAGAAATATTGTGGCTCTTCTTCACAAAATGCTTATTCAGAAAAGTTGTCGAACGCACAAGCACAGTAGCTATCGGACGGAATACCTTTTCCAGAAAGTAAATTCCCGGTGCCGAAAAACGGCAAAAAGTCAATGTTTTCTGTGCCGAATAGATCTTAGGCATAATTTCACCGAACAACAACAGGAGGAAGGTCAGGATGACGGTCAGTATCAGGAACTCTGCCAACGGAGAATGGAAAACAAACACATTCATAAAGAAGAAATTGCAGAGCATGATAATGGTCACATTCACAAAATTGTTCGTAATCAATATCGTTGCCAAGAGACGTTCGGTGTCCCCAAGAAGAGCACTTATTTTATCGTCGGAAGGATGATTGCGCTCATCAATATCATTCCGATCAGAAGGAGATAGTGAGAAAAAAGCTATTTCGGAAGCCGAAGCAAAGCCGGAAGCAAGCAGGAGCACACCTGCCAGCGCTATGGCAATAATAGCAGAGATAGAAGGAGTGTTTACGGTAATACCGTTGAAAATGTCAGCCAATTGGCTTAAATAACCATCTGAGTCCAAAGAGTTTATATTTTAGTTAAACAAAAGATAATGTGCCAATGAGTTAGAAAAAATCGATTGGCACACTATCACATTATTTAGAACGGCAAATCATCTGCCGGATTATCTTGTACAGGTTGCGCCTGCGACTGCTGCGTTTGTTGCGGCTGGCCGGCAACCGGTTGCTGCTGCTGTCCCATAGCAGGCTGTCCGGAAGCAGAAGCTCCCGCACCCGGGTTGGCTCCTTTCGGAGACAACATTTCCATATTATCCACATAAATTTCGGTGATATAGCGCATAGCACCCGACTGGTCGCTGTAAGAACGCGTTCTTATCTTCCCTTCCAGATACAGTTTGTCACCTTTGTGCACATATTTATCTACAATTTCTGCCAAACGGTTAGATGCAACGATATTATGCCACTCTGTTCTTTCGGGCACTTGGGTCCCATTTTGCAATGTATAGGCCCTATCAGTTGTAGCTAAACGGAAAGTAGCCACCGCTGAACCTGTATCGAAATACTTCACCTGAGGATCTTGTCCTACATTTCCCAACAATATTACTTTATTTACTGACATATATGCATCAAGTTTATGATTCTTAAAATTAAATCTGCTGCCAAAATTAAACAGAATAACAATAGGATGCAAGAATTTTAAGTATTAAAACTTAATACTTGCCATTTAGTGCTTGCAGCAGAGTTTGCACCAGCCTTGAAATAGCGTACTGCTCCAGTTCCTCCACTTTTATTTTCTGGAAATCACCGAAAGAAGTCAAATTTTCAGATAATGTTACTTCATACAGATTAGCATAAATCACCCGGTGAGACAACACATGCTTCACTTCCCTGCAAACAGAACGTACCACCGGCACTTCCCCTGATGCAAAGAATGCACGGAATTCTGGCAAAGCAAGAAACTCTTCTTCCGAAAGAGCCGTCGGAGTCTCTATCAATGGCAATTCGAACAGATTCTTCCAAATATCATTTCCTGTTCGTTTATTTATAAAGGTATACGCGCCCGCACGTACATAAATATAATTGAAGTAACGGTTGGTAGTCTTTGTCTTATGCTGTTTCACCGGAAGCTTTGTCATTAACCCCTTCGAAAGTGCCGAGCAACCGCCTGCCAACGGACAGAACAAACAGTTGGGCGACTGCGGAGTACACTGAATCGCTCCGAAATCCATTATCCCCTGATTGTAAACAGCCGGATGCTTTTTATCCAACATCTCATCTGCCAATGCTGCAAAGAGTTTTTTTCCTTCCGTCGAATCAATCGGAGTATCTATACCGAAATAACGTGAAAGCACCCGATACACATTGCCATCCACCACCGCATAAGGCATACCGTAAGCAAACGAACAGATAGCTGCCGCCGTGTACTCTCCCACTCCTTTCAGAGCCAGCACTTCCGGATATGTTTTCGGGAAAACACCATTCATGCTTTTGGCGGCAGCATGAAGATTGCGGGCACGCGAATAATACCCCAACCCCTGCCAATACTTCATCACCTCGTCCTCATCCGCAGCAGCCAAAGTCTGTACATCGGGAAAACGCTTGATAAAGCGAAGAAAATAATCATACCCCTGCGCCACCCGCGTCTGTTGAAGAATAATCTCCGAAATCCAGATCAGATACGGATCGGCAGACTCCCTCCAGGGCAGTTCACGTTTATTCTCTTCATACCACTCTACAATCGTTTTCGTAAACTCGTTCATATCCTCATTCCTAATGTATTATCTAACATTTATCTTGTATATCCTACTCAAAAGGCACACAAAAGTAACTCTTTTAGCTCTAAGAAAACCCTATGCCACTATTTTTTTAGAAAAATGTGCAGAATATATTTTTTTAGGAGCTTAAAAAGCTATATATTTGCAGTCCAAAAAATTAGCAATAACATAGTAATAATATTTTTTTTAAGGAAAAATGACTAAAGCAGATATTGTAAACGAGATTACAAAGAAAACTGGGATTGATAAGCAGACAGTTCTTACAACAGTTGAGGCATTTATGGATGCAGTAAAGGATTCACTGTCTAACGATGAGAACGTATACCTGCGTGGGTTTGGTAGTTTCGTAGTAAAGAAAAGAGCACAGAAAACTGCTCGTAACATTTCTAAAAACACTACGATCATTATTCCGGAGCACAACATTCCGGCTTTCAAACCGGCTAAGACATTTACAATTTCAGTAAAGAAATAATAAACAAGAGTATTAACCCATAAAATGTGAAGCTATGCCAAGCGGAAAAAAGAAAAAAAGACATAAAATGTCTACGCACAAGCGTAAAAAAAGACTAAGAAAGAACAGACATAAAAGCAAAAAATAATTTTTAAGTCTGGATCACACAGAAATAAAGAACAAACTTGCGAAGCTAATGTCTTTCAAGTTTGTTCTTTGTTTAAGTAGCTAACCCAAAATGAACAATTTGTCAAAAAAGTTGTTCATATAAACGAGATTCAATCAATAATAAGGAAACAAAACAGTGACAAATGAACTAGTAGTTGACGTACAGCCCAAAGAGGTCTCCATCGCCCTTCTCGAAGATAAGAGCCTGGTGGAACTTCAAAGCGAAGGAAGAAATATTTCTTTCTCTGTGGGCAATATGTATTTGGGACGTATCAAGAAATTGATGCCCGGACTAAATGCATGCTTTGTAGACGTCGGTTACGAGAAAGACGCTTTCCTTCATTATTTAGACTTGGGTCCTCAATTTAACTCACTCGAAAAGTTTGTAAAGCAGACTTTAAGCGACAAAAAGAAGCTGACCTCCATCAGCAAAGCAACCCTGCTTCCCGACCTTGACAAGGATGGAACTGTATCCAACACCCTCAAAGTAGGACAAGAAGTAGTGGTGCAAATCGTTAAGGAACCGATCTCCACTAAGGGACCGCGACTGACGTCCGAAATTTCGTTTGCCGGACGCTATCTCGTACTGATCCCTTTCAATGATAAGGTTTCTGTTTCACAAAAAATTAAATCGAGCGAAGAGCGCGCCCGCCTTAAACAACTGCTGATGAGCATCAAGCCTAAAAACTTTGGTGTCATTGTCCGCACGGTAGCCGAAGGCAAACGCGTAGCCGAACTCGACGGAGAGCTTAAAGTTTTGGTTAAGCATTGGGAAGATGCGATGGTAAAAGTACAAAAAGCCACCAAGTACCCGACGTTGATTTATGAAGAAACCAGCCGCGCCGTAGGTTTGTTGCGCGACCTCTTCAACCCATCATTTGAGAATATTCACGTCAACGACGAGGCTGTGTACAATGAAATTAGGGATTACGTATCACTGATTGCGCCCGACCGGGCTAATATCGTGAAACTGTACAAAGGCCAACTTCCCATTTACGACAATTTCGGTATCACCAAGCAGATTAAATCATCGTTTGGTAAAACAGTCTCTTACAAGAGTGGTGCCTATCTGATTATTGAGCACACTGAGGCGCTTCACGTAGTAGACGTGAACAGCGGTAATCGCACCAAGAATGCCAACGGGCAGGAAGGTAACGCACTCGAAGTAAATCTGGGAGCCGCCGACGAGCTGGCCCGCCAACTGCGATTAAGAGACATGGGTGGTATCATTGTCGTGGACTTCATCGATATGAATGAAGCCGAAAACCGTCAGAAGCTTTATGAACGAATGTGTGCCAATATGCAGAAAGACAGGGCACGGCATAATATTCTGCCGCTTAGCAAATTCGGGCTAATGCAGATTACACGCCAACGTGTGCGTCCGGCAATGGACGTCAACACGACCGAAACCTGCCCTACTTGCTTCGGCAAAGGCACTATCAAGTCGTCCATTCTTTTTACGGACACTTTGGAGAGTAAAATTGATTACCTGGTCAATAAACTGAAGGTTAAGAAATTCTCGTTACACGTCCATCCGTATGTTGCCGCTTATATCAATCAGGGACTCGTTTCTCTGAAACGGAAGTGGCAAATGAAATACGGATTCGGTATCAAGATTATTCCAAGTCAAAAACTCGCATTTCTGCAATATGTGTTCTATGATACACATGGAGAAGAAATCGATATGAAGGAAGAAATCGAAATCAAATAGACAGAAAAGGCGGCCCGGTCAAAACGAGTCGCCTTTTTGTTTTATCTATTTTCTTCAACTATCCATTTTTCAATATTACGGGTTTCCGCACTGAAGTTCACTCCTATTTTAAAGAGTTTCCGTTCATCCATCTCGAAAGGAAGAGCATAATGCTTGTCATTTATCTGCTGCAAGGCTTCTTCGGCCATACCATTCAGTTTAAATTCCATGATATAAATGAATTTGTCTGTCTGCAAGACAAGATCGATGCGCCCTTCGCTTGTATGATATTCCACTTTGGCATAGAAGCCGACCAGTTTAAAGACAATGAAAAGCACATTCTCGTAATGCAATTCCTGATCGCGAATCACTTCGTAGGTGGTATCTGCAAAGAAACTTTGCAGACGACGGAAGAAAGAATTATAATCCCCGGAACGTACTTCACGAACAAATTTCTGAATTTCAAACGGAGATTCTACCTTATTTACATTCGCATAATAAGGAAGCAGGAAACGGACAAATCCTTCTTCTACTTCACGATTCGGGAAACCTAACCGATACATTCCAAATTCTTCATCATACCCTTTAATAGTGAGATAACCACTCTGATAAATCACCGGAATGGGATTAGTAGATTCAGAGTCTATGCTATTCAATACTTGGGCGTCGGTTTCTTCATGCGTCATCCGCTCCAAGTCATAATGATGTTTTTGCAGCAATTTCACCAGATAGGTCGGTGTGCCCGTTTCAAACCAATAGCTGCCAAATTCTCTATACTTAAAAGCATTGAGCAAACTAAACGGATTGTACATGCCGATTGAATTGTGTGTAAAGTGATAGCCGTCATAACATTCTTTCAATTCTGCACAGAGTTTATCATACGTCACACCGCGTACGTCCGCAAATTCATGAAGCTCGGCATCCAAAGTATCATGAAGTTCCTGATCGCTAACCCCACAGATTTCAACATAATCTTTTCGCATGGATATATCGTCCAAGTTGTTCAAGTCACTAAACACACTGACTTTGCCAAACTTTGTCACACCGGTAAGGAATGCAAACTTGATGCAACCGTCCATTGTTTTAAGCGCTCCATAAAAAGGCTTTAATGTATTCCGAAATTGCTTTTGCAATTCTTCATTACCGATGGCTTGCAACATGGGTTTGTCATATTCATCGACAAGAATAACCACACGTTGCCCCGCCAACTTACAGGCGCGCTCTATGATACCGGCAAAACGCAAAGAAAACGAACGTTCGGACGGCTCGGCACCATATAGTTTTTCCCATGCTGTCAGCGATTTATCAAGTATATTATCCAGACTTTCGGATGTATCATATTTCTCGATATTAAGGTCCAGATGCAGTATAGGATATTTTATCCAGTCCTTTTCCAGTTTTTCCACAGCCAGCCCTTCAAACAGTTCTTTCTTTCCTTGAAAATAGGCCTCTAAGGTGGAGACGAGCAGACTCTTTCCGAAACGGCGCGGACGACTCAAGAAGTAATAACTTCCAGTCTTTACCATTTGATACATCAGTGCTGTCTTATCAATATAGAAATAACCGTCATTACGAATTTTTTCGAAATTCTGAATGCCGATCGGATAAATTTTATGGCTCATATTCTCTTCTTTTATTAATCAATGCCTTTCTTGCAAAGATATATATTTTTAATAGAACTCTTTGTCATAGCAGGTTAAAAGATTCTTTTCAATCATTCATTCTGCACATTTCCCCGGAAACTTAGGGACGATAAAATAAGGGGATGATGACTGCACAAAATTACGAAAAGCCCGGACTTTCGCAAGCTCGGGCTTTCTGTATCTTGGGGACGCCTCCTTTACCTATAGGGAAATGGGCGACTAGCAATTGATTCTAGTACAACAAAAAAAGACGTTCCAAGAGTAAAGATAAAAGGGATACCAGTGGGAAATGTGGGGAGGCATCCCTTTCTTTTGATAGGAACAAAGATGGAAGGATGGACTTTCACAAGCTGTGTCCTTCGCTTTGTTCCGGGGTAAAAAATATCTTTTCACACATAGGTGAAGAAGGGTTTATTTTCAATCTCTATTATTGAGCACCTTTCTTAAAGGTCACTGTAAACTCTGTTCCATTACCGGCTACATCTCCCCATTTAGAAGTTGCTTTCAGAACAACCACTGCCGAGATGTCACTACCAATAATTTCCTGTGCGGCAGTAGTAGTATTCAGTTTCACTTTACCGTTATTCTTCAATTCATCAGCATCAAAATACTTCTTGAAGTCATCCGCAGATTTCGGTTCGAAACTGATAGACAGGCCGTATAACGCAAGGGCATCTTTAGCAGTAGAAACATCAAATTGACCACTAGCATTAGTCGGCCACATTTCTTTACCTCTCGAGTCTTTCCAAGTGAAATTGTAACCATCCTTTTCACTTTCAGTCTGTGGATTGAAAGCTTTTGACAATTCTATTTCATCAGCCTTAGTTGAAGTTTCTTTAAGACGAATCTTCGGAAGAGTTAATGTACCATTCAATTCATCAACAGGCATAAGCATATTTACTACATTCTTGTTATCAGCAGGAGCAATTGATTTACCATTAGATGTCACACCAAATGTCACTGAAATCGGATTTGCTTTACCTTCTTTCTTATAAGAATAGTTAACAGTACCAGCAGTAATAGTATAAACGTAGGAACCACCATCTACACTTCCTACACCTGCCGGAGAAATTGCAGGTGCAATAACAATCTCACCGGCAGTTTTTCTCTTGTTAAGATCCGTAAAGACTGAAGCCTCATAAGCCTGTGTCAAGTTTCTTGTTAATTTCACAGATGACACGTTATCACCACCTTCACGTGACATAATCATCATTTCCTGACCCGGAGTAGAGTTCAATAAGTTCCAATCCCAAACGAGTTCACTAGCTGCAGTTGCGCTGACCTTAATATCGGCACTAACTGTTACAGTCTTGTTATCCTTTGTCAGGATTACAGATACTTTATCGATGCCATTTTCACTAGTTGTCACATAATTTGCAGGCACTTTGATTTTAACGGCATTACTTTCCAGTATCATGCAAGGTGTTACAGCGTTATCAGCAGGATCAGACACACTGGTAGCACTATTCAAATCTGCAACAGGTGATCCTGTTGTACCAAGTGCTGCTAAAATAGCACTTAATCCAGCCAGATTATCGGCACCGGTACCATCAGCTGTAAGCGTGTATACCTTTGCAGCGCTGTTCCATTTCAGTTTATCGAATGTGAGAGCTACAGGAGCACCCTTACTTGTTAGAGTAACTTGAGCATAGGTAGTACCAGTTAAGTCTGTTGTTCCGCCATCACGAGTAACTGTAATAGTAGGAGTAACCTGACATACATTACCAACCGCTGCATCTGCTTTAGCTTTTAAAACACCTTCTGTTAAAGTGAAATTACCTTCATTCATTCCAGATTTAGCATAGGTAACTTTAAACTTAGACAAGTCAATACCCAGTTCGTCTACTGTTTTCTCTACTTCATTGGTAGATGTTCCGTCAGCGTCTGGAGTTACAGTAAACACATAAGCACTTCCTGCCGCATAGTCGATCTTATCATCTGCGTTTTCTTTTATAAGGCTGTTCGGTTCAGTACCACCTGCCCATTTATAATCAATCTTATTGATATGAAGTGTCTGTTGAGTCATTGCAAAATAATCAGAAGAGATATCTGAATATTCTGTTTTATCATCCTTACCTATCACAGTCAGAGCTACGGCAAACCCTTTGCCTTCGATAGCGCCTGCTTTTTTCAAAGTCACCTCTATCAAATTAGGTTCATTAGCTACTGCTTTTACAGCACCTACCGTGAATACACCAGCGGCACGAGTCAACACTTGAGCATCTGTAGTAATTGTATATTTACTATCCGCTTTAGTCAGCTCTGCAACTGCTGAAGCCGGAGATACACGGAATCTTACTTTCTTTTCAAGGGTATTACCTACTTCGTGCCAAGTTTGGGCAGTATTAATTCCCGTAGTATATTGAGATGTTTCAGCGACTTTCAATGATGTAAATTCTACAATTCTGTCTGCTGATTCCGGCACATACACAATGCTCTGAATCATACCTTTGATAGCGTCGATTTCTTTCTGAAGAGCATCTTGCATCTTCTTCAATTCGCTATCTTTTGTTTGCAATTCAGTAGCAATAATATCCTGCACCTTTTTAGTCAGAGAATTATCACCAGTGGGTGCAAGCAATGCAGCCAAGTCGTTCTTTGTATCATTAATTTGCTTGATAATGGCAGCATAGTCTGCATATTTACCTTCTCCGATGCCTACGTAAGCATCGATAGCTTCCAGCAATTCGTCCAATTTACCGAAGTTAGCCGCTACAGCATCACGGTCTTTATATATATCATTATATATGGTAGTAATGATAGTCTCCAACGACTGTTCTGTACCGAACGGGAATTTGACATCCTTAACCGTTGCGGCGATCTGTGACTTGATAGCTTCCGATACATACGTAGCTAACTCGCTCGGCGTACCCCCTGTAGTGAAAGCATCCCTTATCTGTTGGTTTACCAACTTTACCAAACCCGTCTCTTCATAACCGGCTAGCGACCCGTTTGCTGCAAACTGTTTTTCCGCAGTAATCAAATGATCCAATGTTGATTTAGCAGTTTCGAGATCAGTAATCTTCTGTTTCAATTTAGCAATGTAATCATCACCTCCTAAAGCTTCTTTCAAAACTTTCAACTCATTTTGAGCAGTAGCCAATTTACCTGCCAAGTCTGCCGCATTTTCACCTACAGCAGTTTTCAACGACTCTTTCAAATCTGCAATCTGCTGCGTCAATGATGTTTCGGAAGACGGATCATTCACGAGTTTTTCCAGTTTCGCCAATTGGTCTTTCAATTCCTTGCTTGCTTTATCAACAGCCGCATTCATGTCTTCTGTGCTCACAGGACTGGTCGATGTGATTTTATCAACCTGCTCCTGCAAGCCTTTAATGTCATCATCGTAATCTTTACAACTCGTTACAGTTGTACTGACTGTAAGCGTCAATGCCCCGAAAAGCATTACCCTAACAAAATTTTTCTTCATAACTACTTAAAAATTACATTAATAATATATTATTAAACACTAAGTTTCAATAATAGACCGCCCGTTACTTCGTAGGTAACGGAGAAACCTTTGTTCCTGCTCTTTTGGAGTAGTCAATACGGAAAAATGAAACAATATGCGATTACATTTTTTACCCCTGCTTCTTAGAAGCGGCAGAGGGGCGGGAGACCTTTTGCAAAATTTAGAAGTTAACAAAGCCCTAATACAAAGAATCCGCTTGTTTTATTTGGTTAATTCCTGTTTTGAGTAGTTTATTAGAAAAAATGTATGATTTCGTTTGGTTGTTTTAAGAAATATGCTCATATTTGCACCGATATTTCAACCCGTTACCTACGAAGTAACAGGATAAAAATCAAGCACTTAGACCTACCACAGATCGTTTTACAAAATCAAGTACTTGTATATTTGCTTCATCAATTTTCTTATTTCGGAAAGGCTTCAAATAAGTTTCCGTCACAGTGATAGACGAATGTCCCATCGCTTCGGAGATAATACCCGGATGAATTTCGCAATAATACGCAGTCGTAGCCCAGGTATGGCGGGCGGTGTACGAGCTCAACCGGTCTTTGAGTCCCAATGCCTTTCCTAATAATTCCAACTGATAATTAAAATTGCGCAATGCCAGTTGATATTCCCTATACGCCTTTGGCGAACCTTCGTCACTATGAAGAATCGGGAACAAATAAGGCGACTGTTCCTCCCGATTCATATACTTTTGCAAAAGAAACATCGCTTCCGTCGTCAACGTCACAGACAACGGACGCCCCGTTTTACGACGACGATAACTAATCACATTTCCCCGCAGATCACTCTTACGCAAATAAGCCAGGTCGACAAAAGGCAATCCCCGAAGCAGGAACATAAGAATGAACAACTCCTGCGCACCCTTCATGGCAGGAGTGATGGCGTCCGACTGCAACAGACGGGCAAACACCTTCTTCATATCCTCCATATCCAGTGCCCGGCGGCGGTCTGCCCACGTACCTGTATATACGGAGCGAAAAAGATGCGGTACGTATGATGCCTTCCGAAGATCGACAGCGCGATTGTAAACCGCACGCAACGTGCGAAGATACGTAGACACCGTATTCCAACTACACCCACGTGCACGAAGACTACCCTCAAAATGCTTCAGCCACTCCGGAGTGATTTCCCGAAACGACAAACGATCGGAACCCTGAAAAGTAAGAATCGCATTCAACGTACTTCTGTATACATGAGCAGTCCCTAAATTTCCACTCTGCTGCAAATCAACAGCCACTTGTTTCATAAACAAAGTAAAACTTTCCTTTTTCATTAAAAATAAATTAATAATTAATATTTACTTTTCCCACATTTTACTTTAGTAAAATACAAAAATATATCTTCAAAAATTTACATACATAAAATCTAAAAAATAAAAACTAAAACATTTACATTAATCATCAAAGTAAATTTCATACATTTGCACAATTTTTCAAACAATATATTATTTTAACCATTTAAAGTATAAAAAAATTATGAACAACAATGAACCAGCTGCCGAACGCTACAGCATTAATGGATTCAAGTATTTCTCCGAATTGGCGAAGGAGTATTTTCCCGATCTGGCAAACGCTTCTTCCGCCAGCAAAAAAATGCGCAAACGCATTAAAGCAAACAAAACATTGAACGAACAACTGGTTGCTGCATATTACACCAGCCAAACAATCGATGTCAGTCCTGAAATGCAGCTAATCATCTACCGACACTGGGGACCTCCCCACATTGACTTGCCGACAAACGTTTAGCGCGTAACAGAAAACGAAAACACGGACAAGAAATAAAAGGAAAATCGATCTATATATTTTTAAATATATCATTTATCTTTTATTGTTTATTATGTATTCCACTTTGCGTTCACCACTTTTTTTCAAAACAAAGATAACTACCAATCATATAGCTATTTACAGAAAGAAAAAAGCGTTCCACAAAGCGTTCGGCAAAAATGACCGTTTTTTCACTACAAACAAGACCTTCGAATCCCCCTAAACGAAGGCTTTGTTTTTTCTCCAACAGAAGCTCCACCAGTCACAAACAGAAGCTCCACCAACCACCAACAAAAGCTCCGCCAACCACCAACAGAAGCTCCGCCAACCACCAACAGAGCATCCGTTCCATCCCCACTCCTTCCCCGGCTTCATGAAAGAAGAAAAAAAAACAGCGATTTGCGCATCGCGGCACCCTTTATTCATCCACACCCGTCCGCACGGAACCACACCCCTTGCGCATCGCACAGGAACGGCGTACCTTTACAGAAATTTAAAACGATAACCCAATGAACAATTTCAATTTTCAAACCATGATGGAACATGGTTTTCTCATTATCCCCAAGGCCCTGCTACAACAACAAATAGAAGACCCGAACATAGAAGCCGGAGAAATAGAAGCGCTCCTGAAAATCCTGATGAAAGTCAACTATTCGGACACGTTATACAGCGACCGGCAGCACAAAGACTACCTGTGCAAAAGAGGCGAAAGCATGTTCAGCTACCGCGACTGGAGCCGCATTTTCCGCTGGTCTGTCGGAAAAACCTTCCGGTTCATACACGCCCTTGCCATCCTGGGGATCATCGAAATCGTCCCCCATCCCAACAACCCGTCCCTGCATATTCGTGTCGTCGAATACGACAAATGGGTAGGAGCCCCCGACAGCGGCAAGCAGAAAAAGAAAGCCGTCAACGAGAAGTTCCGCCTGTTTTGGAATGAGTTTCACAGCATCACGCAGCTTCCCAAAGAAAACATCGCCAAAGCGCAACGCGAATGGAAAAAATTAAGCGACAAGGAACAGCAACTCGCCATCGACAAGGTAGAAGATTATTATTTCCACCAAACAAACATCAACTACCTGCTCCACGCTGCCAGCTATTTATCCAACAAAGCTTTCCTAAACGAATACTGATAAAACGAATCCCAATTAAACGAAGACTGATTAAACAAACACTGATTATGAATACCGAAAACAGAGTTTCACCACAGGCTCCCGAAATAGAAGAAGCCATCATCGGCGCCTGCCTGATAGAGCAGAGGGCTATACCACTGATAGCCGACAAGCTGCGCCCCGAAATGTTCTACGTCCTGCGCCACCAACTGATCTACGCCGCCATACTGGCTATGTACCACGCCGGAATGAAGATAGACATCCTCACCGTAAAAGAAGAGCTTTCCCACCGCGGAAAGCTCGAAGAGGCGGGCGGAGCGTTCGGCATCACCCAGTTGAGCAGCAAAGTGGCGACTTCCGCCCACCTCGAATATCACGCGCAGATCGTACACGAGAAATATCTACGACGCGAAATGACCTTGGGATTCAACAAACTACTCGCCTGCTCGCTAGACGAAACGATGGACATCGACGACTCGTTGATGGACGCGCACAACCTGCTCGACCGTCTGGAAGGCGAATTCGGCCACAACAACCACATGCGGGACATGGATGAACTGATGACCGCCACCATGACCGAAGCCGAAGGACGTATTGCCAACAACATAAACGGAGTGACCGGCATCCCTACCGGACTGGCAGACCTGGACCGCATGACGTCCGGACTCCAAAACGGCGAACTAGTGGTAATCGCCGCCCGTCCCGGCGTAGGAAAAACGGCATTCGCACTACATCTGGCACGAAACGCAGCCATGGCAGGACATGCCGTAGCCGTCTACAGCCTCGAAATGCAAGGAGAAAGACTGGCCGACCGATGGCTGACAGCAGCCAGCGAAGTCAGTGCCCGCCATTGGCGGTCGGGAACCGTCAGCCCGCAAGAGCTTGCAGAGGCACGCACGGCAGCCGCCGACCTCAAACGTCTGCCGATACACGTAGACGACAGCACCTCGGTCAACATGGAACACGTACGATCCAGCGCGCGACTGCTGCAAAGCCAACATGCGTGCGACGCGATCATTATAGACTACCTGCAACTCTGCGACATGACAACCGGCCAAAACAACCGCAACCGCGAACAGGAAGTGGCACAAGCCACCCGCAAAGCGAAGTTGCTGGCCAAAGAGCTAAACGTACCGGTGGTACTGCTTAGCCAGCTAAACCGCGAATCGGAAAACCGCCCCGCAGGCCGCCCCGAACTGGCACATCTCCGCGAAAGTGGCGCAATCGAGCAGGATGCGGACGTCGTGATATTACTCTACCGCCCCGCCCTCGCACGAATAACAACCGACCGCGAAAGCGGTTACCCTACCGAAGAACTAGGCATAGCAATCATAGCCAAACAACGCAACGGAGAGACGGGAAACGTATACTTCAGGCATAATTCGGCAATGACAAAAATCACCGAATACGTCCCACCGCTGGAATACATGCTGAAACATGCTAAATAGATACAGATTCACCCCGATTCCATACAATTTTATATTACAATATATAGCTGTATGGAATTTCTTTTTTTATTTCATTATTGATATAAAATAAATAGCAAAATACTTGACTTTCCCTTTCAAATTTCGTATATTTGTAATGTCAACAAGGACAGAAAATATTATTACTTAAACCTTAACTTTTTTAATTGTATGAATGTATTAGTGGAGCGCTATCAGCGCAGAAAGTATGTGAATCAGCCGGATTCACAGATGTTGTATTATGTACGCCAGAAATCGGGTACAGTGAGAGTGATGGACATCAACAAGCTGGCCGATGCCATCGAAGCGAACTCATCGCTTACAGCAGGAGATGTGAAGCATTCCATCGAGGCTTTTGTTGAGCAGTTGCGCCTGTCGCTTACCCAGGGCGACAAGGTGAAGATCGACGGATTGGGCACGTTCCATATCACGTTGAGCAGCGAAGGGGCGGAAAAGGAGAAGGATTGCACGGTGCGCAATATCCGCAGAGTAAATGTTCGTTTTGTGGCAGACAAGGCACTTCAGCTGGTGAATACGAGTCATGCCACTACCCGAGGCGAGAATAATGTCGATTTCATCCTGGCCGGAAAGGGTGACGGAGAAGACGCGGATGGTGGAAACAGCGGTAGCGGTGGAAGCGGAGAAGCTCCGGACCCGGCAGCTTAATCATTAAAAACAGTGCCGCATGGGTATTACAGAGTGATTTCTACAGTTACTCTCCATGCGGTTTCTGTTTTCTTCTACATTTATTTTTTAATTCTCAATTTTCAATCCTCAATTTATTAAAATGCTCGATAAAATCATAGAGATCATTATGACGATCCTGCCCTTTCTGGGCAGTAATCGCAAAAAGCGCAAAGTAATGGCGCAAGAAGTAAAAGAGTTCAGCGAACTGGTGAAAGACCAATATACTTTTCTGATGCAGCAATTGGAAAAAGTGTTGAAGGATTATTTCGACCTTAGCTCGAAAGTGAAAGAGATGCATACGGAGATATTCTCATTAAGAGATCAGCTGGCACAGGCTGCTGCCTTACAATGTATTAATAAGGAATGTGCACAACGTAGTGCAGCAGAGGCATGATAATGATTCAATTAATGCAAATTATGGAACCTGTGCAATTTACAGAACCTATTCAATCTATTTAATCCATTCATGAGAACTATAAACCTGATAGTAATCCATTGCTCCGCTACGCGCGAAGACAAGAGTTTCACAGAATATGACCTGGACGTCTGTCATCGCAGACGAGGATTCAACGGAACGGGTTATCATTTCTATATCCGCAAGAACGGGGATATAAAATCTACCCGTCCGATAGAACGAATTGGTGCGCACAGCCGCGGTTTCAACAAAGAAAGTATAGGTATCTGCTATGAGGGCGGACTCGATTGCAAAGGACAACCGAAAGATACCCGTACCGAATGGCAGAAACATTCGCTCCGGGTATTGATTCTCGCTTTATTGAAAGATTATCCGAATTGCCGGATCTGCGGACATCGGGATCTAAGTCCCGACCTGAACGGAAACGGCGAAATAGAACCGGAAGAATGGATCAAGGCCTGTCCCTGTTTTAATGCTGAAACGGATTGGGATAAAGTCTAAAAAAAAATAGCTTTATTATAATTTAGGCACGGATAACACGGATTTCACGGTTGCTTTGTACAAGCATAGCACTAACCGTGAAATCTATGTAATCCGTGCCTAATCTTTAACTTATGATTTTGCTAGACTACGCGTTATCAAAGGTTGTTTCAAACCGACGCAATATGCTGTCTAATTTTCCAACGAGGTAAAAAGGTAGATTTATCAATTTGAATTCTTTTCCGTCTGCCGTCTTTACCTCATCCACAGCATAAGGCTGCGACCATATTCTGACTGCAACAGTCTGATTAGAGTGATTCATAAAAGAATGTAAGGAACGCAAGTGGGCGTTATGCCCTGATTTGACTTCAATGGGATAAACCATAGAATCCTGCACCCACACATAATCGACTTCTGCATTAGAACCACTTTTATTACGCACCCAGAAACAACGTTTCTGACTGACTTTATCTGTCAGTGTCAACAGTTCTTGCGCTACAATCTGCTCCGCTATCATACCACGCCAAGCATCCATTATATCTTTTGCTCCCAAAACCTCTTTCTGTACTTGTGCCGCATAATTCACCAATCCTGTATCTAACCAGACCAGTTTGGGCATACGCTTTATTTCAGGAGTGGCCGGAACTTCCGTTGCCGTAGTCGGATAAACTAATTCCAGCAACATCGCCTTTTCCAATAAACGAAAAGCCTCTCCCACTTCCCGAGCATTATAAGACGAACCAGCAAATCCTCCTAAAGTTATAATTTGTCCAGCTTTATGCCATCCTTCTTTTAATATAAAGCGAATCACTTCCGGAAGTTGTTTTCCCAAAGCATATTTTTCCACATCATCCCGGTAGCCTTGCAAAAGAGTTTCATAAGTGGACTCCAAGGATAAAATATCCCTGCGCTCCGCATAGAGTTGCACAACTTCCGGCATACCTCCAATCAACGTATAGATATTAAACAATAACATCAAACGATCATGGAAAGCGAGAGTGATTTCAGGCTTATCTAAAACGGATAATAAAGGTTCTTCTCCAACAGCACCCAGAAACTCGCGAAATGAACAAGGACGCAATGCCATATATTGCACCCTTCCCACCGGAAATGAAACACGTACATCTATCAGGTTTTCTAATAATGAACCGGCAGCAATTACATAAATATCAGGTAATTCTTCATAGAAATAGCGTAATAACGCTACTGCCTTTGCTGAATTTTGAATTTCATCAATAAAAAGTAATATAGTTCCTTCATTCCTTATCTTTCCACAATGTGCAAAAAATAAAGGCATCAAATCTTTTAGAGATACATTCAACTCAAACAAGGATGCTGCCTCCCGTTTCTCCAAATTCAAATACAGGTAATTGTCAAACTGCTTTCCAAATTCGTTGACTACCGTTGTTTTACCGACTTGCCTTGCTCCACGCAATATCAAAGGCTTTCTATGCGTATCGTCTTTCCATCTTTCCAGATGAAATAAGATATCTCTTTTAAACATAAACCACAAATTTATTGATTTTCAGCAACAAAGTTATAAAGAATTTCCAAAGATGGGGCAAAATACCATTGATTTTGTTTCAAAGATGGGGCAAAAGTCTATCGTTCATGTTTCAAAAATGGGGCAAAGCCACCTAATACTGTCGTAAATATGGGGCAAAAAGAACGTATTTACAATCAGCTAATCTACAAATTAGACGACTTACCATGTACTAACTCCAATCGTACATCGTAAATCGTCTAATCGTAAATGAACTTAATCGTAAATTATTTTTCTACTTCACGTCGAATGCAGCATCAATCAACGCTTTCAAGTTCAGATAATGACTTCTGTATATTCCACTGGAAGCATTTGCCGCATTGGTCAGGTCTCTTCTAAGATCAGTCAACTGTCCGCGTGCAATAGTCGGTGCTTCAGAAGGGAAATCGAAAGCTACGAGCGAATAACCACCCAGACTTCCGAGCGAACCGGAACTGTTCTTCGGTTTATCAAGCATTCCAATCAACGCATTGACATAAGTCTTTTGCAAACTACGTTGGGAAGCATCCGGTTTCTTTCCTCCTTGCATATCGCTCCAGATACTCTTCTTCAAATCACGGAACAAATCGTTGGCTGTGTATGCCTTCGCTCCGTTGACCAGTTCGTTGTCCGTCATCTTATCAAGTGTGCGGCTGCTAAGCAGTTGTTTCAATGTACTGCTCTGTACACGGTAGATCGAATTGAAAGTATTGATACCAGTTCTTTCGGACAGTTTATCATCCATCAGCCAGGTCGGTGTGGTAAACAGTTCCTTGTTCAGGAAGTCGACCGCTTTCTTCTGAATATCCTTCGGAACATATTCCACCGCTTTCATGTCTGTCTGTTCCACAGAAATCGGATTGTGGTAGATACCGGCCACATTGGTAGCCACATGGCCCATGTACAAGTCGAATTGTCCCACCACATTCTGATACAAACGGACAGCTTTCATATAACCCTCATTCGGTTCATAAGTCCAGTTCATGATTTCAGGCATCACACGTTTCAGGTTTTTGATTCCATACGAGCTTGCCAGCATGGCATCATCTCCCAAATCTTCACTCTGGTTGCGGGGATCGTTTCTGTCGAGTTCCGTTCCGAACGTATAGCGTTTGTCCTCCCGCAGCTTCTCAATGATCCACTTATTCAAATGAGGTATTTCGGCTTCCGCCGTTTCATATTCAGGCATCCAACGATAGCCCCATTCAATCGCCCATTTATCATACATACCGATACGGGGGAATATTCCCGAACGTGAAACGTTGTCTTCCGGCTGTGCCACATAGTTGAAGCGTGCATAGTCCATGATAGACGGTGTATGACCGTTGGCTTCCACCCATATTTTGTCTCTAAGTTTCTCTACCGGGACGGTATTGGAAGAACCGAAGTTATGACGCAGTCCTAATGTATGTCCCACCTCGTGGGAAGATACAAAACGTACCAGTTCGCCCATCAGTTCATCGTCGAACATCGGTTTGCGTGCTCCCGGATCAATGGCTCCTGCCTGCACGATGTACCAGTTGTAAAGCAGGCTCATCACATTGTGATACCAGTTGATATGCGTTTCAAGAATTTCACCGCTGCGAGGGTCGTGCACGTGAGGTCCGCTTGCGTTCGGAATATCGGAAGGCTTGTACACGATAGCCGAATGGCGGGCGTCTTCCAAGCTCCAGGTAGGATCGTCCGTCGGTGCTTCTTTGCCGAAGATTGCATTTTTGAATCCTGCTTTCTCAAAAGCGGCTTGCCAGTCGTTCACTCCCTGAATAAGGTACGGAACCCATTTCTTCGGAGTGACAGGGTCGATATAAATGATAATCGGTTTCTTTGGTTCCACCAATTCGCCACGCAGGTATTTCTCGCGGTCTTCGTCTTTGGGTTCGAGACGCCAGCGGGTGATATTCGCTTTATACTTCACTCCTTGCGGATTCTCGTCAAAATCCTTATAGCTCACAGCAAAGTAACCTACCCGGTCGTCGTGCAATCTCGGTTTCATCGGTTCCTTGGGAAGTAATAGCATAGAGCTGTTCAGTTCGTAAGTCAACGGAGTGGTAGAGGTGGCAAAGAAAGCTGCCAGCAGTTTCTCAAGTCCACTGCCTCCTCCTTTCTTCCGCTGGAAGGTACGCACGGTACGTATTTCGATGTTTTGCGGAAAGGCTTTCAGTGTGTCGATATAACTGGCGTCGTCTACCATGCTGCTCGCTCCGATGTTGTCTTTCACCCGGCTGGTGAATGAAAACATTTCGTTGTCCTTACGGATATAGTCGGTCATGTCGATCACATAGTTGGTAGTTTCTCCTTCTTTACGGACAGTTTTCAGCGGGAAGGTGGCCACAATGGGTTGAACATTGGAGTTCAATACGGCCTGATACATACCCAGTGTATCAGCAGAATGTTCGAGATAAGAGATTTCACGCACGAACAGTTTGTCGCCGCGTCCTTTCTCGAAACGGATCACTTCGTCGCTGATGTAATCTCCCGGATAGCCTACTTTACGTTTCTGCGCGTCTACCGGTGCTTTCACAACTCTGTTCACAATCAAAATATCACGTCCGAAAAGAGAGTCGGCTATTTCGAAGAAATATTTACCATCTACGTAATGCACTTTAAAAAAGCCGTCCATTGTTTTGGCTTTGCCGGTGATTACTTTTGCGTAAGGTTGCAGAGCATCTTTCTTACTCTTGGCAATGGAGTCAGCCTTGGCTTTATCCACCGCTTCCGTCTTGCTCTTCTTTTTCTTCTTTTTCTTGAAGATGTCCGTCGATTGTGCTCCGGCCAATGGAACGATCATTGCCAGAATCATCAGAATTGAAACTAATTTCTTCATGCTTTCTTTTTTAATATTTATATACAGATACAAAGATAATAATTATTCGATACCGGCAATGCCATACATATTTAAGTTGTTGATACTAGACATCTTTTCATTCGGTTTGCCTGAAATAGTATATTCCTGTCCATCAATTGTCAAAGTAAAATTATAGGTATAAGTTAGCCCTGTTTCAAAAGGTACGGCAATCATCATATAACAGGTCTCCAAACTGGCACCAAAATACCCGGCAGTTATCTCGAAGCCGCCATTAGGAAGATTATAAGTAATACTGTTTATCGGAGTACCGGAAATTTTACCTGTCGACAAATCTACAGTTGCTCCATCTTCGTAGGCAATCGGATGGTCACAGCTCACCACCACTTTAGTAAATTTCTTACCGACAAAAGAATCCGGGCATCCCGCACCCGGTAAAGTGATTTGAGAAAACAATGGTTTGAATTCTCCCAAAGAAACAGTTGCAGCAGAATAGCTAGATGTAGTAGCCGAAGCATAAGCAAAGCTATAATTACGATGCGGCATAAACTCTGATTCATAATACTCCTGCACAGCTAAGTTGGGCAAAGCGACAGCCTTATAATCTTGTGAAGCTGCGTTATAGGGCGTATAGGCATAAATAGTGTGATCGCCACCCTTAAATCCTGCAGCAAGTTCGGAAGAAGGATTCAGCGTAATATCTTCAGTCACACGACTATCACGATCATATACTATATACGTTTTACCATCCAATTCTGTAGTAGTAGCCACCGCTACTTCCGACGGAGCATACGGCAAGTTATCCTGCGGTTTGCCATCGGACAACACATATATTCCTATCTTGTCCGCTTCAATCCATCCCTGGCTTCCATGGGAATACACATTATAAGCACCGGAAACAGCAATTTTCCCCACTACGGGAATATCTGCATCTTCTTCTTCACCATCGTCACTGCTGCAACTTACTGAAGACAATACTAAAGCTACACAAGCAGCAAAATAAAACAGTCTATTTTTCATACTTTTCTCGTTTAAATGATTAATTATTTACTGATAGGTTATTTTCTTTTTCCAATTAATATTCTCCTTCATAGTTCGTGCACCATACCATGCCTTTCACATCGCCAAACCCGCTAAAAGTCTTCAATTCCAAATCGGGAGCAAAACCTTCGAAGAGACGTACCATCTGGCTCGTGTTTACATCGATGATGGCGATATCCCCATTTTCCTGCGAAAGTGCCAGCCGGAAATTCGGATCAGTGCTATTTCCCCCATAGCCATAAAACTCACAAACAACAGGACTTCCACTGATGCCGGTGATACAGCTGCCTGCTGTGTAAGCCAGCATATGGCTGCGCATCTGCATACTGTATATATAGAGATTCTTATCTCCATCGGTAAAGTAGAAATAAGGGTTCTTTTCAAAATTGGAGGACATCTTAATGACACTTTGCGGAGTCAATAAGGAGCTGCCGCTGAATCCGTATTGATCCGTACCGGTTATCAGGTGAGAGTTATTATCCATGTCTTTTACGGCAAACTCGTGCAAATCATAATTTCCGGTTCCCTGCACGTCAATCAGCGACACGTAGTTTGACCAAAATGTCAGCCCGCCGTTGGAGGCTACATCTTTCTTTTCGTAAGCCCCTATTGCCAGGCAGCGGGTTCCCGCTCCCATATTGTTCACCCGCAACACACCGGAGGGAACTTCCAAATCCTGATCGTATGTTTTGAAGTAGACGATGGCAGGAGTATAAACTGCTCCCCACTGCGGATAATGTGTAATGCCGATAAAACGGGCATTTTGCTCATCATACAAGATACAACGTTCTTCGTCGGCACACCAATAAGTGACGTTGTGGAACGGTGCGAAACAGGTGATACGGCTACCTCCCTCAAACTCATACGGCATGGCGCCGTACTTCCCGTAATAAGGAATCGCTTTATTGTCAGTGCCTACGGCACGGATATACACTTCCCCCTGTTCGGAGCAAATCACGTAATATTCTTCCTTGAATGCGAAGTCCATTATCTTCAAGCCTTCCGGCTCTTTACGGTTTTCAAATTCGTGGGCAAGCCACATGTCTTTTTGCAACGAATTGCCATCTAGCGTGACACTTCCACTACCCTGATTTATCAGGATTTTCGGCAAACCTGACACGTAGGAACCGGAGATAGAGCCTAATACATAATAGTAATAGATCCCGAGCGGGTCTGTACCCAGACCATCTTCGATGATGTTTTCTACATCGTGCGTAGCCCGGAGGCCGGGATTGATGAAAGATAAAGAAGATTTTCCGTCTCCTTTGTTGGAGAGAATCATCCAGCCCCAGTCGAAACTGTTCTTTCCCGTCAAGGTATATTTATTGCTGATGTATGTTTCATTCGTTTCCTTATTGATTACTTTCAGTATCAGTTCGTATGTCCCGCCTTTCTCGAACTGGTATTTCAGATGATAGCCAGTGTAGATCAGTTCACGGTTCAAGTACCATTGGACGGTGAAAAGTTCGTCTACGTTTCCGATGTCGGTTGAGAAGTTGACGGGAGCATCCATCTCGAAAAGGTCGCCTACCATAAATGTGTAGTCCGACGAAGCGGAGTTCACAAAAGAGACTTTGGTAGAGTTTGTATAGCCATAGTTTCCCAAATCGTCATAACAGCCGGTTATCACGAGAAGCTGCAGGATTGAAATGAATAGTATTGTTTTCCGCTTCATAGTTTATTGTCAGTTATCGAGAATGGTTTCATACAGCGGTGTCACTCCATCTGTATCATAATATTGGTAATTGCCTTGCTGCCACTGGTCTTTCCACCAAGCCTTGAAGTCGGCTATCAGATTGACAAACTCAATGCCGGTGTATTTATCCAATGATTCGAGTATCTCGCCATCCATGAAAATGATAAAAACACGGTATTTCATATCCGAGTATACTCCCAGATTGGCCGCTGAACTCTGGCTCCACCACACAGGGCAGGAAATCCGGTCGGTCACTTGAATCGTGACGTATTGATATTCTGCCGGGCCTACCAGACAGTTTTCCACTGCATCCAGCGAAAGGGTAAGTGTATATTCTGTGTTGAGCAGTGCTTCATTACGATAGACGGTGACTTCGTAGGTGTCTTCTGCCAGTCCTCTATGGAAGATGCCGGAAGTCAAAGGGGCATAATCGATGCCGGAACGGGCGGTGCTTTTCTCTCCCACTGCGGAAATATCACAGGTGGCATTTTCTTCGAGCAGGTAGCCAAGAAGTGTCATTTTCACTTTCACGGTTCCTTCTCGAAGCAAGGGTGCATCTGTAGCAAAGTTGAATGTTATTTTCTGTGGAGACTTATCGCTCATGTAAGTAAAATAGACGTAATTGTCTCCATTATAAACGTCCAGCTGCTCTTCACTGCAAGAGGTGAGAACGAACAGCAGGCAGAAGATGGTATATGTCAATATTCGTTTCATCTTATCCGGGCATTAGTTGGTTGTTTCACTGGTAGGCAATGGAAGTACATAAGAACCTGTCATGTTGATTTCTCCTTCCTCGTCGGAATCGGGCACGGTGGAGAGGTTCATCCGTTTGTAGGTGTAGAAGGTTCCACCTTCGCCTATCATTTCTTTCCGTATATCGAGCAGTATTTCGGCATCCAGTTGTTCACGGGTGCTGACTGTCAGACTAAGGGTACGTTCAGCTCCACGGGCTTTTCGAACTGTTTCGAGGTAGTTGATTCCTTCGGTTATCTTGCCATTATAGCTACTGATCTCCGCCAGGATATGACAGATTTCACTGAACCGGATCACTGGTATCATCGGATTCTCCATTGCTTCTACTACTGATTCTACGGAAGGGTTATACTTCAGAGTGTAATACTTCGACTGGGTTTCATTGGTAGTCCCGATCAGGTAGGTGAGCCGATAGTCGGTATATACGCCCGTGTTGTCCGAAGCAAACAGGGAAGGGATATTTGCCAACGGCAAACGGGTGGTTGACGAAGAAGAGGAAGAGCCCCATACGGCCTGTTCATAATCCGTAGCCAGCTGTTTCTTGTACAAGCCGAACAATATGTCGTGGGAGACTTTTGTATATCGGGAATTGAGATTGCAGGTAATGTTCTCTCCTTCTGTAAAGCCTATCCACCGTTTCTGCTGATAATAGGTGTTGTAAAGTTCTTTGGCGGCTGTCTCGGCATTCTTGTAGTAGGCAGGACCGGCATAGATGCAGACACGGGCTTTCAACCCCAGCAATGCCAGATAGTTGAAGCGGATGCCACGATACCAGAAGAATGCTCCCATATCGTCTATATAGGAACCGGAGTTGAAGCGGTAGCGGGCATTCCATTCGGGAGTAGGCTCGTACATTTGTGAAGCATACATCGCTTCGGGATGGTATTCGGTGTCAAATTTCCGCAGAATGTCTTCCGCTTCGAGCAGGTCTTTCAGGACTTTCTCGATAAAATCGGTAACGGTGCATTTTTCTACCACTGCAGCTTCGTATTTATCGCGGTAAGGAAGATAGGCGCCCGAAGGATTGGTTGCCGTTGCAGGAGCAAACAAGCGAAGTAGGTCAAAATGCATCATGGCTCTTAATGACAAGGCTTCGGCGTAAATGAGGTTTTTCTCTTCTTCTCCGTATTCGAACAAAGAGATGTCCGTGGGCCGGATGTTCTCGATGAGCTTGTTCAGGTTGGCTATCACTTTATAGCCTTTTTCCCAGATAGCTGTCACGACGGGTTCGGTGTCGACCGTGTTATAGATAAGTTCGGAAGCGTCGGCATACATCGGAGAGATGGTTCCCGCCTTTTGATTGTATTGCTGGGAGATGGCACTAAGGAATCCCCAGCTTAGTTGCTTACCGTAAAGTTCGTCGGACGCCAGATTGGTGTAGATACCATTCAGGGCATTCCGGTAGCCGAAACCGGTGGAAAACAGATCGTCGTCGGCTATCGCATTTTCTGGTGTTACGTCCAGCCAGGCATTGCAGGAAACGGCTAACATTCCTGTCAGGGCTATTAGTATATGGCTGATTAGTTTCTTCATTTGTATGGTTAGAATATGATGTTAGTAGTCAGATTGAATGAACGCGAATAAGGATAATCCAGTCCCCGTTCCTGACGGATGGTAGACCAATAGAACAGGTCGTTCATCGTGAACGAAAGACGCAGGCCGGACAGATGGAGTTTCTTTAATTGTTCGGGACGGAAATTGTAGCTCATTGTCAATGAACTCCATTGCAGGGTATTGTTTTTCTGTACAAAACGCGAAGATGCGCCGGTGGTGACATTACGGTCACGAATATCTTTCATGGTGGTTATGTCTCCCGGTTTCTGCCAACGGTCGAGCAATACCCGCTTATCTACATTGTCATTTTTAATGTCGGCATTCTCTACATAGGAGACGAGGGTATTGTTGTAAGCATCTCCACCAAAAGTATAGAGGAAAGAAGCAAACATGGATAACTGTTTATAGGACAGGGTATAACCGAATGAGCCTTGTCCCTTGGGAGCTGTATCGCCAATAATGGTCCATTCGTCGGCAGACCATACATCGGTAACGTCACCATTCCGGCGAAGGTAGATTTCTTTGCCGTTTGTGGGGCTGATTCCCAATGACTTCATCCCGTAAATAGAGGTCAGAGAGGCTCCTTCGTAATATTTCAGGTATGTTTTAGCATATTTTGAATCGGAGCTGCTTTCGGGGTTATATCCGCTGAACAGTTCTTCCACTCTTTTATTATAGTCGCGCATTGCCTGGGAGATTTCAATAATCGTGTTTTTGTTTCTTGCAAAGCTGCCGTAGAGCTGGAAGAGCCAGTTTCTGTCACTGTAAAGTCGTGCCCGCAGTTCCAGTTCGACGCCGGTGTTTTTCACCTTTCCCATGTTTTCTTTGTAGGAGGTGAATCCGGTAGAGGAAGGGATGGTATAATCGGTTATCAGGTCGATGGTACGCTCGTCGTAGGCAGAGGCTTTCAGATAGATTTTATCGTGCCACAGTCCGATTTCAACTCCATAGTCGAGGGTGTATTTACGTTCCCATTTCAGGTTCGGATTTCCCATCTGATAGAGGAATACACCGTAGCCTGTGGGATACCAGCTGTCTGTTTGCAGCTGATACATATCTTTGGCCGAATAGAGGGAGAAGTTGGTCTTTCCGGTCAGTCCGTAGGAGACACGGAACTTCAACATGGAAAAGAGTTCATTCGACTTCATAAAATCATAATTATGAATGTTGATTCCTGCTCCTGTTGACCAGAACATGGACCATCTTTTATCGGAACCGAATTCGGAAGAACCGTCGATACGTCCTGTAAGGTCGGCGAGATAGATATTGTTGTAGGTGTAGTTGGAAGTGAGCAAGGCTCCTACCAAGCGGGTGGTATTATCGGAGCTGCTGGGCTTTCCGTATACTTCTGCCGCATAGTTTGAAGAGACAAGGTCGCCACCCGGAAATCCCCGGTAACGTGTTTCGGAAGCAGTGCTCTGCGTTTGTCTCATGTTGGAGGACAAGCAGATATTGAGATTGTGTCCCTTGAAGGTATTGTTGTACATGAGTGACAGGCTTCCGTCTATCACTGTTCTCTTTTGTGTGGATTCTGTTTTTTCACCATTGATGTTGCCTGTACTGGCTGAATAACTGGCCGATGCGGGATCTTTGTACAGATCACCGGTAGAATTTCTCATCAGGACGGAAAACTGACCGCGCAGACGCAGACCGTCGGTGATACGCCAATTCAGACTAAGATCATCGGTTACTTCATCATAACCGGAATGGTCGAAGCTGTTGTAGAAGTTGATTTCGTACAGTGGATTTACTTGTGTGCCGCTAGCCCCGTCGAACTTTTCGAGACGGCGCACATAATCGCCATTTTCATCATACAGACGCATATAAGGAAGTAAATGGGAGTAATCGCTGAATGAATTGAAGGGGACATCTGTACTTTTGTTATAAGTGTAGGTCACTTTGTTCTTTATTTGTAGTCCGCCAATGCGGTAGTCTACATAAAAAGCGGCATTGGCATTCTTACGGGAAGAGTGTTTCATCACTCCTTCCGTTCCTCTGAATCCCAGTTCCACTCCCCAGCGCACGTCGTTTTCTCCACCGTCTATGAAAACGGAGTGCTTATGGTTCAGAGCCGTGCGTAGTCCTTGAGAAAGCCAATAGGTATCGACACCTGTCAGTACATTATTGAGTCGTTGGTAGTAACCGTTGGTATAGGGGTCTATTTCCGGGGTGTTGCTGTCATATAGTCCTGCCAGGCGTTCGGTTTCCAGCTTCTCACGGGCGTTCACCAGATTGTAGGAGGATAAATCCGGCAGTTCGGCAGAAAGTACTCCGGAATACTGTACACGGAACTTTCCGGCTTCAGGCGCACGCCGTTCAATGACAATTACTCCGTTGGCCGCACGTGAACCGTACATGGCAGTGGCGGCAGCATCTTTCAGGATATTGATGCTGTGGATGCTATTCATATCGAGGTCGTATATCTTTTCTACATCGACTTCAAAGCCGTCCAGTATGAAGATAGGCAGGTTGGAATTACCGCTTAGCACTTCCCGCGAAATGGAGGAGGTGGAGGTCTGCCCAAGTGTCGTTTCTCCGATACCGGTCTGACCACGCAAGACGAATTGAGGCAGGCTGTTGGGATCGGAACCAGCAGCCAGATTCTCCTGTATTCTGAAAGAGGGATCGAAAGTCTGAATGGCCGAAATCAGGTTGTTCGGGTTGACTTTTAACAGGTCTTCTTTCTCTATCTTTGTGGTATTTCCAGTGAAACTTTCTTTCTGTATGGAGTTATAGCCGGTTACAATCACTTCCTGAATACTTTCGGTAGCTTCTACCATCTGCACATCGACTTTCTGCCGGGAAGTGACTTTGATTTTACGGGTTTCAAAACCGATGTAGGAATAGATAACCAGACCGCCTTTTTCGGGCAGGGTCAATACATAGCAACCGTTTATATCGGTAATTACACCAGTAGAATGACCATCCAAACGAATCGTCACTCCTACCATCGGTTCTTTAGAGAGTTTCTCAATCACCCGGCCATAAACATAATTTCCGTGTGGAGGAAGAAGATATGTCTCTTTTGAATTATTTTTGTTTTGGGCTATTGCATTAGTAGATAGTGATAAAATGTATACAAACAATAAGATTCTATTCAAAGCCCCGGAATTTAGCTTTTGCATAACGGATATATATAGTTATTACACCCGCAAAAGTATTCTTATATGATAGACGGAGCAATCACGAATTTTAGGTATTTTACACAACTATTATACCAAAATATAATTAAAGCAAAATCTTTTTGCTTCTGTTTAGGTATTAATCAATAGCAAAAAGAATAACTGCATCATTTATCCTCTATCAAAAGGCAAATGATGCAGCTGTCGGTTATATCTGTTTTTTTATAATGCCAGACGGTATATCTCTTTGCTGTCCTGTTTCGCTAATTTGACATAGTTGCCTACCAATTCACCTTTATTCCGGTGCAGACTATCTGCAAGGCGGTCGATGTCGGGATTCTCAATGCCAAGTTCTTTGAAGGTCACAGGCAGGCCGATGGAAGTAAAGAAGGATTTCAGACGGGAAATTCCTTCAAGGGCTACCGCCTTTTTATCGTCTGATTCTGCCACTCCCCACACTCGGATGGCGTATTGGGCTATCTTATCCACATTGTGTTCTGTCATCCATGTCATCCAGGCAGGGAAGATTACGGAGAGTCCGGCACCATGAGTCACGTTATAGATGGCGCTGATTTCATGTTCGAGGAAGTGGGAAGCCCAGTCCTCTTCACAACCTACACCACAGGTTCCATTGTGGGCGATCGTTCCGCACCACATCAGATTGGCACGGGCTCCGTAGTTTTCGGGGTCTTTCATGACGGTAGTTGCCTCTTTGATGATGGTAAGCAGTGTACCTTCGCACAAGCGGTCGCCTATTTCCACTTCTTTTGTATTGGTGAAATAGCGTTCCATGATGTGTGCCATCATATCGGCAATGCCGCAGGCGGTTTGGAAAGGAGGAAGTGTGTAGGTCAGCTCGGGGTTCATCACGGCAAAAACAGGACGTAGTATACCGGGAGCACGGAGGCTTAATTTCTGTAAGCCATCGACTTTCGTGATGACGGTGTTACCGGAACCTTCGCTTCCGGCAGCAGGAATCGTTAACACAACGGCTACTTTCAATGCTTTCGTCACAATGGCTTTTCCGATGTAGAAATCCCAGAAATCTCCGTTGTAAGGAACTCCGGCTGCAATGGCTTTCGCCGTATCAATCACAGAGCCACCACCAACGGCGAGCATCATGTCTACGTTTTCTTTCCGGCAGAGGTCGATTCCTTCATACACTTTCGTGTCTATCGGGTTAGGCTGTACACCGCCCAGCATACAATAGGGAATACCTGTTTCCTGCAATGATTTCTCAACACGGGCCAACAAGCCGCTACGTATCACGGAACCGCCGCCATAAACAATCATCACTTTACGTGCACCGTATTTCTGTACTAACACTCCGGTCTGCGCTTCCGTATCCCGACCGAACACGAATTCAGTAGGGCTGTAAAAGATAAAATTATTCATTGTCGTTTTCTTTATAGGTCTTTTCGTCAGTCTTTTCTATAGATCCAGATAGAACTCCTTTGACAAGTTTTTCTATAAGTTCTTTTATAGAGCCCTTCATAAGGGTCTTTATAGATCAGACAAAGTTATAAATTTAAGCAGAATATCTTTCTTTTGATTGTTTAAAATTTCCTACTTTCATTAGTACAAGTCCGATTACAATCCAGACCATTTCGCGTACACGGGTAATCAAAGCGGCATAGACTCCGTAAGCTCCGGAAAGGGAAAGGCCGCCTACGGCGAGGGCAAAGCCACCTTCACGACCTCCCAATTGCATAGGCAGGAAAAACAGCAGATTAGCAAGTAAAGAAGAGAAAGCCGCAATCAGGCAGCAGTCGGCAAAGCTGACATGGGTGGTCAGCACGTTCAGTATCAGCCATATTTCAAGACAACTGACTACACGGGCGGTATATTCCAGTATGAGGGCGCTATAAAAGGTTTGTTTCTTTTGTTGGTGGAGAAGGGCAATTTGTTTGTCTATATTCTCCAACTTCTCTTTATGCGCGTTTGCAAAATGAAATACTTTCTTTTTCAGAAAAGGAATACGACCACCCATACGGACGAAAGCCACAGCCATCCCCTGCCGATAGCCTTTCATAAAAAGAATAACAATCAGCAGGCAAAAGACAGTAATAGCTCCTAGGATTATCCCCATCATCCACCCCACCGGATAGAGACAAACGTAAAGCAACACTGAACTTAACCAAAAGCAAAAGTGGGAAAAGATATGCATCATCACATAAAGAATCACGGAAGAGGTGGCGCGTTCTATTCCTATATAGGGTTTCAGCTCCATAATGCGATATGGTTCGCCTCCCATCAGCCCAACAGGAGTCACGTAATTAAGCGCAAAACCTGTTACTGTGAATTTGTAGAGCCGGACAAATGAAAACCCCGTCTTACCACCACTACGGATGATGATGTACCACGATACTGTATTAATAAGGTAGACAAACAGCCATAGCAACAAAACCAAAGGTAAATATACCCCTGCACGCTTCAAATTCAGCCAAAGCTCCTGATAATCCATATCAAAAGTGAATATCATTATCAGAACGGCAATGATACCAAAAGCGAGAAATATATTACGGTACTTGTTCTTCACTATTTGTGAGACTTATATCTATTTTTTATATGGGTATATATCTGCTTTTATATGAGTATATACTTGCTTTTTGTATGGGTATATATCTCACTTTATTCACATATAATCTTACTTTATATACGTATAATATCTTTCGAAGAATCTTTTGAACGCCGGGATTCTCATCAATATGTATTCGAATACCAGCCAACCGATTAACGCGCAAGAGATGCCAAGTAATACATCAATGATATAATGATGGCATGAATAAATAGCTGTTCCCCAAATGCCGACCATGATAATAGAGAAAAGAGTAACCACATACCACCTGCATTTACCAATAATGGCATACACCAATGCAACTACCATATAGGCCGCGTGCAGTGAAGGCACTGCCGCGAAAACATTAGCATTACGCCCGTAGATAGAATCAAAGATGGTTACTCCGAAGAATGCATCAAAGCGTCCCAATCCTGCAACATTACCCGGTGTGTTTAATACCGGTTCGAAACCGTAGTTGATGGCATACCAAGGCGGAGCGGCCGGATGAATATAATAACCGGCAAAACCAATCAAATTGACAAACAAGAATACTAACGCAAAGCGAAGGTAGGTTTTTCTTTCCTTCTTGAAATACAGGCAAAGACCGAACAGGATGGGAACGGGAACCCAACAAAGGTAGAAGATTCCGGCAAAAACGTCCGCTATCGGCCAGTTGTGTGCAGCGAAGTATTCGCAAGGAGTAACCAGAAGACCATTATCCATTACTCCGAAAAGAGACTTTTCGAGATTATACAGTCCGGCCACATCAATCGGGTTCACTTCGTAGTTGGGGCAAATACGCATCCAGTCATACGAGATTCCAAAAATGGCGAAAGGTAACAGGGCCACAGCCAACTTACGAGTAGGTAATCCGGCAAAAAATAAAACTAAATAGAGTACCGCCATTAACAGGTGCTCGGAACGAAGCCCGATGAAGATACTTGTCAGCAAAAGGAAAAGAGCCATAATGACTGTCACAGTCAGGGCTTCTCTCTTCGACGGCATTTGAATATTCTTTATCATTATAATGTTTTGATTAGACAACTAGACTATTTACTATTGGACTATTTACGATGTACTTATTTAGGATGTACGATGTAAATAGTAAATCGTCCAATAGTAAATTAATTCATTCTTTCATCGCTTTGTAGCAATGTCTCACACGAGCAAATGCCGTGATATTGGCAAACAGGGCAACAAAAGCCAGAGGAACAATCATAATCAGGATTGGTTCGAAAGCGGTGATATCTTTGAAAACGCCACAGAACAAAGCTCCGAGACTGGTCAGCACTACGCGTTCCGGACGTTGCATGAATCCGACTTTACATTCAATTCCTAAGCCTTCGGCACGGGCACGCACGTAGCTTACCATCAGTGAGCCGATTAGTGCCACAAATGCAATGAGTGCATAAAGGAAATAATCTTTCATTGATAAATAGTAACAGATACCAAAGAAAGTCATCAATTCACTATAACGGTCGAGTACTGAATCGTAAAGCGCACCGAACTTGGAACTCATGTTGCCTAGGCGAGCTACACGTCCGTCCATCATATCGAACAGTCCGGCAAACAAAATCACACCTCCTGCCCAGCCGATAATGGCCAAATCGTTCTGTCCGCCATATATGCCGGCATATACAAACATACCTGCCGCTACTACATTCAGGATAAATCCGGTAGTGGTGATAAAGTTAGGAGTGATTCCTATTTTAATCATTCCGCGTATCAGGGGATTGATAATCTTATAAATCAACTGTTGTAAATAATCTCTGTAATTCATCTGTTTAAATCTGTTTATAGCTATTTTTATCTAAATCTTCTGTTTTCTCAATCTGTATATATCTAATTCTTTCGTTTTCTCATCAGTCTTTTCAATCCGTTTTTCAGTTTCTTTTTCCGAACAAACTTCTTATATCTATATTCCGGTAAACAAAAAAGCGTTGCATATTATAGTTCCAGAACAGTGCCACGATGACTGCCACTACCACTTTAGGAATAATGAAAAAATCTCCGAAATACAGGCTAAGTGTGTTGCGTACCCAGGGAATCTTCGCCAATGATTCCGTCAGTGCATACGTTCCCCACGTATTGAGCCAAACGCTGCAAACCCATACAAGGATAAATTTTACGGCAACGTGTGTTTTCTTTCCTTTCGATTTAAAAGTCCATTTATAGTTGATAACACAATTAACGATTCCTCCATAGATAGCTCCCGCCAAGGTAGCATATACATAGTAGACATCAAACAGCCTGACTAGAAGAATCGTAACGAGAAAGTCTGCAATAGTTGCCATTTGAGCAGAAAGCTGCGCCCTCAAGAACATGAAGATGCCGCCTTTCTGGGAAATCATCCGTGCAACTTTTTTCAGCCAATCACCCATCTCGCTCCCACTAACAATATAAAACTATACACTCCCGCCAAAACATCGTCCATCATGACCCCTACCCCACCTTTCAGGCTTTCCATACGACGTATGCCCAACGGTTTGGCTATATCAAAGATGCGGAACAAGGCAAAAGCCGCAATCACGTACCAAAACCATTTGTCATCATTGGGAACAGCCAACAACGGTATCCACACTCCCACCATCTCATCTACTACCACACGCGAAGGATCTTCTCCCCAATAAGTCTCCAGCTTATCGGCAGCCCAAATGCCGGCGAATGTAAATACAATCACCAAAGCGGCAGTCAGCCATAATACCCAAGAGAAAGGAAGGAGAAAATAAAGTGCAATCCAAATGATAGAAGCCAGTAACGCCCCAGCCGTGCCGGGAGCAAAAGGAGAAAAACCGGAGCCAAAGCCCGTGCCTATAAAAACAGGTAGAAAGGGAGGACGCTTCATTTATTACTAATTACTAATTACAAACTACGAGTCGGTTGTGTCACGAGTCCCCCAACGAATGGGGAATTTGTACAATAAAAAAGTAAAAGTTGAGGTTGAGCATCCACCAGTCTTTATAGGATGGTAAATCTCAATCTCAACTTATTATTTGGGGTTACTGATTAAGCTAAGTAATCAGGTTCTTTTTCACCAATCATGTTACGCAATGTCTGTTTTACCATTCTCCATTGTGTAAACAAGTCGTGTTCGGGCTGATGTTCGAAATCGTGCATCGGGCTCTTGCAGAAGAATGACAACCAAGTCTGGATGCCACACATGCCTGCACGCATTGCCAAGTCGCTGAACAACACAAGGTCAAGAGCGATAGGAGCTGCAAGGATAGAGTCGCGGCAAAGGAAGTTCACCTTGATTTCCATCGGGTAGCCCATCCATCCGAAGATGTCGATGTTGTCCCATGCTTCTTTGTTGTCTTTGCGGGGAGGATAGTAGTTGATACGTACTTTATGATAAACATCTCCGTAGAGATCCGGATATTTTTCCGGTTCGAAGATAGTGTCGATTACAGACAGCTTGCTGACTTCTTTTGTCTTGAAGTTATCCGGATCATCGAGCACTTCACCATCGCGGTTACCGAGGATATTGGTAGAGAACCAACCGTTCACACCCAGCATACGGGTTTTGAACATCGGAGCCAATACGGTTTTCATCAGTGTCTGACCACTCTTGAAGTCTTTACCGGAGATAGGTACATTCTTTTGTTTAGAGAATTCCCACATAGCAGGAGTATCCACACACAAGTTAGGAGCCCCCATTACGAACGGAGCACCTTCTGCAATAGCAGCATACGCGTAACACATACTCGGAGAAATCACGTCTGTATTGTTTTCCTTCATTGCTTTCTCTAAAGCAGCGAGTGACATGTGTTCGTCAGACAGCGGAATGTAAATTTCAGTACTTGCAGCCCAAAGCACCACTACGCGTTCGCAGTTGTTAGCAGCTTTGAAGTCGCGGATATCCTGACGAAGTTGTTCTACCATTTCCCAACGGGTAGCAGCCTTCTTCACGTGTGTACCGTTCAGACGTTTTGCCCAGTTGTGATCGAAAGCAGCCGGCATCGGTTTGATAGCTTCCAACTCTTCTTTTACTCCATTCAGGTCTTTTTCTTTCAAAACCTCGGCGTACATAGCAGCTTCGTATGCGTTGTCCGGGAAAATATCCCATCCTCCGAAAACAATGTCTTCCAAATTCGTCAAGGGCACAACGTCCTTGATGAGTTTTTCTTCGTTGTTCTCCATGCGCATTGTGGCTAACTGTGTAATAGATCCTATCGGTTTTGCCAGTCCCTTGCGAGAGGCTAGTGTACCTACAATCATCGTGGTAGCTACCGCACCACCCACTCCGACTACCAAGACGCCAAGACGCCCGGTAGCGGGTTTAATTTCTTGTTTCATTTCTATTCTATTAAAATTAAACTAAAATTGATGCAAAAATAAGATTAATTAATTACTAATACAGTCTTTATTTGTCATATAAACATTGCAATTAGCAGGATTTAACTTTTAAAAGGTCATGTGGAGACTTATTCTCAAGCCTGATCTGTCAATCCCGGGCGAATCACGATAAGTGATCCTCCAGATATAGTCCAAACGTAACACCTTGAAAATGTTTTCAATACCGACACCCGCCTCCACATAAGGTGTTTTTCCCATTGTTTGTGTGTTTTCTATCGGAAAAGCGAACAAACCGTCACTCAAAGCCGGGTTGTTTTTATCGCTCAAATGTCCATATAATCCACGACAGGAAACTATTTCCCTCCATTTTAGTTTTTTCAACAACGGTACCCGGTTGAACAGCCATCCGTTGAGGAAATAAGTAACATCCCACGAGAAATATTCATCGTTCATAAACTCCATCGCATTCATCAACGAGTAAGATTCCGGTTGGATGGTATAAGAAAGGTTGGCATTAGGCATGATAAGCAACGGGAAAGGTACTTTATCCCACACTTTACCTGCTTTTAGTATAACGTCCGTATAGCCGAACGCGGAAAACCAGAAGCGTTTCTGAATACCGGCTTCGGTATGATTGTAAGTGTAATCGCTGCCCAACGCTCCTTTTCCGGCAATGGTATGAGACAAGGTAAACACCGGTGCATCCAACGATACGGGAAAACGGTTCCATTGAGTCTGGAAGAATTTCTCATTCGGAGCATAACGCAACTTCAACTCTGCGGCACTGATAGAGAAATCTTTTACCGGGGTGTAGGTATCTCCTTCTTTCTTTAAAAAAGGAATCAGGTAGGAGGACTCATCTTTCCGTGTACGCGCTGTCAACTGGAAAGAAAAGCCGGAATAAAACTCATTGGTATAGGTCATCTCCGCCTGCCGGAAATAGCCGATACGGTCGTCCTTCTCACGTTTCAAGGCCAAGAACACATTGTCTTTGCTTGTATACAGGTAATTTTGTCCATACTGGTTCACATCTGATTCGTAACGCAATTTCAATGAATGGATGGGAAATTCATTGGCGTATTCTTTCTTCTTCTTGAAAGAATATTCCAGTTCCGCCAATCCTTTCACTCTTTCATCTTTAAACCCGTAAGCCACATATCCTTTGCCAAACAGGTGCGGATTGAGCCAGGCGGTAGTCATACCTCCGGCACGGATACGGGGGCCTTCCAATGTGTTACCGCTGATAGTGGCATTCATCGGGCCGATATAGAAAAGTGGTGCTTCTTTGGAGGTGGGAATATATCCCGTAAAGAGAATGGAAAGCACTTTCTCCGTCCAGTAATACACCGGATAACTGCGTAATTGTGTCATCAGGCGGTCTACCGAGTTTTCCTGCTGGGAGATGGCGGCTTGCGGACGATTCTCCGCCCAGAATGATTCGGGACGCGACAGGGCTTCCGTCTCTTCAATAATACGTTCGGGTTTGGTGAAGGCTTTGTCGGCTTCAGCAGTCGGCGTAAAGGTGTAGTTGCTGTAATCCGCTACCCGGCGGGCAAAAATACCGTCCTGTCCTTCGGTCAGTTTAAACTCAACAGTGATACTTTCATGATCGAGCAGGCGTGTGCCGTCTTCAGCGCGCTTAAATTCCTGTTCGAGCAACATGTAGTCTACAAAGTTCAGGTTTATCTTTTTGGGAAAGTTGAATACGGCACGTTTAACAAAGTAGGTAGAGTCGAGCGTCACATACAGGTGTCCGTTGAAACCGAAAGACTCGGAATTAAAAGGCGTGAAAGCAAGGTCTGCACAAGGCTCTCCGGCAATCTGCAACGTGTCCATCAGGTAATATTTATAAAAGCCTGTGCCGATACGGGACAAGGGACTGACAAACTTATTCGTAAACAGGGAAATGTTGTTTTCGTAGATATCGACGTCTTTAAAGACTTCATTGATGGCTGCCTGCATCCCTTGTTTAGAAAGAAACTCATCGACACCGGCCTGTTTGCGTCCTTTCACCCATTGCTTCTCGGAACGGGGAGATTTCCGGTAATAGTCTGTGGCAAGCAGTTCACGGGCTGATACCGTCAGAATCGGTTTACCGGTAACGGCAGAAGTATCTACATATTCCGTCAGGAAATCAAATTTACGATATAGCCATTTTTTCTGTTTCTCTTCATCGAAGTTATTCAACGCAAAGGTGGTCTTTTCATAACGTTCGCGTTGCCAGAAGTCTTTCTCGTAGGGAGAGTAGTTGTCACGGCTTTCAATCATACGGCGGACAAATTCTACGGCGGGATTATCTTTCTTCCGGTAGTGCTCACGTTTGGGTTTGACTACCACTTCACCAAGCGCGTATTCGGTAGGCGCAAGTGCTACTTTATAGGATGCATTACGGGCAGGGCGAATGGTGCGGACATAGTCATTATATCCGATTACAGAGATTACAAGTACTGCTTCGGAGCGGTGGGTTTTGAAGTAAAAGCGTCCGTCGCTTCCGGTAGTAGTTCCTTCGGTCGTGTCTTTTAAGCGTACAGATGCATAAGGCAAAGGTTCTTTGGTCAGAGAATCAGTCACCACCCCTTGTACCACATACTGCGCACTGAGCGGAATACTGATAGCCAATAAAAGAAAGAGCGTCAATGTGCCTTTTTTCATTAATCTCATACCTTAAATCCTATTGAATTGAGCGGGGCAAAGGTAGGAGTGATTTCAAGACAAAAAAAGGTCTATTTGACGGAAGAAATGTTCTTATTTGACACAATTAGGGGAAAGTAATACGAAATCGGGTCAGTCCGTCGGCATAGGTTCGCAAAGAGAATGTGCACCCATGACGCATCAGTACTTCGCGAATAAAGATGAGTCCGATTCCCTGACCGTTCGGTTTGGTAGAGAAGAAAGGACTGAACAGTTTAGCTTCTGTTTCTTTGCTGATTCCCTGACCGTTATCTATCACTTCAACAGTGGCCGGAGCGAGGGTGCGGACTATTATTTCCCCATCGGCTTCAATGCTTTCCGCTGCATTTTTGATGATATTTACGAGTACTTGCTCAAACAAAGCGGCATCCAGCATCACATCTTTCACACTTTCGTCTATTTCCATGCGGAGTGTAATGCGACGGTCATTACACATTCCTTCCATAAACCGCTTGCAGGTGAAAACCAAATCATTCAGATTAACAGAAGAAAGTGTCGGTTCGGGGATTTTCACCACATCGGCAAAACGGGTGATGAAACGACTCATCGAGAAACAACGGTCGGTACATACACGCATCACGTCGCAGATGTCTTCCATTCCTTCTTCGCTGGAAAGGGCTTGTTCTACCGTATCCAGTGTGGAAGTAATGCCGGCAGTCGTGTTGTTCACTTCGTGGGCAATCATGCGAATCACTTTCTCGTATGCTTTCTTTTCCGCTTTCATCACTTCGTCGGTGAGGGTTTCTACCAAGTAGAAGGGATGCTGAAATCCACGATCAATGAAAGAAGAATGAGTACACCGGTAGATATTCGAGTCGTTCAGACGGACGGTTACCTTCTCTCCTTTCGGGAGGTTAGCCAATTCCACCGCTAACGGAGAATCAATCTCTTTCATCTTCTTGCCTTGTACGTCTTCCAAACGAACACCCAGCATTTTCAAAGCCATCGGATTCAATTCCGAAAGGTCTTCATCAAGGGAAGTTATAATCACTCCCATCGGAGAAGCTTTAATCAGCAAATCAAGAAAATTATTCTGTTCACGCAGGCGGAGACGTTCATTCTTGAGCTGTTCCATCATGCGGTTGAAGATATTCACCACACGATCGGCCTCATATTGACCTACAGGGCTAAGACGGCTACTGAAATCCTGCTCACGCAACAGTTCCATGCCGCTTCCGATTGTATTCAACGGCTTCACGATCTTACGATAGAAAAAGGTCAGATAAATGAGGATGAAAAGTATCAGCCCCTCCCCTATGTAGAAAAAGATTGTATTCAGTTGACTGGAAAGGAACAGCAATACACTACCTAATGCCAGCAGCAGAAAGACTAGTATGTAAAAGAATCCTTTTATACGCACGTTATCTGTGGTTAACGGTTAATCTTAATATTATTAGGCACGTACCTAAATCTATCACATTGTTATATTATATTTTTCGAGACGGCGGTAGAGTGCTGCACGACTGATACCCAATGCCGTAGCTACCTGACTCAAATTTCCTTTGTAACGGTCCAACGCCTGGAGAATGGTCTGGCGTTCTATTTCATCCAAAGTCATACCAGCCAGAGCTGCGCCTTCGGTCACTCTTGCGTCATCGTGGCGAATATACTGCGCATCAAAATCGGAAGCATCAAGCAGCGGTTTACCACTTACCAAAATGGTACGTTCCACCAAGTTCTTCAATTCACGAATATTCCCCGGATAGGGCAAACGGCTCAAGAATTGCAGGGCATCGGCAGAGAACTCCGTACGGGGCAATCCGTTGGTTACCGCCTGACGGTCGGCAAAATGACGTGCCAGCAAGGGAATATCTTCACGACGTTCGCGCAAGGCCGGCAGTTTCACTGTTATCAGATTGATACGATAGAAGAGGTCTTCACGAAAAGTACGTTCGCCCACCATCTTGCGCAAATCGGCATTGGTGGCTGATACCACCCGGATATCCGTTTTTCGAGGACGGCTGTCGCCGAGCACTTCAAATGTCTGATCCTGCAATACACGCAGTAACTTCACCTGGCACGAAGGGTCGAGATCACCTATTTCATCCAGGAAAATCGTCCCTTTGTTTGCCATTTCGAAACGTCCGATACGGTCTGCAGAAGCATCGGTAAAAGCTCCTTTCTTGTGCCCGAACATTTCACTTTCGAACAGGCTTTGAGAGATACCTCCAAGATTCACTTTCACAAAGGGGTGTTTGGCTCGCTGACTGTTGATATGAATGGCCTCGGCTATCAATTCCTTACCTGTTCCGCTTTCCCCTGTAATGAGGACAGAGGCATTGGTCTTTGCTATGCGGGCAATCGTGTTCAACACATCCATCAATCCCTGGCTACGCCCGATGATGTGGCTGCGGTCGAAAGAATCGCTCTGTTCCTGCGTTGGTTCCTGTGGAGTGCCCGAAAGTTGGAGTGCCGTTTCAATGCGTTGCAACAAGGCGGCATTATTCCAGGGCTTCGTTATGAAATCAAAAGCTCCCGCCTGCATTCCTTGTACAGCAAGTTGGATACTTCCCCAAGCAGTCATCAATATCACCGGTGTTTCGGGACGGAATATTTTTACTTGTTTGAGTAGGGTCAAACCCTCCTCACCCGTTGTAGAAAGAGTGAAGTTCATATCCATCAGGATTAAATCCGGAGCTACGGAACGTACCACTTCCATAGCTTCCCGTGGACCGGGAACGGTCTGTACTTCATATCCTGCCCGCTTCAACATGAAGCTAAGCGAAGAACGCACTGCGCTGTCGTCATCAATTATCAGAATCATAGTTATATTTGAGTTTTACCCAGTCAATTAACAACCTTTTCTCACACTCCAAAGGTACTAATAAATAGTTTGCTACCAAATGATTGATATATAAATCACGGAATGCACGCTTCAATAATACAAGTTACGCAATAAAGCTGTTTTCTTATTATTGTATTTAAGATTTTCCACTGCACTAAATAAAGATTTTCAGTACAGTAATTTATAATTGTTTATGCAGTCGAGTAATTATCCAGTTACAATGGGACAAAAGTCACCTTATAGAGTGATAAATATCATCTTATAAGATGACTATTGTCACTCTATAAAATGACCACCTGTCTCCGAAAGGATTAAAACTCTTAAGATACGAAATTAATTCGTAAAAAGCAAGAACGGAATAGAAAATAATACTATTTACTGCAAGTTCCTCCATAAGATTCAAAAGCTTTTTCCTACCCTTTCTATTGCCGGATGATTTCATCAAAATCAGCTTCAAGTTCGGTATTGGTACGAAAATCCCATAACGTCAGACTGCGAATCTGATAATAGTAATACCAATAATAATAGAGTTCGGAAATATGTTTCTGTCTTGCCTCATCTTTAGAGTTCTGCGCATCATTCAGGTCTAAGGTATTAATTTTGCCTATCAGGAAAGTTTCAATACTGGTCTTATAACGTTGCTGTGCAATTGCATCGGCTTCCTTCGCTATGTCCAATTGTTGTGCCTGATTATTGAAATGCTCCACCAACAGAAAAATGTCCTGATTGAAGTTTATCTGTTCCTGACGAATTTTTGAAAGCACTACATCCCGGTTACTCTTGGCTACCCGGACTTTCCCACGGCGTTTTCCCCAATCGAGAATCGGAATCTTAACGCCTACCTGAACAATCTGATTATCCTGCAGGTTCCTGTAAACGGCCGGAAAATTCCGGTTCTCACCCGTATATCCTACGCTTGCAAACAAATCGACACTACGCAAATTTCCGCGTGCGGTAGCTACCTCATAATCGGCTTCCAACTGGCGGCGACGGATATTCTGTGCAAAAGAATTACGTTCCAATGCTTTATTTAACACCTGATTGTACTCCATCCTCGGGCCATCCACAGCTTCGGGAAGAACCGGGTTTAGTACTTCATCCTCTCCTACTCCCAAAAAGGCACGGAGCTGGAACATCTTGGCATTGAGATCACTCTCTGCCTCCGTCAATGCAGCTTTCGCATTTAAAGCGGAGAGTTTCAACTGCAAGAGTTCATTCTCGGAAATCTGCCCCATTTTGCGTTTGGCAAGGGCCACTTCATAAAGGTGGTCGGCATTTGTCTGGTTCTGTTTCGCCGTGCCAAGATTTTCTTTTGCCAACAAAAGATTAAAGTAATAAGTGATGGCACGCATCGTCACTTCTTCGGTAGCAGTGATAAAAGCTGCTTTCGCTTCGGCATAACGAACCGGTTCGATGCGTCTGTTCCACTTTATATTATTGACTCCAAAGATGGGTTGTGTAAGTTGTAATGTGACAGGAACCGACATAAAATGCCGGTCTCCTCCGGCTCCCAATTGCTTGATATAGTCGAGAGAGGAAGTCAGCGAGAGTTTACCACCGGTAAGCCAGATGTTTTGATCGATAGAAAGATCACCGGTAAGCCCCAATGTGTTATTACGGACGAAACCGTAAGAACCGTCCGAATTTTGATAGGAACTATACGATTTGTTATAATTGGGCAGGGTTCCGGTCAGGTTGACTTCCGGCAGAAGATCAGCACGAAAGGTACGAAACTCCCAATAGGCCGTTTTCAATTCATTCAAGGCAACAGCAGCGTCAACAGATTGAATACGCGCCATAGCAATAGCTTCATTCAAGGTTATTTCCCTTTCCTTCTGTGCCGACAATGCCAACGGCAGGCAAACGGCAGCAAGAGCAAACAATATACTTTTCTTTTTCATTATACACAGTATTTTCCACTATGAGAGAATCAAACGATGTGCCAAAAAAGTAAAGTTTTTATTATCAACAGATTAGAAAATAAGAAAAGTGTCCATTTTCGGACACTATGCCCAAAAGTGAACGTTCGATTATTCGCAGTAGTTAGGAAGGCGCACAGTGAAACGAGTGCCTTTACCTACTTCGGAGGTGACAGAAATGGTACCATTCAGACGTTCGATGATGGTCTGACAAATACTTAATCCCAAACCTGCTCCTTGGGTGAAATTATCGACTTTATAGAATCGTTCGAATATATGACGGATACCTTCTTCAGAAATACCGACTCCTGTATCCTCCACAAAGATGCGGGTGTAGCCGGGAACCTCATCATCTTCATAGCCGAAAGTAATGAAACCGCTGCTCGTAAATTTAGCAGCGTTATTTATCAGATTATTCACGACTTGCTGCAAGCGTACATTATCTGTCGTAAGATATATCTTATCACTTTCGGGCATACGCAACACCAGTTCTACTCCCGGTGGCATATTCAAGCGTTGAGAATCATGGACGGTCTTTAATAACAGCGGCAGGTTATGCTCGGCGAACATAAATTCCATGGTTCCCGATTCGATACGTGACAAATCAAGAATATCATTAATCAAAGCCAGTAACAGGCCGCAATTCTTATTAATGGTTCCGATAAACTGGGCAATCTCTTCGCTTGTAAAACCACTCGTATCGCTTAGCAAATCGGAGAAACCTACAATCGCATTCAGCGGAGTCCGAATCTCGTGACTCATGTTGGCAAGGAATGCCGATTTCAGTTTGTCAGCCTGGAGGGCTTTATCACGAGCCTCTCTCATCTCCTGCTCGGCAGTCTTATATCGCTGGATACTCTGGCAAACACCTAATATATTGTACAATGAATCTTGTGTCAATCCCGTGATTACGGAAGAACGATATTCCCACCATTCATACTCTCCGTTGACATTCCGCTGACGGAAATTCAGACGGGTATTGGAATCTTCTCCTGTCAATGCTCTATTAAATAACGGACTTATTTCCTTCAAATCATCAGGATGGATAGTGCGATCCATTTCATCACGGGAGATGGTAGTAACCGATTCATCGTATCCAAGACGTTTCAAGAAACCTTGCGGGAAAATGAAACAGTTGGTTTCCATATCAAACTGCCACGGATAGATGGAGCTTTCGTCTACTGCCATATCAAAGAAACGCTTCTGCATTTCTTCATTCGAAATATTCCGTGCGGAAAGTGCCATACCGGTAATCGTATCCTTTGAACGGATCGGGACTATTTCCCCCGACACCGGGAAGTATTTATCACTATGCACTTCTTTCATGAAAGCTCCCTGGGGTATCTTCACACTTTCTCCTTTTGAAGCTACCTGCTTCAGCATTTTATGAAGAATGTCCTGACCGTTATAATATATCTTGAAGATGCTGCCTGCCATCATTCCTTCATAAAAACGGCCCCCTGACTCATACGGCAAATGCAGCATTTGTAATAAGGAGCGGTTTGTGAAATGAATGTGCAAATCGGTATCATACGTTATCACACCATCACGGATGGAATGAAATACATTATCAAACTCATTACGCTGTTCCACAAGTTTATTCTGCACGAGCAGACGGGTCTGTGCCTGAATCCGTCGTTTGGACTCACGCCGGTTGGCACGCATCAACCACACGATAGAAGCTATCAGCAACGCCAGGATAGACGGATAGAGCAGTATAAAAAGGTATTTATATTTTTCCCAATACGGTTCGTTGACGATGGTTCCGCTAGAGGATACTTTATCAGGGTCAATATGAAAATAATCCAACTGTTTATAGTCATAGATGAATCCCTGCGTGATTTCTGTCACTCCTATTTCTTGGGGAGATGTACCTTTTAAGACTAAAGCAGCCCTTTGAGCTGCCGATAATGCTGAAGCATAACTATCGGAATCGTATGCACAGAATACGCCATTAGTTAACCCCACATTCTGACTCGAAAATACGGGAGCTTTTGAGTTTTTGCCAACGAATGAAAGGAAAGGCGACCATTTAGGAGCAACCACCAGACGTTCGTAGCTGTTACGAGGGTAACAAATAGCAGCAATGATGTGACTCGTTGTATGATTTTGGGTATTATAGACTTTCATTCTATAATCCGGATTGTCTTTTTGAAAGATTTTCCACTCTTCTTCAAAATCTTCAAGGCCTTTGTTACTCAAAAAGCTGTTATCTATCACACATACCACTTCTTTCCGCTGGGGAAATATCTTTTGCGCCTGACGCAATATGACATCAAAATCCGGATTGGCAGTGAACCCGCAAACATTGGGATGAGTAGCAATCAGCTCCATATCAGGATACTTAATGCCGAAAAACACGACCGGTATCTGCAAAGGCAACGAATCTCCACAGGCAAAAAGAGTATAGAAAGCTTCATCACTTGCTGTTATAATCAAATCGGTCTGCCTGTCACGGGCACGCTGACAAAAACGACGCATAATTACTTTCTCGGAGTTGAATGCCCAAAAATCGGCATCAAGATACTCCGTTGTTATATTCACCTTCAGGCCACTTTCTTTAAATCCTTTGACCAACCCCTGATTAAGGTCGCTATGCCAAGGAGTCTGTGAGGTGTATGACTGTATAAACAGGATATTGTATGTACGTTCCGCTGCTGCCGCCTGAATAAGAACAGCAAAAAACAGAACGATAAGCAAACAATAGTAGCGTCGATTCATATAATTAAAGCCTGCGGTGTTTTCAATATTATGCCGACAAAGATACGTTAAATCTATTGAAAACAAACAGATAGCCCAAGTTTTTTATTCTTCGCGCAACGCCTCGGCAGGGTGTATGCGAATTACCTGACGAGCAGGAAACCAAATGCCAACGAGAATCATTAAAGACATCAGGAAATAGGTTATGACAAATGTAATAAGAAAACGCACTACTCCCCACTCCATATACCCTTCAGTCAACTCCAGATGGCCGATATTATAACAGATGACGGCGGCAGGCAAAGCAGCCAGAGTCAACAATAGCAATCCTTCTTTATTTAAACGTTGCCAAAGCTGCATCCGGCTGGCCCCGACTGCTATACGAAGCGCAGACTCGGCACGACGGTGCTGCGTACGGAACCAGAAGGTGCCGACAATGCCCAATAGGATATTAAGCAATAAGAATCCCATCATCCAGAAACGTACCTGTACCTGATTATAGCTCTCTTGCTGGAAATCATTCCGTATATCTTCATAATCATGCACTTTCAAGATGAATAAGTTGCCGACACTCAACTGGTTGACAGACAATTTCATCAAATGTTCCGCAAAGTCTTTAGAAGTCCCCGGCTTCACACGCAGACAAACTTCTACACTTGAAGGATAAAGTTCATCGTCAAGTTCGACCATTATCTTTTCAGGAAGTTCAATGGCTACATACCGATCACTGTAGTTAGGCCAAAAGTCATTGTAACGCACCTTCTTCGAAACTCCCCCTATCTTGTACACTTTCGTAGAATCATCCACATCGACCATTTCTTTACCCAACAGCGTACGATCGCCTTTATAATCTTTGGGCAAGAAATTTTCACCAACAACGACATTGCCATTCCTTAAAGCTTGCACCAACGGCTGATAACCACTCCCATCAGCACTTTGATAACGAAAGACCTGAAAAAAGTCAGGGGTTACCGAACGCCGTAGCGGATTACTAACTAATGTATCGATACGTAACATACTACCGGAGTTACTCCCGATATAGGGACGCGCATTATTGGATATTGAAACGGCCTCCACTTCCGGCAATCTCCGGAGACGATTAGTCAACTCGATAATATCTTGTCCTAAAGATGTACTCTTTTGCTCTTTCGAAAGATAGGAATTACTCTTGTCGTTTTTCAGGCTTAGCTCCAAATAATACGTATCGGTAATATCAAATCCTACCGGTTCGTAATAAGTACGCGCTGTCACATACGTCCAGTCGACCACATACCACAGGACCACAAAAACAATTAATAGTTCTGACCACAACCACCCGTTTGACCGGCGCTCGTTCCATATTTGTTTTAATAGTTGCATTTTCTTTAGAATTTAGATGAGTTGAAGAATTATCTTTCGTTGATGGCATCCACAATATTGGTGCGAGTTACTCTCCATGCCGGAATGGCGGCACTTAATAAATTGAGTAGGAAGCAAGCCAGAAATGCCAGCAGGAATACGGTAGGATCGAACAGTAAGTCGACACACATGGTCCGCAAATCCTCCACACCATTGGATACAAAGTCTACGGAGAAAAGCATTCCTCCCAAAAGGAAAGCGGCGACATAACTTAATACCAGTCCGAGAATTCCTCCGAACAGGGAATAAAGCATGTTTTCGGATAGTACCTGCATCATAAGCTCCCGTCTGGGGGCACCAAAGGCTTTTCGCACTCCTATTTCGGAGATACGCTTACGCATGCGTGACAAAGTAAGTCCGGACAAGTTGACGGCAGGAACAATCAATAAGACAAGTAATGTCAGTATGTATTGCCGTACTGCTTCTTTCACAGCAGGAGGATTGTTGGCGGAATAGCGTTGCGCGGCTACGAAATAAGTATCAGGCTGTCCGCGATAGAGTAAATCGAAATTGGGATGCCCTGCCATAAAGATAGCCCGCAAGCGGTCAGCCTCCTGACGAATAGCCGGAAAATCGTCTTTTGATTTAGCCAGTATATAGACGGCAGTCATACCCATGATATTGTCATCGCCCCAAGTGGCTGTGAAGGCACTTGTTGAACTCAAAGGAATCCAAACTTGTGCATAGGCGTACTTCGCCAGTTTAGAGACCGGACGTACCACTCCGCAAACAATATAAGCCGAATGATTCAGAAGGAATGTTTTTCCAACCACTTCTGACGTTCCGAACAAACGGCGAGCCATATCTTCGGAAATCACAGCTTTTGCTGCTCCGGCATCAAAATCGGCATTATCATACGGTTTACCAGATAGAAACTCAAATTCAAATATTTTCCAGAAAGCATCGTCTGTTTGCAACACACTACAACTTTCCATCTCACCTGCCGGTTTAGCAGCCAGCATTGTTTCCTGCCAGATATTGGTTATGGAAACAACTTCGGGAATTGTCATTGCTTTGAAACAAGCCTTTGCCGTATTGTATCCGATAGGGCCATTGCTTTGCCAATTCACGTTGGACTTACTTTGAAGTCCGGCAAACCGGAAAATAAGCATCCGGTCACGATGGGTTTCCGGTGCAAAGGGAGCAATAGTCGCACGTAAAGTAATCACAATTACCATTATCATAGCAATAGCCAAAGCTGTACCAATAATGGAAATAGAAGAAAGCAGTTTATTTTCTCCCAACAGATGGAATGCTTGTTTAAAATAGAGTTTTATCATGATCGTTACCAGTATAAAGTTCAGTATATTTCTTACTCGTCTCTTAGTGCTTCGGCCGGTTGCACTTTCATTGATTGCAGAGCCGGATACAACACGCCAAGAATAATCATTATCGCCATCAAGAGATATGTCAGTAAAATGGCTATCAGGAAACGGGGTACTGCAAATGCCATTTGTGATATATCCACCAGTTCAGTATATCCAATATTGAATGCAATCAATACGGCAGGAAGAGCCGACATGCTTAACAGTAACAAACCTTCCGTAATCAAACGATAGAATATGTTTTTCCGGTTAGCTCCCATCGCCATGCGTAAAGCAACTTCTCCCCGGCGTTGCTGGGTACGGAACCAGAAAGTGCCGATCACTCCCAGAAAGATATTCAACAACAGGAAAAAGAGAATACAGAACTGGGTACGTAATTCATTATCATTGTCTATCTCACTGGCTGTCCGGACTTTGCTTAATGGAGTGACATCAAGTATATAAACATTCCCTACCTGATAGATACGGTCGGCATCATTCATAAGACGTTCCACAAAGCCATCGTCTACACCTTCGCGGACACGCAGACTTAATTCGAGATAGGCTACGTTTTCGACTGTTTCCATTTGTTCGTCAGAAAGGTAAGTGCCGATATAGGTTCCGGTAAAAGGTTTTCCGGCAATGTTATAATGATCGTAGCGAACGGGCTCTGTTAAAGCTGCAATACGAAAGTTGGTATCACTCATGCGAACTTCTTTACCCAAAAGGTCTTTTCCGTGGAAAGTAGCATCCGGATAATAGTCTGCAACATCGACAGGAACGATTATTGTATTTTTCTCCAGAGCTTTCACCAGACTTTCATGACCGGAACCATCGATATTCCGGAAACGAAACACCTTATAATATTCAGGAGTCGTCCAACGATCCATCGTACTTATCCAAACCGTGTCGTTATCCGGAAAACGGAAACTCGCTCCACTGCACCCTTCATTGTATGGAATACTGTTTTGAGAGATACAGACAGATTCAACTTCCGGATGACGGGACAAACGTCCGGCTATTTCCCTTAAAGCAGTCATATCATCTTTAACAGTCAGCTCCGGATTGAAATCGGTAGATTTATCGGTAAGACGGTTCATACGTAATACATACGTATTTTCTATATTAAAGCCCATTGGCTGATAATAGATATGCAAAGTGACATAAACCAAATCAACGATATACCACAATACGACAAACACCAACAATAGCTCAATCCATAGAAAAGCATTGCTCCGGCGCTCATTATATATTTGTTTCAATAACTGTTTCATCATTTCATCTTTGGTTTATTGCATCTACAATGTTCATTCTCGACACTCTCCAAGCCGGAATTCCGGCACTCAATAGATTTAATAACAGGCAGAAACAGAATGCAACGAGAAACGTCAACGGACTGAACAGCATATCAGTGGAAAGAGAAGTTTCCCCGGCAAGACCTGCATTCTCACTGTTATCAAAAAGGAATGAGTTTAACAGGAAAGTAGCTGAATAGCTCAATATCAGTCCCAGTACTCCCGCAAGCAGTGTCAATATCAGATTCTCCCAGAATACCTGTCGCAACAATTCGTTGGCAGTAGCACCGAATGCTTTCCGGACACCGATTTCCGTCATACGCTTCCGCATGCGGGATAAAGTCATACTACTTAGGTTGATAGCTGGAACCAAGAGGAGAATCACAATGATAAGAATGAATCGCCTGACAATGTGTTTCATATCCAAGTCTGTCCCCCAATGGCGGTAAAGGTAGGCAAATTGAGTATCCGGCTGACCACGATAAATCAATTCCATATCCTTCAGCTTACTATTGTAGACCTGACGATATTTTTCGACTTCAGCACGAATAGCCGGAAAATCGTCGGACGAACGTGCAAGGATGACCGCCCGCATAGGTCCCATCAGATTTTCTCTCCACGAGAAAGAAGCCAAATCTGTTGATGTATAGGGAATCCAGACCTGTGCATAAGAAGCTGTCGCCAACTTTGATACGTCTTTCACTACTCCTGTAATGGTATAATCCGCTTTATTTAATTGGATGGTACGCCCTACCACGTCAGTTGTACCGAACAGGTGGCGTGCCATACTGGCAGAAACCACTGCCTTGGACAGCCCACTCTCAAAATCGGCTTTCGTATATGGTTTGCCACACAAGAATTCAAAGCAAAAGACTTGCCAGAACGCTTCATCCGTTTCCATTTCATCTACACTCATCCTGCCTCCTCCGGGAAGAGAAGCACGCATCTTATTATTAACGGAAGTAATGGTAACCGCTTCAGGTATTGTCAACGTCTTAAAGCATTCACGGGCAGTCGTGACGGACATCTGGCTGCTGGCAGCATTATTGTGTTGCTCTTTATGCCGGGACGTCATTGCCTTGACATACAATGATCGTGAACGGTTAACTTCCGGCACGCAGTCTTTTATCCGTATCTGCAATGTCAGCACGATCACCATTATCATGCAAATAGCCAAAGCTGTACCTACCATACAGACAATACTAATAAGCCGGTTCTCTTTCAACTGGTAAAGAGCTTGCTTTATGTATTGCTTCCACATCTTCTTATTCTTTTTTTGATTTGATTCTACAGGAGTTCACAGAAGAATGTTCTACATTAGAAATTCCAACCTTTCTCTGTTACGTCTTTACACTTCAGGTTTTTGGAGTTGATTTTACCAACGCCATCCCGCTTAAAGAAAGCTGCATCCGCTTTACCGGATACAGTGATATTTCCTACTCCATCCACTTTAGCTTTGATAGTGCTGCAATCAACATTCAACTTCATATTGCCTACTCCGTCAACATCTAGTTTCAACTCATCGCAATATAGACTTTTCACGTTACAGTTGCCTACTCCATCAAGTTCGAAAGCTATATTTTTAAGTTTTAGTTCTTCTTTTGCATCGAAGTTTCCTACTCCGTCTATTTTCACTTTACTCAAATCGGGAGCAGTAATATAGAAAGTCAGATTCTTGATATTCTTGGCATTTTTATCTTTATAAGAGATAACCAGAGTTCCATTTTTCACTGTCACCCTTGTTTTCTCTACAAATTCAGAAGGACCTTCCAGACGACAGGCGCATCCTGCCGATTGAGTAAAAATAATATTCCCGACAGATTGCAGGTTTATGGCAGAAAACTCGTCTACATTATAATCTTTACTCACATTTTGTGCCGATAGCGAACAGAAAGCAACACTTAACAGGACAGCTATCGCAACGATGAAAATATTCTTTGTCATGATGATTTTTAATTTAGAGATACATTAATCAATTTTTCCATTTAGTTCTAATCGTAAGAGGCCGTTTCTATTGTACCTGACGTCCATCGAAGAAACGAATAGTGCGCGAAGTCTGCTTCGCCTGTTCTTCATTATGGGTAACCATCACGATAGTACGTCCGTCTTCCTTATTCAACCGATGAAGCAGTTCCATTACTTCAGCTCCCATCTTTGAATCCAAGTTACCTGTCGGCTCATCGGCAAGGATTATTTCGGGATTACCAATAATCGCACGGGCAATAGCTACACGTTGGCACTGCCCACCGGAAAGTTGTGTAGGAAAATGTCTCATACGATGGCTTAATCCTACTTTTTCCAATACCTCTTGTGCCAACCGCTTTCGCTCACTACTGCCAACACAGCGATAAAGTAAAGGCAACTCCACATTATCCGTCACATTCAACGAATTAATCAAATGAAAAGACTGAAATACAAAACCGAGCGTTTTATTACGAAAAACCGCCAGTTCCTTGTCTTTCATTCCTTCGGTACGTATTCCGTTGATTTCCACCATTCCCATTGTAGGTGCATCAAGCAATCCCATTATGTTCAGCAGGGTGGATTTTCCGCATCCGGAAGGTCCCATTATACTTAGAAATTCTCCACGTTCTACCGTCAGATTCACATTCTCCAATGCTACCGTCTCAATCTCGTCCGTACGATAAATCTTAGAAAGAGAGTTCAATGTTATCATAACTTCTAGTATTTAGTTTATTTAATTTTCAACTTATTCTTGTTCTTATAAGCACTCATATCGCTTACTACTACTTTATCACCCGGTTGCAATCCGCTCAACACTTCTACATATTCAAAATTAGAATCTCCTAACTGTATTTTACGTTTTACCAGTTCATTATCCGAATTGCAGACAAAAAGTTCATATTCACCGCGTCCCACATAGAAAGAGCCATTGGCTACGCGCATTACATCTTCTTTCACAGCATTCATCACATAAACATCTGTCTTTAGTCCGGAACGTAAGCGGCGGTGATTATCTTCTTTCAACTGAACGGTAAATGATATCACACCATTCTTGGATAGTGGTGTAACACTGCTAACTGTCCCTTCCAGTTTGTCACTCCCTATCTTAACAATTGCTTTTCCTCCGGCTGCTACACGGTCACCGTACGTATCCGCAATCTCACCTTCCACTTTAAAATGGCTCAAATCAGAAATGATAGCCACCTGTCCGCCTTCGGAAATCTGTGCACCGATCTGGTTATTAATATAGGTAAGAATAGCTTTACGCGGGGAACGGATTTGTGCATCATCCAACGTACGTTTCTTTTCGGAAAGGCTCTTGCGGAAGATATTAAAATCAAGCTCCTGAACTTTTAGTTCGGCAGCAGCTACTTCCTTCTCATTTTTATATTGTTGCTGAAGTTGTTCGTACTCTAATTGAGCCACATTATAGCTCAATTCAGCCTGGCGTACCTTATCCGTTGTTCCCGCACCGAGACTGTCCAGATAGTGTTCATTTCTCAACTCCACTTTCATACGACTCAATTTCATTGCCGAAACTTTAATCTGCATTGCCATATCGGAAAGTTTCGTCTGATTATTGACGCGAAGCTGATCAAGCTTATACTGGCGCATTTGTTCCTCGTCCAGTAACTTCTTATATTCAATTTCCGTACTCTGAAGGTCCAGTTTCAGAATCGGAGTACCTACGTCTACGCTATCTCCCCCTTTTTTATAGACTTCAATAATACGACTGTTGATCGGAGAATTGATAATTTCTTCAAAAGCAGGGACAACCTTACCGGAAGCACTGACACTTACCTCAATCACCCCTTTATCGACTGTGGAAAAGACAAGATCCTTTGCCTCCACTCCTGCCCTTAATACAGATATAAGTACACTGATGGCAATAATACTTGCCACTCCAATGGATGAATAACGAATAATCTTCTTATTACGTTCTTTTTGACGTACCTCTTTAGGAATTTCTCTGTCCATATCCGATCATTTACTATTTTATGATGTATCAATTCGGTACTTCATATACCAAATCTGTGCCAAAATCGTAAATGATTGATAAATAGAAGATAACAAAAAACACAGAGTGTCCGATATCGGACACCCTGTACGAATTTACCATTCAGAATAGAATCTATCATCCTGCCAGCAGGAAGCCTGTCTATTTGGATGATGACGTAGTAGAGGGGTTCTTTTCCTCTTGTATCAGTTCTTTCCCCCAATGGGTAGTCTCCTCCACCTTTTCACGATCACGAATCTCTTTTGCTTTACGGGCATAGACAATCATACGCATAGACTGATCGTAAGTGAAATAATTCCATACCCAATTCAAGAGTACAATAACCTTATTGCGTACCCCAAGAATAGAGCGCAGATGAACAACCAGCCACATCACCCAGGCAAACCATCCCTGCATCTTTACTTTACTAAACTCTGCCACGGCACGATTACGTCCTACAGTCGCCATCGAACCCAAATTACGGTAATGGAAAGGTTTCATCTCCCGTCCTTTCTCCATACGTACTAGATTCTTTGCCAGCAATTCCCCTTGCTGGATAGCCACTTGCGCTAATTGAGGATGTCCGTTCGGGTAATCTTCATCAGCAACCTGAATACATTGGTCGCCAATAGCAAACACATTATTCATCCCCTCTACACGGTTAAATGAATCGACCTTAATACGTCCTCCACGCCCAATCAGAGAGGCATCCAGATTGCCGATAGTCACACCGGTAACACCACTCACCCAGATAAAAGTACGCGTGGCAATCTCTGTACCATCTTCGAGTACTACTTTATGGTCACGATAATCCACAACACGTTTATTCAACAGGATATTTACTCCCATTTCACGGAGAAACTGTTCAGCATGTGCAGAAGATTCTTCCGACATTCCGGCAAGCAATCGCGGCCCGGCTTCAATCAAATAGATGTGCATCAGACTGCTGGGCATATCAGGATAATCATTCGGCAAGACGAATTTCTTCATCTCGGAAAGTATTCCGGCTACTTCTATCCCAGTAGCTCCACCTCCCACAATTACAATATTCAATAGCTCTTGCTGTTCCTGCTTCGTTGAACAGGTCAGCGCTCGTTCCAGATTAGCCAGAAGAGCGTTTCGCAATCCCATCGCTTCTGACACATTTTTCATCGGCATGGCTTCCTCTTCGATATGTTTATTACCGAAATAGTTGGTTGTAGTACCTGCTGCTAACACCAGATAGTCATATTCTGCTTTTCCGATGGAAGTCTGTATCATATTCTTTTCCGGGAAAATGGCACGTACTTCCGCCATACGGAAATAGAAATCTTTCCGATGCTGGAATATTTTACGGAAGGGGAAGGATATGGAAGTTGGCTCCATACCAGCCGAAGCCACCTGATAAATCAAAGGAGGAAACTGATGATAGTTGTTTTTATCTATCAATACGACTTGAAAGCCTGACTTTTTCAGCTTGTTAGCCAGTTTCAAGCCACCGAAACCACCGCCTACTATGACGACACGTTTCTTATTACTTTTTGCAATGTTTAGACTCATATTCTAATCATGTTTTATCAAGATAATAACACATGAATGAATCATTAAGTTTCCAAAATTCGAAACTTTTGAGAGAAGTCTCTACCGTAGACGCAATCTATCTCCGATTTCCGGAACATACTCACCATCCTTACGATTCATCTTATACAGATTTTTGAGGCGGATACCATATTTTTGAGAGATGCCATGCATGGAATCTCCATCTTTCACAACATATACAGTATAAGGTTTGGAAGCCTTTTTCTTCTTGCTCTTCAGGTAGATGATATCTCCTTCCATCAAGGTATAATCACGCTGCAAGTCGTTGTACTTCACAAGTTTCTTCCAACTAATATCGAATTCCTTGCCTAAATCTTTAAAGGTATCACCGTTGCGGGCTACCACATAAGCAATATCATTAGCGATATACACCTGATGCGGGCTCATCAACCAAGGATTCTTTTTCAGTTTCCGTTCCGAATATACCCCCTTACGGTCGTATTTATACAAGTCATAATCTTCGATAATTGTAATCAGACGATTAGCATAAGAAGGATCGGTAGCATAGCCTGCTTTTTTCAGTCCACGCGCCCAGCCTTTATAATCGGTGATGTCCAGTTTAAAAAGAAAAGCGTAACGGGCACCTCTTCTAAGGAAGTCGGAATGATCTTCGTAAGAGTCACGCGGATGCTTATAAGCACGGAAACATTCGTTACGGGCATCATCATCATGACGAACCGTACGTCCCCGCCAACTGCCACCACACTTAATACCAAAGTGGTTATTACTCTTTCGTGCCAACTGGCTGTATCCGGCACCGCTTTCCAGCAATCCTTGTGCCAATGTAATACTCGCCGGAATCTTATGAAGCTTCATCTGTTCAACAGCCAAATCACTATACTTATTTATATACTCGACGTAACGGGCATTCCGTTTCTGTGCCTGCACTCCTACGGCAAAGAAAAAAACAACGGTTAAAAAGATAAGTCTATGCAGTTTATTCTCCATTTTTATTCAGATGTGAATTAGATGGCACAAAAATCTGAAAAATAATTGGGATTATCAATCTCTTTCCTAACTTTGTAACATTAATTGTAGAAACCAATACCCTGACGTATATGAAAGACCTCACAATTACCGCTATTATTAAAGTATATCAATATGATGAGTTGAATGAGGGCGATCGGTCACTTATAAAGACTGCCATGGAGGCAACAGCTCGTAGTTATTCTCCGTACTCCCATTTCTCCGTAGGTGCCGCTGCGCTATTGGGCAACGGGACAGTAGTGACAGGAACCAATCAGGAAAATGCGGCCTATCCGTCGGGGCTTTGTGCAGAACGTACTACCCTATTCTATGCCAACTCCCAATATCCCGACCAACCGGTTGTCACTCTTGCCATCACGGCACGAACGGAAAAAGATTTCATCGACCAACCGATTCCTCCCTGCGGCGCTTGCCGGCAAGTGATTCTGGAAACGGAAAAGCGTTACAAACAACCCATCCGTATCCTATTATATGGCAAAGAATGTATCTACGAAGTAAAAAGTATAGGCGATCTACTGCCATTATCATTTGACGCATCAGCAATGGAGGATTAATTATGTTACAACAATATCACACGAAACTAAAAGGAACACTCGCACTTACAGACTCTTATCTGACAGAAAAAGCACTGCAAAAAGAAAAGGGGCTTTATAAATTTATATGGGTACGCAGCGGAAGCATCACAGTAGAAATCGACCACCAGGAAATGACGCTTACCAAAGATGAAGTGATTTCACTCACTCATCTGCAACACCTCGAATTTAAATCGATTGATGGTGAATACCTGACTTTGCTGTTCAATAGCAATTTCTATTGTATCTATGGCAACGACCATGAAGTGTCATGCAGCGGCTTCCTGTTCAACGGTTCATCGCACCTGATCCGTTTCACACTGAACGAAAAAGAACGTAAAGAACTTGACACTATTACCGAAGCACTGGAAAATGAGTTTACCGTTTCCGACAGCCTGCAGGAAGAGATGCTGCGCATCCTGCTGAAACGTTTCATTATCCAATGTACCCGGATTGCACGTCATCGCATGAATATCACCCGTGAAAAAGAATCCGGATTTGAGATTGTCCGCCAATACTATAACTTGGTCGACGAGCATTACCGGACGAAGAAACAGGTACAGGACTATGCCGATATGTTGCATAAATCTCCCAAGACACTATCGAACATCTTTTCTACCTGCAAACTGCCTTCGCCGCTTCGGGTTATCCACGAACGGGTGGAAGCGGAAGCTAAACGTCTCCTGCTTTACAGCAACAAAAGCGCCAAAGAGATTGCCGATATTCTGGGATTTGAAGACCAAGCTTCTTTCAGCCGTTTCTTCAAAAATATGACCGGACAGAGCGCCGTGCAATTCAGAAACACACAGGAAGGGAAAAATTGACAAGGCATACGGAAGTATTGCTATTTGGGGGGTAGTGGAAATGGACGACCTTTGCGACATAAGATAAATCCATTAAAACCCCAACAAAATGAAAGAGAAATTGATCGCTTTACTAACCTTCACTTCAAGTCTGAAAAGTTTTGGTATGAAATTTATCCGCGTTGCCATCCTGGTAGTATTTGTATGGATAGGCGGATTGAAGTATTTCCATTATGAAGCCGACGGGATTGTTCCGTTTGTTGCCAACAGTCCTTTTATGAGTTTCTTCTATGCTAAAGGTGCACCCGAATACAAAGAACATAAAAATGCGGAAGGTGCTTTTGTCCCGGAAAATCGTGCATGGCACGAAGCAAACCGCACTTATACTTTCTCTTACGGACTGGGAGCTCTTATTATGGGTATCGGCATACTGGTATTCTTGGGAATCTTTTTCCCAAAAGTGGGATTGGCAGGCGACACCCTCGCCATTATCATGACGCTCGGCACACTTTCTTTTCTTGTCACCACCCCGGAAGTCTGGGTTCCCGACTTGGGAAGCGGAGAATTCGGTTTCCCATTACTATCCGGTGCAGGGCGGTTGGTGATTAAAGACATTGTGATCCTAGCCAGTGCCGTAGTGTTATTATCCGACTCGTCACAACGCGTACTCAAAACACTTAAAAAAGACTAAGACAACCACTAAAGAGGATTCTGACTTCTTGCCATTGCGGAACAAATCGTATTTTCAGACTGTTATATAGTCTCATACAAATCGTTAATACAAGAAGTTATGAAACAATATGATGCAATTATTATAGGATTCGGCAAGGCAGGGAAAACCCTGGCTGCCGAACTTTCCAACCGCGGATGGCAAGTGGCCATCGTAGAACGTTCCAACATGATGTATGGAGGAAGCTGTCCGAATGTAGCCTGTGTCCCAACAAAGACACTGGTGCATGAAGCAGAGGTTTCCGCTTTGCTTTACCACGATGATTTTCCGAAGCAGGCGAATATGTACAAACAGGCCATCGGCCGAAAGAACCGCCTCACTTCCTTTCTTAGGAATGATAATTACGAAAGACTAAGCAAACGTCCTAATGTGACTATCTATACTGGAACGGGGTCTTTCATATCCGCCGATACCATAAAAGTGGAACTTCCCGAAGGAGAAATCGAACTGAAAGGAAAAGAGATATTTATCAACACGGGGTCTACTCCCATTATCCCTGCAATAGATGGTATTCAGCAAAGTCAGCACGTATATACCAGTAGTGCGCTTTTGGACTTAAGTGTACTTCCTCATCACCTGATTATCATAGGTGGAGGATATATCGGACTGGAGTTCGCTTCTATGTATGCCGGTTTCGGCAGTAAAGTGACGATACTCGAAGGAGGAAACAAATTTATGCCTCGCGAAGATCGGGATATTGCAAACAGCGTCAAAGAAGTGATGGAGAAGAAAGGTATTGAAATCCATCTGAACGCTCGTGCACAGTCTATCCATGACACGAATGACGGAGTGACACTGACTTACTCGGACATATCCGACGGTACTCCTTATTATGTAGATGGAGATGCCATTCTTATCGCAACGGGACGTAAACCGATGATTGAAGGATTGAATCTGCAAGCAGCGGGTGTAGGAGTTGATGCTCACGGAGCTATCATCGTAAACGATCAGTTACGCACTACTGTTCCTCATATATGGGCAATGGGAGATGTGAAAGGCGGATCGCAATTTACTTATGTCTCGCTAGATGATTTCCGGATTATCCGTGACCAGCTCTTCGGTGACAAGAAACGTGATATCGGAGACCGTGATCCTGTGCAATATGCAGTGTTTATTGATCCGCCATTGGCACATATCGGAATCAGTGAAGAAGAAGCTCTGAAAAGAGGATATTCATTTAAGGTTTCCCGGTTGCCGGCTTCCTCTATCGTTCGTACCCGCACATTAAGGCAGACTGATGGTATGCTAAAAGCTATCATCAATAATCATAACGGGAAGATTATGGGCTGTACTCTATTCTGTGCCGATGCTTCAGAAATCATCAATATCGTAGCTATGGCGATAAAAACAGGGCAAACCTCTACATTCTTGCGCGATTTTATCTTCACGCATCCCAGTATGAGTGAGGGATTAAATCAACTGTTTGATGTATAAGAATAAGAAAGAATATAACTCACTTCTAAAACAGAGCCTCTGAATAGGGTAAACAGAGGCTCTATTTGGAGTAATCGGAGGCTCTGAATGAGGTAAACGGAGCCTCTAAATAAATGAAACTCATTCTTTTTCAGTCTTAATAGAGTGAAATCTAATAGAAAGTGTTATCTTTGCAACCAAGTTAAACTATATACCTACCGCAATGAGAATTAGTAAGTAAGACAACACTTCTAAGTAAACATCACTTTTCTTATATGCTTTTTCTATTTCGTTAAGCATCACGAAATCCGTGTTGTTTAGCCAGTATTGTGTTTGTCGTTCCCCCCTATCCTGTGATTTTCCCTCACTCTATTTTCAACCTCAAACCCAATAGATCATTATGTCTATAAGTATTCAGCAAATCAGCTATATCCATCCGGATAAAGAAGTATTATTCAGTGATCTCAATTTCGCCATCAGTAAGGGGCAGAAACTGGGATTAGTCGGTAACAATGGGTGCGGTAAATCTACTTTGCTGCAAATTATTGCCGGACAACTTTCACCCTCTTCCGGTGTCATTGTCCGTCCGGACGACCTATATTATATCCCGCAACATTTCGGGCAATATGATTCACTGACTATCGCTCAAGCACTCCAGATAGAACGTAAGCAACAAGCCTTACATGCTATCCTGTCAGGAGATGCCTCAAACGAAAATTTCGTCATCCTGGATGATGACTGGAATATTGAAGAACGTTCCATTGCCGCTCTCGATTTATGGGGGCTAGGACAGTTTACTCTATCCTACCCGATGAATTTGCTTAGCGGCGGTGAAAAGACCCGTGTATTTCTGGCAGGGATGGACATTCATCACCCATCTGTCGTACTTATGGATGAACCGACCAATCATCTCGATTCTTCCGGCAGACAACGTTTATATGACTGGGTAGAGAAATATCGTTCCACCCTGTTGGTGGTAAGTCATGACCGTACCCTGCTCAATCTTCTCCCCGAGATTTGCGAACTGGAGAAGCATCAAATCAATTATTATGGCGGAAATTACGAATTCTACAAAGAACAAAAAACGCTGATGCAGGAAGCATTGCAACAACGTATTGAAGAAAAAGAAAAGGCACTACGTATTGCCCGTAAAGTGGCTCGCGAAACGGCCGAACGCAGGGACAAACAGAATGTACGCGGCGAAAAGAGTAATATAAGAAAAGGAGTTCCACGCATTGTATTGAACGCACTCCAAGGGAAATCCGAGAAGAGCACTAGTAAACTGACTGGCGTCCATCAGGAAAAAGCCGAGAAGTTAACAAATGAACGTAACCAGCTTCGAGGTTCGCTCTCTCCGACTGCGGCATTAAAAACCGACTTCAACAGTTCCTCGCTTCATACCGGGAAGATATTAGTGACAGCAAAAGAGATTAACTTCAGTTATCATTCCAATTCGGTTAACAATGATATTCTGACGAATAATGAAATAAATTCGTCTGACACAGGTTATCTTCCCAATCCGAATAGCAATGATATTCAGGAAAATAGTATCTCAAAACAACAGCTTTGGCAAGCTCCTGTCAGCTTTCAGCTAAAGAGCGGAGACCGCTTCCGTATAGAAGGAGCCAACGGTAGCGGGAAAACAACTCTATTGAAATTAATCACCGGCCAACTTCAACCACAGGAAGGAACCCTGACACGGACGGACTTTAGCTATGTCTATTTGAATCAAGAGTATTCGATCATTGACGACCGGAACAGTATTCTTGAACAGGCTTACGCTTTCAACAGCCGGAATCTGCCGGAGCATGAAATAAAGATTATTCTACACCGTTACTTGTTTCCTGCATCCGAATGGGACAAATCCTGCCGAAAACTTAGTGGTGGTGAGAAAATGCGTCTCGCTTTCTGCTGTCTGATGATTAGTAACAATACCCCTGATATGTTTATCCTGGATGAACCTACCAACAATTTGGACATACAAAGTATTGAAATTATCACTGCTACTATCAAAAATTATGCAGGTACTGTGATAGCAATCTCACACGACAATTATTTTATTCAGGAAATTGGTGTCGAACAATGCATTTTATTGAGTTAGTCTATTGATATTTTATCCAGGGCAACCGCACCAATATTTAATTCATATTCGCACAGTTTTGAATAAAATAATGGAGTATTCTGGAAACGTTGTGGTAAATCTGAAAAAGATGATTGAGTTTTTAAGATTCCCCGTTATCTTTTTATTATAAGATATGGGTCCAGGGTGAGGGGTGGTGAGGGTAGATTTATAACTTTCGTATTTTTTTTGAGGATAAAAAAGGAGATAGTATAGAAAATAAAATAATAAAAGGTTATAAATCTACCCTCACCACCCCTCACCCTGGACCCATTCATTAGCGCACCGTTTAACTCGTTTCTGCACAGTTATGAATCAAATTTTGGTGCGGTTGCACTGTATTTTATCTGATAAGTCTAAATATCAATCTAGTTTTTTTATAACTTCGCAGCGCGAAGATCAAGAATTAGAATTAAAATGAATCAGACAGCACAATCATGGTGGTTTATCTTTTACAAAGACCAACTGCTTCTTGAGAAAAAAGAGGATGGTATATATACCGTCCCGTGTGGAGAAAGCTCTCCTATTGTTATTAAAGAAAAAACAACCGTACACAATATCACCACACTAGAAAGGAAAAACTGCAAGGCTTTCTCCCTCTCCTCTCCCATTGAAGAATCGGAGCAATGGATCATGATAGGGCTTCGTGCCTCCTATGAATATCTTCCTTTGTCTCATTATCAGACAGCAGGAAAAGCACATGAGATTCTGCATTGGGATAGAAACAGCCGCTTTTGTTCCGCCTGCGGCACGCCTATGGAACAGAAAGAATCTATCATGAAGCGTTGTCCGAAATGTGGCCGGGAGGTATATCCTTCCATTTCCACAGCGATTCTTGTATTAGTGAGAAAAAAAGATTCACTACTTTTAGTGCACGCCCGCAATTTTAAAGGAACATTCAACAGTCTCGTTGCCGGATTTCTGGAAACCGGAGAAACGCTAGAAGAATGTGTAGCACGTGAAGTGAAAGAAGAAACCGGACTGGATGTAAAAAATATCACTTATTTCGGTAATCAGCCCTGGCCTTATCCCAGCGGACTAATGGTCGGCTTTATTGCCGATTATGCCGGAGGGGAGATCAACCTCCAAGATGAAGAATTGAGTTCGGGAGACTTTTATACAAGAGACAATTTACCCGAACTTCCCAGAAAACTTAGTCTTGCCCGAAAGATGATTGATTGGTGGATAGAGCATCCAAATGAATAAATCAAACATGGAAAATATCATCAAAGGAATCCGTCAGTATGTTCCCGAAGCCTGCTTAGAGATGGGTAAAATGAACATTTACTAAAAACAATCATAAATTAGCCCCATGGAATTATCAACAAAAACACCCCGAATTGAAGTAGTAGATGCTCTTAGAGGATTTGCTGTAATGGCCATCCTTCTGGTTCATAACCTGGAGCATTTCATTTTCCCCGTATATCCGGAAAGTTCTCCTGAATGGCTCACCATTTTGGATGCCGGAGTATTTAATGCGACATTTTCACTGCTTGCCGGAAAGTCTTATGCCATATTCGCTCTGCTTTTCGGATTCACTTTCTATATCCAGTCGCACAACCAGCAGTTGAAAGGAAAAGATTTTGGTTACCGCTTTTTATGGAGAATGATATTGCTGGCAGGATTCGCCACTTTGAATGCCGCTTTCTTCCCGGCAGGAGATGTCCTGCTTCTGTTTGTTGTAGTCAGTCTTGTGCTGTTTATCGTACGTAAATGGAGTGACAAAGCGATTCTAATCACCGCCATCTTGTTTTCACTGCAACCGATTGAATGGTTTCATTATATAATGAGCCTTTTCAATCCTGCCTATACCCTACCCGATTTGAATGTCGGAGCCATGTATGCTGAAGTAGCGGAATACACCAAAGCCGGAAACTTTTGGGATTTTCTGATAGGTAATATTACTTTAGGACAGAAAGCAAGCCTGTTTTGGGCTATCGGTGCCGGACGTTTCTTGCAGACTGCCGGACTTTTCCTGTTTGGCTTATATATCGGACGCAAAGAATTGTTCGTTACTACCGAATCTCATTTGAAGTTCTGGATGAAAGCACTTATTATCGCAGCTATCAGTTTCGCGCCACTGTATTCTCTGAAAGAACAGATCATGCAAAGTGACAGCAGTTTAATTCAGCAAACGGTAGGTACTGCCTTTGATATGTGGCAGAAATTTGCATTTACGATTGTACTCGTTGCCTCCTTCGTGGTGCTTTATCAGAAGGATCAGTTCAAGAAAACTGTATCTAATCTGCGATTCTACGGAAAAATGAGCTTGACCAATTATATTTCTCAATCTATTTTGGGAGCCATTATCTATTTCCCATTCGGATTCTATCTTGCTCCTTACTGTGGATATACTCTTAGCCTGATTATCGGTATTATTCTTTTCCTGGCGCAAGTTAGGTTCTGCAAATGGTGGCTGTCTAAACATAAACAAGGACCATTGGAAACAATATGGCATAAATGGACTTGGATAGGCACGAAGAAATAACAGAAAAAAAAGAAATAGCACTGACTGAAAAATAGACTAAGAAAGCAGGCCACGAAATACACATAACTACAAACGAACAACTTACGAATATGAAACTGAACGTATCACTCTAAAGCATCAACAAAACATGTGTATCCGCAGCCTGCGGGTTGAAATTGAGATGATGTCAATACAACAAGATTCTCGCAAGAAGGATTAGCAAGTGGACTTAAAGAATGCAAAGGAAATGAAAGAACTGTGCCAAGTTGGGGAAAAAGCCCGAAAATAGGCAGAATCAGGGCTATGTATAGAGAAAAAGAAGCGCCTCCATAATCTTCGAAAAGACCATGGAGGCGCTATTTATTATTTATCTTTCGTTATCTATATCTGAAATTTTAGAAGAAACAAAATCAGATACCCAATGATTTCTTCACTGCTTCAATCTTTTCCATTGCAGCAGATTCGGCAGAAGCATAACAATTGCGGCAACCCATTTCACCCTGAACTTCCATATAGAACTTAATCTTAGGTTCTGTACCTGAAGGACGAACAGAAACTTTGCTACCGTCTTCTGTGAAATATTGAAGTACGTTAGATGGTTCCGGCATATCGATTGCAGTTACGTTACCTTTATCATCTGTCTGTTTCAGTGTCTTATAATCTTTGCTCAAGATCACTTTAGAGCCACCCAATTCTTTCGGAGGATTGGCACGGAAGTTCTCCATCATAGCTTTGATTTCTTCTGCACCGCTCTTACCCGGTTTCACTACGTTTACAGTAAACTCTTTAGAGAATCCGTATTCTACGTAGATATCCAGCAACAACTGATACAAGGATTTACCATTATCTTTTGCCCATGCAGCAACTTCAGCAATCAAACAGCAAGCTGATACGGCATCTTTATCGCGAACGAAATCTTCGGCAAGGAATCCGTAGCTTTCTTCACCACCACCGATATATTTCTGTTTGCCTTCACGCAGACGGATTTCACGGGCAATCCATTTAAATCCGGTGTAGCAGTCAAGCATTTCGATATTGTTCTTATCTGCGATTTTCTTGATTAGTTCAGTTGTAACGATTGTCTTCACGCAGAACTCGCCACCTTTAATCTTACCCAGTTGTTTGTACTGTGTCAGAATATAATAAAGGTACATCATACAAGTCTGATTACCGTTAATCAGTACCCATTCGCCTTTATCATCCTTGCAAGCAATACCCACACGGTCAGCATCCGGGTCGGAAGCCATAACGAGGTCAGCATCAATTTCTTTGGCAAGGTTTACAGCCATAGAAAGAGCTTCCGCGTTTTCCGGGTTCGGAGATACGACAGTCGGGAAGTTACCGTCCTTAATCATCTGTTCGGGCACAGTAAATACGTTTTCGAATCCCCACATTTTCAATGCACGAGGAATCAACATCATACCTGTACCATGAATCGGAGTATAGACAATCTTCATATCTTTGTGACGGGCAATAGCTGCCGGATCAATAGAAACAGTTTTCACCATATCCAGATAAATCTTATCGATGTCTTCACCGATAATCTGAATCAAATCCGGATTTCCCTGGAATTTGATATCAGCAGCAGAAGCAATTGCATTTACTTCGTCGATGATACCTTTATCGTGTGGAGCCAATACCTGTGCACCATCGTCCCAATATGCCTTGTAACCGTTGTATTCTTTCGGATTGTGAGAAGCAGTCAGGATGATACCGCTTTGGCAACCGAGGTGACGGATGGCGAAAGACATTTCCGGTGTCGGACGCATGTCGTCAAACAGATATACTTTGATACCATTGGCAGAGAAAATATTAGCAGAAGTCTCCGCAAACAAACGGCTGTTGTTGCGGCAATCGTGACCTACTACTACAGAAATCTGCGGCAGGTCTTTGAAGTTCTTTTTCAAATAGTTGGAAAGTCCTTGAGTGGCAGCACCTACCGTATAGATATTCATACGATTGCTACCTACCCCCATAATACCACGCAGACCACCAGTACCAAATTCAAGATCTTTGTAGAAAGCTTCAATTAGTTCGGTTTTATCATCGTTTTCCAACATACGTTTCACTTCAGCCTGGGTTTCAGCATCATAAGCCGGGGTTAGCCATTTTTCGGCTTTTTCAGTGACCTGTTTAATAAGTTCCTGATTTTCCATTTCGATTGTTATTTATTGGTTAATGAATTATTTATTATCAATTTCTTGAGCACACAAATGTAAAATAATAAGTTTATAATTCCTAGTTATTTAATGAAGAATTAAGAATGAAAAATGAAGAATCGCATTATAAGACATATTTGCAAAGCATAATTCTTCATTTTTCATTCTTAATTCTTCATTTTACCAAATATCTGTCACCAGTCTGCTTGACATATTCCTGCAAGAATTCTTTCGGATATCCGGGACGCATCACTCCGGCAGGTTGTCCGATAGGATTACGCTCAAACTTACCGTCTTTAACACGTTTCACCACTCCATCATTGTATTTCACAATCAAGAATGTACCCAATTGTTTCCAAGTATCGAAAGTGCTCTGTGCGGTCATATTTGTATAGTTTGTCAGAAAGTCAATTGCTGCGTTCTTATCTTTTGCCAGCAGTTTGGCAGCCATTTCTTCAATGCCTTCCTGTGCATTATTGAAAGTAGTTTCCATTTCTTTCTGCACTTCCCGTACATCACCGATCATCAAATCATAACGCGGATAGACCATATTAGATACCCAGTTGAAAATCCAGAAAGCAGAATTCCAGGAGAAAGTAATATAATCGGCCCCATCTACACGGGTATAACATACCGGCACTTTAGTAGCACAACAATAAACCGGAGTAAATACAGCCATGTTCGCATCATCCACGCCAAACCAAAGTACACCGCCTATCGGGTCCGGCTTATGAGCCCGCATTTGTGCAACAAATACAAACCCGCTTTGTTGAGTGGAAATCGGACGTTCGTTGAAATATTCCTGACCATCTACCTTGAAGTTCAGAGGAGAAAGACGGTAAGGTGTCTTATAAGGTCCGGCTCCAAAATCATTGGAGATGTCAAGGGGCGTTCCTTCATAATGGTCGCGCATCATATCTTTCACATCTTGCACGGATAACTTATGTTTCGGTTTCACAAAAAGAGGCATCGGCGTATTGGTCTTTCCCTCAATGTAAGGAAGATAATCTTTTCCGTTATCTGTGAACTTATTAAAATAGCTCCACACACGAGCCTCACAGAAACGGCGGGCACCAAAATCAAGAGGCGCATAGGCTAATGAGAAGCTAAAGTCTTTGTTTACTCCATTAAAATATCCCTTCTCACGGGCAAAAGAAACGACATCCGGAGAGTACATGCAGTTTTCCTTGTCGTTCATATCAAACTGGTGGATACGTGACTGGTTGGCATGGGCCGAAATGCAATCATCGGGCACACGTACAGCTACCCAAACTGCTCCACGGATGCCGGGACCTTTACCAATCATTTCCATAATCCATATTTCGTTCGGATCGGCAATAGTAAAGGATTCTCCTTCGCTATAATAGCCGTATTGCTGCACTAAGTCGGTCATGATCTTAATTGCTTCACGGGCAGTGCGCGAACGTTGCAAACCGATATAAATCAGACTTCCGTAATCGATAATCCCTGTAGAATCGGCCAATTCCGGACGTCCGCCGAAAGTTGTCTCACCAATGGTAACCTGATATTCATTCATATTACCGACTACATTGTAAGTCTGGCGTGCCTGCTCTATTTCTCCCAGATACTTGCCGGTATCCCATTCATAAACTTTCAGCATCGTACCTTTTGGATAGGTAGCAGCCGGATAATGATAAAGTTCTCCGAATAAGCCGTACGAGTCGGCAGAATAGGAAACAATCGTCGAGCCATCGGCAGACGCATTTTTTCCGACAATCAGGTTGGTGCAGGCGAAGGTGTTCGCCACAGCCGCCATCAATACGGCGGCACAAAGAATAATTCTTCTCTTCATAATAAATATATGATTCACTTTTAATAATTTACCAAATAAAGCTTTCACGGGCCACTGTTTCATTCCCACAATAGTCGGTCACTGTAAATTCAACAGTATGCTTGCCTCCTTTCTTTACGCGTTTGGGGTCCAACGTACATTCCCAGTATGATTTCACAATATTGGGACGTCCGAAAAGCGCATACTTTCCGTCAATCGTTCCACGATAGGAAGCAATTCCCGCGCCCTGATCTTTCAAACGATAGACAATTTTTCCGTTTCTTCCCCACTGATTCTTGTTGACAGGGATAATCTCCGGCGGGATGGTATCGATGGCAACAGTGTAAGTTCCCAACTCCCGGATAGATGCTTTCATGTATCCGTCTTCATACTTTCCGCCTACGCTGTACTTTCCTCCTTTTGGAGTTATGCGGGCCACATAATATTTCGTCGTATCGGCAATTGGTTTTCTACGCAACCCGATACACAGTTCACAAGCTGCATGCAGCGGAACCGCCTTATCATTCAGTTGATAAGTAAAAGCAACGGCACCACTATCCGCCTTCACCTGATAATTGAGGGGAACATCATCATACAACATTCCTTTCGGAACAACCAAGTTCAATCCCGGTTCTTGCAAATAATTAGTCTTATTCCAGGTAAAATAATATTTCTCCCGATGATTCAACGGTTCAATCGGCTGTTTCCGACCCCGTACGGTGAAACTATATTTGGAAGTGTTTCCGAAAGCATCTTTTAATGTATATAAGAACTGATAGTCCCGTTCCTCATCAATCGTCACCAAGCCACGGTTATCATTCGATGCTTTTAGCAGACGCAAAGTGTTGCCCGGATCAATGAAAGATTTCATATATTGCCCGTAAGTCCAGGAATTAATCATCCGGTTCTCTTCCTGCGAGAAACGATCTACGGTGCTACGAAATATTTCATTGCCATCTACCGTAAGCACAACTGAATAAACTCCATAATGGTTATTCACTCCATCCATGTAATCGTATGCTTTGATCCCCACACCTATCACTCCCCATGCTTCCACCGGACGCTCACTATTAGGAAGGATGATTTTATTCTCTTGCTTTCCATCCACTACTCCTTTACCCAGTTGTGGAAAAAATAGAATGCCATCCGCTTTCGGAGCACGCGTATCTTTTATTTTCGATTGAAAGAAAGGCATAGGGTCAATATAATCTCCCGATTCCGTTTCAAATACATCCAGGTGAAGATGCGGACCGAACGAATATCCGGTGTTTCCGCTCCATGCGATCTGCTGGCCTCCTTTTACCGGATATTCTCCCGGTTCGGGAACAATCTCTACTTCCCAGCTTTCTTCTTCATATTGAAGTTTCTCCACCCTTTCGGCAATGGGAGAAACAAAACCACTCAAATGGCGGTTGATCGTTGAATAGCCATTGTGATAACAGACATCAAGTACATATCCCGAACCATTCGTGACGCGAATACGCGAAATATAGCCATCAGCGAGAGCACGAACGGGTTTACCGATAACTCCGCCTGTCTTAAAATCCAGTCCGCCGTGGAAGTGATTGGAGCGGATTTCTCCAAAGTTCCCACTCAATGTAAGAGGAAAGTCAAAAGGAGGTACAAAGGTTACTTGCTTCTTCTCTTGTCCATACCCTCCGATGCAGCAAGCCAGCATCAAAGCAGTGATATATCGTCTCATCATTCCGTTCACTTTTTTACTCCCGCAAATGTACACTATTCCCACTAAACTATGAAATATCCGAGGAGAATGATGACCGTAGATACTAGTTAATATTTCTTTTTAATGTTATATTCATTGCAAATTAGTAGTCATTATGTTATTTATATTAGTACTTTTGTAGCCGTTTTTTAATTATAATTAAAAGTTAGAAACTCAATGAGAATGTATGTAAAAGTAATGGCAGCGGTCATTGCATGTATATTGCTGAGTGGAGAAGCGCTCTCGGCATTTGCAACTACCCCCGCTACAGAAAATCTGAGTTGGTTTAAAAAGAAAAAGAAAAAACCAGAAGAGAAAGAAGAGAAGAGTAAAAGCGACTACGAGAAATTAGTGGAAGACAGTAAAACGACCAAAGGGATGTTTGCTGTACATCAAAAGAAGAATGATTATTATTTTGAAATTCCCACCTCACTTTTGGGACGTGACTTATTAGTTGTCAATAAGCTGCAACGAGTTCCTACCGAACTTAATGATGCGGGTGTAAACCGCGGAGTAAACTATGAAAACCAGATGGTTTGCATGGAATGGGACAAAGCGACGGGCAAACTAATGTTACGCCAACAACGTCCATTACCTCTGGCCCCCCAAACGGACGCTATCTTCCGTTCGGTAAAGGATAATTTTATCTCTCCGCTGATTGCCGCATTCAAGATCGAAGCAGTCAATGCAGATTCTACGGCATTAGTAATCAAGGTGAATGATATTTATGATGGTACGGAAACCAGTATCAATAACGTATTTACCAATATTAATCTGGGTACTTCGGCTATCAAGAATTTATCACGTATTCTATCCATCAAATCCTTTTCAAACAATGTCGTGGCAACTTCCGAGTTGACTACCCGGGTAACGGAAGGTACTACTACTGTTTATGTAACGGTGGAAGTTAGTTCTTCTATTCTCTTATTACCCGAGAAGCCGATGATGGGACGATTCGACAATCAGAAGGTCGGTTATTTCACGAATCCGTTATTAAGTTTTAGTGATGCGCAGCAGCGTACGGATAAGACACAGTATATCACCCGCTGGCGTATGGAACCCAAACCGGAAGATCGGGAGGCTTATCTGAAAGGTCAGATGGTAGAACCTGCCAAACCTATTATCTTCTACATTGACAATTCAACTCCTTACCAATGGCGTTCGTACATTAAGAAAGGTATCGAGGACTGGCAGATTGCCTTTGAAAAGGCTGGTTTCAAGAATGCGATTATCGCCAAAGAAATCACGGACAGTATGCATGTAGACATGGATGATGTCAATTACTCCGTACTGACTTATGCTGCTTCGGAAAAGAAAAATGCAATGGGACCTTCTCTGTTAGATCCCCGTTCCGGAGAAATCCTGGAAGCTGATATTATGTGGTGGCACAATGTGCTTTCTATGGTACGTGAATGGATTACTGTCCAGACCGGAACTGTGTGTCCGGAAGCACGCAATGTACAATTGCCTGATGCTTTGATGGGAGATGCCATTCGATTCGTCGCCTGTCATGAGGTAGGCCACTCATTGGGACTCCGTCACAATATGATGGGATCATGGGCTTTCCCGACGGATTCATTACGTTCCGAAGCATTCACTTCCAGAATGAATTCTACCGCTTCATCTATCATGGATTATGCACGATTCAATTATATCGCACAACCAGAAGATGGCGTGAAAGTTCTTTCTCCGCATATCGGTCCTTATGACATGTTTGCTATCGAATATGGTTATCGTTGGTACGGAAAGAAGACTCCGGAAGAAGAAAAGGATGTTTTATTCGATTTTTTGAGCAAACATACTGATCGTCTTTATAAATATAGTGAAGCACAGGATGTACGTGATGCGGTAGATCCACGTGCACAGAACGAAGATTTAGGTGATGATCCGGTTCGTTCTTCTTTACTTGGCATTGAGAATCTGAAACGTATTGTTCCGCAAATTCTTCAATGGACTACTACCGGCGAGAAAGGACAAACTTATGAAGAAGCATCACGCCTCTACTATGCAGTAATCAACCAATGGAACAACTATTTATATCATGTCCTTGCCAATATTGGCGGTATCTACATTGAAAATACAATTGTTGGAGATGGCGTCAAGACTTATACATTCGTTGAGAAAGAGAAACAACAAGCTTCACTAAAATTTCTGATGGATGAAGTTTTGACATACCCTAAATGGCTGTTTGACACGGAAGTGGGGCAATATACTTATCTACTTCGCAATACTCCCATCGGAAAACAGGAAAATGCTCCTACACAAATCTTAAAGAACGCCCAAGCCTATATCCTTTGGGATTTACTTGGCAATACTCGTTTGATGCGTATGATAGAGAATGAATCTGTCAACGGAAAGAAAGCCTTTACAGTAGTGGAACTTATGGACGGACTTCATAAGAATATTTTCGGTGTTACCGAACGCGGTGGCATCCCTAACGTTATGGAACGTTCTTTGCAGAAAAACTTCCTTGATGCATTACTTACAGCCGCTGCAGAACCGGAAGCCGTTAAAATCAACAAGAAGATTGCCAACGAGCATTTCTTGCTTGACCACGCTACTCCTTTCTGTAGCTGTTACGCTGCCGAACAACGTGCACTTCGTCAGGAAGACCGGATGGGTGCTCCACGTGTGCTCAATTTCTATGGCAGCCAGCTCAACCGTATTTCAGATGCTATCTCTGTGAAACGCGGTGAATTACTACGTATCAAGAAGTTGTTGCAGAACCGTCTCGGAACTTCCGATACTGCTGCACGCTATCATTATGAGGACATGATTCTGCGTATTAATACGGCTTTAGGAATCAAATAAAACCACTTATTACTTTAACTATCTACATTAATGAGAAAAAAATACTTGTGCATTCTTATATGCCTCTTTGCAAATGCGCTGGCCTTTGCCAGCGCTGCTAATCGTACAATCACCGGAGTCGTTATATCCGGTGAAGATAATGAACCTCTGATCGGTGCTTCCGTATATGTTAACGCAGATGACTTAAAAAAGGCCGGAGCATCACAGACTTCTCTAGGTACTATCACTGATATGGATGGTAAATTCTCCATTTCCATTCCGGAAAAGGTGACTAGGTTACATTGTAGTTATATAGGATTTGAAGAACAAGACATCGTTTTGCAAGCAGGAAAAGATACTTATCGTATTGTACTTCAAGCTTCTGCACACACATTGGGAGACGTCGTAGTAACCGGTTATCAAGAACTGGAACGTCGTAAACTGACTGCTGCCATTGCCAAAGTAGATGTTACAGATGGAATGGTAGGTGCTGCAAAAAGTATCGACCAGGCATTAGCGGGACAAATCGCCGGTGTGGCTGTAACGACAACTTCCGGTGCACCGGGAGCTCCAGCACGTATTCGTATTCGTGGTACTGCTTCACTGAATGGAACACAAGACCCGTTGTGGGTATTGGATGGAATACCTTTAGAGGGGACAGATATTCCAGAAATCAACAAAGACAACGATAATGACATCGTAAATATGTCACAATCTTCTATCGCAGGTTTGAGCCCAAACGACATTGAAAGCATTACGATATTAAAAGATGCAGCTGCTACTGCCATTTATGGCGCACGTGCTGCAAATGGTGTAATTGTGGTAACAACCAAAAGAGGAAAAACCGGAAAACCTGTTATTAACTTCAATACTAAATTGACTTATACTCCAAATCTCAATACTTCACGGCTCAACTTACTAAACTCGGAAGAGAAAGTCGATTTGGAACTTCAATTATTAAAAGAAGCACGGTTTGACATATTATGGGGATTAACAGATCCGATACCGGTATTTCCTGAAAAAGGAAAAGTTGCTGCTATCATGAAACAATATAACTTAATAGACATCTATAAAGAACAGGGGTGGAACGGACTGACACCTGAAGCCCAAAATGCTATAAACAAACTGAAAACAATCAATACAGACTGGAATGATATATTATTCAGAGATGCTTTCACGCAAGAATATAACTTTAGCATTTCCGGTGGTAGTGAAAAGGTTACTTATTACAACTCACTTGGTTATGTCAAAGAAAACGGAAATGTACCAGGTGTAAGCATGAGCCGTTTTAATCTGACCAGTAAAACGTCTTACCAAATCAACAAAATATTAAAAATTGGAATGTCTATTTTTGCCAACAGACGCAAGAATAACACATTTATGACTGATACTTACGGACTTATTAACCCTATATATTATTCACGTATCGCCAACCCTTACTTTGCTCCGTTTGACGAACAAGGAAACTACCTTTACGATTACGACGTAGTCAGAAGTAATGAAACAGATGAAAAGCAAGGCTTTAATATATTCGAAGAACGAGCAAACACCAATAAAGAATCTGTCACCACAGCCATCAATTCTATCTTTGATGTTCAGCTACGTTTTAACGATCAGTGGAAAGTTTATTCACAGATTGGTGTGCAATGGGATCAATTGTCGCAAGAAGAATATGCCGGGATAAATTCATATAATATTAGGAATATACGTGAAACCAATAAATATTGGAAAAATGGTGTACAAACCTATCTTATACCAGAAGGAGGCATGCTTAAAACAACTAATAGTACAACCTCACAACTCACATGGAAAATCCAAGGAGAATACAAAAACACATTTGGGGATATACATGACATACAAATAATGGCTGGTTCGGAAATTCGCAAAAACTGGGTAGACAACCAAGCCTCAACCGGATACGGATATGATCCCAAGAAACTAACATTCCAGAATCTCATATTTAAAGATGAAGCACAAGCCAATGATTGGAATCTAAAAACTAAATCGTACAAGGAAAACGCTTTTGCTTCTTTCTTTGCCAATGGTTCATATACTTTAATGAATCGTTATACATTGGGAGGAAGTGTGCGCATGGATGGTTCTGATTTATTCGGAGTAGATAAGAAATACCGTTTCTTACCAATCTATTCGGTAAGCGGTTTGTGGCGTTTATCTAATGAATCGTTCATTAGACAATACAAATGGATTGATAATTTAGCTCTTCGCCTTTCTTATGGCTTACAAGGAAATATTGATAAGGGAACCTCTCCATTCCTAGTCGGAAAATATGATAATGTGAATATTTTACCAGGTTACAGTGAAGAAAATATTATTATCAATAGTGCTCCCAACAGTAAATTACGCTGGGAAAAAACAGCATCTTACAATCTAGGAATAGATTTTTCCGTACTCAATCAAGCCATCAATCTTAGTGTAGATTACTACTATAGAAAAGGAACAGACTTAATTGGTTCTAAAGCATTAGCTTTAGAAAATGGATTCACTAATATGTCTATAAACTGGGCTAGTATGGAAAATAAAGGTGTAGAAATAAACCTGCAGACACGTAATATCACCACTAAAAACTTCTCTTGGTACACTACTTTCAACTTCGCATATAATCAAAATAAAGTACTAAAAGTACTTACAGATAAAAGCCAAGTGACTCCTAGTCTGGAAGGATATCCTGTAGGTGCAATCTTTGCACTAAAAACAAAAGGTATAAATCCTGATACAGGACAAATCTATCTTGAGAATAAAGAGGGAAAAGCTGTCACTGTAGAAGAGTTATTCAGAATGACATCGAATGAAGATGGTCTTGGCACTTACCAAATAGGACCAAGTACTGAAGAACAAAGAGACTTTTACAGCTATGTTGGAACGTCAGATGCTCCCTACACGGGCGGTTTTCTAAATACGTTCAATTACCGAAATTGGGAACTGAATCTGAATTTTTCATATAATTTTGGAGCACACGTAAAAACAACTCCAAGTTATAATGTATCTGACTTAGACCCAGGGCGCAATATGAATAGAGACATACTGGATAGATGGACACCGGAAAATACAACAGGAAAGTTCCCTGCATTAGCAACGTACAATTACAATCCGGCCGACTACTACTTGTTCAGTACTCGAAATGACATTTACAGATCACTGGATATCTGGGTAAAAAAGCTAAGCTTTGTACGTCTACAAAATATACGTCTTGCTTACCGGGTTCCATCCGAATGGCTTCATAAACTAAGTATCGGCGGAGCAACTGTAGGATTAGAGGCTCGTAACCTATTCGTTATCAGCTCTAATTATGATAATTATATGGATCCGGAATCAATGGGCAACCTATACTCTACCCCAGTTCCCAAATCCATTACCTTCAATCTAAGTCTTAACTTTTAAAAAATATATTATGACAAAGAAAATATATTATATATTCACATTAATAGGAAGCCTGTTATTATCTTCCTGTGATAGTTATTTGGACATACAACCAGTAGGCCAAGTAATTCCCAATACGCTAGCTGAATACAGAGCTTTATTCACAACAGCTTACAATACAGCACTCAATGACAGAGGAATATGCGAAATCAGAACAGATATCGCAACCATATTACAGTCTGATGCCACTTCCAAAAATTCTTTAGGAGATGTTGAAAAATGGAATGATGTTAATCCGAATGCAAGTACGAGACAATTTGGATGGGCGGCCTATTATACCAATATCTATTATGCCAACGCAATCATAGATAAAAAAGATGAAATATCAGAAGGAAGCCAAGAAGATATTAATCAATTAGTTGGAGAAGCTTACCTCATGAGAGCATATATGCATTTCATATTGGTCAATCTTTATGGACAACCTTATACAGCTACCGGAGCATTAGAAACCAAAGCAGTTCCTCTAAAACTCAATACTGATTTAGAAGAAATACCATCAAGAAATACTGTAAAGGAAATATATACCTCTATTTTATCTGATATAGAAACAGCACGGAAACTGATTAATAAAAAAGAATGGGAAATTCAATATTCATACCGTTTTTCAACATTATCAGTAGATGCTATGGAATCACGGGTATATTTATACATGGGTGAATGGAGCAAATCTTATGAAGCTTCGGAACGTGTATTAGCCGGAAAATCGACATTGGTAAACCTAAATGATGAAGGAGGCAAACTTCCTAATGAATTTACATCTGTAGAAATGATCACTGCCTATGAAGTTTTTCCAAATAGCGATTATGCCGGATCACTCTTACTTTACCCTTCATTTTTACAAGAATATGAGGAAGGAAAAGATCTACGTCCAAACAAGTATTATCAAGCAAATAAAAATGGAAATTATACTTCCATCAAAAGTGGTGAATCTAAATTCAAATGTACTTTCCGCACCGGAGAGCTTTATTTAAATTCAGCAGAAGCTGCTGCACATTTAAACAAATTACCTGAAGCACGTACCCGGCTCTTGAAACTAATAGAGAATCGTTATACATCAGAAGGTTATGAGCAGAAAAAGAATGAAATAAACGCGATGAGCCAAGAAAAGCTAGTCACAGAAATTCTGAAAGAACGTGCTCGCGAGCTTGCTTTTGAAGGCCATCGCTGGTTTGATTTACGCCGAACTACCCGACCGGAAATCAAAAAAGAAATTGAAGATGTAACCTACACACTTGTACAAGATGATTCCCGTTACACATTGCGTATTCCACAAGATGCAATTGATGCTAATCCCGGACTTTTAAACTAATAACCAAGCATTTTTCATAGAAACAAACCACCTGACATCATAGTCTAAAAAGCTCCCTTTACCTAAAGCGTAAAAGGAGCTTTTTTTAATCTATCTATTAGCCATTTCTCATTTTGTACACCTACCTCATTCACCATTAAATCTTTATCCCCTAAAAGCATTGTTCTTTAACAAGAAATCCGTATCTTTGTAGCGACTTATTACGATTAATAACGTAGAAGCGTTTAGAATATTATCTCTATTCAGAATCTGGTAAATTCTTTAATTGGGGAGATAATGGCAACTAAGCGTTCACGTCTTTGTTATATGCAAGGGCGTGGACTCTGTTGTTCATTTCCCAATAGGTTTACCAGAGCCTTGAATAGAATGAACTAACGACGTCCACGCTTCTCTTGTATATATATGGTATCCGGACGCTTACCACACAAACAATAAAGGTAATGAGCAGCACTATTACAAAGTTCTTCGCTTCTTTTTTAGCTTATGGGGTAGCTAATAAGAAAAAGCGCTTCTCGGCAATTGGCCGTTTCTCCGAAGGATTGGCTCCGGTAAAAGGAAAAATCCAATGGGGATACATCAATAAAGGATATGACGTTGTCATTCCTCTAATGTACGAACGGGCTTTCTCTTTTAAAGAAGGATTAGGGATGGTAGTACTCAATTCTCAATACGGATTCATCGACCATACCGGACAAATACAGATTCCGTTTAAATACACAGCCGCTCACTCGTTTGAACAAGAATGTGCACGGGTATGCCACGATGGATTATGGGGATTGATTGACAGACAAGGAAACTACATTCTTCCACCGACTTACAGTCAAATAGAACAATTCGCGGAAGGATTAGCTCTCGTCTCGCTACACAATAAGATAGGATTCATTAACAAGAAAGGAGAAGTTGTCATTCCCCTGGAATATGATAATGGACGCTCTTTCTCTGAAGGATTGGCTGCTGTTTGTATTGAAAGTCAGTCGTCCAAGTGGGGGTATATAAACAAAGACAATGAAGAAGTACTTCCTTTTAAGTACGATATTGCAGAACCCTTTTATAACAACATAGCTCGAGTGGGTCTCTATGGAAAAAGCATGAAAATCAACAAACAGGGCAGTGAATGTCTATAAAACAACCACTCTACGCATTTATTCATCTCAACACGCAAGGCATTCTGTTCTAAAACATCCCCTTACGAATAACAACGTAAGGGGATTTTTCGTACTTTCGAACATGTTAAATCTTTAATACGTAACATTATGATTATCGGAGTACCAAAGGAAATCAAAAACAATGAGAACCGTGTAGGCATGACACCTTCAGGAGTGGCCGAAGTGGTAAAACAAGGGCACCGGGTGTTTATCCAACATACAGCGGGAGTAAATAGCGGTTTTCCGGATGAAGCATATCAAGCTGTCGGCGCACATGTCCTGCCAACAATAGAAGATATTTACGCCACTGCTGAGATGATAGTAAAAGTGAAAGAACCGATAGTCACTGAATATAACTTAATAAGAAAAGGACAGTTACTATTCACTTATTTCCATTTTGCTTCCGACAAGGAATTAACCCTTGCTATGCTCTCTAACAAATCAATATGCCTGGCTTATGAAACTGTAGAAGAAGCAGACCACTCATTACCTTTATTAATTCCCATGAGTGAAGTTGCCGGACGTATGTCTATCCAAGAAGGCGCCCGTTTTCTGGAAAAACCGCAAGGCGGAAAAGGTATCCTTTTGGGAGGTGTACCAGGTGTTAAACCAGCTAAAGTATTAATTTTAGGAGGTGGAGTTGTAGGTAGCAATGCTGCACAAATGGCTGCTGGAATGGGGGCAGATGTCACTATTACAGATATAAATCTGGCACGTCTGCGCTATTTGAGCGAGACACTGTCGAAGAATGTAAAGACATTGTACGCATCCGAACTAAGAATCAGAAAAGAATTGCCGGATGTTGATTTAGTTGTCGGCTCTGTACTGATTCCCGGTGATAAAGCACCACATTTGATTACCAAAGAAATGCTTTCAATAATGCAGCCCGGCACAGTATTAGTAGATGTAGCAATCGATCAGGGAGGATGTTTCGAAACCTCTCACCCGACCACTCACAGTGCACCGACCTATATTGTAGATGGAATCGTGCATTATGCAGTAGCTAATATTCCGGGAGCTGTACCTTACACTTCCACCCTTGCACTGACCAATGCTACCCTCCCCTATGTGATCGCTTTAGCAAATAAGGGATGGAAAAAAGCCTGCAAAGAGAATCCAGCATTAGCACTCGGATTAAATATCGTAGAAGGAAAAATCGTTTATAAGGCCGTAGCCGACGTATTTGGTTTAAAGTACGATCCTATCAGCCTATAACTATGCATTTTCACCATACAGTAACACAAAGTCTTACAGAGTTTTTTCTTTTTCAAAATAAGGCCATCTCAATGTCTTACGCCTTCGATTGATGATCTTTTAAAAAAACTCTGCAAGACTTTGTATTACTCTGTGGTGAGCTATATCTTTAAAATAAATAATCTTTCTTTGCTGCCCGTTGATAAGCCGCTACCAATTCGTCCATTACTTCTGCCACAGACTGCCGACGGGATATGATTGCCGAAACTTGTCCGATCTCCAATTCCCCTTCTTCCAGATCACCTTCGAAGATTCCTTTTTTAGCACGCCCCCGTCCTAATAAAGTTCTCAAATCTTCTGCACTAGCACCACTATCTTCAGCCTTCTCCACCGCTTCGCGGAAAGCATTCTTTACCAAACGTGTCGGAGCCAGCTTTTTCAACAACAACTTAGTATCCCCTTCACCGAGACTCAAGCAATAATCTTTAAATACCGGACTCGCTGAACTCTCTTCAGTAAGAGCAAAACGGGTTCCTATCTGTACACCTTCGGCTCCCAACACCATAGCAGCCAGTATTCCTTCTCCTGTACCGACACCTCCTGCGGCTATCAAAGGTAATGTTGTAGCCTCACGTACAGCGGGAATCAAACAGAAAGTCGTTGTTTCTTCGCGTCCATTATGCCCTCCGGCTTCGAACCCTTCTGCCACTACCGCATCTACCCCAGCCTCCTCACATTTTACAGCAAAACGGGAAGAAGAAACAACATGAACAACCGTTATTCCACGCTCTTTCAACCACCCAGTCCACGTTTTCGGATTTCCGGCAGAGGTAAAAACAATCTTCACTCCCTCTTCCACCACAATATTCATAATCTCTTCTATCTGGGGATACATCAAAGGAATGTTTACACCAAAAGGCAATTTCGTGGCCGCATTACATTTACGGATATGCTCGCGTAAAGTGTCCGGATGCATGGAACCGGCACCGATCAATCCCAGTCCACCGGCATTGCTCACAGCAGAAGCAAGACGCCAACCGCTGCACCACACCATACCACCTTGAATAATAGGATACCGAATACCCAGAAGAGAAGTAATTCTATTCATAACCAATAATTTATCTATGTGTTAATATACTAAGATACCAATAATAGCGACAAAGCTATATAACAATGCGCCAACATAACAACACACAAATATACTAATTATTCAATTACAAACATTCTCTAGTCAGCACATTAGCGCATTGCTACATCAACACATCATTATAACGCCTTCAACGGGCAATCTGTTCAATTGGTTTATTTATCAACACAGTGGTAGAATCTCCATAAGTTCTCAACACTTCCAATGTGCGGGCACGGTTATCCCGTCCCGTCTTATTCCAGAAATCTTTTGTAAAGACAGCCATCAGGTCAAGTCCGCCGATAGTTCCACCATTGATATACACTCCACTCCCACCAAACAAGGGAATAGGTGCATCCATCACTACCGTGTTCACCATCATTCCGTTAGCACGTTCACCCAACTGACGGAAACGTACCCCACTCGCCTGTATCTCATCCAACGACTTACGCATTCCCTTTGCCATCGGATTGCGTGCCCAGTTTGAATAAGATCTTTGATGGCGTATCTCGTAGAAAGGATCACCCCGCCAGGTATTTTTATCGATCTTTATCTTCTTCTGATAGATGGGATCCCAGTTATAGCGGGTATTCGCTTTATATGGCATCAGAGTCAACATCACTTTCGGTTTAGGCAACGCTTCAGGAAGCGATTCGTCAGGCATCATCCAGCTTTTCTCCTCCGACATCCGGGGAGTACCCACTGCGCTTCCGAAATCAATCGACTTCACAGCATCCATATTTAAATGCAACTCCTGGTCACTCTCCAGCAATTTCTTCAAATGCAAAGAATCTTGCGCCGTCCATACTTGCGAATATGCAAATACAGCGGTCAGGCACAGTGCCATCGTTGTTATAACCCGTTTTAATCCATCCATTCTTTTTACTCTTTCATTACCTATATTTCGGAGCACTTCATATACATTTGCACGTATAAGAGGCTATCTTTTGAGCGTAATAATCCCCCTGTCAGCAGCAAAAGACTACTGATACAAACAAATATTCCCACATGAATGTTTCCTATTTTTTACTTTCCGAAGGCTCCTCCCCCTTTATTACCACCAACGATAACCCGATCCACAAAGCGGCTCATCGTAACACGGATCAATTGTCCATCTCGTTTTCGGATATTGGCGTTCTTCCCACCAACTACGATAACAAGCGGCTGCATCGAGTACTTCCTCATCGGTCAGGAAATAGATTGCTTCATAATTTTCAGCATTCGCCAATACCATTTTGCAACCTAATGACGGAGGTGTGCCCTGACGGATAGATTCAATCACCCAAAGCATACACTCACCCAACCGAATCTTACCGTTGTTCATATTATAAACCGACGGAAAAGAAGGGATAATAGTCAGATCTTCTGCATATTTTAAAAGTTCGGGGATATCCTCTTCCGTGAAATGAGGAACCTCCACCACCCCTTTTTCATTCTTCATCTTGTACGTACCCGACTTCAATTGCTTCACAAAAAGAGCAACATCCGGATTGTTATAATCCATTTCTTCGCTGGTGCATCCTGTAAAGGATACGATCAGGCAAACAGCCATCCACAGCATTAGTAGTGTTTTTTTCATTTTCATAAGGATTAATACGTCATGCGAAGTCCGCAAAGTAAATTAAAATTAGTCGGCCGTTTTGTTCGTACCGTAGCCAGTTTCGAATCTGTCTTGAAATGATGCGAAACTCCGGGTTCGGCAAAAACAGCAAGTCGGTCATTAATCTTATAGTTGATTCCAATACCGGCAGTCACTGCCAGCTGGATAGGTTCTTCTTTAAAACTGTTGTCCGGTGCACCGGCAATACATTTATCGGCTATTCCTCCTACAGTAGCGTAAAGGTCGATTTTTTTCGTATCTACCAACGTCACGTTCACTTTAACGGGGATTCCCAGATAGTGCAAGTGCTGCCCTGCAGAACGGAGGTTCGAATAGAGCAATCCGGTTTCTATGCCAAGAAAATCGTTCAACTTACGCTCTACCGTCACCCCTGCGGAAACCGGCATTTTATAAGTACCGTTATCTGCCGGAAGTGCTGTACCCACTTGAACTTTCATCGCCCAGCGATGCTTTTTCACTGCTTTGGGTTGAGACATATCGACATTCGACTGTTCTTCCGAAGCGACAGATGATCCTGTATTACCGTTTGTTGCCTGCCAATAACCATTATGCCCCTGATTACCATATCGGTTGCCATTTCCCGTAGAAGTAGTGGAAGAAAAAGAAAACGACATAGAGAAAGTGATAGAAAGAGAATCTTCTTCCTCCGTATATTGCGACAGCATACCGTAAGATTTCGGAGCCGGTTTCGGCAACACCGGTTCTACCGGCAACGGCAACTGATTGACGCGTATTCCATCTCCATCCATCTGTCCTCCATTCGTCACGGCTATCTTTGTAAATGCTTCTTCCATTTCCTCCTTTGGAGAGAAATACAAGAAAGTAGCCGACGAGGCTGCCAAAACAAGCAATACAGATGCCGCAGCCGCTACACGGAAGAGCAGAATCCGACGACGATGCTGGCAAGCCACAGGAATTTCCTGCGAGAGCTCTTCCCAAAAGCCATCCCGTACACTCATCCCGGCATCAGCGAGACGCGTGCGAAACAGATCGGTTATTTCATCATTTTCTTTCTTCATGATTTCTATACTCTTTAATTCTTTTTGCTAACAAATATTTGGCCCGGTGCAGCTGCGAAGTAGATGAATGCTCTTTAATATGAAGCATCTTGGCTATCTCCTTGTGCGATTTCTCTTCAAACACATAAAGGTTGAAAACGGTTCGGCAACCATCCGGCAATTCGGCAATAAAAGCCATCAACTGCTCTTCGGAGATTCCAGCCCCTCCTCCCGAATCCGATATATCCGGTATATCGGGAAGCTGCTCTTCATGCACTACCAACTGGCTGACTCGCTTCTCCCGTCGCAGGAAATCGAGTGATTGAGTAACCATCACCCGGGTAATCCATGTACAAAGTGAAGACTCACCCCGGAACGAAAAGTTGGTAAAAATCTTGATGAAACCGTCATGCAGTACATCGTGCGCCGCATCCATATCGCCCGTATAGCGGAAACATACCGCCAGCATCTGCTTGGAATAGAGAGTGTAAAGTTCCTTTCGGGCTGAATCCTTTCCTGCCCGACAGCCCTTTATCAGTTCTATCTCGTTTTCCAAAGTCAATTACTTTTTTTTAAAATCGAACGTATGTCTGCGTCGTTTGCTCATTAGACGCGAGAGTTTGAGGAATGCTGCAAGGAATATTGCTAAAAGAAGTTAAAGGATAGATAATAATAAACGGGAAAGAAAAAACGATGAACGATAAACGGTAAATGATGAACAAAGCTGCGCATAATCATGCTACAAAATATCCACCGTTTACTGTTTATCGTTCACCGCTTACAGTTCACCGCTTATTATATACTATCAGCATGCTTTGAAACTCATGTCCAGCCCTTTCACTGAATGAGTCAAAGCTCCTACAGAGATGAAGTCTACGCCACATTCGGCATACTCACGAAGAGTATCAAAGGTGATACCACCCGAAGATTCGGTTTCGTATTTGCCTGCTACCATCTCTACTGCTTTCTTTGTCATTTCGGGAGTGAAGTTATCAAACATGATACGGTCTACTCCGCCGAGATCAAGAACTTGCTGCAGTTCGTCGAAGCTGCGGACTTCTATTTCTATTTTCAGGTCTTTGCCTTTTTCCTTGCAATATTCTTTGGCACGAGTAATGGCTTTGTCGATACCTCCGGCAAAGTCCACATGATTGTCTTTCAGAAGAATCATGTCGAACAGACCAATACGATGGTTTACTCCGCCACCGATTTTCACTGCCATTTTTTCGAGGATACGCATACCGGGAGTTGTTTTGCGGGTATCAAGCACACGGGTATTTGTACCTTCCAATACCTTTGCATATTTACGGGTCATTGTTGCAATGCCGCTCATACGCTGCATCATGTTCAACATCAGGCGTTCGGTTTGAAGTAAAGATTGCACTTTTCCTTCCACTACCATTGCTACATCACCCGGTTTCACTTCTGTTCCGTCATTGATAAACACTTCCACTTTCATGGTAGGATCAAAACGGTTGAAGATTTCTTTAGCTACTTCGATGCCAGCCAACACACCGGCTTCTTTGATAAGCAATTTTGATTTTCCCATTGCCGTAGCGGGAATACATGAAAGGGTGGTATGATCGCCATCACCTATATCTTCTGCAAAAGCAAGATCGATCAACTTGTCGATCAGTTCTTTTTCCTTATTCATTGATCTTGTCAATTCTTATTTGATGTATTAAATATTGATTCTGCACTTTCTTCAGGAAGCAGTTCACACGAAAGTTCCCATTAGTAGTAGCCAACGTACCGATAACGAAACTCGATTCGTCCCGTTTTCCCTGATGGTTCACATTAAATCCGCTGACTTTATTCTTCGTAAAGAATTCCTGCATCGCAGCTGTTGCTTTCTGTTTGTCAACGTTTGTCGAGCGACCTTGGAGCACCAGGTTTACCTTGTCCCCCATATACTTACTTAGCTCTTGCGAGCTTCCTCTTTTAAATGCCGTAATCACTCCTGCCGGTATCTCTTGCGCCATTAGCAACGAGAGGGAAAGAAGCAATGCGGTCATTCCTACGAGCACTCGTTTTTTCATAATTACAAGCTTTTAAGTTGAAGTTTAAAGGCTTAAACTTTCAACTAATGATAGGCAAAGGTAAGCATTAATTGCAGAATAACATAAAAAATGCCTATTTTTGTGCAATAATCAGAATTGTAGACGTATGAGAACAACCTTGCTCGTCGTAGGACGAACCGTAGAACAACACTATATAACTGCTATCAACGACTATATCCAGCGCACTAAACGCTATTTCACTTTTGACATGGAAGTGATTCCTGAATTGAAAAACACGAAGAGTCTTTCAATGGAAGTGCAGAAAGAAAAGGAAGGAGAACTGATATTGAAAGCTCTCCAACCGGGCGACGTGGTGGTATTGCTCGATGAGCACGGAAAAGAAATGCGTTCTCTGGAGTTTGCCGAATATATGAAGCGAAAAATGAACACGGTCAACAAACGACTGGTATTCATTATCGGAGGGCCTTATGGCTTTTCAGAAAAGGTTTATCAAGCGGCACACGAAAAGATTTCAATGTCGAAGATGACTTTCTCTCATCAGATGATCCGGCTGATATTCGTTGAGCAGATTTATCGGGCGATGACTATATTGAATGGAGGGCCGTATCATCATGAATAAACTACATCCACAAAGATGCACCGTGAAAAATGAATTATACAATAAAGAAGATGGATATCATTATCCATTCTTCTCTTCTATATAAAGTTTATTAAATACCTGCCGGAGTTCGTCTTCATTAGTAATCAAATTCCGAAGTTCTGCCAACCGTCCGGCATTATCCGATTGGGGTATCCATAACTTCAGATACCCTCCTTCTGCATATTTTTCAGTTAGATGTTTCCGAAAACGGGCATATTGCTCTTCTTTATCCATCTCCGGATAATGAGACAGCCCATATTGTACGGTACGGCGTAAAGTGACTTCGGGATCAATAATTCGGTCAGCCTCGGCAACAATCATTCCATAGATTGTTCTGGGAGCCTGTTTATTGGAAGCCCGATGATCTTCTATCGCCTCTTTCATCTGCAACAGCTGCTCATCCGTAAACCAACGCCGCAAAGTTTCGTCGGCTAGCAACACTTTGCCGGAGGTTATATGATGAAATTCACGTCCTTCATACAACCCCAGGTCATGATAAGCAGCGATGACATAAACCATCGAATAATCGACTTCATAATGCGTCGCTAATTTCAGACTTTCCTCAATTACCTTTTCTACATGGTCAATTTGATGCGCTTTATCAAAGTTAGCGTATTGAGGAATAATACTTTGCCGAACATAGTTTTGTAATTCAGCAGGCACATGATGAGTCATATTCGATCTTTTTAGCTAGTGAATTCTTTTATTTATATTATTCCCGATTCATCAAACGATGTTCTGCCATCTGTTCGAACTTTGTTCCCGGACGACCATAATTGGCATACGGATAAATGGAAATACCACCACGAGGAGTAAATATTCCCGTTACTTCTATGTATTTGGGACTCATCAATCGGATAAGATCTTTCATTATGATATTCACACAATCTTCATGAAAGGCTCCATGACTGCGGAAACTGAAAAGATAGAGTTTCAAACTCTTACTTTCTACCATTTTTATATCAGGAATGTAGCTGATACGTATTTCGGCAAAGTCCGGCTGTCCGGTAATAGGACACAGACTTGTGAACTCCGGGCAGTTGAAACGTACCCAGTAATCATTTTCAGGATGCTTATTATCAAAGGCTTCCAGTACTTCAGGAGCATAATCTTGTTTATACTCGGTTTTTCTTCCTAATAAGGAAAGTTGGTCTTTTAATTCTGTCATTGCACTCACTAACTACAACCTCTACCCTAAACAAAAAAATGCATTTCCTCTTTCACCTATCACCGTACTGCCTCAAACGCTTTATTCATCGAGGTTTTAGTGGTGAAGGATTCATTTTATAACCTATCACCGCATCTATCACCTATCACCATCAACTCTTAGCCTACGTTTGCTTTCTCCTCATCTTACTTGTTACGGTGTGTTTCATTGCTTGAAACAATGTGTTTCCCGCCTTGAAACAAAGTGTTTCATTACTTGGAACAAACTGTTTCAAGTCTTGGAACTTATAGTTTCAAGCGTTAGAAACTTTAGTTTCCTACCGTTGAAACTTTAGTTTCTCACTGATGAAACAACAGTTTCAAGCTGTTGAAACTAATCTAAGCCAATACATTCCGGACAGAAACTACTATCATTTATTAATTAGAACTTACCGGTGACAATAGATGTGACGGCAAAATGTCAAATTTAGCTGCTGTCACTACTTGCTGTCACAAACTAGAAATCTTATAATCAAACATTTATCTACAACAATGTGACAGATGACAGCAAAAAAACGCATTTTAATCTCTATGTAGAGATATTATTGATTCTTACTTTTTAAATACTTTTCCAATCCTTCCCGACGCAATGTACAAGCCGGGCAATGTCCGCAACCATCTCCCTGAACGCCATTATAACAGGTCAAAGTCTCGGTGCGAATCAGTTCCAATACCCCCAGTTCGTCGGCCAATGCCCATGTTTCTGCCTTATCAATCCACATCAAAGGGGTATGAATCACAAATTGTTCATCCATAGCCAGATTGAGAGTTACATTAAGAGATTTGATAAAGGCATCACGGCAATCGGGATAACCGCTGAAATCTGTTTGAGAAACTCCCGTTACCAAATGATTAATACCACGTTCACGGGCATATACTGCTGCGATACTTAGAAAAAACAGATTACGTCCCGGAACAAAGGTATTAGGAACGCTATCTGCAGGTTTTTCCTGATCCATCACCATCGTAGTATCGGTCAATGAATTATGACCTAACTGTCCGATAAAGGAAACATCCATCACATCAAATTCCACTTCCGCTTTCCGGGCTATCTCCCGTGCAAGCTCCACTTCTTTCTGATGCTTCTGACCATAAAGAAAACTCAAGGCATATACTTTCTTAAAGTTGCGTTTTGCCCAAAACAAACAAGTGGTAGAATCCTGCCCACCACTAAACACAACCAATGCTGCTTCTCTATTCATATTCTATATTAAATATCTTTGACTTTCAATACATTATAAGAGATATTGGTGTCGTAAACATCGCTACCGTCTATTTTCTTGATTGCTTTCACCACACGAATTGTCACCGGAAGGATAATAACTTCATACATGGATTTCAGCACAATCTGAATCCCCATCATGATAAGCAGTTCTTTCCAGACAATAACTCCACCAAAAGCTACCGGGAAGAAAATCAATGAATCGGCAGTCTCACCTACAACAGTCGACCAGATGGCACGGGCCGAAAAGTTACGCCCCTGACTGGCTACTTTCATCTTACTCATCACATACGCATTGAGAAATGAGCCTACCAAAAAAGCCATCAGACTGGCAGCCACAATACGGGGAGCCATACCGAACACAAAATTGAAATGTTCCTCGCCCTCCCAGAAAGGAGCAGCCGGAATGGCAACAGCTATCAACCCAAGAGCAACCACGAAGAAGTTCATGGCAAAACCGCTCCAAATGATGAGCCGCGCTTTCTTGAATCCCCAAACCTCGGCGATACAATCATTAATAATATAAGAAATAGGAAAAACCAATAATCCGGCTGTCACGGTCAGACTACCTACCTGAATTACTTTTGTTTCAAGAAGATTGGCTGCAATGAGACAGACATTAAACAGAATGCCCAGCAGCATAAAGGGTACAGATACTTTTTCTTTCATAATTCCTGTTTTTTACGTGGTGTTCTAGAATACACGACCGCTATTCACGGCATCATACATTTTTTATTCTTTCGGAGTGCAAAGGTAAAAAATAAAACTGGAATTATCACATTCATCTTACCAGAATCTGTCTTCCCGATAATTGAAGAAAAAATAAGCCTCCCTGTCAGTCGTCGTATTCTGACAGGAAGGCTCATCACTTTGACCTTAAAAACACATCACTCAATCAGGCATCCGCATCAAGAGGAGAAGTCTTTCAATTCCTCTTTCAACCGCTTACGGATGAAAAACAAACGGCTCTTTACCGTTCCCATCGGCAATCCTAATTTTTCGGCAATTTCTCTATACTTAAATCCGGCTACAAACATCTGAAAAGGCACTTTCATCTCTTCCGGTATGGAATGTATCACCCGGTACAACTGTTTCATATCATACGTAAACTCGAATCTATCAGCATCTTCATCTTCTATCAGATGTTGTTGATTGATGGAGTAACTATCATCAATCAGGTTCATTTCACGAACTGTGCGACGGTAGTTGTTCACGAAAATATTACGCATAAGCGTATACATCCATCCCTTCAGATTTTTGCTATACGTAAACTTCTCCTGATTATCTAATGCCTGCAACAAACAATCCTGAACCAGATCATTAGCAGATTCGCGGTCTGCCGTCAATTTATATGCGAAGCGATGCAAATCCGGTTGTATCGCTAATATTCCTTGAGTAAAATCAACTTTTTCCATCGTCGTATTTCCTTTATCTAATTAGTACGATACAAAGGTCAGTTTTTTTAGAATCATTATAAATAGCAATTCTTCCGATTAGTTTGGCAATTTTTCCTTTGCCCCTCTCAACCATTTCTTTTTTTAGTTGTTCATTGGGCATTCACCTAAAACTTAACTGATAATGAAAACAAGCTTTAAAATGGTAGCTATGCTACTGGGGATAGGAATTTTCCCCCTCTGTGCCTATGCACAACAGAAGGTAGTCATCGAAGATGAAGAACCGAACTCTATCATGTTTGTTTCGAAAAACAAAGCAGGAGATGAAATCATCCGAATCATGAACGACCGTTCACAGATGCGTTTCCACGACCCGAATGCTCCCCGTTTCCTGCTAACCGACCAGAAAGGGAAATTTGCCCTGGGTATCGGAGGATATGTTCGTGCAACAGCAGAGTATGACTTTAACGGTATCGTAAATGATGTCGATTTCTATCCGGCATTGATTCCACAACGCGGAAGCGGCAATTTTGCCAAGAATCAATTCCAGATGGACATCACCACTTCTACCCTATTCCTCAAACTGGTAGGACGTACGAAACATCTGGGAGACTTCGTTGTCTACACAGCCGGAAACTTCCGGGGTGACGGAAAAACCTTTGAATTGCAGAATGCTTATGCGCAATTCCTCGGTTTCACGATCGGATACAGCTACGGTTCGTTCATGGACCTCTCCGCACTGCCTCCTACCATCGACTTTGCAGGTCCTAACGGATCAGCCTTTTACCGCACTACGCAATTGAGCTATATGTGCGATAAGTTGAAAAACTGGAAATTCGGTGTTTCGATGGAAATGCCTTCAGTAGACGGTACAACCAACAATGACTTGTCTATCAACACCCAACGAATGCCGGACTTTGCCACTTCCGTACAGTATAACTGGAATAGTAGCAGTCACGTTAAATTAGGTGCCATTGTCCGTAGTATGACCTACTCAAGTAATGTACATGAGAAAGCCTATTCCGCCACCGGCTTCGGTCTGCAAGCATCTACAACCTTCAATATTACGAAGAAATTACAGGCATTCGGACAGTTTAATTATGGAAAAGGTATCGGATCTTACCTGAACGATTTAAGTAATCTGAACGTAGATATCGTTCCCGATCCTGATAATGAGGGAAAAATGCAGGTTCTCCCAATGCTGGGATGGTATGCAGGGTTGCAATACAACCTTTGTCCGAGCATCTTTATATCCGGTACATATAGTTTATCCAGACTTTATTCTGAAAACGGATATCCAAGTGAAAATCCGGAATCCTATCGCAAAGGACAATACCTGGTAGCTAATGCTTTCTGGAATGTAAGCAGTAACCTGCAAGTCGGTGTTGAATATTTAAGAGGATGGCGCACTGATTTCAGTTCCGCAACTCGTCACGCTAACCGGTTGAATATGCTGGTACAGTATTCTTTCTAAATAAACATAGAACAGTAAAACAAAAAAGCCGTCTCAACATCATGTCCGAGACGGCTTTTCTATACATATAAAGGATTAGAAATTTAGAACTTGTAGTTCACGCTCACGCCAAATACTTTATTGGTACGGCTATAAACGTCTTTATCTACTAATGATGCCATTGATTCAGGCAAACCACCCCGTCGTGGATTTTCTTTGGTATAATCACTGTATGTAGTCCAAAAATAAGCAACATCAAGGCTCAATGCCTGTGTGAAATTAATGCGACCTCCGAAACCTACAGAATAAGAATCACAAGAGAAACTTGTATCTGATTGAAAAGCATCGCTCAATCCGTAGTCTGTTTTCTGATAACCTCCACTGACTGTGAACAGTTTATTGATATCCCATTCAACACCGGCCAAGTACTCGTGTGTACCATGTTTCAGTGTCTTCTGTTTGCCATCCGCCATACCGGCATTCTTATCATCAAAGAAATGGTATTCTACCGACGCTCTCAACGATGGCAAAAATTCATAACTTGCTGCTACAGAAAGCATAGAAGGAAGGTCGCTCGGCGTGTTCACACCATTCGCATAAGGTGCCATAAAATCCGCAGCTGCATCCGGAAACTCACGCGTATGCGTATCATTTTCAATATTCATATTAGCCTTAAATTCGTACTTCGCTGCCAAATTCAACTTTCCGAATTTAGCATCTACACCGATAATAGGCGTCAATCCCCAACCTGTCTGGTCACAATCAAGCTCAATCTTTGTATCATCCAGTTTTTGAAGCAAAGGACCCGATTGTGCCTGAGCTGCCAGAGTTGCTTGTTCCAAACTCATACCAGGATTAGCAGCCATGATTTGTTGTACTATAGCAGCACCCAACTGTTGAGCCACACCCTCTTTCAGACTAATATTTAAGTGCCCCTTATATCCACCAGTAAAATAATTCATACGCGCACCAGCAAAAACAGAGAAGTGTTCATTAATCTTATAACTTGCTCCTAACTGAAAACCATAGATGTACTGACGACCTTCCATAGCCGAATTAATATTGTACATATTAGGTTTCAGCATCCCTCCACTCGCAGAATTTGCCAAACTAATAGCAGCCGCATCAAACATAGGCAATCCTGTGTTGAAAGAAGCTTTTCCACCACCACCTACAATGGCAAAGCTACCGGAAAACGCCCAATCACCTTTTTTATAGACAGCATGTATGGAAGGAATAACGGGAGCAGAAGCCGTCCCTTCATAATTACGCACAGTAGTCTGTCCGTCCATGGTCCATAAAGGACTTGTTGCAGCAATATCACGGGTCTGATATGCACTTTGAATAGTAAGTGCTACTTGAAGACCATCTTTGGGAAGAAATGCCAGTCCGGCAGGATTACTATAAACTCCATCAACATCGATGGAAGCGCCGCGGGCTATCATGCGTAAGAAAGCAGCATTCTGATTCGTATTGGTTAGATAATCTCCGGCAAAAGTTGGAATTGAAACGATCAACATTGCAAGACCAATCAACGAAATTTTTCTCATCTAAATCTTTTTTAAAATTATTTCGGCGCAAAGATATAACAATATTGCACAGGGAGCACATATTTGTGCAATTATTTTCATTTATCCGCCATTTTAATTGAAAAATCAAACTGTTTCTAATGAAACAATCTGTTTTTCGAATGATGGATTGATTAAACAAATTCACCTGTTCCAACGTTTAATATTATATAATTTATAGAATAATATTATGGCCTATACAATTGCATTTTTCGGCACAAAGCCTTATGATGAGTCCTCTTTCAATGACAAAAACAAAGAGTTCGGGTTTGAGATACGCTACTACAAAGGGCATCTGAATAAGAACAACGTACTACTGACACAAGGAGTGGATGCTGTCTGCATCTTTGTGAACGACGTTGCCGACGCAGAAGTAATCCGTGTGATGGCAGCCAACGGAGTAAAACTATTGGCACTACGCTGTGCCGGATTTAATAATGTAGATTTAGATGCTGCCGCCGCTGCCGGAATTACCGTAGTACGGGTTCCTGCCTACTCTCCTTATGCCGTTGCAGAGTACACCGTAGCTCTTATGCTATCGCTAAACCGGAAAATTCCCCGTGCTTCCTGGCGTACCAAAGATGGTAATTTCTCCCTGCACGGTCTGATGGGATTCGATATGCACGGAAAAACAGCAGGCATCATCGGTACAGGAAAAATCGCGAAAATACTGATTCACATCTTAAAAGGGTTTGGAATGAACATATTGGCTTACGACCTCTATCCGGACCATAACTTCGCCCGTGAAGAACAAATAGTTTATACTTCACTGGACGAACTATATCACAATTCGGATATCATCTCTTTGCATTGCCCGCTCACCGAAGCGACCAAGTATCTGATTAACGACTACTCTATCAGCAAAATGAAAGACGGAGTTATGATTATCAATACCGGCCGTGGACAGCTGATTCATACCAATGCATTGATTGAAGGGTTGAAGAACAAGAAAATAGGTTCCGCAGGACTGGACGTATATGAGGAAGAAAGCGAATACTTTTATGAAGATCAATCCGACCGCATCATCGACGATGATGTACTCGCCCGCTTACTTTCATTCAACAATGTGATAGTCACTTCTCATCAAGCTTTTTTCACACATGAAGCGATGGAGAATATTGCGGTGACCACCCTGCAAAACATAAAAGATTTTATCAATCATAAGCCTTTGCTAAATGAAGTGAAGAAATAAAACTTTTAAGCTCCTTTCTTTGTTTACAAAACATATAAACAAATAAGAGAAAGGACAGATTTTATGAAAAAAGTAATACATAAAGCAGATACAAGAGGACATTCCCAGTACGATTGGTTGGATAGTTACCATACTTTTAGTTTTGACGAATACTTCGACTCCAATCGTATCAACTTTGGTGCCCTTCGCGTATTGAATGATGACAAAGTTGCACCCGGAGAAGGTTTTCAGACTCACCCGCATAAGAATATGGAAATCATCTCCATCCCTCTGAAAGGACATCTGCAACATGGAGACAGCAAGAAGAACAGCCGCATCATTACTGTTGGAGAAATTCAGACAATGAGTGCCGGAACGGGAATCTTCCACAGTGAAGTGAATGCAAGCCCTGTAGAACCGGTAGAATTCCTGCAAATCTGGATTATGCCAAGAGAACGGAACACCCGTCCCGTTTATCAGGATTTTAGTATCACAGAGTTGGAACGTCCGAATGAACTGGCAGTCATCGTATCTCCCGACGGCAGTACACCTGCTTCCCTTTTGCAAGATACCTGGTTCTCAATCGGTAAAGTAGAAGCCGGGAAGAAACTGGGTTATCACATGCATCAAAGTCATGCAGGCGTCTATATTTTCCTCATTGAAGGAGAAATTGTAGTAGATGGCGAAGTGTTGAAACGCCGGGACGGTATGGGTGTTTACGATACCAACAGTTTCGAACTGGAGACACTGAAAGATTCACATATTCTATTAATAGAAGTACCTATGTGATTCCATCATTAGAAATTAAGAACTAAAACTGCCAGATAATCTTATGGCGAAATTAAACATAGCAGATATCCGACAGGAATATACGAAAGGCGGGTTGCGGGAAAATGAACTTCCGGGCGACCCGCTTTCGCTTTTCAACCGTTGGCTACAAGAAGCAATTGACGCAGAGGTGGATGAACCAACTGCTGTCATTGTAGGAACCGTATCCCCTGAAGGGAGACCGTCCACGCGTACCGTATTATTAAAAGGCCTCCATGATGGAAAATTTGTCTTCTATACCAATTATGAAAGCCGTAAAGGCAGGCAATTGGCACAAAATCCGTATATCTCCCTCTCTTTTGTGTGGCACGCCCTCGAAAGACAAATACATATAGAGGGAATAGCGACGAAAGTTCCTCTGGAAGAATCGGATGAATATTTCCGGAAACGTCCTTATAAAAGTCGGGTCGGTGCACGAATTTCTCCCCAAAGTCAACCTATAACAAGCCGAATGCAATTAATACGGTCTTTTGTCAGGGAGGCAGCCCGGTGGATCGGAAAAGAAGTGGAGAGGCCCGATAATTGGGGCGGATATGCCGTTACCCCTACAAGGATTGAATTCTGGCAAGGACGCCCCAACCGTCTGCATGACCGTTTTTTATATACCCTGCAACCGGACGGGGAATGGAAAATCAGTCGTCTTGCTCCTTGATTTCGTCGATTTTTCTTGGCAACTCCAACTAGAATACGTAATATTGCAATTATAAAATAGTCAGCTTATGACACTGGATTATATTTATCACAGCGGTTTCGCCATCGAAATGGAAGGTGTAACCGTTATCATCGATTACTACAAAGATTCTTCCGAAACGGAACATAACCGGGGAATCGTACATGATTATCTCCTGCAAAGGCCGGGTAAACTATATGTATTGGCCACCCATTTCCATCCCGACCACTTTAACCGTGAGATATTGACCTGGAAAGAACAACGCCCCGACATTCAATATATTTTCTCCAAAGATATCTTGAAATCCCATCGTGCCAAAGCCGAAGATGCTTTCTATATTAAAAAAGGAGAAACATACGAAGACGAGACAATTCGTATCGATGCTTTCGGCTCAACGGATGTCGGCAGTTCGTTCTTGCTTCACCTGCAAGATTGGAGTATTTTCCATGCCGGCGACTTGAACAACTGGCATTGGAGTGAGGAATCTACTGAAGAAGAGATCCGAAAAGCCAATGGTGATTTCCTTGCAGAAGTTAAATATTTAAAAGAAAAAGCGCCAAACATCGATTTAGTACTATTCCCGGTGGATCGGAGAATGGGAAAAGATTACATGAAAGGGGCAAAACAGTTCATCGAACAAATAAAAACTACTATATTTGTGCCCATGCACTTCAGTGAAGATTATGAGGGGGGAAATGCGCTTCGTAGTTTTGCTGAAAATGCCGGATGCCGTTTTATCAGCATCACCCATCGGGGCGAAAGTTTTGAGATTACCAAATAAACACATGATAATTATGAATAAATTTACGATTCTGTTTCTTACCCTGTTCCTTGCATTGCCGATGGCGATGAAGGCAGATTCTGCAAAAGAGAAGAAAGATGACACCAGGTACCTTGTAGGAGCTGTTCCTGAAGTAGATGGTAAAGTAGTATTTTCCAAAGAGTTCCAGATTCCCGGAATGAGTCAGGCACAAATCTACGACACAATGACAAAGTGGATGGACGAACGTCTAAAAGAAAATAAAAATATTGATAGCCGCATTGTTTTCTCTGACGAAGCAAAGGGAACAATTGCCGGTGTTGGAGAAGAATGGATTGTTTTCAGTTCCAGTGCTCTGTCATTAGACCGTACACTGGTCAACTATCAGATTACCGTTACCTGTAAACCCGGCAACTGCCTAGTAGAGCTTGAGAAAATCCGTTTCACTTATCGCGAAACAGAGAAATACAAAGCGGAAGAATGGATTACTGATAAATATGCGCTCAATAAAGCAAAGACCAAATTAGTGCGCGGCCTGGCTAAATGGCGTAGAAAAACTGTAGACTTCGCAGATGATATGTTTATGGATGTAGCAGTAGCTTTCGGAGCACCTGATACTCGTCCGAAGACAGAGAAAAAGAAGAAAGAAGAAGAGCAACAAACTCCATCAATCGTTGCAGCCGCAGGCCCGATTATCATTGGTGGCACAGATAAAAAGACTGATATTAAAGTGACGACCGCCGAACCCGTTCAAACTACAGTTCCTGCTGCGACTCTCACTCCTGCTACTCCAGTAGGCAAAGCTTCCACAGATATGCCGGGTTATACAGAAATTGATTTGAAACAAATTCCGGGCGAAGTATATGCCTTAATGGGAAGTGGTAAATTAGTAATCAGTATTGGAAAAGATGAGTTCAACATGACCAATATGACTGCAAATGCAGGTGGTGCATTGGGGTATCAATCAGGAAAAGCTGTTGCATATTGCACACTTTCACCCGACCAACCTTATGATGCTATAGAAAAGGCAGACAGCTATACACTGAAATTGTATGCTCCGAACCAAACAACTCCTTCAGCTGTTATCGAATGTAAGAAAATGCCTTCACAGACAACTCCGCAAGCCGGACAACCCCGTACCTATGTTGGAGAAATTGTGAAACTCTTAATGAAAAAATAAGGAAAATTGCAACAATGGAAATAAAAAGTAAATTTGACCATTTTAATATCAACGTTACAAACCTGGAGCGGAGTATCGCTTTTTATGAGAAAGCACTCGGCTTAAAAGAACATCATCGGAAAGAAGCATCCGACGGTTCATTCACACTGGTTTACCTGACAGATAATGAAACTGGTTTCCTATTGGAATTGACATGGCTCAAAGATCATACTGCTCCATACGAACTGGGGGAAAACGAAAGTCACCTATGTTTTCGTGTAGCCGGTGATTACGATGCAATCAGGGCCTATCACAAAGAAATGAATTGTGTATGTTTTGAGAACACTGCCATGGGGCTTTATTTCATTAATGACCCGGATGATTACTGGATTGAAATACTTCCACAGAAGTGATTTTATATAAAAAGTGGGGGCAGGATAATTATCCTGCCCCCACTTTTTATGTAGAATATATGATCTATCAAACACATAGTATATATACCTAAAACAACAAATACTATAAATATGTATCCGAAAATAAACACCACCTTGCCAGTTGCTTAATCAGAAAAAAGCCACTCCTCAATAATTAAAAGGCAACCGGACTGATGATCCGTTTATTGCTACGGCCTTTATTTTTTATGTCGGCTAGCTCTTTTCTTCCGGATATCTGCTTTCATCTTCGCTGCACCCGAACCATGTTGTCCACGAATATACGTCGCTTTTTTCGCTTTCGTTTTCACCTTTTCCTCTTCTTTGGGCTTATCTTTCTTACCTTTAAAAACGATACCACCCATGATTGCTTCTTCTATACTCATATAATCATTTATTAGTATTCAACATTTCCGATGGCAAAGATAACCCTTTTCTACGGATTTATTTATCTTTGCAAAGTTAACAATCGTAACCACCAATGGCAACAACAATTCTTTCTGCAGAAAAGGACCCGATGGGAGCCGCTATTTCTGACTATTTCAACCATCATAGAGCTGATCGTTTGCGGGTATTTTCTTCTCAATTCGAAGAAGATGAAATTCCCGTCAAAGAACTGTTTCGTAGTATACAGTCTATGCCTATACTAGAGCGTACCGCCCTGCAAATGGCTACTGGACGGATTTTGGATGTAGGTGCCGGAAGTGGTTGCCATGCGCTGGCACTTCAGGAAATGGGAAAAGACGTATGCACCATTGATATTTCTCCCTTATCTGTCGAAGTAATGAAACAACGCGGAGTGAACGATCCCCGCCTCATCAACCTTTTTGATGAAACATTTTCCGAAACATTCGATACAATCCTAATGCTCATGAATGGTTCCGGAATCATCGGACGGCTGAATAATATGCCCGAATTTTTTCAACGGATGAAACGTATTCTCCGCCCCGGTGGATGCATATTTATGGATTCCAGTGATTTGCGTTATCTTTTTGAAGAGGAAGACGGTAGCATAGTCATCGATCTGGCCGGAGATTACTACGGAGAGATCGACTTCCAAATGCAATATAAAGATGTAAAAGGAGACACATTCGACTGGTTATATGTAGATTTCCAGACTCTTAGCTTATATGCTTCCGAATGTGGTTTTAAGGCAGAATTGATAAAAGAAGGAAAGCATTACGATTACCTGGTCAAACTTAGCATCGCTTGAAAATGCATCATCATATAGTGACGGTATGTACTCCGGATAGCGTCACTATATAACCAAAATAGTAACGCCATCACATCAGGATAGCGTTACTATTTTTATATACTCATATATGTTCCGTTGGAAACATCTGATGAAGGTTCTCTTTTATTTCAGCATTTCATTAATTGCCTGCACAAGAGAAGCAAACTCTTCCTCATTATATAAACGAGTCAGCTTTACAATTTTTCCTTCCTTATCAATCAACACGTTTCTCGTTATTCCGGATTCACGTAATGCATATTTCGCAAAGATATCAGCTCCCGGATCCAGTCCTAACGGATAAGTGACTCCGGTAGATTTTGCAAAAGCCAGTACTTTGTCAAGCGGTTCGTCACGGTCAATGCCAATCAGAGCAAAGTCTGCATTATTTTTATGCTTCAACCAAATATCCTTCTCGATAAACGGCATTTCTTTACGGCAAACTCCACACCAGCTTGCAGTGAACTGCAACATGACAACTTTACCACGAAGGGAAGATAAACTCACTTGCTTCCCATCTGTCAAGGTAATTGTGAAATCCGGAGCCATCTCTCCTACCCGAACAATATATCCTGTACTATCTGCCTGAACTGATTTTGCATCCGCAGTTACTTCTACACTATCTGTTGCAACTTCAACATTCGCCGTTCCTTTCTTCTGTCCGGAACAAGCCCATATACCTATGGCTAAAAGCGCCACACTACATACATTCATAATTTTCATTTTCATCTAATCATTGGTAACTTTGCAAATATAAAAAAAGTATGCGATGTATTTGCATTTTTAAAAGAAATTCATACCTTTGCACCCGCAAAAGAAAAACGCCTCTTTAGCTCAGTTGGCCAGAGCACGTGATTTGTAATCTCGGGGTCGTTGGTTCGAATCCGACAAGAGGCTCTCCAGAATGAATGCTGTTTATCACATCAGATAAGCAGCATTTTTTATTAATATCTTCTTTAAGATTTTTGCTTACGAAATACTACCATACCCACAGCCAACAAAATCAAAAGAATTCCAATAACACTATTCAGGGTAAACAGTTCTTTAAAAACAAAGACACCGATCACAACGGCTGTCAGTGGTTCCATCGCACCTAAAATAGAAGTCAGTGTAGGTCCCGCATACTTAATTGCCCGTACCAAAGTTATATTGGAAATAGCCGTAGCCGGCAATGCAAGTCCTAAAATAATCAGCCATATATAACCGTCTGTCACCAGATGAAGCCCGAAAGTTGCCATAGCTCCTATCAGATAGAGAACAGCTCCCATCCCCATAACATAACATGTCAGTACAGTGGAATTGATTTGAGCGGCTCGTGTTGTTCGAACCCCAATGATGTATCCTCCGTAAGAAAAGACAGAAATACAAGCCGCCACCAATCCTACTATTGTATCACCACTTTTCGCCTCCAACTCTCCCGATGACAGTAAAGCAGCACCAAACAAAGACATTAAAACAGCAAACATCACCAAAAGAGATTTCTTTTCATGAAAGAAAAACATCATTGCCAATGATACAGCCAACGGATACATAAAATGAATAGTCGATGCTACCCCCGTGGCTATATTCTGATAGGCAATGAGCAAACTGAATGAGGTGGTTGCCCGCAACAAACTTAATAAAAAAACGACTAACAAATCTTTCTTTGCCAGCCGGAAATTACATCCCGAACACCATCCAAACAGTGTCAATACAATAGCAGCCACTCCCCAACGATAAGAAAGCACCTCGAAAGCCGAAAAACCAGCTAACAACAGAGTTATAGAAAAAAACGGAGCCAGCCCAAAAGTGGAGGAGGATACCGCCGCATAAAGTATACCTTTAATACGATTCATCGATATATTCAACTAATTCCAGATATTCACAATGCAAAGATTATAAATATTTCTTTAATGCCACCATTAATTTCATTTTTTCAATCGGCTTAACCAGATATTCATTACAGCCGACCTTTATTGCAGCAATCCGGTCAGAATCGAAAGCATGGGCGGTAAGTGCGACGATAGGTAAGCTAGCATTAAACTTACGTATTTCAGCTGTAGCCTTCAATCCATCCAGTACTGGCATTTTCATATCCATCAACAACAAATCGACATGTTGGCTACGCGCTATTTCCACTGCCTTTTGCCCATTCTCCGCATGCAGTAAATCATAATGATCCTTCAGGATAGTAGACACCAGCTGATAATTACTTTGTATATCTTCAGCTATGAGAATTGTTTTCCGACCGGCACTCTTCTCCATCACTTCGTCATTCGCACCAAACTCTCCTCCGGAGATATTCTCTTCTTTCTTCTCTTCTACCATAGAAAGTGTATTGACTTCACAAGGTAAAAATGCCCAAAACAGCGATCCTTCATTGTGTACCGATTCAAAGCCGACTTTACCTCCCATAGCTTCTGCAATTGCCTTGCAAATAGAAAGTCCAAGTCCGGTACCTTGGGCAAACTCATCAAGTTTCTCAAAACGCTGGAATACTTTTCCTTTTTTATCATCAGCTATACCAATACCGGTATCTTTCACATAAAAATAGACGCCTCCATCCTTACATGCATATCCCATTTTAATAGAACCTTTTGAAGTATATTTGATAGCATTAGTGACATAATTCGTTATAATTTGTGCCACGCGATTACGGTCCAGAGTTACCCGACAACAGTGATAAGGATTGATTTCAGTTAACACGATATCCGGATTCTTCAGGCGCTGCTTCATGGAAGTAAACATGTTTTCAAAATGTTCGGATAAGTCGAACGGTTCGTATTTCAGTTCTACCGAACCGGCTTCCAGCTTGGATAAATCAAGTATATCATTTATCAGTTTTAGCAATAACTCATTATTACTATTAATAATCTGGATATAGTCCGCCTTTTCTTCTTCTCCGGCATAAGCCATCAACTCCGAAAAACCTACAATAGCATTCAAGGGAGTACGGATTTCATGACTCATATTCGCCAGGAACGCAGATTTCAATTTATCAGACTGCTCTGCCTGATGTTTGGCTTCCTGCAATTCCTTAATCATTTTTTCACGCTCCGTTACATCATCCACGCGAATTACAACACCATCCACAGATCCATCTTCAAGAACTACGGGAGTGGCAAACACTTCAACGGTATGCGCACTGTCCAACGAAAACTTCATCTGTTCCGTCTGTAATGAAACAAAAGCACGTTGCATCACACAATTTTCACAGGGAGAAGTACGATTATATGTACTTTTATAGCAAAGTTCACCTTTTTTGTAGGCTTCAAAAGAAAGACTTTTTGAACATAACGAAATATTTTCCCATTGAACCATATATTCCTTCGTGATGTAGGCCAACCCTGAATTCGTATTGTTAAGAGCCAGTTCATTCTGTCGTACCAAAGCGTCCTGTATTTCTTTATTCTTTAGTAAGGTCAATTCAGTCTGCTTATAGGAATCGATATTTTGCGTCATACCGAACAAATACTTATAAGGAGCATCGTTCAAAGTTGTGGTTTCAACAAGGCCACGCGTTTCCCACCATTGATACATGCCATCTCCTTTAAAGTCAATGCGATATTCCACATCCCATACACCGCTTCCTAGTTCTACCGCCTTTTGCAAAGTTTCAGCAAACTTTTGTCGGTCATCAGGATGTACGAGAGTCAGATATTTCTCGACCGAATTAATTTCTGATGCCTTTTTCCCATTTTTATCAAAACCTTCACCGAAACTCACCCTGTTCTTAGCCGGCTCAAAAAACCAGGTGAAGGCATTCATCGCTTCCATAGTGACAGTTAACAGCTGTGCACGACGCTTCAGTTCATTTTGTAAACTCTGATCCCAGCGGGTATTTAACAGAAAGCGTTTGCCATCATCTTCAATTATACTTTTGCGAACAATAGTATCATAGCTGCGTCCATCCTTCAGTATAATACGTTCCATGCCGAAATAAGGGTTCCCAGTATTGTATACCTCTAAATCAGTCTTCTGAATACGCTCTACTTCTTCTTCACTCAGCACATCATAAGTAGTTTTATCTTCGCTGGTACCAAACATGAGCTTACTCTCTTCATTGCAAAAAACATAGCGGAAATCATTCTCTACATCTTTGATATGAACAGATAACGGAAGATTATTTAATATATTATAGAAGAACTGCTCCTTTTTCTGCACCTCCGTATTATTCTTTCGGGTACCAACATATTTCAATACCTTCTTATTAGAATCAAATTCATAAGGAGCACCGCTTATCGTACAAAATTGCCAGGTTGAGCTATCCGGTAACATAACCCTGCTATCAAAAGAAAAAGAAAAATCTTCCCCATTGCTCATTCTTTCCATTACTTCAGTAACCTGACTACGGTCATCCGGATGCAAAGTCTCCAGATATAGTGCCATACTAACTGGCTTAGACTGATCGTATCCATTCAGCGGTTCATTATCACTATAAAATAATTTGGCCACTGCATCAAATTCCCAAAACATGATGTTGGCTGCCTTCATAGCAAGCTCCGTTTTCCGGCGACTTTGACGGAGTACCTCTTCACTTTTCACCGTTTCTGTAATATCTTCAAAGATAAAAATGTAATTAACAAACTTGCCATCATTGTCATAAAGAGGATTACCATTACATTTCAAATAGCAGGTCCGGGTACGCGTAGAGAAAAAGCGTTTATCGGTTCTCTGTTTATCGAAATCATACAAAAAACTCATCTGTACCGGAACACAACCACGAACTGCTTCCTTCACCACGTCAGGAACCACAGAATTTTCATTTATGTTGAGTTTATTACCAAGAAGCGTTTGCGAGTCAGCGCCAAAAATTCGGCAGAAGCTTTCATTGCATCTTACCAGAGTGCCATCGGCTGTGAAGAAACCTATTCCAACAGGAAGTGAATTAAATACAGTTAGTAATTGTTTGTGTTCCATTTCTTTATCCTTGAATAACTTAGAAATAAATATTTTATCTCCGCACTATGCAAATATATACACTTTTACGATTATAATATGATTTTATAGCGAAAATATTATTGCCAGGTTATAACATACAATAAGGGGCTATCCACGATATTGTGAATAACCCCTATCTCAAATGACATCCCATATATTATCATTTTAAAAAGTACATTTTAATACTCCTCAATGACTGTATTTCCAAAAATATCCTTTTTAATAATTTTCCCATGACCGTTACCATATTCAATTATTTCGTTTCCAAAAATATCTTTTTTAATAGTTGTTCTATTCCCCTTATCATCCTCGATAATAGTATTCCCAAAGATATCTTTTGTAATCGTCTTTCTATTACCTTTGTCATCGCGAATAATAGTATTTCCCAGAATATCTTTCTCTATAGTTTTTCTATTACCCTTATCGTCCCGGATAATGGTATTTCCTAGAATATCTTCTTCAATAGTCTTTCTATTGCCTCTATCATCACGGATAATGATGTTCCCCAAAATATCCTTTTCAATAGTCTTTCTATTGCCTTTATCATCACGAATGATGATATTCCCTAAGATATCCTTTTCAATAGTCTTTCTATTACCATTATCATCACGGATAATGATATTACCTAAAATATCCTTTTCAACAGTCTCTCTCCCTTGGTCAACTCCCGAATACTCGTAATTATCTTCAACAAGATTTGCACCATAGCCCTTTATTATATAAGGAGCCAAAATAAACTGGGCAACAAACAGGATAAATAAAATCTTTTTCATGGCGTTTTTCTTTTGGTTTAGAACAAAAGTAACGCAGGAAAATCAGAATTAATAAGTGAATTCCATAATTGTCAGTAGGGAAAAACCTAAAATAAAAAGGATTAGCGCATGCAGTAACGGTATATCCATAATATACTACCTAATTGGTCCCCAGAATGGTCCCCCAAAAAAGAAATTCCTTGAAAGTACTTGACTTTCAAGGAATTCAAAGTGTTACTTGAGGTTCCTGGCGGATTCGAACCGCCGTACACGGTTTTGCAGACCGCTGACTAAGCCACTCATCCAAGGAACCATTATTTCTCGTTTGCGGTTGCAAAGGTAGTACAAATTTTGAAACTACCAACTATCCGCAGCATTTTTTCTTTGTACTTTTTTTCTTTACATCGCACTCTCCACGTTTCTTGTCCATCATATCCTTTAGTTCACAGCCACTTACACAGCTGTCACAAGGATTCTGATTTTCTCGCGTACGACGAAAAAAACGAAATATTCCATATATGACGCGGGCAATGCAGAGTACAACCAGTACTCCGACTACCCAATCTTGCCAATTATTCATACAAACAATCCTCCAATCTGATAAACAGCAAATGATACAAGCCAAGCCAATCCCGTTGTGTAACAAGCAGCAAAAAGCGCCCATTTCCAACTACCCGACTCCTGTTTTATAGCCGCTATCGCCGCAATACACGGGAAGTAAATCAATACAAACAACATATAACAGAAAGCAACCAATGGAGTAATCGGAATTCGTTCTGCCAAACTTACTGAATCAGCATCCGGATCATCTGCATATAAGACACCTAATGTACTTACTACCAATTCTTTCGCTCCCACACCGGAAAGCAAGCCAATACCTAGTTTCCAATCAAATCCCAGTGGTTTTATAACTGGCTCTATACCACGTCCCAACTGGCTGATATAAGAATTTTCCTGCTGCTCGGCAACTGTTTCATAAGCATCATGATTCGGATAATACCCCAAGAACCAGATTATAATAGAAGCAATCATAATAATGCCTCCCATCTTTTTCAAATACTGCGCTCCCTTTTCCCATGTGTGACGGAAGATCGATTTTGCTGTCGGCATCCGGTAAGGTGGAAGTTCCATCACAAATGGAGTATCATCACCCTTCACCAGAAACTTGCTAAACAAGCGGGCCATTACCACAGCCAGTACAATACCAATCACATAAATACTTAACAACACCAGACTTGCATTGTTCGGGAAGAAAGCACCCACCAACAATAAATAAATTGGCAGACGCGCACTGCAAGACATCAAAGGATTTACCAACATTGTAATAAGACGGCTCTTCCGGTTCTCAATAGTGCGGGAAGCTATAATAGCAGGTACATTGCATCCAAATCCCATAATCAAAGGAATGAATGATTTTCCGTGCAATCCCATTTTATGCATGATTTTATCCATGATAAAAGCTGCACGAGCCATATAACCCGAATCTTCCATAAGAGAAATGCAGAAATACAAAATCAAGATATTCGGCAAAAAGACAATAACCGCTCCTACCCCACCAATAATTCCATCAATCAGCAAATCTTTAAATGGACCTTCCGCCATATTATTGCGTAACAAGTCACCAATCTGCTCGACAAGCCATTCAATCCCCATCATCGGATATTCTCCAATGACAAACGTACCTTCAAACATCAGATACATAAAAAGGAAGAAAATAGGAAATCCCCAGACACGGTGAGTTACGATCGAATCCAGCACTTTTGTTGTCTGCGCCTGCTCCAAGTGATTATCTGTGAATGTCTCCTTCAGTGCACCACTGATAAATCCATATTTAGCATCCGTAATAGCCGATTCACAATCCTCATTCATTGTATCCTGAACACGCTTCGACATCTTGTCACGGACATGGAATATCTCATCCGCATTTGGCAATGTCCGCACAATGCGCTCAATGTCAGGATCATTCTCCAACAATTTAATGGATAGGAAACGGGTAGAATATTTATGACGGATAAATTCGTTTTTGGACACTTCACTTTTTACAGCTTCAATCGCTTTTTCGATATCAGGACCATGATTGATATGAATATGCCGGAAGACACGCCCCGTCTTTTTATGTTCACGTACATAATCTTCCAAATGCTCTTCCTCGTGGTTCTTACGATCTTCCAGAGAATCATGCCATTCGGTCAAATCCTTAAGAACTTCCGGATTCATATTTCCCTGTTTATCAAAGAAGTCTACTCCTTCATACAGATTGATAACAACATGAAACAAGGTATCCAATCCACGATTTTTCTTACTGACAGTAGGCAACATCGGCACCCCGAACAACTTACTCAACAGATGATAATCCAATGTATTTCCACTGGCTTCCAACTCATCATAAATATTCAGAGCTACCACCATGCGGACATTCATATCTATCAATTGAGTAGTCAGATATAAGTTTCGCTCCAGATTAGAGGAATCGACTACATTAATAATCACGTCCGGAGTTTCATCGATAATATGACGACGCACATAGATTTCTTCCGGCGTATAAGCAGACAAAGAATAAGTTCCCGGCAAATCGACAATACGGAAATGATAGCCTTCGAAATCAAAATAACCTTCTTTGGCATCCACGGTTACGCCGCTGTAGTTTCCAACATGCTCATGAGCACCGGATGCAAGATTAAATAAAGAAGTCTTGCCACTGTTCGGGTTTCCGACCAAAGCAACATTAATGGTACGGCGTTTACCTAACGCCAACCGTTTCATATCTTCTTCTTTTACTGAAAGGTCTTCAGGCAATCCTTCATGATAAACGGTCTTCTCGGCCAGTTTCTTTGCTTCCTCTTCGCTGATAACTTCGATCATTTCAGCTTCCTGACGACGAAGAGAAATTTCATAACCTAAAACTTTATATTTTATGGGATCTTTTAGCGGAGCATTCAACAGCACTTCAACCGTTTTACCTTTAATGAAGCCCATCTCCACAATACGTTTACGAAAACCACCGTGCCCCAATACCTTTACAATAACACCTTTTTCTCCTGTTTTTAATTCGGACAAACGCATAACTCTCAAAATTTTTGGCAAAGATAATTCATAACTTCGGAGCATGCAAATTATTTAGAATGTTTTTAAATAGCAGCTTTTTTCATCCTCTAAAAGATTCAGAAAAATAAAAAACTTATTGATAAACTCGTATCTTTGCAGGTATGATACAACAACGCGTTACAAAATATATAGAAAAGGAACATTTATTCTCACCGGATGATAAAATCCTGGTCGCATTGAGTGGTGGTGCCGACTCGGTGGCATTACTATATATTCTGCATACAGCAGGCTATCATTGCGAAGCCGCACATTGTAATTTCCACCTGCGAGGCAAAGAGTCAGACCGGGACGAGTTATTTGTCCGCCAACTTTGCGAAAGAATGGAAATCCATTTACATACCATTGATTTCAACACGACCCAATATGCAACGGAAAAACATATTTCGATTGAAATGGCCGCACGGGAACTCCGCTACCAATGGTTCGAGAAAATTAGAAAAGAATGTCAGGCAGATGTTGTCGCTGTGGCCCATCACCAGGATGATAGCATAGAAACTATACTACTTAACCTGATTCGGGGAACAGGAATTACCGGTCTGTTAGGAATCCGCCCCCGTAATGGAACCATCGTACGCCCTCTGCTTTGTATCAACCGCAAAGAAATAATTCGTTACCTGCAAAACATCGGACAAGATTATGTGACAGACAGTACCAATCTGGAAGACGAATATACCCGCAATAAAATTCGACTCAACCTCCTTCCCCTCATGCAGGAAATTAATCCGTCAGTCAAAAACACTCTGATAGATACGAGTAATTATCTGAATGATGTAGCCACTATATATAATAAATGTATAGAGGAAACTAAAAAGAAAATCATTACAGCAGAAGGTATCCGAATCAGTGATTTAGTAAAGGAACCGGCACCCGAAGCCATCTTATTCGAAGTCCTGCATCCTCTAGGATTCAATTCCGCACAAATCAAAGATATCACCCATTCGCTTCATAGCCAACCGGGCAAGCAATTCTGTAGCAAAGAATGGAGAGTGATAAAAGACAGAGAATTCCTATTAATAGAAACAGCTGAATCTGAAAATGAGACTCTTCCTCCTTTTCAAATTATCAAAGAAGAAAAAGAATACACCCCGGATTTTCTCATTCCACGTGAAAAGGAAATTGCCTGTTTTGATGCCGACAAACTGAATGGAGAAATTCATTACCGGAAATGGCAGCCGGGAGACACTTTTATTCCTTTTGGAATGAAAGGAAAGAAAAAAATAAGCGATTATCTGACCGACCGCAAATTTTCTATCAGCCAAAAAGAACGCCAATGGGTACTCTGCTGTGGAGAACACATCGCATGGCTGATAGGCGAACGAACAGACAACCGCTTTCGTATTGATGAAACGACTAAGCGCGTCGTGATTTACAAAATAGTCTGAGGCAACTTCTGTTTCTTGAAACAATCTGATAACAAAGCTGCAAAAGGAGTTTCATACACCCTTGCTTTCCTAACGCAAGCTTTTACACAAGCGCAACATTTGATACATTTAGCCTCATCCGTATGTAGCTCATCCCCTTTCGTTATAGCCCCTGCCGGACAACGGACCACACATAACCCGCAATGGGTACACAAATCCTCATCTTCCACCCAAGGAACGCGGGGAAGCGGTGTACCACTTTTACGTAACTTGATGACTTTCCTCAAAAAACGGAACAAAGGAAAGAATGGTTGACTCGGACGTTTGATAGTACGTACATCCACCGGATAAAGGGTATCCATACTATCAGCTGTCTGTATTTTTTCCATGATTTTCTTCCCAAACTCCGCAGCAAAGGCTAAATCCGATTCATCAGGACGTCCCACTGCAATCGGGTATTTGTCGGTACTATATGAATGTTCTCCAATAAAAGTTGCCCCGGCAATTACTTTAAATCCATGAGGAATAGCAAAAGCATCCAATTCCATTAAAGCTTTTTCATAAGCGCGATTTCCGTAAACCACTACCAAAACGGTAGGAGTATCCACTCCACGGATATACTGCAAACGTTCCATTGCCAAAGGAGCGACATGTCCTCCATACACAGGCACTACAATAATAGCCAAAGAAGATGTAGGAATCACAATTTCATCCGCAATCTGCTGCGTCACATTAATAGGAAAAATATTTTTTATGCCCGTCCCGTGAACAATCGCCTCCGCAACTTGTTTAGATGTGTGTGTAGGCGAAAAATAAATTAAATGAGCTTCATTTACTGTCATACTATTTTCTTTTATGTAGCAAAGATACACTTTTACGTGGAAAAAAATGTTTGATTGTTCATGAAACCAAAAAAAATTATTATCTTTGCCCCGTTGAAACATTCTACGATTCAACATATACATCCCTAATTCAGAATAAAAAACAAAACGTATGCTCGCATATCTGTAGCCATGAGCTGTAGTAATGCTGTCCATAATTCAGCAAAAAAAGAAATATTAATAACTTACCATACTATATGTATAACATTATCCAATTAAACGACAAAAATCTGTCGGAACTTCAAGTTATTGCCAAAGAGTTAGGCATAAAAAAAGCAGACTCATACAAAAAAGAAGACCTTGTTTATAAAATACTCGATGAACAGGCCATTGTAGGAGCTACAAAGAAAGTTGCCGCAGATAAGCTAAAAGAAGAACGCAAAAATGAAGAACAAAAGAAAAAGCGTTCACGGGTAGCTCCTACCAAAAAAGAAGACAAAGTGGTTTCCGCAACAAAGAGTGAAGAGGCTAACAAGACAAAAGAGACCGCTCCTGTAAAAGCTGCACCACAACCTTCCAAGAAAGAAGAAAGTACAAACAAAGAAAAAGAAACTGTTGTTGTAGAAGCTAAAGCGGAAAACACTGCTACTCCCAAGCGTAAAGTAGGCCGTCCTCGTAAGAGCTCTGATGCAGAAGAGAAAAAAGAAGTAGAAAATGCAAAACCGGCAGCACCCAAAGTAGTGGAACCTAAACCTGTTGTTGCAGAGAAAGCTACTGGTGCTACGGAAAAGCCAGCTCCGGTACAACAGCAAACAGCTGAGAAGAAAGCAAAAAACAAACCAGCTGCAGAAGCAAATAAGCCTGTTGCAGAAACAAATAAACCGGCTACTGAACCTAACAAACCTGTTGTAGAGAAAAAGGTAATAGATAAACCACAAAAGAAAGCTGCACCCGTTATCGACGAGGAAAGTAATATCTTATCCAGCGTTGACGACGATGATTTTATTCCAATCGAAGATCTGCCTTCTGAAAAAATAGAGCTTCCTACCGAATTATTCGGAAAATTCGAAGCTACTAAAACAGAATCAGCACAGACAGCACCGGAACAGCCATCTCATCCTCAACAGCAACAACAATCTCAACAGCAGCAGTCCCAGCAGCAACGTCCGCGTATTGTTCGCTCACGCGACAATAACAACGGTAATAACAATGCTAACAACAATGGAAATAATGGCAATAACGCCAATAATAATTTCCAGCGTAACAACAATAACCAGAATCAGGTTCAGAACCCAAATCAGAATCAGAACCAGAACCAAAACCAACAACGCTCACCGATGCCACGTGCCGCTCAGCAGAACAATGCGGGTGAAAATCTTCCGGTACAACAGCAGCAGGAACGTAAGGTTATTGAACGCGAAAAGCCTTATGAATTCGACGATATTCTCAACGGAGTAGGTGTTCTGGAAATTATGCAGGATGGATACGGATTCCTCCGTTCTTCCGACTATAACTACCTTTCTTCTCCGGATGATATTTACGTATCACAATCTCAAATCAAACTATTTGGTCTGAAAACCGGTGATGTAGTAGAAGGAGTTATCCGTCCACCCAAAGAAGGAGAAAAATATTTCCCATTGGTAAAGGTTTCGAAGATCAACGGACGTGATGCAGCTTTCGTTCGCGACCGTGTTCCTTTCGAACATCTGACACCTCTCTTCCCGGATGAAAAGTTTAAACTTTGCAAAGGCGGTTATTCAGACTCTATGTCTGCCCGTGTCGTCGATCTTTTCGCTCCTATCGGTAAAGGCCAGCGTGCATTGATCGTTGCCCAGCCAAAGACAGGTAAGACCATCTTAATGAAAGATATCGCAAACGCTATCGCAGCCAACCACCCGGAAGTTTACATGATTATGCTGCTGATTGACGAACGCCCGGAAGAAGTAACAGACATGGCGCGCAGCGTTAATGCAGAAGTAATTGCTTCTACTTTCGACGAACCGGCAGAACGCCACGTAAAAATTGCAGGTATCGTATTGGAAAAGGCAAAACGTCTGGTAGAATGTGGTCACGACGTAGTTATCTTCCTTGATTCTATTACTCGTCTGGCTCGTGCATACAATACAGTATCTCCTGCATCCGGTAAAGTTCTTTCCGGTGGTGTGGATGCAAATGCACTTCATAAACCTAAACGCTTCTTCGGTGCTGCCCGTAATATTGAAAACGGTGGTTCACTGACTATTATTGCTACCGCATTGATCGATACCGGTTCTAAAATGGACGAAGTTATCTTCGAAGAATTCAAGGGTACAGGTAACATGGAGTTGCAGCTCGACCGCAACCTGTCCAACAAACGCATCTTCCCGGCAGTCAACATTACCGCATCCAGCACTCGTCGCGACGATCTGTTGCTTGATAAAACAACCCTTGACCGCATGTGGATATTGCGCAAATATCTTGCCGACATGAATCCGATCGAAGCAATGGACTTTGTTAAAGACCGTCTGGAAAAAACCAGAGACAACGACGAATTCCTGATGAGCATGAACAGCTAATCAACAGCAAACTTATAAATGAACGGTGAACAAACTGCGCCATAACAAGTGCAGTTTATTCACCGTTTTCTTTTTCGGTAACCCATTTTATGACTTATCACCTGCCGTTTATCACTTATCATTCAACTCCCATCACCGATAGTTACCCCTAACCGCTTGCCACACCTTTCATTTTTGTACAAAATACTTTCATTTGCGTCCAAAACTACTACCTCGCCCTTTTTTACGTTTCCTTTTTTCCTACTTTTGCTTCCAAATCAAATATTACTTAATTCTAACCAGTAATGAAAACTATTTATCCATTCATGGGATTAGCCCTGTGCAGCGTGACAGCACAGGCCCAAGAAAAGCCCAATTTCCTGATTATCCAGTGCGACCATCTGACACAACGCGTTGTGGGAGCTTACGGACAAACACAAGGCTGCACCCTCCCTATTGACGAAGTCGCTTCACGAGGAGTTATCTTCTCCAATGCTTATGTAGGCTGCCCTCTCAGCCAACCCTCACGCGCTGCTTTATGGAGTGGCATGATGCCTCATCAAACCAATGTACGTTCCAACTCCAGCGAACCTATCAACCCACGTATTCCCGAAAATGTACCGACATTAGGAAGTCTTTTTTCTGAAAACGGTTACGAAGCCGTACACTTCGGAAAAACGCATGACATGGGTTCACTTAGAGGATTCAAGCATAAAGAACCAGTAGCCAAGCCATTCACTGATCCGGAATTCCCGGTCAATAACGACAGCTTCCTGGATGTAGGAACATGCGAAGACGCTGTTGCTTATCTAAGTAATCCGCCGGAAGAACCATTCATCTGTATCGCAGATTTTCAGAACCCTCACAATATCTGTGGATTTGTAGGAGCGAACGAAGGAGTACATACCGACCGCCCCATTAGCGGAACCCTTCCGGAACTACCGGCCAATTTCAATGTAGAAGACTGGAGCAATATCCCTAAACCTGTACAATACATCTGCTGCAGTCATCGCCGCATGACCCAGGCCTCTCATTGGAATGAAGAGAATTACCGTCATTACATTGCTGCTTTCCAACACTATACCAAGATGGTTTCCAAGCAAGTAGACAGCGTATTGAAAGCACTTTACTCCACTCCTGCCGGAAAAAACACAATCGTTATTATCATGGCTGACCATGGTGATGGGATGGCTTCACACCGCATGGTGACCAAACACATCAGCTTCTACGATGAAATGACCAACGTACCGTTTATCTTTGCAGGTCCCGGCATCAAACAACAGAAAAAGCCCATAGACCAAGTATTGACACAGCCTACACTGGATCTTCTGCCTACCCTTTGTGATTTGGCAGGAATTCCTGTTCCGGCCGAAAAACCGGGAATCAGCCTTGCACCTATATTAAAAGGAGAGAAACAGAAAAAAACTCACCCTTATGTCGTTTCCGAATGGCATAGCGAATATGAATATGTCGTTACTCCCGGACGTATGGTACGCGGACCGAGATACAAGTACACTCACTATCTGGAAGGTAACGGAGAAGAGCTATATGATATGAAAAAGGATCCGGGAGAACGCAAGAATCTCGCCAAAGACCCTAAATACAGTAAAGTCCTCGCCGAACACCGTGCCATGCTTGATGATTACATCGCCCGCACCAAAGACGATTACCGGAGTTTGAAAGTAGATGCCGATCCACGATGCAGAAACCATACTCCCGGCTACCCCAACCACGAGGGCCCTGGGGTACGAGAGATACTCAAAAGAAAATAAATTATAAAAAAGAGTGAAGATTTCTTTGTAATCTTCACTCTTTTTAGTTCTTTTGCAGATAAACTTACAAGCAAGCAATTCTTATATCAGGTGAAAAAACACAGACGTCATATAATTGCAATAGTCGTAACCGCATTAATATCGGTCACCTTATATGCTGCACGTACAAATTCAGATCGTCTTTCTTTATTACAACCTTTACTTGAATACAATCATCCATTTAGTCCGGACGCCCCTGTCGACAGCATCATTGCCTGGGAAAAACTTTTAGAACCGGAATTACAAAAGGAACAACAATACCCACTCCTATTCCAGATAAATCTGCTGACCGTTCAAGCTTTAATCACAGAAGGCAACATCAGTCTCGCCATCAACCAGGCCAATCAGATGTACCAGAAAGCCAGAGAAATGGACTATCCTTTGGGAATAGCACTCGCATTACACGCCATTGGAAATACCTATTTAAGTTCGTCAACACCACAAGTTGCCATCAAATCGTATAAGGAAGCATTAGAAATCATCCAGAAACTCCCTCATGCCAACCAATATATCAAAACGATCTTGTCCCAATTTATCCTGACGAAGCTCAACTATCACCAAATGACAGATATAGAAGACAATATCCGGGAACTCGAATCTGTTATCAACAAGGATACGAATCCCCAAGACGATTTCCACCTTGTTTATTGTCAGGCATTCTATCGCATCCAGATGCATCATCTTCCGGAAGCATTAAACTATATACGACAAACCGAACAAATCAGCCGGCAACACCAGTACCCATATTTTCATTTAATGATTAAATACCTGTATTCACGCTACTACACTGAATCCAAAGAATACACGCAGGCACTAACCACACTTGACGAATTACTTTCGCATACCAAAGCAGCCAACTCATACAGATCCCTGCAAGTACTGAAAGATCGTGCACACATACTTGCACTAATGGGAAACAGCAAGGAAGCATGTGAAGCTTATGAAATATTCAATACGTACAAAGACTCTTTGGACGCAATGAATTATATTCGCCAAATCAATGAATTGCACACCCTCTACCAAATAGATAAAAATGAACTGGACAACTTAAACAGACAGAAGACAATCCTCTACTGGAGCTGGTTCACCATCCTATCCATAGTCATACTGATTGTATTTTTCATCCTTTTGGTTAGACGAGGAAATAAAAAACTGCGCCAATCACAGCAGGAACTGGAAAAAGTGAAAAAGCAAGAAGAAAATTCCATCCGGACAAAGAGCCTTTTCCTTTCCAACATGAGCCATGAAATTCGCACGCCGCTCAATGCGTTGTCCGGCTTCTCCTCCATCCTGACGGAAGAATCCATCGACAACGAGACCCGGAAACAGTGTAGCGATATTATTCAGCAAAATTCAGAACTGTTACTCAAGCTGATTAACGACGTAATCGACTTGTCCAGTCTCGAAGTAGGCAAGATGAAATTCAAATATGAGCGATGTGATGCAGTGGCAATATGCAGAAACGTTATCGACATGGTTGAGAAAATAAAACAAACGAATGCTAACGTCCGTTTTTCGACCTCTCTCCATTCATTAGAATTGACGACAGACAATGCAAGGTTACAACAATTATTAATCAACCTTCTCATCAATGCAACCAAATTTACTCCGCAAGGTTCCATCACCATGGAACTGGAAAAACAGACAGAAGACATAGCACTGTTTTCCGTGACCGACACCGGTTGCGGTATCTCTCCGGAGAATCAGAATAAAATATTCAACCGTTTTGAGAAACTGAATGAAAATGCTCAAGGGACAGGACTCGGTCTGTCTATCTGCCAACTCATTATCGAGCAGCTGGGCGGCAAAATATGGATTGACTCCAATTATGAGGAAGGAGCCCGTTTCCTGTTCACACACCCCATTTACCATGAGCAACAAGGAAAGGAGGAAGCCGAATGAAACAAGTCCTGCTCCTGATCCTTCTATTATGCTGCACCCTCACCGGAAAAGCCAGCACCGAGATTGTTTTGGAATCCGACAGCCTGATAAAGGTGTTGGAAACATTACCGTACGATACGACACGGCTGAATGTTCTCAATCAAATCATCAGAATAGAACAAAACAACCAGCAATGTATCCAATATTCGGATGCATTAATGAAAGAAGCATTGCAACTGGGAAATGACAAATATGCCGGTCTGGCTGCTTACTACCATATTTTATACTATTACAATCGTAATAATCAAGACAGTGTGGCCAAATGGCTCACCATAATGGAGCCTCATGCCCGGAAATCAGATTTATGGAATTACTTCTTTGATGCCAAACGTTTCCAGATAGACCTGTACACATTCAACGAACAATACGAACTTGCTATCAACGAATCTCAAAAGATGCAACAGCAAGCCTCCCAAATGAATAGTAACCGGGGTAGTATGGCTGCCTATCAATGCTTGAGTAATGCATATATCGGCAGTCAGCGCTGGGATAAAGGAATAGAAGCACTGGAGGCTGCCTACCAGCTACTCACTCCGACAGAAAATCCGGTGGTCCGTATCTCGGTATTGTCACAGTTAGTATCCGTTGTCAAAGAAAAGAAGGATAATAAAAAACTACTCAAATATTTACAGGAACTGGAAAACACTCTTCATAACCACATCAGTGCAAACCCATCCTTAAAAGCGGGATTTGCCGATGTATACCTGTTCAATGAACTGTTCTACAGCTATTATTACCTGAATACCCATCAGCCGCAACAAGCCTATGAACATCTCGTAAAATCTAAAGAATATCTGGACGAGAATACTTATTTCATGTATAAAGTACTCTATTTCGACACATTTGCCAAATATTACCTGGCAATTGGAGCCTACCAACAGGCATCGGATTATATCGACACGACACTGACGATGTTGAAGAAAGACTTCACAAGCGACTATGCCGAACAGCTACTCGAAAAGGCCAGAATATGGAAACAGGCAGGGCAAAGCGGAAAAGCCATCCCCCTGTATGAGCAGGCACTTGCCATCAAAGACTCGACAGCCACTGTACTCTCAAACAATCAGATGGCACAGATACAAAGCAAATACAATATCGAAAAAACAGAACTGGATCAAAAAAGGGAAAACAACCGGATCCAGCTCACCTATCTGATCTTTATATTTGTTATCCTGATTCTGCTTTTTATCTTTATGGCACGACTCTTTATGGTACGGAAGGCACTCAAATACGCGGAAAACGAAATCCGGAAAACAACAGAAAACGTGCGGAAGACCAATGAAATAAAAAATCGCTTCCTGTCCAACATGAGCTATAACATCCGTACCCCACTCAACAATGTGGTCGGTTTCTCACAACTCATAGCCAGCGAACCCAATATAGACAAGGAAATAAGGCAAGAATACTCAAACATCATCCACAAAAGTTCGGAGAAGTTAATGAGACTTGTCAATGACGTTCTCGACTTATCCCGTTTGGAAGCTCAGATGATGAAGTTCCAGTTGCAAGACTATGATGCCACTACCCTATGCAAGGAAGCATGCAGCATGGCGCAGATGAGGAACGAAGAAACAGGTATCCAGATTGAATTTTCCAGCGAAACGGACGCCCAAATTCATACCGATATAATGCGACTGACACAGGCCTTGATTAGCGTACTGGTGTACCCACAAGAACACCGGCAAGCACGAATCATCCGGTTCACATTAAGCCAGAATGAAAACATGCTTTGTTTCCGGATCACTAATTCACCTTTGGCAGACCATGCATTCGTATCACAGGAAACCATCATCCGGCATGATATCAACCTATTGTTACTAAAACATTTCGGAGGAAACTATCTCGTCAACGATAAAACTCCCGAAGGTCCGGAAATTGTTTTCATCTACCCCATCGTTTCCGAATCGAAATAAAGCACTATCTTTGCAAAGTGTAAACTTAAACACTTAATTATGTACACCAACAAACAGATTTGGAGTGTCAGTTATCCGATACTACTAAGCTTGCTGGCACAAAATGTCATCAATGTCACCGACACAGCATTCCTCGGACACGTGAGTGAAGTAGCCCTTGGAGCATCAGCTATGGGCGGGTTATTCTATATATGCGTATTCACCATCGCATTCGGATTCAGTACCGGTTCGCAGATAGTCATCGCACGACGCAATGGCGAAGGACGCTATTCGGATGTCGGTCCCGTCATGATTCAAGGAATCATGTTCCTGTTCGTCATGGCCCTGCTGCTATTCGGATTCACCAAAGCATTCGGCGGAAACATCATGCGTTTGCTGGTTTCTTCAGAATCCATCTACGAAGGAACAATGGAGTTTCTGAACTGGCGTATTTACGGATTCTTTTTCTCTTTTATCAATGTCATGTTCCGGGCATTGTACATCGGCATTACACGCACTAAAGTGCTAACCATCAATGCTATTGTCATGGCATTAACTAATGTCGTACTGGACTATGCATTAATTTTCGGAAAGTTCGGTTTGCCGGAAATGGGTATCAAAGGGGCTGCTATTGCTTCCGTATTGGCAGAAGCCTCCTCCATTCTCTTTTTCGTCATCTATACGTATGCCACGGTCGATTTAAAGAAATACGGTATGAACCGCCTGCGCACATTCGACCCAGCATTGCTGATGCGGATTCTTAGTATCTCCTGCTTCACCATGCTGCAATATTTCCTGTCGATGGCTACCTGGTTCGTTTTCTTCGTAGCCGTAGAACGGTTGGGACAACGGGAACTGGCGATTGCCAATATCGTCCGGAGTATTTATGTCGTATTGCTGATTCCGGTCAACGCACTGGCTACGACTACCAACAGTCTTGTCAGCAATGCTATTGGTGCAGGAGGCATCCAGCACGTGATGCCGCTCATTAATAAAATTGCGCGTTTCTCCTTTTTCATCATGCTGGGGTTAGTAGCGGTATCGGCACTGTTTCCGCAATTCCTGCTCTCCATTTACACTAGTGAAGCTGCGCTCATTACGGAATCCGTACCCTCGGTATATGTAATTTGTTGCGCCATGCTTATCGCATCCGTAGCCAACGTGGTGTTTAACGGTATCTCCGGAACAGGAAATACACAGGCAGCCCTGTTGCTCGAAACGATTACAATTATCATCTACGGATCATACATCATTTTCATCGGAATGTGGCTGAAAGCACCGATCGAAATTTGCTTTACGATTGAGATTGTGTATTATAGCTTGCTGTTGATAACAAGTTATATTTATCTCAAAAAAGCAAAATGGCAGAATAAAAAGATATAAATACAAGAGATTTTTGTACATTTGCAAGCTCAAATAAAGAGTAGACGGAAAAGTCCCTCTTTCGGCCAAGTAAATTGTAATTAGTAATTCGTAATTAAATAACTATGTTCGATAATTTAAGTGAAAGACTAGAACGGTCATTCAAGATTCTGAAAGGTGAAGGCAAAATCACCGAAATCAACGTGGCGGAGACGCTGAAAGACGTACGTAAAGCACTTCTCGACGCCGACGTAAACTACAAGGTGGCAAAGAATTTCACGGATACAGTGAAAGAAAAAGCGCTTGGCCAGAACGTTCTTACGGCTGTGAAGCCAAGCCAATTGATGGTGAAAATCGTGCATGATGAACTTACACAATTGATGGGTGGAGAGACAGCCGAGATCAACATTGACGCCCGTCCGGCAGTTATCCTGATGTCAGGTTTGCAGGGTTCGGGTAAGACCACCTTCTCCGGTAAACTGGCACGGATGCTGAAAACCAAGAAGAACCGTAAGCCATTATTGGTGGCTTGTGACGTTTACCGTCCGGCAGCTATCGAACAGTTACGTGTATTGGCAGAACAGATTGAAGTACCGATGTACTGCGAACTGGACAGCAAGAATCCGGTAGAAATCGCACAACACGCCATTCAGGAAGCCAAAGCCAAAGGATACGACCTCGTTATCGTCGATACAGCCGGACGTCTGGCAGTAGACGAGCAGATGATGAACGAGATCGCCGCTATCAAAAAAGCAATCAACCCGGACGAAATTCTGTTCGTGGTAGACTCCATGACCGGTCAGGACGCTGTAAACACAGCTAAAGAATTCAATGAACGTCTGGACTTCAACGGTGTGGTACTGACCAAACTCGATGGTGATACCCGCGGTGGTGCGGCTCTTTCTATCCGTTCGGTAGTGAACAAACCGATTAAATTCGTAGGTACAGGTGAAAAGCTGGAAGCAATCGATCAGTTCCACCCTGCCCGTATGGCCGACCGTATTCTCGGTATGGGTGACATCGTTTCATTGGTAGAACGCGCACAGGAACAATACGATGAAGAAGAAGCCAAACGCTTACAGAAGAAAATTGCCAAAAACCAATTCGACTTCAACGACTTCCTTAGCCAGATTGCACAAATCAAGAAAATGGGTAATCTGAAAGACCTCGCTTCCATGATTCCGGGAGTAGGAAAAGCAATCAAAGATATTGATATTGACGACAATGCTTTCAAGAGCATCGAAGCCATCATTTATTCCATGACTCCGGCAGAACGTTCCAATCCGGAAATACTGAACGGTTCACGCCGTACGCGTATCGCCAAAGGTAGCGGAACGACTATCCAAGAAGTGAATCGCCTATTGAAACAGTTCGACCAGACACGCAAAATGATGAAAATGGTGACTAGCAGCAAAATGGGTAAGATGATGCCTAAGATGAAAAAGTAATCATTCTGTAGATCCAAATCTAATGATAAGTAAAAAGAGGGAGTTTCGGCTCCCTCTTTTTTTATCCCCTCCATCTCTTGACAAAAATTCCAATCCCTTTGGAGAGTTCAGTTATTTATTTTACTTTTGTCCATCACCAATAAATACTCTGAAAATATGACTCTGATAGACGGAAAAGCAATTTCCGAACAAGTAAAACAAGAGATTGCAGCCGAAGTAGCCGAAATGGTGGCTCATGGCGAAAAACGCCCGCACCTGGCCGCTATTCTTGTAGGACACGATGGTGGTAGCGAGACTTATGTAGCTGCCAAAGTAAAAGCCTGTGAAGTATGTGGATTCAAGTCTTCCCTCATCCGTTATGAAAGTGACGTGACCGAAGAAGAACTGCTTGCCAAAGTACGTGAACTAAACGAAGACAACGACGTGGACGGCTTTATCGTACAACTTCCCTTACCCAAGCATATCTCCGAACAGAAAGTAATCGAAACAATTGATTACCGTAAAGACGTAGACGGTTTCCATCCGATCAACGTAGGCCGTATGTCCATCGGGCTTCCGTGTTATGTATCCGCTACTCCCAACGGCATCCTCGAATTGTTGAAACGTTATAACATAGAAACTTCCGGAAAAAAGTGCGTCGTACTCGGACGCAGCAATATTGTCGGCAAACCGATGGCTGCCCTGATGATGCAGAAAGCCTATCCGGGCGATGCCACAGTAACCGTATGCCACAGCCGTAGCAGAGACCTGGTAAAAGAATGTCAGGAAGCTGATATTATTATCGCTGCTTTGGGACAACCGAACTTTGTAAAAGCCGAAATGGTGAAAGAAGGCGCGGTAGTTATTGACGTAGGTACTACCCGTGTGCCGGATGCAACCAAGAAATCAGGTTTTAAACTGACCGGCGACGTGAAGTTTGAGGAAGTTGCACCGAAATGCTCATTCATCACTCCCGTACCGGGCGGTGTTGGACCAATGACGATTGTATCGTTAATGAAAAATACACTCTTAGCTGGTAAGAAAGCTATTTATCAATGAGACATACCCTGTTTCTGATGATTTTGCTTCTCTCTTTGTCCTGCACCTCCCGGTCGCAGGCAAAGAGAGATTCTATCATTGACACCCTGTCGGACAGCCTTTCCGACAGCATCTTCCCCACCGACACCCTACGCCTCCTTTTCGTAGGTGACCTCATGCAACATCAGGGACAAATCAACGCTGCACGAACATCAACCGGCTATGATTACTCCACATGCTTTGCGTATGTCAAAGAAGAAATAAAGAAAGCCGACCTCTCCATAGCCAACCTGGAAGTGACATTAGGAGGCAAACCTTACAAAGGTTATCCTGCTTTCAGCGCGCCGGACGAATTTCTGACCGCAATTCACGATGCAGGTTTCAATGTTTTAGTGACTGCCAACAACCACAGTCTCGATCGTGGTAAATCCGGACTGGAGAGAACCATTCAATTAATAGACTCTTTAAAGGTTCCACACGCAGGCACGTATATCAACGCTGATGAACGCGAAAAGAAATATCCTCTTTTATTAGAAAAGAACGGATTCCGCATCGCCCTGCTCAACTACACGTATGGAACAAACGGCATCCCCGTTACCCCTCCTAATATCGTGAACTATATCGATACAGCCATCATCGCCAAAGATATTGAAGAGAGTAAAGCAATGAAGCCGGATGCTATCATAGCTTGTATGCATTGGGGAATCGAATACCAGTCACTCCCGGACAAAGAGCAAAAATTCCTCGCCGACTGGCTGATTGAAAAAGGAGTAAACCATATCATCGGCTCCCATCCTCACGTAGTTCAGCCCATCGAAGTTCGCACAGACAGCCTGACGAATGACAAACATCTCGTAGTCTATTCGCTGGGAAATTATATTTCCAATATGTCCGCCCGCCGCACTGACGGAGGACTGATGGTAAGAATGGAATTAGTAAAAGACAGCACTGTCCGCCTCAATAATTGTGATTATAGTTTGGTATGGACAGCCCGTCCCATTCAATCAGGAAAAAAAAATCATCAATTGCTCCCAGTCAATTTGCCGATTGATTCAATTCCTTTACAAGCACGTAACTCTCTGAAAATCTTTGTAAATGATGCGCGAACCCTTTTCAGCAAGCACAATCGGGGAATAAAAGAATATACTTTTTTCGAAAAAAAATAGCAGAATCTTTTGGAGATTAGAAGATAATATCTATCTTTGCACCGCGTTAGAGAAACGCAAACATGGTGGATGTAGTTCAGTTGGTTAGAGCGTCAGATTGTGGTTCTGAATGTCGCCGGTTCGAGTCCGGTCTTCCACCCAACAAAAACCCTTGTAAGTTAAATACTTATGAGGGTTTTCTGCTTTCAGGAAATAGGCATCTTAGAGAGCAAATCATGCTAAATCCTACCTAATATTCCTTGTTGTTGGTCTATTGTTGACCCCCAATTAAGTAAGTTAAAATGCTAACAAATAATACATAAATCTTTCCGTTTAACCCATAAACCAAATATATTCTCTATATTTGTGTAGCATTTGCATTAAAAGAACATAGTATATCATGGAAAATGAAAAGAAATTAACCCGCTCTTCCAATCGAATGATTGCAGGTGTATGTGCCGGAATAGCCGAATATTTCGGATGGGATGCTACTTTATTGAGAATAGTATATATATTGGCTACATTCTTCACTGCTTTCGCCGGAGTGATTATATATATTATCTTGTGGATTGTCATGCCGGGAAGAAAACCTTCAGACGGATATGAAGACCGCATGAATCAACGCCTACATTGATATGAAAATCAAGAATATCGACCATATCGTCATACCGGTGTCCGATATAGATAAAAGCCTACATTTCTACACAGAAGTCCTGGGAATGGAAGCCGATATAAGCAACCAACGCTTTGCCGTCAAGTTCGGTAATCAGAAAATCAATCTTCACGTAGGAAAAGCACAGTTCCTTCCTGCTGCCAAGCATCCTGCTTTCGGAAGTGCGGACATCTGTCTACTGACAGAAGGAAACATAGAGGAAATAAAAGTCGAAGTAGAATCCAAAGGAATAGAAATAGAAGTCGGTATAGTCCAGCGTCGAGGTGCGCAGGGTGCCATCCGGAGTATTTATTTCAGAGATCCGGATGGTAATCTGATAGAAGTAAGTACATTAATATAATTCCAGCCCGAACTCATCTTTCAGTTGCATCAATGCCTGATTCTTTTGAGCCATCATCTGGAATTTCTCGACACGTCCCACAGGACGTACTGTTTCTGTTGCCTCACTTACCCGCACTGTCATCATCACTTTACTGTTCTTCAGTCTGCCGCGAAGATAATCCTGCAATTCGGGAATCAAAGCTGTAAAATCCTTTGCAGCAAACTCATTATCAACCACCACTTCAAAAGTAGTTGAGTTGTTAAGCAACGCCGGACGGAGCATCTGCATACGTTTTGCAAGAGCATCCTGTTCTTTCGGCAACTGGCCGCCATACTCCTGCCAATAATAATTCAAATCCCGGTCATTGAACATAAAATCCTCTTCCGGTTGTTGCACCTTAGGAACATAAGTTGTAGTCGCATTCTGCGATACTTGGTCACGCTGCGGATTCTTGATAGATACCCCCAAGCTGGACATCTTCATCACGGGAATTTTTCGTTCTTCCTTGGCAGTCTGAGCAACTCCCGCTCCTTGTGACGGAGCAGACGAAGCCGCACCAGGAGAAGCCGGTGCTCCCGGTTGCACAGCCGCAGAAGCCTGCGGATGCTGGGCAGTAGTGCCATTAGCAGTCTGTGTTGTAACTGAAGACGGAGACGAATGAACTGGAGCCTGCTGAACCTGAGTGCCAGAAGCTACCTGCGGCTGCTGTGCTGCGGCAGGCTGAGTGAATACGGGTTTTATAGTCTTCTTAGGGCCACGCCCACCACTCACGTCATCCCCCTCGGTGGTAAGCTGTGCAACCTGTATCAAGGTCAGTTCTACCAGCAAACGCTTATTTTTGCTGATGCGGTAATTCAAATCGCACTCATTACACAGCTTCATAGCCCGGTACAAGAAAGGTAACGGACATTTCTGCGCCTGTTCCTGATAACGTTGGCGTATGCTCGCTCCCACTTCCAGTAAAGGCAATGTCACCGGGTCTTTCCCGACCAACAAGTCACGGAAATGAGACGACAATCCGGTAATAAAGTGACTTCCGTCAAAACCTTTATTCAATATATCATTGAAAAGCAACAATGCGTCGCTCACCTTGTTTTCGAGGAAGCAATCCGTCAGACGGAAATAATATTCATAATCAAGTACGTTCAGATTATCAATCACACTCTTATAGGTGATATTTCCTCCGGTGAAACTAACCACCTGATCGAAGATAGACAATGCATCACGCATACCACCGTCCGCCTTCATGGCTATCACGTTCAGCGCTTCCGGCTCTGCCGTGATTCCTTCTTTCGAAGCAACATACGACAGATGATTCACCGTATCTTCCACGCTTATCCGGTTAAAGTCATAAATCTGACAACGGGAAAGAATGGTAGGAAGAATCTTATGCTTCTCCGTCGTAGCCAGAATAAAAATCGCATGACGGGGAGGTTCTTCCAGCGTTTTCAGGAACGCATTGAAAGCAGATGCCGAGAGCATGTGCACCTCGTCGATGATATATACCTTATACTTACCAATCTGTGGCGGGATACGCACTTGCTCCACCAACTGGCGAATGTCATCCACCGAGTTATTAGAAGCAGCATCGAGTTCGTGAATATTATATGACCGCTGTTCGTTGAAAGCTACACATGACTCACACTGATTGCAAGCCTCTCCGTCAGCGGTAGGCGTCATACAATTAATGGTTTTGGCAAAGATACGCGCGCAAGTCGTTTTTCCTACCCCGCGCGGTCCGCAAAACAAATAAGCATGAGCCAGTTTTTGGGTAGCAATTGCATTTTTCAGCGTAGTAGTCAACGCCCGCTGTCCCACCACCGATTCGAACGTGGACGGACGGTATTTACGGGCTGAAACAATATAGTTTTCCATATCCGGGATTCTCTCTGTTTTTGAAATTTCGCTTATTCTGCAAATGTACACAAAAAAAGTGATAAGTAATAAGGGATAAAGAGAGAAGTTTTGAAGCCGAAGCGATAAGTTTTTAAGTTATTAGTTTTATCTTTGCAGATATTAAAAGGAGAAATTATGGGTAAACTAATCAGTATCTGGAGTTTCATATGCAGACGCAAGTACCTCATTACGGTCGTTGCATTTGCTGTTATCATTGGCTTTCTGGACGAGAACAGCCTGGTTCGTCGTTTCGGATATGAACGGGAAATCAGCCAGTTGAAAGAAGAGATAGAAAAGTACCGGGCAGATTACGAAGAGAACACCAAACGTCTCAACGAAATAAGTACCAATCCGGACGCCATCGAACAGATCGCCCGTGAAAAGTATCTGATGAAGAAACCCAACGAAGATATTTACGTTTTTGAAGATTAAAGAATGAAACAATTAGTACCCGCCCTTTTCACCGCAGGCGCCATAATGGCTCTCACCGGAGCAGCTGTGTTTATTACCGGATGGATATACGCTCCTTACATATATACTGTTGGAGCCGGATGTATCGCATTGGCACAAGTGAACACACCCGTCAAAGGAAAGAGCAAAACATTGAAACGCCTGCGTGTTCAGCAGATATTCGGTGCACTGGCACTTATCCTGACCGGAGCCTTCATGTTTACCACACGAGGCAATGAATGGATTGCCTGCCTCACAGTTGCTGCCATCCTCGAACTTTACACCGCTTTCCGTATTCCACAGGAAGAAGAAAAAGAAAGGTCATAAAAAAAGCCCGTTCATAGCTTTTCAGTCTTGAACAGGCATCACTTTTTTTAATTCGATAATGTTCCGTCCTTTTATAAAGAACGGAACAGTTTTATATCATTTATTTCTTCACAGGTGAATATCTTGCATTCAACCCGTCAACAATTTCTTTTGTAATATTGAAAGTGCTGTCAGCATAAAGCAGGTTATCGAAACCAGTGTTGCTGAAGATCAGGCTATATCCGTGAGTCTTATTATATTCTTTCAGGAAAGCGTTGATAGAATCGCGGAACTGCAAGCTATTCTTGTTGTTCTCTTCCATCAAACCATTCTGAAGTTTGTTGCTCAACTCTTGCAAATCTTGTTCCAACTTCACCAGACGGTTGTACTCTTGCTGCGCTCTATCTTGTGACAGGAAAGCATTGTTTTCAACTTTCTTCTGAAAATCTTGCTTTTCCTTGTTCAAAGAGGTAGCCTTCTGATTCAATGTCATACGAACGTTTTCGCTCTTCTTTACCATCGCCTCATTCAAGTCAATACAGAAATTGTATTTGGCAAGCAGCGTATCTATTTCAACATAGGCAATTTTCATTCCTGACAGTTCGGCATTAGCCTGAGCCGGAGCATTGGTAGTTTGATTGTCAGTTTTGCCAGCACATTGTGAAAATAAAACGATAAACGCAAGAGCAGCCAAACCGTTCATGAGGTAGTTCATTCTATTCATAATTAATAAGTATTGTTTTTAATAAATTTAATTCATACTATCGTTCAAGGCTTTTTCCAACTCGTTAATAGAAAAACGCGGCTTCTTTTGTGCTTCGCGATCTTGCGACTGTGCGCATCCGATTCCTTTCTGACGCAACGCTTTATTCCCACTCACGTGACCATTCGGGAACTTCCCACCCTTCGTAAAGAATACTTTCACCCCTAATAATACCAGGGAAATAGCAACTATTAACAAAGTTATCAGTATAGTCTCAACCATTTCTATTAATTTTGTGAGTGCAAAGATAGGCTTTAATGAGATATGAGTTCAGATAAGTCAATCAAATTAACCATATTTAGCAATAGAAGAAGCGAAAACAGCCCTTCTATTCCTATTATAAAATAGAAACAGCATGGAAAAAAAAGACTTAAAGCCGGCTGGCGTATTCAAGTATTTCGAAGAAATCTGCCAAGTGCCACGCCCTTCGAAGAAGGAAGAGAAAATGATTGCCTACCTGAAGGCATTCGGAGCAAAACATAATCTGGAAACCAAGGTGGACGAAGCCGGCAATGTATTGATTAAAAAGCCCGCTACTCCGGGAAAAGAAAATCTTCAAACCGTCGTTCTGCAATCGCATATCGACATGGTGTGCGAAAAGAATAACGATGTTCAACACGACTTCCTCACCGATCCCATCGAAACGGAAATTGACGGTGAATGGCTGAAAGCCAAAGGCACAACCCTCGGAGCCGACAACGGTATCGGTGTAGCTACCGAGCTGGCTATTCTGGCTGACGACAGCATTGAGCACGGTCCGCTGGAATGCCTGTTTACCGTAGACGAAGAAACCGGACTGACCGGAGCTTTTGCCCTGCAAGAAGGTTTTATGAGCGGTGACATCCTTCTGAACCTCGATTCGGAAGATGAAGGGGAAATCTTTATCGGATGTGCCGGAGGTATTGACTCCGTTGCAGAATTTACTTATAAGGAAGTGGAAGTTCCCGCCGGATATTTCTTCTTCAAGGTGGAAGTGAAAGGGTTGAAAGGCGGTCACTCCGGTGGCGACATTCACCTGGGACGTGGCAATGCCAACAAAATTCTGAACCGTTTCCTTTCACGCATGGCTGCCAGACACGATCTGTACCTATGTGAAATCAACGGTGGTAACCTGCGCAACGCTATTCCCCGCGAGGCTTATGCCATCTGTGCTGTTCCCGAAGACGCCAAGCATGATGTCCGCACCGAACTGAATATTTTCACCAGCGAAATGGAAGACGAATTATCCGTTGTAGAGCCTGACTTAAAGCTGGTTCTCGAATCGGAAACTCCACACAAAATGGCTATCGACCAGGATACTACTACCCGTTTATTAAAAGCTCTGTATGCAGCTCCTCACGGTGTATATGCCATGAGTCAGGATATTCCCGGACTGGTGGAAACTTCTACCAATCTGGCATCTGTCAAGATGAAGCCCAACCATATCATCCGCATTGAAACCAGTCAGAGAAGTTCTATACTGTCCGCACGCAACGATATGGCGAACACGGTTCGCGCCGTATTCCAACTGGCAGGAGCCAATGTTACTTTCGGAGAAGGTTATCCGGGATGGAAACCGAATCCACATTCGGCCATCCTCGAAGTAGCAGTTGAATCATACAAACGCTTATTTGGTGTAGATGCGAAAGTTAAAGCCATCCATGCAGGATTGGAATGTGGTCTGTTCCTTGATAAATATCCAACGCTGGATATGATCTCTTTCGGACCGACACTGACAGGTGTTCATTCTCCTGACGAACGAATGCTTATTCCTACTGTAGAAAAGTTCTGGAAACACCTGTTGGACATCCTGGCACATGTACCTGCCAAGAAGTAGCGGGCAAATAAGTCAACATAAAGAAGAGTATGGTAACAGTCAAAAAAGAATAGCTGTTATCGTACTCTTTTTTACTATGATTTTATCAGGTGTAAGTTTCCTCGCTCCTTCCAATATCATTGCACAAGAGGTTCACGGCAGACAAGCCTCCTCTCAACAAGAAAGAATCTCTTTCCGTGTTGTAAGTTGGAACATAGAAAACCTGTTCGACACACACCACGACAGTCTGAAGAACGATCATGAATATCTTCCCGATGCGATACGTCATTGGAATTATAGCAGATATAAGAAAAAACTGGCTGATGTTGCCCGTGTAATTACTGCTATTGGCGAATGGAATCCTCCCGCATTAGTTGGATTATGTGAAGTAGAAAATGATACAGTGCTTCGTGACCTTACCCGTCGTTCTCCTTTAAAAGAGCTCAGCTATCGTTATGTAATGACCAACTCCCCTGATTTAAGAGGAATTGACGTAGCCTTGCTTTATCAACGGGATCTATTCAAACTATTATCTTCCCGTTCCATCTCCATTCCTCCGTTTAAGCAGCACCGTCCGACAAGAGATTTGCTACACGTCAGCGGGCTTCTACTGGCGGGAGATACACTCGACGTATTTGTCTGCCACTTCCCCAGCCGTTCGGGTGGAGCCAAAGAATCGGAACCTTATCGTTTATATGTAGCTCACATACTGCGTACGGAAGTCGATAGCATTATGAATATTCGTTCTCATCCGCAAGCCATTATCATGGGGGATTTCAACGATTACCCGACGAATCAGTCCATTCTGAAAATACTGAAAGCCGAAGCGCCTCCTGTTAAAACCAATGACCTAGCTTCAACAACCGACTCCGCCAACGCCTCAACAGTTACCCCCTCCTCACTAAAACTATATCATCTACTTGCCCGAAAAGCAAAATCAAAAAACTTCGGTTCTTACAAATTTCGTGGTGAATGGGGATTACTCGACCACTTGATTGTATCAGGCACGCTATTAAATCAATCAAATCACTTTTTCACTAGCGAAGAAAAAGCAAATGTATGCCTTCTCCCTTTTTTACTGAAAGACGACGAAAAATATGGTGACAAAGAACCTTTCCGCACTTATAAGGGAATGAAATATCAAGGAGGCATCAGTGACCATCTTCCTATCTACACAGACTTTGAATTGATTGTATATTAATTATGGCAAACGATAGTAGCCAATATTATCAGGTTATTACAAATAAAGATAGTCAACCATTATCAGAGAAGTACAAACGCCGCTACAGCATACTCTGACAAGAGACTATTCTCATCGTAGTGAGAATACTTGAGAAATATAACGCCTCATCATAGCTTCATAAATTAAATTATCAAACAAGAGTTCCGAACTTCTATTTCTCCATGTCCTCTATGATGCAAATGATGAATTAGTCCGAATACTGATAAACCTTCAAATCGAACTTCGGAACCATTGCCAGCAAATGGTCGAAGATATCCGACTGAATACGCTCGTATTCTTTCCAGACCTTATTGCGGGAGAAGAAATAAACCTGAATAGGTACTCCGTACATCGTAGCTTCTTTCTGACTAATAATCAAATCCAACTCCTGATTGACCACAGGCAGACTACACAAATAGCGTTCAATATATACCCTGTACACTTGAGAATTGGTAGGAACGACTCCTTCTTCCGGCTGATAATCCGCCATTAATGGAATTTCTTTCCGGTAACGGTCCAACATTTCCGGAGTACAGAATTGAAGTGTAGTCAAATCCAAAGTTATACTCTTCATCACCCGTCGTCCTCCCGACTGTGTCATTCCCCGCCAATTCTGAAAAGGACTGCTCACTAATGTATAAGGAGGAATAGTGGAAATGGTATTATCAAAATTCTGGATCTTGACTGTATTCAGCGTTATTTCCTGTACAATGCCATTTGCGTCACCGGAAGGAAGCGTCACCCAGTCCCCCGGACGAACCATATCGTTGGCAGAAAGCTGGATACCCGCCACAAAACCTAATATGGAATCTTTGAATACTAACATTAAAATAGCCGCTGAAGCGCCCAAGCCCGCAAACAAAGTAGCCGGAGACTTATTCACGATAATAGCAATGATTACAATCCCGCCAACAAAGAAAAGAAGCACCTGCAACACTTGGATAAAACCTTTCATCGGGCGGTCTTTCATCGACTCTCTTCCGTCATAGATATCCATTATCATCAACAGAATCCCATTTATAGCCAATAGTAAAGAGAAAATAATATAAATGACGCACGCCTTCTGGGAAATCAGCAACAGCTCTTTTCCACGGATAAAAGCCATCGGCAACAACGAATAAACCAGAAAAGCCGGGATGGTATGAATCAAATTATGAAATACCCTACGCTTCATCAACAATGTATTCCATTGATGAGGTTTACGTCTCGTATACTGTTTCATACCTCCAATAAGAATTGCCTGGCAAAGATAATTCAAAACGATAGCAACCACTATCATCAGTAAAGCCATAATAGTCTCATCAAAACGATCGGCAACAGCCGGATCTATTCCCCAATTAATGAGGGTTTTATTCATCCATTTTCCTAAATCTACTACTAACATAACTTCTGTCTTTTTTTATAAATAACAGTAAAATATTCATTTGGTTTAGAAAAAAAGAGACTAGTATCCGATTTATCAAGAATCAAGACACCGGTCTCCACTGCTACTCTCTAAGCATATCATTTTTCGATGAGGGCTCCATCAGGGAATCACCATCACCCCTATTTCATTCATATTTACTTTAGCAACGGTAGCATCAGGTGTAGTGGCCTCCAGTTTAATGAAACGTGCCTGTACTTTCTGACTGAAAGCAACCGTCTGTGGCAACGGATTATGCATAATATTGCTGAACTCTCCACTGGCAAGCACTTCTTTCCAGCTCTTACCATCCATGCTTACAAAGAATTGATAACGGAATGCCATCGTCGGCTTTGCCTCCGCTTTTGAAGGCGCGTACGTGAAACTGCTCAATGTTACCGTCTTCCCCAAATCAATCGTTAATGGAGAAGCAGCAACCTGTTTCCATCCGGAACGCGGCAAATTATTCCAGTCTTCTTTCGTTGTTTCTTCCTGCAAAGGTTCTGCATAATAAGCGGCAACCTGACTAACGTAAGCAGTCAACCGGCACTCGTCTATTCTCACCCGGAGCTTATTGGCATTAACTGCCGGAAAGCGCAACATACGTTTATATCCTATCGTCGTACCTTTTCCTACTTCTTTCCAGCCATTATCCGTCAAGGCTTCCACAGTAAAAGCCTCTACCCTCTGCCCTTTCGTTATATCTTCCTGCAACATGACCAGATTGATTTCCGATTTGGACTTCAAGGCATAGACAGCCTCACCGCCCGAAGTAGTGCTCCAGTATTTTCTTCCGTTTTTCACCCGGTTGTCAGCAAACGTTTGTTGCCGATAATCAGCAAACTCTTTCAACCGCTTGATATCAGCTTCATGAATCAGTCCCCTCCGGTCAGGTGGAATATTCAACAGGAGCACTGAATTATATCCTACCGACTGGAAATAAATATCTGATAAATGCTTCAAAGATTTCACTTTACCATCTTCCTCCGCATGATAGAACCATCCCGGACGGATAGATACGTCGACTTCCGAAGGATACCAGAATAATTCCGTAGCTTTCTCCAATATCTTACGACTTCCCAAATCCTCTGCTTTACTGAAAACACCCAAACGTTTGCTGTTCTCTTGTGAACGGGCATATATACCGGGAGTCAACACAGTTGCGTTCCATTCCGTTTCACGGCCTACTCCTTTCTCGTTTCCGACCCAGCGGACATCATCCCCCATAATTGCCATCACAGCTTTGGGTTGGAGGCGTTGGATGGTTTGGTAAAAAGCGTCCCAGTCATACACTTGCTTCTTTCCGTTCGGACCTTCTCCATTCGCCCCGTCGAACCAGACTTCATGTACTTCACCATAATTGGTGAGCAATTCCGTCAATTGCCGAATAAAAAAATCATTGTAACGGGGAGAGTCTCCATAACATTCCGCATTCCGGTCCCAGGGAGAAAGATATACTCCAAACTTCATATCATATTTGTCACAGGCAGCACGAAGTTCTTTCACTACATCGCCTTGTCCGTTTTTCCAGGGAGAAGAGGCCACGGAATGTTTGGTAGTAGCCGTTGGCCAAAGGCAGAAACCGTCGTGATGTTTTGCAGTCAGAAGCACCATTTTAAAGCCGGCTTCCTTGAGGGTACGTACCCATTGTTCAGCATCCAGTTCCGAAGGATTAAAGAGCGCGGGATCTTCTTTCCCGTCCCCCCATTCACGTCCGGTAAAGGTGTTGATACCAAAATGAAGGAAAGCTGTTAATTCCATTTGTTGCCAAGCGTATTGCTGTGGAGTAGGTACCAGACGCGCTGCCATATCAACCTTCTGTTCGATAGTTGCACTTTGAGGAAATTCAACATGCTTCACATAGTAATTTTCTTTTTTCTGCGCCTGCGCTCCACTCATGAGAGTAACAGACAATAAAAGAGAGGTTAGTAGTTTATTCATGGTCTATTAATTATTGCAATCGTACAAAGATAAAATAAAGGTGCAGATTTCACGATCCTCATGGAATATTTTCTTACGACATTCCATCCAATCAGTGTAACCCCCACCTTTATATATAATCTAAATAACCTATTGATTTAGTATCTATTTCACCAGATAAAGGGTAAATTCAAAACTCTGTTTCTTTAATGGAACCAAGTATTGCGGTAATACTCCGGGACCACAAGTAGCCGTTCCCACACCTGCCTGTTCAGCATCCAGATGCACTGTCAACAATCCATCGCGTTCCAGTTCATTGATATGGCGGGCCTTCTCTAATAATACATCCGAGAAAGGAATGATACTAAACTGGAAAGCACGATCCGACTCAACAAAGATACCTTCGCCGGAAGTATCTGCCAACTTCACCCAACGTACATCGGTGCGGTTGCCTGTAGATTGCGGAGCAACATAATAGTGGAACATCCGTTCCGGTGTGGTCTGATATACACCGATTTTACCGGACTGATTGCGGTCAATATAGGTTTCATTATCTCCACGTCCCAAGTAAGAAACCTGATCGTAGGCGTTCGACACACGGAACGTCAATCCCAGGCGTGCCATTGATTTCACGATGGTCGTGTCGGGTTGGAAAGTTGTATGTACTTTCAGTGCACCGTTTCTATCCAGTGAATAAACAAAGTCAGCAATTCCTACCCTTTGCGTTTTTGCATTTAGAATTTCTACACGGGCAGTGGTCGAAGTCTTACTTTCCCTCAATGACACTACTTTCTGGGTCAGACAATCCAATCCCGCATCACGCCACAAGCGTGCGCCGTTCTTATCCCGGTTGTCATTATCCGTTGCCGGGCGGTAAAGGCTCAATGTCAGCGGAGTAGCCAATAATTCTTTGCCGTTCAGGTTCAATGAAGTCAGCGCGCCTGTTTGCTTATCAACGGTGAAAGTCGTTTCACCTGCTTTTTGCGGACGGTAGCCTGTGTAGTTCTTATTACCGGCAAATACAAACTGGTCGTATGCCACCTCCCAATCCTTATCTATCATTGAAGAAGCTTCACGACGGGTCCAGCTGATATTCAAATAAGCCTCACGGACTGTATTCGGAAGTTTTACAGCACCCAAAGTAACATCAACAGTAGCGTGCGGTGCACAATCAACCGTTTTTGTACCTTCCGCCAAAATCTTGCCATTATCTGCCGTCACATTCCAGTTCAGTACATACTCATTCAAGTTAGAGAAATCATACCAGTTCTTGACACGGATAGTCAGATTCTTCTGATTCGCCAGCGTTACTTTTATGTTCTGATATACTTTCTTTACTTCGAGCAAATGCGGGTGCGGTTCACGGTTGGCGCCCACCAAACCGTTACAGCAGAAGTTTCCGAAACTTGGAATTCCTTCCGGTCCGTAATCACCGCCATACGTCCAGTACCATTTACCATTCTTGTCTATTTCGCGGAATGACTGATCCACCCAGTCCCAAACGCAGCCACCTTGTGCCATCGGATTGTTTTCAAATACGTCCCAGTATTCTTTCAGTCCGCCGCAACTGTTGCCCATCGCATGAAGATATTCACAAAGAATGAAAGGGCGGTAGATGTCTTTCTCTTTTACGTATGCTTTGATATCGTCTACACTGCGGTACATACGACAGTAAATATCCGTATTATAGTTCAATTCGGCACGTTCATACTGTACAGGGCGAGTTTTCTCCACCGATTTCAGCCAGTCATAAGTACGTTCGAAGTTAATTCCGTTTCCTGCTTCATTTCCCAATGACCAGATAACGATAGCCGGGTGATTCTTAGAACGTTCATACATCCGGTGAGTGCGATCCATGTGTGCAGTCAGCCAGGTACTATCCTTGGCTAGGGAAGCAGGACCATATCCCATTCCGTGAGATTCGATGTTTGCCTCATCAATCATGTACAAACCGTAACGGTCGCAAAGTTGATACCAGTAAGGATGTGTAGGATAATGCGAGTTACGCACCATGTTGATATTGTGCTGCTTCATCAGTTTGATGTCCAGTTCCATCAGCTCCTTGCTCACGGTACGTCCCAGTTGAGAATGCTCGTGTCGGTTGGTTCCCTTCACCAATACCGGAACGCCGTTGATGCAGAAACGTCCGTCTTTGATTTCCGAGGTACGGAAGCCGACTTCACAACCAGTCAGTTCGGTTACCTTGCCTTGTTCATCCTTCAGTTCGAGTATTAATGTGTAAAGATGAGGATGCTCTGCACTCCAAGCCTTTACATCGGGAATATTCTTTTCATCAAACGTGATAAAATTGCTCAATCCGCGGGATTTTATCCGGATAGCATCCTGCAGGACAGCTTTACCATCGGCGTCTTTCAGGGTATAAGCAATAGAAGTAGCTCCAGATATAGCAGAATGTCCCTCTACGGTCACTTCAAGTCCGAAAATACCATCTTTGTATTTCTCTTTTTCTAAAGAAGCATTCAGTTTATAATCCGCAATGTACTGTTTGGGAGTACTGTAAAGATACACGTCACGTTCGATACCACTCAAACGCCACATATCCTGACATTCCAGATAAGCACCCGAACTCCAGCGATACACTTCCAAAGCAACCACATTTTCGCCTTCATTGAGGACATCTGTAATATCCCATTCGGCAGCCGTCTTTGATCCCTGATTATAGCCAAGTAATTTTCCATTCACCCATACATAATAGAAAGAAATGACTCCTTCACAACACAGTACTACCCTGCGTCCTTTCCAGTCGGCAGGCACTTTGAAGGTACGTCGGTAGGAGCCGACTTCATTCTCTGCATAAGGCACCAGCGGCGGATTCTTCTTGAAGTTGAACATTTTATCATCAAACTCATACGTTTCGTTGACATAGATAGCCGTGCCATACCCCTGGCGTTCCCAGTTACCGGGCACATTGATATCCGCCCATCCTCCTGTATAATAAGAAGGTTGGTAAAAGTCCTTCGGACGATTATCGGGATTCTTCACCCAATGGAATTTCCACTTTCCATTGAGACTCATATAAAAAGGAGACTGTTCATACCCTCCCGGCTTTTCAATGTCGGAAGCGTTGGCGTAAGGCCATACGTATGTGTGAGGAGCGAGTTTGTTCAGTCCCACCGCATACTGGCTTTGCCATTCGGGCAACGGTTGTTGCTGCGCTAAAGTGAAAGTAGCAGTCAGTCCTGACAATAGAACTAAAAGAGTTCGTTTCTTTAAGCTAATATTCATAAGCATGTCATCATAATTGGTTTATATAATAAATTAGGCACAGATTAAGCTGATTGACGCTATTATTTTATATACTCATCATTCTAAAAACCGTGAAATTCGTGTAATCCGTCTCTAATAATATAAGATTATTCTGCAAGAGCACTTAATTGCTGTTTTTAACTATTTGATTACTATTCTATAATCACTTCATCAAAATAGACTCTCGCTTCCTGACCGGGACAGACATGCTCGTCGGGACATATCCCCGCACCTTCCGCCGTCACTCGGACATAACGAGCAGATACTCCGCCCATATCTATCGAATAGTCATTTCTAAAAGTTCCTTCCAGATAGATTTCTTTCGGAGAGAAGTTCAATTCTCCCATAGTATGGTAGGTTCGATTGTCATCGGAAACTTCTACGCGAATCATCTTCGGTTTATGTGCTCCCATTCCATAATTCGTAATGCAACCGATGGTAAATTTATTCAAAATCTCCCGCCCCTGCAAATCTATCGTGAAAGATATAGAATCATTTTGATTCCAGTTACACCATTCAAAATCAGTATATTTCAGGCTTCCCCGCAATCCGTTGACTAATAACATTTCGTTCTTCTTATTGCCAAGCAAAGGTTTTGCCGTAGCTTTGTTCCATGTGAGTTGCAACTCTAAAGTTTCTCCCATTTGCTTGCCGTTCATAAAGGTAGCGGCTTTCACCATTTGTGTCTTCGTCACACGGATAGGTCCGTCGTAACGATGAGAAGACATAGCCGGATTACTTCCGTTCAGTGTATAATGAATCTCTACATCCGGGCGGATACATTCCAAATTCACTTCCAGATGTCCGTCCACTGGTGTCACCGTCTGTTGTATGTTATACATTGAGCGGGCATAGACAATTCCTTTTTCCGCAATATGCGCGTTGTATGCATCCATCCGCTTCAAGAATCCAGACCAGTCCTTCGTTCCTGCGGGCGTCCATGCCACTTCTGCTAAAGCGGCCAGGCGGGGGAACAAAAGATAATCCACATCTTCTGGCTTATTACAGAACTCTGTCCACATACAAGCCTGTACTCCCATTAACAAAGACTCATATTCCGGTTTCCAATCCTTCTGTACAGGTTCGTAATCGAAAACATCTTTCAGGGTATTGTTGCCAAAATAGGTTACCGGTTCAAACCATTGCGGTCCCTGATAACGAATCAAGTATAAGACACGCGCCGGAGTCATGATAAAACGATGTCCCTTTTCGGCAGCTTTCAGAGCAGCCGTTCCCATTCCCTGCCAACCGAGGATAATAGATTCTTCAGGAAGAAAAGAGCTGTTTGTCAACTCATCCCAGCCAATCACTTCACGACCTTTCTTACGCAGATAATCACTGATACGTTTCATGAAGTAACCCTGCAAATCCTCTTCATTAGCCAAACGCTGTTTTTTCATCCGTTTTTGGCAAAGCGGGCATTTCTCCCAGTTTGTCTTTCGCGCCTCATCTCCACCAACATGAATATAGCGAGAAGGGAAAAGCTCTAGAATTTCGTCAAAAACATCTTGCAAGAATGTAAATACACTATCATTTCCCGCACAGTAGATAATCTCGGAATTTCGTCCTCCCAGTCCGGGAAGTACACCGACAAAGTCTTTCACAACCGGACAGGCAAGCTGGGGATAAGCAGCTAGAGCAGAGTTACTGTGCGCCGGTACATCTATTTCGGGAATGACTTCTATCTGTCTGTCGGCTGCATAAGCTACAATTTCCCGGATGTCCTCCTGCGTGTAGAAACCGCCTATCGGAGTAGGTTCTCCCCGTTCCGGGTTGCGACGTGAGTGGAAAGGCACATCTGTACGGTCTACTCTCCACGCTCCTATTTCCGTCAAACGGGGGTATTTCTTTATTTCAATCCGCCAGCCGTTATCGTCTGTTAGATGAAAATGAAGTTTGTTTATTTTCAGCATCGCCATACAGTCAATGATTCGCAGTACATTCTTTTTAGGGATAAAACAACGTACCGGATCCAACAGTAATCCGCGGAAACCGAAACGGGGTTCATCCTGAACCGTCATTGCCGGAACTCTCCAATCGACATTCCGGACCGGTTGTTCCGATTCTATGGCAGCCGGCAGAAGTTGGCGGATAGATTGCAGGGCATAGAAAAAGCCTTTTGTATCCGAAGCTTTAATGAGTATCTGTTCCGGCGTAATCTCCAGTAAGTAGGCTTCACTTTTTAAAGAAGAATCCGTCACAAAACGGACTTGTCCCTCTTCACGCCCGACATTCAAAGCCGGAGTTATTCCGGCAGCATGAGTAAACAAGTCAATAAAATTGCGGGCAATCACGGCTTGTTCCTGATTTTCTACCGCAAACACCGTTTGGGCTGAAAAGGTGAAGTTGCCACGGCCCGGCACAATCTGTGTCGGGCGTGGTACTATTGAAATTAAAGGGGATGTTAAGTTATCAGCCTGCAAAAACGCTGTCAGTGGCGAAAGCAGTATGAGAATGATTAAGATGTATTTTTTCATGGCGTATGTACATTGGTATTATTCCTTGTCTCTCTCCGGTGAGAAGCGGACAGGATCATTGTATTGCTCCTGAAGTTTCAGCATTTCTTCTTTTAGTTCTTTCACTACCGGTTCATATTCAGGTTGTCCGTAGAGATTGTGCATTTCCGACGGGTCTGCCTGCAAGTCATAGAGTTCCCACCAGTTGATATCATTATAGAAATGAATCAGTTTATAGCGGTCTGTACGTACACCGTAATGACGTTTCACCATGTGTTCAGCGGGATATTCGTAGAAATGATAGTAGAGAGCCTTCCGCCAATCTTTCGGATGTTCGCCTTTCAGCAAGGGGACGAGGGATACACCTTGTATGTCTGAAGGAATCTCTGCTCCTGCCAATTCGAGGAAGGTAGGTGCATAATCGATGTTCTGAACCATTTCGGTGATGTCGCCCCTACGGTCGAATCCTTTCGGCAGACGCATGATGAGTGGTGTACGCATGGATTCTTCGTACATGAAACGTTTGTCGAACCAACCGTGTTCGCCCATGTAGAATCCTTGGTCGGAAGTATAGACAACAAGTGTGTTATCCAGTAATCCTTTCTCTTTCAGGTAGTCGAGTACACGACCAACATTGTCGTCCAGCGACTTCACCGTCTTCATATAATCGCGCATATAACGCTGAAATTTCCAGTTGGCTAGTTCCTTGCCTTGCAGGTTCTGTTTATAGAAGTCGTCTATTATTGGGGTGTAGAATTTGTCCCATGCAGCACGTTGTGCTTCATCCATACGACCGATATATTTCTCATATAAGGATTTCAGACGGGTATTTTTGTCGGGACGAAGCATTTTGAGATCATAAATCATGTCCATGTCTTTCATAATACTCATCTCTTGTGCGGCAGCGGCAGGGCGTCCTTCGTAATTGTCAAAGAAATTGTCCGGTAGCGGGAAGGTTTTATCTTCGTACAAAGCCAGGTTGCAAGTATCTGCCAACCAATTACGGTGAATAGCCTTATGGTGAATCAAAAGACAGAAAGGTTTCTCCGGATTGCGTTTGTTTTCTATCCAGTCAATGGCATCGTCAGTGATAAGGTTCGTGATATATCCATGTTTTTGGATAGTGTCATTGTTCTGTGTGATGAAATCCGGATTGTAATAGTCGCCTTGTCCGGGGACAATCTGCCAGTAATCAAAACCGGAAGGCAAACTTTCAAGATGCCATTTACCTACCAGTGCTGTCTGATAACCGATTTTCTGCAACAGCTTCGGAAAAGTCTGTTGCGAACTGTCGAATACGCAAGTGGTATTATCATAGAATTTATTAGCACAACTATGTTTACCTGTTATCATGCAGGCACGACTGGGACCGCTTAATGAATTGGCTACAAAACTTTGAGTGAAGCGTACACCATCGGCAGCAATGCGGTCGAGATTGGGTGTTTCCATGTAGCGTGTGTCGTAACAGCTCATCATTTGAGCTGTGTGGTCGTCTGTCATAATGTAGACGATATTCAAAGGTTTCTGTTCCACAGGCTTTTGCTTGTTTGAACAGGAAGCAAAGGAAGCTACAGCTGCTACTCCTGCTAAAGGAAAGAATAAGTTTGGTTGCAATTTTTCCATAAATACTAATTTGTATAAGATTGTGTCAGCAAAGATAGAGGACAGCCATCTATTTAACTTCCACAAATTACCATTTAAATTCCAATAATCTCCATTTCTGCATAATTGACTAATAAATAGCCGGAAGCATATCGCCTTCTAACGATAGCTTCCGGCATAAAATTCATTTCACACTATTGAAAGCTAATTAAAAGAGATAGCATTAATAAAATAACTGATTAGCCCAGACTTTTTCAGCATCAGTCTGTACATAATTCTTATTTGTATAGATACGAATCCAATCAATTTCCATTCGAGGCGTATTATCATCCGTTTCACAATTGGCAATACTTTTCAGTACATTATCCCAACCTTCAGGCGCTTTACCAGCAGCCCGTTCCGAGCTTTCAGCCAATCTCATAAAGAAGTAGAGACCGGCACTGCCACCAGCAGCAGTAGCAGGATCAGGATTAGCAGTAGCAGGAGTTCCAGCCTTGTCGAATGGCCACCTGTCAGGAGATTGTGTACGATTCACAGTCAGATTGGTTGCTCCATTAATTCCTAAATTGATTATATTTTCATCCACAAGTTCCACCCAATATATATTCCATTCATTCGCTTGAGGTATTGCTACACTCTTTGAACCTATCTCATTATCAACAGTTACAGCCTGAGTAATTACAGAACCTTGAGTGTTCTTGAGAATATCGATCTCATCTTTCGTGTTCGGAAGGGAATTTTTCTGATTTTTAAGTCCGATTGTCGGAACAAAACCAGTCCGTATTCCTCTCAAACGCGCCTTCACTTCAATTCTCATACCAGGAAAGAACCGAGTATGTTGTGGGGCAAAAATACCACCAAATTTAGAACATTGCAATGCGGCGACACCGTAATCCTTGGTAGCAGTCATGGCACCAGTCCCCTGAACATTTTTATCCACCCACATATTTAAAATACCTTCATTGGTTATATTTGTACATTTTGCATTATTCACAGCTTGTATTTTCTGTGACGGTGCATCATTAATATCAGAAAAGGCCCAAGAAATACGATGTCCGAAAGCATTAGGGGTATTATTTCCGCCACTAAAACTATTATTAATATAATGGAACTCTATCGCATTGCATAATACCCAATCTTTATCTTTCAAAGCTGAAGTGGGATGAGCGCTATTCTTATTCATAGCTATTTTATCTCCCGTAAACCAACTTTCAATTGCAGTTTTATTTTTATCAGACATAAACGGCCTATCCGGGAATTCATACACCTTCGTTATATCAAACAGATTAGGATCTCCCATAGATTCCAAATCAGTCATAGTTATAGTCAGAGTAGAATTTATCATCGGATTCGCTGGAGAATCACTCTCCAGATTCAATACCAGTTGCAAATCCCCTGTCATTTCAAAATCCTGTTTAATAGTCACAGCATCACTTTTTGCCGAAGTTCTTCCTGCAGGAATTGTTAATGTAGAAGGTAAATTTTCATACCTATCTCCTTCCCCTTCTTTCGGAGTAATTTTCATATTAAGAGGTACGGAACTTGGTTTTTCAATCTTTGCAACTAATACAAACTTACCACCTTCCATTACTACATTCTCCGCATTGTTCTCCAATGATGCCATTATCCGATAATAATCGGAAACCTTAATTACCTGACTGGAGCCTTCCATCTTATAACCACGGGCAAAAGCCGTAAAGTTTATAGCAGTACTACCCGTCAGTCCGGATGCCTTTATCGGAAAATCCACCTGAATCTGTTTCTCCCCCTTCGGAAAAGTAACGATTCCATTGAACTGTTCGAATACATTCGAAGCATCCTCCGTTCCGGCTTTCGCCGTAAAGTAAATATCAAAATCTTCATTTGCTACAACCTCCTTGCCATCAGCATCCGGTTCCACATTAATATTCACTTTCAAGTGTTCTCCCATCGCAAATGCGTTGTCATTGATGCTCATCGTTAATGGCACGATTTCCGGCAGAGGGCGGTATTTCGTTTCTTCCTCACACCCAGTCAACCCCATGGTCAACAAGCATATCGGAAATATTTTATATAATATGTTCTTCATATCTTTATCTATCTAATTATCATAAATGAATTTTATTCAGTTCCCTTACTTAGTCGGCCATCCCGGATTCTGATTCAGCTCATGGTCCATCTGGATTTCATCCGGTGGTATGGGTAACAAGTAATCACGATCTTCATTAAACTTGTAGCCTTCAGGCAAGTACTCTTTCAACGGATCCATCCATCCTTCATTATCTGTCAGTACATGATTCAGTCCTTCTTTCCGCAATGTAGGCGAAAAGCTCAGATAAAGTACACCGTCTTTGCCCAGATAAGCTCCACGTCCGCGTCCTTCCACACCTTTCAACGTTCCGGCTACCCTCCAACGCATCAGGTCATCCAAACGAAAACCTTGCAGAGATAGCTCTGAGCGTCTTTCCCGACGTACCTCCTGCACTGCCGGCGGCAGGCCTTGGAAAGGGAAGTGAGGATCAGCCGCCGGAGTAACATAGGCCACACCGGCTCTTTGACGCAATGGCTTCAATGTTTTCTCTGCCACGCCATCGTTATACAGCCCCAATTCGGCGGCAGCTTCAGCATAACAAAGCAATCCTTCGGCATAGCGGAACATGACATGAGCCGTTTCACAATTGCCGGTTACATAGGTCGTATCAATGCCAAGGCGAGTATGGAACCCGGTCACGTTCTTGTAAATACCATCCCCATTCAAGCGCGGAGATGAAATATCTTTATTCTTTTCCTTTTGTTCTTCTTCGGTACCTGTCTCGTCATACGCTCTCACATTCATCAAGCTATTAGACTTGAACTTACAACCGGTATGCATCACCATGGCCAAAAGTCTTCCGTCACGATCTTTAAATATCTCATTAAAGTCCTTATACTTTTCATCGGTCGGATCAACCGGCGTACCATCCACATTCAGAAAATTATCCACCAAAGACTTGGATAGTCCCGAAGGCTTCACATTATCTGTTACTCCACCGCTAAGCTGTTGAGTAACGGTATTGAACACGCCATCAGCTATTGAATATTTTTTCCAAAAAGTCACTTCGCTAATGTTGGAAAGATCGTTTGAATTGAATAGCTCCGAAAAAGCGTCATCTATATTGGTAGCTTTCGGATTGGTTGCTGTCATATGCAAAGTCAGTCCGACCGGGAACAAATATTGATCTCCCCAGTTCATCACTTCCTTAAAAAACTCTTCAGAGTTATCTTCCGTTGCAAAATCAGTTCCTTTGTGATACTTCTCCCACGAACCTTCGTACAAAGCAACTCGCATAGCCAGAATCATGGCCGTTTCTCTGTTGACACGCAATCCACTGTATTTACTGCGGGAATGTAAATTAGCACGAGCCTCCGGTATCAACCCAATAGCCGCTTTCAAATCGTTCAGGATGAAACGGGCTGCATCCGCACGTTTTGTCGCCGGAATTTGCAAACCGCCCAACGTAGCATTGCCATCCCAGAAGTCATCCATAATGGGAATATTACCAAAACGTGTGAGCAGATAGAAGTGCCAATAAGCACGGAAGAAATACGCTTCCCCTCTCAATGAAAGCACTTCGTCCGTCTCGTCCACCTCGGAAACTGCGTAATAATGGAAAAAGTAATTCACCATACGCAAGTTTTTATAGCCTTTATTCCAATCGTCAGAACCACTGAATTGATTATTCTCTCCATTCAGGCGCATATCATACTTTTCCGAAAGGATATTGTCACTGTTCACCTCTTCTCCTCTGACACCAATACCATATTGAGCCGGAGCCGGTAGAGAAGTATACAAATTATTTATATAGCTCTCTACATTCTCTCTGGTTTTCAAGAAATCTTCATTGTTAGGCTGCGTATAGGGTTTACGGTCCAAATAGTCGGAACACGCCGACAACAGTAAGCCTGCAAAAACAGTCAGGATAATTATTTTATTTTTCATGATAGCGTTCCTCTTTAATTAAAATGTAAAATCAAGTCCAAACACGAAATTACGGTTCATCGGATACACCTTTCCGTTACCATTCTGATTTTGAGCCGAGGTAAGTCCCGGAGCAGCCGCGTTACTTCCGCCTGCCCACGCGTTCACCTGATTAAGGGTTTCCGGATCAAACTGATTCGGCAGTTTACTGATGGTAAACAGGTTATCGCATGTAAAGTATACTTTCAGGTTACTTAGTCCAATATTCTTCAACAATTGAGGCTTAAAAGTATAGGATACTGTCAAGTTCTTCATACGCATATATGCCGCATTCAGCATATAGCGGGTAGTATTGTATCCCGTATTGGCATTCGTTGTCTGGGCATCGGTCGTCAGTCGAGGTAGATATCCATTGGGATTCTCGGGACTGAAATAATCGAGATGCTCCTTGAACCATTCTTTACCACCGAATAGGTAAGTACTGGCGGCCATCGGGAAATCTCTCTTGGCAACTCCTTGCAGCAAAGTGGATATTTCAAATCCCTTATATCCTACGTTTAGATTGATACCGAAACTGTATTTGGGAGTGGCATTACCGATAATTTTCAAATCACCATGGTCGGCCAATGTACCCTTACCCGGATCCACTTTACCGTCACCGTCGGAATCAATGTATTTCAAGTCGCCTCGTTGCCACTTGTCACCGGACTTAAAGAAACTAAGATCTACTTGTCTGAGGTATGCATCCACTTCACGATTGGACAAAAAGAGATCATTCGCTTCATATCCCCAAATCTCACCAACGTCCATTCCTTCATAATATCCTTTATTAGTTGCCAAACCGGTATGATTGTTGTATATCAACCCCTCCGGATTATTATATTTGGTGACAACAGCTTTGTAATTGAATACATTGAATCCTATGCCATAGCTAAAACCACATTTCAACTGGTCCTGCCAGTTTACAGACAATTCCCAACCACGATTACGTAAAGTAGCGTTATTGACCTTCGCACGGTCATCCGTACTAATACCTCCGAGATTCGGAATAGCTTCAGCAGGTCCAATCATGTCGCGCGTGGTACGCTGATAAATATCGGCAGTAATAGACAGTCGGTTATCCAACAACATCAAGTCGATACCTAAGTTGGCATTATCCACCTTCTCCCACGTAATATACGAACTGATCATCTTAGGCGTAGTGGCTAAAGTTCCTTTTTGAGGAGTAGCTTGCACACCGGGCAACAGCCAAGCATTGGGTGAATCGGAGGTCAAACTCTGAATCCCAAGGTAATCGTAGAGTCCCGCTCCGTTCTGATTACCCAAGCGACCGTAAGAAACACGTACTTTCAATTGAGAAACCGGCAGATTCAAAGCTTTGAAATAGTCGGTACGAGAAATGTCATAACCGGCTGAGAAAGAAGGGAACAATCCCCAGCGATTTCCCGGAGCAAAACGGGAAGAACCGTCATAACGTCCACTGAATTCCAGAAAATAAATCTCCTTGTAATTCCAATTCAGTTTAGCGTACATACCCATTGTAGCCCAATGCGTGCGGTCTTCACCTGCCAATACTTGCCCGTTAGCATTCACAAAAGAGAATATATCACTAGTCAGCAATCCGTCTTTATAAGTATAACCATTCGAATTTTCTTGCAGTTCCATCTGGAAACCCGCCATCGCCTTAAAGAAGTGGTCGCCCCAAGCATGTGTGTAGGATGACGATACGTTTGGAGACAGGTAGTAGTTGAATGTATTACCGCGTGTATAAGAGCCCCAATTAGAGTTTTTCCAGTTCATGCCCGGATATTGATATCCCTGTTTGGTTCCCTTGCTTATATCCAACGTTCCGTCAGGTTTTTCGGCAGTAGGATATCCGCGTTTGAAGTCATTGTTTTCCACATCGAAGCGTACTTTCATTTCACCTACAATATCCCACCCTTCCAGCGGAGTAATCGTAGCGGCAAACGACATCGCATCAGAAATTCTGTTCTGCACATAATGCGATTGTTTCAAATAACGGTATTCGGAATTATCATTATATTCCGACTTTACAGGAAGATGGGTAGGAGAATTCGGAAAGCTGCTTCCGATAGTTCCATAAAAAATGGTCTGGTTAGCCATCGGACGCTTCAGTATATTCAGCGAAAGGTTATTATTGAAATTAAACTTCAACCATTTATTGGCTCGGATCTGAAACTTCGAGTTTACATTGTACTTACTCAAGTTATCGTCCACTTGATCCAGTAATCCTTCCTGGTAAATATATCCCAAACCTACGTAATAATTAAATTTATCAGAACCTCCCGTTACGCTCAGATTATGAGAATGACGGATGGAAGCTTTTTTAAAGTAGTAATCATACCAGTCGGTATTGGCATACACAGCATCTTTAGAACCTGCCCAACCGGTACCGTCCGCATTAGGTCCTATGCCCGGGAACTTTTCCGAATAAGGATTCTCCATAAAGCCCTGCATCTTTTCGATGAGCGCATCAGGAATCGAGTGTTTTACTCCATCGTTATCATCTCGTTCGTTCAGATAATTGGCAAATTCAATAGAATTCATCATTTGGGGCATATTAATAGGAGAACTGAATCCTACAGTACCACTGTATGATATACGTGTTTTTTCCTTTTTACCACTTTTGGTAGTGACGATAACCACACCATAGGCGGCACGTGCACCATAAACGGCAGCAGCAGAAGCATCTTTCAAAACACTGATGGTTTCAATGTCGGCAGGATTCACATTCTGCAAACTTTGCTCCACTCCGTCTACCAATACATAAGGTTCGCCTCCATTGATAGAACCGATACCACGAATATTGAATTTAATTTCGGCACCGGTCTCACCGCCTACCCCATTAGCAACCGCATCAGAAGAGAAGTTTAAACCGGCTACATTACCCTGAAGGGCACTCGTGAGGTCAGTAACCGGACGGTTGACAATAGCATCGGAACCTACAGTAGCCACCGCCGCCGTAATGGTGCTTCGTTTCTGTTTATCCATACCTACTACTACCACTTCATCCAAGACTTTTGTATCCTCTTTTAACGTAAATCGGTTGCCTTCTGCTTTTGTCACCTTTATTTCAAGGGGAGTAAAACCGACATAAGAAATAACCAATGTGTTACCTACTTTCCCTTTCACGGAAAAGTTACCGTCAATGTCAGTCAGCGTCCCATCTTTAGAACCTTTCACCATCACTGTGGCGCCGATAATGGTTTCACCTTTATCATCTACCACTTGTCCTTTTATCATTTGTTGCTGTGCCAACGCACTCAAAGGAAAGGATAGCAGGAGTATCAGAAACAGAATCAAAAATTTCTGTACTCGCATGAACTTCTTTTTTTCCATAATATTGTATTTGATTAATTTAGATTCTCTTTTATTCCGTCGGATTCGCATAATATTCAAACTCTTCTTTTATGGCCTTCAACAAAGACTTATTATTGGTTACGTCAATATCCGTTGCCAAATCCCAACTCATAATACCTGCAAAGCCTTCTTCACACACATATCTCGCTTTCTTGCGAATCGTTTCTACACTGTTGAAAGTATATGTATTTCCTTTATATGTATATGTATCCTCAATCGTAGTAGCCAGACCGTCATTCACGAAATCATAATAGGCAGCAATCAGACTACCCGTAGAACCATAGAAAGGGACTCCCATCACTAGTTTATTCTTAGGAATTCCATATGTTATAGCCATTTCTCCATCTTTTACAAATTGCTCATAAGGAAAACGCATCACTGCAGGGCCATAACATTGATAAGAGATAAAATCCAGTGCATCAATAGCTTCCGGAGATATTTTAAAAGAAACCGGATGCAAAGACGCAGTGAAGTAAACATACTTTCCTAATGTAGAACGCATTTGGATAACTGTTGCACTATAATTATTAAATTCATTCGTATTTGTAGGCCATTCAAAATCAAAATCAACTCCATCAAAATCATATTGTTCGATAATCTTCTTCACCTCGGAAGCAAATCTTGTGCGAGCAGTGGCATCAGCCATCATCTTTTTCCATTCTCCACCGGCAATGCCCAAGCGCAATCTTCTATCTCCCTGTTGTCCCTGTAAAGCGGTACGTATATTATTCAAACGCCCCAGCCAGGAATGTGAATCCTTGCCAGGTTTCGTGGCATCATCGTATTTCCAGTAAGCAAGTATTTTGGAATTATTCCAATTGTCAAAGGTGATAGGATTTCTACCTGATGTACCTACTACCAGACTGCTTACAAAAGTTTCATCTAAATAACCTTTAAATTTATCTCCAATCAAAAAATCAGTACGTGTATTAGGTACTTCATTAGGGAGAGCACCTACAAAACTTATTGCAGTATTGTTTGTATCCACATAAAGTTTCGCCGTTCCCTGTTCATAAGTCAGCCCAATATAGTGCCAGCCTGTTGCCAGATCAGGAGTGGTAACGGTTGCAACCGAACTTCCAATAGACAGTTTCAAACTATTAGCTGTCGCACCCATTTGAAAAGCAATGATCGTGGAGTTTCCATCCATTTTCTTAAAGAGAAAAGCTCCGTCCACCCATTCACTTATATATATATAGGTACCAAAGGTGAATTTATTAAAGGCCCCATCAGCAGAGTGAAGTAATCCATCACCGCCATTCATAAAACTTGTTCCTTCAAATTTAACCACTCCATTACGACCTTGAAAAGCGCCTGTATGAGATACGTTTGTCATCGTCGCATCATTCAACGGCAATTCAAAAGCTACCTCACCATTTGCATAAGGACGCGCTGCCAAATAAATCAAATCTGTACAAGCACCCATACTGGCTGCCGAAATACGGTTTATTTCAAAAAAATCCCCCCGAATGTAAGAGCAATTAATGAATGATTTTACAGTAGGATCATCCGGTTCTTCCGGTTCACCAGGTTTTCCTGTGATTGCACCTTCAGGAGGAGTACCAGTTGGAACGTCTACCCATTTTGTGTCTTTACAAGCTGTCAACGTTCCAAAAAGGAAGAGACAAAGAAATAGGAATTTGTTTCTCATAAATTTAATAATTAAGATTAGCTTTATTTAATAATTGTGCTGTCCCTTTTGACAATCACGATCACAAATGTAGGCTATATTAAAGGCAAAGAATGTTCTATTTTAGCTACGATTCTTCCAAATTTGTCTAAAATCGTCCATTTCATCGATATATCTAAACATCATAGACATTGTTGGACATCTTACGAATCAAAAAAAGAAAGCGGAAGTATTCATTCCTGAATATTCCCGCCTCTTTTATATTTTATCCTAATATAACTACAACAATTTTCCTACGAAGATATATTATAGGTTTTCTATATCAGAAGATTGAAGACCCGTGTATTTGATAATTGTATCAATGGATATTCCGTCCTCCCTCATCTTTCGAGCAATTTCAATTTGCTTCTTTTGCTCTCCTTTCTCCATCCCTTTCTCCATTCCTTCCTTTATTCCTTCTCTTATCCCTTCCTTTAGCCCTTCTTTCATCCCTTCTTCAGCCGCTTTTCTCCGCATCTCTTCGTTTTTACGCCGTTCATCCTCCTCTACGATTTGATTGACTCTATATCGATCTAATGCCTTATCATAAGCGATACGATTTTCTTCCGAAAGATCGGCAACTGCTGCCAATCTCGCCAGATGTTCAAACACTTGTTCTTTAATTGATTGATCACAACCATGAAAGCCAACAACAAGATTAGAACGACGTGAGTATAATGTTTCTTTCATCTATAAATTTTGGTAAGTTCACCTGATTTAGAGACTATTCCAGCTTTTTTTAGAAAAGATTGGGCATTCCTTTTATTAGCTGTAATTTTCTTCACTACCTCAACTCTAAGTTCTTCCCGAGTTTTTATTTTCTTTGTAGCAGTCATTATATACCTCCTTTCTTGTACAAAGATAACTATTTAAATCCATAAACATAAAAAACAATCCCAAACTTTACGGATTTATAGCCTTTTAAGTAAGCCGTCTCCCTTTCAATTCCTCCAAACAAACAAGAGAAATGTTCTTTTTTTCAGATTAAGAAAGAAAACAAAACTGTTGAAGATGGGAATCCGGAATTAAAAGCATCCATATTATCACATATATATGCATATTACTGCCACAATACAGCATATATTTTCAGATAATATGCGTTTTCTTTAAAGAAATAAATGATTTTCCTCGGTGAGCAATAAGCCATTCCTCGGTGAGGAACACATCCTTCCTCACCGAGAAAGCCTTCCATACTCACCGACCAAGTTATAAAAGCCCTTGGAAAAGCCCGTTTATAGGCTAGTTCATCATCACATGCGCGCAAAATAAGAATGATAAAACAAACTACATACGAGAAAACAACAAGCATATAGATAGCAACACAGAGGGATTATTTATTTTTAGACAGGAATTATCCAGGATAACAAACAGCCCTACATTCTTTCATCCAAAATGCAGAGCGTTTTTTCCTTCACCACAAACAAGTGACTGATATATTAAAAACTGAAAGAATAGAATATACCCTTTTTCAGATCAGCATATTTTTAATCCCATCCTTTCAACAACCATACTCTTTCAGCGTCTGCATCAACTTCGCACCATTGATCGGCTTCACCAGATAATCATCACAACCAGCTTTCAACGCAGCTACCCGGTCGGCATCAAAGGCATGAGCAGTCAGGGCGATAATCGGAATTTCAGCATTGAACTTCCGGATCTCCGAGGTTGCAGTACGCCCGTCCATTACAGGCATCTTCATATCCATCAGTACCAAATCCACCGATTGGGTACGGACAATCTCAACTGCCTCCAGTCCATTCGGTGCGTGTAACAACTGGCATTTGTTTTTCAAGATAGAAGATACCAAAAAGAAGTTACTTTGTATATCTTCAACGACCAGTACTCTTTTAGGTACTTTCTTTGTTTCTTCGGAGTCAAGAACATTTTCTTTATCTGCATCCTTCTCATTATTCCGACGTGAAGAAGTCGATTCGCTGCCAACTGACTTAAACTGGCATGGCAAAACCGCCCAAAACAAAGACCCTTTATCAAATTCCGACTCAAAGCCTATCTCTCCCCTGCAAGCCTCAACGATGGCTTTACAAATAGACAGTCCCAATCCGGTTCCCTGTGCAAATTCATCCAGTTTCTCAAAACGATGGAACACCTTGTCTTTTTTATCTTCCGGTATACCAATACCTGTATCGCGAACATAAAGACGAATATTTCCGTCTATCTTTTCATACCCCATTTCAATCATTCCTTTGGAGGTATATTTGATAGCATTAGTTACAAAGTTAGTGAGAATCTGCGCTAACCGGTTTTTATCCAAACGAACGGTACAGGTTTCATAAGGATTCACGGGAACTAACCGAACCTGCGGATTTACTACACGACGATGCATCGAAGCAGCTAATTCATTGAAATAAACAGCCAAATCAAAATCTTCGTATTTCAGTTCTACCGAGCCGGCTTCTATTTTCGAAAGATCCAGTATGTCGTTAATCAGCTTCAAAAGCAACTCATTGTTGGCATTGATAATCTGAATAAATTCTTCTTTTTCTTCTTGATCTTCCGTTACCATCAATAAGTCGGAAAAACCTACGATAGCATTTAACGGAGTACGGATTTCATGGCTCATATTTGCCAGAAAGGCGGATTTCAACTTATCGGATTGCTCAGCGCGGCTCCTTGCCTTTTCAAGTTCACCAATCATGTGCTGCCGCTCGGTAACATCATCTACACGAATCACGACACCGTCAACATCTCCCTGTTCATTAAATATGGGAGTAGCAAAGACTTCTATGACATGCTTGTTATCCAGATTAAACAAGATAGACTCTACCTGACCGGATCTCCGGGCACGTTGCATCACACAATTCTCACAAGGAGTGGTGCGATTATGGGCCGTCAGATAGCAAAGCTCCCCTTTTTTGTAAGCCTCATAAGAAAGGCTTTTACTACAAAGCGAGATATTCTCCCATTGTACGATATAGTCGTTCGCAATATATGCCAATCCCGAATTAATATTGTTCAATACCAATTCATTCTGACGAATCAAATGGATCATTCTTTGTTCGCTCTCAAGAAGTTCTTTTTTCGAACGCACAACCTCTTCGTAAAGATTGTCATATTTGTTTTGCCACAAAACACGTTCGGTGATATCTTGAGTTATCACCATATAATTGGTAATTTCAGACTTATCATTATGTACAAAAGAAACGGTAATCTCGAAGAATTTTATACCGGACAGATTAGTAGGAAAAAGACGGCACAAGTCATCAAAATCATATTTTGCCATGACACGCACCGTTTCTCCTTTTCTGATCTGTTCCTTGATTTCATCAGAGAAACTGGTGTAGTTGAATAGATTATAGCCCAAAATATCCTTTTTGTCTTTTATCCCCATTGATCTCAACCGTGAATAATTGACATCTATCATGAGACCGTCCTTATCATACAATTCCAAGCCTACAGACAAGTCATTAAAGATATTATGCAATAAGTTATCAGCTATCCCATTTACCAAAGTCTGTTCCATGCAGCAAAATTTGTATAGTATTACAATATTGATTGTTTATCCAAGCAAAGTTACTTTAATATTTTGTTACATAGAAAGAAAGAGGCCTTTTAGCCTCTTTCAGTATCTTTATTCCGCATTTTGGTATAAGAAGCCTTCTGCTTTCGCTAATGTTTCCGGTTTGCCTATATCAATCAGATGCAACTTTTCTGTCAAGTAACCACCATAGTTTACTTGCCGGCAAGTGGCAAGATAGAAATCCATGATAGAGAATTTTCCGTCCCATGAGGGAGAGGTCATCCATTGAAAAATGGCGGGCGAAAGTACATGGATGCCACTGAATGCATATTCTTGATAAAGGGAAGAATCATACTGAAAACCTTCCGGTTTCACTTGTTCCGTATCCTTGTTTATCCATCCGCAAAGTCTCTTATCTGTATCAAAAAGAAGATAGCGAGAGGTTTTACGTTGGCTGGCCAGTAAAGTGGCAACAGCACCGCTTCGTAAATGGTAGTCATATAATTCTTTCAGATTCACGTCTGAAAGAATATCGACATTATGTATCAGGAAAGGCTCATCGGAGTTTTCAAAGAAAGAACGGGCTTTCTTAATTCCCCCACCGGTATCGAGTAACAGGTCACGTTCGTCGGAAATATGTATGATAAGCCCAAAATTCTCATTGGCTTTTAAGAAATCAAGTATTTGCTCACCCAAATGATGGATATTAATCACTATTTCTGTGAATCCGGCAGCTTTCAGTTTTAAGATCACATGTTCCAACATCGGATGTCCGGCTATGGGAACCAAAGCCTTAGGCATGGTATCGGTGAGCGGCTTCAACCGACTACCCAAACCGGCTGCAAATATCATTGCTTTCATTCTTTCAGTTACTTTCTTCTTTATTTTTAATCTCCTTAGATTGTTGCCTCAAACGTATGTTCTATATTCTGTTCCCGATGTACGAGTTCGACTTTCACACCAAATTTCTGATTCAGGTGCTCTGCCAGATGCTGGGCCGAATAAACAGAGCGATGCTGTCCCCCGGTACAGCCGAAGCAGACGGACAAATTACTGAATCCACGTTCCATATAACGTTTCACGGAAGCATCTACCAAAGCATAGACATGATCGAGGAAACCTAGTATTTCGCCATCTTCTTCAAGAAAAGTGATTACAGGCTCATCCAGTCCGGTGAAAGGTTTGTAACGCTCATACTTACCGGGATTATTCACGGCGCGGCAGTCGAATACATAACCTCCTCCGTTACCCGTGGAGTCATCAGGAATGCCTTTCTTATAAGCAAAGCTCATTACTTTGACAGTTAGCTGCCGCTTTTTCAGATCATCCGTAAACTGTTTCAGTCCGGTAAGCTCCCGCAAAACGTTACAGAGATACGGATATTCCGGATATTCTTCTTTCAACAATTCACGCAGGTTCTCGATGGCATAGGGAACACTTTGGATAAAATGCGGTTTCTTTTCGAAATAGCCACGGAAACCATAAGCTCCCAACACTTGCAGCGTACGGAAAAGAACAAAGTGACGAAGTTGGCTATAAAAATAGGATTCGTCAATCGGCTGGTATTTGCGAAGAGCTTCCATATACTCTTGCAGCAGTTCTTTACGGAGGCTATCGGGATATTTCGCTTTCGCTTGCCACAGGAAAGAGGCTATGTCGTAATAGAACGGGCCTTTACGTCCTCCTTGAAAGTCAATAAACCATGGTTCGCCATCTTTTATCATCACATTACGGCTCTGAAAATCACGATACATAAAAGTAGCGGAAGAACTACGAAGCAAGACATCACTCATTTTCTGGAAATCATCTTCCAGTTTATCCTCCTGAAACTCCATACCGGTAGCTTTCAGGAAGCAATATTTAAAGTAATTCAAATCCCACAAAATGGAACGTTGATTGAACTCCGGTTGAGGATAACAACGGGAAAAATCAAATCCATCGGCCCCGGCAAACTGAATAGCAGGAAGCAGACGAATCGTTTTGCGGAGCAACTCTTTCTCCTCTTCTGAAAAGACACTGGTAACACGTCCTTTCTCTATGGCATGAAACAATAGAGCATCCCCCAAATCTTCCTGCAAATAATAGGTTTTATCTTCCGAGACAATGCGAACTTCGGGAACAGGCAGACCGCACTTACGGAAGTGCCCCGCCATATAAAGAAATGCTTCATTCTCATCAGTTGAAGCCCCGTAGACTCCAATCAACGGCTGAATACCCGTCAACCGAAAATAACGGCGGTTGGAACCGGAAGACGGTAATTCTGTTATGTTTTCAGCGGGAACGCCCGTATATGACTGATAAAGTTTCTGTAGTTCTTCAGTAATCATAGTCGTATATTTTCGAGCAAAGATAGAGAATCTAGCTAAATAATACTATCTTCCCGCTGATAAAAACCGCCTACTTTACCAAATCCGTGGTGTATAGGTCTTTATTCCGATGACATGGTACATGACTCATTCAATCGTTACTCCCATTCTTCTCAACCATGCTTCTACCCCGCTGGCACGACCGGGCATATCGATCCCGTCATCATCAGGGCGTCCGGGAGTCGTAATATCATCCGGATCAAGATCCTCCGGAAGAGTTACCGGGATATGTTTCGAATTAGGAGTCAGTTTGTAAATCTTCTGCATTGATTCGTTGAGATAAGTTGTTGCGCCATAAGTGATAAACGGAATAATCGTTTTACCGCTCAAATCATAATTGTCGAGAAAGGTACAAACAACCATAGCAGGTTGGTGCCACCAGCAAGGCGAACCGACAAAAATCGTATCATACTGCGCGATCGTTTCGGCAGCAGGCAGATTGGCTACCCCCGGACGTAAATCATTGTAAGCTTCGTTTTGAACACGGTCGCTGTCGTCATAGGGATTCGAGGCATAAGGAACAGATGCCCTGATACGATATACATCAGTCCCAAGTAGTTCTACAATACGTTCTGCAACCGCTTGCGTATTACCTGTTGCAGAGAAATAAGCAACCAAAATTTTACTGTTGCCAGATAATTGATCGGGAGTGTCCGGTTGTTCCGTCCCCGAAACAGAATTATCATCATTCTTTGAACAAGCAGCCGCTATTGTCAGGGAAAAGCATAAAAAGGGGATTAAAAGTAACTTTCTCATACGTTGTTTTTTATATTATTTATTCAATTTGTTATGATGCAGCCACTCGGTCAGCAAATCTGCAATCTCAATATTATTAAGGTCAGACATCATGAAATGTGTATTGCCCCGAATACCCATTTTAGGAAGTTCAACCAATGTAGCATTACCACCGTGACGATTGATTGCTTCCACAAACTTACGCCCCATCTGAAGCCGTACCCGCCAATTCTCACCGCCAAGTTTATCGGTTACTTCTTCAGGAATATAATCACCGAAATAAAGGACAATTGGAATTTTTGTCAGTTTCATAAAATCGTCCATCGGCACACTTACTCCTTTAAGTGTTCCCGTCAAACCCGGCATCGGTTCAGGAACTTCTCCTTCAGGAAAAACATACGTTCCCGGCTCGTAAGATACGATCCCCCGAATATTCGGATTTTCGATAGCTGCCAGCCATCCCGGAAATCCTCCTGCCGAATGTGTTACGATAATTCCCTCACCGATGCGACCGAACAAAGCATCGAGTGCTGTAAGGTCGGTTTTCATATCGTGCCGACTGATGTCAGGTGTCATTTGGCGAAAGAATTGTTCAAGCGATGCAGAATCAGTCGGAAACTGTACACCCTTATTAAAAGCCGGCCATTCACCGATACGGAAAATATCAAACCAGAATTGCTCGTCTGCCTTCGGTTCTAATTTTGTTTCAGCAGTTGTCCGTCCTGCCCGCCCACGACCGGGCATATCAGCAACATAAGTGCCAAAGCCTCGCCGCAACATTAATGTCTGAAATCCCTCACGTCCGTCAGGTGTCATTTGCCAGCAACGTCCTGACTGTCCATAACCATGGATGAAGACCAACGGAAGCCGATAAGCATCGACCGGAATTTGGAAATCGACAACAGCATGGTCCGCATGATAACTCTGCCCTTGTTCGATAGGCGTACCGAAACCGGTAAATTTACTGTTATCGTATGCGCCAGAGTGTTGAACAACTGTTCCTCCAACAGCAAAACTGCCCTGTTTAGCGATTGCAAGCGGCGTATCGCTTACAGATATATTCTGCCCAAAACTACCCACCCACATAAGAAGGATAAATAAACTTATAGATAATCGTTTCATACATATTGTTTTTAAGTAATTACACCTCTTTTTATTGTCTGTTAGCTCTCTTTATATCCACCAGCGAGATATATTCATTCCGGTATCGGGCATTCGGATTTCGTTCACCATTTGCCAACAAAGGGTCCTCGTCATTTTTCTTGAATTGAATAGCTTTCTGCGGACAATTCTGAATGCAGGCAAAACAGAAATCACAATCCCCCTGCATTTTAATGCCGTTTGAAGTAAACTCATAATTTCCACGCGGACAGACATCCGTACAAGCTCCACAATCAATGCAATTCTTCGTGACAACAAAATAATTTTCGCTCCTTTTGAGAAAACCGACTTCCGGGTCGAGCCCTGAACGTGCCATGAATCCAGCGTGCATCTGCCGTTCTTCTTCACTTACCGGTTCGTGCCAATGCCGCCTTTGTGATAAGTCTTCGGTAATCTGCCGCAAGTTCTCCGGAATATGTTTGTCTATTTTTATCTGTTCATTCATATCGAAGTTCGGCAGCCAGTTATCCACCATGATGAGCGTGGTGATATAGTCGAATTTGTTGCCAGCCTTACTCGATATATCATTCCATATCTCTACCGAATCGCATTTCCTCGCTCCATAAGTGAGCACTGCAAACTTATATGCTGCTTTTAACTTTGCTTTCTTTATGAAATTCCTCACCATATTAGGCGGCATATGACCGTATATCGGATAAACAAGACCTATTTCATCAGCCTCAAACTCATACCGGTTCTGCTTTACCATTTGCGGAATACTCAACAACTGTTCTTCCGACTCCACTAATTGGCGGGCAGCATGTAAACAGTTTCCCGTGGCAGTGAAATACAAAATGATGCGCTTCTTCTGTGGTTTTTCAGCACAAGAAGTCAAAGCTGGCAATCCTATGGATGAGGCGGCGGCTCCGGCAACCATCCTGCCCATTCGTGCTAAAGCTTCTCTACGGCTGATCCTTTTATCTGTTCCCATATCGTTTAATTATATTATTATCAGTTTACACTACTCCTGCCTTCCAAAAAGACAGAAACACCCATTTTGCTTATTCTTCAGCCCGCTCTAATTCATTATACTCTTTATCCGTTACCGGTTCCAACCAGTCGACCGGACCTTTCGAAACCTGTGTACCGATGGCAACATGTGTAAACTCGCTGTCGGGAGCCGCACCGTGCCAATGTACTATATTGGGAGCGATTCTCACAACATCACCGGGATGAAGCACTTGTATGCTTTTTCCTTTTTCCTGATAATATCCCTTCCCTGAAGTACAAAGCAAAATCTGACCGCCCGGATGCGAATGCCAGCTATTGCGCACACCCGGCGCGAAAGTTACATTACTGACAGTGCAGTCCATTGAATCAGTCGCCGCGACAAATCTTTCAAGCCATGCCTCACCCGTAAAGTTCGGATTATCTACTATCAAAGAACCTTTGGAGAACACATCTTTCTGAACAGTGGCTTCCATCTCTTTCTCATTTTGATTACAGCAAGCACTCATCAGCACCGCAACAGCAATTATAAATAGTTGTTTCATACTGTGTCGTTATTTTAGGTATTGTTTGAAGTAGTTATCCAACTTGGGAAGCGTTATTTTCAGATACTCCGGACGGTCGTAAAGATCGACGTGGGTAGCACCCGGTACAACGAACAGTTCCTTGGGTTCTGCAGCTTTTGCATAGGCATCTTCCGAGAAATAGGCAGATACGGCATTCTCTCCTGCGATGAAAAGTAACGGGCGTGGTGAAATCGTTTCAATCTGTACAAACGGGAAGAAGTTCATCATCGGCGCAAGGCTCGTATAAGAATAATAGGCCGTAGAGTTAGGATGCTGTCCACGCGCAGGATTATCATAATAATCAAGGAAGTCGAGAGCGTATTTGGGTGTCGAAGCATCCACCTTCTCCGGCAGGGCGCGGATATCTTTACGGTCTGCCCCGCCAAATTCTATCGTACGCTGACGACCGATTTCGTCGAGTGACGCCATCCGTTGTTCATAAGTCATCGAATCGCCTACACCCTGGCGACGGGCACGTCCCATATCGTACATGCTGATTGTTGCCACAGCTTTGATACGATGATCTATTTGCGCAGCACTCACCGAATAGCATCCGCCACCACAAATACCAATCACCCCGATTTTATCAATATCAACCGCCGGATGATTCGACAGAAAATCAACTGCTGCACTGAAATCCTCCACACGTACTTCGGGAGACTCTATACGCCGCGGATAACCACCACTTTCACCATAATAGGAAGCGTCAAATGCCAGTGTAACATACCCCTGTTCAGCCAGACGGCGTGCATAAAGCCCCGAAGTCTGTTCCTTTACACCACCGAAAGGATGACCGACAACCAGTGTCGGGTATCTCTTTGCCGGATCACAGTTGGCAGGGAGATAAAGATCACCAACCACATCAATCAGAAAACGGTTGTGAAATGTAACCTTCTGTTTCTTCACTCCATTTTCCACGACTACAACCGGTGTTCCGGGATTGACTATTAATCCTTTACTTTGCAATACTTCATCCAGCACCATCCGTCCGGCATCAGCTTCGTCACAACCTATCTGCTTCTCAACGATGGCAAGCAAATGGCGCAATTCGTCGGGTGTAACGCCCACATTCAAAGCAATACCTATATGGCCTTTCATCATTGGTTCTACCCCACCAATGGCAGCTAATACTGCTACGGTAGCAATTTCACGTTCGGAATAGGTCAGCACGTCACGTTCGAAAATATCGGCAAAAAGATGTTCTTTGAGAAACACTTCAATTTCGGGAGCCAATACAGCATAATCCGCTTTCGGAGCATCAACCGGTGCACCCGAAATCCTGGCTAGTATATCCCGTCCGCGGTCGTACTTGCTTCGGGTATCGGTAATTGGTGAAGCTTCACGCCCTCTTTTATCCTCAATACCGTTTGCCTTACGCTCATCGAGTACGGCGACAAAAGTCTGTAATCCGCGAAGAGCTCGCGGAAAACCGCAATAAGCATAAGAATGAACCATTATCTCTTTCAATTCATTGACGGTCATTCCGTCCTCCAATCCTGCAACGAGGGCTGGTTTCAGTTTTGCAAGGTCTCCTTTACCCACAAGGGCGGCAACCTCTACGATATATTGCTGCTTCTTATTCATCACTTGTTCTGCTTTCGGGGTTTGTGCCATGCCTAAAGAGGCAAGACAAACCATCCATATTCCTAAAATGTACTTTTTCATTATAACCCTTTTTCTAAACGGACTAAACAGCCCAGAGCCAACATCCAGTCCGATAGCGGACATTTGCAATTTCTTGTTTCCTAATTTTCTGTACTTCATACTCTCGTTATTTAGATGATTCAAATTACCAACTTTCGATGATGCAAAATTATGTGATAAATAGAAGCGCGTCCATAGACGGATTACGGTTTCAAATACCAATTTTACTGATTGGATATGGCTTGCTTTCAGCAGAATAACACAAATTACATAATCACTAACCGATATTACTGATTCTGCTACCGAAAGATTGCTTGTATATAAAATTCTGCTATCTTTGCCATAGAAAAAAAATAGAGTATGGGAACAATCATAAAGTTAGATTCGGTGCAAGACTACAACGAACTGTTGGGAGTAGAGACTGTTCATCCATTAGTAAGCGTAGTCGATTTTTCGGAATTAGAGAGTGTCCGCCACTGTCTGAAGAATTTTGGTTTTTACTGCATTTTCCTCAAACATATTGATTGCGGCCCGCTACTTTACGGACGTAACCAATATGATTACCAAGAGGGAACGTTAGTCTTTATTGCACCGGGACAGGTTGCCGGCATTGATGACGACAAAGTATCGTATCGGTACAAAGGATGGTGTCTGATGTTTCACCCCGATTTGCTGCGTGGCACCTCTCTCGGGCGTCGCATGGCAGATTACTCGTTCTTTTCATACTCGTCGAACGAAGCATTGCACATGTCCGAACGCGAACAGCATATTATCATTAACTGTTTCCACGAAATTAAAGAAGAGCTGCAACACGCCATTGACAAACACTCCAAACAAATCATTACGGCCAATATCGAAGTATTACTCAACCACTGCGTCCGTTTTTACGACCGTCAGTTCGTAACACGTGAAACTGTGAACAAAGACTCACTAACCCGTTTTGAGGGTTTATTACGTGATTATTTTGCTTCGGATAAGCCCCAGCAACTCGGTTTACCCTCGGTTGCATGGTGCGCCGACCAGCTACATCTATCCGCTAATTATTTCGGTGATCTTATTAAGAAAGAAACCGGAAAATCAGCACAAGAATATATCCAGTTGACCACTATCGACCGTGCTAAAGAATTGCTGATTGAAGGTAATAAATCGGTCAGTGAAATCGCTTACGAATTAGGCTTTAAATATCCGCATCATTTAAGCCGATTATTTAAAAAAGTGGTAGGGATGGCTCCGAATGAATATAAGATAGCAATCTAGCAAATCTCATTATATGGAAGGATTTTCAGTGCAGGGATTAAAGGTTTTCAGTGCAGAAATTTATAATAGTTTATGCAGTCGAGTAGTCATCCCCTTATAATGGGACAAATATCACCTTATACAGGGCAGACGCATTAAAAATTATTTTCCTGTAAAAGTTGTGACAAATATTTTTCATCCCATCCCGCTTTTAGTCTTTTCAGATTCATGCTTCCTTTTGTTGTTTTCTCATTCTTTAGTATGGTAAGTGCCATTTTTGTTGCCACCGAAAAGTTTCTGGCTGCATTTTTCACCTTTTTACTGTAGTCTTCTCGAAAGGTAACATCCAGTTGCCAATGAAGATTATTCTCAATAGACCAATGCTGCCTGATGGCAGATGCAATCTCCTCCGGTTTGGTATTATCAAGTGAAGTTACATAGTATCTGACCTCTTGAGTATATTCTCCTGTTGCT
>NZ_GG774949.1:2917652-2965830 GCF_000162555.1 Bacteroides sp. 3_1_23
CTTTATTATACTAGAAGAATCTAATTAAAAGTATCATGACTAGGGATGAACTCCAGACCAGGTATGCGACTTTTAGAAAAAAGCTAATTTCGCATTGCCAAATTCCTCAATCTCATTCCAGGATTGAGCGCCACAGATTACAGCAGCAATGGATATATAGATAATAGTTTCCATTTTATGTACTTTTTTGCGGTTCATCCTAGGATCTTCTATTTGTTTACAAAGGTCAATTATGCCAATTTTCATGTTAGTTTATGTTTTAATATATCTTATAAAGATAAGGAAAATAATCGACATTAGCAAATGATAATATGTTAATAACCAACAATATAGTAAGGAAATTACAAACGAGAATATAGTAAAAAATATAATGCGTCTGCCCTGGCATCTTATAGAATGATAAATAGCACCTTATAAGATGACTATTATCCCATTACAAGGGGACAACTTATCTTTAGAAGGACGGAAAGCTTTAAAGATACAAAATTAAATAGAGAAAAGCAACTATATATAACTCTTTTACCTGAAGGAATACAAAATAAGTTTGCTTTTCAACAAACATTCATCCGAATGTATTATCTTTGTTTTTAGTTTAACTGACCTGATCTCATGAGAACAAAAACCTTTTTACTACTATGCATCGCATTTGTCACACTGTTTATCGGCATACCCCCTCTTCAAGCCGGTCATTATTACTATAAGCAAATCTCCCTAAAAGATGGTCTTCCCTCCACCGTGAGATGCATTTTAACGGATAAACAAGGTTTTGTATGGATTGGAACCCGCTCCGGACTGGGACGATATGACGGACATGAACTTAAAAAGTATGTCCATCAGTCAAACAACCCTCATTCCATTCCTCACAATTTAATCTACCAGCTGATAGAAGATGTACAAAACAATATATGGATTCTGACAGATAAGGGAGTGGCACGTTATCAGCGGCAAAGCGATGACTTTCTTATACCGACTGATGAAACAGGAAATAATATCATCGCCTATTCCGTCTGCCTGACTGATGATGGAGTGTTATTCGGTTCGAAAAATAAAATCTTTTTCTATAATTATCAGGATGCCACTTTCCGCCTCCTGCAAACGTTTGACCTAGAGCCCAATTATAATGTGACTCTGCTAAGTCTATGGGATAAACGAACATTACTTTGTTGTAGTCGCTGGCAAGGACTACTCCTGCTCGACCTGAATACCGGAAAATGCCGCCGTCCTCCTTTCGATTGCGGAAAGGAAATCATGAACGTACTTATAGACTCACAAAAAAGAATATGGGTAGCCCCTTACAACGGAGGGCTGAACTGCCTGACACACGACGGTAAACTACTGGCTACATATACTACCCACAACTCTTCTCTAAGTAACAATGTTGTACTAAGTCTCGCCGAACGGGAAGGAGAAATCTGGATTGGAACAGACGGAGGAGGCATTAATATTCTCGACCCGGAAACCGGACATTTTTCTCTGCTGGAACATGTGCCCGGAAGTGACAACTATTCACTTCCCGCCAACTCTATCTTATGCCTATACAACGACTACAACAACAATATATGGGCAGGCAGCATCCGCAACGGACTAATCAGCATCCGGGAAGTTTCCATGAAAACATATACAGACGTACCACCCGGCAACGACCGGGGACTTAGCAACAATACCGTTCTAAGTCTTTTCCAGGAATCTCAAGATCAAATCTGGGTAGGCACGGACGGAGGAGGTATCAACAACTTTAATCCGCTCACAGAGAAATTTACTCATTATCCCTCAACCTGGGAAGACAAAGTTGCCTCTATCTGTCAGTTTACTCCCGGTAAATTATTAATTTCTATTTTCTCACAAGGAGTATTTATTTTCAATCCGGCAACTGGAGAAAAACAACCTTTCACCATTGTCGACGCTGAAACAACAGCACTCTTATGCAATCGAGGCAAGGCTGTAAATCTACTCCGGAACACTCATCACAGCATTCTGTTCCTTGGAGAACATATCTATATATATGATTTGAATACACGTACTTTCAGTACCGCTATAGAACAGGAAGAACAAGATATTATCGGTGCTCTCCTGCCAATCGGCAATTATAGGAACACCACTTATCTAAATGATACGAAGCACATATATGAACTGGACAACCATACAAACCGGCTGAAAGCCCTATACAGATGCTGGAAAGACACGACCATCAACTCCGTTTCAAGAGACGAAGAGGGAAACTTCTGGATTGGGAACAATTACGGATTGGTACACTACAATCCCGCCACCAAAATACAGACTCCGATCCCGACCTCTCTATTTAGTGAAATCACTTTGATCGTATGCGACCAGCAAGGAAAAGTATGGATAGGAGCTGACAGCATGCTTTTCGCTTGGCTTATCAAAGAAAAAAAGTTCGTTCTATTCGGCGAATCAGACGGCGTAATCCAGAACGAATATCTTTCCAAACCCCGCCTGTTAAGTATGCAGGGAGACGTCTATATGGGTGGAGTAAAAGGTTTACTGCACATTAACTGCAAAATACCATTAACAACTTCTGAACTTCCCCAACTCCAATTATCCGATGTCATCATCAATGGAGAATCCGTGAATAACGAATTAACCAATCGACCAACAGGGATCTCCGCTCCCTGGAACAGTAATATCACTATCCGGATCATGTCGAAAGAGAAGGACATTTTCCGACAGAAAGTGTACAGATACCAGATAGAAGGGCTGAATGACCAGCAAATCGAATCGTACAATCCCGAACTGGCTATACGTTCACTTCCTCCGGGAAGTTATAAGATTATGGCTTCATGTACAGCTAAAGATGGCAGTTGGATTCCCAGTCAGGAAGTACTGGAACTAACCATTCTCCCTCCCTGGTATCGGACATGGTGGTTTATTCTTAGCTGTACCGTTCTTACTGCTGCCGCTATTATTGAAACTTTCCGAAGAACTCTAAAGCGTAAGGAAGAAAAACTGAAATGGGCAATGAAGGAACATGAACAACAGGTATATGAAGAAAAAGTACGTTTCCTTATTAATATCAGTCATGAGCTGCGCACACCTTTAACGCTCATACACGCACCGCTTAGCCGGATACTGAAATCGCTTTCTGCCGAAGATACACAATATTTACCTATAAAAGCAATCTATCGCCAGTCACAGCGAATGAAAAACCTTATTAATATGGTACTCGATGTACGCAAAATGGAGGTTGGGGAAAGTAAATTGCAGATACAGCCGTATGCTCTCAATCAATGGATTGAACATGTATCCCAAGATTTCGTCAGCGAAGGTGAAGCTAAAAACGTCCGTATCCGCTATCAGCTTGACCCACAGGTCAATACTGTAAGTTTCGATAAAGATAAATGTGAGATTATTCTAAGCAATCTGCTTATCAATGCCTTGAAACACAGTCCACAAGATGCAGAAATAACAATTACATCGGAGTTGCTTTCCGAGAAAAATAGCGTACGTATCTCCATCATTGACCGGGGAAACGGATTGAAACAAGTAAATACACAAAAACTCTTCACCCGTTTCTATCAAGGTACAGGAGAGCAAAGCGGCACAGGTATCGGATTATCTTATTCCAGGATTCTGGTAGAACTACACGGAGGCTCCATCGGTGCACGGGATAATCAGGAAGCTGGTGCAACATTCTTCTTTGAACTACCCTTGAGACAACAATCGGAAGAGATCGTCTGTCAGCCGAAGGCATATCTGAACGAATTGATGAACGATGATAGCAAAGAACTGTTACCGGAGGAAAATACGTTCGATACGAGTCCTTACAGTATTCTAGTGGTGGATGACAATCCGGATTTGACGGATTTTCTGAAAAAGTCACTGGGAGAATATTTCAAACGGGTAGTGATTGCTTCCGATGGTGTGGAAGCCCTTCAACTGACCAGAAATCATGCTCCGGATATTATCGTCAGTGACGTGATGATGCCGAGAATGAATGGATATGAACTTTGCAAAAATATAAAGGAAGATATTACGATCAGTCACATTCCTATCATTCTGCTGACAGCAAGAGATGATAAACAAAGTCAGTTGAGTGGCTACAAGAACGGGGCGGACGCTTATCTGACTAAGCCCTTTGAGATAGAAATGCTAATGGAAATCATTCGCAACCGATTGAAAAACCGCGAATCTATCAAGAAAAGATATTTGAATACAGGATTAGTCCCTGCGCCGGAAGAGAGCACTTTCAGCCAGGCAGATGAAACATTTCTGCTGAAACTGAATAAAATTATTCAGGAACATCTGGATAGCAGCAATCTGGACGTCACTTTTATCTGCAAGGAGATAGGTATGAGCCGGGCTTCCCTTTACAATAAGCTAAAAGCTCTGACCGATATGGGAGCCAATGATTACATTAATAAATTCCGGATGGAGAAAGCGATCACATTAATCACCAGTACGGACATGTCGTTCACGGAAATTGCCGAGAAGGTCGGCTTCACTACTTCACGCTATTTCAGTACGGCTTTCAAACAATATACAGGAGAAACGCCAACTCAATATAAGGAGAAGAGAAAACAGGAACGGAAAAAAGAGTAATGAGCAGCTACCCGAAAAAACAAATATTCTTTAGGCACGGAATTCTAAGACCTGAGCAAATAATCCGTGCCTAAAAATTTTAATATACTGCAAGTTTCATTACTTACTCAACCATTGACTTTTTTATAGTCTTCCAGAAACTTCTTCAATCCCGAATCCGTCAACGGATGATTCAATAAACCCTTGATAGCACTCAACGGACAAGTAGCAACGTCCGCTCCCACTTCCACACATTCGATAATATGTTTCGTATTGCGGATAGAAGCAGCGAGCACTTGTGTCTTGTAATCATAGGTACGATACATACGTACAATATCTCCCACAAGCCCTACTCCATCTTCACAAATATCGTCCAGACGACCGACAAAAGGCGAAACATAGGTAGCTCCGGCTTTAGCTGCCAGTAATGCCTGTCCTACTGAAAAGACTAATGTACAGTTAGTACGGATTCCCTTTTCCGTGAAATGTTTGATCGCTTTAATGCCATCGGCAATACAGGGAACTTTTACTACAATATGCGGATTGAGCGCGGCAAGTTCTTCACCTTCACGAATCATTCCTTCATAATCGGTTGCTATCACTTCGGCACTGACATCTCCGTTGACAATCTTGCATATCTTGATATAATGTCCACGCTGATTCTGCGTTCCTTTGATACCTTCTTTCGCCATCAGCGAAGGGTTGGTAGTCACTCCGTCAAGTACTCCGAGGTCATAAGCCTCCTGAATTTGCTCCAAATTAGCTGTGTCAATAAAAAATTTCATACTCTTAATTTTTAATGGTTAACGATCTAATAGTCAAAGATAATAATTTATTTCCATTCATCTCTGATTATGCAATCGTTATTGACGAATCAAGATATACATCCTGAATAGTATTCAATAATTCCACCCCTTCGTTCATTGGTTTCTGGAACGCTTTACGTCCGCTAATCAATCCCATACCTCCTGCACGTTTGTTGACTACAGCTGTAATGACTGCATCACGCAAATCGGAAGAACCGTGAGATTCTCCACCGGAGTTAATCAAACCAACGCGTCCCATATAGCCGTTGGCTACCTGGTAGCGGCAAAGGTCAATCGGATGTTCGGAAGCAAGTTCGGTATACATACGCTCGTCGATCTTTCCGAAACCGATAGCTTTGAAGCCACCATTATTAGTCGGAAGTTTCTGTTTCACAATATCAGCTTTGATAGTCACTCCCAAACGGTCGGCCTGTCCTGTCAGGTCGGCGGCAGCATGATAATCGACAGCACCTTTCTTGAAATCATTATTGCGCAGGTAACACCAAAGAATGGTTGCCATCCCCAGTTCGTGAGCATATTCAAAAGCTTCGGCTATCTCCACGAGCTGACGGCGACTCTGTTCCGAACCGAAATAGATAGTGGCGCCTACCGCTACTGCTCCCATATTCCAGGCTTCTTTAACGGTACCAAACAATACTTGGTCGAAACTGTTAGGATAAGAAAGTAATTCATTGTGATTCAACTTAACGATAAAAGGTATTTTATGGGCATATTTACGTGCTACGGATCCAAGAATCCCAAAGGTAGAAGCTACTCCATTACAGCCTCCTTCAATAGCCAGTTTTACGATATTTTCCGGATCGAAATAGATCGGATTGGGGGCAAACGATGCTCCGGCAGTATGTTCGATGTCCTGATCGACAGGAAGTATAGACACATAACCGGTATTTGCCAGGCGGCCATGTCCCAACAACGTTTGCAGACTGTTCAATACTCTGATGCTCCGGTCCGAATCAATCCAGATTTTATCTATTGTATCGGGAGACGGAACATGAATCAATGATTTATCAATGGTTTCGCAAGTGTGGTCCAGGTAATAACAGGCCTTATCTCTTAATAATTCTACTACTTTACTCATAACTTCTTTTTTAATGTGTAACTTTTCTATTTTTTCTTTCCCTGATTGGCTACTGCTTCCATCAGTTTTTTGATCTCTTCCGGGTTTCCCAGGAAATAGTCATTAGCAACGTTCAGGTTTTCATCAAACTCAAATACGTAAGGCACAGCCGTAGGTAGATTCAGCTTGACAATATCTTCATCGGAGATGTTTTTTAGATGCTTGATGATGCCTCTCAAACTATTGCCATGAGCGACCACCAACAGCGTATGAGCTGTTTTCAGACTAGGAAATATATCACTTTCCCAATAAGGCATAATACGTTCAATGGTATCTTTCAACGATTCAGTACGAGGCAACTCCGCATCGGGTACTTCATGATAACGGTAATCAAAACGGGGATTTCTCAAATCACTTTCTGAAAGAGGATGGGGAGCTATATCATAGCTACGACGCCACACTAGCACTTGTTCTTCTCCATATTTCTCGGCAGTCTCGGCTTTATTCAATCCCTGCAATTCACCATAATGCTTTTCATTCAAGCGCCAGCTTTTCTCTACAGGTATCCAGTCCAGATTCATCTTATCGAGAACACAGTTCAAGGTTTTCACCGCACGCTTCAAATAGGAAGTATAAGCCTTATCAAAATTGAAACCATATTCTTTCAATGTCTCTCCGGCTTTTTCAGCTTCGGCAACTCCCTTTTCTGTCAGATCTACATCTGTCCAGCCCGTAAAACGATTTTCTTTATTCCATGCACTCTCTCCGTGACGAAGTAATACTATCTTTTTCATTTCTAAAATTCTCCTTTCTTCTTTTTATATATACAACAGATTGTTTCTTCACAAAGTTCACTAGAAAATAAATAGTTGTCAATACCCAGAAATAATGATTCTTTCTACAAAGAAGCGGGATGCAGTAATCAGGGATATAAAAAAATACCCTCCTCTAATTCTAAGCTTGCATTATGGATGATGATTCATCAAAGCAAGGTTATCATTAGAGAAGAGTAAGTCTGTAAAAGTAAAAAGAGAGAGTTTATATATACAAGAAAATGTTCTACTGTTCTATTTTTCTATTTTTTTCTATTCTTCGTTTTCCTCAAAGCTATTTATCAGAAGACCGCGTATCAGCATCTTTTCCATAATATCCTTCTTTTATTTTCTGAACGTTGCGCAGCAATGCCGCATAATGCCGGTAATTGAGATCTCCCTCCTTAGAAGCAGCAAGTTGCTCTTTTACTGACTCTTCAATCTTATCTAAATGCTGTTCTACAAAAAGCTGAATATCAGAACGGCTGATTGCCAGATTTGCATTGGCACCATCTTTGCTACTAGGTTTAATCATTCCTTCGACAAACCCCAGATAAGTCCGGTGCAACTGACGGCGGAAATTATTCTCCAGTTCACTGGGATCATTCAACGGTTTCCATATTGCAGTAAATACATCGTTCAAATAATCATCGAGTGCATACGATTCCGAAGAACACAATGAGGTTGAGTAAATATTATACAACATTCCCGGTGCAAGTAGCAAAGCTACAACAGAGCTTTGGCGGTCACGAATCTCATCCACCGGCTTGACTCCGGTACGACTCACCACTTCATCAGGATAGAGCCAGAGCGGAGCTACAAACAAATTGCGTCCCAACCATTCAACAGCTTCTTTCTGCAAACTGCGTGGCAGATAATCATGCACTTTGAGATCCGGCAAATTATTGGTATAGCGTCCTCCTATGTTCTTCTGCACTTGCAGGGTATACTTCAGATGTTGGGCACGAACCGAATTATAAATGGTGGTTAAGTCAGTGTACTCTCCGTCAGGCTGTGCTGTCCAGGTCAGTATGTTTTCCATCACTCTTTTCAGGTTCTTTATACCATATTCATTGGCTTTCATATTATTGTCGCCCAAGTCCTCACTCTGGCTACGGGGATCAAATCCCTTTCCTTCATCACCAACAAACCACAAGCGATGATCTCCCCGCAGTTTTTTGGTTACTTCGGCACGTAATACGTCTTTTTCTTTATAAGGATCCTTAAATTCCGGACGATAGCGATACCCCCATTGGATAGCCCATTTGTCATAAACACCGATACGAGGGAACAATCCTTTTTCGGAAATCCGATCTTCCGGTTGGGCTACATAATTAAACCGCGCATAATCCATGATTGATACCGTATGACCATTGGCTTCTACCCAAGCTTTATCACGCAGTTTCTCTACCGGAGTAGCCGAACTGGCTGCCATATTGTGCCGTAAGCCGATACTATGCCCCACTTCATGTGAAGAGACAAACTGAATCAGACTGCCCATTAATTTGTCGTCAAAAGTCATCGTGCGTGCGCGCTTATCCAGTGGCCCGCACTGCACCATATACCACTTTTTGAGTAAGTTCATTACGTTGTGATACCAACAAATATGACTTTCCATAATTTCTCCACTACGCGGATCGACAATACGCGGACCGTAAGCATTCTCCGTTTCGGAGGGTAGATAACGTATCACACTATAACGCGCATCGTCCAAACTCATATTGGGATCGTTCGGCCATTCTTTAGCTATTATAGCGTTCTTGAATCCGGCAGCTTCAAATGCTGTATTCCAGTCTTCGACACCTGCTTTAAGATAAGGTATCCACTTCTTCGGTGTTGCCGGATCAATGTAGTAGATAATGGGATTTTTCGGTTCGGAGAGTTGTCCCCGACGGTAACGTTCCGGATCTTTCGGTTCCAACCGATAGCGCTGGATGATGGCTCCACGATCGGTAGTCTGCTGGTCGTCCGAAAATTCGGTCAACGAGTTTTGGAAAAATCCCACCCGGTCATCGGCAAACCGTGGCTGCATCGGTTCTTTGGGTAACATCACGATGCTTGTATTCAGTTTCACAGTCACCGAACCAGTCTGTGCAGCCGGTAGTCTACCAGCACTAATACTATAAGTACGCAAAGTCACTGCCTCCACGTTGATAGGATAGGTTTTTATCGTATCCATAAATGTGCGGTCCTGGGCTAAAGTACCGATGCCAAGAATGGAACGGTCGCTTGAGGTAAAGCCGCACAATTTATTATCACCTAAAAAGAGTTTTGATACATCAATGAGCTGTGCCTGAGTCTCCGGATTTCTACCGATTACATCAAACTTATAGATTACAGGATCTACAGTCGATTGTTTCAATGCCTCGGCAATGTTATCACCCGGACGGGCAAACTGTGATTGCACATATTCGCGTAAAAAGAGAGTCTTATCATCATGCTGTTCCCAATAAACAACACTCCGGTTCACCTCTTCTCCGCTAAGCATTTTGAAACCCTGTGGCACTGCTTTAAACCGGGTCACAGCCAACAACAACCGTCCTAAAAGAGTATCCGGCACTTCAAAATACCAGTTATCTTTGATGTGGCGTACCGTAAACATACCCTCACATTCACTTCCTCCATCTTTCAACAGTTTTTCATAAGCCGTTACTTTCTTAACAGTGTCTTTCTTGACCGTATCTTCCTGTGCTACCAGTTTCTTCTTTCCACTTTCCAGAAGAGATATACCACTGGCACGAGCTCCCACACCTTGCAAGGACAGGAACGCCAACACAGCCATCATCAAAATCTTTCGCATAGTTTTCTTCTTTATTTTTTTTATTCGTTAGTGTTCATTGTCAGGTTCGGATTTTTTTCACGGGCAGCCAACGGGAATGGAATGATATACAACCGTGAATCCGGCTTCAACGTATATGTCTTTTTCTCGACATCCGTAGATACCAGCGGGAAAGTACGGGTGATTGTCTTTGCGTAATCAGCTTCCGTATTGTATCGTTTCAAATCCCAGAAGCGACTAAATCCGGAGATTAACTCCTTACGGCGCTCATCAATGACTGCCTGCACCATCGCACGTTCGGTAGCAGGTTCCGGCAATACAGCTTCGGCTCCCTTGATTCGTTTTTCACGCAACTGATTCAATGTTTGGACAGCTCCCGGTATATCTTTCAGCCGTGCTTTCGCTTCTGCCAGAATCAGGTAAACTTCGGCAGTACGCATTCCCACAGACATAGGCTGAAACTTAGAATAAGTAATCGAAGTATTCCACAAAGCAGCTCCTGAACCTTCGTCAAAGTAGTATACACTGTTGTCACTCGTTTTAAAGAATTGGTTCAAACGTTCATCATTCTGCCCGAAAAGTTGTACCATCTCCGGGCTAAGCATACCATAACAAAAGGCCAAAACTTCAGTAGGACCACCCATATAAGCATAGTTCAGCACTTCCGGGTTACCGCCTTTGGCATAAGTAGTAACCTTAGTCGGACCTCCTTTAGCTCCCAAATCAATATAATCAATCAGGGTATTATTCAACTTCAATGATTCTTCGGCAGCTTCTTTCGCTTTTTTCCAATCTCGATGGAACAGATAAACACGGGCAGCCAACGCATATCCAAAAGCTTTTGACGGATGATATACATTCACCGGCTCTTCCTGTAAATAAGGAAGCGCTTCTTCTATATCCTTAATAATAAAATCGTATACTTGAGCAACCGTAGATTTGGTTGGAGTAGCCTCCAAATCATATTTATCAATGATAGCAACTCCACCGTCAGTGGCTGCAGTTTCCGGATTATATGCTTTCGCAAATGTATTTATCAGAATAAAGTGATCCCAGGCACGCATGATCTTTGCTTCCGCTTTTGCCAATTCCTTAACATCTTTATCACCCAGACTAGCATCAACCAATGAAATTACGATATTTGACCGTAGGATATATGTATAACAATTTTCATATAAATTGTTATCACTTAGCTCTTTCCGGTTAGCTGCCTCATTAAAAGTCATGTTAATACCATCCCATGAAATAAATTCATTACCTATGATATTCGATTCTTTCGACCAGACATTATCGCTCAACAAGGCAAAAGCTGCCGGATGGTAGGCCCGGTTGGGCAGGGCTATCAATTCATAATAAGTATCAGTAGAATCCACCGTTTTCTTGCCTGTAGGAGTAATATCCACATAGTCTTCACAGGCTGCAAAACCCAATATGAGAATAACTGGCAATATATAAAGTAATTTACGCATATCTTATATCTTTTAAATGGTTAGAAACTTGTTGATAATCCGATGGAGTAAGTCTTAGGAGAAGCGATGCCACGTGTACCGTCATTCATTCCATAGCTTTCCGGATCAATATCACTTCCTGCCTTACACCAGGTAAACAGATTATTTACCTGCACTTTCACTTTCAGAGAAGAGAGGCGGAGGTACTGGCAAACCATAAACGGCAAGTTATATCCTACACTCAAACTACGCAATTTCACATAACCTGCATCTTTCACATTGATGTCACCAAATTGCCACCAATCCTGGAAAGTTGTTGCATAAGTTTTTACCTGTGCCGGTATATCGAGGTACATACGTACCTGTGCATTCGAATCATCCGCAGTCCAACGGTTGGCAATTCCTTTCAAGGTTTGAGTACCTAACTGGTCATCCATTTTTAATACACTGTTACGCAGTTTATTACCACCAGCATACACAAAGAATGCATTCAAATCAAAATTCTTATAGTTGAATCTTAACCCTACTGACCCGCTGAATTTCGGAGTCAGCGAACCAAGGTTCACCAAGTCATCAGTACCTTTGAGCGAAGAACCAGAAGTGATACTGGCTACCGTACCATCTTCATTGAATTTCACCAGATCATTTCCATCTTTGTCCACTGCTACCGGATATCCATTCTCCATACGATCTATACGGTAAGCCCATAACGTATTATAACTAGTACCTTCCATAAAATAGTTCAGCGGACTCTTTATAAAGAGGCTCGCATTGTCGGATTCACTATGATCCACCTTCAACATTTTGTTCTTATTATGGTCAAAGTTAAAATCTACAGCGAAGTTCCAGTCTTTCTTACGTATGATATTGGCTGAAAGGGAAAGCTCTACACCACGATTACGCATCTCACCATTATTTACTACACGTGAGCCAGCTCCTAAAGTCGGATCCATATATCGGCGTACCAACAAATCAGATGAGTGACGATTATAATACTCCAGAGTTCCACTTATCAGATTCTTGAAAAGACGGAAATCTAATCCTATATTGTAAGTAGCCGTTTTCTCCCAGCGAAGCTTCGGATTCGGCAGATCATCATCCTCGTAAGTCAAATAAGTCGTTTTGATGGGATTGCTCTGTGTTTTTTTCTTTACAACAAAATAGGTAGTCGAAGCTTGATCTACATTACCGTTAATACCGTACGTCATACGTAGTTTAAGGTAATCCAGCCAGGAAATCTCTTTCATGAATGATTCTTCCGACAGAATCCAAGACGCACCGACTGACCACAAAGGATGGCGCTGATTACGTATATCGAGCCCGAACAAATCGGCTTGATCCCAACGAATACTTCCGGAAAGATTATAACGTGACAGATAAGAGTATCCTGCATTTGCATAAAAAGACGCATAACGATGGCGTGACTCGTGCAAAGTAGCAGACAGCCCCGATAAAGTAATCGTTCTGTCAGAAAGAGCACTGGTTCCTACACCGTCACGATAGGCTTGCCAATTCATAAAATCAGAAGTTAATGTTTGCGGATCGTAGCCATACAACAATTGGCGGGCAGGTGTCGGAATCTTGTTTTCACGAAATTCCAGACCGGCAATGGCAGTTACTGCATGGTCCTTCCAAGTTTTATCAAAGTCTATTTGGTTTCGTACCGTGTAACGCTTACTTTCAACTTCTGTCTGAGAAAAACGTCCCCCTTGCGGCAATTGTGCTTTTCCATTTGTATCAACCATACTGTTATGTAGCATACGCATTGCATAAGTATTTTCCGACTCAAATAGTTCACTCTTACCTTTATTCCATTCATATTGATACATGAAGTTGTATTTGAACATTTTCAGGAAACGAGCCTGTAAACTTACAAACGGACGAATACTAACATCATGTGACTTTGTTATGCTTTCCTCCAATGCATCAAGTACATTGAAACCAAACGTTCTATAAGGTGAGACACCTTCAGCTTTTCTTACAACACTCCCATTATAGGAAGGATATGCACCTACATTCACATAAGGAGAAGTATAATGGTTACCGTCGGCATCCAATATCCGCTCATATCGTTGTTGCAGGGTATAGCTGGTATAACTGCTATTCGGAGTATGACTACGTCCCATACGTACGTCCACTCCGGCATTCAGATTCAACCAGTTTGTGACCGCATAATTCGATTTATAGTACAAAGAAATTTTATTGCTTTTACTACTAATAACGCGCTGACTATCCTTTTCATAATTGAAAGAAAGGAAATGATTGCTATTTCCGGCTTTCTGTGATACAGTTACATTATAGCGCTGGGTTATAGCCGTACGCCAAGCATTATCACGATATTCCTTATAATAATCATTATTACGCCATTGTCCCAACGTAGCATTTACTTCACTACTGGTAATATCTCCATTGGCCTGATCCAGATAGAGTTGGAACAAGGGATTATAATAATTGTACTGAAAAGAAGATAAAAAATTCGCCGCACTTCCTTTTTCCGCTACATTAGCATCAAAAACAGCTGTTTGATAATCAATAATATCACTTGTTGAAGCTAAGTTCAAGCTCTTGAAACTTGGTTTGGTAGTGATAAACCAGTCTGCATTAATACTCACGTGCGCACCTTCTTTCTGAGCTTGTTTCGTGGTCACTACAATAACACCATTGGCTGCCAAAGCACCATAAATACTAGCAGCGGCAGCATCTTTCAAGACTGTGATACTTTCCACATTATAAGGATTTATCTCGCTCAAGCTTAAATTGGTTGACATATCGTCCACAACGATCAGCGGATTTGTTCCTACGTCATCCGAGAACGTACCTACTCCACGAAGAATAGGACTCATATCACCCGTATTCGGATTAATATTCATACGCAAACCTGCTATCTGCCCTTCCAGAGATGAGGCCAGGTCACTGTGCATCTGTCTGTTCAGTTGTTCGGAATCAACGAAACCGAAAGCTGCAGTAGAACGTTCACGGCTAATACGCTGATAGCCCGTCACCACAACATCCCCCAATTGTTGCTTGTCCTCATGCATTATCACCCGGATATTGTTACGGTCTTTAACAGAAACCTTTTCCGACTGCATACCGACGAAAGACACTTCCAATGTATGTACATCCACCGGAACTTTACAAGTAAAGTTTCCCTCTGCGTCCGTAATAGCACCAAAGGGACTGTTAAGCACCTTTACATTTGCTCCCGGCAAGGGATCACCACTTTCATCCACTACCTGACCTCCAACATTTCTGAACTTACCTGAAGCAGTTGTCGAGGTAGCTTTCACTTTACGGACAGTGATGAAATTTTGTTTCACATCATACTCAAAAGGCTTTCCTTCCAGAATCTTCTGAAGTGCTGCAAAAGGAGCCATCTGATATATACTCACAGTTACACGATAGGGTGCAACGTCTTCACTGGGAAAATTCACCTTATAACCAGATACATTGCTGAACTGTTTCAAGGCCGAACCGAGCGGTTCGTTTTTCATCTCTAAAGAAATCTGCCTGTTTTCTGCATTCTGCGCCCATCCTTGCAAGGCTGTTGCTGTAAACACCAGCAATAGAAAGGCAGTTCTCATCCACACAAGCTTTTTTTTAGTTCTTTTTTCTAATAATGTAATTTGTTGCTTTTTCATAAGAGTTGTATTTGTATAGTTAAATCTGCTTGATTGTAATGGTCCCGTCCTGATAGTCCACCTGCACTTTCTCCAACTTATTCAGCAGTTCCAATGCTTCATCCAAATGGGTATTTTTATTAGCCCAGAAGTTCAACCTGATATGGTACAGTTCGCACCGCTCAAAATCGATATTCACATTATACCATCTTCCCAAAGCACCCATGATTTCTTCCAACGGCACATCCTCAAAGTAGAACATTCCCTCTGTCCAGGCTGTATATGTAGCGATATTCACTTCTGATACTTTTTCCTCTCCGGTTTCCGTATAGGTCAAATCCTGTCCCGGACGTAATGTTACCGACTTATTGTTAACTGTGTTTGTGACCTGCACCTTACCATTCACCAAAGTTACATGACGATCTTCAACACTATAGGAACGCACGTTGAATTTAGTTCCCAGCACCATGGTATTCATGCCATTAGCACATACAATAAACGGATGTTCGGCATCTTTTGCCACTTCAAAGCAAGCCTCCCCTTCTAGTTCCACACGTCGTTCTTTTCCATTAAATGCCACAGGGTAGCGCAAACGACTTTCAGCATTGAGCCATACCTTAGTCCCATCAGCCAGTACCAGCAGAAAATCTTTTCCACGTGGTGTAGTCAAAGTCTGACAGCATACAGTGTCTGCCGAGACAGTTTTCCAGTCTTTCACATCCATCACACTGTCTGTCAATAACTGCTGTTCACTACGACCATCCATTTGTAGGACCACATGTTCATCATTGTTGTTCGCAGCAAAAAAACGTATCGGCTGTTCTGCAGGTAAAGAAGTGGAAGGAAGCAAAGAAGGAATCAGAAAAGCCAGTATCAAGACAGCTGCAGCAGAAGAAGCAATTGCCAAGATACGCATTTTCTTTCTGTACTTGCGTTTCCGTTGCAGATTCTCACGTATCACAGCTTCCTTACAAGCCATTAATTCCAAGAAAAGTTCTTTATTTTCAGGTATACCTATCCACTGAAGAAATTCATCAGTTTCTCTTAATTGTGGATGTTGTATGGCACGAAGTGCATAATCTAATTTTTTATCTGAATGGTCTATCATAGTGTCAATAGTTTCATTAAACACGTAAAGGTTACTGAAACTGATGACACCCCGATAGGATTTTTTTTAAAAAAAGATGGTTAATTGTTTTCGGAGTATCTTTAAAGCTCTGGCAATGTGCGTTCTAACGGTATTATCACTAATACGTAACTTTTCACTGATTTCCGCACATTTCTTTTCATTTAAGAAGAATTCTTCCACTACGGTTCGCATTTGTGGAGCCATCTGGCGAATACTCTCCTGCATCCGGTTTATCTTGTCTTCATACTCACGGTATTCTTTCACAGTCCAGCCACTGTAAAGTTCTTCCAGATATCTTTCCGCATTTTTATGCACCACGTTCTGATGACGTATTTGGTCAATACAACGATTTCGCACCATGATGAAGAATAACGGCAGCAGATCCTCTTCCGTTGTCAACCGTTCGTTGCTCTCAAGCACCGAACAAAAGACATCGTTCACCACATCTTTTGCGCTTTCCTCATCATTCAGCAGATTATATGCATGAATATAGAGTTTTTGCCAATGTTCCCTGTATATAACAGTTATAGCATTTTGACTATTATTCATGTATTTATAGTTACTTTTTGCGTTTCATAGAGCGCAAAGATAACCAATTGGAGCAAAAAACATTCTATTTATTAAAAAAGATTATAATTCATATAAATACATTTGTTGTTATAGACATATTCTATTCCCATCGTCTGACTCTTAATATTTTGACACTATGTTTCTCTCCAGAAAGATACGATTCACAACTATATCCGGCCGTTTCCATTCATCTGGACGTTGATTTAATCTTCGCTTTATCTTTACGCGTACAGAATGCTTCGATTACTTTTTTTACACGAAGATAATTTATTGATACTCTGCTCATATATGCCCATTTTCTTTGTAATACATACTTTCCTTGTGATACAATCATACTATCTTTTACTTTTTTAAGGTGGAATTCAACAAAAATGATTATTTTTACGAGCAAATTATTGTCTAACTACCTGATAATACAGACATACCTTGAAAATAAACGAACAAAACGAAAACGAATTCCTACAAAAGCTTATGAACAAAGCGAATATAGGATGGTGGGAAGCTGACTTGAAAGCAGAGACTTACAAGTGTTCGGAACTTATCTCCCAACTACTCGGAATAGGAGAAGACGGGCTCATCAGTTTCGAAGATTTCAACAAGCGTATTCTAAAAGAAGATCAGGGATACGCAACTTTTCCGTCTTTTGACAAAGTACAACAGACTGTAGAAGAAATATACTTGTTTGATACTCCCAAAGGTCATGTATGGATTCGTAGCAAGGCATGCTTCCAGGAAACAGACGAAAATGGTAACACCAAAGTATATGGAATTGCCGAAACCCAAGAGGGAATTCATATAGCATCTGCACATCAAGCTCTACAAAATAGCGAGCGGATCCTACATAATATTTATAAGAATCTTCCGGTAGGCATCGAATTATATGATAAGGACGGTCAAATGGTCGACCTGAATAAAAAAGATATGGAAATGTTCCGTATTTCCAATAAAGAAGATATTTTGGGAGTCAACATTTTCGAGAATCCTATATTGCCGGAAGAGATAAAACAGAAAATAAAAGACAATGAGAACGCAGATTTTACATTCCGGTACGACTTTTCCAAAATCAACAAATATTATCAGCCTAACAGTACAACCGGTTTCATTGACTTAACAACCAAAGTCACCACTCTATACGATCACAATCACGAACCTATCAACTACCTCTTAATTAATGTAGACAAGACCGAAGATACAATTGCTTATAATAAGATTCAGGAATTCGAGAGTTTTTTCGACCTGGTAGGAGATTATGCCAAAGTAGGTTACGCGCACTTCGATGCTTTGAGTCGGGATGGGTATGCTTTGAGAAGCTGGTACAGGAATGTAGGTGAAGAAGAGGGTACCCCATTGCCGGAAATCATCGGCATTCATTCCCATTTCCATCCAGAAGATCGAGCTGTGATGATCGACTTCCTGGATAAAGTGATAAAAGGAGAAAGTTCCAAGCTATCCCGCGATGTCCGGATTCGCAGAGCAGATGGAAATTACACTTGGACACGGGTTAACGTATTAGTCAGGAATTACCAGCCCCAGGACAATATCATCGAAATGCTGTGTATCAACTTTGATATTACCGAACTGAAAGAGACAGAGCGGATGCTGATTGGCGCCAAAGAGAAAGCTGAAGAAGCCGACCGGCTAAAATCTGCTTTTCTTGCGAATATGAGTCATGAGATACGTACCCCGCTCAATGCGATAGTAGGCTTTTCCAGTTTGCTTGAGGAAGCGGAGGATGCAGAAGAAAAACATCTGTATGCAACGATTATTGAAGAAAACAACAAGCTCTTGTTACAACTGATCTCGGATATTCTTGACTTGTCAAAGATTGAGGCAGGGACTTTCGACATTATCCCGGAACAAGTGGATGCACAACAACTTTGCAACGAACTGCTACAATCTATGCAGGTAAGGGCTACAGAGCAAGTAGAGATTCTCTTAGCACCGGAACTGCCCGAGCTTACTTTTACCAGCGACAAAAACAGGTTGTATCAGGTATTGCTGAATTTTGTAACGAATGCTCTGAAATTTACTTCCGAGGGCAGTATTGTTATTGATTACCGAATCAACGGAAATGAAGTCAGATTCTCGGTTCAAGATACGGGAATGGGCATCGAACCGGAAAAGCAGGAAGCTATCTTTACCCGATTCGTGAAATTGAATAATTTTATTGCCGGCACAGGGCTGGGACTCCCTATCTGTCAAAGTATCGTCACACAGTTAGGCGGCAAAATCGGAGTGGAATCAGAACCGGGGAAAGGTTCTTGTTTCTGGTTTACGCATCCGATTAACTAAAATCTAAATTCAAAATAAATATCAGAAAACAATGTTTACCGGTTTCTCTTTAAGAAAATACGATCTGTTATAGTGTTGGGAAGTTCCGATTCATAATGTGTCACCATAATCATCGTCTTATCTTTGCGTCGGCAGAAAGCCTCAATCACTTTCTTTACCCGTCGACGATTATAAGTATCCAAGCCATGAAGCGGTTCATCCAGAATCAGCAGTTCCGGGTCTTTGACGAAAGCTCTTGCCAACAAGGACAAACGTTGTTCTCCACTGGATAGTTGCAGGAATGGTTTATCTTTCAAATCTGCAATGCCAAATATATCCATCCACCACTCACAGATAGCCATCTGTTCCGGTTGAGGACGTTTATACAGACCGATACTGTCATGCAAACCACTGGCTACAATCTCAATAGCGGGCAGATTTTTAAGATAAGCACGGTGCATCTCCGGACTTACGTAACCAATATGTTTCTTGATTTCCCAAATACTTTCTCCCGTCCCTCTTTTCCGTCCGAAGAGACTGATGTCACAGGCATACGATTGCGGATTGTCTGCACAGACAAGGCTCAACAGAGTCGATTTCCCAGCACCGTTCTCACCACTCAACGCCCACTTCTCACCACGACGGACTGTCCAGTCCAGTTCTTTCAGAATAGTTCGGTCGCCATAACGGATACTGACCTTATTAAGTTTTACTACTTCCTCCGAATCGTAATTGTTGCCATCAGATGGCAAATCTATAATCCGTTGCTGCAAATCATCCAAAGCGGTAACCACATCTCTACTGCGGAAAGCTTCCAGATAGGCTTCACGTTCCATTTTAGGAAAGACCTCCATTTTGTCCACAGGAATGACATGAGTGATGAATGAAGGTATATCATCGAGCATGGAAAGTACCAGAATGATCTGTACGGACGACATTTTTGTCAGACGTTCGAGCAAAGAAAACAACAGTTCACGCGTAGGAGCATCCAGTCCGATAAACGGATTATCCATAATCAACACGCGGGGAGCAGTCAACAGGGTTTTGGTTAGCTGGAATTTACGTAATTCACCGCTGGAAAGGAGAATAATTTTCTTGTCGAGCAACGGTTCGATACGGAAGAGTTCAAACAGTTCGCGTTGTAGTTGCTCGTCCTTGATTTCTCCCAACATCTCACGAACATCAGGAGCTTCATCCTGATCGTGAGCATTCCAACGCTGCTGGTAGTAGTAATTGGCATCGGCAGCTCCATAGGTATCACGGAAAGCAATGTATTTCACATTATCATAAAGAGTCTGGGTGACAGAGGGGGAAAAATCATATTGTACGGTTCCTTCACGCAATGGATATTTTCCGATCAGGGTATCTACAAAAAGACTTTTACCGCCACCATTGGGACCTACAATAGCTATGTGTTCATTCGCTCCGATAGTTGCCGTGATGGGTTTGGCTAAACGCACAAGCGGGTTGCGTGCTACGCCCCCCGCCATGCAGAATGTATTTTGGTTCATATTCTTTTATTCTGTTTTATTATTGCCCGCAAAGGTAACAATTTTATCATAAAAGACGCCAAATTGCAAACATATTCTTATTCGTTCCGTAGAAGGAATATCTTTATTTACTTACTAAACCCATAAGGTGGACATTCAAAATTGGTAATATCCAATTTGTATTCCATCATATCTTTCAACTCGTGTATGGGACGTTCCAATTCGTAAGGTATCGATTGTCTGCTGAATTGCTGGAAGTAAAGCAAACAAGCATCCCGCCACCAGACAGCATCCCGTGCCTGAATCTTCAGGCGGTGTTGCACATCACGAAAACGTTCGGAATCAATATACGGTTCCATCCTGTCCCACACTTTTTGAAAGTTTCTCACTTCGTTTACACCACGATCATACGCGTAGCACAGTTCTGCCCAAAGTGTACGTCCGCTCTTCATCTGATGATTCCAAGGGACATGGTGAAACCAAAGGAGCAGATTCTCCGGACAAGTATTCACATTGTCCAGTTGCTCGCATAATGGAGAATGGTATTGTCCGGTAGCATTACTTCCTGTACTGCTGCGGTCGAAACCTATCCCCATGTTGTCGGCACGGTGGTAATAAGGAGGCAGCCAATCCGGGCGGGCATCGGGAATATCACACCAGGGTTCCGGTCCGTAATGATGTCCCCATGCAAAGATATGATGCAAGCCGAGAGGCATCATGTAGTCTACTACTGCTTCTCTCGATTTCTGAAGCACTTGGAAGTTGAGAAGGGAGAGTTCAGCGTCGATCTGCTCTTTTTGAATGACTTCTCCTGCCGGAGTATCGGTTTGCGCACCGGTAACGGGAAGAAAAGTTTGTTTCAACCATTCTTCTCCTATCTGTTCGGAAGAGAGCGAATGTTTCCATGCCAATCGTCCGAAAGCATACCAGTTGGCTTGAGCAAAAGGATGTCCACACCAATTAGTATCATCACCGATGTTTGCCACTCCGGAAATAGCCGTGAGCGGATGAAAGAATAAAGAACCATCTGTCACACGGGCAACGGTAGAGCCTTTACCTTGCAGATAAGTATCACTGTCTAAACACTCTTTCCACATAGGAGCAAGGAATGCAAGATGATTGGAAAAACCAAGATACTCTTGTGTGATTTGAAATTCGGGCATAACTGCCGTCTTTTTCATGGCTCCGAACAGCGGGCTGAATGGTTCACGGGGTTGGAAATCTATCGGACCGTTCTTGATCTGCACAATAACATTATCCCGAAACTTATCATCCAAAGGTTCAAATTCAAGATAGGCTTGTTTGGCACGGTCGCTGTCGGTAGGAGAATAAACGAAAGCGCGCCACATCACAATGCCATGATAGGACCTCAACACATCAGCAAGCATATTGGCCCCTTCGGCATGAGTCCGTCCGTAATCACACGGACCGGGCTGCCCTTCGGAATTCGCTTTCACCAGAAAACCTCCGAAATCGGGAATCAGAGAATAAATCTCTTTGGCTTTCTGCTTCCACCAGTTTATCACTTCTTTATTCAACGGATCGGAAGTGGATAAACCGCCTAAAGCTGCGGGAGAAGAGAAATTGATAGAAAGATATATTTTCAAGCCATAAGGGCGGAAAACGTCGGCCAAGACTTTGACTTTCTGCAAATAATCATTAGATAGTATCTTAGGACTTGCATTGACATTGTTTATTACAGTGGCATTAATGCCGATAGAAGCATTGGCACGAGCGTAGGCTTCATAACGGGGAGAGACAACAGACGGAAGTTCGTCCCATTTCCAAAGTGAATGTCCGGCATATCCGCGTTCGATTGTACCATCCAAGTTATCCCAATGATTCAGGATACGAATTCGATAATCAGGTCGTTCGGAGATATTGAGGGATTGCAAAGCTGATTCCGGTAGTTGTCCGGTAGCTTGCAGACGGAGTAAATGATACGTTCCATAAAGTACTCCTTGTTCACCGGAAGAAGCTATCGTTATTTGATTGCCACCTTTGGAGGTCTGAATCGTATATCCCTCATTTCCAAGTGCACGAAGTTCTTTATTGTTCCGGACCTCCAAAGTAACCGGGATTCCTCCCTGCCAGAAGTTCTGTAATTCGGAAACCGCAATACGTAATGTAGGTGATTGTTTCTTGCTGGTAATTTCCGCTTTCGCTCCCGATGCATAACGAAGCCACAAGGCACTTCCATCTTCTGCCCAAATAGAAGAAAAGCAAAAAAGGATAGTGAATATCAATGCAAATATATTTCTAGGCATATTTTTCAGATAGAAGCGGTTGTTTTAATGTATTCTATTATTCATCTTTTCCCTCGATAGTAATGATTCGCCCGTCTGCATCATACTGAAGTTCACAGACTTTTAGGCTACGGAGCCAAGTCTTTCCCTCTGATGGTACACAATCGTGATGAAACAGATACCACTTACCTTTAAACTCTACAATAGCATGGTGAGTAGTCCATCCTACCACCGGAGTCAGAATGACTCCCTGATAAGTAAACGGACCATAAGGGTTATCACCTGTTGCATAGCAGAGCAAATGAGTGTCTCCCGTAGAATAGGAAAAATAGTATTTACCATTATATTTATGCATCCACGAAGCTTCGAAGAAACGGCGTTCCGTATCCCCTGCTGTCAATGGCTTACCGTCTTCATCCAGAATTACCACTGCACGGGGTTCTTCGGCAAACTCCATCATGTCTTCACTCAAACGAGCAACACGCGACGGGATTGCCTCCTCCTCTCCTTCCGGCAAAATGGCAGATTCCAAGGCTTTATTATTACGGTAACGTTGAAGTTGTCCACCCCACAATCCACCGAAATATATATAATAGTTACCATCTCCGTCATCCCATACAGCCGGATCGATGCTGTAACTTCCTTTCATCGGATTAGCTTCCGGTATAAAAGGACCATAAGGTTTATCACTCACAGCTACCCCGATACGAAATATATCATTCTGATCTTTCAATGGAAAATACATATAGTACTTACCATCTTTACAAACCACATCACAATCCCATAGTTGACGGCCCGCCCAAGGAATATCCTCTGTGGAAAGCACCACTCCATGATCTTTTATTTCACCGTTCATCACATCATCCATAGAATACACGTGATAATCTTTCATATTGAAATGATCGCCATTATCATTTTCAGCAATACCACTTTCCCAATCGTGCGAGGGATAAATATACAGTTTGCCATCAAATACATGTACGGCAGGGTCAGCCATATAATCACCGGGAACTAAATATCTTTTTTCTGTTTTCATGCTTTTTCGGTTTTTCTGTTAGAAACTTATTTTGTTTTTTCAGCCTCTTTGATAATCAGGCCGACTACCGGCTTCGGCTGATAATTGCGATCAAAAAGTAACGGATAATCCGTGCGGCCTCTCATCGGCCAGTCATTACGCCAAGAGTTCTGATCGGCTACTCCCCAAAGAGTAACCCTGGTGATGAGGTTATGATGTTTCAGGAACAGACGGAAAAAGTCATTCATTCTTTCAGTCCATGCTTTCGATACCTCTTCCGGTAATCCATCCGGATAAGGATTCATCTCTTTCTTATATTCAAAGGAAGCGGAAACTTCTGCACCTACATTGGGATTCGGTGATGGTATCACCGTCAAATCCAGTTCTGTTATCATTATCTTCACTCCTGTTCCGGCAAAGGCCAGCATACTCTTCTCAAATTCACTGATTTTCGGGTAGTCCATGCCGATGTGTCCTTGCATACCTATGGCATCAATACGGATTCCACGTTTTTTCAAATCGTTCACCATTTTCACGACGGCTTCTCTTCTCCCCGGTTGGGCCATTGAGTAGTCATTGTAGTAAAGTTCGGCATCCGGATCAGCCTCGTGTGCATACTGGAAAGCCAATGGAATATATTCTTCCCCCAGAATCTCATAAAACTTTGTCTTGCGATATACTCCATTATCTTCAATCGCTTCATTTACTACATCCCAGCCTTTGATACGGCCTTTATAGCGTTTCACGATGGTAGTGATATGGTCTTTCATCCGTTTCTTCAGGACTTCCGGAGAAACATTATTCCCGTCCTTATCTACGCAAAACCAAGGAGCCAATTGTGAATGCCAAATCAGGCAGTGACCAATGATAGCCATTTGATTGCTCTCACCAAAACTGACAAATTCATCTGCCTGCGCAAAATTATACTTATTTTCTTTCGGATGAATGACAGAAGACTTCATGCAGTTTTCCGCCACGATGGAATTAAAATTCTTCTTTACAATTTCAACAGCTGCGACATCCTTACCGGAACTTTGATGTGTGTTCACTGACACGCCAATCAAAAACTTGTTTTTCAAAGCCTTTTTCAGCGAATTTCCATCTTTCGCAAAAACTTCTCCATAAGAAAAAGAAAACATCACTGTCAATAACAACAGAATTATTCGTTTGAGTTTCATACGTTATATTTTTGAGTAATAAACATTCTACTATCTTATCTATTCGCCTTTTTTACAGCGCGATTCTATCTCCTCATTTATATTGTCAATCACATTATCTTCCAATTCATATTTAGAAATAATGAACATAGCGACCAAAAGCAACAACGCCGGAATAACGGCTACGAGCCACAGTATTCCCTGTTCGGCAAAAGGTGATTGTGACACTTCATTTGTCTGGTCGAATCCGACAAAAGCCATAACAAGTCCCGGTACAACTCCTCCAAGAGCCATTCCCGCTTTATAGAAAATACCAGTCAAAGCATTGACTATACCCGAAATACGTTTACCATGAGTATATTCGCCATACGAAATTACTTCGGGAACCAAAGCCCACATATACCCTGTCGCAATAATGACTCCCGTCGATTTTATGAACTGCGCCACAAAGACCAACCATATCTGCGTTTTGAGTACCGGAACCACAGAAATAATATACAGCAATGCCATACCCAATATAGCGACTGAAAGGAATACATAAAACATTTGCTTTTTTCCAATGGCACGTTTAATGGCAGGTACCATCGGCATGAAAATGAATGCGGGTATCGAGCCCAAGGCCATGAAATAAGGTAACATCTCCGGTGCACGTACATTATAAATCATATAATATGAACCGGCAGAATTACCAATCGCCATCATTGCAAAAGCAGTAATGAAAAAGAACGCCAAAATACGCAAAGGTTTATTTCTACAAAATTCTACCCATAAGTCGGACACTTTTACTTTAGATGTCTCCTCCTGATCCATAACCACACGCTCCTTCGTCTGGCTAAAGCAGAACATCAATAACGCCAATCCGATAACAGCATAAATAGTCATCGTAATAAACCATGCGTTAGCAGATGCAGTAGTATTGATTTTACCATCGGGAGACAACACCTTCACCAGTATCGGAATACCGTATGCCACAGCCAAACCACCCAAATTGGCAAGAAACATACGCACTGACGTCAACACCGTGATTCCATTCGTATCGCGGGTAAGTGACGCATTCAGTGCTCCATAAGGCACATTAATCAATGTATAACACATGGATAATCCAACGTAAGTGAAATAGGCATAGAACAGTGAACCCGAAAAGCCGTTCCAAAAACAAAGAATAGCAAAACCAGTCAGCGGAATTCCTCCCCAAATAAGATATGAACGGTATTTACCTAGTTTAGGATTGTGTTTATCGACGAAAGCACCCACCAGAGGATCCCAAAGGACATCCACTATCCTGACAATAAGAAACATCACGGCTGCCACTTCCGGTTTAAGTCCATATACATTGGTATAAAAAATCAGCAGATACATACATACGGTCTGGTAAATAAGGTTTTGCGCCAAATCACCGGAACCGAATCCTATACGTTGAAGCCAAGAGAGTTTATAGAAACCTTTCGCTTCATTGGTCTTTATTGTATTCTCCATAAAATAGATAAATTGGTCATTTTCTGTTTTTCGTATTCATTTCTATCAAGATAGCTGCTGCCACTCGTTGCCCTAGCGTCTTTTTATCCAATGGATGAATATCATTCCATTCTCCTAAATCACTATTTTTAATCAGAGTAACATTTTTATTTGTATCGGCTACTTCCGCCTGCGCTTTCCGGAATTCCGCCCAGGCAGTGCGTCCTCCTTTATCTGTGGGTGAAAGGAAATCCGCCAGCTCAATGATATAGAAAGGCATATCCGACTTATTCCATCGTTGTCTCCAATCGCTAATCATAGCCGTCAACAAGTCTTTATACTCATTTCTGCGTGAGACATTCGATTCTCCCTGATACCAGATGACACCGGATACCGTATAGTTCAGCAAAGGAGCAATCATTGCATTATACAGTCCTGTGGGTTTATAATGAAAAGCCGTTTGTCCCGGAGCAGCGGGCATAGGAGCACCGAGATGATATTTCCAACTCCCCTCCAAATTGATCTCCGATTCTCCTTTTTCCGGCTGACCTTTTCCGAAAAGGATTTTATAAGGCTTTTCCTTTACAAATTGAGGACGACCGCCATAACTGAAAAGGCGTATGGTTATTGTATTTTTTCCGGCTTTCAACAATCCGGCAGGAATGGTGTAGATACGGGGAGGATACTGATAAGAGACAGTCCCCACAAATGTGCCATTTACATAGACCGAATCTGCATCTACGATGCATCCCAAACGAAGAGTCGCTTTCTCTCCCGCCTGTTGTGCAGACACCTGAAAGTCTTTACGGAACCAGTGGGAGCCATTGACGGTATTCAGTCCGTTTGTTGCCCAGCCGGAAGTAAACAAATCTGTTTCTGTCCAATTGCTATCATCATAATCGGCAGCATACCAAGGGGTAGCCTCATGCATCCCTTTATCTCCCTGAAACAACGCCACATTCCAGGCATGACTTTTCTTCCTCTCCTCTTTTTTCATCGACTCCATCAAATCGTCTGACTCATAGATACGCTTTTCATTCAAATAAAATGGAAAAGGCTTCAACCCTCCCTCACTGATCCACGCTTCTACCGGTGAACCTCCGACACTGGAATTTATGATTCCTACCGGAACCTTTGTCTTTTGATAGACATCTTTAGCGAAGAAATAGGCTAAAGCAGAGAAAGGCATCACATTTTCAGGAGTCATCGCTTGCCAGGAAATTCCCGGAATATCTGCCTGCGGAGCATGAAAATTATAGAGCAGAGGTGTTTTTATATAGCGTACCATCGGATAGTTACTGTCCGTAGATATTTCATCGCGAAAACGATCTGTAACCCGTGAAACAGGCAATTCCATATTCGACTGTCCCGAACATACCCAAACATCACCAATAAGAATATCCTTTAATTCGATATCATTAATGGCCATCGTATAAGGTCCGCCAGCTTTCAATATAGGCAAAGTCACTTTCCAGTTACCTTGTACATCAGCAACAGTCTTATATTTCTTTTTCAGGAAAGTTATATCAACGGTTTCATCAGGATCAGCCGTTCCCCAGATATTGACAGGTTCCCCACGCTGAAGTACCATTCCGTCGGAAACAAGAGTCGGAAGTTTAACCTTTGCTCCGCCCAACAAGGCGAAGCAAAGGAACACAACTACTAACCCTACCTTATAAAACCAATACTTATTCATTCTGTCTTTTCTTTTATATGTCTTTATTTCATGATAATTTAGCAAGAGAAGAAATCCATCGGGATTCCACTTTGCAAACTTAGGAAGTTTCTTCCCACTTACCCAGAAATTCTGATTCAAATCATTACTCGCTTGTTACATCATCGTTTACGTATGTTACAAAAACTTGTTGCAATGTTACATTCAAGCTGAAACCACCGATGAACAGGAGGAAAACGAAAGTTTTAGAAAGAGCGGATTACAGTAGTTATTGTTATTCATTCGATCCGCTCCAGGATGATAACAACTACTGTAACCCTCACTCTCCCCCTCTTTAATTATTATAATTCCAAATCTCCGGTAAAGTCTTCGCTGACATCCTTACCAGCCAAACCATCGGCTACTCCCTTATAAGCATGTTTACGTGCATAATTAGCATCCCAAAGGTTCGGAGCGTCATTCGGTATCCAATTCACATGTTCTTTTTCATTGTCCGATACTCCCCAGATGGTAATACCATATTGTTTATCCACCGGAATATACTTCTTGTACATATCAATAACATACTGATACATTTCTGCCTGTTGTGCCAGATTTTCAGTAATAGGCGACGAGGTGTTAACCTTAATATCCAACTCGGATACTTTAATCAACTTGCCGGTAGCACCCAGTTTCTGGAACATTTGAGCAATATTGTCTTTATTGGAATCAATAGCAATATGCATTTGTGTACCAATACCATCCACTATGGCCCCTTTGCTTTCGATGTATTCCACATATTTAATCAGACCGTCACACTTATTGAGGTTATATTCCAGATTATAATCATTGATGAATAGTTTATCATCCGGATTTCCATACTGACGGGCAAGTTTGAAAGCTTCTACTGCATAGTCTTTCGGAGTCAGGAAATAATCTTGCCAGTAGAATTCATCAGAAGCCAGATCAGTTTTGCCTTTACCAGTCTTAATGTCTGATGTTTTTCCGTCATCCATTGGTTCATTGACTACGTCCCATGCATGAACATAAGGTTTGCAATGGGTAACCATCTTTGAAATCCAGTCTTCCATAGCATCTCTGATAATCTCGGCTTTTTCTTCGTCGGTCTTCTCAATGATAGTAGGACCGGAAGCGCGAGTGACTGCACGTGTCTCCACCACTTTCTCCGACAATACGATATTATCTATATAATAATCGCCTGCACTAACTCCGAAATTGATACAGAATCGATTCATATCCTCTTTAGACACTGTAAATTCTTTCTTAAATTCTGTCCAAGTCGTACTCACATTTCCATCTACATAGCATTCACCTGCATAACTCGTTGAGTTCTGAATTTGAATTTGGAAAGTAGTTGAGACACTTGCTTTAATCATAGCAGAGAACTCATAGGTCTTGCCGACTTCCAAAGGAGTATCAAAGCCATATCCAGCCTGTGCCTTATATGCATTGCCCGCCCCTCCGTCAACAGAACTAGTCAGCTTCATCGAATATGAACTTCCATATCCTTCACCTTCTTCCGAAATCGCGGCTTTTCCACTACTCCAAGCTCCCCAAGGAGTAATAGCTTTGCTTTCAAAATCTCCGTTAGAAATCAGATTAACCACAGTAGGATCGGCATCTTTGTCTGTCACAACAATATTATCTACATAATAAGTCACATCCGGCAAATAACCAAATTCAAATGCAATCTGAAATGTAGTACTAACAAAATCATTCACTGTGATCTTCACCTGCTGCCATTGAGACGTTGTCTCAAAAGCTTCCGTCCAACTGCCACCTGTAGCATACCAGTCTTTATATGGATAATTATTTCCTAACCCAGCGAAAGTCAACCGGGCTTTACCAGCTTTATCCGAACGGACAAAAAATGAAATTTCATAATTATGCCCACTTACTGCTGAAATGTCAGGAGTATATAATTGCACAGAATGAGCAGCCGTTACAGAAGATCCTACTGTAAATTTCAATGCTTTGGAAGTAGTTGTCAGTCCTTCCCCTTCCACAATGGACATCGCATCACTTCCATTTTTACGATTCCAGCCATCAAAGGTTCCATCTTCAATGCCTGACAGATCCAACAAATTACTGCCCGCCGGTCCCGGAATAACTTCCGGTGCAATCAGACTATTCAGATAACTCGCATTCTGATTAGTGTGCCAAATCAGACAGTGTCCATAAATGCTTATACCCGCTTCTGTAGTCTTTGTAAACAATTGATCTACCTTATCAAATTTCAAATTCCCTTTAGAATCGACCATAGGACCGTGCTTCATGGCATATCCTATCGTCAGATCATTAAAGTTCTCATTCACAATGGTAGTCGTTGTCTCGTCACCAAGATATTCATCCATCCCCACTCCGATACCCAACTTAAAGTTGGGATCGGATAAATATTCTTTCAACGGCTTGTAACGGGAAATCTTTTCAGCCAACTGTAAAGGCAGTTCGGAAGAAGTAACCGCTCCATGTGTAGGGTCTTTATACCACTCCATCTTATTATCGTCACACGATGTCAATATCAGCACCGACAAGGCAACAAACGGAAGCATATTTCTGTATTTCATAATCTTTTCAATTTAAAGTCATTATTATTCTGCATCCTCTTCTTCGTCCGGGAAATCGGTATATTCCGGCTTCGTCAAAGGTACGACACGCCAGTTATCAATATAAATCTTCACGGAAGTTGCTTTGGATAGAAACTCTGTTTCTTTATCCGAGCTCGCACCTGTGATCTTATCCAATGTAATATCAGAGTTCTCAAAATAGAAACCGAAGTTGGCATAAGAAGCAGATGCACGGGTAGCGGCCACATCGGCAAAAGTGGTCCAAGCTCCGCTGGATGCTTTCGATTTGTAGAATTCACTAAACGGAACAGTTACAGTCTGCCAACCGGTTGTCTGGAAAGGAACAATCTTTCCGTCTACAAGCCACGGTACGTAATTATAACAGTCTCTCTCCCATTCTCCACCGTTGAATCCGTTCTGACCACAAATCTTCAGGAATCCGGATTCAGACCAAGGTTCGGGCACATAAATTTCAAACTGAATAGCACATTCGGCAACAGGAGTTTCAGCAGGGACACCCAGCGTCAACCAGTCAGGATCAGTGCCATTACCAGCTGTCCAAACTTCAGCACAACGATTCTTCGCTGCTGCCACCGGCAACTGTCTTTCTAATGGCAAACGACAGTAAGCACCTTGCGACACATTACCTTCACCAATCGAAGCAGATTCCAGTTCGGTTGTTTGAATCATACTTTCAGAATCGCCCCATGCCCCTTGTGCACCCACTCCGTCGAAGTTCAACAACAAGCCTTTCTTATAATTGAAATAGGCAGGAGAATAAGCACCACCATTCGAACCTTCTACGAAAATAGAACCGCCCTCTTCAGAAACTCCGGCAGGCATATCCACCATAAAATATTCACCGTCAAGATCAGAAATAATACCTTCTGTCACCACCACATTTCCGGGGAAAACGACTTTTGCTATTTCCGTCAATCCACTTCCGTAAACAATGATAGGTTCACCTATATTCGGCATACAGTTGGAGATTTTCGTTATAGACGGTGCAGCAGCACGAATCTGGAAATCATAAACGTATTCACCGCCATCTTTTACCAAACGAATTGTATTACGTACATTCTCGTCAGCTTCTGTAGTCGGAACTTTACTGTTCACACTAACCAAAAAAGATTTATTCGAAACAAAAACCGGATTAAAATAACAGTTATATCCATTAATATACACTTTCTTCAATCCGTTGAATCCTTCACCTTCAATTCGAATCAGTTGTCCCAAACGGGCAAAATCAACCAAACGGTCAGGAACATTCGACTTCGCGTCTTCCAGATAGATCCCGGTTATGTTCATCACAGAACTTCCGCCATTATCGTCATCGTCGTCACACGAAACAAATGAACAAGAGCAGATGAGCAGACTCACCAATAAGCCAAATGCTTTCATACTATTTTTATATATCAAGCTTTTCATTCGTATTCTCGTTTTTAGTTAAACAAATCGGTTATTCTGTCTTCCTTAAATGCATAAGGCATAGGATCCGCTTTCAACAAAGGATTTTGCACAGTCTCCGATTCCGGATAAGGAAGAAGGAATATACTGGAATCGACGTCACCTATGGCACGCTTCGTTTCATCCGAATCCTCGTCTCTCTTCAAAGTCTGTGTATCCGCATCCCATACTACAGGAATAGCAGTACCCCTATCCTGTCCGGTGATATAATTGAGTACTTCCTGTTGTTTATAATAAGCTCTACGTACCAAGTCATACCAATACTGTCCTTCCAGACAAAGTTCCAGTCTACGCTCACGACGAATATCTTCGTAAGTAATCGAATTTTGGGGTTCCAAACCGGCACGCTTGCGCACTTTGTTAAAGTATTCCATTGCATCGGCATCATCTGTTGAAGGATTATTTCCCAATATAGCTTCTGCATAAATCAGATATACTTCTGCCAGACGCAACATGTAAGTATTGATAGGAGTACTTCCGGAAGTGATCTTCGCATTATCTTTGCTAGAACCACAAACATATTTCTTACAATAAATTCCGGAAACAGTACCCGATGCTTTCTTCTCACAAGTATATCCTCCGTTTGCTTTCTGTATTTCAGGATAATGATCGCCATAAGCCATCCAAGTCGGCTGACGCCGTTTATCTCCTTTTTCATACTCCCAAATCACGTCCGGTTGTGCAAAAACATAACCGCCCCATGCACGGTCATTACCGGTAATAGCCGACTCACAAGCAAAATAATCCTGTATCGTATTACATTCTCCATACGTACCATTACTAACCCATTGTAAAGCAAACAGTGTTTCCGAGTTGTTATTTTTATCAATCATAAACAAATCGGCATACTCAGTCATCAGTTCAAAATTTCTGTTTTCTATCACTTTTAAAGCCGCTTTCTTTGCCAAATCCAGATAGTCCTGATTACGGGTCGCACTATTAGGGTTACTACTATAACCGGCATACGTCAGATAAACACGCGACAACATGCCAAAGGCACTGTATTTATTGACACGTCCGGCAGCAGAAGAAACCTCCGGCAAATATTTTGCCGCAAATTCCAAGTCACGCATCGCAAATTCATAGACATCACTTACCGGGCTAGTATTGACAATTGGATTAGCCACCAGTTCATCCGTATCCTCATTTATAATAACATTTCCCCATAACATCGCCAGATAGGAATAAGCAACTCCACGCATGAACCGTGCTTCAGCAATATATGGGTTCTTCACTTCTTCGCTATTGGATGAGTTACCTTTGATCCCGTTAATAATCTTATTAGTTTGCTGTACTATATTGTATAATGAGCCCCAAGCCGAAACTAACGGCCCCGTCAATCCGGTTTCGGTCAAATCGGCAAAAGGATAGATATAATTAGAGGTTGTCGCACAAAGGTTGAATCCGCGTCCATCACCCAGTCCATAATAGAACTTATCGTTAAAGTCGAACCACACCTTATTATACAAAGGAGCTGTTGCTGCCCGGAAATCATCTTCCGTTTGATAAAAGTTATCTCCTGCGATATTGGAGTTATCTTCAGAATCGAGGAAGTCACTGCATCCTGCAAACGCCAAAGCTACAGCCAACATGAAAGAGTATATATATTTACTTGTTTTCATATTTAGTCACTTTAAATGATTAAAAGGTTAAATTCAGACCGAATGTATAAATTCGCGGAGAAGGATAACGATAGTTATCAAAGCCTGTAAGCAAAGCGTCCTGATTGGCAGAACCTATTTCCGGGTCCATCCCTTTGTATTTTGTGAATGTATATACATTCTGCAGGTTACAATAAAGTTTCAGATTCTGAATACCAATCGGTGCCAACCATTTACGCGGGAACGTATAGCCGAAAGAGATAGACTGAATACGCAGGAAAGAACCATCTTCCACAAAGCGGTCACTGAAACGATAATTGGAATCATCTGTCCCTTTGGCAATAGCCATACGGCAAGCATAAGGGTCACCGCCTACAATCTGTATATTCCGATAATCATCCGGACCATTCGGATCAATCAAAGCCAGTTGTGCATAATCCAACGCCGATTTCAGGATATTATTATTGCCCCGTGGATTTTCAAGTTCACGACGCCCCCAGTTTACAACTTCATTTCCCACCGATCCGGTCAGGTTAATGCTCAAGTCGAAGCCTTTATAAGAGAAAGAGTTACCGAAGCCGAAAGTAAAGTCCGGTTCAGGATTACCGATATAAGTACGGTCCTGTTCATTGATAACACCGTCTTTGTTTACATCTTCAAAAATATAATCACCAATCCAGATACTATTCTTGGAAATCGACATACCTTCAGGCAATGCTACCGGCTTAATTGCTCCGGAAGCATCTTTATAGTAAAAGTCAGTAGCCTTTTCAAAGCGGCCAATCACTTTATAACCATAAAACTGTCCGATAGGGTTTCCTACTGATGTACGTGTCAGTACGGTTATTGTTTCGCCTGTCTGATTACTCTTATCTATCAGGCTGGTTGCCGTATCCAGCGATTTTACTTTATTACGGTTCATAGAGAATACCACGTTACTTCTCCATTGAAATCCGCCTTTATCAATATTCACTGTATTTAAAGTCAACTCAAGTCCTTTATTCTCCAAAGAACCCACATTCTTCCAGGGTGCGGAAGTAGAGCCCTGACCTGAAGTTCCCACGTAAGCAGGAAGAGGCACTTGCAACAACAAATCATTTGTTTTCTTATAATAAATATCGGCTATCAATTCAATCCTGTTCTGGAAAAGATTAATATCAAGTCCCAGATTACTTGAATAAGTAGACTCCCATTTCAATTCGGGATTCGGAGTATTGCCAGCCAGCAATCCTGTTCCCCAAACGGTAGCAACAGATGAATAAATGGCTTTATATGCATTATTAGGCACATTCTGATTACCTACAACACCCCATCCTAAACGCAATTTCAGATTATTAATAATATTGTTGTCTTTCAAAAAAGATTCATTGGAAACCTTCCAAGCCAAAGCAGCCGACGGGAACCATCCCCAACGATTATCTTTGTAGAATTTGGAAGAACCGTCGCGACGAAGAGTAAATGTCAACAGATATTTGTCATCGTATGAATAGAACAGACGGCCGAAATAAGATAAAATCGAACTTTCTCCACTATTACCATTATTCTTGGCTGTTGCGGCATCTCCCAATGTCAGGTCGGTTGCGGCATTGGACAAATATCCCATACGGCTTCCCATCAGATATTCCCATTTGCTCTCCTGCATTTCCTGGCCAATCATTGCATTCACATTGTGCACTCCAAAAGTTTTCATGTAATTCACGATATTTCTCCAACTCCAGAACTTATTATATGATTTGGAGAAAGTCCCCTGACGGTCCGTATTTTCAATCGCACCAAAAGTATATGAGGGATCAAATTTATAAGTATTAGTTACCCCATAATCGAAAGACAATTCCGTTTTAAACGTCAGTCCGTCAATGATAGTAGCTTCAGCATAGGTGTTTGCCCGAATACCCATTTTCTCATTGCGGTTATCCTTAATCATGGCAAGACCCACCGGATTCGTTTGTACCCATTCGTCCGTATCCGGTCCGTCAAATGTGCCTTCAGCATTACGAACAGCCACACTCGGACTCTGCAATAAAGCAGTTCTAATCAACGACTCGTCAGATACAGTCAATTTCTGACGGGAATTACTAAACGCAAAGTTAATACCCATTTTTAAATAGCTCTTCACCTGGGCATCAAAACTACCTCGTAAGTTCAGACGCCTGAACCCTGAACCAACAGCAATACCATCCTGATTGAGGTAACCTGCTCCCAATGCATAGTTACTTTTATCAGTACCTCCGGTCACAGAAAGATTATGACTGGTCATCATAGCTTTAGAGAACATCTCATCCTGCCAGTCTGTACCCTCACCTAGTAAATCCGGACGAACAAAGTTATTATCCTTGTTCACTATTCCCCAATCATTTCCCGAATAGTCTTTTCCTGAACGAACATTCTTATGCTCCGCATATTCACGCAGATTCAGCATATCCAGTTTTTTAGGCATTTCCTGCCATCCTATATATCCGTCATAAGTTATTTGCGCCTCACCCTTCTGTCCACGTTTGGTAGTAATCATAATCACACCGTTTGCAGCTCGCGCACCATAAATAGCAGTGGCGGAAGCATCCTTTAATACGTCCATAGAGACGATGTCCGAAGGATTGATAGATGCCAGTGCATTATCACTTCCCGAACCTGTGGAACCGTCGATGATAACACCGTCAATGACAAAGATAGGTTCATTGGAGGCATTCAAAGAGTTGATACCACGAATACGGATGGAAGAACTACCACCGGGCATACCGCTATTAGCCTGTACCTGCACACCAGCAGCACGTCCTTGCAGTACCTGGTCAACGGAAGTCACTACAGATTTCTTAATGGCTTCATCGTTGACCGATACAACAGAACCGGTCAGGTCACTACGTTTCATCTGACCATATCCAACTACAACTACTTCGTCTAATACTTTTGCATCTTCTTTGAGGGTAATATCAAACTGCTTTTTCCCGGCTACAGGAATCGTTTGTGTCTGATATCCGATAAAAGAAATCTTCAAGCTACCTTTGGCTGATACATTCAACTTAAAATTACCATCCAAATCGGTAACTATACCATTGGTAGTGCCAGCTTCTACTACACTGGCTCCGATAATCGGTTCGCCCGATGCATCTTTGACCATCCCCGTCACGGAAACAGTCTGTGCCAATACCCATACAGGGAAGAGGCAGAAAAGAATGATAAGACCTAACGGTCGAAAATAATGATTTGTGCTTTCCATAAAATCATTTTTTTAATTAATAATGATAGTGGTTAATCCAAGTTATAGGTTTTTCTCTTCTTATTTATAATAAGGAATAGAGTAAGGAATTCATGTTTCCATAAGCAGTTATTATTTTAAGGTGTCCGACAATTCATTTTTTTGGTTAATGCAAATTTATGGATAATATATCAAGCATAGGTGGAGATTTTGTTTCAAGCAATTGACAGGCGGTTACATACACTTGCATGTACGTTACAAGCTATTGCACACCCGTTACATACCCCTCCCAGAAGCATCCCTAAAGGGTTTGCACGTAACATCAGTAAAAGGAAAAGTAACAAAGCTAATGCTATTTTAATTTAATATAGTATCTTTGTCTATATAAAAAGCACCAATAAACCCTGCTTATATTAATGAGTATGAAAGCACAAATCCTATTCCTTTTTTCCATATACTGTTTCCTGATAGGAAGCACTCCTGTTATGAAAGCACAGACCGGCAAATTCTATTCAACAGACAAAGAACTTTCCAACAGTCTGATCAATGCCGTATATCAGGACCGGAAAGGATTTATCTGGATAGCTACCGAAAACGGACTTAATAAATTCGACGGGACACGTTTCTCGATCTATCGACATAATGCTACGGATAGCACCAGTTTGAAAAACAACTATGTACGGACATTATTCGAAGACAGTCGCGGTAATTTCTGGATCGGATGCATCAATGGCTTACAGCGATATGACCGCGCCACAGACAACTTTCACGAATTATTCATCTCTCGGAAAGACGGACGAAAGAATCCTCATATCACTTCCATTATTGAACGCCGGAACGGAGATCTTTGGATAGCAACTTCCGGACAAGGCGCCATATCCCTAAAAAAGAACAGCAATCCCGCCTCCTTCCATATCGAAACCGAACTGACAGACCGGATAGGTAGTAACTACCTGAATGTCATTTTCGAAGATTCCCGGCAAAATTTATGGATTGCTACAGAAGAAAAAGGACTTTACCGTTATTCTCCGGAAAGTAAAGAGCTTAAAAGCTATAAAGCACCTTATCATATAGCAGGTGATGACGTTTCTGCCATTTGTGAGGATGCACACGGACAAATTTTCGTAGGAACCTTGACAAAAGGTCTTTTCAGACTATCATCCCGACAGGAAGGAAACTTCGAACCTGTCCTCTACCAAAACCGGATGAATTTGAATATCCGGACTCTCATCATTGATACCCGTGGAAAACTTATCATAGGAACAGACGGTGAAGGAGTAAAAGAATATCAGCCTCAACAAGATATTATTGTGGACAGTGAGATTAATGCGGGTCCCTTTGACTTCTCCAAATCCAAGGTTCACTCGTTAATCGAAGATAAAGATCACAATTTATGGCTGGGCATTTTTCAGAAAGGTTTGATACTAGTGCCCGGCATTTCAAATAAGTTCGACTACTACGGCTACAAATCAATACACAACAACACCATTGGTTCCAGCTGTGTTATGGCTATTCATACAGATGAACAAGCTACAATCTGGATAGGTACGGATAACGACGGATTATATGCCATAAACGATCAGGGAAAACAATTACGCCATTACACCCATCAGGCAGGTAATCCCCAATCTGTCCCCGGCACTATCCTATGTCTCTATGAAGATTCCAATCAGGAACTTTGGCTAGGATCTTACTTCGATGGTCTGGCACGGATGAACAAACAAACCGGAACATGTCAAGATGCCACCTCGCTTTTACAAGGAAATCTTAACGCAGGCAAGCCCAAAGTTTCCTGCATCATTGAAGACAAAAACAAGAATCTCTGGGTGGGTACTTATGGTTCGGGCTTATACAAAATCAATTTACCAACTCAACATGTCACCTATTACGAATCTACCCGCAACGAAAACGATGACTGGAGCATCAACCGACTTCCAAACGATTGGATCAGCTACCTACTGGAAGATAGAGAGGGAATGATATGGATCGGCACTTATAAAGGTCTGGCCGTACTCAATCCTCAAACGGACAATTTTATCAATTATAAAAAGCAAAACAATCTCCTCCCCGGGTATGTCGTTTACAGTTTATTGGAAAGTAGTAATGGAGAGATCTGGGCTGGTACTTCCGAAGGATTGGTCTGCCTGAATAAAGACAGACTAACACCTGTACTTTTCACTACTGCCGATGGACTCCCCAGTGATATTATTTGCGGCCTGGCTGAAGACGAGAAAAAAAATATATGGATCAGTACCCATCAGGGAATCTCCAAACTGAATCCTCCGGAAAAGAAGTTTATCAACTATTATGCAGGCGACGGTCTGCAAGGAAATGAGTTTACGCGCACTGCTGTATTTAAAGATAAACGCGGCAAGATATTTTTTGGAGGTACCAATGGAGTAACAGCTTTCTACCCCCAGGATATCACCGAAATCAAAAAAGAAATGAATGTATTGATTACCGGCTTTCACGTTGCTAACCGCCCTGTGAAAAAAGGGGATAAATCCGGCAACAATGTCATCACTGATACTGCTGTCATGGATACCGAGCAATTTACACTGGCATATAATGAAAATACATTCAGCATTGATTTTTCTGTTTTGGAATTCAGCAATCCCGACCGGATTAGTTATCAATATAAGATAAAAGAATTAGGCGATGAATGGATCAGTACGCAACCGGGAACAAACCGGGTGACTTATAGCAGTCTGAAACCGGGGAAATACACTTTCTCCGTACAGGCACGCGACCATAATAATTTCTCTAATATCCGCACAGTTACTATTGCCATCACTCCACCCTGGTACCAGACCTGGTGGGCAAAAGTAATCTGGGGATGCCTCGGAGCATTACTAATCTATGCTCTTACCATGTATATTCTGTCACGTATCCGCCACCGGCAAGAAGTGATGCGACAAAAACACATGGAACAGATTAACGAAGCCAAATTACAATTCTTCATTAATATCTCACATGAAATACGTACCCCGATGACTTTTATCATCAGCCCGTTAGAGAAACTGTTAGCCGAACATTCCGAGAAACAACCGGTTTATCTCATGATTTACCGGAATGCCCAACGTATTCTACGTCTGATCAATCAACTGATGGACATACGAAAACTGGACAAAGGACAAATGCATCTGAAATTCCGGGAAACAGACATCGTAGGATTTATCAATGACTTGATGCAAACATTCAATTATCAAGCGCAAAAAAAGAACATCACATTTACTTTCGAAAAAGAACTGGAAGGTGCTGATTCTCTGAAAGTATGGATTGATCTAAATAACTTTGACAAAGTATTGATGAATGTCCTTTCCAATGCTTTCAAATATACACATGAGGGAGGAAATATCGAAGTGTTATTGAAAACCGGTCACAACGATGCCTACCGGGGTGCTTTGAAAGATTATTTCGAGATAGATATCACCGATAACGGAATCGGTATTGACAAAAACAAAATAGAACAAATATTCGAACGTTTCTATCAGATTGACAACGACATGACACAATCTAATTTCGGTACAGGAATCGGACTGCATCTTTCACGGTCGTTAGTGGAACTGCACCACGGCATCATCAAAGCAGAAAACCGCGAAGACGGACAAGGAACCCGTTTCATCATCCGCCTGCCGTTAGGTAGTAATCACTTGAAAGCAGAAGAACTGGAAAATCCTGAAGAAACCGGAAGCGAACCAACAATCTCCCAACTTCCCAAAGATTCGATCTATGAAACGGAAGAAGAAAACAAAACTAACGAGTACAGGAAACCCAAAGCAAAAACACGTTATCGCGTCTTAATCGTAGAAGATGATGAAGAAATACGCCGCTACATACGTAGCGAACTGGATAGTGATTTCCGTATCTATGAATGTACAAATGGACGGGAAGGACTGGAAACCATTTTGAAGGAGAAACCCGATCTCGTCATCAGTGATGTTATGATGCCCGAAATGGATGGGATCACTCTCTGCCGGAAAATAAAACAGAATATCAATATCAATCATATACCGATTATATTATTAACCGCCAAATCGAAAGCCGAAGACCAAATCGAAGGGCTTGAAATTGGAGCAGATGCTTATATCGTAAAACCATTCAACACTGAATTATTACGAACTACTATCAGTAATCTGATAGCCAATCGGGAAAGACTGCGCGGCAAACTGGTAGGTGAACAACAAGTAGAAGAAAAAATAACAAAGATAGAAATGAAGTCCAATGATGAGATCTTGATGAGTAAAGTAATGAAAACCATCAATGACCATCTTGCCGACCCTACCCTTAATGTAGAGATGCTGGCAGCCAACGTTGGAATGAGCCGCGTACATATGCACCGCAAATTAAAGGAGTTGACTAATCAGTCAGCACGAGATTTCATTCGTTCTATCAGACTGAAACAAGCTGCCAATCTGCTACGTGAGAAGAATCTAAGCGTTTCGGAAGTTGCATACGCTACAGGCTTCTCCAACCTCTCTCATTTTTCCAATACATTCAGAGACTTTTACGGAATTTCACCGAGTGAATATAAAGAACAACAGATGTAACAAACAGAATTAGACTTGTTACAAACAAGAATCTAAATTAGAAAGAAAGCCGTTATTGATATGACAAATAATGACTAAAGCTACTTATACATAATCAATGCAGACTGTCCGGGAATAATTACTTCCGGTCCGATCTGCGTACCTAATCCACGCACATCTATCACACCATCTTTGCATACCACTGTATATTTACCAACAGGCACTTCCAAACGCGCAGGAGTCATACGGGAATTAAAAGCCACGATAATATCTTCCCAACTATCTCCGTTCGCATGATCCTTCAGGCGGAATGCAATCAGGTTTTGTCCTTCCACCGGAAGAAACTCCAGATGCTTCCGAACCTTTTCCGCATCTCCCATACGGAAAGCGGGATGGGACTTACGCAGATCTATGAGTCGCTTATAATACATGAAAACATCTCCGTTCGTCGTTTTACGTCGCCAATCGATAGCATTGACTGCATCCGGACTCTTATAACTATTGTCCACCCCTTGTTTATCGCGCATCACTTCTTCTCCTGCATAGATAAAAGGAATACCTTGCGAAGTGAAGACTACCGTCTGCGCAAGCTTATCAAGTCGAACCTGTTGCTCGGGAGTAGCTCCCGGCATACTTGCTTTCAAGCGATCAACAAGGCACAAACCGTCATGGCAGGAAACGTAGCTAATCATCTGGGTAGGCTGCTCCGCCCACGGTTTCTGACTGTAATTAACAGAATCACACCGTACTTGCGGATGCTCAATAGCACCCACAATACCGAATTTAACACTCATTTCTGCTCCCGGAACTCCGGCGAGGAAAGCCCCTTTCTCCTTTTTCCACACAGGTCCGCAAAGCCCATCACGCAATTCATCCGAGAATACGGCAATTCCCGGCATGTGGGAAACATTCCCTTTCATTGCCAACGAATCTGCCGGATATTGGGGAGTGTCGGCTGCCCAACCTTCTCCATAAATACAAATGGTAGGATCAACCTTGTTCACCGCTTTCCGGATCTCATTCATGGTTTCAATATCATGCACTCCCATCAAGTCAAAACGGAAACCGTCAATATGATATTCTTTTATCCAATAAAGAACGGACTCTATCATAAACTTGCGCATCATAGGGCGTTCACTTGCCGTCTCATTACCGCATCCGGAACCATTTGCCAATGTCCCGTCTTCTTTCTGACGATAAAAATAACCGGGAACAGTACGTTCAAAATTACTTTCAACGGTATTAAAAGTATGATTATAAACCATATCCATTATCACACGGATACCAGCTCTATGCAGTGCTTGTACCATTTGTTTGAACTCTTTCACACGAGTGGCAGGTTGATAAGGATCAGTTGAATAAGAGCCATCCGGCACATTATAATTCGCCGGATCATATCCCCAGTTATAGTGGTTTTCTTCCAGTTTTGTTTCGTCGATAGAAGCATAATCAGAGGAAGGAAGAAGATGTACATGTGTCACTCCCAGTTCTATCAAGTGATCGATACCGGTCAATAACTTATCTGAATTCATGGTCCCGTGTTCAGTCAATGCGAGGTATTTACCTTTATTCTTAATTCCCGAAGTAGAATCAACCGAGAAGTCACGATGATGCATTTCATAGATAATCATATCAGCAGGAGATTTCAGAGAAGGACGCCTGTCACTCTCCCATCCCTCGGGATTTGTAGTCTTCCAGTCAATAATGGCAGCACGTTTCCCATTCACTCCGACAGCATGGGCATTGATTCCCGGCGTGTCTCCCTGCCATTTATCATTGATTTTTACATTGAAGGCATAGAATTTACCAAGTAGGTTCTTATCTACTGAAGTTGTCCAGGTTCCATCTTCTGTGGGCTCCATCTTTACTGTTTCATAAGCATGTCCGCCTTCACCGGCATCATATAGCATCAGGCGTACTTCTTCTGCAGTTGGTGACCAAAGATAAAATTTGGTTGCCAACGGCGTATATTCCATTTCCGTAAGACTTCCCGTACGAACCGGATACAGCTCAAAAGAAGCATATTCCTTTTTCGCAGGGGAGCAGCTCATTACTGTTGTCACTGTAGTCACCCCTAATATTGCTAAATAATTACCTCCCATCTTCATTTAAACCTCCCCTAGATATTTCCTTTATATCTATCCCTATAATCAGTCGCTTTACTTCACCTTATCCGGATTCTTCGCTATAAAATCCTTCCAGCTATTATAACCTTTTTCCATTGTCGGCCGCCCCATTTGCAGGAAATGACAATAGGCTGCTGCCAATCCGTCTGTTGCATCCATAAAAGTAGGCATATCCTCTTTGGGAAAGCGCAACATCCGCTGCAACATATCCGCTACCTGTTCTTTGGATGCCTGCCCGTTTCCGGTGATAGCCATCTTTATCTTCAAAGGAGCATATTCCGTAATCGGAATATCCCGACTCAACGCCACTGCCATCGCTACCCCCTGTGCACGGCCCAACTTCAACATCGATTGTACATTTTTACCGAAGAAAGGCGCTTCAATAGCCAGCTCATCAGGCAGATAACTTTCAATAATGCTCAATACCCGTTCATGGATATGGCGAAGTTTCAGATAGTGGTTGGCAAATTTACGCAAGTCGATAATCCCCATCGCAATCATTTCGGGCTTGGTTCCTTTCACTCTTAGAACACCGTATCCCATGATTGTCGTACCGGGGTCAATCCCCAGGATTATCTTTTCTTTTACCGGTTGAATCACTCTATCACCTCCATCAAGGTCGGAAACCCGATCACTTTATCTTTAAATATTTTTGCCAGTTCGTCATTCAAACGTACTCCCTGTTCCAAATGCCAACGATGCAGTAACCCACTGCTTTCCACCTCCCATTGCAAAGAATACGCACTTCCTTCTTCCCGATGACTTAATATCCTGCAAATGCGCGGTGCCTTCAACGTACCGTGTTTCTGTACTTCAGGAATATAACTCTCTTTTATCCAAATCATGAAATTGTCGTGAACGTCATCGTCCACTTGAAAAGTTGTATTATAAATCAGCATATCTTAATTTCATACTATTATTTACCGCAAACATAGCAATTATTTCAGAATAATGCATTATATTTGCGGCAACAAAAAAGATTCGTTTACAAACGTTATCATATAAGATAGAAAAGGGGCGTTAGCTCATCTGGCTAGAGCGCGACACTGGCAGTGTCGAGGTGATCGGTTCGAGTCCGATACGCTCCACTTTTTAAAAGAGCAATTTCCAAAAGAGTTGCTCTTTTTTGATAGCCTTCTTGAAGTAATTATATTGTACGAATCAGAACCAAGTTATTTGATAATTATGGAGCGCAAACTTATCATTCGTAATTTTGGAGCTATCGCTTCAGCAGATATTGCATTGAAAGACTTCAATATCTTCATAGGTGAACAAGGAGCCGGAAAGAGCACAGTGGCCAAACTAATTACTATCTTCGAGAATAGTAGGGATAAAGTTTTGAAGGTTGATTCCGACTATTTAATGACTAAGTTCTCCGAGTACAATATTATTTCGTATTTTAATCCGGACAGCTATATTAGTTATTCTTCAGAACAAGGAGATATCACCTACGAAGATGGTTCCTTCAATTTCACTTTTTCGTACCATTCGACAAGCCATAATTTATACATTCCGGCAGAACGCTTCTTCATTAGTACATTCTCCCGCTCCATAGCTACTTTGGTGTTGTCCAAAGCACCTATACCAGTCACATTGTTGGAATTTGCCTCTTTCTATGAAAAAGCAAAGAACCTATTCGTAAATTATCAAGTTCCTATTTTCAATATAATATTCCAAGTCCGTGAGGCTAGTGAGAATCTAGTTTTAAGCAATTATGATAAAATCATTCCATTCAAAGACGCATCGTCGGGTATTCAATCCGTCGTACCCTTACTCATGGTTATTGATTACATCACCAAGGAGCAATCGGACACTCACTTCGTAATAGAAGAACCGGAACTTAATCTCTTTCCTGAAACTCAAATTGCTTTGCTCCAACACATAGTAAAAGAATGTCATCAGCTGACAATAACAACTCATAGCCCATATCTACTGTCGGCTTTAAACAATATGCTAGAAGCCGGTAACGTATCTAAGTTACACCCGGAAAAAGAAGAAGAGATTGCAGCACTCATGCCTAAAAGCAGTTGGGTTGACTTTAATAAAATTACTGCCTATAAGATAGAAAAAGGACATATCATTTCTATCTTAGATAAAGAATATAACATCATTGTCGCCGACCAAATAGACTCTACTTCAGATGAACAGGGAAGGATTTTTTCTTCATTATTAGATTTAGAATAATATGGCAATATTCAAACAAGCCTGCACATGGGAAGTAACAGATAAGTTGCTGGTAGTAAAAGAAAATAAATGCAAATGCGTTTTCTCAAATCCCAATCAGCATCTACTCACAAAAATAAAGGTTGATGGTTGCCAAATTACTGATGGCATCAGATGTGACTACCTGATACTCGACCATTGTCACAACGAATATTTTGTTGAATTAAAGGGGAAAGATCTGCCTCATGCTGTTGAACAACTGGAAGCCAGTATCCAGCAATTATCAGCCCCCAACCATACAATTAAAAAAAAGGCTATTATTGTATCAAGCCGTAATCCCTCCAATGACACTTCGGTACAAAGAGCTAAAGCTATGTTCAAGAAAAAATATGGAGTAGAGCTTATACCCAAGAATATACAAATAGAAATTACAATCAAATAATATCCCGACAAATCAGACTTCCTTTTTTTTTGCATAAATAGCAAAAAAAGGACCTTTATTCAAGGTCCTTTTTAATCACTTCGTCCATTTCTTTTATACGTTTCTCACGATCTTTAATGGGACCGTCTTTCTTGTCATTCTTAAATACGTCATCGGCACGGTCGGCAACCTCGCCGCTCCATTCCTCAAACTGGTCCTTAGCCGGACGACCATTCGGCTCGATATTTTCCTCGGCTATCGAATCATGCCTGTTAATCATATCATCCATAAGTTTTCGTTTTAAAAGTTTATGGCTATAAGACAATACAAACGAAGAAAAGTTTTCTATTTTAATGATTTTTGAAGAAATCAGCCATGTTATTATACTATCAAAGAAACACTCCAGCCCAATCTGTGTCATTCATCCAGATACCTATATAAATTGCAGTTGCCGGCAACGTCCAGTACATTCAGCTCTTTCAAGCGTTTTTCCACTTTCTTTTGTGAAACCAGCCCGAAATTCCGTAACATATCACGCAACTTCCTAAACCCATATTGAGAAGTGATTTGTAGCAGTTCCCGAAGTGTTTTTATATCAGCTTCAGAAATGATCCGCTGCGACCGAATATCGAATTTCAATTCTGTGATAGGAGTATCAAGTAAAGCCTTTGCCGCTTTTATATCTTCGGGAATAAAAATTTCCGGATTCGTTTCTTCCGCCTCTCTCATGAACATATCATTATCAAAGCCATTTTGGCGGGATTTCATTTCATACGCCCGTACTGTTGCTCTAAGGCGGATATTTTCTTCCTTATACGTCCTAAGGAATCCCGCTTGAGATTTTATTTCCTGTACAAGTCCCTCAAATGCTTTCTGCGCTTGACGATATTTCATGCGTTTCCGGACACTAAAATCCTTAATATTTCCTTGTAAGACGGTATAAAGAAATAGTTGCCGTCTTTCATCATTCCTTATCATTCCGGCAAGCTCCTTTATTATTAACCGGATCAATGGGGTCAACTCTTTCAGTGATTGAAGTAGAAAAAATTCCTCTTCATTTTCCTTCATCTTCTCATCCATCCGGCGTTTGTGTTCTTCTTCGGAAAGACTGAACCGGATATTTCGTTCAAGACAATCCGTCAGACTGTTTTCATCAAGCATTAGATAATCGCCGACTTCTGAATAAATAATCTCTTGCCTTTTACACCAAGTAATAATACGTCTGGTAGATACCTGATACTTGGTTGCCGCTTCTTCAATACCAATCCATTGTTTTGTTGTCATACCTCGTTTTATTTTTAGATGTATGCGTCGCAACCAGATATAAAAAAAGGTGCGAACGATACATGTATTTCCTAGTAGAGGTAGTCGCATACCCATAGATGAAAAATACAGTATGCCCGCACCAGAACTTATATATCGATAGGGATATAAGCTTGGCACGGACATTTGATTTATCATCTATTCGAAAATGCGACTTTCCTACTAATAAATTAAATGTCCTATAAATACAAGTCCGGCTGTCAAAGGTCCGGTCCTTGATTGCAAATATACTTCTTTTTTCTGAAAAGAAAGATAATAAATGACAAGCTTTTTAGTTACAATAGAATTTTATATAAGACAAATAAGTAAACAACTACACGGGAGAATAGTTTCATCGGTGAGAAACTAAAGTTCCATCAGTGTGAAACTATAGTTTCATCAGTAAGAAACTAATAGTTCCAAGCAAGAGAAACTAAAGTTTCAAGGCTTGAAATGTACTGTACTGGATTTAGTTGACAACTTCGCTTGTTATACCTAAGTTAGTTTACTCAATATTTTTTAAAACCTAAATAAGTTTACTTGTCCCTTTGTAATTCCTGTATAAGTTGTCATTTTAGATATGTTGCAAAAATTATGTATCTTCTCTTATAAGTGCAAGACTTCGGGCTGTAAACTTTCATTAAACAACAAAAACTCTTCGTCTCGGGGAGTCGCCCTACGCGGCAAGGGGCGGGGAGCACCCGTCCCGACCGAGCGGGACGTTC
>NZ_GG774949.1:2966930-2999798 GCF_000162555.1 Bacteroides sp. 3_1_23
AGGAACTGCAGACTGCCGCGCATATGACGGCACAGTTCCCCTGTGACAAGGTGTCGATTACTTGGCATCGGTAGTTTTTTCGAACCTTGATGTGATAGGTTGACTCCGCAAGATTAATCAATTCCTCACAAGCTTCATGACGAAGACTTTCCTCCTGAAGAGCACGTTGAAGCTTGCGATTTTCGGCACGCAATGCAGCGAGTTCTTTCTCCAGTTCATTGAGAGACTCATCAGAGTCTTTTCTTAAAGAGGGTTGTTCTGTACTCATAACTTTATCATTTATATGATACTTATCAAGCCAAAGAATCAGCAAACGACGGCAAATACCCGTACGCTTGGCAAACTGATATTTCGTTTCGGAAGTCGATAAATACTCACGAATATACGACATTCGTTCAGATTCTGTGTAAGGAGTGTACTTCTTTTTTAATTCTTCCATGTGAATTTCGAATTTAAGAAGTGTCAACTTATTCAGTACACTACAAAACTATCGGTTACAAGGCAGGTCCCGCCCCGTAAGTACAGGGGTAATAAATAAAATAGCTTATCTGCCTGTGGTTAATACTATTCAGGCAATGAAACTTCATCTGTGATTTTTACTTGATTTGGGTATGCATCTCTACCATACCGTCTTTGCAGTGCGTTTATCTCTTCTTAGCTTTGCAGTGACAGCATTATTGCCGTCACAGTGCTGTCACCATGCTGCTGTCACGCCATTAACTTTTCATAATCAAACAGTTAAGCTACAATCTGTGACAGATGACAGCAAATTTATTTTTTTTATTTATTAGAGAGAGTATAAGTTCAACTTATAAATGCAATATTTCTTTTTTATTAATCGGACTTTAGATGCAAAGTTGCTTATTTATTCCGATAGAGTTGCGGACGGAAAGGAACATAAAGAGTGTAATTACTATCCGCCGGCTTTCCTCCCACCAATGCAGGTGACCATTTCGGCATTCCTTTGACAATGCGGAGAGCCTCCTCTGCAAATTCCGGATGAGTGGAACGTAGAATATGAGGACGAAGGATAACCCCTTCTTTATCAATAGTAAACTCACACAAAGCATAACCCGAAACATTCTTCTCCAAAAGCCCTGACGGATAAACCATTTCACTGGCAATATATTCTTCCGGAGTCATCGCAGAGAAATGAGCAGGTTCCTCCACCTGTCTTCCGGAAAGTGTCTTTGAACGGGGACCCACCGGATAAATTCCGATATACATCGGCCGCTTATAAGCATCCGGCTCTTCCTTGGTGCGCTGTTGCAATGCTTTTAATAAAGCAGCGGCCTCCACCGCCAATGTCTGTTCCGAAATATTCTCCCCCCGGGATAACATATAAGCCGACTGACAAACCAACACGAGACGTTCCATCAACGTTCCCTTTTCCGGCGACCATTTACGTCCCATCTGCTCTTTACCTTTGGCATCCGTAGAAGAGAAAAAATAAACAATTCCATCCAAACCAGCCGTAGAACCGTCCAAATCCTGTACCTGTTCTGTCACCAAACGAAAGATAGCCCCTAAAGACTGATATAGGGAAGCACTAATGACAACCGATTTAGTATCCACCGTCACCGTCCCCTTCTCTGCCTGCCAATAAGTACGCGATAATGTGTTCGAAACCAGGGTATAACGTCCATTCCTCTTCTCTACCGACATTGCATACTCCGGCGAAAAGGAAGGGATAGCTGCAAAACGCGCATAAGGCTGTTTCTGGAAGCCCGTATTAAGTAAAGAAAACACACTACGATAATATTCGCCTAACTCGCCTGTATAAGTGGAAAAAGGTTTCACCGGCTCCAAATAGTCAATCTGGGCCGCAAGGCGAAAAGAAAAGGTTAAAAGCAGAAGACAGAAAACAATCTTTTTCATAAGTTGCCGGATTTTCGGTACATATCGGCAACAAAGATACAAATTATTTCGATGGTTCGTGATAAAATTATATCTTTGCACGGTTTTTACTAAGAAACTGAATAACAATACATCGAAAATATGATAGCTAAGATTGAACAACTTCTGAAAGAGGTGGAAGCCTTACACGCCTCCAATGCCGAAGAACTCGAAGCTCTCCGCATCAAATACCTAAGTAAGAAGGGAGCCATTAACGACTTAATGGCAGATTTCCGTAATGTAGCTGCCGAACAGAAAAAAGAAGTCGGCATGAGACTGAATGAACTGAAAACAAAAGCGCAGGACAAAATCAACGCGCTGAAAGAAATGTTTGAAAGTCAGGACAACGATTGTGACGGACTGGATTTGACGCGTTCGGCTTATCCTGTGGAACTCGGTACACGCCACCCGCTCACCATTGTAAAGAACGAAATCATTGATATCTTTGCCCGTCTGGGATTCAGCATTGCCGAAGGTCCGGAAATTGAAGATGACTGGCACGTGTTCTCGGCACTGAACTTTGCCGAAGACCATCCGGCACGCGATATGCAGGACACTTTCTTTATCGAAGCTCACCCGGACGTAGTATTGCGTACACATACTTCTTCTGTACAGACCCGTGTGATGGAAACTTCACAGCCTCCTATCCGCATCATCTGTCCGGGACGTGTATATCGTAACGAAGCTATCAGCTATCGCGCACACTGTTTCTTCCATCAGGTAGAAGCGCTGTATGTAGATAAAAACGTATCATTCACCGACTTGAAGCAGGTATTGCTGCTCTTCGCCAAAGAAATGTTCGGTGCTGATACAAAGATCCGTCTGCGTCCGTCTTACTTCCCGTTTACCGAACCAAGTGCGGAAATGGATATCAGCTGTAATATCTGCGGCGGTAAAGGATGTCCGTTCTGTAAACACACCGGCTGGGTAGAAATCCTCGGTTGCGGTATGGTAGACCCGAGCGTACTTGAATCAAATGGTATAGACAGCAAAATATACAGCGGTTATGCCCTCGGTATGGGTATCGAGCGTATCACAAACCTGAAATATCAGGTGAAAGACCTCCGTATGTTCTCTGAAAACGATACACGCTTCCTAAAAGAATTCGAAGCGGCATATTAATAATGTGCTAAATTTACCAGTATGCCAATGTTCCCAATGAAACCGTCGGACGGTGATCGGGACATTGGCATATTCATCAACAGACCAATCAGGCCAACGGCGTTGGTTTCCAATCAATGCGAATCGGTCGATTGAACGATCATTCATTATGGCAAAGGATAGACTCATTACTCCCAGTTATTGTTTCATCTTGGCAGCCAACTTCCTGCTATACTTCGGTTTCTGGTTGCTGATTCCTGTTTTGCCGTTCTATTTATCCGAATTCTTCCAAGCTGGAAATTCCACTATCGGCATTGTCCTCTCCTGCTACACGGTGGCAGCTCTCTGTATCCGTCCATTTTCCGGTTATCTGCTCGACACGTTTGCCCGAAAACCTCTTTATCTGTTTGCTTACTTCATCTTTATGATGATGTTCGGCGGATATTTAATTGCCGGTTCCCTTACCTTATTTATTATATTCCGAATCATTCATGGCGTCTCTTTCGGAATGGTCACAGTAGGCGGAAACACGGTAGTAATAGACATTATGCCCTCTTCTCGGCGAGGGGAAGGCTTAGGTTATTACGGGCTTACCAACAATACAGCCATGTCCATCGGACCGATGTTCGGACTGTTTCTGCATGATGCGGGAGTTTCTTTTGCTACGATATTCTGCTATGCATTCGGTTCCTGTATTTTAGGTTTTCTATGCGCAAGTCTGGTTAAAACGCCCTACAAGCCTCCTGTGAAACGGGAACCGATCTCGCTCGACCGCTTTATCCTGATGAAAGGACTGCCTGCCGGACTTAGTCTGCTGTTACTTTCCATCCCTTACGGAATGACGACCAACTATGTTGCCATGTACGCCCGCCAAATAGGATTGAACACACAAACCGGATTCTTCTTCACCTTTATGGCAGTCGGTATGGCCATTTCGCGTATCTTTTCAGGAAAACTGGTGGATCGCGGAAAAATAACGCAAGTAATAGCTGCCGGATTATACCTGGTTGTTTTCAGCTTCTTCCTGCTTTCAACTTGTGTATATCTGATTCAATGGGATGATACAGCCTGTACCCTGCTGTTTTTTGGCATCGCATTATTAATGGGTGTCGGGTTTGGAATTATGTTTCCGGCATTTAACACGCTGTTTGTCAACCTCGCCCCCAACAGTCAGCGGGGAACAGCGACTTCCACCTACCTCACTTCCTGGGATGTAGGAATCGGTATCGGTATGCTGACGGGAGGATATATCGCAGAAATAAGTACATTTGATAAGGCCTATCTTTTCGGAGCCTGCCTGACGGTAGTTTCCGCCCTCTATTTCAGACTAAAAGTGACGCCTCATTACCATAAAAACAAGCTACGATGAGAAAGAAAGAACGTTATGAGAAAGTAATCGCCTGGTTTCAGGACAACATACCTGTAGCCGAAACCGAACTGCATTACAACAATCCGTATGAGTTGCTGATCGCTGTTATTCTTTCTGCACAATGTACGGACAAACGGGTGAATATCATCACTCCTCCTTTGTATAAAGATTTTCCGACTCCGGAAGCACTGGCTGCCACTACGCCGGAAGTGATTTTCGAATATATACGAAGCGTGTCTTATCCCAACAACAAAGCCAAACATCTGGTCGGTATGGCAAAGATGCTGGTGAATGACTTCAATAGCGAGGTGCCGGATAATCTGGAAGATCTGATAAAGTTGCCCGGTGTAGGAAGAAAGACTGCCAATGTGATCCAGTCGGTTGTATTCAAAAAAGCGGCAATGGCGGTAGATACACACGTGTTCCGTGTCAGCCACCGTATCGGACTGGTGCCGGACAGTTGCACCACCCCGTTCAGCGTGGAAAAAGAACTGGTGAAGAATATTCCGGAAAAGCTCATACCGATTGCCCATCACTGGCTCATCCTGCACGGCCGTTACGTTTGTCAGGCACGTACTCCCAAATGTGACACCTGTGGTTTGCAAATGATGTGCAAATATTTCTGTAACACCTATAAAGTTACAAAAGAGGAACCAAAAGCCAAGAATAAATAACGATTTAATAGCAAGGAACCGAAATAAATAGTAACTTTGCGGTCGTTCTAAAAGAAGAATTTTAAAAACACTTTTAAATAAAAATAGAGTATTATGCAGACAATTGACAAATTCAATTTTGCCGGTAAAAAGGCATTTGTTCGCGTGGACTTCAATGTACCCCTGGACGAAAACTTCAACATTACAGATGACACTCGTATGCGTGCAGCTCTTCCTACTTTGAAGAAGATTCTGGCAGACGGCGGAAGCATCATCATTGGCTCTCACCTGGGCCGTCCGAAAGGCGTTGCCGATAAATTCTCTTTGAAACATATCATCAAGCATCTGTCTGAATTGCTGGGCGTTGAAGTTCAGTTCGCTAACGACTGCATGGGCGAAGAAGCTGCTGTAAAAGCTGCTGCTCTGCAACCGGGAGAAGTGCTGTTGCTCGAAAACCTTCGTTTCTACGCTGAAGAAGAAGGTAAACCAAGAGGTTTGGCAGAAGATGCAACTGACGAAGAAAAAGCTGCTGCTAAGAAAGCAGTAAAAGAAAGCCAGAAAGAATTTACCAAGAAATTGGCTTCTTACGCTGACTGCTATGTAAACGACGCATTCGGTACTGCTCACCGTGCACACGCTTCTACAGCATTGATCGCTAAATATTTCGATGTAAACAACAAGATGTTCGGTTACTTGATGGAAAAAGAAGTGAAAGCTGTTGATAAAGTATTGAACGATATCAAACGTCCGTTCACTGCTATTATGGGCGGTTCTAAAGTTTCTTCTAAAATCGAAATCATCGAAAACCTGTTGAGCAAGGTAGACAACCTGATTATCGCCGGTGGTATGACTTATACATTTACTAAAGCTATGGGCGGCAAAATCGGTATCTCTATCTGTGAGGACGACAAACTTGACCTGGCTTTGGATTTGATGAAAAAAGCAAAAGAAAAAGGTGTAAACCTGGTATTGGCTGTTGACGCTAAGATTGCTGACGCATTCTCTAACGATGCAAATACTAAATTCTGTGCTGTTGACGAAATTCCTGACGGATGGGAAGGTCTTGATATCGGTCCTAAGACTGAAGAAATCTTCGCTAACGTTATCAAAGAATCTAAGACTATTCTTTGGAACGGTCCTACAGGCGTATTCGAATTTGACAACTTCACTCACGGCTCACGTGCAGTAGGTGAAGCAATCGTTGAAGCAACTAAGAACGGCGCATTCTCACTTGTTGGTGGTGGCGACTCTGTAGCTTGTGTTAACAAGTTTGGTTTGGCTAGCGGTGTATCTTATGTTTCAACTGGTGGTGGCGCATTGCTCGAAGCAATCGAAGGAAAAGTTCTTCCGGGTATCGCTGCTATTCAAGAATAAGATAATTGTTAAAATCACATAGTTAATTATTAGAAGGGCAGTTCTTTGTGAAAAGAGTTGCCCTTATTTATAAAAACAGAATTCCTCTTATTTATAAAAACGAGGTATGAAAAGACCGATACTATTCTTTTGGTTCATCCTTTTCTTCCTTTACTCTTGTCAGAGTAAGAAAGGAGATAGCTCTTTTTTACCTCTAACCGAACTGCAACCACTTACCCTGGGCATGATGCCTACACTGGACGGACTTCCTTTTCATATAGCCAAAACGCAAGGCATTTACGACTCATTAGGACTGGATTTGACCATTCTTTCATTCAACTCTGCCAACGACCGGGACGCTGCTTTCCAAACCCGGAAAATAGATGGCATGATTACTGACTATCCCAGTGCGGTAGCATTACAAGCTATTCATCATACTGATTTAGGATTCATCCTGAAGAATGATGGTTATTTCTGCTTCATTGTCTCCAAAGAAAGTAACATCAACCAACTGGAACAGCTCAAGGAAAAGAATATCGCCGTGTCGCGCAACACAGTTATCGAATATGCTACCGACCAGCTATTAAGCAAAGCCGGAATCAAGCATGCGGAAATAAACATGCCGGAAATCGGCCAGCTTCCTCTCCGTCTGCAAATGTTGCAGTACAATCAAATTGATGCCTCTTTCCTACCCGACCCTGCCGCATCCATCGCCATGAACAGTAAACATCGTTCATTGGTAAGTACGCAAGAGTTGGGTATCGATTTCACCGCTACCGCTTTTTCACGAAAAGCGCTCAACGAGAAGAGAGAAGAAATCGAGCTACTCATCACAGGATATAACCTGGGAGTAGATTACATAAAAATGCACCCGCAGAAAGAATGGGAGCAAGTATTGATAGAAATAGGTGTGCCCGAAAATCTGACAGGACTCGTCGCCCTCCCCAATTATCAAAAAGCAAAACGCCCCTCCGCTGAAGCGATAGACAAGGCTATACACTGGTTGAAAGAAAACCACCGAATACCCCAAACCTACTCTGAAAAGAATCTGATTGACACTACATTTATTCCCACAGTATCAACCATAATCAAAATCAAATAACAACTAACTCATGCGAAAAACACTACTCCAACTCTTAACCTTTGTATTATGCATTACAAGTATGCAAAATCCTCTCCTGGCACAGGAGCAGACACCATTAAATCAAGTTGTCAACACACTGAAAGAACGGATTAGTCTCTCCGGATATGCCCAACTGGGATACACTTATGACGATGCAGCGAATCCGGATAACACATTCGACATCAAACGAATCATTTTCATGGCACACGGAAAGATCACCAAACGGTGGACTTGTGATTTTATGTACGACTTCTACAACGGGGGCATGTTACTCGAAGTGTATACCGATTATCAGTTTCTCCCCGGACTTACGGCACGTATCGGTGAATTCAAGGTTCCTTATACCATAGAAAACGAATTGTCTCCTACTACAGTAGAACTTATCAATTGCTATTCACAATCTGTCTGCTATCTGGCAGGAGTAAGCGGCAGCGATAAATGTTACGGAATGACTTCCGGACGGGATATAGGTATGATGCTTCACGGGAAATTATTTCGTGACTTCCTACAATATAAAGTAGCTGTAATGAACGGACAGGGACTGAATACCAAAGACAAAAACAGTCAAAAAGATGTGGTCGGTAATCTGATGGTTAATCCGCTGAAATGGTTGTCCGTAGGTGGTTCGTTTATCCGCGGAACAGGACACGCCATAGCTGACTCTGAATATACCGGAATCAAAGTAGGAGAAAATTACGCTAAGAGACGCTGGAGTGCAGGAGGGGTTGTCACCACTTCCACTTTTAATCTGCGTACGGAATATCTTGCCGGAAAAGACAGGAATGTGAAAAGTGAAGGTTTCTATGCAACAGGAAGCGTGCGTTTTGCCCGGAATTTCGATTTCATCGCTTCGTTCGATTATTTCAACCCGAACAAAGCTGCAGATTTCAAACAAAATAACTATATTGCAGGCGTACAATACTGGTTTTATCCCAGATGCCGGTTACAGGCACAATACACCTTTTGTAATAAGAAAGGAGACGGACAAAAAGATTCCAACCTGATACAGGCACAGGTACAAGTGAGGTTTTAAATTCAAGGACTAAATTTAAGTATTAGGTATCAAGTATTAGAGCCGAAGCATCAGGGTTAAGTTCCAAGAGTAAAGTATCAAGGCTATAGTAAGTAGTACCTTAACAATAGGATTAAAGCAGTAGAGTTGAAGCAAGCCGAATCAAATAATTATAAAATATAAACCTTATTAATAACAGAACAAAAATCATGGAACACAAAATCGCCGAAACCAACGCCCGAATAGACGTGGCCGACGTATTAAGAGGATTGGCAGTAATGGGGATCATCCTCTTGCACAGCATCGAACACTTTAATTTCTATTCTTTCCCGGAAGAAGTCCCTTTTGAATGGATGAAATTTACCGATCAGGCTATCTGGAGAGGATTATTCTTCACATTCAGTAATAAAGCATACGCTGTATTTGCTTTGCTCTTCGGTTTCAGTTTCTATATTCAGGACAATAACCAACAACGGAGAGGGAAAGATTTCCGCCTGCGTTTTTTATGGAGATTATTCATCCTATTCATTATAGGACAATTCAATGCCGCTTTCTTTACCGGCGAAATATTAACCATGTATGCGATTTTAGGAATTATCCTGCCGATATTCTGCCGGATGAGTGACCGTACAGTTGCCATCTTTGCTACTTTATTAATCCTTCAACCTATCGACTGGGCAAAACTGATCTATGCCTTGTGCAATCCTGACTATGTGGCAGGTAAAAGTTTGGCAGGTTATTATTTCAGCATCGCTTTCGACGTACAAAAACATGGCAACTTCCTTGAAACAGTCCGCATGAATATGTGGGAAGGACAAATGGCTAACATGACCTGGGCTTTGGAACATGGACGTATCTTACAAACACCGGGATTATTCCTATTCGGAATGCTGGTTGGCCGCCGCAAATATTTCCTGTATAGCGAACAGAACGAACGCTTGTGGTTAAAAGCATTAGCCATTTCGCTTCTCTGCTTCTTCCCCATCTACGGATTGAACAATATGTTGCCGGAATTCATCGAACGGAGTGCCGTCCTTGTTCCTCTACAGTTGATATTAAGTTCATTCAGCAGCCTTAGTTTCATGGTATTACTGGTGACAGGATTACTGTTGACTTTCTACCGTGTGAAAGACCGCAGTTTCTTTATGCGTTTCACATCTTATGGTAAAATGAGTTTAACGAATTATCTCGGGCAATCCATTTTCGGTTCTCTTTTGTTCTATCATTGGGGATTCGAATTGGGACGATATTTAGGAATCACCTATAGCTTCCTTTTTGGCATCCTTTTTGTTCTATTACAAATGGTATTCTGTTCGTGGTGGCTCCGACACCATAAACATGGTCCTTTTGAGGGTCTCTGGAAACGTTTGACCTGGATTGGAAAAAATAAATAATTAAATAATGATGAACGAAAAAACGATTAATGAACAATACGCATATATACGTACCTTACTTGAAGAGAAAAGGCTCAAGGAAGCTCTGATGCAGTTGGAATCTCTGCTGTGGCAGTGTCCTGACTGGGATCTACGCACTCGCCTGGAACAATTGCAGACTTCCTACAAATATATGCTGGAATACATGAAACAGGGAGCAAATGACCCTGAACGATGGAATCTGTATCAGAAAATGGTATCAGACACGTGGGGAATTGCCGACCAATCACGTTTGCTCATATTGGATAACGCTTCATCAAGATACTATCATGAAGTACGACGTACTCCCAAATCGCCAGATTTGTCAAACTATGGTCTTAAAACCATATTACACATACTGGAGTCTTTTAATGACGACTTGGCAGTCAGCGGATTACTGTCTGACGAAAAGATGGATGAAGTATTAAAGCGGCATGAGGACACGCTCAAGTTTATGTTTATCAGAACATGGACAAACAGTGCCTGGACTCCCGAAGACGAGGAAGATGCAAAAGCCATGCTTGCCTCGGAATTACTTCCGGGAGACGACTTATGCTTATTTGTCAGTGCCCTCACATTGAGCTTGATGGAATGTTTCGACTTACGAAAAATAATGTGGTTGCTTGATGCTTACGAGCATCCCAACGTCAACGTCAGCCAACGGGCATTGGTTGGTGCGATGATTATTTTCCACATTTACAGAAGCCGCCTTACTTTCTATCCGGAACTGATAAAAAGGGTGGATCTCATGGAAGAAATTCCTTCATTCAGAGAAGATGTCGCTCGCATTTACCGCCAAATGCTATTATGTCAGGAAACGGAAAAGATTGACAAAAAAATGAGGGAGGAGATTATTCCCGAAATGCTGAAGAATGTTTCCTCCATGAAAAATATGCGGTTCGGCTTTGAAGAAAGCGATGAAGAGAACAACGACATGAATCCGGATTGGGAAGATGCATTCGAGAAATCCGGACTGGGGGATAAATTGCGTGAAATGAACGAATTGCAGTTGGAGGGTGCAGATGTATATATGAGTACTTTTGCGGCTTTGAAAAACTATCCGTTCTTCCGCGAGGTGCATAACTGGTTTTATCCATTCAGCAAGCAACAGTCTAATGTGCTCAAGGCAATGAAGCAGGCAGGAAATCAGGGAGGCAGTCTACTGGATTTAATTCTTCAATCGGGATTCTTCAGTAACAGTGATAAGTACTCTCTCTTTTTCACGATCCATCAATTGCCACAGTCACAACAGGATATGATGTTGAGCCAACTGAATGAACAACAGGTTGCAGAATTGGCGGAGAAATCGAATGTTGAGACGATGAAGAAATTCAATGAACGTCCGGGAACGGTCAGCAACCAGTACCTGCACGATTTGTATCGTTTCTTCAAACTTAGTGTGCGCAAGAGTGAATTCAGAGATATTTTTAAAGAGAAGCTCGATCTTCATCATGTCCCTGCACTCGACAATATATTGCACTGGGAAGATGTATTATTCCCCATTGCCGATTTCTACCTGTCAAAGGAACGTTGGGACGAGGCTATTGAAATTTATGAAGAGTTGGAAACGATTGGCGGATTCGAAGGAGAGAGTGCTGAATATTACCAGAAGTTTGGCTATGCATTGCAGAAAAGAAAGAAATATGCAGAAGCTATCCAGGCTTACCTGAAAGCAGACACGTTGAAACCGGATAATATCTGGAACAATCGCCATCTGGCTATTTGTTATCGGTTGAACAGAAATTACCAGGTAGCAATCACCTATTATAAGAAGGTAGAAGAAGCTGCTCCGGAAGATACCAATGTGACTTTCCATATCGGTAGCTGTCTGGCCGAATTGGGGCAATATGAAGAAGCACTGAATTATTTCTTCAAACTGGATTTCATCGAGAACAACTGTATTAAGGCATGGCGTGGTATCGGATGGTGTTCATTTATCAGCCAGAAACATGAACAGGCGATGAAGTATTATGAAAAAATAATAGAACAAAAGCCTCTGGCTATTGACTATATGAATGCAGGACATGTTGCCTGGGTGATGGGAGATATTCAGAAAGCGTCCGTTTTCTATGGAAAAGCCATTACGGCTAGTGGAAACCGGGAACGATTCCTGGAAATGTTCCATAAAGATGAAGAAGCTCTTCTCACACAAGGAATTCGGGAAGAAGATATTCCTCTGATGTTGGATTTATTATAGTCTTCCACATCTTTCAGTTTGGGATATTCAGTAAATGTTCCTGCTTAAAAATACAGAAAAAGGCTGCCTCATTTTCTATTTTGAGGTAGCCTTTGTGCATTATTGGACTAAGTATATCTTATGTATTTCATGTAATCAATAAGTTTATTACACTGATATATTCAGATATATTCAAGATACTTACTACAGCTTTTTCAACTCTCCGTACAGTTTCTGTATGGGAAGCCCCATAATATTATAGAAACTACCGGAAATTGATTTAACCCCGATATACCCGATCCACTCCTGAACGCCATAAGCTCCTGCCTTATCCATTGGCTGATAACGATCTACGTAATACAGGATTTCATCTTCCGACAAGACATCAAACAGCACTTCGGAGGAAGCGGTAAAGCTTTTTTGCCACTCAGTAGTAGTCAGGCAAACCCCTGTGAAAACCTGATGAGATTTTCCCGAGAGAGCGCGAAGCATTTCAATGGCTCCTTCCCTACCCTCCGGTTTCCCAAGTACTTTCCCATCTAACCAGACTATGGTATCTGCCGTAATCAATAATTCTCCCGACCTCATCATGGTACGGTAGGCATCCGCCTTTTCACGGGCAATATATTCAGGTATTTCAGCACCTACCAATGTATCCGGGTATGACTCGTCTACATCCGGCAATGTTCTGACTACATAGTCTACTCCTAGTCCCGACATCAGTTCTTTCCGACGGGGAGAATTGGAAGCTAATATAATCTGATATTTATTTAAGTTATCAAGCATGGTTTTATTCGTTATTAAACAACGATTATTTATGATTAAGTTACCAACCGAAGGCGTCTTCCACCATCCATAGACCGTGAGCCTTCAGCACCTGCTCCACTACATCACGTCCGCATCCACGACCACCGTCTGCATAAGAAATATACTTTGCAACGGATTTCACTTCCGGCACGGCATCTTTCGGGCAGCATGGCAGTCCGCACTCACACATCACTTCAATATCCGGCACGTCATCACCCATATATAGAATTTCATCATCGGTCAATCCGTACTTATCACGAAAAGCACGATAATCGTGTATCTTCACAGCAGACCCCATGTATAAATCCTTCACTCCCAGTCCCTCAAAACGGATACGTACCGCTTCTGTCCGGCCACCGGTGATGATAGCTATGTGAAGTCCTTTTTTCACAGCCAACTGGATGGCGTACCCATCTTTGATATTCACCGTGCGCATCGGTTCTCCGGAAGGATGCAAAGGTACGGTTGTCGAACTCAATACTCCGTCCACATCAAAAGCTAAAGCTTTGATACGGGATAAATCATAATTGATGGTGCTCATGGATACTTTTGCTCATTAGTTTATATATTTCCTGCAATGCCGGAGAATCTACCAACATGGCAAGATGATTACTCATCACATTCTCATCGTAACGAACAGCGGGTCCGGTCTGTGCATCACGTGGCGCCAATTCGTGGACTTTACGTGCTGTTTCATCTATCAGCGGAAGCATGACATCGAAAGGCAAGTTGTATTTTTCAAGCAAATCAGCTGCTAATGCATACATGTGATTGGTGAAGTTACAGATAAAAACAGCAGCCAAATGAAGGCTCTTACGTTGCTCGGAAGAAGCCTCGTAGACCTTTTCCGAAAGTGTGGCGGCAACAGCCTTCAACAATTCCACGTCTTCCGGCCTTTTCGCTTCAACAAAGAAAGGCACTTCCTGAAATTTAACTTCACGTTGTTTGCTGAATGTCTGCATCGGATAAAATACTCCGTAACGTTCTGCATGCCCTTCCCAAACGCTCATCGGAATGCTTCCTGCCGTATGCACCAACAAAGACGCTTGCTTTCCTTCTGTTATCTGCGGTAACAAATCTACTAAAGCATCATCTTTCAACGATACGATATACAATTTTGCATCTTTGGAGACTGCCTGTAAATCTGTTGTATATTCAGCTTCTACTTTCTCGGCTAAGGTACGGGCAGATTCCATAGTCCGGCTATATACCTGTACAATGCGGAAACCTTTACGATAAAGAGCTTTCGCCAGATTAGTAGCCAAGTTACCTGCACCGATAAACACGATCGGTGTATCTTCTATACTTCTTTTCATTATTCTCTTATCGTTTTGCAAACCAGAATAAAACGATTCCGATGATGAGCAGTGTCAATGGCAACAGATATCCGGATAACGAACCCAATAAGGACATGACCAAACCGATATTCATCACTAGCCAAAGCCCAAGCAACACAAAACCAATTGATTTATCGCGTTTGAAAATAAGGAAACAGATCGAGGCGTACAATAGCATATTGTCCTTATTCATCACCCAGGGTAGCCCAATGGAAGAAAAATGAATCAGCTTATCGATCAGAAAAAGTGCTCCGATTACAATAAAGGTAACAGCAGTAGCCAGATAGGTATCTTTACTATTATTCGCTTTAGCAGCTCCCATACTTATTTTCCTCCGAACTTGTTAATATGAATTTTCTCCCATTGAAGATGTTCTTCATTGAAAGGTTTACGTTCCATCCCTTTATGTCCGATAGCAATGACAGAAAGAATCTGAAGTTGCAAGGGAATATCCAAAATTCCATGGACAAATTCATCGGAAGGCATTCCGGTGGCAGTGAAACGTTCGCGAACCTGCACCCAACAACTTCCCAAGCCAAGATCTTCAGCCTGCAACTGTATCATGATGGAAGCAATGGAAGCGTCTTCAATCCAAACATCACTGGCCAACGGATCGGCCATTACAACAATCGCCAAAGCTGCATCGGCAATGAACGAAGAAGCCTGTTCTTTGCAATGAGACAATTCTTTCAATACCTCTTTATCATCAACCACTACAAACTGCCAACTATTACTACGTTTGGAAGAAGGGGACATCAAAGCTGCTTTCATCAACGCAACTACCTGATCTTGTGTCAATTCTTCATCGGTGAACTTCCGCATACTACGACGGTTCTTTATTAATTCACTGAAATTTTCCATATTATTTCCGGTTTCATTTGATTAATGTATGCAAAGATAATGCAAACCGAGCGTAATAGGAAATAAAAGTTTATACTAAATGAAGAATATATTGTATCTTTGCACAGAGAAATAATTTCATTATGAAAAAGCGAATTACACAAGACGATTACATTAAAGCGAATCGTAAAGCTAGCCGTGAGGCAGAAATAGAGATGTACGGGCACCCTATTTGTCACCAACGAGTGCACCAGTCAAAGAAAGTATATAACCGCAGAAAGATAAAGGCAGCCGATAAAAAGCTGCCTTATTTTTTGTCATCAAGATAGCGTCACTATATTTAGAGGAATTAAAAAGATAGTTTATTATACAATCCGTGTTAATTCTCCAGTTGTAGAATCGATAATAAATCCGTAAACTGTCACATCTGAAGGAATCAAAGGATGACGCACGATAAAATCGACTGTTCCCCTCACGGACTTTTCCGTATCTTCGAAGCCATCCAGCCAGACATGAAAATCAACTCCGCAGAAGCGCATCATGTCAATATAATCCGGATTTATCCCCCGCGCCGTCATCTTTTCAAGCATCGTTTCACTATGCATGTGACAAGCTCCACAATCAGAATGAGCAATCACCATTATCTCCTCCACACCCAGTTCAAAGATAGCTACGAGTAAACTCCGGATCACGCTACCAAAAGGATGGGAAATAACGCCACCTGCATTCTTTATCATTTTTACATCGCCATTCTTAATTCCTAATGCGGCTGGAAGCAAAGCTGTCAGTCGGGTGTCCATACAGGAAAGAATAGCTATTTTCTTATCGGGATATTTATTGGTAATATACGATTCGTATCCCTTGTTCTCAACAAATTGCTTGTTGTAAGCTAAAATTTCTTCTATCATAGTTCCGCTTAAATTATAAAGCTCTGTTTGATGATACAAAGATATAGAAAAAAGGGACATATCATCACGACATATCCCCTCTTTAATCTAAATTTAATCTGTAAGAGTACTAATACCCATTGTTTCCATATTCTTCTGCATTATCAATCTGACTCAAGAAGTTAAAAGAAATCGGACGCAAATAATGCTTGTTTTCATCAAAATTTTCAGCTGCACGAGGATTACCAACAGCAAGACGTTGTTTAAAAGAATCTTTGTGACGCTTCATCAATACCCAACGTTGATATTCTCCACATAATTCACGAGCATATTCGTCCATAACATCATTCTGTGTAGCATTACTCAATTTCATAGCATTGTAAGATGCATCATTGCGAGCGGCACGCTTTTTCAGTACATTTAAATATTCAGCAGCTTTTCCGCCATTTCCTAATTGTTGGTTAGCTTCAGCTGCAATCAGATATACTTCAGCCATACGCATAATGAACACATCACCTGTCTTACGTTGCAAATTGCTACTATATGAATTTTCCGACAACCAATTGTATTTGTTGAAACCAGGGTACATATTTTTGTCATTAGTGACTTTTATATCTGTTTTACGATATTGTCCGTTATCAAACAAATCATCAATATTGATTACATAATATCTACGTTTCGCTTTCTCCGCATCCGAAAGTCTTTCCTTTGATAAGTAGAAACAGATTCTATCATCATCTTCAGCTACAGGGTAAGGTATCACATAGGGGTTCTTCACTTCCTGCAATTTGGAAGGATCACCGCTATTTTCACCTTTCGGCCAAACCTTGGCTATCATTTTGGGCGCCCAAGTTCCATCATAATATGTATAATTCAAATCACCATAAGGATAAATATACTCATTATGGAATTTTGCATCCAATCCATAAGTATCGATTATATTTTGAGTAAGAATTGTAAATGAACTAATATTATCATTTACGCCATGTTTTGTTCCAATTTTTGGTTTTGTACCATCATCCAATGTCTGCTTCTTATTAGTAAATAAATAACTACCTCCTGACTGTACGGCAGAAAACTGTACAAAAGCCGTAGTAAAGGTTACTTCCCACCGCTTATCATAATCAGCATCAAAACAATCCAGCAAATATTTGGAAGGTGCCAACGTATTATTATTAGTACGTCCATACCAATAATTTTGATTATCCGGAGTAGGATAAATAGTGAGAGTATTTGGCTTTGGATACATATAAGTAAAGTTGTTATTACATTGTGTTCCAGCATTCCAGTTCTCCAAATTCGTAGCATCCGGACCGGCAGCAATAAATAAAGCTTCTTTATTATTTCGATTATTTGCCGGAGCCCAAACATCTTCCACATCATCATACAGACAGTCACCATACGCTAAAATCATGTCCTCTGCCACTTCTTTAGCACGTTGCCAATAAGATACTCCCTCTTCTGTCAGCCCATATTCGCCACCACCTTGAGCATAAACGCGAGCCAAAAGTCCTAACGCGGTTTTCTTAGTCACACGCGCACGATTATTATCATAAGGAGTATCTTCAAGATTATTGGCCGCAAATTTCAAATCATCAATTATCTGCGTATATAGTTCTTCAATAGAGTTACGCTGCGGAGTCAAAATAGGATCTTGAGACGATTCTTCCAATGTTAACGTTACATTTCCATACGTATTCACCAATATGGAATAATAAAACGCACGAAGACAGCGGGCTTCAGCCACTAAAGTCGTTATATCTTTTTCATTGCCATCCGTTAGTAATTCAGCCCTGTTTACTACTGCATTACAATTACCGATCATAGAATAAGCCTGACCGAATAATTTATTTGTAGCATTCGTATTCGTAGCTAAACCATCATAATAAATCACCTGCTTGGCATAATCCGGATTACCGGCAGGAGTTATCCAACAGTCCGTACCACCTTCAGCCACAGACAAGAAATCATAGACACTGAATAACTGCCCGTAAAGTGATGAATAACAATAAGACTGTAATCCTTTAAGCCCATCGAACGTTGCAAGAATTTCATCTCCTGTTTTTTGGCTTGGATTATACTCATCAAGCGAGCAGGCAGACATTGAAGCCACAGCGAATGTAAGCGCTGCTATTTTATAGATTGTACTTTTCATTTCAATACTTTTTTTAGTGAAAAACTAGAATGTAACATTTACACCAAATACAAATTGTTTGGTCAATGGGTACTTCAGAGAACCATTCATTTCCGGATCATAATCTTTCAGCAAATGGCTTTTCGCAAATACAAACGGATTTGTAATGGTAGCATAGAAACGACACTTCTCTATACCGGCTGATTTTAAGATAGATTTCGGCAGACTATATCCCAATGTAATGTTCTTAATCTTTATAAACGAACCGTCTACATAGCGTAATGCGTAATATCCTGTATATTGTTCGAGACCTTTATTAGCATTGGCGGCAGGAAAATCATTTGAAGGGTTGTTTTCAGTCCAATAATTGAAATAGGTCGGGAAGTTACGTATACCCTTCGGGTCATAAGACGTCAACATATCATAAGCAAACATCTGTCCGTAACGTGCATAAACAAACACACTTAAATCAAAATCCTTCCAGGTAAAATTATTCTGGAATCCTAAAGACCAATCCGGAGAGTTGTGACCCAGAATTTGATAATCTGCATCACTTGGAGTATATTTATTATCAGAAGTGTAATAAATAACATTACCATTTTCATCCACAGCAGCACTACCCGTTTCTTCATCTATTTTATAGAATCTACCATCAGATTCTTTTACTAAATTAGGTATATTGATTTTCAAATCACCAGGTGCAGCACCAAATACCGCCGCATCAGTTTCCTCACCTTTTTGCCATACACCATCCAACTTATAATGATAATAAGAGTTAATAGCTTCTCCCAATGCCAATGCATAACCGGTGTCACCATTATTAAGCACATCTGAGTCTCCACCGGACAATTTGGTTATTTTCTCTTTATTATGATTGAAAGTTACACTTGAACTCCAGGTAAAGTTCTTTGTTATAATATTACGTGTATTAAGAGCCAACTCAAAACCTTTATTGCTAGTCTCACACATATTTAAATTAGTAGTATAATTCGCTTTAGGTCCACCATCCGGGGAGAATGCTCCATTAATAACAGGAAGTGCCTTGTTCCATATAACATCTTTTGTTTTTGTATTATAATATTCCATACTGACATCAATGCGATTATTTAAGAATGCAGCGTCAATACCAATATTCGTGTTATACGACTTTTCCCATGTAAGCAAATAGTTCGGAATATTCTGTGAGAATTTATAAATCGGCGTCAGAACACCTCCTAATATCATATTTACAGCAGTAGCATCCAATGATGCAGCAGACGAATACGGATCAATCCCCGCTGTACTACCCGTAACACCATATCCGAAGCGAATTTTCAGATTACTCAACCAGTTAGTCGTACTCTCCATAAATTTTTCATCAGAGATTCTCCATCCCAAAGAAAAAGCCGGGAAAGTATCCCATTTATTACCTTCTGCCAGTCTGGAAGAGCCGTCATGGCGGACAGATGCAGCAAATAAATACCTACCCATATATGAATAGTTCAAACGGCCGACATATCCCATCCCCTTAGACATACTATAAGAAGTACTTCCCGAAGTTGAGGAATTACCATCAAGAATATTATGCCATAAGAATTTATTATCAGAAACACCTTTTTGATACAAAGTAGTGACATCGCTACGATTGTGGTTCCACGATGTAACTGCAGTAAGAGTTATATCATGCACTTTCTTAATCTGGAAATTATAAGTAAGTATATTTTCCCACTTATAATTATACGAACGGTTGTCCTTAACTTGTGCCTTAATGCCGTCTGCCGTTTGATTTGCCTTATACCATTGAACAGACCCCTCTCCTGTGAAAGTGTTACTACGTGAATATCCCAAATTAGCACCAGCACGAGTAATAAAAGTCAGCCCTTTAAGAGGAGTGATTTCCAAGTAAGGATTAAAATAAACCTTAAGGTTTTGAGCCTGATTGCGGTACAAACTTTTATCCTCATTTAAAAGATAATTATATACTGTAGATGAAGGATCGGCAACAGGTTGCGGATTGATGCTTCCATCTTCATTATACAAGGATCCAAGAGGATTTGACGCCATCAAAGTCTGTAAATCAGAATCAGCTTTATTTTGATGTACATAAGACAGTTGAGCATCAATGCCCACCTTCATCCACTTTTTAATCTTATGATCTACCCGGATTTTAGATGAATAAAGTTTATAACTATCTTGTGCAAACTGCCCATCCTCATTAGAGAAGTTCAGAGAAAAATATGCCTTTGTCTTTTCCGTTCCACCAGCCACAGAAACAGAATAATTCTGTGTTACACTGGTTTTCAACAAAGCATCCACCCAATCTATATATTGGCCATTTTGATGTGCATTCCATTCAGCATCAGTAGTAAACAGATTTTTATCATCAGCAACCGAGCTCCAACGTCCATCGCCAGCACCAACAGATGCATCTCTCAAGGTTTGTATATAACTTTCTCCACTACGCATCTCCGGAGTCCTTGACCAGCCGTTTACACCTACGTATGCATTAAAATTAACAATTGCTTTGCCTTCCTTACCACCTTTAGTAGTAATTAAAATAACACCGTTCGCACCACTTGAACCATAAATAGCTGTCGAAGAAGCATCTTTTAAAACTTCAATGCTTTCAATATCATTCGGATTCAATGTAGAATAATCCCCCGGCATACCATCAATTATAAATAAAGGATTTCCGGAATCCTTCTGGAATGACCGGTTACCACGCAACTGCATCTTTACTCCCGAACCGGCCTGTCCCGATTCACGCGTAATATCCAATCCTGCCACCTTACCTTGTAAAGCCTGCATCGGATTTGAACTTGGATTCATCACTACATCTTCACTTTTTACAGAAGTGATAGCTCCTGTCAAATCGCGTTTTTTCATCGTACCGTAACCCACAACAACTACTTCATCCAATGCCTGTGTGTCCGAAACCATTTTCACATTGACCGGTCCGTTGCCCGTCACAGTCACCGTTTGTTCTTTGTAACCGATATAAGAAATGACCAGTTCTTTTCTTCCCGCCGGAAGATCGATAGAGAAGTTACCGTTAAAATCGGTAATCGTACCTGTACTTGTTCCTTTCACAACGATAGAAACTCCAATCAGCGGCTCCCCGCTTTCATCGATGATAGTTCCTTTCACAGTTTTCGTTTGTGTGACAACTTGCACCATAGTATTAGAAACTCCATCTTCTGCATAAACAGCGTATGACAGAGGGGCAGCCAATAAAGACAACCCTAAAATCATGGAAGCGCGTCTATGATGATTCTTCCATGCTTCAACAAATGCATTACATCTCATTCGTTCTAATTTAAAGTTAATATTAATTCTCGTTGTTTTGCAAAAACTATTCGATTATAATCTTAATTAAAGACGAATCTAATTTTAATACGTACTCACTTTTCATACCATATTTCTTCTATAAAATATATTTTCTCCATTAAATACGCAACTATATATTATACTTTACTTCAAGCAGCTCCAACAAATTCTTTATTTTGTTGTTGAATAAAGAATAAAAAGTGTAAATTTGTACTTAGATGCCACTGAAACTAACAACATATTATCATGGGAAGGATATTCCTGAATTGCCGGGAAAAAATACCTTCCATTCCAAAGAGTTATTTCTGATTTATGAAGCAACTCCTGGGTATACTCCTTTATTAATAGTGGCAACAGAAGACGGCAGACCGGTGGCACGCCTGCTTGCTGCCATCCGCAAAGCAAAGAAGTGGCTCCCTTCTTCTTTAGTGAAACATTGTGTAGTATATAGTGAAGGCGAATTTCTGGACGAGTCTCTTTCGACCAACAAAGAAAAGGCAGAAGAAGTCTTCGGCGATATGCTCGAACATCTCACACAAGAAGCATCGCGCAGCTGTGTCCTGATCGAATTCCGGAACCTGAACAATTCGATGTTCGGTTATCGGGTTTTCCGTACCAACGATTATTTCCCAGTCAACTGGTTGCGGGTACGCAATTCGCTGCACAGTATGAAAAAGACGGAAGACCGGTTCAGCCCGTCGCGCATCCGTCAGATAAAAAAAGGACTCAAGAATGGAGCCAAAGTAGAGGAAGCACATACCGTGGAAGAAATACACGATTTCTCACGGATGCTGCACAAGGTTTATTCCTCCCGCATACGCAGATATTTCCCGGCCAACGATTTTTTCCACCACATGAACAATATGTTAATCAAAGGACAACAGGCAAAAATATTCGTTGTGAAATACAAAGAGAAAATCATTGGCGGTTCTGTCTGTATCTATTCGGGAGACGACGCATACCTTTGGTTTTCGGGAGGAATGAGAAAGACATACGCACTTCAATATCCGGGTGTGCTAGCCGTTTGGAAAGCATTGGAAGACGCACACCAACGGGGATTCCGCCACATGGAATTTATGGATGTAGGACTTCCGTTCCGTAAACACGGTTATCGTGATTTCGTTCTTCGCTTCGGAGGAAAACAAAGCAGTACCCGCCGTTGGTTCCGCGTCAATTGGAGTTGGCTGAATAAACTCTTAGTCAAGTTTTATGTCTAAATGTAATCTCAAGATTACAAAACAATGTTTTATGCTCCTTTCCCACCATTTTTTCTGTTTAATAATCCAATAATTAAATGCAGAAATATTTCTTTATTAGATAAGAAATGTCTTTCTTTGTGCTGTTTTATGCCTTATAAGCACAGATTTAAAACCAAATAAAAAAAGTATAGTTATGAAGATTTCACACATTGAACATCTGGGCATTGCTGTAAAAAGCATCGAAGAAGCCCTTCCTTACTACGAAAATGTATTAGGTCTGAAGTGTTACAACATTGAAACAGTGGAAGATCAGAAAGTAAGAACTGCTTTTTTAAAAGTGGGCGAAACAAAAATTGAACTGTTGGAGCCTACTTGCCCGGAGAGTACTATTGCCAAATTCATTGAAAACAAAGGTGCAGGCGTTCACCACGTCGCATTTGCTGTAGAAGATGGCGTAGCCAATGCGCTGGCAGAGGCAGAAGGCAAAGAAATCCGCCTTATCGACAAAGCTCCCCGCAAAGGTGCTGAAGGTTTGAATATCGCTTTCCTTCACCCGAAATCAACTTTGGGTGTGTTAACAGAACTCTGCGAACATTAATCATAAACTCTAAAACTAACAAGAACTCATGAGTAATCAACTTGAAAAAATTAAAGAGCTTATTGAACGCCGTGCCGTAGCACGTATCGGAGGCGGTGAAAAAGCAATTGCGAAGCAACACGAAAAAGGGAAATACACAGCACGCGAGCGTCTGGCTATGCTGCTTGACGAGGGTAGCTTCGAAGAAATGGACATGTTCGTTGAGCACAGATGCACGAACTTCGGCATGGAGAAAAAACATTACCCGGGAGACGGTGTAGTAACCGGCTGCGGTACGATCGAAGGACGTCTGGTATATGTGTTCGCACAGGACTTCACTGTTTCTGCCGGTTCACTGTCAGAAACGATGTCATTGAAAATTTGTAAAATCATGGATCAAGCCATGAAGATGGGCGCTCCCTGTATCGGTATCAACGACTCGGGTGGTGCACGTATCCAGGAAGGTATCAACGCTTTGGCAGGTTATGCAGAAATCTTCCAACGCAACATCCTTGCTTCAGGTGTTATTCCGCAGATTTCCGGTATCTTCGGTCCTTGTGCCGGTGGTGCTGTTTATTCTCCGGCTCTGACCGACTTCACACTGATGATGGAAGGCACTTCTTATATGTTCCTCACCGGACCGAAAGTGGTGAAGACCGTTACAGGTGAAGACGTTAGCCAGGAAAACCTCGGTGGCGCAAGCGTTCACTCCACTAAATCGGGTGTGACTCATTTCACCGCCCAAACAGAAGAAGAAGGTTTCGAACTGATTCGCAAACTGTTGAGCTATATTCCTCAAAACAACCTTGAAGAAGCTCCTTATGTAGATTGCACAGACCCAATCGACCGTCTGGAAGATTCTTTGAACGATATTATCCCCGACAGCCCTACTAAACCGTATGACATGTACGAAGTGATCGGCGCTATTGTGGACAACGGTGAATTCCTTGAAATCCAGAAAGATTATGCAAAGAATATCATCATCGGTTTCGCCCGCTTCAACGGACAATCGGTAGGTATCGTTGCTAATCAGCCTAAGTATCTGGCTGGTGTGCTCGATAGTAACGCATCTCGTAAGGGTGCACGTTTCGTTCGTTTCTGCGATGCATTCAATATTCCTATCGTATCGTTGGTAGACGTACCGGGATTCCTTCCGGGAACAGGTCAGGAATACAATGGCGTTATCCTTCATGGTGCTAAACTGTTGTATGCTTACGGTGAAGCTACTGTGCCTAAGGTTACTATCACATTGCGTAAATCCTACGGTGGTTCTCACATCGTGATGAGCTGTAAGCAACTTCGCGGTGACATGAACTACGCATGGCCTACTGCCGAAATCGCAGTAATGGGTGGTGCAGGAGCAGTAGAAGTATTGTACGCACGCGAAGCCAAAGATCAGGAAAACCCGGCTCAATTCCTTGCAGAGAAAGAAGCAGAATACACGAAATTGTTCGCCAATCCTTACAATGCAGCTAAATATGGCTACATCGACGATGTGATTGAACCGCGCAACACACGTTTCCGTGTTATCCGTGCTTTGCAGCAGTTGCAGACTAAGAAATTGAGTAATCCGGCTAAGAAGCATGGTAATATTCCGTTGTAATCCTACTTTTCACATTAAAACAAGAACGATTATGAACAAAACCAAAATCGGAATATTCCTTTCTTTGCTGTTGCTGATTGGTCTGACTTCTTGTGGAGAGCAAAAGTCGAACAATAAGCTGGTGCTAAACGAAATCCTGATAAACAATCAGAGTAATTTTCAGGACGATTACGGATTGCACAGCGCATGGATTGAAATATTCAATAAATCATTCGGTAGCGCCGACCTGGCAGCTTGCTTGCTGAAAGTAAGCAGCCAACCGGGCGATACAGTTACTTATTTTATCCCGAAAGGTGATATACTTACCTTAGTGAAACCCCGCCAACATGCACTATTCTGGGCAGATGGCGAACCTAACCGTGGTACTTTCCATACCAGCTTCAAGCTGAATCCGGAAACAGCTAATTGGGTGGGTCTGTTCGACTCCGGCAAGAAGTTGCTCGACCAGATTGTAGTGCCCGCAGGCACTCTCGGTCCCAATCAATCATACGCTCGTGTAAGCGACGGGGCAGCTGAATGGGAAGTAAAAAGTGGAAGCGGTGACAAATACGTGACTCCGAGCACCAACAACAAGACTCTTGACAGCAATTCCAAGATGGAAAAGTTTGAAGAACACGATGCTGATGGCGTTGGAATGTCCATTTCTGCCATGAGCGTAGTATTCTGCGGATTGATTCTTCTCTTTATTGCTTTCAAGATTGTAGGAAAAGTAGCTGTTAATTTGAGCAAGCGCAACGCTATGAAATCTAAAGGAATTGACAAGCATGAAGCTAAGGAACTGTCACAGGCTCCGGGCGAAGTATACGCTGCTATTTCTATGGCATTACACGAAATGCAGGATGAGGTGCACGACGTAGAAGAAACGGTGCTGACCATCACCCGCGTAAAACGCAGCTACTCACCATGGAGTTCGAAGATTTACACTTTGCGTGAAACTCCTCCCAGAAAGTAAGTCACCTTTTAAAAAGTAAAAACGATGAAAGAATATAAATATAAAATCAACGGTAACTCATATAAAGTAACCATCGGAGATATTGAAGACAACATCGCTCATGTAGAAGTGAACGGTACACACTATAAAGTAGAAATGGAGAAACAGCCGAAGCCTGTTGCGAAACCCGTGACAGTACGCCCGATGCCTAATGCTCCTGCTGCTCCTACTCAAGTAGTGAAACCGACCGCTCCATCTACCGGAAAATCAGGAGTAAAATCTCCGCTGCCGGGTGTGATCCTCGACATCAAAGTGAATGTAGGCGATACTGTAAAGAAAGGACAGACCATTATCATATTGGAAGCCATGAAGATGGAAAACAATATCAATGCGGATAAGGACGGTAAGATTACTGCCATCAACGTCAACAAGGGAGACTCTGTTCTTGAAGGTAATGACCTCGTAATTATTGAATAATATGGGAGACTTTATAAACTTTTTAGGAAATAACCTAGCCGACTTCTGGACATACACAGGCTTTGCCAATGCTACGGTAGGGCATGTAGTCATGATTCTCGTTGGCTTGGTATTCATCTATTTGGCAATAGCCAAAGAGTTCGAACCGATGCTGCTGATTCCTATCGGTTTCGGTATATTGATCGGTAATATACCTTTTAATATGGATGCCGGGCTGAAAGTCGGTATTTATGAAGAAGGTTCTGTATTGAATATATTGTATCAGGGAGTGACCTCCGGCTGGTATCCGCCACTCATCTTTTTGGGTATCGGTGCCATGACGGACTTCTCGGCACTTATCTCTAATCCAAAATTGATGCTGATCGGTGCAGCTGCACAATTCGGTATCTTCGGTGCTTATATGATCGCGCTAGAAATGGGCTTCGATCCGATGCAAGCCGGTGCTATCGGTATCATTGGTGGAGCAGACGGCCCGACGGCCATCTTCCTTTCTTCCAAGCTAGCACCTAACCTGATGGGAGCCATTGCGGTGTCCGCCTACTCCTATATGGCGTTGGTTCCGGTGATACAGCCGCCTATCATGCGTCTGCTCACCACCAAGAACGAACGTGTCATCCGCATGAAACCGCCGCGTGCCGTTTCTCACACGGAGAAAGTGATTTTCCCGATCATCGGTTTGTTGCTGACTTGTTTCCTGGTTCCTTCTGGTCTGCCTTTGCTGGGTATGCTGTTCTTCGGTAACCTGTTGAAAGAAAGTGGTGTAACCCGCCGTTTGGCTAATACTGCCAGTGGTCCGTTGATTGATACAATCACTATCCTGTTGGGTCTGACAGTAGGTGCTTCTACACAAGCATCCGAATTCCTGACGCTTGACTCTATCAAGATCTTTGCCCTCGGTGCATTGTCATTTGTTATTGCAACGGCATCCGGTGTCATCTTCGTTAAGATCTTCAATATCTTCCTGAAGAAAGGTAATAAGATCAATCCGTTGATCGGTAATGCAGGTGTTTCTGCTGTTCCCGACTCTGCACGTATCTCGCAAGTGATTGGTTTGGAATATGATTCGACCAACTATTTGCTGATGCACGCTATGGGTCCGAACGTTGCCGGAGTGATCGGTTCAGCTGTTGCTGCCGGTATCCTGCTTGGATTCTTGATGTAAGAAACATTATATAATAGATAAGAACACCCGTGTTACATTCAGTTGTGACACGGGTGTTCTTTAATTACAGCCATAGTGTTTCTTCTCTCCGTTCTGAAACGATTAAACGTCATAAAAAAGGCTGCTACCAGTGTTCAAACCGGAGCAGCCTCTTTCTTTTATTTATGGAATAATCCGGAGATTATTACTGTGCCAATTTATTGTCAGAACCGAGCACGTTGATGATTTTGTGCTTGTACAGTTTTTCCATGTTGTCACGAGCCGGGCCAAGATACTTACGTGGGTCGAATTCAGCTGGTTTTTCAGCGAAAGTCTTACGGATAGCAGCAGTCATAGCCAGACGTGAGTCAGAGTCGATGTTGATTTTGCAAACAGCAGACTTAGCAGCCTTACGCAACCATTCTTCGGGAATACCGATAGCAGCTTTCAATGCACCACCGTATTGGTTGATAGTTGCCACTTCTTCCTGTGGAACTGAAGATGAACCGTGAAGAACGATAGGGAATCCCGGAAGTTTTTCCATTACAGCGTCCAATACTTCGAATGCCAATGGAGGAGGAACCATTACGCCTGTAACCGGGTCGATGTGGCATTGTTCCGGAGTAAACTTGTAAGCACCGTGAGAAGTACCGATTGAGATAGCCAAAGAGTCGCAACCAGTGCGAGTAGCGAAGTCGATTACTTCTTCTGGGTCAGTATATGTGTGGTGGTCAGCAGAAACTTCATCTTCTACACCAGCCAATACGCCAAGTTCACCTTCTACAGTTACGTCAAACTGGTGAGCGTATTCAACAACTTTCTTAGTCAATGCTACGTTTTCTTCGTAAGGAAGATGAGAACCGTCAATCATCACTGAAGAGAAACCTGAATCGATACAAGATTTGCAAGTTTCGAATGTATCTCCGTGGTCAAGATGAAGAACGATTTCCGGATGTGCGCAGCCTAATTCTTTAGCATATTCTACAGCACCCTGTGCCATGTAACGCAACAAAGTAGCGTTAGCATACTGACGAGCACCTTTAGAAACCTGAAGAATCACAGGAGATTTAGTTTCAACAGCAGCCTTGATGATAGCCTGCATTTGTTCCATATTGTTGAAGTTGAATGCTGGGATAGCATATCCACCTTTGATAGCCTTAGCAAACATTTCTCTTGTGTTTACCAATCCTAAATCTTTGTAATTTACCATTTTGTTTAAAGTTTATTGTTAGTGAATAAAAATTCTACGCAAAAGTAAGCATTATCCATCGAATAACGAACATCGGAAAGAAAAATATAGTAGAAAAAGGTTTAAATCAGACTGCAAAATTTAGCAGGAATACGAGTGTGACATTAGATTGTAATGTCCACCTTGCAAACTTTGGGATTTATGATTTCTGAATTCTGATTGATGCCTTCGGATTTATATCTCCTTATTTATACCTCATTTTTCATTCATTTAATCACCAAAATCTGCATAGCCAATCAGAAATCATAAATTAGAAATCAGAAATTTTAGAAAACCTTTTTCTATTTCACAGAAAAGCATTATCTTTGCGCTCTGAAAATGACCATTACACTATTTCTTACCAAAATAGTAACAGAATATAAATTAAAAAACAGATACTGAAATGAAAAAAGGCCTTCATCCAGAATCATACCGTCCGGTAGTATTTAAAGATATGTCAAATGGTGACATGTTTTTGTCTAGATCAACTGTAGCAACTAAAGAAACCATCGAATTCGAAGGTGAAACTTATCCGTTGCTGAAGATTGAAATCTCAAACACTTCTCACCCGTTCTATACAGGTAAATCTACATTGGTAGATACTGCAGGTCGTGTTGATAAGTTCATGAGCCGTTACGGTGACCGTAAGAAGAAATAATTCGATCTTTCGTGAAAGATGAAAAAAGAGGAGATTCTCGCAGAGAATTTCCTCTTTTTCGTTTTCTATATTCCTTAACGTCAAGCATCATCCAACAAGAAATCGGCTATATGACGATGCCTGACACCCTCCACATTATCCTGCCACAAGCTGTCCATGCTAACTACATATTTAGGATAATGGTCGTTAATGGCGAGCAAAGGAGCAAACTCCCTCTCAACAGTTGCCTGTGAAGCTAACTGATACGTTACTTGCACATAAATCTTTTCTTCCCGACGGATGGCTACAAAATCCACTTCTTTATCATCCTGTTTGCCTACATACACTTCATAACCCCTTCTTTTCAACTCCAGACAGACCAGATTCTCCAACATACCTGCAATCAACCGGTCACGATAGCCCATCACGGAATAAATCAAAGAAAGGTCACTTACAAAATACTTCTCATTCGTCTGCAGAATTTCCTTTCCTTTAATATCATATCGGGGAACACGTTGAATGATAAAAGCACTTTCCAATGCATTCAGATAATTATAGATGGTATTCATATCCACCTTCCGTTGCTGACTTTTGAAGTAATCAGCTATATTTTTAGCGTTCAGCTTATTGCCTATATTATCGAAAACAAACTTCACTACCCGTTCGAGCAGTTCCACATTCCGGATATTGTGACGCTGCACCGTGTCACGAAGAATGACAGAAGAATAGATGTCGTAAACAATTTTATAGATAGCCTCATATCCATAATCGGCAGTATGTATGGCTGGGAATCCTCCCATACGGAGATATTTCTGAAATTCCTCCTTCCGGTTGAGTGTCGGATCATTGGCCTGCAAGTCATGGAAAGTCAGATATTCTCTAAAAGACAAGGTCATGACATGGAAAGCGACATACCGTCCCGTTAAATAAGTTGCCAGTTCGGACGATAACATACGTGAGTTGGAGCCGGTCACATAAATATCCGTATCCAAATCTACCAGAAGTGAGTTGACCACTTTTTCCCAACCGTCCACTTCCTGAATTTCATCCAAGAGAATATAATATTTACCCGCATCTCCCGCCTGTCCCCGAATATAAGCATACAAAGCCTTCGCCTCTTTCAAATCTATCCACTGAAAACTTTCAAAATTCAGATAGATGATACGTTCTTCACGAACTCCTCTCCTCAACAGTTCGTCACGAATCAGACGCAGCACTACCGACTTTCCACTGCGACGAATACCCGTTATCACTTTTACAAACGGCTTATCTATAAAAGGAACAATTTGTTCCATATACTGTTCACGATTAATCATATTCAAAAGTTTTTAGGGTTATAAGCACAAAGATATACTATTTTCGGAAAGTTTTTAGGGTTATAACCCTAAATAAATCCATAAATTCAGATTCTTTTAGGGTTATAAGCCGAAAAATAAATAAAAGAAATATGACTAAATCCGATTTATTACCAAATAAAGAAAGTACCTTTACCCGGCTAATTAATAAAAAATGGAAATAACCGATTTAAAACAAATGACAAAGGAAGAAGTTTTTAATTTCATCAGACAACGCCTTTCTTTCAGTAAAGAACTGCAAGAACAATTCAGACATGTGAATAAAGACGATCTCGCAAAAGAACATCGCAGATTCGAAATGTCCGGAAATGAATCAAAGACAGGCCAATGCACGATTTTCAACACAGCGATTCTGAACGAGTTTGCCGATCTTGGCATCTATGATTATACTTCTTATCTTTTTCTCGACTTCCACAATGGCACTCCAACCGTTTATCTCAAATACTTCTCCGAAAATGAAAATTTGGAATATACATTTACCGGATATACCACAACGGAAATCATCTTTGCAATTCTTGAACTGACTATCTTCTCCGGAAAGCCCAAAAGAAATCGCAGCTAAAAAAAAGAATTGCACGGAAAGACAATGCGAGGTCAAAAGACTTTTATGGCTTTCATTTAGGCACGGATTACACGGATTTCACGGTTCCATTAGACTAAAAGCCGCGAAATCCGTGTAATCCGTACCTAAATAATATCAATCTAATAGATGGTTTCACTTTTGGCTCCCTCCTTTTTATCATCACATTATATTTGCCACCCGTATAGCATATTTACCATCTTTATACCATACTCTCTATTCTCATACCATATTTCCTGCATTTATTTCCTCTTTTCCATCCTATTCCGAAAAAAACATATATCTTTGTCACACGCTTTCTGCCCATCAGCGTGATGAAACAGGCAAAAGCGGTTTTTATTCCTTAATGGAGTAAATAACGTATTGTCTCTCAAACTTAAAAATTAGCAGTTTTTTCACACCGAGAGATGATACAACAGATACTCCACGTAGATAGTCGTATATCAACATATCGATTAGAGATTTGTTATATATAAACGTTTGGCGTGGGTGTCTGTTGTTTATCATTATCTGGTGAAGGGTGTTGCTAAGCCTTAAGTTTAGATAATGGTACAACAGCACTCACGCTTTTATTGTATCCGGTCGGTTTCAACAATCCTTATACCCCAACCAATTCCCCAGCCGACCGAAATCATAAAAATCGTGGGTGTTCGTTGCACCTCTCCGGACAATACGTTATTTACTCCTTTTTTATAACACATTAAAACAAAAGCGATATGCCAAAATGGATTAGTGTAGAAAAAGCAGTGATTAAGTATCACATCGAAAAAGAAGCGATCCTACTTTGGGTGGAAATGGGACAATTCCCTATGTTATACATAGACAATGTTCCGAACGTTGACGAAGAATGTATTCTGGAACTCTTTCGCCGAAGTAAAGCCGGCATTACAGCAGAATATATTGATACGCTGGAACAACTGTGCATAGACAAAACGATGGTCTGCGAGAAATACGCCCACATTATTCAATTGAAAGAAAAGGAAATTCAGCTGCAGAAGGAAATAAATACGTTGATAAACGAAATACAGGCAGCAATGAAGAGACAAAACGAACGAATCCGGGATTTGAAAAAAGCGATTGGACAGAATAATAATGTTATACGTAGCAACAGTTGGATAAAAAGGCTGCGCAAAAGGTTTCAATGGTGAATAATTATCAGCGTACCAATTACCATGTGGGACACAACGTAAACAATTAGCATATTGGCACATTATTGCACGGTTTTTACCACAGAGGACACGGAGGACACAGAGGTGAATTTGGTTTATGACTTACGCTTGTGACCCTAATTTTGATGCGTAATCCTCCTCTATAAAGTTGAAAAAACGGTTCTTCGTCAAATTTGGTGGTACTTCTTCTATTGTGAATAAATAATCTTCGCTCTCAGTAGTTTAATTCCTGCCCTATTGTACATCTGTCTTTTTACCGCTTTAATTTTATTCACTGTCCCCTCCAGTAATCCGTTACTGAAGGGGATATCAATAGCTGCCTGTACTGCCTCCCAGTCTTTTTCAATACCATATGCAAAGTTCGTCAGTGCCATATTCCGTGTTGCCTTCGCTTTTTCAATCCACTTTCTAATATCCTTATCATAAGTGTTCCCATTAATCATATCTCTGAAATTCTGACACACGCTTAAAAGTTCTTTAATCTGCGGTGAGGACTTATACAGTTCCGCTAGTTTAGGATTATCCGATTNTCCCTTTAGAATGTATTTGCGTATCTGATTCTGTG
>NZ_GG774949.1:3000908-3021873 GCF_000162555.1 Bacteroides sp. 3_1_23
TTATTTTCTTTTTTTGATGTATATTTGTACGTTGTAGATATGACTTGTTGCATTGTAACTCTTAATGATGTGGTGTCTTTAAAGTTACTAAAAAGCAAACATATCTACAACTTTTAATAGGATTAAGAAAGAAGAAGACAGTTGAAATAAAAAAGAGATTACCACCAAATTTGACGAAGAACCGAATTCTTAATTCTTTTTCCAGAAATCGGAAGTGAAAAGCAATAATACTGTAAACAATTCCAAGCGTCCCAAGAGCATTAAGAAAGAAAGCAGCCATTTGGCAGCATCAGGCAATGCACTCCATGAGAAAGCCGGACCACATCTGCCGAGGCCTGGTCCCATATTACCTATGCTTGAGATTACGGTTCCTATTGATTCCAGAAAACCGACTCCTAAGCCCATCATGACAAGTACACTGATGATAACAATGACCACATACAAAAAGGTGAAAGCCAATACAGTAGACTGAATGGAAGGAGAAATAACTTGCTTATTTACCCGCACCGGGAGTATGGCGTTAGGGTGAAGAATATGTTTGAATTCATTTTTCACTACTTGAAACAGGATAACCATACGAATACACTTGATACCTCCTGTTGTACTGCCGGCACAAGCTCCGATAATCATCACAATGATGAGACAGCCCCAGAGGATAGAAGGCCAGAGCATATAGTCAGCTGTGACGAATCCCGTAGAAGTTTGCAATGAAACCACTTGGAAAAGCGATTTCCGGAATGCCTCCTCTACTCCCATAGAAGAAGTCTGATGGAGCCAGATAGCAATGAATAGAGTGAAGAATGAAACACAAATAAAGTAGAACTTCAGTTCCGCATCATGTAGGAACTTCTTAATTTTCCCATTAAACATCAACAGCAGCAACGTGAAGTTAATTCCTGAAAGGAACATGAAAATGGAAATTACATAGTCTATATAAGGTGAATGGTAATATTCAATGCTGGCCTGTTTAGTAGAGAACCCACCGGTACTGGTCGTTGCAAAAGCATGACATATACTATCGAATATGCTCATGCCACCACCTATTAGTAAAATAATCAGTGTTCCCGTCATTCCGGCATAAATACCCCAAATCCATTTAGCAGTGATGCCAATGCGGGGATGCACTTTATCATGAGTAGGTCCGCTGGCTTCTGCTGCGAACACCTGAATTCCGCCCACACCAAAAATCGGCAGAACAGCAATGGTGAAGAATACAATACCCAAACCACCTATCCATTGCGTCATAGCGCGCCAGAAAAGTATTCCGTGGGGCATCGACTCTATATTATTCAGAATAGTGGCACCTGTACTGCTAAATCCGGACATCGTCTCAAAAAATGCATCCGCAACATTGGGAATATATCCTCCTATATAATAAGGTAACATTCCGAAAAGGGAAAAGGTAACCCATGCTGCGCTGACGATGACATATCCATCACGGCGATTCAAGGATTTCACAGCGTCTTTCCCGATGGCAAGCAGCAGAAAGCCAATACAGGCTGTGACAGCAGATGAAATCAGGAAACTCTGCAAGTCATTCTCTTTATAAAAAAGAGAAACCGCTCCACAACATAACAGCATTGCTGTTTCTATCAGAAGCAGAAAGCCCAGAATCCGGAATATCATCTTTGAATTAATCATAAATTGGTTTAGTTATCTTATGCTTAATTAAAGAACTTCTCAATCTTTTTAATCATCATACTCAGACAGAATACGACTACATGGTCGCCGGGACGGATTTGTGTATCACCCGTCACCAAGATACCTTCTCCGTTACGGATCATTCCTCCGATGGTAGTTCCCTTCGGGAGTCCCAGGTCTTTAATCAGGTGTTTGGTGATTTTTGCACCTTCCGGTACAGTGAATTCAGCAACATCCGCATTGGCAAAAGTAAGACATTTCACATTAGACACATCGGCATCCAACATCATTTGGTAGATATGGCTGGCAGCAATCATTTTTTTATTGATAACAGTACCGATGTCAAGGCTTTCCGCCATACCGATATAGTCGATATTCTCCACTTCTGCCACTGTCTTTTCCACTCCCATACGTTTAGCGGCAAGACAGGCTAGAATATTCGTTTCCGAGTTACCGGTCAGAGCAACAAATGCTTCGGTATTCTTTAGTCCCTCTTCGATGAGCAAATCCATGTCGCGACCATCTCCGTTGATAATCATTGTCTTATCATCCAGTAACTCTGTCAGGCGGTTACAACGGTTCAGGTCATTATCAACTATTTTCACCTGCATATAGTCCGGCACATATTGTGCGGTACGGACTGCGATACGGCTTCCCCCCATAATCATCACATTGCGTACGTCGGCATAATCTTCCTTGCCGGCTATCTTACGAATATAAGGAATATACTTGCGGGTAGTGGTGAAATAAACAATATCATGCAATTTAATGACATCGTCTCCACGGGGAATAATCGTTTCCGTTCCACGTTTGATGGCTACTACGTGATAAGGTATGTTAGGACCGCCTAGCTGATGCAGCGGTATATTCAGGATTTCAGCCTTTTCGCGCATCTTCGTGCCAATCAGAACTAGAGAACCTCCACAGAACTCCCACCATTGGCGTACCCAGCTCATACGCATGGAAGATACGATTTCTTTGGCAGCCAGCATTTCCGGGTAAATCAGAGAATCTACTCCCAACTTCTGGAAAAACTCTTTATTTTTGGGCAGAAGATATTCGTAATTGTCGATACGTGCCACTGTCTTTTTAGCTCCCAGATTGGTAGCCAGCATACAGGCAGTCATGTTACGGCTTTCGTCCGGTGTGACTGCGATAAACAGGTCGGCTTCTTTGACGCCCACTTCTTTCAATCCGGAGATGGAAGAAGGAGAAGCGGCAACAGTCAGCAAGTCAAAATTGGCACTAAGAGCGCTTAGTTTCTCTTCGTCATCATCCATCAAGATGATATCTTGCTTTTCGCGCGATAACAACTTGGCCAAATGGGTGCCTACGTTGCCGGCACCGGCAATAATAATCTTCATGTCAATTGATAAATTCTTTTATTTTAGTCAGAATCCCTTCTTCATCCATGCCGCACAGTTGATACAGTTCGGCAACTGATCCATGCTCTACAAATAGGTTGGGGATACCGATACGCTTCACGGTTGGTTTGTATTCGTTGTCTGCCATAAATTCAAGGATAGCACTACCCATACCGCCTTTGATAATCCCGTCTTCGATAGTCAGGACACGTTGGAATTTGCGTCCTACCTCATGTAATAGCTCTTCGTCCAGCGGTTTCAGGAAACGCAAATCGTAATGGGCGATCGACAGACCGAAATCAGCTTCTGCCCGGGGGATGGCACGGGCAGCTATATTTCCTATCGGTCCGATAGTGATAACCGCAAGGTCGTTGCCCTCTTTCAGTTTCCGTCCTTTTCCTACCGGGATCTCTTCTAGCGGACATTTCCAGTCCACCAGTACGCCGCGTCCACGGGGGTAACGGATCACGAACGGTCCCTTGTCCGGCAATTGTGCCGTATACATCAGGCGACGTAATTCATGTTCGTCCATCGGGGAACTGATAGTCAAATTAGGGATCGGGCGTAAACATGCCATATCAAAAGCTCCGTGATGAGTAGGACCGTCTTCGCCAACCAATCCGGCGCGGTCGAGGCACAAAACAACAGGGAGATTCTGAATCGCTACGTCGTGGATGATATTATCATGCGCCCGTTGCATAAAAGAAGAATAGATATTGCAGAATGGTTGCAGTCCGTCTTTTGCCATCCCACCGGAGAAAGTAACCGCATGTCCTTCGGCGATGCCTACATCAAACGCACGTTTGGGCATTTTCTCCATCAGTATATTCATCGAACAACCGCTAGGCATGGCGGGAGTGACACCGACAATCTTCGGATTGGCTTCGGCAAGCTCTACCAATGTATTTCCGAATACATCCTGGAAAAGCGGAGGCATTCCTTCAGTGTTGGCAATGAAACGTTCGCCGGTGACCGGATCGAATTTGCCGGGAGCATGCCATTCGGTAGCGTGTTTCTCCGCCGGACCGAATCCTTTTCCTTTGATAGTATGTAGGTGCAGGATTTTAGGTCCTTGCATATCTTTGATATCACGTAATACTCTTGCCAGGTTCTTTACGTCGTGTCCGTCTATCGGACCGAAGTAACGGATATTCATCCCTTCGAAAATATTCTGTTGCTGTGCAGCCATTGATTTCAGGCTGTTCCCGAAACGTATGAGCGCTTTGCGACGTTCTTCGTTTAGGATGCCGAGCTTGAATAACATGCGCGAGAGCTTGAAACGTAACTGATTATAGCGGTTGGAAGTTGTCAGGTTGAAGAGATATTGCTTCATGCCTCCTACACTACGGTCAATGGCCATATCATTGTCATTCAGGATAATGAGCAGGTTGTTCGACGTGGCAGATGCATTGTTCAGCCCTTCAAAAGCCAGTCCGCCACTCATGGAACCGTCGCCGATGATGGCTACTACATGGCGTTTGACATCTCCTTTTCTGGCGGCTGCGACAGCCATACCGAGAGCTGCAGAAATAGAATTGGAAGCATGTCCGCACGTGAAAGTATCATATTCGCTTTCTTCCGGAGACGGGAAAGGGCGGATTCCTCCGAGTTTCCTGTTCGTAGAAAAGGCTTCACGGCGTCCTGTCAGTATTTTGTGGCCGTATGCCTGATGTCCCACGTCCCATACAATACGGTCATAAGGTGTATTGTAGACGTAGTGTAAAGCTACGGTCAGCTCCACTGTTCCCAGACTGGCAGCAAAATGCCCCGGGTTGCAGCAGAGTTCTTTAATAATGTCTTGCCTTAATTCACTACATACCTCCGGCAGTTGCTCTACGTCTAGTCTTCGCAGGTCGTCAGGATAATTGATAGTGTTTAGCAAGTTATATATCGGTTCATTCTTCATGATTCGAGGAAATTTAGTGCAAAAATACGAAAAGAAAGTATATTCGCCCCCCTTTTTTTATAAAATCTTATTCGGCATAGGGACGTATCTGTTTTTCCATACTCCCTAAGATTATTGAATCGTGAGGAAAAAGAGGTAGGAAATTGTTTTTTGATTACTTTTGCATATGAAACGTAATGAAATGATGGAAAATCGTATGAACTTTCAAACATCTGTAGAATTGCCTGCCGGGATGCCACCTGTCAGTCATGCAGATCGTATTCTTTTGATGGGCTCCTGTTTTGCAGAAAATATCGGGAGACAATTAATGGACGCCGGGTTTCAGCTGGATCTGAATCCTTTTGGTATCCTTTATAATCCTTTGTCCGTCTCATCCGCTTTGAGAGAGATTATGGGACATAAAGAATATACCAGCCAGGATTTGTTTGCCTACAAAGACTTATGGCATAGTCCGATGCATCACGGCTCTTTTTCAGCTTTTACGCCCGAAGAAACGTTGCATACCATAAATGCCCGTCTTCATCACGCCCATCAAAGACTACCGGAGTTGAACTGGCTAATGGTAACTTTGGGCACCGCTTATGTTTATAAACAAAAAGAGAGTGGGCAAGTGGTAGCCAACTGCCATCAACTGCCGGAAAACCATTTCTTACGTTACCGGCTTACTGTTGAAGAAATTGTAGAAGATTATACAGCGCTCATCACCGGAATGGCAGCCTGCAATCCGGAATTAAAATGGCTGTTTACAGTCAGCCCGATCCGTCATATACGCGACGGAATGCACGCCAATCAATTAAGTAAATCTACGTTGTTACTGGCCATCGACCGGTTGCAGCAATTGTTCCCGGAACGAGTGTTCTACTTCCCCTCTTATGAAATCATATTAGACGAATTGCGTGATTATCGCTTCTATGCTGACGATATGCTGCATCCGTCTCCTCTGGCGATTCGTTACCTGTGGGAACGCTTCTCCGAAACCTTCTTTTCCGCTGAAACAAAGCAGGTTATCATGGCAGTGCAGGACATCCGCCGGGACTTGGCACATAAACCCTTTCACCCCGAGTCAGAGGCGTATCAACGCTTTTTAGGACAAATAGTGTTAAAAATAGAACGACTTATCGGAAAATACCCGTACTTAGATTTTCAAAAAGAAACAGAACTATGTCATATGCGATTGAATCCATAGCCAAAAGTATCGGTGCCCGCCGTATGGGCAAACATAAAGCGACTATTGATTGGCTGTTAACAGACAGCCGCTCTTTGAGTTTTCCGGAAGAAACTCTCTTTTTTGCTTTAACTACCAAACGAAATAGCGGAGTCCGTTATATCCCCGAATTATACGACCGGGGCGTACGCAATTTTGTAATAACAGAAGAAGACTTTAAATTAATTGAGAATGGAGAATTGAAAATGGAGAAATCTGGGCAGGATGATGATGCGCAGCCAATTCTCAATTCTCAACTCTCAACTCTCAATTTCCTTATCGTTCCCAATCCTCTGAAGGCTTTGCAGAAGCTTGCCGAAGCGCATCGTGATAAATTTAAAATCCCTGTGATCGGTATCACCGGAAGCAATGGAAAAACCATTGTGAAAGAGTGGTTGCACCAGTTACTTAGTCCGGATCGTTGTATCGTCCGTTCTCCGCGTAGCTATAATTCGCAGATCGGAGTTCCTCTTTCTGTATGGCAACTTTCAGAAGAAGCAGAACTGGGCATCTTCGAAGCCGGCATCTCCGAAATGGGAGAGATGGGAGCCTTGAAACGAATGATAAAGCCTACCATTGGTATTCTGACCAATATCGGCGGTGCCCATCAGGAAAATTTCTTCTCATTGCAAGAGAAATGCATGGAGAAACTGACGCTTTTCAAAGACTGCGATGTAGTGATTTACAACGGCGATAACGAATTAATCAGTAATTGTGTCGCAAAATCAATGCTGACTGCACGTGAAATAGCCTGGAGCCGTAGGGATATTGAACGTCCGTTGTATATCAGCCGTGTAATCAAGAAAGAAGATCATACCGTTATATCCTATCGTTATCTGGAAATGGATAATACATTCTGTATTCCTTTCATCGATGACGCTTCCATTGAAAATGTGCTGAATTGCCTGGCAGCTTGTCTTTACCTGATGACACCTGCCGACCAGATCACCGAACGGATGGCCCGTCTCGAACCGATTGCCATGCGTCTGGAAGTGAAAGAAGGAAAGAATAACTGCGTATTGATTAATGATAGTTATAATTCAGACCTGGCATCGTTGGATATTGCACTCGACTTTCTGGTACGTCGTTCGGAAAAGAAAGGCTTGAAGCGGACACTGATCCTGTCGGATATACTGGAAACCGGCCAAAGTACCGCTACGCTCTACCGGCGTGTAGCACAGTTGGTGCAGAGTAAAGGAATAAATAAACTGATTGGTGTAGGGCAGGAAATATCCTCCTGTTCCGCTCGTTTTGATGACGATCTCGAACGCTACTTCTTTCCTAACACAGAAGCACTTCTTACATCCGGCATACTCAAATCACTTCATTCGGAAGTAATTCTGGTAAAAGGTTCGCGCGTGTTCAACTTTGATTTGGTATCCGAAGAACTTGAATTGAAGGTGCATGAAACCATCCTTGAAGTAAACCTGGGAGCGATGGTCGCCAATCTGAACCATTACCGTTCCATGCTTCGCCATCCGGAAACAAAGGTGATCTGTATGGTGAAAGCATCCGCTTACGGAGCCGGTTCGTACGAAATAGCCAAGAGCTTGCAGGAACACCATGTCGATTATCTGGCTGTGGCCGTGGCTGACGAAGGTTCCGAACTTCGCAAAGCAGGTATTACCGCCTCTATTATAATTATGGATCCGGAGCTTACGGCATTCAAAACCATGTTCGATTATAAGCTGGAACCGGAAGTCTATAATTTCCATCTGCTTGATGCGCTCATCAAAGCAGCAGAAAAAGAAGGAATCACCAACTTCCCGATTCATGTGAAACTGGATACAGGTATGCACCGTCTGGGCTTTGCGGTAGAAGATATACCATTGCTCATTCGTCGTCTGAAGAATCAGAGTGCGGTGATCCCCCGTTCGGTATTCTCTCATTTTGTAGGAAGTGATTCGCCGCAGTTCGACGCTTTCACTCGCAGGCAGATTGAATTGTTCGAGAAAGGCTCGCAAGAATTGCAGGCTGCCTTCTCTCATAAGATTCTCCGTCATATCTGTAATACGGCAGGAATCGAGCGTTTCCCTGATGCACAATTTGATATGGTGCGCTTGGGAATCGGACTTTATGGAGTTAGCCCGATAGACAATTCGATTATACATAATGTAAGTACGTTGAAGACTACCATTCTTCAGATACGGGATGTTCCCCAAGAAGATACGGTAGGATATAGCCGGATGGGGCATTTGGCACGTCCTTCACGCATTGCGGCCATTCCTATCGGCTATGCGGATGGATTGAACCGCCATTTGGGACGCGGCAATGCCTATTGCCTGGTGAACGGAAAGAAAGCTCCTTATGTAGGGAATATCTGTATGGACGTCTGCATGATCGATGTGACGGATATTGATTGTCGGGAAGGCGATCAGGCTATCATCTTTGGTGATGATCTTCCGATTACGGTGTTGTCCGATAAGCTGGATACGATCCCTTATGAAGTGTTGACAAGTATATCGACACGGGTGAAGCGGGTATATTATCAGGATTAGAATTTTCTAATAACCCTGTGTTGTCATAAAAAACAGGGCTAATCTATGTAACCTGTGGTGAAAATGATTATATTTGCAGCAACTATTAAAAACCTCTTATATCAAATAAACTTATGACAAACTTATTATTGTTAGGCTTTTTGCCTAGTGGTTCCGAATGGATTATTATCGCTTTGGTTATCCTTCTTCTTTTTGGTGGAAAGAAAATACCTGAACTGATGCGCGGATTAGGCAAAGGTGTAAAAAGTTTCAAAGACGGTGTGAACGAAGCGAAAGATGAAATAAACAAGGCAAAAGACGAGTTGGACAAACCTGTAGATCCTTCTAAGAACTAAAAGAGCACAACATACGGATGGCAGAAATGACCTTTTGGGATCATTTGGACGAACTGCGTAAGGTGCTTTTTCGGGTAGTTGGAGTTTGGTTTGTATTGGCGATAGGCTATTTTATTGCTATGCCCTACCTCTTCGACCATGTAATACTTGCACCTTGCCACAATGATTTCATATTCTACGATTTATTACGGCATATCGGTAAAACATTTGATTTGACCGATGACTTCTTCACACAACAATTTTATGTGAAGCTGGTCAATATCAACTTGGCTGCTCCTTTCTTTATTCACATGTCGACAGCATTTTGGATGTCGGTGGTGACGGCTATGCCTTATATCTTTTTTGAAATATGGCGTTTCATCAATCCCGCTCTTTATCCGAATGAGAGAAAGGGCGTGCGTAAAGCATTGACTATCGGAACGGTGATGTTTTTCATCGGCGTACTGCTGGGTTACTTTATGGTTTATCCGCTGACTCTCCGTTTCCTGTCTACCTATCAGTTGAGTTCGGAAGTGGAGAATATCTTGTCGCTTAATTCCTATATAGATAATTTTATGATGCTGGTTCTCTGCATGGGATTGGCTTTTGAACTTCCGTTGGTTACATGGCTGCTTTCTTTGCTGGGAGTGGTGAACAAGTCTTTCTTGCGGAGATACCGCCGTCATGCGGTGGTTGTCATCGTGATAGCAGCTGCTATTATTACTCCGACAGGCGATCCCTTCACATTGAGTGTCGTAGCTATTCCACTTTATCTGTTGTACGAGATGAGTATTTTGATGATAAAAGACAAGAAGAAAACCGAAGAGGAAGAGGAAGTAGAAGATGAAACTGGAGATGAAGTTGCCTTGTCCGAAGAATGAAGCGATAGAATCTTATGAAATCCTTTTAGCAGTTTGCCGGGCAGAAGATGCCTATCTTGCCGTAGGATATAAGCAAATGCGCGACTTGCTGGAACGCATTTGTCGCGGGCAAATGCAAAACGAAAGTTTACAGATGACCGATCTTTCCGCACGAATTAGTTTTGTGTCAGCTAAGGTGGGTCTTTCTGTTACAGAGCAGAACCGGCTGCATACTTTCCGGTTAACTTCAAATGCTATCCTGAACCGTCAACAAGAGCCCAACCGGGAACAACTCTTGCGGGATGCGAAAACTCTGGCTTTCTTTATCCGTAAACTCTTGGATGAAGATATTCCTCTGGAACTATATCGACTATTTCCGCGTGCGGATGCCACCTATTTGGTTGCGCCTCCTGCCCGCGAGCGGGTACAGCGGATGCGTGTCTGTTTCCAGTATGCCGACGAACAATATCTGTATGTGACTCCCTTGGATGAAGTTTCTGAGCAACCATACCTTGTCCGTTATAATGTTCCTCAAATCAATGAAGAGTTTGCAGAAACGTGCAAGCTGCTTTGGCGGCATGCGCAAGTCAATTTATTGGATGTAGCCATCGATGAAGCAGGAATCCTGACCCCTTCTTTTATCGTACTCGAACCGGATTACTTGCTCGACATCAGTTCCCTTGCCGAGTGTTTCCGTGACTACGGACACCATCCGGCCAACTATTTTCTTTCCCGTCTTCAACCGATCGAAAATGCTCGTCCTTTATTACTGGGAAATATAGCCAACCTTTTTCTGGACGAATGGATTCATGCAAAGAGTGAAGAGATAGACTATCGTACCTGTATGCAGAAAGCCTTCCGGCGTTATCCTATTGAACTGGCCGCCTGCTCTGATTTGCGAGACAAGGAGAAAGAACGCCAATTCTTTGAAGACTGCAAATTGCACTTCGATCATATTCGTGAAACAGTAAATGACACCTTTCATGCAGCCGGCTATGAGCTTGACAAGACAGATGCCGTGCTCGAACCATCTTATATTTGCGAAGCACTCGGACTCCAGGGACGTCTTGACTATATGCAGCGGGATATGTCTTCTTTTATCGAAATGAAATCCGGTAAAGCGGACGAGTATGCTATCCGGGGCAAGGTAGAACCGAAAGAGAATAATAAAGTACAGATGTTGCTTTATCAGGCGGTATTGCAATATTCGATGGGAATGGATCACCGAAAAGTGAAAGCTTATTTGCTTTATACCCGCTATCCGCTTCTTTACCCTTCCCGTCCTTCGTGGGCGATGGTACGCCGGGTAATTGATTTGCGTAACCGGATTGTAGCCGATGAATATGGCATCCAATTACGAAACAGCCTGGAGTATACGTCACAAAAACTGGAAGAAATCAATGCTTCCACCTTGAATGAACGAGGATTGAAAGGGCGTTTCTGGGAAACATACCTGCGTCCTTCTATTGATAACTTTCAATCGAAGCTGAAAGCTCTTTCCGCATTGGAAAAGAATTACTTCTATGCGGTGTACAACTTTATAACAAAGGAACTTTATACCTCAAAATCCGGTGACGTGGATTATGAGGGACGTACAGGGGCAGCTTCTTTGTGGCTCTCTACATTGGCGGAGAAATGTGAGGCTGGAGAAATCATTTATGATCTGAAAATAAAGGAGAACCATGCCGCCGATGAATATAAAGCCGGACTTACTCTTACCGCTGGAAGTGAGATGCTTCATGCTGAAACTTTCCTTCCTAATTTCCGTCAAGGCGACGCCATTATCCTTTATGAACGAAACTGTGATACAGATAATGTCACCAATAAAATGGTTTTCAAAGGCAATATCGAGTATCTGACAGAAAACGAAATAGGTATCCGCTTGCGTGCTACCCAGCAGAATCCATCCGTACTTCCGGCCGAAAGCCTTTATGCCATAGAGCATGATACAATGGATACGACATTCCGCTCGATGTATCAGGGATTATATGCTTATCTTTCTGCAAGAAAAGAACGTCGTGACTTGTTGCTGTCACAACGTCCTCCGAGGTTTGATAAATCATTGGATTCCATGATTTTCTGTTCGGAAGACGATTTTACGCGAGTCGCCCTGAAGGCAAAAGCCGCACAGGACTATTTCCTTCTTATCGGACCTCCGGGAACAGGCAAGACTTCATGTGCCTTGAAGAAAATGGTAGAGACTTTCCATGCAGACAAGGATGCGCAGATTCTTTTGCTTTCCTATACCAACCGGGCGGTTGATGAGATATGCAAGTCGTTGGCTTCCATTGCTCCGGCAGTTGACTTTATCCGGGTAGGAAGTGAATTGTCATGTGATGAAGCCTACCGCGGGCATCTGATTGAAAATGAATTATCCTCTTGCAACCGTCGTTCGGAAGTTTACGAGCGTATTCGGAATTGTCGGATTATTGTGGGAACGGTAGCGGCTATTTCCGGTAAGCCGGAACTGTTTCGCTTGAAACATTTTGATGTAGCTATTATTGATGAGGCTACCCAAATCCTGGAACCGCAGTTGTTAGGAATCCTCTGTGCACGTGGAGAAGATGAAAAAGATGCAATAGATAAGTTTGTATTGATCGGAGATCATAAGCAACTGCCTGCTGTTGTGCAGCAAAACGCGGAACAGGCGGCAATCTATGATGAATCATTACTGTCTATCGGATTGAGCAATCTGAAAGATTCTTTGTTCGAACGTCTTTATCGGAACTGTACGGCAGCCTGTTCATCGTCTGCTATTCATCGTTCCTATGATATGCTTTGTCGTCAGGGACGCATGCATCCGGAAGTTGCCTTATTTGCCAATCGTGCTTTTTACGGGGGGCGGCTGATTCCTGTCGGACTACCTCATCAAATAGAGGACTCGGACACGATCTGCCGTTTAGCCTTTTATCCGTCTGTGCCGGAGAAAGCAGGAGCATCTGCCAAAATCAACTATTCGGAAGCACGTATCGTTGCGGATTTAGCCGTTCGCATTTATGAACACCATCAGTCGGATTTTGACGAATCCCGTACTTTAGGAATCATTACTCCTTACCGGAGTCAGATAGCATTGATTAAAAAAGAAATAGAATCAGTAGGTATTCCGGTTTTGAATCGCATTCTGGTTGACACGGTGGAGCGGTTCCAGGGAAGCGAGCGTGATGTAATAATCTATTCCTTCTGTGTCAACTACCCTTATCAATTAAAATTTCTATCCAATCTGACAGAAGAAGAGGGTGTTTTGATTGACCGGAAACTGAATGTTGCCTTGACCCGTGCAAGGAAACAGATGTTCATCACGGGAGTTCCCGAACTCTTGGAACGCAATCCTCTCTATAAAAGTTTATTAAAATTAATAGAAGGCTCCTGAAAAATTGCATCATTTTTGCAGATGTTAGTTTTTATTCTCTCTTTATGCAATTCATTAACACCTCTATATTGAACAAACGCCTATATTTGCAACACGTTTTTTTCATAGAGATTTAGATTTAAGGTTAGAAGAATTGTGGAAGTCGTGAGACTTCCCTTTTTTTCATCTTAACGTTTACTATACTTCATTATAGGAATGCAAAACACTGTTTTTTAGTGTTACGTTTAAAAAAATTGCAGGAGGATGATGCAGGATAAGTAAACCTAAAAAGCCTTCTTCGTGAGAAGAGGCTTTTTTATTTTTCATTTTTTGAATAATTGGTTAAAAACAAAAGAGTAATCCGGCGACGGATTACTCTTTTGTTTTTATTGATAGTATCTATTGAAATGGAATTAATCCAATACGATAGGTTTGTATTTCGGAACTAATGCCTTCATGATGACCCAACCAAGCAGATAAGCTACTGCACACACGCAGAAAATTATGAAATATCCGGCAGGTTTACCTTCGAAGCCCATGAATGTCATGGCAGGGTGTACGAATTGTGCTCCTTGTTCGAGCAATTCTTTCGTCATTTCCACCTCTTTGCCGTCAACCATTGTTGTTCCGGAAGCATATACGAACAAGTTACCTGCCACTTTCTGAAGAATCATAGAACCTACGCCTCCTGCCATACCACCGATACCGGTAATACTTGCAATAGCCGTTCTTGGGAACATATCACCTACAGTAGAGAAGATGTTAGCTGACCAGGATTGATGAGCAGCACCACCGATACCGATTAAAATAACCGGGAACCATGGAGAAACCGTACCTAACGGCTGTGCCAACAATACAACCAATGGGAAGAAGGCGAAGATCAACATCGCTTTCATACGGGCTGCATAAGGATTCATACCCGTTCTGTTGATGAAGATGGTAGGTAATTTACCACCATAGATGGATAACATGGTTACCGCATAAAGCGTAAAGATTAATGCCATACCCAACGGGTCGGAGGTTTTGATGCCGAATTGAGTATTCAGATAAGACGGAGTCCAGAAAAGGAAGAACCACCATACACCGTCAGTGGTGAACTTACCGAAGATGAAGGCCCATGTCTGCTTGTAGCTGAAACATTGCCAGAACTTCATTCTTTTTTCGTCTTTCTCATCTGTCATTGGAGCACTGCCTGCTTCGCGCTGGTCTTGTTCGATATAATCAAGCTCTGCCTGATTGACATGTTTGCTTTTAGATGGAGCATCGTACATGAATACCCAGAATCCCATCCAAATGAAGCCAAGTCCACCAATCACGATAAATGCCATTTCCCAACCGAACGCTTTGGCTAAGATAGGAATGGTAAGAGGGGCAATCAATGCGCCGATTGACGCACCCGCATTAAAGATGGAAGTAGCATACGCACGGTCTTTTTTAGGGAAATACTCTGCAGTTACTTTAATAGCGGCAGGGAAGTTGCCAGCTTCTCCTAAGGCCAGAATACAGCGGGCAGCGAGGAAGCAATACATACTGACAGTAGCGATAACGACGATAGTGTCTCCTGTTGCGCCAGCCAGTTCTGCTGCGCTGTGGAGACCAACGTGAGCTTCTGTGATGATACCGCAGACAGCATGGAGGCAAGCACCGGCAGACCAGACACCAATGGCCCAAAGGTAGCCTTTTTTAGTTCCCATCCAGTCGACAAAACGACCGGCAAACAGCATACATATAGCGTATACAATCGAGAAAACAGAAGTAATAGTACCGTAATGAGATTCGTCCCAGTGGAATTCCGGTTTGATAAATTCATCCCATGTCAATGAGAGAACCTGACGGTCGAGATAGTTAACTGTGGTAGCAAAAAATAGCATAGCACAGATAGTCCATCTGTAGTTTGTCATTTTTTCGCCTGTTTTTTGAAATGCATTCATGATAATGGATTTAAATAGATTTTGTTTCGTTGACAAAGGTCGGTATTTAGACTGAATTTTATTTGTAAAAATTGGTCAAAATCATGTATTATTCGTTGCATTATAGTTGGATTTTGTTACATCCTATATATAATAAGGTAACGAGTGTTTGTTCTTTGGGGGAAGAATATGCAAAATCCGGAAAACTTCATTCCTTTCTCTCGTAGGAGAAAAGAATGAAGTTTTTCGGATCATTGATTATATGTATGAACAGGAATACGCAACGATTAGCGCATTTCTGTATATTTGATTTTGTCCATATCTCCGTAGTCGAGGTTTTCACCTGCCATACCCCAGATAAACATGTAGTTGCTTGTTCCGGCAGCAGCGTGAATAGACCATTCCGGTGACATGATAGCTTGTTCATTCTGCATCCATACAATACGCTCTTCTTGAGGTTCGCCCATGAAGTGACAGATCGCATTTCCTGCCGGTACATTGAAATAGAAGTATGCTTCCACACGACGAGAGTGAGTGTGTGCCGGCATCGTGTTCCATACGCTACCCGGTTTCAACTCTGTCAGTCCCATCTGTAATTGGCAAGGACCTTCTTCAAGTACGTTGTTAACAATTAACTGGTTGATAACGCGGTCGTTGCTTTCTTCCATCTTTCCGGCAGCAAATGAGTTGGCTTTCAGAGAACCTTTGCGTCCGTCGATAGTAATCAATTGAGTTTTGTATTCCTTGTGAGCAGTAGCCGAGTTGATGTAGAACTTGGCAGGATTGCTGGAATCTTTGCTCTTGAAAGTCACTTTCTGCTTGCCTCTACCTACGTATAAAGCATCTTTGAATTTCAGCGTATATTCTTTACCGTCTACGATTACGATACCTTCGCCACCAATGTTGATGACACCCAGTTCGCGGCGTTCAAGGAAGAATTTAGATTTCAGCGGATCAATCGTTTCAAGTACCAGTTCTTTTGTTGCAGGTACTGCACCACCGAAGATCAGGCGGTCGTACATTGAATAAGTAACGTTGATTTCATTCGGAACCATTACTTTCTCCATCAGAAAGCTACTACGCAGGCGGTTGGTATCATACGTTTTCACGTCTTGAGGACTGCAAGCCACTTGCATCTTGTAATTCACCTGGGCAGAAGCAGACATCGCTGCGATACCCAACATCATTGCAATTGCTAATTTTTTCATCATCTTTTCTTTATAGGATTTATATTATTCTTTATGGGTTGATGCATTCTTTGCGTCATTTCTAGTCATGCGGATACGGTTGTAGATAGCCATTCCGAGTGCCAGTGCCACGAGGATGGCAGGACCGATAATCTTCAGACTGTAAGTCAGGTGGAAGATACCCCAACAGAAGAGGCTGGAAGCAAAGTCGAGTGCTCCACCTTCAAAACCGGCGGGGATATTCACTGTCGGGTCGCCCGTTGCGGCATATACATCTTTGGCGGCCAGTGTGAAGAAGCCTGCCAGTCCTGTCACGAAATACAGACCGACTGTCAAAGCCACCAGACCGATAATAAATGATTTCACTACGTTACCTTTTGTAATAGGCAGAATCATCGGGAACAAGTAGAACATACCTGCCAGAGAAGCCAGCGGTAAAAAACGGTTGCCCGGAAGGATAACAGCCAGGAAGATAGTTACAGGGATTAAAAGTAGAGATACCACCAGGGTAGTCGGGTGACCGATTACCAGTGCAGGGCTCATACCGATGCTCAATCCGGTGTTATTCTTATATTTCTTAGCAATCAGCTCGCGGGTAGCGTCAGAAATAGGTTTCAAACCTTCGATGAAGAGACTGGTGATACGTGGAATTAATTCCATTACCGCACCCATCTTGATACCCAGTCCTAAAATGCCCGGAATACCATCCAACACTTCTTTCCAACTGGCACAACCCAGTGCGCCGATACCGCAACCGATCACAATACCCAGGAACAACGGTTCACCCATCAATCCGAATTTCTTTTTCATGCCTTCCGAGTCGATATTCAGTTTGTCGAATCCCGGGATTTTATCAAGTAGTTTATTAATTACAATGGCAAACGGAACAAAACTTTGGCAAAAAGGTTGCGGAATAGAGATACCTTCCATTTTATCATAGAACTTTTGGAAAGCAGGAGCAGTCATATCCGCCATTACCAGTGTAATGATGTAGCAGATGATTGCTGCAAAGAAGCCCCAGAAGATATTGTCGGAAGCAAAATAGACGATGGCTCCGATAAAGGCGAAATGCCAGTAGTTCCAAAGGTCGATGTTGACGGTGCGGGTTGTTTTGGTAAGCAACATCAGTAAGTTAACACCCAGACAGACCGGGATAATAAAAGCACCGACAGATGTATTGTAGGCAACTGCTGCTGCAGAAGGCCATCCCATGTCGAAAATACCCAGTTCCAATCCGTAGATTTCTACCATTTTACTTAGTGCAGGGCCCAGGCTGCTGGTAAGCAACGCTGTGACTACCGATAAACCAACGAAACCGACACCTACCAATAAACCGCTTTTCAGCGCTTTAGAGAATTTAATACCGATACATACTCCTAAGATTGTGAAAATGACCGGCATCATCACTGCCGCTCCAAGACCGATAATGTACTTGAATACTTCTTCCATTCTGTTCTATTTTTTCTCTGTTTTAATGATAAATTACCTGTGTTTCCCCAGAGGGTATTAGTTGTAAACCGTGCCAAAAGTAAGACCTTTTTTGCTTTCTTCCAAAACGAAACTCTTAATTTATGAGATATTGCATCAAAAATGGACATTTTTGACGTTTGCGTGCACAAAATTAGTCGTTTCCGTGCACGAAAAACAAAAAATGCACCTACTTGACTAAAAAATCCCACTGGCTTTGGAGGAAAAACACTACTTTCGTAGCGTGAAAGACTTGTATGTTTAATCCTTAAAATAACAAACCATGAGACGAACTCTTTTTTATAATTTTTTTATATTGACTCTGCTGGTTACAATGTCACTTCCGGCATCGGCACAACAGGTAGACAGCAGGCTTCCCTGGTCTGTGCGGCTGACTGAATCGGAAATGATCCGTTACCCGGAATCCTGGCAACTTGACTTTCAGCCGAAACTGAAGTGGGATTATTGCCACGGACTTGAACTGGGAGCCATGCTCGATGTGTACGACGCTTATGGCGACAAGAAAATTCGCGATTACGCCATCGCGTATGCGGATACAATGGTGCACGAGGACGGAAGCATTACCGCTTATAAATTAACCGATTATAGCCTCGACCGTATCAACTCCGGAAAAATCCTTTTCCGTATCTATGAGCAGACCAAGAATCCTAAATATAAGAAAGCGCTCGACCTGCTTTATAGCCAGTTTGAAGGACAACCGCGTAATGAGGACGGTGGTTTTTGGCATAAAAAGATTTATCCCCACCAAATGTGGTTGGACGGAATTTACATGGGAGCTCCTTTCTACGCGGAATATGCATTCCGTAATAATCTCCCGCAGGATTATGCAGATGTAATCAACCAGTTTGTCACTTGTGCCCGTCATACGTATGATCCTAAAAATGGTCTTTATCGTCATGCGTGCGATGTAAGCCGCACTGAACGTTGGGCGGACCCGGTGACCGGACAGTCGAAACATACGTGGGGGCGTGCGATGGGATGGTATGCGATGGCTCTGGTAGATGTGCTTGAATTTATTCCGCAGCATGAAGCCGGAAGAGATTCTCTGCTTGATATCTTGAATAATGTAGCTGTGCAGGTGAAGAAACTTCAAGATCCGAAGACTGGAGGATGGTATCAGGTGATGGACAGAAGTGGTGACAAGGGGAATTACGTAGAATCTTCCTGTTCCGCTATGTTTATTTATTCGCTCTTTAAGGCTGTTCGTCTGGGATATATTGACAAGTCTTATCTGGATGTGGCTTTGAAAGGCTACAAAGGATTCCTGGATAATTTTATCGAGGTGGACAGCAATGGATTGGTAACCATCACCAAGGCTTGTGCAGTGGCAGGGCTAGGAGGAAAGGTCTATCGTTCCGGTGATTATGACTATTATATTAATGAAACTATCCGCAATAACGATCCGAAAGCCGTAGGACCTTTTATTATGGCTAGCTTGGAATACGAACGTTTACAAAAGTAATTTCCGACGATGAAAAGGACTATTTTAAAAAAAATGATGTGTTTGCTTCTACTTAGTGTGGGAGTAACATCTGTTTATTCACAACAACAGCAACGCAAAGACACATTAGTTGTGGCACGCGACGGGACAGGAGAGTACCGCAATATTCAGGAAGCTGTGGAAGCTGTCCGCGCTTTTATGGACTATACAGTGACGATTTATATCAAGAATGGTATATACAAAGAAAAAATAGTCATTCCTTCCTGGGTAAAGAATGTGCAATTAGTGGGCGAAAGCGCAGAAAAAACGATTATCACTTACGATGACCATGCTAATATCAATAAGATGGGTACATTCCGCACTTATACGGTGAAAGTGGAGGGGAATGACATTACTTTTAAAGACCTGACGATTGAGAATAATGCGGCTCCGCTGGGGCAAGCGGTAGCTCTTCACACCGAAGGTGACAGGCTGATGTTTGTCAATTGTCGTTTTCTGGGAAATCAAGATACTATTTATACAGGCACCGAAGGAGCACGCCTTCTATTCACGAATTGCTATATTGAGGGGACTACCGATTTTATTTTTGGTCCTTCCACCGCTTTATTCGAATATTGTGAGCTGTATAGTAAACGTGATTCGTATATCACTGCCGCTTCCACTCCTCAAAGTGAAGAATTTGGCTATGTTTTCAAAAACTGTAAGTTGACAGCCGCTCCAGGAGTGAAAAAAGTATATTTGGGACGTCCGTGGCGTCCTTATGCGGCAACGGTCTTTATCAATTGTGAGTTTGGCAATCATATTCGTCCCGAAGGATGGCACAATTGGAAGAATCCGGAGAACGAAAAGACAGCCCGTTATGCCGAATTCGGAAATACGGGTGCGGGTGCAGATGTTTCCGGGCGTGTGGCATGGGCTAAACAGTTAACGAAGAAGGAAGTAGCGAAGTATACTCCGGAAAATATCTTTAAAGAAAGCAGCAATTGGTATCCTTATAAATAAAAACACGTAGGGTTTCCGACTGTTTATATGGCTTGAAATTTTTCTTTCCGGGCTTGGCTCTTTAGTCTCCTTAGCTTGAAACACTCATTTCAAGGCAGGAAACTGTCGTTTCCCTTCGTGGAAACAGAATTTGTCTGCGTGCAAAAAAGATCATATCAGGTGTTGCAGATAAACATCTGTAAAGGTATCTGCAACGGTATCTGCAACACTGCAATAGTTTGATTGCTAATAAAATACAGGCGAAATGTTGCAGATGGCAGATAAAAACAAAAAATAAAGGTTCTTCGTCAAATTTGGTGGTACTTCTTCTATTGTGAATAAATAATCTTCGCTCTCAGTAGTTTAATTCCTGCCCTATTGTACATCTGTCTTTTTACCGCTTTAATTTTATTCACTGTCCCCTCCAGTAATCCGTTACTGAAGGGGATATCAATAGCTGCCTGTACTGCCTCCCAGTCTTTTTCAATACCATATGCAAAGTTCGTCAGTGCCATATTCCGTGTTGCCTTCGCTTTTTCAATCCACTTTCTAATATCCTTATCATAAGTGTTCCCATTAATCATATCTCTGAAATTCTGACACACGCTTAAAAGTTCTTTAATCTGCGGTGAGGACTTATACAGTTCCGCTAGTTTAGGATTATCCGATTCTCCCTTTAGAATGTATTTGCGTATCTGATTCTGTGAAACTCTCTGTATTTTACTTCTGTTTTCAATGCTCTCATTATGCTCCTTGACTTCCTTCCTCTTTTGTTGATACCTTTTTCGTCAAGCTGGATGTTATCCTTCCAATAAGTGCGCC